>NZ_BDAZ01000034.1 GCF_001612725.1 Nocardia anaemiae NBRC 100462 | reverse complement strand
GACACTGTCGCCGGGGGCGACCCGCGGCTTCGGCGCCCGCATCTTGCGGATCTGCGAGGCGCGGACGAAGGCGTACCAACCCAGCTTGTAGCCGGTATCGGTGCTCTCCGGGAAACGCTCGCGCACCCGCCCGTTGACGATCCGGCCGAGCAGGAAGCCCTCGGCGATCATGAAGAACATCATCACCAGCATGGCCAGTGTCACAATCGTCTGCAGCGCGGGCGCGACGAACATCGACAGGATCAGCACCAGCGCCATCGGCATGAACAATCCGACCAGGTTGCGCCGGGCATCGACGATATCGCGCACAAAGGCCCGCACCGGACCCTGATCGCGGGGCAGCAGGTATTTGTCCTCGCCCGCGAGCATCCTGGCGCGCCGGTCCTGGGCCGCCAGCCGACGCTCGGCGGAGGCCGCTTTGCGGTCCGCGCGGTTACCTCGGGTGGCCTTGCGCCGGGCGCGGGCCTCCTTCGCGGTGAGCGGGGCCGGAGCCACCGGGCCGCGCCGTTTGCCTTGGGCCTCACGACGTTTCGGAGTGGGGCGACCCTTGCCCTCGGTGGCGGTGGCCGCTTTAGTGGTGGAGACTGCGGTCGAGCCGCCGTCCGAGCCCGCCGTGCGGTCGGCGCTCTCGTCGGTGGTGCTGGACTCGCCGCGACGGAACAATTTCACGCGACCAGGCTATTCGATGCGGTACCCCGCAGGAAATGAGGCCGGTGGGAGGTTGTGTCCACCGCGGTAGCCGGTGGTGGCAAGATGGGGGAATAACAGCCCGCTGAGTGGTGTTGACAGCCACGAGCCGTGCGCTGTTCACGGGTTGAACACAGCTGTCCTGAGGAGAGTTCATGACTGTGCAAGACGAGACGACCACCCACGGTGTGACCCTGACCGATGCCGCCGCCAGCAAGGCGAAGGCGCTGCTCGACCAGGAGGGTCGTGACGACCTCGCCCTGCGTATCGCCGTGCAGCCGGGCGGCTGTGCTGGCCTGCGCTACCAGCTCTTCTTCGACGACCGCTCGCTCGACGGTGACCTGACCGTCGACTTCGGCGGCGTCAAGCTGGCCGTCGACCGGATGAGCGCGCCGTACGTGCAGGGCGCCTCGATCGACTTCGTCGACACCATCGAGAAGCAGGGCTTCACGATCGACAACCCGAACGCCACGGGTTCCTGCGCCTGCGGCGACTCTTTCAACTGACACCTGCGCGCCCGACTCTCCGAGTCGTATCGGGCCCCGGTCACCCTGCTGCCGACGCGGCAGCTGATGTCATAAGGACACTCGTCAGGGCCGCCCAGAACTGAACTGGGCGTCGACCGCCGGTCCGCGACGAAAGCCTCGAGCATCACGATCGGCAAGAGACTCGGGGAGGCGGGTGAGCTACGGTGAAGGCGCGGGTTTTGTCCCGCGCCTTTCGTCGTCTGCCGCCTACTCGAAGGGGCTCAGCCTCGTGTCTATCGCCGTGTCCGCGTCCATCGCAACCGACCATCTCATGCGTTTCCCCGGACGGTTCGCTGACGCGCTGCTGGCCGATCAGCTCGACCACGTCTCGGTGAGTTTTCTCGTCGATGATCTGCAGATCCGCAAGGGCGGTGTCGCGGGCAATATCGCCTACGCCATGGGCGTTTTGAACCGCACGCCGCTGCTCGTCGGCGCGGTCGGCGCCGATTTCGCCGAGTACGGCGCCTGGCTGGAGAAGCACGGTGTCGACTGCTCCACCGTCAAGATCTCGGACCGGGCGCATACCGCTCGCTTCGTCTGCACCACCGATGACGATATGGCCCAGATCGCCTCGTTCTACCCGGGCGCGATGAGCGAGGCCCGCGATATCTCGATCGGCGAACTCGCCGAGCAGCACAGTCTCGACTTGGTGCTCATCGGCGCCAACGATCCGGAGGCGATGCTGCGCCACACCGCCGAATGTCGCGAACTCGGCATTCCGTTCGCCGCCGACCCGTCCCAGCAGCTGGCTCGCCTCGACGGTGATCAGGCCGTGCAGCTGATCGACGGCGCCGCATACCTTTTCACCAATAAGTACGAGTGGGCGCTGCTGCTGCAGAAGACCGGTCTGAGCGAGGAAGAGGTCGCCCGTAAGGTCGGCATCCGGGTCACCACACTCGGCAAGGACGGCGTGCAGATCTTCGACCGCGACGGCACCGAGGTGACCGTCGGTGTGGTCCCCGAGGTCGACAAGGTCGAGCCCACCGGCGTCGGCGACGCCTTCCGCGCTGGCTTCCTGACCGGCCACACCACCGGACTCTCGCTGGAGCGCTCCGCCCAATTGGGTTCGCTCATCGCGGTTCTCGTCCTCGAGACCATGGGCACCCAGGAGTGGACCCTCAACAAGGACGACGCTCTCGAACGCCTCACCAACGCCTACGGCCCTGCGGCCGCCGCCGATATCAAGCCCCTGCTCTGAGGCACGCCGATCTCGACGGCCGCACCGTATTCCGGTGCGGCCGTTCGCATCTGCTCACTGCGCGCCTTTCAGCGCCGATTCCGGTGCCGCGCATGCTCCAGCGCCGTCCATCCATGCGCGGCGTGCGAAAGGATGTGCGGCACAGTGGCATTGTGAGACGACGGTGCCGCGTCACTCTGATTCCCGCGCCGCACACGCATTGGGTCCCACCCACCACGCACGAATCACCCGCGGGTCGGCGGGCGAAACGTGCGCGTTCCCAGTGACTACAGCGAGACCGGGTAGACCGGCTCCTGAATATCGGGAGAAATGCGCTTCTCCACGAAGATCCCGTGCCAGACCATGAAGACCAGCAGTGTCCACAACCGGCGGCTGTGGTCGCCGCGGCCTGCGCGGTGGTCTTCGAGCATGCCTTTGATCGCACCCTTGTCCAGCAGGTGATCGGTCTGCGATTCGGCGATCTGCAGGTGCGCCCAGTCGTAGAGTTCGGTGCCGCGCAACCAATGCCGCAGCGGGACCGGGAAACCCAGCTTCGCCCGGTGCAGTACATGCGGCGGGACGATGCCCTCGAGCGCCTGGCGCAGTGCGTACTTCGTGGTCTCCTTGGTGATCTTCTGCTCGTAGGGCAGCTGTTCGGCGACCTTCAGCACCTCGGAATCC
The DNA here is from genome assembly GCF_001612725.1 of Nocardia anaemiae NBRC 100462. GTDB lineage: Bacteria > Actinomycetota > Actinomycetes > Mycobacteriales > Mycobacteriaceae > Nocardia > Nocardia anaemiae. The sequence goes on along the minus strand of NZ_BDAZ01000034.1, from coordinate 174,198 downwards.
AGGAAGGGCACGCGCAGCTCGAGCGAATTCGCCATGGTCATCTTGTCGGCCTTGACCAGGATGTCGCCGCGCAGCCAGGTGTAGAGATCCAGATGCTGCATGCGCGTCACCGGATCCCAGCCGCGCGAGCGCGCGTAGATCGGCGCGGTGATGTCCTGGTGCGTCCACTCCGGCCGGAATTCGCGCAGCACCGCACGCAACTGCGCATCGCTGAAGCTGCGCGCATTGCCGTAGTAGCGCTCCTCCAGCGTGAGCGAACCGCGGTGCAGCAGGCTCTTGCCTCGGGTCCCGTCCGGAATCCGCTCCGAGAGCCTGCCCGCCAGTTTCCGCACGCCACGTGGCAAGTACTCGAAAGGCTTGAGCGACAACGGTTCCCGATAGATCGTGTATCCGCCGAACAGCTCGTCCGCGCCCTCGCCGGAGAGCACCACCTTGACGTGCTTGCGCGCCTCCTTGGCCACGAAGTACAGCGGAACCAGCGCCGGGTCGGCCACGGGATCGTCGAGGTACCAGACGATTTCGGGAATCGCGGCCGCGAATTCGGCGGGGGAGACCACCTTCACGATGTGCCGCGCGCCGATCGCCTCCGCACTCTCGGCCGCCACATCGACCTCGGAGTAGCCCTCGCGTTCGAAGCCGGTGGTGAAGGTGATCAGCTTCGGGTTGTGCCGCATGGCCAGCGCCGCGACCGCGGTGGAATCGATGCCGCCGGACAGGAAGGATCCGACCGTGACATCCGCGCGCATATGTTTGGCGACCGAGTCCTCGAGGGCCTCGGCGATATCGCGATAGCGGGCGGCCGCCGAACCGGGTGCGAAGGCCCGCACCTTGAATTGCGGATCGAAGTAGCGCGTGATCGTCGGCGCCTTGCCCGCCCGCACGGTCGCGTAGTGCCCGGATTCCAGCCGACGGATGTCCTTGTGCAGGGTCTCCGGCTCCGGCACGTACTGCAGCACCGTGTAGTGCTCCAGAGCTCGCGGATCCAGCGCATCGGACAGTCCGAGCGCGGGCAGCAGCTCCAGCAGACTCTTCTTCTCACTGCCGAACGCGGTCCCGCCGGGCCCGGTCGCCAGGAACAGCGGCTTGATTCCGAACGGATCGCGCGCCAGGAACAGCTCCTGGGTTTCGGTATCCCAGATCGCGAACGCGAACATGCCGCGCAGCTTGCGTACCGCCTCCGGACCCCAGTAGTGGAAGGCCGCGACGATCGCCTCGCTATCGCCCTCGGTCTCGAAGATCCTGCCGTCCGGGTACTCCTCGGCATGGGCCTTCGCGAGTTCCTCGCGGATCTCGATGTAGTTGTAGATCTCACCGTTGAAGGTCAGCGCGTAGCGCTCCCGGTTTTCCGCCGGACCCCAGCGCAGCGGCTGGTGTGAATGCTCGATATCAATGATCGACAGCCGGTTGAAGCCGTAGATCACATGATCGTCGTGCCAGGTCCCGCGCTCGTCCGGGCCGCGATGGCGCACGCAGTGCAGGGCGTCGTACACCCCCTCTACCACGTCGTCGGTTGCCGCATCAGATGTCAGAAATCCGAGCAGTCCACACACGGCGTCGGCAACCTCGTTTCCTACTTGGTACGGGCGCTGGCCCGATTCATTGGGTGGCTGCGCCCGATAGCTGGGCGCACAGGACGAAATCTCGTGTCCGAGTATGCCGCACGAGGCGGATTCATGTGTCGCGCCCACCGGGCAGATGCGCTGCGAAATATTGTGTCCGCCTGCATCGCACCTGCCCGATCCGGTCGCGTCGCACCCCGTGTACTGCGACGATGTCCGGGTGACCCGATCAACCCCCGCATCGGTGGAGTGTTGAATCCGACCCGACGTCAAACGGGGCGCCGGTTTGGTCTACGCTGCGTAGTACTCAGGACATTCTCAGTTGGATCGCGCGCGAAGCAAGCGGCCGACGGAATGCCCTGAAACGTGCTTAGGACGTACCGCCGGGCGATCGCAACCCGAGCGGTGCACTGTCGGAATGTGTGGCGACCAGGAAGGCGTGAGCGTGGCGCACAAGGCGAGCGAAGAGATCGGGGCGCGACCCGTGAAGGGTCGGCAGGGCCGCATCCTTCGACGGGTCGGCTTGGCGGTGTCCTTGGGGATCACCGCGATGCTCGTCTCGGGCTGCTCGATCGACAATGTATGGCTGCGATTCGGCTGGCCCTCGGGCATCACGCCGCAGGCCACCCGGATGCGGGAACTGTGGACCTGGTCGGTCATCGCGGCATTGGCGATGGGCGTGCTGGTATGGGGTCTGACCTTCTGGACCGTCACCTTCCACCGCAAGAAGAAGGACTCCCCGGAGTTCCCGCGCCAGACCGGTTACAACGTGCCGCTGGAGCTGACCTACACGGCCGTGCCGTTCGTCATCATCGCGGTGCTTTTCTACTTCACCGTGGTCGTGCAGAACTACGTGCACGAGAAGGTCGGCAACCCGGACGTGACCGTCGACGTGACCGCCTTCCAGTGGAACTGGAAGTTCGGCTACCGCAATGTCGACTTCAAGGACGGCTACCGCTTCGACGGCATCGACAAGGCCCGCGAGGACGCCAATCAGCAGCAGCTCGAGGAGTACAAGGAGCGGACCAAGGACGGTCACCCGCAGCCGGGCCCGGTGCACGGCAAGCCGGAGAACGACATCCTGTCCTACCTGCACTACGACAAGGTCGAGACCGTCGGCTCCAGCACCGAGATCCCGGTGCTCGTGCTGCCGACCGGTAAGAACATCGAATTCCAGCTGGCCGCCGCCGATGTGGTGCACGCCTTCTGGGTGCCGGAGTTCCTGTTCAAGCGCGATGTGATGCCGAATCCGAAGGAAAACCACTCGGATAATGTCTTCCAGATCACCAAGATCGAGAAGGAAGGCGCGTTCGTCGGCCGCTGCGCCGAGATGTGCGGCACCTTCCACTCGATGATGAACTTCGAGGTCCGCGCGGTATCGCCGGAGAAGTTCACCAAGTACATCGATGCGCGCAAGGCGGGTAAGACCAACGCCGAGGCGCTCGAGTCCATCGGTGAATCCCCGGTCGCGACCTCCACCCAGCCGTTCAACACCAAGCGCGACACCAAGAGCGCGTCCGCGGTAGAGAGCAAGTGAGGACTGATCTGAAATGAAGATCGAAGCGCGGATTTTCGAACTGCTCACGGTGTTCTTCATCATCGTGGCAGTCGTGTACGGCTACTTCACCGGCCAGTCGCGGACCGGTGTCGAGTGGGCGGGCACCACCGCGACGGTGCTGACCGCCGGTCTGTCGCTGATTATCGGCACCTACTTCCGTTTCGTCGCGCGTCGTCTCGACCTGCGTCCGGAGGACTACGAGGATGCCGAGATCGTGGACGGCGCGGGCGATCTCGGCTTCTTCTCGCCCGGTAGCTTCTGGCCCATCACGCTGGCCGGTGCGGGCTCCATCACCGCCCTCGGCCTGGCGTTCTTCCAGTTCTGGCTGATCGGCATCGGTGTGGTCTGCATCCTCGGTGCGGCCGCCGGTCTGGTCTTCGAGTACTACCTCGGCCCCGAAAAGCACTGAGCCGATAGCTGTCTGGCGAAGCGCCCCACCGAATCCGGTGGGGCGCTTCGGCGTTGCTGGGCTCGGATGTCCGCGGGCTAGAGCGAGGCGAGGCGGGAGAGGATGCGGTTGGTGCAGCGCGGCGCGACACCGGCCAGTCCGCGCAGGGTGCGCGCGAAGCGGGGTTCGAGGCGGGCGGGGCGGGTGCGGATGGCCGTTTCGATCAGCCGGGCGGCGTCGGTCGGCTCCAGTGCGGGTTCGGTGACGTAGTGCGCGATGGTGCCGGTATCCGGTTGCACGGCCGGATAATGGACGGCGGTCACCTGGATGCCGCGCGGTGAGAGTTCGGCGTCCGCGCATTGACCGAAGGTGGTCCAGGCGGCCTGGGAGCTGGCGTAGGAGGCGAAATTCGGGGTGGCGCCGGTCTTCAGGCTCCACGGACCGACATTGATCACATGGCCGGAGCCGGATTCCAGCATGGCGGGCAGCAGGCCGAGGGTCAGGCGCAGCGGACCGAAGTAGTTGGTCGCCATCATGCGCTGGTAGTCGCGGAAGCGGTCCAGGGATTGCGAGACAGGTCTTCGCAGCGGGCGGCCCGCGTTGTTGATCAGCACATCGACCCGGCCGAAATCGCTGAGCACCCACTCGACCAGCTGATCGACATCACCGAGTGCGGAGATATCGCAGCGGAACCAATTCGCCGCACCGCCCGCATCGACGATCTGATTGCAGGTGGTGACGAGTTGATCCCCGCGACGCGCGACCAGCAGCAATTGCGCGCCCTGCTCGGCAAGGCGCGTGGCGGTCGCGCGACCGATCTCCGAACACGCGTCCGTCACGAGAATCCGTAGCCCCTCGACGGATTCGGGCCGCTGACGCTTGCGGTCCGGCAAACGCGCTGGGGCAGTGCGGAATTCGAGCATCAGAGCAACCTTCACCGTAGATGGGCTGAACCAACGCATCGACACCCCGCCGACAGTGTCGAAGTCGACCGCCGTCGCCAACAGATAGCCGAACCGCCCGATGGCGGGGGAAGCTATTTGCTGGCGACTATAGGCGGCGCGACACAGTCTAATCCGTGGAGTCGTACCGCAGGGCGTGTTCGGACGTGCAGATCTCGTCGATTCCGGTGACGATGTCGCGCAACAGTTCTGAGGGCAGCGCGGAGGGCCGCAAACGGCAGGTGAAGGTGATCAGTCCGTGGTCCTCGACCGCGAGTCCGCGCGCTTGCGCCTCGGCACGCAGGTACTTCGAGCGCACGCCGTAGGTCATCGCGGAGATGACGGTGAAGCAGCCGGTCCGCTCTCGGTGTCCAGCAAACAAATCGTGCAGTCTGTAGAAAACTGAGGCGTAGGTCGACAGCGGCGCGAAAATCGCGACCCGGTAGGCGGGTCCGCGTTCGGAGGAGCTGATGACAGTATCGGCCAGATACTCCGCATCGCGCAGTGTCAGCACCTTCGGGGCGAACATGAGCGCGCCCGCCGCGGCATTGCGCACCGGCGCGCCCGCGCGCCCGCCCGCGGCAGAGGCGATGACGCCCAACGATTTCCTGGTCTTGGTGCCGACCTCACGACGCGCACGCAGCGAGCGAGTTGGCGTGGTGGGGTAGAGGCTCGACCACTGACCGAACCGCACGGTCCCCAACTGCACGTGTCCGGTGCCGACCGGACGCGACACCTTCAGCGGCGCGGTATCGACCCAACGACCGACCTGCAGTGCGACATTGCCCGGCCGAGCGATTTCGGCGTAGGCGTGTTCGACGAAGGAGTCGAAGTCGAGGAAGCGGTCGGCATCGGTGGTGAGCCAGGTGTGGTCCTTATCGATATCGACCGCATCCAGAGTGAGCGCGGTGATGATGCCCGCGCGCCCGCCCGCGCCGAGAATCCGGTGGAAGCGCTCGGTGTGGTGGTTGCGTCCGCAGGTGCCGATGCGTCCGTCCGGGTCGACGTATTCCAGGTCCACGATCTGATCGATGAACATGCCGTACTTGTGCGACGCCGTGCTGACACCGCCGACCGAGGCGAAACCGCCCGCGGTGATATCGCGGTGGTCGCCGACGATCGGCAGACCGAGTCCGTGCGCGCCGAGGCGCCGATCGATATCGGAGAGTTTGGCCCCCGCCTGCACGCGCACGGTGCGCCTGCCGAGGTTGATATCGAGCACCGCATTCATCTTGCGCAGCGAAAGCACCGCGCGCGGATCGGGTAACGACAGACCATCATCGATCGGTTCGCCGCCACGTACCGTGAGGTTTTCCGCGCGACCGCGTGAATTCCGCACCGTACGAACGACATCCGCGGTGTCACGAGGTAGATATTCTTCGGCGGCGACAGTGTGCGGCGTGCTCATGGACCGAAAGCTAACCACAGCGCGGCCTCCGATGCTCGTTCGATCTTGCCGACTACCGGACCGGCGGCGCGATCCGCTGGCTGAACAGGACGGATCCGGTCGCATCGCAGAGATTGACCGTCAGTTCTCTTGACCTGCCGTCGATCAGAACCTCGCCGAAATGTTGGAAGCCGTCCAGCGGCGCGGCGTTCTGAACCGGCGGCGCGTGCACGAAAACCGCCTCCGGGCCGAAGGTGCCGTCGAGCGGATTCGGGCCGAACGCACCGGCATTCAGCGGTCCGGACACGAACTCCCAGAACTCGTCGAAGTCGGTGAAGGCGGCGCGCGCGGGTGAGTAGTGGTGAGCCGCGGTGTAGTGCACATCCGCGGTCAGCCAGACCACGCCGCCGACCTTGTTCGCCTTGATCGCCGAGAGCACTTGCGCGATTTCGGTTTCCCGCCCGGACGGGGCGCCGTTGTCGCCGTTGGCGGGGCCCTCGTAGGCGGTCACTTTTTGTTCACCGTCCTTGACGACAAGGCCGAGTGGTAGGTCGTTGGCGATGATTTTCCAGGTGGCCTTGGCATCGCGCAGACCTTCGATGAGCCACTTTGTCTGTTCCGGACCGAAGATGCGACCGCTGGGTCCGTTGTCGATGTCGTTGGTGTCCTTATAGGTCCGCATATCGAGCACGAAGATGTCCAGCAGCGGGCCGTAGGAGATCTTGCGGTAGAGGCGGCCGTCGACGGCCTCCTTGGGCTCCAATGGCATCCACTCGTGGAAGGCCTGCCAAGAGCGTGTCGCCAGCGTGTCCATGCTGCGCTCGCGGTAGCCCTTGGTCTCCGCGACCAGTCCGCCGTGATACCAGTTGTTGACGGTTTCGTGGTCGTCCCACTGGACCACCTGGGCGACCGCGGAATTGAAGCGGCGGTAGTTCTGGTCGGTCAGGTTGTAGGCGTAGTTGCCGCGGAACTGGTCCAGCGTCTGCGCGACAGCGCTTTTCGCCTCGGAGACGGTATTGCGCCAGATCCGGCCGTCGGGCAGCGTCACCGATTCCTGCAAGGGAACATCGGCGTAGATCGAATCGCCGGAGTGGATGAACAGATGCGGGTCGCGCGCGGCCATGGCGGAGAAGATCTTCATACCGCCGAGTTCGGGGTTGATGCCATAGCCCTGGCCGACCACATCGCCGGACCACTGCAGTTTGATATCGGACGCGCCGTTGGGCACGGTGCGGAAGACGCCGGTGATCGGTTCGGAGGTGGCCCCGTCCTCGCCTTCGAGGGTGACCCGGTAGTGCACCTGCTGGCCCGCGGGCAGACCGTTGACTCGCACGCGTCCGGTGCCGTCGGAATCCGGGGTGAGCAGTGGTCCGGTGAATCGTTCAGCGTCGGTGAAGGATTCGGTGGCGGCGGTCTCCACGATCAGCTTCGCGGGCTGATCGGAGCGCGCCCAGATCAGCGCGCCGTCGGTGCGCGGATCGCCCACCGCGACGCCGTGGGTGAGATTCGGGCGCGCACGCACCAGTGCGGGCCCGTCCTTCGAGCAGGCGGCCAGTGCGGGGACCGCGACGAGACCGAGGGCGGAGGCGCGCAGCAGGGTGCGCCGGGAGACGCCGAAGTCCGAACCAGTCATTGGCCCACCTTGGCGCAGGGGGCCCAACGCCATGTGAACTCCCATCGTCGGCTCGGCCAACAGGTATCAGCCGCGCGGTCGGAGTTCGATGATCGGGATGAGCCGGTCGGTCTTCTTCTGGTAGCCGAGATAGCGCGGTTGCACGGCGGTGATCTGCTGCCAGGCCCGCTCACGTCGTTCGCCGTCCAGCTGTTCGGCCGTGACGTGGTATTTCGTGCCACCCACCTCGGCCCACACTTGGTCCGGATGCGCGGCGATATTGTGATACCAGCCCGGATGCTGGATCGCGCCGCCCATGGATGCCACGACCAGCCAGCCGCCGTCATCGGCCGGGAACCGGCTCACCGTCACCCGGCGTTCGGCACCGCTCTTCGCGCCGACGGTGGTCAGATACACCAGGTCCATCCCCATGAATCGGTCGTGGCGGAATCGGTGATATCGCTCCATCGCCCGGATGAGGAAACGGAATACCGGATTGGGTGAGGGCGGTCGGGAACCCCGGGTCCCCGCCGGAATCTTCTGAAAACTCATGATCCGCTCCCATACCGCTCGGAACTGTCTCCCTGACAGCATTCCACTTCGGTGATCATTTCGTGGCCGGTCGCCGGATGACCGAAGACCCCGAACCGGGATGGCTCGGGGTCTTCTGATGCGCGCCTTCAGATGGTGTTGTCGCAGAGGATTTCGAACGCGCGGACGGCATCTTCCGGGAAGACGAGCACGCGGTGGCGGGCGTGATGGGCCGAGCCGATGGTGGCGCGGATCCCGTTCTCGCGCAACAGGTTGCGGACCACACGGGCGGTGGTTTCGGTGGCCACCGTCGCGGCCGCGACGAGCAGGCCGTAGTCCTCGGCAACCGGCTCATGCGAGCGCGTGAGCCACATCATGGGGTGTGCCTTTCGCCGTCGGAGATGCGGTCCTGGTATTTCTGCAGCACGGCGAGCTGTTTGCGTTCCTCGGCGTGCTCGATCTCGAAGTAGCGCTCGGATTCCGCCGCGGGATCGGGCCGCAGGAAGCTGCCGGTTCCCGGTTTGCCCGCCGAACCGAGTTTGTTCATCTTCTTCGGGATCGCCGCGCCCTGGTATGCCAGTGGCATCGGATGGCCGTGCTCGTCGACCGGTCCGAGCGCCTGGTGCACCTCGACGTACTCACCGTGCGGCAGTCGCTTGATTATGCCGGTTTCGATACCGTGCTCCAGCACCGCCCGGTCACTGCGCTGCAGACCGATGCAGAACCGGTAGGTGATGAAGTATGCGATCGGCGGCGCGATCAACAGACCGATGCGGCCCATCCAGGTGGTGGCATTGAGCGAGATGTCGAACTTCAACGCGATGATGTCATTGACGCAGCTGAGTGTCAGCACCAGATAGAAGGTGATCGCCATCGCGCCGATTCCGCTGCGCACCGGCACATCTCGCGGCCGCTGCAATAGGTTGTGCGCCGCGTAATCCTTGGTGAGTCGCTTCTCGATCCAGGGATAGGCGGGCAGGATCACGATCACCAGACCCATCACCAGAGCAACCCAGAACGCCGCCGGAATGGTGTAGTTGCCGAGGTATATCTCCCACGGCGGCATGAGCCGGGCCAGGCCGTCGGTCCACATCATGTAGAAGTCCGGCTGTGAACCGGCCGACACCTGCGCCGGGTTGTATGGCCCGAGTTCCCAGATCGGATTGATCTGGAAGACACCGCCCATGATCGCCACCGTGGCGAGGGTGAACATGAAGAACGCACCCTGATCCGCGGCGAAGACCGGAACGATGCGCGCACCGATGACATTGCGCTCGGTGCGACCAGGCCCCGGGAATTGCGTGTGCTTCTGATACCAGACCAGTGCGATATGTGCGGCGATCAGCGCGAGCATGATGCCGGGGAACAGCAGCACATGGGTGATGAACAGGCGCGGAATCAGTACATCGCCCGGAAACTCGCCACCGAACAGGGCGAAGTGGATCCAGGTTCCGACGATCGGGATGCTCATCGTGATACCGCCGAGCGGTGAACGCAGGCCGGTGCCCGACAGCAGGTCATCGGGCAGGCTGTAGCCGAAGTAGCCCTCGAACATGGCCAGTACCAACAGCGTCGAGCCGATCACCCAGTTCGCTTCGCGCGGTTTGCGGAACGCGCCGGTGAAGAAGATCCGCAGGCAGTGCACGATGATCGCGGCCAGGAACATCAGTGCGGCCCAATGGTGTACCTGCCGGACGAACAGGCCGCCGCGCACCTCGAACGAAATGTCCAGGGAACTGGCATATGCCGCCGACATGTGCACACCGCGCAGCGGTTGATACGCACCGTCGTAGACCACTTCGGTCATCGACGGATCGAAGTACAGCGTCAGGTAGATGCCCGAGATCAGCAGAATGATGAAGCTGTACAAGGCGATCTCGCCGAGCAGGAAGGCCCAGTGCGTCGGAAAGACCTTATTGATCGACCGTTTCACGAAGGCCGCGGCGCGGTAGCGCTCGTCCGCGGCATCGGCATGGTGGGCCGCCTTCGAGCTCATCGCGGGATCCCGAGTGGTGCCACCTGGTGACGAATGGACAGCACAGGCATGGTCGTATCTCCTCCTCGATCGGAAACCGGTACGCATAAGACGGTTGAGTGGTCCGAAACGTGACGGCTTGGATGCGAGAGGTGCTGCCGTGTGACGGAGATCTCGTCAGGGCTCGGGGAGTTCGTTCAATGCGGCGAGGAAGTCGTCCGACGGATAGATGCACAGCGAGTCACCGGTGTGCTGAGTGGCGGCGGCCAGCTCGATGGCGCCACCGTGCCACCAGTAGACATCCTGGCTCACCGGCCACGGGCGCTGCGTGTAATCGAGCACCGCGACCTGGGCCAGCACCGTGGTCGCCTGGACCACTTCGAGATTCGCCACCGGATGGGCGTAGATGTGGCGCTGGGACGGCACCACGAATACCGCACCCGCCGGTCCGATCACCGGATACTCGTCGAGCCAGCACGCGTGCGCGGTGACGTAGTCGGAGATGCCGCACAGCATGGTGATCTCGACACCGTCGGCGGTCGGCGTATCGATCTGATGGGTGAGCACTTCCAGCGGACCGTCGCCGCGGGTGTTCTGCTCGGCGAGGGCGAACAGCTCGTCTTCGTCGATCGGCCACTGCCGCAGCATCGGATAGGTGACCGGAGCCATGGTGTGCACCTGATCGATCAGCACCCGCTGAATCAGCCGTGGCGCGACCTGGCGACGCACCACATCCGGCGCACCGCCGAGCCCGGAGTAGAGCCGAGTCCTGATGAGCCCCCGCATCATCGCGAAGTCGCCGGTATCGAGCGGATCGCGGTCGACCTCCAGATCGACCAGCCCGGTACTCAGATAATCCGCCACCAGTGCGGGCCACTGATCCGGCGGCTCATCCGCGGCCATGCGCCGCAAATTCGTCAGCCCGACCATCACATCCCCCGCCGGACCGGACAACATCACGTCATCGGCCGCCGCCACATGACACGAATACCCCAGCTGATGCGCCGCCGCCACGGCGAGAGACAACAACAGATCCGGCGCTACCTCCGACACCGTGACTCCCTCGCTCGTCTTGCGGTGCACCAGCTTTCACTGCACGCCCGCAGTTGCCGCACTCGGAACACGTACCTCCGTGATTGTGCCCCTCAGCCGCGACCCGCACCTCGGTGTTGGGCGAGATCGCTCAGCTGCGAGACGCCACGGATCCGCCCGCCCCGTGCGCCGCTGCCACGAACGCCGCACACGCGCACCGGGCTGTCGAGCCGCCGAAACAGAACGAGCCCGGTGCATTCGGCACCGGGCTCGTTGCGGTCGGAGGGCTAGCTGGCGGCCGTCTCCGGGATGCGGGTGGGTTCGGGGGCGGAACCGCTGGGAACGCCCTTCTTCAGGCTGGCGGCATAGACATCGACGTATTCCTGGCCGCCGAGTCGCATGAGTTCGTACATGACCTCATCGGTGACGGCGCGTTCGACGAAGCGGTTGCCGCCCATGCCCTCGTAGCGGGAGAAGTCGATGGGGGCGCCGAATTTGACGGTCACCTTGTGGCGGCGCCAGCGGAACGGGCCGGGCGGGCAGACCTCGAAGGTGCCGATGACGGCGACCGGGATGACGGGGACACCGGTCTCGAGCGCGAGGCGGGCAAGGCCGGTCTTGCCCTTGTACAGGCGACCGTCGGGGGAGCGGGTGCCCTCCGGGTAGAGGCCGACGAGGTGACCCTTGTCGAGCAGCTTGCGTGCGGCATTGAGGGCGTCCTCGGCCGCGGAGGCACCGCTGCGGTCGATCGGGTACTGCCCGGTGGCAGTGAAGAAGAACTTCTGCAGCCGACCCTTGAAGCCCGGGGCGGTGAAGTATTCGGCCTTGGCGAGATAGCTGATCCGACGCGGGCTCATCAGCGGAGCGAACAACCAGTCCGAGAAGGACAGGTGGTTCCCGGCCAGAATGGCCGGTCCGTCGGCGGGGATATGCTCAACGCCTTCGACCGTCGGACGGTTGTAGAGGTGCATGAACGGTCCTGGGAACAGGTACTTCAGCATCCAGTAGAGCATGGCGTCCTAACCCCCGCAGCCGGGATCGTTTACGGGTACAACCGTCAATTGCCGACTTTACCGCTGGGTACAGATCACATCCAAGCTGAGCGGTGTATCTCACCACATGTTCTCGAGTACTGATAACCGACCGTTCAGTGGGTGGAACGAGCCACCCAGGAACGGCCGCGGCCGGTCTCGGCGAGGGTGGCCCTGGCGAGCTCCGCCGCGCCGACCATCCCCGCCGCCTCACCGAGCTGCGTGGTCCGGATCCGGGCGAGCGGTCGATGCCCCGCGCCGGTGATCGCCCGTGCGTACTCCTCGCGGGCCTCGTCCAGGAACTGCGCGGCCGAACTGCTTACGCCACCGGCGATCACGATCAGTCCGGGATCGAAGATATCGCTGACGAAGGCCAGCCCGAGCCCGAGCCAGCGGGCGAAATCGGCCATGACCGCCACCGCCAACGGGTCACCGTCCTGGGCCGCCCCCGCCACCCGGCGTCCGGTCAGCGAACCGGGATCGCGCAGCACCTCGCGCGCCAGCACCGTCGAATGCACCGGGTCGGTGGCCAGCATTTCGATCGCGGTGTCGACCAGAGCCGTTCCGCTGCAATACCTTTCCCAGCAGCCGCGCTTACCGCACGGACAGGACCGGCCCTGCGGCACCACCTGCAGATGTCCCAGCTCCGGTGCGACGCCGTGCGTGCCCCGATACAGTTCGCCGTCGATGAGCAGCGCCGCGCCGATTCCGGTGCCGATCGCGACGAGCACCGAATTGTGCCCGCCCGCCGCCGCGCCGAATCGGTACTCGGCCCACATGGCGGCATTCGCGTCGTGCTCGAGGATCACCGGTAGTTCGAGGCGTTCGGTGAGCCGCTGCGCGACCGGGGTGTCCTGCCAGGGTAAGTGCGGTGCGAAGCGCACCGTCGAGCGATCGGCGTTGATGAATCCGGCCACCGCCAGGCCGACCGCGCTGATCGGATGTCTGCGGCACAGTTCGCGGACCGCACGGTCCAGCGCATTCTCCAGTGCCCGCGCCGAATGCGGTGTCGGCGCAACCACGGTGTCGAGCACCTCGCCGTCGCCGTCGACCACCGATGCGCGAATATTGGTGCCGCCGACGTCTATTCCGACGGTCAGCGGTCGCGCATCCGCAACTCGCGCCGTCATGCCTTGATCGTCACGGGGATGCCGATATAGCGGGATCGCTTGCGCCCGGACGGTTTCGACTGCCGTGCGCGCGCATCGCCTTCGGCGGCTGCCGATTCCGCGTCCGGGGTGTCGTCGTCCTGACGCTCGGCAGCGAACGAATGATCATGCGGCACACCGTCTTCGGGCATCACCGGATCGACCGGCACCCCGGCGAGTGCCTCACGCAGCACCGTGACGATCGCGGTCCCGTGATCGGCCACCACCGCGAGCACATCATGATGTTCACCGCGCGCCAGCGCCGCGGCCGCACAGATCGGGCACCAACTGCAGCTCGACCAGTCCGGCTGTCCGTCGGCGGCGCGCCGCAGCACGGGTTCGACCCGTTCGAGCACCGCCTCGGCCAGCAGCTTCAACTCCGCGGCGAATTCGCTGAGGCCGTCACCGGGCTCGGCGGCGCCGGGCCATTCGTTCGAATCGCTCATGCCTGCGCCTCGCTAGCGCTCGGCTCCGGCATGCGCGATGCGCGCTGTGACATGATTCGCTCGCTACGCTCGCTCATACCGGCCACGCTTCCGGGTCCGGGTGGAAACGCACGATCAGATAGCCGTTGTCGAGTTCGGCGCCGTCGACCGTGCACCGTCGCAATACCGGCGCCAAGCGCACCCGGCGTCGGACCCCGTCCGCTCCCACGATCAAATCGTCCTCCACTCGTCCCAGTCGCAGCGTCGCCGGATCGACGACGGGCAGGTGCATCCGCAACGCGTACACCGAATGCAGACCGGTGCCCGATTCCAATCGAACCACCGGCTCGCCGGAACTTGTGCGAACCTCCGCCGGATTGTCGCTCAGCTTCGAGTCGGCATTCAACCGCTCACCCGAATCCATCGCATACGACAGCGCGGACAGGGACGTGAGCCCGACCGGTTCGGGCCCGGTGTGCTGTGCGATCAGCACCCGTGTCCCGTTCATACCCCGTTGTAGTCGATTCACTACATCCAATTGTTCGGCGCGTCGATTCAGATACCACTGCACCGCGGGATGCGAGGCCACCTCGAGTGCGGTCGGCGGGGGCACGGCGGGTAGCACCTTGTTCACCACCACCGCGTCCAACCGCAGACCGAGCAGCGCCGCCGCCGAACGCACCCGCTCCGATTCGGCGATGGCGACCTGTTCGGCGCCGGTGATCAGTCGCGCACCGGTTCGTCCGTGATCGGCGAGCAGATCGCGCACCTCGGTCACCGCCTCGAGGATCCGCTCGACGGTGGTGGCCAGCACCGCGCGCCGCAGATCGGTGCCGACCATACTCATCGCCCGCGCATGCGGCGGCCACATCCGCTCCACATATCCGAGCAGGGTTTCCGGCGCGGTGATGATGCGCAACATATCCGCCGAGGGCGGGCAGTCGACGACGATCACATCCCAGTCGTCCTCGGCGGCGAACTGGGTGATCTCCACCAGCATCAGCAGTTCCTGCACGCCGGGCAGTCCGGTCAGCTCGGCCGGATCCAGTGCGGCCAAGTCGATGCCGTGATTGTGGTCGGTTCCGGTCGCGAGCACGCGCACCACATCGCGGAACCGATCCTCGAGCAGCGCAAGGGAATCGACCTCGATCACATCGAGGCCGGGCAGCACGCTCGCGACTCCCGGCACGGTTCCGGGATCGTGCGGGAATCGGAAGCCGAGCGCGTCGCCGAGCGAATGCGCCTGATCCAGCGAAGCGACCAGCACCCGCTGCCCTGCCCTGGCATAGGCCATGGCGGTAGCGCAGGCGCATGTCGTCTTGCCGACTCCGCCTTTGCCGATGAATAGTTCGACCCGAGTACTGGCTACCTCGGGCTTGTGCGCGATCAGCCTTCGACCCGTTTCTTCAGTTCCTTGAGCGCGGTATCGGTGATCACCTTCTCGGCCTTGCGCTTGAACATGCCGATCATGGGGATATTCAGGTCGACGGTCAGCTCATAGATCACCTCGGTGGTGCCGTCGGGCTGATCGACGAGTTCGTAGGTGCCGTCCTGCGCCTTCTGTAGATCACCGCTGATCAGCGTCCAACTCACCGATTTGTCATCGGGCCGCCAAGTGTAGGACAGCACATAGGTGTCCTTGACGACTCCGGCATCCAGCACGAAGCGCGCGGTCCGGGCCCGGCCGTCGGCGCTCTTCTCCAGCACCTCAACGGTTTTCGCCGCCGAGACCCACTCCGGGTAGGACTCCAGATCGGCGATGACGGACATCACCCGCTGCGACGGTGCATCGATGATGATCGACCTCTGGGTCCTGTCGGCCATGGCGGACAACGATTCCTTTCAGCTGCTGTGCTGTGCTCGTGCGCGTCAGCGGGCGGTCGGGGCGGCGTGTGCCGGTGCGACACCGGCCGCGCGGCCCGCCTCGAGCCTGGCCTTGATCTCGAACGACATATCCTTGCCCGCCACCCGGCGCGCCCGATTGGCCGCGGCCAGATCCCGGGTCGGCGCCTTCGGTTCGGCGTGCAGGAAGTAATGCAGGATCACCCCGTCCAGGGCGGGCTCCAGCCATACTTCCATGGTTCCGGTCAGCGCACCGGTGACCGACCAGCGAATACCCTTGTCGGCCCGGTCTTCCCGGACGCCGAGGGTCAGATCGGGCCACCAGCGGCGCCAATTGTTCTCCCCGGCCAGGATCTCGGCGACCGCGGCCCCTGGGGCGGCGACGAACGTCTGATCAGCGACCTGAATACTGCTCACGGCCCGAGCGTAGTAGATCACAGCCCCGATCTGTGAGCCGCCGTCGCCTTTATTGCAGCAGTTGACGTAGCCGAGCGCCCAGGCTGTCCCAGCGCCACTGTTCCTCGACCCACGCGCGTCCCGCCGCGCCCATCTGCGCGGCGGCATCGCGATCGGACAGGATCTCGACGATGGCATCGGCGATCTCGGTGCTCTTGCGTCCGTCGACGACGCGGCCGGTCTTGCCCTCCAACACGGTCTCCGGCGCACCACCCGAACGTCCGGCGACCACCGGCACTCCGGACGCGGAGGCCTCCAGATACACGATGCCGAGACCTTCGACATCGAGCCCGGCCCCTCGGGTGCGGCTCGGCATGGCGAACACATCGGCAAGGGTGTGATGGGCCGCGAGTTCGCTGGACGGGACGCGGCCGGTGAAGACCACGTCATCGCCGAGGCCGAGGGCCGCCGCGAGCCCGTGCAACTTGTCCTCGTACGGTCCGCCGCCCGCGATCACCAGCACCGCACCGGGAATCCGAGCGCGGATCTCCAGCATGGCGACGATCAATGCGTCCTGTCCCTTGCGCGGAACCAGTCGCGACAGGCACAGGATGGTCGGGCGATCGCCGAGGCCGTAGCGCTCGCGCAATTCCGCGCGCGCGGCCGGATCCGGTCGGAAGACCTCGGTATCCACTCCCGGCGGCAGATATTCGAGCGCGGCATTCGGCCCGAACGCCGAGGCGAACCGCCCGCGCGTATATCTGCTGACATAGGTGACGACATCGGTGTGCTCGCCGATCGCGCGCAGCGCCTGCCGCGCACCCGGCAGCATGGACCAGCCGACCTCGTGGCCGTGGGTACTCGCCAGAATCCGGGTGGCACCCGCGCGCCGCAGCATCGGCGACAGCAGCGCCAGCGGTGCCGCCGCACCGAACCACACCGTGTCGCAGTTCTCGCTGCGCAGCAGGCGCGCGGCCCGCCGCAGCACCAGCGGTGTCGGCAGCATCAGCGTGGTCGGGTGGCGCACCACCTGGAACTTCTGTTTCGCATCGAATTTCAGATGACTGTCGCCACGCCACCGCGGAGCGTAAACGACCAGATCATCGGGCGGCAGCTCACCGGCCAACGCCTGCAAATACGACTGGATACCGCCCGGCCGCGGCGGGAAATCATTGGTAACCAGCAGAGTTCGGGCCATGCGAACAAACTACTGTGTCTAATTTGCCGCGGCTCCGCCGCGGCGTGTTCGCGGCCCCCTGGTGTCTCGCGTCCGAGCCGTCGAGACTCGCGACTTCGTCGCATGCGCTTCGACGACTCGGACGCGAGACGGGCCGCGAACGGTCGCTCGTAAGACTCGTTCCGTGGTGGTCGCCGAGGGCGGGACGTTCGGCACTTGTTGCACGCGTGCTCGATGGTCGAATGCCACGGCTGCGGCATGCGTTTCGACGGCTCGGACGCGAGACGGATCGCGAACGGTCGCTCGTAAGACTCGCTCTGTTGGGTTCGTGATGGCGGAGACGTTCGGCACCTGGTGCATTGGTGCCGGATGGTCGGGACTCGCGCCTCCGGTGCATGAGTTTCGACGCCTCGGACGCGAGACGGGTCGCGAACGTCGCTCGGAGGACTCGCTCCGTTGTGGGCGGGGCATGCGTCGACGCTCGACTCAAGTGGCGCGGGCCGATAACCAAGCGCGCCAGTCGGCGACCATGTCGTTACGGCTGACGCCAAGAACATCGCGCATGATGCGGTCCTCGCTCGCGGGGTCCTGTTTGCCCACTGCGACGCGGCGGTAGAGCTCGACCAGGCGCGGCTGGTCGAACTTCTCGGCGACGAATGCGCAGACCGACCAGGCCTGCTCATAGGCGGCGACGGCGCCACTGCCAGCGAAGTCGGCGGCGGTCGGGAGATCGCGCGGGACGTCTCCGGCCCGTATGCGGGTGGCGACCGTCGGTGCGATATCGGCGAAATGGTGTCCGGTGCCGAGGTGGGCCACGAATTCGGCGAAGCCCTCGAGCATCCACTGGGGTGCGCCGTCGACGGTCTTGGCCCGGGTAGCGATATGGGTGAGTTCGTGGCGCAGCAGGGTGCGCAGACCGTCGGCGTCGAGGCGGCGTCCGGCATCGGAGCTGAAGACCACGCGCTGGCCGGTCGGCTTGGTGCCAGGTACGAAGGGATCGGCGACCGAGGCCGCGGCGACATCGGCGGGCATGCTCGCACCCGAGCGCACCAGCGCGGCGAACTCCGACGGATTCGATGCGACGACCACCATCGCGGACTGGGCCCAGTCCGGCCCCCACACTCCGGTGACGGCCGTGGTCGCGGCGGCGAGTTCGCCCGCCAGCGTATCGATTTCGGCCTGCTGCCCCGGATGACCGACGACCAGGGACTGCTGGCCGTTCCCGGTCGGCACCTGCTCGGTGACCAGCTGTCCGAAGGGTTCGAGCGTGCGCCGCACCGCGGCCAGGCGCGGATCGTCATCGGCGGCGCGCAGGCTGCCGATCGGAGTCGGCTGGGCCGCACGCAGTTTCGGCAGTACCGAATTCGGCATCATCAGCAGCGCACCGCAGGTGCCGGTCAGTACGGCCACCATCGCGACGGTGGCGACGAACTGGAAGCGGCGCCGCACGAACAACCAGGCGCGCGCCCGCCGAAAGCTACTCATAGCTGCTCAGTATCGCCGAGCCGAGTGATAGGGCGTCGACCCCATCGGCGCAACGGCTACCGGAACCCCGAACGTGGAGGCGTGCAGCATCAATCCATTGCCCGCGTAGATGCCGACATGGGAGATATCGGAGTAGAAGAACACGACGTCGCCGGGCTGCAGATCCGCCTTGTCCACCGGGGTGCCGTAGCTGGCCTGCTGCGAACTGGTCCGCGGCACATCCTTGCCGACCTGTTTGAAAGCCCACTGCACCAGGCCGGAGCAGTCGAACTGATGCGGTCCGGTCGCGCCCCACACATAAGGGTCGCCGATGCGGGTCAGTCCGGCGGCCAATGCGCTGGTGCCGCTACCGGGAACGAGCCCGCGCAGCAGGGTGTCGGTATCGAATCCGGGCGGGAAGGGGGATCCGGCCAATGCCGATTTGTCCTTGGTGGACAACTGACCCCACGCCTCGACCACCTGCGCGATGGATCCGGACAGGCCCGCTCGTTTGCGCTCGAGGTCGGCGCGCACTTGGTCGGCCTTATCGGAGGCCGCGCGGGCGGTATCGGCGGCGGCACGTGCGGCGTTTTCCGCGTCGGTCGCGGCCGCGGTGGCCTGCTTGTAGAGATTGAGCTGCTCGGAGTTCCTGGCCGAGATCACGTCGATGGTGGACATCTGGTCCAGCAGACGCTGCGGCGAATCGCTCAGCAGCACAGCGGAGAGGCGGCTCGTGCGCGCGCCCTGATAAGCGGCGATGACGGTGCGATCGACAACCGGCTGGAACTTGCGGACTTCCGCGCGGGCCGCATCGGCGGTCTGCGTGGCCGCAGCGAGTTTGGCGTCGGCATCGTGCAGCACGCCGAGTTTGACATCGAGATCGGCCTGCGCTTCGAGCGCCTGCTGATTGAGTTGCTCGGATTCGCGAGACAGGTCGATCATCCGCTGCACGGCCTCACTGGCCGTGGTCGGCATGGCGGCCGGATCGGCTCCGGCTGGACTGCCACCGCACAGTGCGGCGACCAGGACCGCTGCTGCGAATGCCCCTCCCGCCAGACGTTTCGAGTGTTGTCTCCGGTGATGTGCTGTCACAGCGCGCCAGGCCCCGTTTCTCTCGTGAAGCGATCTTGTCGCCTCCGTAAGCTGCGGAACCTCTGCGGCGAACTCCGCAACCCGGGAAGGTCTCGATTAGGTTACGGAACGGCGTGGCTCTGTGTCCAGTGGGCCACAAAATGATCACACACGCCGTCCCGACGCCCGGCCGCTTCGTACGGCCGGGCGGCGTGATCGAAAGAGCTGCTCAGAAGCGGCGCGCGCCGGTGACCGGCATGGAGGAGATCGGCGCGAGCTTCACGGGGGTGCCCGAGGTGGAGGCATGAACGACGTTGCCGTCACCGGCGTACAGGCCGGAGTGTCCGCCGCCGTAGAACGACACCAGATCGCCGGGCTGCAGGTCGTCGAGCGAGACCGGGGTGCCCGCGTTCAGCTGCTCACCGCTGGTGCGCGGCAGCTCCAGACCGGCCTGCTGGTAGGACCACTTGACCAGGCCCGAGCAGTCGAAGGCGTTCGGGCCCGCGGCGCCGTAGACGTACGGCGAACCGATCTTGCTCATTGCGGCGTCGAGCGCGATATCGCCCACGGACTTCTTGGGAGCCATGAACGGCAGCGGGGCGGGGTTGGGCACCTCGATGCCCGGGATGCCCTGCGGGATCGGGATCTCGTTCGGCACGTCGAAGGTGCCGACGCCGGGAATGGTGACCGGCTGGGCCGAGGCGGGCGCGGCGGGCAACAGGAAGACGCCGAGCGTGGCAGCTCCGACGGCTCCGGCCGCGACGGCACGCTGGGCATGTCGCTTTACGGTGTTGGTCGCCATGATGCGGTACTTCCAATCTGCCCCACGACGCCGCACCCGGTGATGCAGCGGACTGCGTGTCGAAGCACCGTCGGGTGGTGCGCCGAACTCCGTGAGGTCTCGAAAAGGTTACGAACACATCACGGTGTTTTGTAAAGCCGGGAACATCCGAAATGGCGATGCTCAACAAATTCGCCACCGAATATGTGCGACTTCAGTCACACCAATCACGAAACGATAACGACGCGCGATTTCCCAGGGATGGTGGCATCACTGCCGGGCTGTCAGCGGTCTGGAGTCGGCGTGTCTCAGACGCTGCGATTCTCCGAATTTGCCCAGGTAGTGACGGTATCTCTGCCCGCGTGGGGTCGTGCGAGTCGAACCGAACGGTCTTCTCGTTGGCGTCGCGGGCAGCACGCCGAGGGCGACGTGGCGGGGCGCCCGGGCGTGTCCGTCCGATTGACGCAATTTGCTCAATAATGTGATGTGCGCCACTTTTTGGTGTTCTAGATCATTTCGTGGGAATCGGAGCGAAATCCTCACCGTGTAATTCGGACATTTCTCTGGTGAAATCCCAGGTGGCTTTCCCGCGGTTCCTGTCGTACCGAGGCCCTACGCTGCACGCCGTGCCCGATCCGACGCCGCGCCAGGCCGCCGCACTGCAGTTGGCCTTCGACGAGCTCGAGACGCCGCTCTACGACACCACTTTCGTGATCGTCGATCTGGAAACGACAGGCACCAGCCCCGAAGGTGACGCGATCACCGAGATCGGCGCGGTGAAGGTGCGCGGCGGTGAAATGCTCGGAGAGTTCGCGACCCTGGTCAATCCGGGACGGGCCATACCACCCGCGATCGTGCAGATCACCGGGATCACCACCGCGATGGTCTACGAGGCGCCCCGGATCGAGGCGGTGCTGCCGGGTTTTCTCGAATTCGCCAAGGGCGCTGTGCTGGTCGCGCACAACGCCCGCTTCGATATGGCCTTCCTGCGCGCCGCCGCGGCCCGCATGGATATGCCGTGGCCGAGCGGGCCGGTGGTGTGCACGGTGAAGCTGGCGCGGCGCGTGCTCGCCCGCGACGAGGCGCCCTCGGTCCGGCTCGGTGTGCTCGCGCCGCTGCTCGGTGCGAGCACCCAGCCGAACCACCGCGCCCTCGACGACGCCAGGGCCACCGTGGACGTGCTGCACGCTCTCATCGGACGCGTCGGGAATCTCGGCGTGCACAGCCTGACCGAACTGCTCGACTATCTGCCGAATGTCACACCGCGCCAACGCGCCAAGCGGGTGCTCGCCAATGATCTGCCGTCGAGTCCTGGCGTCTATCTCTTCCGCGGACCGTCCGACGAAGTCCTCTATATAGGCACGGCCGTGAACCTGCGCCGTCGCGTGCGCAATTACTTCACCGGATCCGAGACCCGCGGCCGGATGAAAGAGATGGTCTCCCTTGCCATTCGGGTCGACCACGTGGTGTGCGCGCACGGCCTGGAGGCCGCGGTTCGCGAGCTGCGACTGATCGTCGCGCACACCCCGCCCTATAACCGGCGTTCGAAGTTCCCCAAGCGCGGTTGGTGGATAACGCTGACCGACGAACCGTTTCCTCGATTCGCGATCGCGCGCACACCGACCGCGGATGCGTTGGGGCCCTTCCCTTCTCGGATGGTCGCGAACGACATCGCGCTCACCATCGCGGAGCACAGCGGCCTGCGTACCTGCACAACGCGACTGCCACGCGACGGTCGCCACGACTGCCCGCCCGCGGTGGTCGGTGGCTGCCCGGCGTCCGTCGATGGCACTCCTATATATAGGGAGGAATACGAGCCCGCCGCCGCGGCCGTTCGGGCGCTGTTCGCGGGGCACTGCGACGCGCCGCTGCGGGCCATGCTCGACCGCATCGAAACTCATTCGGGGGCCGAGCATTTCGAGGCCGCCGCCAGACTCCGCGACCGGACCGGCGCGGTGGTGCGGGCACTGCACCGCACCCAGCGGCTCGCCGCGGTGGCGCGGCTCGCCGAACTGATCGCGGCGCATCCGGACGGCGCGGGCGGTTGGGAGTACGCGGTGATTCGCTATGGGCGGCTGGCGGGGGCCGGAACCTCGGCGCGGGGTGTGCCGCCCATGCCGGTGATCGAACGCATCGTCGCGGCGGCGGAGACCGTACTGCCGGACCCGGTCCCGCCATTGCGCGGTGCGCCGCCGGAGGAGGTCGGTCTCGTGACGCGATGGTTGGGACGGCCGGGGGTGCGGATCGTGCGCACGAGTGAGGGCTACCGTGAACCGATCCGAAGTGCCGGACGCTGGGCCGGGTGGGCGGATCTGGCCGATGCGGCCGCGC
Organism: Nocardia anaemiae NBRC 100462; assembly: GCF_001612725.1. Classification (GTDB taxonomy): domain Bacteria; phylum Actinomycetota; class Actinomycetes; order Mycobacteriales; family Mycobacteriaceae; genus Nocardia; species Nocardia anaemiae. The sequence continues at coordinate 151,549 of NZ_BDAZ01000034.1, read as the reverse complement.
GGGCCCGGCTGCACGGGCCGGAGGCCGAACTCGCGCGGTACGAGGGTGGTGACCGCCTAGGCTGACAGCCATGATTACCGCGATCGTGATGATCCAGGCCGAGAACGCCCGCATTCCGGAGACCGCGCAGGCGGTCGCCGACACCGAGGGCGTCACCGAGGTCTACTCCTGCGCGGGCGATGTCGACCTGATCGCGATCGTGCGGGTGCGCGACCACGAGGAGATCGCCGATGTGGTGACCGGTCGGATCGACAAGACTCCCGGCGTGGCTCGCACCACCACGCACATCGCCTTCAAGTCCTATTCCCGCGCCGACGTCGAAGCGGGCTTCTCCCTGGGCGAGTGAGCCGTGATCAGGGAATGATTTAGGAGAAGGTGCGGGGGGTGACGCACAATTCGCGCCGCGGGAGTCAGTTGTCGCCGAGGGTGTTGGTGAGTTTGGCCCAGCGGTCCAGCAGGGCGGCGGATTTGCCGGTGTCGATGGCTTCGGCGGCGCGATCGATGCCCGCGGCGATGGCGTCGTGGATATCCGCATCCGGATCGCCGACACCTTGAGACCAGTCGTAGGCGACGATGGCGGCGGCGGAATTGAGCAGTACCGCATCGCGCACCGGGCCCGCGGTGCCCGCGAATACGCTGCGCGCGACGCCCGCATTGACCTCGGCGTCGCCGCCGCGCAATGCGTTCAGATCGACGCGCGCGATGCCGATGCGGGTCGGATCGATGGTGGTCTTCCGCAGTTTTCCGCCCGACACGATCCACGCGTCGGTGGTGTCGGAGGTGGTGATCTCGTCGAGGCCGTCATTGCCGCGCACCACGATCGCGCTGGCGCCGCGCCCGGCGAATACCCCGGCGATCACCGGCAGCAGCTCGGGAAAGGCGCAGCCGACCAACCCGGCACGCGGTCGCGCGGGGTTGGTGAGCGGGCCGAGCACATTGAAAACGGTGGGTATGCCGATTTCCTTGCGGGCCGGACCGGCGAAGCGCAACGCGGGGTGGAACAGCGGCGCGAAGCAGAAGCCGATGCCGACCTCGCGCACGCAGCGAGCGACCGCCTCGGGGCCGAGGGCCAGTTTCACGCCAAGTGCCTCCAGCACATCGGCGCCGCCGCTCTTCGAGGAGGCCGCGCGATTGCCGTGCTTGACCACCGGCACACCGGCTGAGGCCACCACGATCGAGGACATCGTCGAGATATTCACCGAACCGGACCGGTCACCGCCGGTTCCGACAATGTCGACCGCATCGCCGTCGACATGGACCAGGCGGGCGTGGCCGAGCATGCCCGCGGCCATGCCGGACAGTTCGGTGGGAGTCGGGCCCTTGATCTTCATCGCGACACCGAACGCGGCGATCTGTGCCTGTGTCGCGTTGTCGGTGAAGATCTCATCGATCACCCAGGTCGTGTCCTCCGCCGCCAGATCGCCGCCATCGGCAAGTGTCCCGAGTACTTGGGGCCAGCTGCGCATGTCCACTTCTCCTGTCACCACTGGTTCGCGCACCAGTCTGTCGCGATAGAGCGTAGTGGTCGAGGCGTTATCAGCGCTGCGCGGTCGCGGAACCCGGTTGCAGGGCATCCCAGCCGTCCACGACGCCGTCGTGACGCTGGGCGAGACCGACCATCCTGTTCCGCTCCTGCGAACAGTGCAGTGCATCGAGTAGTTGAACTCGTTGCAGGATCAGCGATTCCAGCTCATGTGGACCTTCGGTGCGCGGGCCCGCGGTGTAGCCGTCTTGGGCGGCAACCGCACAGACGTCATCGATCCGATCGGGCGGAATACGCAAGTGATGGCGCAGCAGTGCGGGCTCATCGGCTTTGAGAGCCGAGGCGCGCGAGAGTGTTGTCGAACACGCCTCGGCGTCATCGAAGCACTCCGCGACGACTACTAGATCGGAACGGCTCGGATCGAGCGGTTCGGGTTCGTTCCCGCCGAACAGCCGTTGCCACCATCGCGTCACGTCCGCCTCCTGATCTCAGCTTTTCCTAATCTTGGGCTGTCATCCTGTGATCGCGCGACGTTCACAAACCCCGACGTCACCACAACGGAGCGCGTCTTCGAGCGACCGTCGGCGGCCCGTCTCGCGGCCGAGTCGTCCAAGCGCATACGACACAGTCGCGAGTCTCGACGGCTCGGTCGCGAGACACCAGGGGGCCGCCGACATGCCGCGCCGTGGCGCGGCCATCAAACGCTGTCTGTCCGTGCGTTTTCCGACACGGGAGGACAAGTTTCGCACCCGGGTACTTGTGTCGTACTACGACGAGTCATACTTACCCCCGTGACGACCGCAGTAGGGACCCCAGGATCGGCCATTACTCAGCGTGTGCATTCGCTGAACCGGCCCAACATGGTGAGCGTCGGTACCATCATCTGGCTGTCCAGCGAGCTGATGTTCTTTGCCGGGCTCTTCGCGATGTACTTCGTCGCGCGCGCCCAGGCCCACGGCAACTGGCCGCCGGAACCGACCGAGCTGAACCTGAAGCTTGCCGTGCCGGTCACCACCGTGCTGGTCGCCTCCTCGTTCACCTGCCAGATGGGTGTGTTCGCGGCGGAGAAGGGCGATGTGTTCGGCCTGCGCCGCTGGTACGTCGTGACCCTGATCATGGGTGCGCTGTTCGTGGCCGGGCAGGGCTACGAGTACACCAACCTGGTCAAGGAGGGCACCTCGATCTCGAGCAGCGCCTACGGCTCGGTGTTCTACATCACCACCGGTTTCCACGGACTGCACGTCATCGGCGGTCTGATCGCCTTCGTCTTCCTGCTGATCCGCACCAAGGTCAGTAAGTTCACCCCGGCACAGGCCACCGCCGCGATCGTCGTCTCCTACTACTGGCATTTCGTCGACATCGTCTGGATCGGGCTGTTCGCCACGATCTACTTCGTCCGCTGAGCCGGGCCAGTACCCCGAATCTTTTGCACAAGTCGGTTCCGTCTACTCCAAAGGGACACAGATGAGTTCATCTCCCCCGTCAGCGCCAGAGCCCGCCAGCCCCGGGAACGGCGAGGCCAGCAAGATCCGCAAGCAGCGCCGCATGCGGCGTCGCATCGCGGGTGGGCTCGCGCTGCTGGTGGGCCTCGTCGGAGCCGGATTCCTCGCCACCGCGATCACGCCGGACCCGCAGGTCGCGACCGCGAACGAGGACCAGTCCGCGCTGATCCGCGACGGCAAGCAGCTCTACGAGACCTCCTGCATCACCTGCCACGGCGCCAACCTGCAGGGCGTGCCCGACCGCGGTCCGAGCCTGATCGGCGTCGGTGAGGCGGCCGTGTACTTCCAGGTCTCCTCCGGCCGCATGCCGATGGCGCGCAACGAGGCCCAGGCCCAGCGCAAGCCACCGAAGTTCGACGCGCACCAGATCGACGCCCTCAGCGCGTACGTCGCGTCCAACGGCGGCGGCCCGAGCGTGGTCCGCGACGCCAATGGCGAGATCGCCCAGGAATCGCTGCGCGGTCCGGATGTGGCCCGCGGTTCGGAGCTGTTCCGGATGAACTGCGCGTCCTGCCACAACTTCACCGGCCGCGGCGGTGCGCTGTCCTCCGGTAAGTTCGCACCGCCGCTGGAACCCGCGAGCGAGCAGCAGATCTACGATGCGATGCTCACCGGTCCGCAGAACATGCCGAAGTTCTCCGACCGGCAGCTGAGCCCGGAAGAGAAGCGTGACATCGTCGCCTACGTCAAGAACGCCACCGAGGAGAAGAGCCCCGGCGGCTGGGATCTCGGCGGGTTCGGTCCCGCGACCGAGGGTCTGGCCATGTGGGTGGTCGGCATCACGCTGGTCGTCGGCGCCGCGATGTGGATCGGATCACGTTCATGAGCAATAAGGAGCCAACTGACATGGGTCGGCCGGATGAGGGCCACGACGGTGTGGAGCCGTCGAACGAGCAGGTGAACACCACACCGGCTGAGCCCACCGAGGAAGAACTCGACGCGATGTCGCGCGACGAGCTGGTCAAGCTCGGTACCGAGCGCGACGGCGTCGACGTCGCCTACCGGCGCGAGCGGTTCCCGGTGCCGGGCACCCGCGCCGAGAAGCGCGCCGAGCGACAGGTCTCTTTCTGGTTCGCGGTCTCCGGTATCGCGGCCGCGGTCCTGGTCGGGGTCTTCCTGTTCTGGCCTTGGGAATTCAAGGGCAAGGACGAGGACGGCCACACCGCCTACTCGCTGTTCACCCCGCTGGTCGGCCTCAGCTTGGGTATCTCCGTGCTGGTCATCGGCGTCGCGGTGGTGCTGATCCGCAAGAAGTTCATACCGGCCGAGCTGTCCATCCAGGACCGCCACGACGGGCCCTCGCCCGAGGTCGAACGCCGCACCCTGGTCGCCGAGCTGCAGGACGCGCTGGATACCTCCACGCTGGGTCGTCGCAAGATGATCACCCGGACCGCGGGCGCCGGTGTCGGCGTACTCGGTGTCGGTGCGCTGCTGGTCTTCGTCGGCGGCCTGATCAAGAACCCGTGGGCCAAGGGCGACAAGTCGCCGCTGTGGGTCTCGGGCTGGACCCCGGACTTCGCGGGCGAGACGATCTACATCCGTCGCGACACCGGTCGTCCCGAGGACATCGTGCTGGTTCGTCCCGAGGATCTGGACGCGGGCGCCATGGAGACGGTGTTCCCGTGGAAGGAGAAGTGGCGCGGTGACGAGCACGCGACGCTGCAGTCCCTGCGCGGTATCCGCAACGCCGTCATGCTGATCCGGCTGCGCACCGAAGACGCGCAGAAGGCCATCAAGCGCAAGGGGCAGGAGAGCTTCAACTACGGCGACTACTTCGCCTACTCGAAGATCTGCACCCACCTCGGTTGCCCGACGTCGCTGTTCGAGCAGCAGACCAACAAGATCCTGTGCCCCTGCCACCAGTCGCAGTTCCTGGCGACCGAATGGGGTAAGCCGGTCTTCGGTCCCGCCGCTCGCGCACTGCCGCAGCTGCCGATCACCGTCAATTCCGAGGGCTACCTGGTCGCCGCGGGCGACTTCATCGAGCCGCTCGGACCGGCCTACTGGGAGCGTCGTTCATGAGTCGGGTTGCAGCCCAAGCCAACGAGGCCGACGAGCGGTACCGCGCCGCGGCGTTCGTGAAGCGGTCGATCAACAAGGTCTTCCCGACCCACTGGTCGTTCCTGCTCGGCGAGATCGCGCTCTACAGCTTCATCATCCTGCTGCTGTCGGGCGTGTATCTCACCCTGTTCTTCGATCCGTCGATGAGCGAGGTCGTCTACAACGGCGCCTACCAGCCGCTGCGTGGTGTGACCATGTCGCGGGCCTACGAGACGGCGCTGAACATCTCCTTCGAGGTGCGCGGTGGTCTGTTCGTGCGCCAGGTGCACCACTGGGCCGCACTGCTTTTCGCGGCCTCGATCATCGTGCACCTGTTCCGCATCTTCTTCACCGGTGCGTTCCGCAAGCCGCGCGAGGCGAACTGGGTCATCGGCTGCCTGCTGCTGATCCTGGCCATGTTCGAGGGCTTCTTCGGTTACTCGCTGCCCGACGACCTGCTCTCGGGTACCGGTCTGCGGGCCGCGTTCGGCGGTATCACGATGAGTATCCCGATCATCGGCACCTGGATGCACTGGCTGATCTTCGGCGGTGACTTCCCGGGCGACATCATCATTCCGCGCCTGTACATCGCGCACGTGCTGTTGTTCCCTGGCATCATTCTGGCGCTGATCGCCGCGCACGTCGCGCTGGTCTGGTACCAGAAGCACACTCAGTTCCCCGGTCCGGGCCGCACCGAGAACAATGTCGTCGGTGCGCGCATCGTGCCGGTGTTCGCCTCCGATCAAGGCGCGTTCTTCGCCTTCACCCTCGGCATCGTGGCGATCATGGCCGGTGTGCTGCAGATCAACCCGATCTGGAACATGGGTCCGTACAACCCCTCACAGGTGTCGGCGGGTTCCCAGCCCGACTTCTACATGATGTGGACCGACGGTCTGGCACGTCTGATGCCGCCGTGGGAGCTCTACATCGGTCGTTACACAGTTCCGGCCGTGTTCTGGGTGGCGCTGATCATGGGTCTGGTGTTCACGGTGCTGATCGCCTACCCGTGGATCGAGAAGCGCCTCACCGGCGACGATGTGCAGCACAACCTGCTGCAGCGCCCGCGCGACGTGCCGGTGCGCACGGCGATCGGTGCGATGTCGATCGGTTTCTATGTGGTGCTGACACTGTCGTGCGTAAACGACATCCTGGCGCTGAAGTTCGACATCTCGTTGAACGCCACCACCTGGATGGGCCGCATCGGCCTGCTTGTCGTGCCGCCGGTGGCGTACTTCCTCGCCTACCGGTTCTGCATCGGTCTGCAGCGCAGTGACCGCGCGGTGCTCGAGCACGGCATCGAGACCGGTGTGATCAAGCGTCTGCCGCACGGTGAGTACATCGAGGTGCACCAGCCGCTCGGCCCGGTCGACGACCACGGCCACCCGATCCCGCTGGAGTACCAGGGCGCGACGGTGCCCAAGAAGATGAACAAGCTGGGTTCGGCCGGTAAGCCGGGCACCGGTAGCTTCTTGCGCGCCGATCCGCTGCACGAGATCGAGCAGGCCTTCGAGGACGACCACGCGGAAGAGCACAAGCAGCTCGCCGTCCTGCAGAAGGTCCAGGACAAGGCGAACGGTCGCAACGGCAACCATTCGCACTGACGGATAAATGAAAGGCCCCGAGTCGAATTCGACTCGGGGCCTTTCGCTTTAACGGGAGACCCGACGCCGGGCGGCCTCGATGGCCTCGAACTTGGCCAGGTTGTGGCGGGCGTCGGCGAGGGCGTCGTGGGCGTCCGGGGGGACCGGGGGCAGTTCGGGACGGCCGTGAGCCTCCCAGTGCTGACGCAGTTCGTTGGTGTAGCGGGGCAGGGCATTGGGCAGGTCGACCATGGAGCCCCAGAGCTGGCACAGCGCGACATGGTCGTAGGCGGCCACCCAGGCCCACAGCTCGGGGGTGACGCTGGGGCGCGGGACCAGGAATTCGTAGAGTTCTTTGCGGATCTGTTCGCGGCTGCGCCAGCGCGGTGAGGCGGGCGGCGGCAGCTGTGGCAGCACGTATCTGCGCACCCACGGACCGGCCCGTTCGGGATCGAATTCGGTTGAGACCGCGTAGTATTCGCGGCCGTCCTCGCAGACCACACCGATCGATACGAGGTCGATCGTGACCCCGTCCTCGATGAATTCGCAGTCATAAAAGTATCGAAGCGAGATCGGTCTGTCCTCCAAAGATCGGTACGGTGCGGCGATAGTGCCCGGCTATCCACCCTAGGTGGACAGAATCCACCCCTCATACCGGGTATCTGCGCAGGCCGGGGTATCCGTATTCTGAACGGGTGAACTGGACCGTCGACGTACCCATCGATCGCCTGCCGGAGCTGCCGCCGCTGCCCGCAGAGCTGCGTAGGCGGCTGGACGACGCGCTGGCGCGTCCGGCGCTGCAGCAGCCGGCGTGGGATCCGGAGCAGGCGGCGATGATGCGCACTGTGCTGGAGAGCGTGCCGCCGATCTGCGTACCCGCCGAGGTGGAGGAGCTGCGCGCGCAGCTCGCGGAGGTCGCGCGCGGCGAGGCCTTCCTGATGCAGGGCGGTGACTGCGCGGAGACCTTCGCCGATAACACCGAACCGCATATCCGCGGCAATATCCGAACCCTGCTGCAGATGGCCGTGGTGCTGACCTACGGCGCCAGCCTGCCGGTGGTCAAGGTCGCGCGCATCGCAGGCCAGTACGCGAAGCCGCGCTCCTCGGACACCGACGCGCTCGGCCTCAAGTCCTACCGCGGTGACATGGTGAACTCGCTGGTCGCCGATGCGAAGGTGCGCGAGCACGACCCGTCGCGACTGGTCCGCGCCTACGCCAACGCCAGCGCCGCCATGAACCTGGTGCGCGCGCTGACCGGTGCGGGTATGGCGGATCTGCACCGCGTGCACGATTGGAACCGCGACTTCGTCGCCCAGTCGCCCGCCGGTGCGCGCTACGAGGCGCTGGCCGAGGAGATCGACCGCGGCCTGGCCTTCATGACCGCCTGCCGGGTGAACGATCCCAGTCTGCAATCCGCCCGCATCTACGCCAGCCATGAGGCGCTGGTGCTGGACTACGAGCGCGCCATGCTGCGTCTCGGCGAGAACCCGGCGGGCGAGCCGGTGCTCTACGACCTGTCCGCGCACTTCCTGTGGATCGGCGAGCGCACCCGTCAGCTCGACGGCGCGCATATCGCCTTCGCGGAGCTGCTCGCCAATCCGATCGGCCTGAAGATCGGTCCGACCACCACCCCGGATCAGGCCGTGGAGTACGTCGAGCGGCTCGATCCCAATAACGAGCCGGGCCGGTTGACCATTGTCTCGCGCATGGGCAATACCAAGGTCCGCGACGTACTGCCGCCCATCATCGAAAAGGTGCAGGCGACCGGACACCAGGTCATCTGGCAGTGCGACCCCATGCACGGCAACACCCACGAGGCCTCCACCGGCTACAAGACTCGGCACTTCGACCGGATCATCGACGAGGTGCAGGGCTTCTTCGAGGTGCACCACGCGCTCGGCACCCATCCCGGTGGACTGCACATCGAACTGACCGGTGAGGACGTCACCGAATGCCTCGGCGGCGCCCAGGACATCTCCGATCTGGATCTGTCCGGTCGCTACGAGACCGCATGCGATCCGCGGCTGAACACCCAGCAGTCGCTGGAACTGGCCTTCCTGGTCGCGGAAATGCTGCGCTGACCACGGCTTTCCGATAGGAGCGCCGCGACATGCGGCGCTCCTTTGTCGTCAGGGCAGTGCCGTCAGCGAGACGGTACTGCCCGCCTCGACATTGGAACCCACGCCGGGAACCTGGCCGATCACTACGGAGCTCTCGGACGGGGCGAGCTGGCGCACCGCCACCACAAGGCCGAGCGCCTGCAGCTTGGAGCGGGCGTCGGCGACGCTCGAGCCGACCAGTAAGGGCACCTTCACCGCATTCGAGACGATCAGGGTGACGCCGTCGCCGGACTGGATCGTGGCGCCCGCGGCCGGTTCGGTGGCGATGACCTTATCCGCCTCGATCGTGCGGTCGTACTGAGTCCTGGTCTCGCGCACAGTGATTCCGGCCGCGGTGAGGGCCTTGTTCGCTTCCTCGGTGGTCTTGCCGCGCAGATCGGGCATCTTCACCGGCTGAGAACCCTTGCTGCGGTAGACCTTTACCTGCGCGGCCAGCGGCAGGACGGTGCCGGGAGCCGGATCGACCTTCGCAAATGTGCCCTTGGGCGCGGTGCTGCCGGTTTCGCCCGCGTCCACCGGTTGCAGTCCGGCATCGCGGATGAGCTGGTTGACCTTCGAAATGTCGTCGCCCGCTTTCACATCCGGCACACGGGGTTTGCCGCTGGAGATCAGCACGGCCACCGTCGAACCCTTGGTGACCTTGGATCCGGCCGAGGGGTCGGTGCCGACCACGCCACCGACCGGGATGGTGTCGGAGGTCTTCTGTCTGATCTCGGTGTCGAAACCGGCATCCGTCAGCGCCGAAATCGCGCTGTCCTGATCCTTCCCGGCGACCGACGGAACGGCCGAGTAGCGCCCGACACCCAACCACCAGCCGCCGATCCCGACGAGCAAGGTCAGGATCGCGACTATGGCGACCCACAGCAGTACCGTGCGACGTGATTTCGTCCGGTCGTCCGCGAACGGTGATGGCTGCGGCGAATGTGATGGCGGGTAGTGGTCGCGATAAGTATCGGGCGGCCCGTAGTCGTCGGGCGGACCGTAATCGGGCACTCGCGGTCGCGCCGCGGTGACCACCTTGGTGTGCTGCGCGGACGGTGGTGGCGGTGCCGCGGCCCTGGCCCGCTGCGGGGTCGGCGCGCCGGTCTTGAAGCTGGCGCTGAGATGTTCGGCCGATTCCTGCGGCGCGGGCACCCGATACGGCGGCAGATTCAGCGCGACCCCGATCGAATGCAGTTCGGCCGCCATCTCGTTGGCATCGGCGAAGCGGTGTGCGGGTTCGCGGTTGGTGGCTCGCGCGATCAGCTCGTCGAACTCCGGCGGGACCCCGTCGATGAATTCGCTCGGGCTGGGCACATCATTCTCGATGCGCTGATATGCCACCGAGAGCGAGGTGTCGCCGGTGAACGGAACCTGGCCGGTGAGCAGTTCGAAGATCAGGATGCCGAAGGAATAGACATCGCTGCGGGAATCGGCGGTGCCCGCGGTCACCTGTTCGGGTGACAGATAGGCGGCGGTGCCGAGAATCACGCTCGCCGAGGTGGTATTCGCGGCCGCGACGGCCCGTACCAGACCGAAATCGGCGATCTTGACCTCGCCGGAATCGGAGATCAGCACATTCTCCGGTTTGATATCGCGATGGATCAGGCCCGCCGAATGCGCGACGCCGATCGCGGCCAGTACCGGCTCGGCGACCGCGCGCACCGCATGCGGCGGCATCGGACCGCGTTCGCGCAGGAGCTCGCGCAGCGTGCCGCCCTCGACCAACTCCATGATCAGGAACGGATATTCGCCGTCCACGCCTTGGTCGTACACCGCGACCAGGGACGGATGTTTGAGCTTGGCGACCGCGCGCGCCTCGAATTCGAACCGGGACAAGAACTGGGGATCGGCGGCGAACTTGGGATCCATTACCTTGATCGCGACCGGACGGTCCAAACGGGTATCCACCCCTCGGAAGACCATCGACATCCCGCCCCTTGCGATCGGCGCATCGATGCGGTAGCGCCCCTCCAGGATTTGCCCGATCAAGTGATGTCCTCCGGCTTGCCCAAATTTCTCACCCCTCGCTCCGATGCGACAAGCGATTGACCGCCTCGCGCGGCCCGCTCACGATCGTAGCCGCGGCTGTGTTTTTGGCCGCGCGGGCGCGGCGGGTTCGCAGCCCCCTGGTGTCTCGCGTCCGAGCCGTCGAGACTCGCGACTTCGTCGCAAGCGCTTCGACGACTCGGCTGTGTTAGACGGCCGCGCCTTCGGCGCGGACGCGAGACGGGCCACGAACGGGTCGCTCGTAAGACTCGCTCCGTGGTGGTTGGTTTGGGTGCGAACTGATGGTTCCTGGCACAGGGTGTCGAATCGTGCGGGAACGGTCCAGGGTGTCTCGAGCCACTCGGCGCGGGACCGTCTACCGTTGTCCGGGTGAGTGCATTTCCTTGCAGTGACGATGTTCTTCCGCAGTCGGAGGCGGTGATCCCGCTGCCCGAGGTGGCCGACAAGCTCGGGCTCGTAGTGACCCGGGTGCATCAGATGCTGCGCGACCACCAGTTGCTCGCCGTGCGCCGTGGTGGCGTCGCGGGCGTGCCCGAGCGATTCTTCGACGACACCGGCGCGATCGTGAAGCCGCTGCCGGGCCTGATCACCGTCATGAAAGACGCCAAGTACACCGATGAGGAGATCCTGGAGTGGATCTTCACCGACGACGAGACCCTGCCCGGTAAGCCCGTCGACGCATTGCACGGCCCGCTCGCGCGCGAGGTGCTGCGCCGCGCGGCGGCGGAACCCTTCTGAATTTCGGTCGAGTCTCAGTGCCGCAGGGCAGCAGCGGTGAACTCGATTGCCGCGACTCGCAGGCGTCGGTGGCGGGGGACCACGGCGCGGCGCGCGAACACCGCGTAGTCGGAGTGTTCGATTTGATCCAGGATGCCCGAGTAGAGCGTGCTCGCGGTGCGGATGGCGGGGCGCACCCGGGGGGTGAGTAGGTCGATTCCGGGGTTCGCGAAGCGGTAGAGGTCGCGGTTGATCGCGATCAGGTGGGCCAATGCGCGGCGGACTCGCTGGTCGGTGTGGCCGATGCGGTGGCAGTGGGCCAGCAGGTCGGCGTCGACGCCGAAGGCAGCGAGTTCGTCGGTGGGGAGATAGATCCGGCCTCGGTCCAGATCCTCGGCGATATCGCGCAGGAAGTTGGTGAGCTGAAAGGCCTCGCCGAGTGCGGCGGCGGCGGGTTCGGCCTCGGTCACGGGGACGACCGTGCCCAGTACGGGCAGCAGTTGCAGACCGATCGCGGCCGCGGAACCGCGCATGTAGTCGCGCAGCTCGGTCATGGTGGTGTACTGGGCGCGGAAGTGCGCGGTGCCGGGCACATCCATTCGCATGGAGTCCAGGAAGATCCAGAAGTGCTGGGGCGCAATGTCATAGCGCTGGATGGTGTCGGCCAGTGCGGCCAGCACCTGGGTGCGGCGATCGACCGGCGGCTTCGCCTGCTCCAAGGCGACGCGCAGTTGCTTCTCGATCAGATCGAGCTCACCCGCGGGACCGTGTTCGGCGTCGTAGCTGGGGTGATCGACGATGTCGTCGACCATTCGCGCGAAGGCGTAGAGCGCGTGTACCGCGGGTCTTCGCGGTGCCGACAGTAGCCGGGTGGCGAGGAAGTAGGTGCGCCCGTGTTCAGCGGCGATCGCACGGCAGACGCGGTACGCCGCGGCCAGTTCCGAGCCGCGGGCGGTAAGAGCGACCTCGGTCATGACCGGGTGACGGCGACCGGATTGCTCTCCGGTGGGGTGGCGCGCAATCGCAATGGGTCGACCCGCCGCAGCGACATGGCCGCGACGACGGCGGCGAAGGTCGCGGCGGCGACGTGTCCGAGGCTGTACAGCCCGATCGAGCCGTCCGGTTGGAAGACCAGCATCAACCAGGTACACAGTCCGACCAGCACCATCAGTGTGGTGGTTGACAGCGCGAATCCGGCGGCCAGCGCGAGCGGCCAGGAGTAGTACCAGGGCAGCGCCGCGGGCGAGAGGATGACGATGGCGACGAACGCGATGAGGATGCCGAAGACCGCCTCGCGCTCGCTGTGCCGGAACCGCCACCAGGTCCACCCGAGCACGGCGATCAGCGCGAGCGCGCAGAGTGCGCGGGTCACCGCGAGTACCGGATCCATCGGGAACGGCGTCACCCAGCGGACCATATGCGCCATGATCGTGGGCAGCGAGAGCCAGTTGATGATCTTCTTCGAGCCCGAAAGCGCGGTCAGCCAGCCGATGCCCACTCCGGCGATGGCCGAGGCGGCCACGAAGACCACCGCGAACACGCTCAATCCGAGCCCGGCGATCTTGGCGAACATCAGCGCCGGATGCGGCACTTCCGCGCTCGGTCGCGCGGGTTCGGCCTCGCTCTCGACACTCTGGGTCGCACCCGGTGATTGGGCGGCGCGTTGCAGCGCTCGGCGTTCGCGCTCATGCAGCATCCAGATCCACACCAGGAACGGCAGTGCCACACCGGCGGTCGCCTTGATGGCGACACCGATCGCGACGAGCACGATGCCCGCCACATGATGGCGCTCGAGCACCAGTGCGATTCCCGCGCACATGAGCCCGACCATGAGCATTTCGTTGTGCACGCCACCGATGAGATGGATAAGGACCAGCGGGTTGAGCACGGCCAGCCAGAGCGCGACGTTCGGCTTGCCGCCCAGGTGCTTGGTCAGATAGGGCACCGCCCACATCATCAACGCCAGGCCGGGCAGCATGACCAGTCGCAGCGCGATGGTGCCCGCCACCACGTTGTCGCCGGTGATCGCGGTGATCGCGTTGCCGAGTAGCAGGAAGATCGGACCGTATGGCGCGGTGGTGGTGGTCCAGACCGGGCTCACATTGTCCAGCAGCACACCGGGATTGGCGACCGGCGGCGAGACGTAGGGATCGAAGCCGTCGCGTAGCAGTGCGCCCTGGGCCAGATACGAATACGCGTCGCGGCTGAACATCGGCACCGCGAACAGTAGTGGGAAGATCCAGATGCCGACGATCGCGCGCAGCTCGTTCAGCGTGACTCCGGCGTCGGGCCGGTCGCCGAATCCGATCGTGGTGCGGCCCAAGCGCACCCAGGCGGTGATCATCAACAGCACACCGACCCAGATGACCATGGTGGACAGCACGTAGCCGTGTCCGAATCGCAGCCAGGACAGATGCATCGCCTCGAGCAGCGGATCGCGTTTGCGGACGCTGCCCGCACCGAATCCACCGAAGGTGATCATCAGCGCGCCGACGAAACCGAGCAGCGCCGAATGTCCCTCAGGGCTGCGGGCGAAGTCGGCGGTCGTTCGCAGCCAGGTTCGGAATCCGTGTTCGGCGACGGCCGGGGAGGTCCGGCGCGCGGGGTCGCTCGATGGACGCGCCTCGTCTTCGGTCGCGGTGATCGAGTTGTCGGTGGGCGCGGCGGCCGTCGTCTCAGGGGGATGCATGTGGTGTCGGTCCCCCCGGAGTGGTCGGCGGTCGCAACCGCAGGCGAATAGGTCGGGCGATAGTTTATCGGCTCGCCGGGAACACTATCCCGCTGGTGCGTGCGGATTCATCCCGAGCGGGTCGCGCGGTGCCGATAATTCGGTTTGCCGCCAGTTTTCCGGACAGCAAGGTGGTCGGCACACCGACACCCGGAGTGGTGCCACAACCGGCGATAACCACGTTGTCGCTGCCGCCGGAAAAATTGCGTGGACGAAATGGACCGGTTTGCCGGAACAGATGGGCCGCGGAGAAGGGTGTGCCAGCGAGCATGCCTTGTTCGTGCCAGGTGCCGGGTGTGTCGAGATGGTCGACCGTGAAGTGTTCGGCGATGCCGTGATATCCACGCTGCGCCAATACATTCAGCAGTTCGCGCAGGTAGGAGGGGCCGATCCGGTCCCAGTCCAGCGGTGCGGCGTCGAGGTTGGGGCAGGGTGCCAGCAGCGAGAACGGCTCGTGCCTGCCGTCGGCGCGGTCGATGTAGAGCGCCGGATCGGTCAGCGCGGGCCGGGTGAGCAGCAATGACGGGTCGCTCATCAGGCGGCCGCGGCCGGGGCGGGCGGCGATCTCGTCGAAGGTCCGAGCCCAGGCGTCGCCGAAATCGATGGTGTGGTGGGCCTGGATCGGCCAGGTCTCGGCGATGGCGGCGGGGATGGTGCCGTGTGCGACGACCGCCGATGGTGCGGCGCGCAGCCGACGGCGGCGGCGCACGCCGAAGCGCTCGAGCGCACCGAGATCGGCGGTGAGGACAACGGCGTCGCAGTCGAAGGTGCGCCCGTCCGCGGTACGGACCTGTCTGGCTCGACCGCCCACGTATTCGATTCCGGTGACCTCGGTATTCAGCTCGAGTGTGCCGCCCGCCGCGGTGAAGGCGTCGGCGAGTGCGGCGGTGATCGCGCGCATGCCGCCCTCGGGGAAGAAGACGCCGAGTGAGGTGTCCATATGCGGGATCGCGCCGTATACGGCCAGTGCTTTCGCCGGGGCCATGCCCGCGTAGAGCGCCTGGAAGGTGAACAGTCGGGCCAGCCGGGGATCGCGCAGGAAGCGGAAGACGCGCGGGCCGAGTCTGCCGAATCCGCCGAGCCGCACAAGTGTGGCCAGTGCGCGTCGCTTGGCCGGGTAGCGGACCATATCCAGCGGCGAATCGAAGTTCGTATCCATGAACTCGGTGAATTCGGCCTGGTAGATCTCGGCGAGCCAGTTGCGCAGCCGTCGGTAGCGCAGCGCTTCCTCATCGCCGCAGACGCGGGCCACCTCGATGGCCATGGCCTCGGGATCGGCGTAGACGCGAATGCTGGAGTCGTCGGCGAAGCGGGCGTGATAGCTGGGGGCGAGTTGGTGGATGCGCAGCGGCGGCGTGCAGGTTTCGGGGGTCGCGCCGACCGCGGCGAGGGCGTCGGTGATCAGTTCAGGCAAGGTGAGTACCGTTGCACCGGAATCGATTTCGTAGTCGGGGCCGCGATACCGGCCGACTCGGCCGCCCGGATGATCGGCGCGTTCCAGCAGGGTGACCGCGCGCCCGGCCCCGGTCAGATAAAGAGCGGCCGCGAGGCCGGATAGGCCCGCGCCCACCACCACGACGCGATCGGTCGGTCCCACAACGGTTTTCATATACATCTCTCGCGGCTAGTGCGTGCGACTCGTGGCGGCCAGTGCCATGGCGCGCAACCGCTCCTTGGCCTCGGGTGTCGCGGTACTCGAGGCCAGCGCGGCCAGCCCCTGTTCGGTGAGTTCGGTGATGCGGCGCTCGACCTCGTCGACAGCGCCGAGTTCGGTGATCACCGCGCGCAACCGCTCGACCTGCTCCGCGGTCAGGTCGGTGCCGATGCTGGTGCGCAGCAGGTCGGCCGCGGCCGGATCGGTGGCATCGGCGCGCTGCAGCGCCTCGGCGACGAGCACGGTGCGCTTGCCCTCGCGCAGGTCGTCACCGGAGGGCTTGCCGGTGACCGCGGGATCGCCGAAGACGCCGAGCAGATCGTCGCGCAGCTGGAAGGCGATGCCGATATCGGTGCCGAAGGTCCGGTAGGCCTCGATCAGCTGGGGATCGGCGTCGGCCAGTGCCGCGCCCAGGTGCAGCGGGCGCTCCACGGTGTAGGCCGCGGTCTTGTAGCGGTTGATGCGCAACGCCGCCGCGACGGATTCGTCACCCGCCGATTCGCCGTGGATATCGAGCAGCTGCCCGCCGAGTACCTCGGTGCGCATCAGCGCCCAGACCGGCGCGAATCGGCCGAGCGCCGCGGCGTCGAGTCCGGCGCTGTGCACCATGTCATCGGCCCATGCCAGCGCCAGATCGCCGACCAGGATCGCGACCGAGGTGCCGAAGTGTGCGGCATCACCGGCCCAGCCGTGGTCGCGGTGGCGCTGCTCGAAGTCGACGTGCACGGTGGGGAAGCGGCGGCGGGTGCGCGAGGAGTCGATGATGTCGTCGTGGACCAGCGCGCAGGCCTGCACCAATTCCAGTGCGGCACAGGCGTTCAGGACAGCGGCGGCGTGCGGACCGGTGGGATCGCCGCCCGCGCCGAGCCAGCCGGTCCAGGCGAAGGCCGGTCGGGTGCGCTTACCGCCGCGCAGCACGAACAGTTCCAGCGCGTCCGCGGCCTGGACAAAAGCCGGACCGAGCGGTTCGACGATGGGGCGTCGGGTCAGGAAGAAGGCCTCGAGCGCGTCCTCGACCGCCGCGACGAATCCGGGGGTGCCCGGCGTGTGGTTCGCGGGCGGGGTGGCCTGAGGCGTCTGGATACCGGGTCCGGCGGACAGGGGAGCCTCCAAGGTCGTGCGGGTGCTGGCGCGCGGTGGATCGTGGGCGCTATAGGTACTTCGGTGCCGAGCGGTGACGGTCGCGCGTGTCGTCCGGCGATTAGCGAACATGTCGCCTGGTCGCAGAATACGCGTACGGATGCGACGACCCGACGGGCCGGTGTCCGGTCACCACTACACTGAACCGGTGACTTTCGATAACGTGCGGGGAAGTTCGACCCCTGGCAGGCCGTCCCCGACGCCACCGATCGTCTCTGGAACCTCCTCGGTTGTTCAGAGTTTGCGGACCCATTCCGGGGGCTCGGTGCCCTTCTCGGTGGAGTTCAATCCGCCGCGTGACGCCGCGGGTGAGGCGCGGTTGTGGCGCGCCGCGCGCACCTTCGAGCGCATGCATCCTGCCTTCGTCTCGATGACCTACGGCGCGGGCGGCACCACTCGCGACCGCACCGTGCGGATCACCGGCGCGCTGGCCGAGGAGACGACGCTGCTGCCGGTCGCGCATCTGACCGCCGTCGAGCACAGCGTCGCCGAGCTGCGCTCTCTGGTCGGCGCGTACGCCGATTCGGGCATCCGCAATATCCTGGTGCTGCGCGGCGACCCGCCCGGCGATCCGCTCGGCGAATGGCGCAAACATCCCGAGGGTGTGGCCTATGCCGAGGAATTGGTGCGCATCGTGCGCGATCTCGGCGACTTCCATGTCGGTGTCGCATCGTTCCCGCAGGGCCACCACCGCTCCCCGGATCTGGAGCACGACACCGCGTACCTGGCCGCGAAACTGCGTGCGGGCGCGGAGTATTCGATCACCCAGATGTTCTTCGATGTCGAGCACTATCTGCGGCTGCGCGATCGCATCGCGGCCTTCGACCCGATCGAGGGCGCCAAGCCGATCATTCCGGAGCTGATGCCCATCACGTCGTTGCGCACGGTGGCACGCGCCGAGGAACTGTGCGGGCGTCCGCTGCCGCCCGCTGTCATGGAGCGCTTGCGCAGGGCCGCCGGTGACGGGCCGGAGGAGAACAATGCCGCGGTCCGCGAGGTCGGCATCGAAATCGCCACCGAAATGGGCCAGCGGCTCATCGATGAGGGCGCACCCTGCCTGCACTTCATCACGCTGAACTTCGCCAAGGCCACCGGTGAGGTGCTCACCAACCTCGGCTACGGCGTAACCGCCGCACCCGGTCTGCTGCCGGTCGTCGGAGCCGTACGGGCTGACAGCTGAAGTTACCGACGGTAGTCGAATGGCGGCTCCGGCAGCAGTCAGGACCGACCGTTCGACTATCCGCGGTGTTGGTTCAGGCGGCGCGGGCCGTTCGTAGACCCCATGCATCGGCGAGCAGGCGGTGGGATTCGAGGCGGTCCTCGTGGCGGTGGGTGACGCTGGTAACGAGGAGTTCGTTCGCACCGGTGACTCGCTGCAGGGCTTGCAGCCGTTCGACGACGGTGCGTGGGCTGCCGACGAACTGGGTGGCGAGGCGGTCGTCGACCAGTCGGCGCTGCTCCGGAGTCAGCGGGGTGGCGGTATCCGGATCGAGGTAGTCGGCCGCGCCCGCCCCGCTGCGGATGCTGTGCACCCAGTGACCGTAGGTGGCGGCCAAATGTTGGGCACGCGCGTCGTCGGGGGCGACGACCACGTCCGCGGAGATCACCACATACGGCTCGGCGAGCTCGGCCGAGGGCCGGAAGGCCGTTCGATAGGCCGCGACCGCATCCAGGGCGGTGCCGGGGGAGACGTGATAGGCCGCCGCGAAGGGCAGGCCGAGTTCGCCTGCCAATTCGGCACTTTCACTGGCCGAGCTGCCGAACAACCAAAGCTCGACCTGTGCGCCCTCGCCCGGAACCGCATGTAGCGCAATGCCTTCGGCGCTCTTGTAGGTGCCGTTGAGCAGTGCGCGCACCTCATCGACCTGGTCCGGGAATGCCGGTGCCTGCGCGCCCTGCTGTTGCAGTGCGCTGAGCGAGGCGATGAACCTGGACCGGTCGGTGATCCGTCCCGGATCGAACGGCGGCGGAACCACCACGCCGTCGCGCACCTCGGTACGTCCGGTCACGGTATCGACGACCGGGCGACCGCCCTTGGGATGCGCTGGCTGTGCGCCGAACTGGGTGCGCCGATGGCCCGATCGGCCCAGGCCCAGGTCGAGTCGTCCGGGGTAGAGCGCGTCGATGGTGCCGAACGCTTCCACGATGGATGCCGAGGTGTGGTGGCCGACCTGAACCGCCGCCGAGCCGACGCGAATCCGGGTGGTTGCCGCGGCGACCAGGCCGATCAGTGTGATGGAGGAGGAACTCGCCACCGAAACGAAATGATGTTCGGCCAGCCAGTATCGCCGGTAGCCCCACTGCTCGGCGTGCTGGGCCAGATCGATGGTGTTGCGCAGGGCCTGCTGTGCGCTGGATCCGGCGCTGATCGGGGCCAGATCGAGGATGGAGAGCGGGATCGTCATGCGGACCGTCCTGGGCGCGGATCCTGTTCGCCCGCTTCGATGGCCACCCGCAGCCGGTTTTCCGCGGGTGCCAGCGGGCAGGTGGCGAAATCGGTGAAGGCGCAGGGCAGATTGGCCGCCCGGTTGAAGTCGAGACGCACCGTGCCATCGGCGTCGGGTGCCTCGACGGCCAGCGACCTGGCCGCCGGGTAGGTGGTGACGCCGCTGGTGGCGTCGGTGAACAGCACCCGCAGATCGGTCGGCTCGCCGAACGCGATGACCCGCTCGGTGACCTCGCCGATGCTGAATTCGATGGTGCCCGAGGCGGTGTGGTGGTGTTCGAGTCCGTCGACGACGGCGCCGGTGGTGATCGTGCGTGGTTGGTCGAACGGTTCGAAGCGACCCTCGACCACCCAGCGCGGGTCCGGGGTATAGGTCGGGATGCCCTCGAAGCTCAGCAGTGTCGGGGCGGCCGGATCGTGCACACGCACGGCGTAACGACCGCTGCGCCGAATCACCTCGAGTACCCGATGTTCGTGCAGCACCTCGAGGCCCGGCGCGCCTTCGGCCGGTGTCACGATCTGGACCCCGGCTATGTCGGTGCCCTCGAACCGCAAACGGTCGGCGGGCTGGGCGGTGATGAAAACCTTGTCGTCGGTGACCCACCAGGTGCCGGGAAGGTCGGGGATGCGTTCGGGTTGGTCGGTGAGCCAATGCAATCCGGTCAGGCTCAGGAAGCCGAGCGGATCGCGCAGCTGGTCTTCTCTGCTGTGCTGCCAATGCGCCCACTCGGTTTCGAAAAGGCTGGTGATGCTGGTCGTCATGGCGCTCTTACTCCTTCGAGTGTGGGAATGGTGCAGGCCGAGCCGGGTCATCAGGCCGCCCCCGGTGCGGTGAGGTGCGCTGTGGGAATGGCCGACAGCAGTTCGCGGGTGTACTCGTGCTGCGGGTTGTCGAAAATGTCGGCGGTGGAGCCGGATTCGACAATGCGACCGTCGCGCATGACCGCGACGCGGTCGCTGATACGGCGGACCACGGCGAGGTCGTGCGAGATGAACAGGTAGCTCAGTCCGAGTTCGGTTTGCAGGCGGTCCAGCAGTTCCAGGATCTGAGCCTGGACGGAGGCGTCCAGTGCCGAGACCGGTTCGTCGAGTACCAGTAGGTCGGGGTGCAGGGCCAGCGCGCGGGCGATGGCGACGCGTTGGCGTTGTCCGCCGGACAGTTCCGCGGGACGGCGCTGTGCGAAGTTCTCCGGCAGCGCGACCTGGCCGAGCAGTTCACGCACCCGCTCCTGCCTGGCCTTGCGATCGCCGACGGCATAGGCCCGCAGCGGCTCCTCGATGATCGAACCCACGCGCCAGCGCGGATCCAGTGAGCCGTAGGGATTCTGATAGACCACCTGGAAGCGCTGGCGCAGGTCGCGCAGCCGTCCACCCTTCACCGCGGTCAGGTCTTGCCCGTCGAAGGTAATCGCGCCGCTGTCGGGTTCGGTGAGTCGTAAGGCGATGCGCGCGGTGGTCGACTTGCCGGAGCCGGATTCGCCGACCAGCGAGAGGGTTTCGCCGCGACCGAGTTCGAATCCGACGCCGGCCACCGCGGTGACCGAACCACCGGCCGGTGCGCGGAAGCGCTTGTGCACATCCCGCACGGTGAGCAGCGGCGGACCGGCGCTCACCCGCGGCGTGCGGAACCCGTCGAACGGGGCCAGACTCGGTGAGGCGGCGAGCAGTCGCTTGGTGTGCGGATGACGCGGTTGCGCGAGCACCGTCGCGGTCGGCCCGGTTTCGACGATCTCCCCGCCGCTCAGCACCACGATCCGATCGGCTCGCTCGGCGGCGATCGCCAGGTCGTGGGTGATCAGCAGCACCGCTGTGCCGCGCGCCGCGGTTTGCGCGGCGAGTTTGTCCAGTACCCGTCGCGCCACCGTGGCGTCGAGGGCGCTGGTCGGCTCGTCGGCGATCACCAGCTCCGGTCCGGCGATGAGCGCCGCCGCGATCAGCACGCGCTGCCGCTGGCCGCCGGACAGTTCGTGCGGATATTGCGCCGCCCGCAACTCCGGCAGATCCAGTCCGGCATCGGCGAGCAATTCGATCGCCCGCGCGGCCGCATCGCGGCGATCGGCGAGTCCGTGTACGAGCAGCGCCTCGGCGACCTGATCACCCAAGCGCCGCACCGGATTCAGCGAAAGTCCAGGATCCTGCGGCACGAATCCGATCCGTGCACCGCGAATCCGTCGCAGCGCCCGCTCGGATCCGGTATCGATGGTCTGCCCATCGAAGGCGACGGACCCGCCGGTGATCTCGGCATTGGGGCCGAGCAATCCGATCACCGATTGCGCGAGAGTCGATTTACCGGAACCGGATTCACCGACCAGCGCGACGACCTCGCCGCGTGCCACGGACAGGGATACGCCGTTGAGCGCGGCGACATCCCCGCTGTCGGAGGCGTAGCGCACGTGCAGGCCGTCGATGCGCAACAGTGCCGCTGGCGACCCATGCGGTCCATGTGTGACGTCGCGGATATGCGGCGTGCCGTCCGTCGGATCGGCGGACGTGCTGCGCTCACTCATGCGCTGTGACTCCTTCCTACGGCGCGGCCGAGGCGTTGGGCCGAGAGGACGACGACGATGATCACCAGGCCGGGCAGGGTGGTCATCCACCATGCCGTTGCGAGGAAATTGCGGCCCTCCGATATCAGTGAGCCCCATTCGGGGGTGGGAGGTTTCGCGCCGTAGCCGAGGAAGCTCAGCGCCGAGACCGACAGCACCGCCATCCCGAATTCGACCGCGGCCAAGGCCAGTACCGGCTGATACGAGTTCGGCAGCACATGTCTGGCCAGCACCGTGTACCAGCGGACACCGGCGGCATGCGCCGCCTCCACATACGGCGCCTGCCGCACCCGGAGCACCTCCGAGCGCATGACCCGTGCGAAGTTGGCGATCAGCGAAACGCCCACCGCGACGGCCACATTGCGGGTACCGAAACCCAATGCGGTGACCAGTGCGAGTGATAGCAGCAGCGACGGAATCGACAGCAGCACGTCGACGAACCGCATGATGACGGTGTCGACGAAGCCGCCGATCGATCCGGACAGCAGCCCGAGTACGGACCCGGCGACCAGGGCAATGGCGACCGCGGACAGCGTTGCGGTGAGCGATAGTCCCGCGCCGTGCACCATGCGGGTGTACAGATCGCGCCCGAGGTTGTCGGTGCCGAACCAGTGTCGGGCACTCGGGCTCTGGAACTTCTGCGCGGGCACACCCGTCAGCGGATCGCCACCGGCGAACACCGAAGGGAACAGCGCCCAGCCGAGCGCCAGCACCGCGACGGCACCGGACAGGATCACTACGGCATTGCCGCGCACCGACTTCCACCGCCATGCCGGTCGACGCAGCCCGGGTAGTGCGATCCGCCGCGACTCATCGGCGACATCAACCATGATCGATCACCTGCTGTCCGCCGGGCCACGGTGCGAGGCCGTAGCCGCCGACTCCGGCCGTCAGTGCCAGTGCGGTGTTATCGCGCACCGCGCCGGGGAGTAGCTCACGCACGGACGCCCACCTCCTCCGCGGTCTCGGTCTCGGAACCGGTCGACGCACGGCGGGAGCGACCGGCGATGCGTGGATCGAGCAGTGGATACAGCAGGTCCACCGCCAGATTCACGGTGACGAAGACGGTCGAGGTGAGCAGCACGATGCCCTGCACGACCGGAATGTCTTGGGCCAGTACCGAGGTCTGGGTGAGCCGACCCACGCCCTGACGGGCGAAAACGGTTTCCACCACCACGGATCCGGCGAGCATATTGCCGACAAGCACACCGGCAATGGTGAAAGTCGGCACGCTCGCCGGGCGCAGCACATGATTGCGCAGCACCCATCCGCGCGAGCCGCCTTTGGCCAGTGCCACATCCACAAACGGTTGACGCCAGGTCGAAGCGAGGCCAGCGGCGAGCACCTGGGCCAGCACCGCACCGATCGGTATGGCGAGGGTGAGCGCTGGCAGTACTGTGCCCTCGAGACCGTGTCCGCCGAAGGCTGGGGCGAGCCGCCAGTGGAACGAGAACAGTTGCAGCAGTAGCAGTCCGGTCCAGAATGTGGGCACCGATACCCCGAGCGAGGGCAGCGAGCTGAGTGCGTCACGCAACCACGGGCGGCGGACGTAGGTCGCCGCGAAGGCCACACTCACCCCACCGAGCACCGCGAAAAGCAATGCCAGACCGGCCAATCCCAGGGTATTGGGCAGTGCGTCGCCGAGTGCGGTCGTGACCGGCTGGCCGGTGGCGATGGAGTGGCCGAGGTCCCCGGTCAGTGCGTGGGTCAGCGCGGTCCAATACTGTTCCCAGAGTGGACGATCGAGTCCGTAGCGCGCCTGTAGTTCGGCGATCGCGGCCTTGTCGATCGGGGTACCCGCGCCCGCACCGTCGGCCGCGATGGAGACCGGGTCGGCGGGCAGCAGGTAGAGCACCACGAACGAGATGGTGAACGCCGCCCACAGCACCCATATCGCCTGCAGAATCCGCACAATCACATACCTGGCCATGACTACCGCCCGCTCAACCAGGTGTCGAAGAACTGCAGCCGGGCCGACGCCTCGAACTTCAGATCCTGCACGCTGCGCGCCGCACCGATGGCCTGTGACAGCTCGACCGTCGGAATCCACAGCCCCGCATCGAGGACGGCCTGTTGCGCGGTGCGGATCAATGCGATGCGTGCGGCGGTATCCGAGGCGCTCAGCTGACCGTCGAGCACATCATCCAATGCCGGGATGCGTTCGCGGGCGTTGAGATTGCGCCCGTCCACGCTGAAGGAGGTGCGCAGAATGTCACCGTCTGCACGGGTGGTGTTGTAGTAGGTGGTGTCGAAATCCTTGACGTTCTGTCGAGCCGTGCTCTCCGGACCCGACACCAGATCCAGCTTCAGCTCCACACCCACCTGGCGCAGCTGCTGCTGCACCAGCTCCAGGATGGCCTGATTGCCCGCGAACACCTGACTGAACAGCACCGAGAAGGACAGGCGCTCACCATTTTTCGCGCGGATACCGTCACCGCCGGGCGTCCAGCCCGCCTGGTCCAGGATGTTGCGCGCCTTGGCGGGGTCATAGCTCAGCCGGGCCGAAAGATCCTGATAGCCCGGCGTACTGCTGGCCAATGTGCTGGTGGCGGGTTTGAACTGCGGGCCGAGGACGGTGTCCACCAGCTGTTTCCGGTCGATCGCGGGCAGCAGCGCCTGGCGCACCGCGGTATCGCGCAGCGGCCCCCGGGTGACATTGGTCTGGAAGCCGAACGGCACACCGGGATTCGCGGTGCTCAATACCCGCCCGCTCGCGGCCTCGATCTGTGGTGCGTCCTGCGGCAGCGCATCGCTGACCGCGTCGAGCTGGCCGGAGATGAGACTGCCGGTGCGGACACCGGATTCGGGCACCACCGTGAACTCGATCCTGTCCAGGTACGCCGCTCCCTGATGGGCGAAGACCGCCGAACCCCAGCCGTATCCGGCCCGCTTGGCCAGGGTCGCCGAGGCGTCCTGGCGCCAGGACACATAGGTGAACGGACCGCTGCCGACATTGTCGCCAAGGCAGCGCTGATCGGCGGGTTTCGCCGTGGTGGCATCGCCCTGAATGCCGAGCTGCGCGGTCGAGGACGCCTGCAGGAACTGGGCATTGGGCTTGCTGAATTCCACCCGTGCGGTCAGCTTGTCGACCGCGGTGGTGCCGACGTAGTTGGTGAGGTAACTGGAGCCGAGCGGTGCCTTGGCCCCGCCCAGTTTGATCACCGAATCGAAGGTGTTGCGCACCGACTCCGCGGTCAGCGGGGTGCCATCGCTGAAGGTGACGCCGTCGGCGAGATGGAAGGTGAACACCTTCGCGTCGGGGGAGATCTCCCAGCTTTTGGCCAGCCATGGCTTGATCTCACCGGTCTTCGGATCCTGATCGGTCAGCGAATCCACGATCTGACGGGTCACATACAGCGTCTGATTGGTGCCGGACTGCGCCGGATCCGAGCAGGTCGGCGCCTGCGAAAGGCCATAGCGCAGTGCGCCGCCCGGCTGTGGCGGGCCCGCGTCGGCGCCGCCGGTGGCCGAATCATTGCCGCAGGCGGCCAGACTCGCGGCCGCGGTGACGGCGGCGGCCACGGCCGCGATTCGGAGACGGGGACGCATCACTGTGGTACTCCAGATGTTTCGGTGCGGACGAGTTCGCCGCGGGAATCGATGTCGTAGTCGAGGGGACGTGCGGCGGCGCGACCGTTCGGGGCGGTGGCCAGTGGTCGGCTCGGAATGCGTCGGCGCAGTTCGGGTGCGACCTCGGCCTGGAAGCGTTCCAGGCTGGTGCGATGTTGCGATTCGCTGCGGCCGTCGCGTTCGGCGGACAGGTGGATCACCTCGTGCCCCAGGGCCTCGTGCTGGCGACCCACCTTGTCGATCACCTGCTCCGGGCTGCCGACCAGCGCCGAACTGCGCGCGACGAAATCGTCGAGCGTCTGGAAGACGATCGGCAGCCCGAGCTTGCGCGCCAGCGCCAGTCGAGCCTCGAAGATCGGGCGATACACCTCGACGGCCTCCTGTGACGTGCGTGCCACATGAAATCCCGCGGTGCCCGCGCCGACCAGGGCCTGGGCCGGATCGTGCCCGTAATACTCCCAGCGCTCCCGATAGTGGCGCACCAGTTCGGCATACGGTTCGATCGGATTGGTGACATTCGCCGAGAACAGCGGGTCACCATGGCGCGCGGCGAGTTCCACCGAATCCCGGCTGGTCGCGCTGCCATGCCAGATCCGGATGCGCGGCTGCCAGGGGCGCGGCAGCGCCTTGGCCTCGACCAATTCCGGCCGGAATCGGCCCGACCAGGTCACGGTGTCGCTGTCCCACAGCGCCCGGAACAATTCGTAGCCTTCGCGATTGCGATCCCACTGGTCCTCGGTGGTGACGTGATACAGCTTCGCCTGCGCCGCACCGTTGCCCTTGCCGATGATCAGTTCGAGGCGGCCGCCGGAGAGATTGTCCAGGGTCGAATAGTCCTCGAAAGCACGCACCGGATCCAACAGACTCAGTGTGGTTACGGCCGTGAACAGACTGATCCGCGAGGTGACCGCGGCGATATGGGACAGGATCACCGGCGGTGCGGCTGAGAGGAACGGATCCTCGTGCCGCTCACCGACGGCGAACCCGTCGTAGCCGAGTTCCTCTGCGATGCGGGCCTGGCCGATGACATCGAGCAGTCGCTCCCTGGTCTTGGGCAGCCGACCGGTATGCGGATCAGGAACCCGGGTGACGAGGGTGAACAGCAGGAACTTCATGCGATCACGACTTCTTCGGTAGGCCGGGCGGATTGATCCGCGAACTCGGCACGGTCTCGGTCCGCAACCCCCAGCGATCGATGACCTGCTGGTAGGTGCCGGTCTGGATGGCGTTGTTGATGGCCTTGTTGATCGGGCCGATCAGGCCGTTGTCCTTCTTGGTGAGCACACCGATCTCGCCCTGCAATGTGTCACCGGCGCCGGAGAAGGTCGCGACGATCTTGGTCTGATTCGCGGTGCTGCTGTGGTAGATCGCGGACGGGTTCGGGCCGATGTAGCCGTCCAGGCGCTGCGAGGCCAGCGCCAGGTAGTAGTCGGTGACCTGCTGGAAGTAGGCGATATCGATCGGGGGCAGGCCCTCGGCGATATTCTGCTCGTTCCACTTGACCAGTAGCTGCTCCTGATTGGTGCCGCTGCCGACGCCGATCCGCTTGCCCACCAGGCTCTTGCGATCCTTGTACTCCAGCGTGCTCTGCTTGGGGATTTCCAGCGCGACGGTGTCATTGCGGTAGGTGGCGAAGTCGTACTTCTCCTTGCGCTCCTCGGTCACGGTGACGTTGGAGATGAAGACATCGGCCTCACCGGAGTCGACCCGCACGAAGTTCTGCGACCAATCGGCCACCTGCGAAACGAGTTTCAGGCCGAGGATATCGGCGATGAGCGAGGCGAAATCGACCTCGGACCCGACAATGGTCTTATCGTCGGTGGCGTAGAACCGCAAAGGCGGTGCGGCACCGCCGGATCCGGTGACAACCAGCGTGCCGCGATCCCGAATGGCCTGCGGCAGTTCGGCGGCAATGGCATCGACCTTGGACGCGTGGATCCGGCCGGACTGGCCGGGGGAGAGGTCGAGGTGATCGAACCGGCGGGCTGTGCGGAGTCTTCCGCGTCCGGATCGGTGCCGCAGCCGGTGGCCAGCAAGGCGACCGTGGCGGCCAAGCCGACCAGGGCAGAGAGCTTCATCGAATACCTGTTCATCGGGGAGCGCGCACCGCGCTCAGCGGACTCGGGACAGAAATGCGCGGGTGCGCGGATGTTGCGGGTTGTCAAGGACGGCGGCGGGCGGACCTTGTTCGACGATCACGCCGCCGTCGAGGAATACGACGGTGTCGGCGACCTCACGGGCGAAGCCGATTTCGTGGGTGACGATCACCAGAGCGGTTCCACCGTCGGCGAGATCGCGGATCACATCGAGGACCTCGCCGACCAGTTCCGGATCCAGTGCGGAGGTGGGTTCGTCGAAAAGGATCACCGGCGGTCGCAGTGCCAATGCCCGCGCGATGGCCACGCGCTGCTGCTGACCGCCGGACAGCCGCCGTGGATAGGCGTCGCTCAGTTCGCCGATGCCGACCCGCGCGAGCAATTCCCGTGCCTCGGCCTCGATTTCCGCACGCGGGCGGCGCTGCGCCGAAATCGGTGCGAGCGTGACATTGTCGAGCACCGTCAGATGCGGGAAAAGATTGAACTGCTGGAAGACGAAGCCGATATGCGAGCGCTGCTTGCGCACTTCGCGGTCCGACAGTGCGTGCAGCTTATTGCGGCGCAGGCGATATCCGATCAACTCACCGTCGATGTGCACGGTGCCCGCATCAAGCGACTCCAGGTGGTTGACCACCCGAAGCAGCGTCGACTTGCCGGAGCCGGATGGTCCGATCACGGTGACCACTTCACCGGCGCGCACGGTCAGATCGATACCAGCCAGTACCTCGGTGCCGCCGCCGTAGGACTTTCGTACGCCGCGCACTTCGACCGCGGGAGCCGCCGGTGCGCTCATCGGGTGGCCCCGCGCGGTGCGGCGGAACCGATTTCGGCGATTTCGCGTAGCCTGTGCCACACCTTCTGCACCGGTGTCGGTGGCGGCGTGCGGTGCGCGCCCTTGGCGTAGTGGCGTTCGATATAGAACTGCACCACCGACAGAATCGTGGTCAGCACGATGTACCAGACGGTGGCAACCATGAGCAGTGGCACCACCCGGCCGTTGCGGCCGTAGATCACCTGGACCTGGTAGAACAGTTCCGCGATCGCCATGACCGACACGATCGATGTGCCCTTGAACAGGCTGATCACCTCATTGGTCGCATTCGGCAGAATCGATCGCATGGCCTGCGGGACGATGACCGTGCGGAATTGGCGCACGCGTGGAATGCCCAGCGCCGCGGCCGCTTCCAGCTGCCCCGGATCGACCGAAATGTATCCGGCTCGGATGATCTCGGCCGCATACGCCGCCTGATGCAGTGCGAGTCCGATGACCGCCGCGGTGAACCCGCTGATTACCCCGTTCACCTCGAAGGTGAGAAAGGGAGGGCCGAACGGGATTCCGAGCGAAAGCGTGTGGTACAGGTAGGCGATGTTGAACCAGAACAGCAGCTGCACGATCAGCGGAATCGAGCGGAACGCCCAGATATAGACCCACGAGATCACCCGCAGCACCGGATTATTCGACAGCCGGGCGATCGCCAGCGCCGTGCCGATCAGGAATCCCAGTGCCGTACCCCACAGGGTCAGCTCCAAGGTGACCTTCAGCGCCGACAGCACCGATTTCGCGGTGAAGTACTTGGCGAATGTCGACCAATCCCAGCCGGGGTTGGTGGCCAGTCCGTGGATGAATTGTGCGAGCAGCACCAGCGCGATGACGCTGACCACCCAGCGCCACGGGTGCCAGGACCTGGCGATCGCCGGTGCGTCGGTAGTGGCGGGCGCACCGGATGCGGTGGCATCGGGTGTGTTGGCACCCGGTATCGGTACATCCGATACCGGAGTGCCGGATGCGACGGACGCGCTCATGTTTTCGGTTCCTCCATCGTTCCCGGCGGAAGCACCCGCACCCGGTGACCGGGGGGTTGCTGCGACGTCGATGAGCCAGGTCTCTCGGTCGCTCTGGATGGTGTGTCCGACGCCGAGCACGGGTCGGTCAATGGGTCTAGCCGAAATATCATGCGAAGCAGGCGAAGTCCGGCACAAGGGTAGGAATCAGCGTGAGCGCAGACCTTGTTCGGATGACCATGAGCAGGCATTATTGGCCCGGTCGCGCAGTGGATCGTGGCATTTCGGACGCGGTTCCTCGTGCGCTTTTCGTCCGGATCGCCAACCTGTGCGGCGCTCCGGCGGTGCGCGGCACGAACGTGTCGCTCGCCGAAATAGCCGCTGTTGCGAAGGTTTGCCGGAGTACTCTCGGACCTCGATTCGTGCCCGACGATGAGGAGGTTTGCCGTGACCCTGCTGCGCCGTCTGACCACGCTGACCGCCATCGCGACCGGTTCGGTCGCGTTGACTCTCGCCAGCCCCGGCATCGCCACCGCCGGTCCGGCGCCGATGCCGGAACCAGCCATTCCGGCCGCGACCGCACCGCCCGCCCAGGGCGTGCCCGGTGATCTGTTCGCCGCTTACCGAACCGTTGTCGAGGCGCTGCGCACCTTCGGCATCGATCCGTTCCTGTATCCGGCGGTCGCACCGTTCTGCTCCGCCACCGGCAGCCTCGGTCTGGTGCCCGCGGTTGCGGGCGCGGTGCCTGGTCCGTGGCCGAAAACCACGGTGGCCATTCCGGGACTCGACCCGACCGCCGTCAAGGCGGGGCAAGTCATGTTCACCTTCGTCCCCTACGGCCTCGGCCAGGATGGCAGCAATGCCTCGGGCATGAATGTCGCCTGGGTCAACCTGGCCAATGGCCGCAGCGGCGTCACCGCCATGGGATCGATCCCCGATGTGGTCCGCACGATGGTGCCCGCCGAAATCCCGACCGAGCTGAGGCCATTAGCCGAACGCGCCATCCAAGACGTCTTCGCCGCTTTCCCGGTCGGCGGGGTACGCGCGGTTCCGGTCGACACCGGATCCGGCACGGTACTCGCCGCGGTCTTCGGCACCGTAGACAACGGCGGCAAGTCCTGCTTCTTCCTCCCGACCGTAGGACTCACCGCGGTGCGCTGACTACGTCCGACCCGGCCGAAGCTCCAGAGGAACTAGGAGGTGCGGCCGGGCCGGAAGCGAGACCGTTCCGCGAAGCCGACACCGTGCCGCCCGATCAAGATCAGGTGGCACTGAGGGCGGGGCTTCTCGGGCGATGCCGCCACCAGTGCCACCTGATCTTGATCAGCGGGTGGGCGTGAGGGGGCGGGCCTTCCAGGTCAAGGTGTTGTGGTGGTGGGCGCGGCGGGAGTGGGTCCAGAGGCGGAGGTAGGCGTCGATGGAGAGCGGATGTGCCAGGGCCACAAGGATGTCCGTGCGGGTCGTGGTGCCGCGTTCCAGTGAGCGCGCGAGGAGGCGGCTGGCGACCGCGGCGCCGTAGCCGATGAGACCGGCGGTGCGTACCGAGCCTCGACCGCCGATCGCAGCCAGTGGGGGCACCCAGTAGGCCAGTGCCGCAAGAGCTCCCACCGCCGCACCACCGATTGTCGTGCCGCCGTAAGCGGACCACAGCCAGCGGGTATAGCCGTCCTCCAGTTCGGCTGCGCCACGGTACATTCGGGTGCTCGCCGCTCGGCCTGCCGCGACCAGCGCGGTCCGGCGACCCGAACGACGCAGTGCGCGAGCGATATCCAGGTCCTCGGTCGGGCTGGCGGCAACCGCGGTGTGACCGCCGATGGCACGGTAGGCGGTGGCGTCGAAGACCAGGAACTGGCCGCACGCGACGGCCGTCGAGGGGCGCAGGCTGCGATTGGCGGCCGCGATCGGCAGGCTCGCCGCCCACGACCAGCACAGCAGCGGCTGCACCAGCGCTTCGGCCAGCGATTCGGTCACCTGATACGGCCACGGTGACAACAATGCCGCTCGGCTTCGGCGCAATTCGGCGGTCGCGGCGGCGATCGCATTCGATGCCAATCGCACGTCGGCGTCGAGAAAGATCAGCACCGTGGCATCCGCCAACTCGGCCAGTCGCGCGCAGGCCGCGGCCTTCCCGGTCCATCCGGGTGCGGGTTCGGCCTCGGAACGGAACACTGTGAAGCGCGAGTCACCCGCAATCGCTTCGAGTGCGGCCGCTTCGGTCCCGTCCGACGACGCATCGTCGAGAATCAGCACCCGCAGTCGCGGCACACCCACTTGCCCGCGGAGGTCATCGATCAGCTCCGGCAGTCGCGCTGCCTCGTCGCGGGCCGGGATACACACCGTCACCGGCTCGATCGCCGTAGTCGGTCCGGTCGACAGCCTGCGCACCGTCGCGCGGTTGAATAGCGCGGTCCCGCAACCGAACAGCGCGATACCCGCACCCGTCCACGCGGCGACCGCCGCGCCCGTGCGCAGGGCTCGCGTCAGCGGCGGGTCAGTGAACGCCACAGATTGCTCAGTGAGAAGTCGCTTTCGGGTGCGCCGGGCGGCGCCGGGTTGCGGTCCATATAGGCGATGGCGGCGATGATCGCGGCGACGGCCAGCGTGATACCGCCGACGATGCCCGCCCAACCCGCGAAGGAGCGGGTATTCGGGTCGGCATAGCTGACCTCGGCGCGCACCGTGGAGACATCGCCGGGCGGCAGTTTCCAGGAGACGGTGGAGTCGTCCTCGCGATTGCCGTTGGTCTTGGCGACGCGGGCCGGGAACGCCACCGTGAACTGCACATCCGAACCATGCGGCGGAACGGATTTCAGATCGACCCGGCCATTGAGGCTGACCAGGTCGCCGGTGCGCTGGAACGACAGGTTGAACATGCCCTGGGTCTGATCGGAGAGCGCGCCGAGCTGGCCGACCTCGCCGAAGGACAGATCCTCGAAGAACACCTTGCTGCCGACGTAGCCATCCTGGCTGTACGTCTCGACCCGCACCTTCGCGGCCAGCGAATCGGGCGCCTTCAGCTGCGGGCCCTTGTCATTGGCGTCCGCGGGCACCACCGCCGCCACGATCCGACCGGAGACCCGGTCATTGGACGACACACCCATCGACACCTGCACCCGCAGGCAGCCCGCGAGCATGGGCACCAGCATCGCGGCCAGCAGCACTGCCGCGGCCACCCGCGCTGCGGGCCGGGGCGAGCGCGGCGGTAGAACCGGTGTGTCGGGCATCGCGGTGAGAGGACTCGGCTGCACGGCACACATCGTGCCAGGCCCCCGCCCCGAATTGCCACGCGACGGGCGCAACGCACGCCGTGGAAGTATCGGACAGGCCGTATCAGCCCCGCCGGGCCGCGACCGACCGCACCAGCAGCGGCACGCCGAGCGCCCCCAGCCCGACCCACCCGTACCAGGCCGAATACGGCAGATCGAGGAACACGGCGTGCGCGAGCGTCGACCCGAGCCAGGTCCACATGAACACCGCCACGGGAACCACCGCGTCCGGCGATATCGGCTCTCGGGATCGCTGCTCCGGAGTGAACGAGCCAGACAACTCCCCTGCGGGTGTTCCCGCCGCCGGTCCCGCGTCGGCGATCAGAGCCTCCGATGTCGACAGCTGTGCCGTTTGCCCGGTCGCCGTTGGGGCAAACGTGTTCGCACCTCCGGTTCCGGCAGCGCGATCCAGGCCGATGAGCAGCAACGCCATCATCAGCGCCACCGCGAACCAGCCCAGATAGTTGGTGTACGGAATTTCCTCGAGTCCGCGCAGCCCTCGGCCCGCGGCACACCAAGTCCACTGTCTGTCCGCCACCATCTGTGGATCGAGGAACAGATCCCAGCCCACGGCCCCCACCGCGGTCAAGACAACTCGCCCGGCCCGACGTCGGGTCAACAGCCCGGCGACCACCCACACCGGATACAGCCCACCGGTCCAGGCCAGCGCGACCACCAGCGGCACTCCCGCCACCGCGGGCCCCAACCTGCCGTCGGCATACTCATAACAGCCGAACGGGAATCCCGTTGCGGTACCGATGATTTCGGCAAGCAGTCCGAGCCCGGAGACAATCACCACGAACCCCGAGGCATACCTGACACCGCGCGTCGCTCCCGCGTGCACCAGCGCCGTCCCCGCCGACAACAGCACGACCACCACGGTCACCCGATCGCGAGCGACACCCGAGGCGAGCGGATAACCGATCTGCGCGAGCACGAGCAGAACCGCCGGAACCGCGGGCACCAGCAACCGCGGCGTCCATCGAAAGCCCCCCGCCGACTGCGGGTGCCGACCCGCACCGCTTGCCAGATTTCTGTGAGCACCGCGAAGAGCGGAATCCGCCGCGGGTGAGGACCCGCCCCACCTGGACGCTTCCGGATTCGCTGGACCGCGGACATTTGCGTCCGTTGGGTCCGAGGGTGGCGCCTGCCCGGTGGTCTCATTCGCCCGACCGTGGGCATTTGCGTCCGAGGGTGCCCACCCGGTGGTCTCTATATTCGCCGGACTGTGGACGTTGGAATCTGTTGTGTCGGAGGATGTCGCCCGCCCGGCAGTCTCCGGACCAGGGCTTTCTATCCCGAACGCGGGGCGCTCTTCCGGCTCGGGCACGGCTGGCCCGGTGTGCTCCGTCATCGCCTGCGCAGCAGGGGAAACCGGTTGCGCCGTCGATCGCGCAGCACCAACCGCGCCGCGCTGCGCCCACTCGCGCCGGACACCCCGCCACCCGGATGCGTCGACGCGCCGGTGAGGTACAACCCGGGTGCGCCGGGCACCCGCTGCCCGGACAACTCCGGCAGCGGCCGCCACAGCATCATCTGATCCAGCGACATCTCCACGTGCATCACATTCCCGCCGCGCAACCCGAGCTCGCGCTCGAGATCGACCGGCGTCTGCACATGCCGCCGCAGCACACTCGCCCCGAAACCCGGTGCGTAGGAGTCGACTTCGGCGATGATTCGATCCGCCTCCGACTCCGCGTGCGCGGCCCAGTCACTCCCGTCGGCCAGCTCGTACGGATGCCACTGCGCCCACAGGGAGAGTTGATGTTCACCGGCGGGGGCGATGCTCGGATCCAGCGCACTGAAACTCATGGCCAGCACCACCGGACGCGGCGGCAGATCACCGGCTTGCGCCGCACCATGCGCCCGGCGCAGCTGCCGCCGATCGGAGACGAGAAACTGCAGACCATTGGCGGATTCGGCGGTCGAACTACCGGGATATCGCGGCAGCTCGGCGCTCGCGAGGCGCACCACCATGCCGATACCGGGCCCGACCCGGATCCGCCGCTGCCAGTCGTCGAGCACCGCATCGTCGAATCCGCCGCTGCGCAGCAAGTCCAGCGTGGTCAGCACATGGGTGCCCGCGATCACCGTGTCCGCGTGCAGACTCCGTCCCGAAGCCGTGCGCACCTGCCAGCCCGCACCGGCCTGCCGCAGCTCGGTGACCGCATCACCCGCCGACACCACACCGCCATCGGCACGCAGCCGTGCCACCAGCGCGGTTGTCAGCGCCCCACTTCCACCCACCGCCCGTCCCGGCGGCAGCGTATGCATCAGCGCGGCGAATCCGACCATCGGCGCGGTCCCCGGTTCCGACATCGGCGGCCCGGACTGCGCACCGAACCAGGCCAGCGACGCCTTGAGCCGCTCGTCGTCGAAATAGCTGTCCAGCAGTGCATCACCGGTCTGCAGGAACTCCCGCGACAACGCGCTTCCGCCGGCGCGCGCGTCCAGCCCCCAGAACGAACGCAGCAGCCGACCCGGCGTTGGCGCACCGCCGAACGCGCGCATCACCCGCGCCGACCGCGGCCCCCAGACCTCGACGAGGCGCCGATACGCCGCCGCGTCGCGCGCACCGCAGACCTCCGCGATCCCGGCGCAGGTCCGATCGAGATCACGATGGAATACGATCGGCGCTCCGCCATCCGGCCCCGCGGGCGTGAAACCCCAAGGATCACAATCGATATAGCGCAGCCCGAAGCGGGACAGCTCCAGTTCCTCGATGATCCCGGTATGGCGCACCATGATGTGCGCCGACGATCCGCGATCGACCAGATGGCCAGGAAAACGTTCGACCGTCGACACCGCGCCGCCGAGCACCTCGTCGCGCTCGAGCACCTCCACCCGTTCCCCGGCACGCGCCAGATAGCAAGCGGCGACCAGCGCGTTATGGCCCGATCCGACGACCACAACGGTCACAGAGGCAGCCGCCGTCCCAGGATCGCGAATGGCCTGGTGTCCCCGGCGAAGACGAAATTCCGGATCACATCGGTGAATCCGACTCGCCGATACAGCTTCCAGGCCCGGTTGGCCTCGCCGTGCACCTCCGGTGTGGACAGCAATACCGCGCTCTCGGTGCGATCGGCCAGCAGCCGCGTCAGCAGTTCGCCGCCGATGCCGCGCCCCTGCGCCGACGGATGCACGTGCAGCTCGGTCAGTTCGAAATAGTCCGAAAGCAGTCCGCGCGCAGAATATTCCGGCCAGCCCGAGCGCCGCATCCCACTGTGCACCTGCTGATGCCACCACTGGTGGGCGGCGCCGCGATAGCCGTATGCGATGGCCACGATCGGCGCGGTCCGCAGGTCGATCTGCCCGGAATCATCCGGGATGACGGCGGCGACGCCCTGCCAGCCGACGCGGGTGGTGTGTTCGGTCCACATCGGCGCGCGATGGTGTTCGGTGCCGTGCGGATATTCCATCGCCGCGACATACACCGCCAGTGCGTCGTGCAGCCGCGAGCGCAGCGCCGCGACGGACAGGTCGATGACGACAGGGGCGTTGGCGGGGATGTGTTTGGGCTTGACGGCTGTCATGGCTCTCGTCGGTCCGCGGAAAGTTGTCGGTGGGTGTCCTTATATTCAATCTCAATTCAAACGTTCGAATACCTGTTCGATCCTCGCGGTGCTGGGAACTCGGCATTCGCGCCCAGGATAGGCCAGGTGAGCGACTCGGAGGGACGGCTGATGTCTGGTCGGATCGAACACCCGGGGCAACCCGGCAGGGCGGGCAAGCTGCTGCAGCGGGCGGACGGCTTGCTGATGCAGGCTGCGGGGGAACGCGACCCGCGCGAGCGTTTTCGAACCGCGTATCTCGCCGCGCTGCGCGGTGCCGGTGCCGTGCTCGCGTTCACCGGTGCGGACGTCGCGCCGAGGGCGCGCTCGCGCAATGCGTGGGTGCTGATGCAACGCGCCGCGCCCGAATTCGTCATGTGGGCCGACTACTTCAGTGCTCGTTCGGAGATCAGGGCGGCGCTGGAGGCGGGGCTGGATCGCGATGTGGATGATCAGCAGGCCGACGAGTTCTATTCGCGGGTGGGCGCATTCCTGCACGACGTGGAAGATCTGCTGAATGCCGGGGCTCGGCTGCGCCCAGCGCCGGGCTGGTCCGGCGGCATGACCGCTTAGTTATCGGAGAGTAGGTGGTACGGCACTGATCGAACTCGTATCATTGGTGGCAGATAGCCGACCTTGGCTATCCGTCGCCTACCCGGAGGCGACAGCCACGTCCTAGTGCCGGGGGAGGTACCGTGCCACTCTCCGAGCACGAGCAGCGCATGCTCGAACAGATCGAGAGCGCGCTCTATGCTGAGGATCCGAAGTTCGCGTCGTCCGTCCGCGGCGGACGCCTTCGCTCGACCTCGAGTCGTCGCAGACTCCAGGCCGCGGCTTTGTTCGTCCTCGGCCTGTTTCTACTTGTCGCTGGGATCGCCGCTCCGGTGAAGCTCGGCGACTTTCCGATCATCAGCCTGATCGGATTCATCGTGATGTTCGCCGCAGGCGTGCTGCTGCTGCTCGGCAGTTCCAAGGGCATCGCCAAGGGTGACCGGTCGGGCAATGCCCAATCCGGTGGCGCGAGTGGCGGATCCGGCGGACGTGGGCGAGGGCGCAAGTCCGGTGGTTTCTCCGAGCGCATGGAGGATCGGTTCCGCCGCCGCTTCGATCAGGAGTAGCGCGCCCGTAGCCGACATCGACATATCGAACGCGCCGCCGCACCGAACAGGTGCGGCGGCGCGTTCTCATGCGTCAACTACAGGGATGCTGCGTGCGCGCCGCGCGCGGTTCCCCACAATGCCCCACGATCTTCCCCCACAACCTCCCACCACCCACCTCCGCGCCGCCCCGTTACCGGCCGAAACTCGGGGAACCAGGGCGTTTGCTGATAGTTGTCGGGCGCTTGTCTCGCCGTGTGGCGCGTGTCGCCAGAACACGGAAAAAGTTCTCCACCACCGTGATAGCTGGGATGACCTGCGCAATCGACGACGCGGGGAGCCAGATCACCCTGAGTTTCGATTGAAAGTGGGGGAAAGTGGGGTAATGTGGAGCGCGCACAAGAGGAAGGGCATACATCCGAGGTGATCGTGCTCCCCGAAAGACGGGGTTGATCCGGGAGGTAGCGGGTTGTTTCTCGGTACCTATACACCTCGGTTGGATGACAAGGGGCGACTGACGTTGCCTGCGAAATTTCGAGACGATCTGGCGGGAGGGTTGATGGTCACGAAGGGTCAGGACCACAGCCTTGCCGTATATCCCAAGGAAGAGTTCACCGCCCTCGCACGGCGAGCCGCGGCGGCATCTCGAAGCAATCCGCAGGCGCGCGCGTTCGTCCGGGCACTCGCGGCCGGTACGGATGAACAGCGTCCGGACGCCCAGGGCCGGATCGTGTTGTCGGCCGATCATCGTCGCTACGCGAACCTTTCGCGGGATTGCGTGGTGATCGGATCGGTCGACTTCCTCGAGATATGGGATAAGCAGGCGTGGGAGTCCTACCTCGCCGAGCACGAGGAGGACTACGCACAAGCGAGAGACGAGTCGCTGGGCGGAATCTTCTAGCCCTGAGCGAACGAGTGCCACGCGGCCTCTGCCCGGACGCGCGGACCCTGACGTACTTCCCCGACGCCAGGTGCCGAGGCTCCGGTCAGAGACCCCGCGGCATTCGTATTTTCGAAAGTAGCTGTGTAACAAGGCGACCCCGCAGCGAGTGATCCCACTGACACGGCTCGATGCGCGACGACGCGAGGCAGGATTCCGGGAGGTCGAGGTGAACCGTGAACAGGACGGTCCTCGCCATGTTCCGGTTCTGCTCCAGCGAGCCGACGCGCTTCTCGGCCCGGCGCTCGCCGAACCCGGCGCGGTATATGTCGACGCCACATTGGGTTTGGGTGGACACGCCGAACACTTCCTGCGGACCTACCCGAATATCCGCCTCGTCGGACTCGATCGCGATACCCATGCGCTGGCATTGGCCGGTGCCCGATTGGCTCCGTTCGCCGACCGAATCACCTTGGTACACATCCGATATGACGGGATCGCGGCCGCGCTGAAGCAGGCCGGTCTGCCGACCACCGGTTCGGTGAGCGCCATCCTGATGGATCTCGGCGTGTCCTCGATGCAGCTCGACGAGGCCGAGCGCGGCTTCGCCTACTCCGTCGACGCGCCGCTGGATATGCGGATGGATCCGACCACGGGCATCACCGCCGCGGACGTGCTCAATACCTACAGCCACGGTGATCTGGCGCGGGTGCTGAAGACCTACGGCGAGGAACGCTTCGCGGGCAAGATCGCGTCCGCGGTGCTGCGCCGTCGCCAGCAGAAGCCGTTTCGCACGAGTGGCGAATTGGTCGAATTGCTTTATGCCACAATTCCGGCCGCTGCCAGACGGACGGGCGGACATCCGGCCAAGCGGACCTTTCAGGCGTTGCGCGTGGAGGTGAACGGCGAGCTCGACTCGCTGCGTGCCGCCCTGCCCGCCGCCCTCGATTCGCTGCGGGTCGGCGGCCGGATCGTGATCATGTCATATCAGTCGCTCGAGGATCGGGTGGTCAAACAGGAGTTGGCGCCGCGCACCACATCGCGGACGCCGGTCGACCTGCCGGTCGAATTACCCGGTATGGGACCGGAATTCAGGTTGCTGACCCGGGGCGCCGAGAAGGCGACCGAACAAGAGATCGAAGAGAACCCGAGGGCGGCGCCCGTGCGGATGCGCGCGGCGGAGAGAATCCAGGAGGGGACAGCATGAGTGTGCGCACGCGTACCGTCGAGGCGCCGGGCCGGATCGCCCGTCGGGTTCAGGCCGCCGAGCGGGTGAAATCGGGTGCCGCACAACGGGCCTACGCCAAGCGCCGGATGCGGGCAGAGCAGTCGGACCATCACGATCTGCCCAAGCGGCGCACGTCGGCGATGGCCGGGCGAATTCCGTTCGTGGCGGCCATCATCGCGCTGCTCGGTTGCGGTCTCGCGCTCACCCTGCTGCTCACCACCCGTTCGGCCGAGGACAGCTACCAGCTCGGCGATGCCAGGGCGACCAACCGCAAGCTGGCCGATGAACGCGCGGCACTGCAGCGTGAGGTGGAGGCCGCCGATTCCGCGCCCGAACTCGCCGCTCGGGCCCGCGAGCTCGGGATGATCCCGGCCAAGGATCCGGCCCGACTGGTGATCGGACCCGATGGCGGGGTCACGGTGATCGGCAAGCCGACGCCCGCACAGGGCGCACCGGTGCCGCCGCTCAACAGCTCGCCCGCCACACCCACCGCCCCGCCGACGGGCAATGCTCAGGCTCGCGGTGAACGATTGGTTCCGGTGACGACCACACCGATCGCGCCGCCCACCCAGCCGAATACCGGTCAGCCCGCGAATGCGGTTGCGGGACAGGCGAGTCCGACGCCGAGCCCGACACCGACGCCGAGTGCTGTCGCGCAGGCTCCGGTTGAGACACCGCAACCGGAAACTCCGCAGCCCGTCCCAGCCCAAGCGTCACAGCCGCAGACCGAGTCCACCCAACCAGGGCCCAACCCCGACGAGGGCGCCCGATGAGCATGCGGCAGACCAGGCCCGCGTCGCGTCAGCGCCGCGGGCCGTCGGCAGCCAAGGCGGGCTCGACCAGAGCCACCGGAACACCGAGGACGACAACCGCATCCAGAACGCGGACGGCTGCCCCGGATCGGCCGCTGCGCCTGCGTCTCGGTGTCGGCCGGGTGATCATGCTTGTCGCACTGGCCGTCGTCGCGCTCCAATTGCTCTGGGTGCAGAGCATTTCCGCGCCCAGCCTGTCCGCGCAGGCGGCCAGCCAGCGCACCACCCGCAAGATCGATACCGCGACCCGCGGCCCGATCAACGACCGCTACGGCAAGTCCCTGGCCTACACCTTGAGCGCGCAGGCGCTGACCTTCCAGCCGGTGGTCGTGCGCAAACAACTCGCCGATGCGAAGGAGAAGTCGGCCAAGGCCCCGGATCCCGATGAGCGGCTCAAAGCCATCGCCAAGACCATCCACGACAAGATCGGCAAGGACGCGCCCGCCGAATCGGCGCTGATGGACAAGCTGAAGAGCGACACGCCGTTCGTCTACCTCGCCCGCAATGTGGATCCGCGCATCGCCTCCGATATCACCGTGCAATTCCCCGAGGTCGGCGCCGAACGCCAGGATGTGCGGGAATATCCGGGCGGCTCGCTGGCGGCCAATGTGCTCGGCACCACCGGCTGGGACGGACACGGCCAGATGGGGCTCGAATCGTCGCTCGACTCGCTGCTGGCGGGCACCGACGGTTCGCACACCTATGACCGCGGCTCCGACGGTGCGGTCATTCCGGGCAGCTGGCGCGATAAGCAGCCCGCGGTGAACGGCTACTCCGTCGAACTGACCCTCGATTCGGATCTGCAGTACTACGTGCAGCAGCAGGTGCAGCAGGCCAAGGAGATGTCCGGCGCGAACGCGGCCTCGGCCGTGGTGCTGGACGCGAAGACCGGCCAGGTGCTGGCGATGTCGAATGACAACACCTTCAATCCCGCACTGGGACCGCAGCATTGGGGCAATGCCGAAATGCAGAACCCCTCGGTGCAGGATCCGTTCGAACCCGGTTCGGTCAACAAGATCGTGACCGCCGCCGCGGCCATCGAATACGGCTTGACCAATCCCGAGGAGGTGTTGCAGGTGCCCGGCGAGATCCGGATGTCGGGCGTCACCGTGCACGACGCCTGGGAGCACGGCACCGTGCCGTACACCACCACCGGCATCTTCGGTAAGTCGTCCAATGTGGGCACGCTGATGCTGGCGCAGCGGGTCGGTGAGGACCGGTTCGCGGATATGGTCAACCGCTTCGGCCTCGGCCAGCGCACCGGAGTCGGGCTGCCGGGCGAGAGCCCGGGCCAGGTTCCCGCCCGCGACCAGTGGTCCGGCGGTACCTTCGCGAATCTGCCCATCGGACAGGGACTTTCGATGACGACCCTGCAGATGACCGGGATGTACCAGGCCATCGCCAATGGTGGCGTGCGGATTCCGCCGCGCATTGTCAAGGCCGAGACCGCACCGGACGGCGCCCGCACCGAGGAGCCGCAGCCCGACGGCGTACGCGTGGTGAGCGAACGGACCGCCGCCACGCTGCGCACCATGTTCCAGGCGGTCGTGCAGCGCGATCCGATGGGCGTGCAGATGGGCACCGGTGCGTCCGCGGCGATCGATGGCTATCAGGTGGCGGGCAAGACCGGCACCGCGCAGAAGGTCGACCCGAGTTGCCGCTGCTATTCCACCTCCTCGTTCTACATCACCTTCGCCGGTATGGCCCCCGCGGACAACCCGCGCTACGTCATCGGCCTGATGCTCGACGCGCCGATCCGCAGCTCCGACGGCAGCGGCGGCGGCTCGGCCGCACCGCTGTTCCACAACATCGCCTCTTGGGCGCTGCAGCGCGACCGGATCCCGCCGTCACCCGAGCCGTCGCGACGGTTCGTTCTGCAGGCTTCATAAGATTGGAGCCGCGTTGCCCGGCCGTGAGCCGACGTCGGTAACCTGACTCGACACCCGATCCCATCCATGCCGATTCCCGAGAGGAGCCCTGTGCCCGCGCAGTCCAGCCAGCACGTGCTCCGGCCGACCCACCCGCGGTCGACGTCGCTGTCCACCGTGCTGGCGCTGACCGGTGCCGGCTCGTCGCGAGCCGACCTCGCGCAGATCCAGGTCACCGGCATCGAGCAGCGCTCGCATGCGGTGCGACCGGGTGATCTGTTCGCCGCACTGCCGGGCGCGCAGGCGCACGGCGCCCGGTTCGCCCGCGATGCCGTCGAACGGGGCGCGGTCGCGGTCTTCACCGATCCCGCGGGCGCCGAACTGGCGGGTGAGCTAGATGTGCCGGTATTGGTGCGCGAGCAGCCGAGGTCGGTGCTCGGCGAGCTTTCCGGCGCGATCTACGGCAATCCGTCCGAGCGGCTGCGCATCGTCGGCATCACCGGCACTTCCGGCAAGACGACCACCGCCTATCTGGTGGAGGCCGGGCTGGCCGCTGGTGGCCTTTCCACGGCGCTGATCGGCACGATAGAGACCAGGATCGGTGGTCGCCGGGTGCCGAGCGCGTTGACCACGCCCGAGGCGCCGCAGCTGCACGCCATGTTCGCGCTGATGGTCGAGCAGGGGGTGGACGCGGTCGTGATGGAGGTGTCCAGCCACGCGTTGGCACTGGGCCGGGTGGACGGTGTGCGCTTCGCCGTTGGCGCGTTCACCAATCTTTCCCAGGACCACCTGGACTTCCACGCCGACTTCGAGGATTACTTCGCCGCCAAGCGCAGG
This sequence comes from Nocardia anaemiae NBRC 100462, assembly GCF_001612725.1. Taxonomy (GTDB): domain Bacteria; phylum Actinomycetota; class Actinomycetes; order Mycobacteriales; family Mycobacteriaceae; genus Nocardia; species Nocardia anaemiae. The sequence continues at coordinate 108,617 of NZ_BDAZ01000034.1, read as the reverse complement.
CTTTTCGAACCGGAGTCGCCGATCGCCGCACGCACTTCGGTCATCTGCATCGATGACGAATGGGGACAGCGCCTCGCCGCCGGTCTCGCGGACCCGATCACCGTCTCCACCACCGGTTCCGGCACGTGGCAGCTGACCGGCGCGGTAACCGCGCACGGCGCTGAGCAGGAATTCACCGCCGCTGGACCGAAGGCGAATGTCGATGTGCGCCTGCGGCTTCCAGGGCGCTACAACATCGCCAACGGACTGCTCGCGGTGGCGGTGTGCACCGCCGCCGGAGTCGATCCCGCGGTCGCCGCACCCGCCCTGGCCACCGTCGATGTGCCGGGCCGGATGCAGCGGGTCGAGCGCGGACAGGACTTCTTGGCCATCGTCGACTACGCCCACAAGCCCGCGGCGGTGGAGTCGGTGATCGCCACGCTGCGCGGTCATCTGGCGGCGGGAGCGTCCGCCGGTGGTCGGCTGGCCGTGGTGGTCGGCGCGGGCGGCGACCGGGATGCGGGTAAGCGACCGCTGATGGGTGCGGCAGGTGCGCGCGGCGCCGATCTGCTGATCATCACCGACGACAATCCGCGCAGCGAGGATCCGGCCGCGATTCGCGCCGAGCTGCGCCGCGGCGCGCTGGCGGTCCCGGAGGCCGAACGCGGTGAGGTGCGCGAAATCGGAGACCGGGCGGCGGCCATCGCCGCCGCCGTCGACTGGGCCCGTCCCGGTGACGTGGTCCTGGTCGCCGGTAAGGGACATGAGGCAGGGCAGGAGATCCAGGGTGTGAAGCATCCGTTCGACGACCGCGAGGTGCTCGCGGCGGCGTTGGAGCGACTGGAGCGGGGCCGATCCGATACTGAGCAGAGTCCGCAGGGGTCGGACACGGAGGACTTGACGGTTTCATGATCGAGATGACACTGCGGGAGATCGCGGAGGTCGTCGGCGGCACGCTGCACGACGCCCCCGACCCGGAGGTGACGGTTACCGGCTCGGTCGAATTCGATTCGCGCCGAATCGGTTCCGGAGATCTTTTCCTGGCCCTGCCCGGCGAGCAGGCCGACGGCCACGACTATGCGAAGGCCGCCGTCGACGCCGGTGCGGTCGCGGTGCTCGCGGCCCGCCCGGTTGGCGTGCCAGCGATCGTGGTGGCACCCAGTCCGGGTACCGTGCCCGCGAAATCCGTTGCGCTGGCCGGTGATTCGGACGGGTCGGGAGCCGCGGTACTGGCCGCGCTCGCTACGCTCGCCCGGGTGAGCGTCGAACGTCTTTCCGCGGCAGGCGGACTCACCGTGATCGGGGTGACCGGCTCATCGGGCAAGACCTCGACCAAGGATCTGCTCGCGGCCGTGCTCACGCCGCTTGGGCCGGTCGTCGCGCCGCCCGGATCGTTCAACAACGAACTCGGCCATCCGTGGACCGCGCTGCGCGCCGACGCCGACACCCGCTTCCTGGTACTGGAAATGTCGGCGCGCGGACCGGGCCATATCGCCGCGCTCGCACAGGTCGCGCCGCCGAAGATCGGTGTCGTGCTCAATGTCGGCACCGCCCATCTCGGTGAGTTCGGCAGTCGCGAGGCGATCGCGCAGACCAAGGGCGAACTCGTCGAGGCACTGCCGCCGACGGGTCTGGCGGTACTCAATGCCGATGATCCGCAGGTCGCTGCCATGGCCGCACGTACGCGGGCCCGCGTGGTGACGGTCGGCCAAGCGGGCAATGCCGAAATACGCGCCACCGACGTACATCTCGATGCCGAGGCGCGCGCGGGCTTCACCCTGCACACCAGTAAGGGCAGCATCCCGGTGCGGCTCGCCGTGCACGGCGAACACCAGGTCGGCAATGCGCTGTCCGCCGCCGCCGTCGCACTCGAATGCGGTGCCGACCTCGACACCGTCGCGCAGGCACTCGGCGGCGCGCATGCCGCATCGGCGCGCCGGATGGATGTGCGCACCACCGCCGACGGCATCACCGTCGTCAACGACTCCTACAACGCCAATCCGGATTCGGTGCGCGCCGCGCTCAAGGCGCTGGTGACCATGGCACGCGCGGGTGACTCGCCGCGCCGCAGCTGGGCGGTACTCGGCGAAATGGGTGAACTGGGCGAGGAATCCGTCATCGAACACGACCGGATCGGCCGCCTCGCGGTGCGCCTCGATGTCTCCCGGCTGATCGTGGTCGGCACCGGAAGGCCATCCCACGCGATGCACCAGGGCGCGGTAATGGAAGGCTCGTGGGGCGAGGAGTCGATCCTCGTGCCCGATATCGGCGCGGCGATCGCGCTGCTCGACAACGAGGTCGAGCCGGGCGATGTGGTGCTGGTCAAGGCGTCCAAGGCGGTCGGTCTGTGGGCGGTCGCCGAACATTTGACCAGCGCGGAACGTGCGGGAATCAGTCGGGGTAGCACGGAGGCGCTTGGATGAGACAGATTCTGTTCGCGGCGGGGATCGCGCTCGCGGTCTCCATTCTGTTGACGCCGCTGCTCATACGGATCTTCGCCAGGCAGGGCTTCGGGCAGGAGATCCGGGTCGATGGTCCGGCCAGTCATCAGGCCAAACGCGGCACCCCGACCATGGGTGGTGTTGCCATTCTGGTCGGCATGTGGGCCGGTTACCTCGGTTCGCATCTGATCGGCATCGGCTACGACGCCGACGGGCCATCCGCCTCGGGCATTCTGGTGCTCGGACTGACCACCGCACTGGGTGTGGTCGGCTTTCTCGACGACTTCATCAAGCTGCGCAAGCAGCGCAATCTGGGGTTGTCGGCCGCGGGCAAGTACGTCGGTCAGATCAGCGCAGCGGTCCTTTTCGGCATCCTCGCCTTGCAGTTCCGCGGTGGCAACGGGTTGACCCCGGCGAGTAAGCATCTGTCCTATGTCCGCGATATCACCACGGTGTCGATGGGCGTGATCATCTTCCTGTGCTGGGCCTGTCTGCTGGTCGTGGCCTGGTCGAATGCGGTGAATCTGACCGACGGCCTTGACGGTCTCGCCGCGGGTTCGATGAGCCTGGTGCTCGGCGCCTACGTGATCATCACGTTCTGGCAGTACCGCAATGCCTGCGCGACGATCCCGGAGGCGGGCTGCTACAACGTGCGCGATCCGCTGGATCTGGCACTGGTCTGCGCCTCGGCCGCCGCCGCCTGCGTCGGCTTCCTGTGGTGGAATGCCGCGCCCGCCAAGATCTTCATGGGCGATACCGGTTCGCTGGCCCTGGGCGGCATGCTCGCGGGTCTGTCCATCACGACCCGCACCGAGTTGCTGATGGTCGTGATCGGTGCGCTGTTCGTCGCCGAAACCGCCTCGGTGGTGCTGCAGGTCGCGGTGTATCGCACAACCCGCAACCGGCTATTCAAGATGGCGCCGTTCCATCATCACTTCGAACTCAGCAAGTGGGCCGAGACTACGGTGATTATTCGGTTCTGGCTGTTGGCGGCCATGGCGTCGGCGGTCGGACTCGGCCTGTTCTACAGCGAATATCTCTCAGCGGTCGGGTGAAGTAGCGATGGTCGAACATTCTCCGCGGGCCCTGCGAACACCGGGGCCCATGCTCGAATTCCTGCGTGGCCGTGACGTTCTGGTGGCCGGATGGGGTGTCTCGGGTCGCTCGTTGATCGAACCGCTGCGCGATATCGGCGCGCGTCCGGTCGTCACCGACGGTGGTGCCGCCGCATTGGCCGAGGCGGCCGAACTCGGTCTGGACATCGCCACCTGTACCGAACTGGAAACCGCGGACTGGAGCCGCTTCGCGCTGGTCATCACCAGTCCGGGCTGGCGGCCGGATTCACCGGTGCTCGCCGCCGCGGTGACCGAGGGCACCCCGGTCTGGGGCGATGTCGAATTCGCCTGGTGGGTCGATCAGGCCAGGATCTACGGTCCGGTCCGCAAGTGGCTGGTGGTGACCGGAACCAACGGCAAGACCACCACCACCTCGATGGTGCATTCCATCCTGCGCGCGGCCGGTATCGCCAGTGTCGCCTGTGGCAATATCGGGCTGCCGATCCTGGATGCGCTGCGCCGCAACCCGGGTCCGCAGGTGCTCGCCGTCGAACTGTCCTCGTTCCAATTGCATTGGGCGCCTTCGGTGCGGCCCGAGGCCGGTGTCGTGCTGAATGTGGCGGAGGATCACCTGGATTGGCACGGTGGTCTCGACGCCTACGCCGCCGCAAAGTCCAGGGCGCTGTATGGCCGCGTCGGTGTCGTCGGACTCGACGATCCGGTGGCCGCCTCGCTGGCCCGGCGCAGTAAGGCGCGCCGGACGCTCGGCTTCCGGATCGGCGTACCCGCCGACGGCGAACTCGGTGTTGTCGACGGCAAACTGCTCGACCGTGCCTTCACCAAGGCGGCCATCCTGGCCGAGGTCGGCGATATCAGTCCCAAGGGGCCCGCCGGTGTCGCCGACGCACTCGCCGCCGCCGCGCTGACCAGGGCCATCGATGTGGCACCGCAATTCGTGCGTGAAGGCCTCATCGAGCACAAGGTCGGTCCGCATCGGGCCGCGTTCGTGCGTGAGGTGGCCGGTGTCGAATTCATCGATGACTCCAAGGCCACCAACCCGCATGCCGCCCGTTCATCGATACTCGGTCACTCACAGGTGGTTTGGATCGCCGGTGGGCAGCTGAAGGGTGCCTCGGTCGAGGATCTAGTCGAGGAGATCGCCGATCGTCTTGTCGCCGCCGTGCTGATCGGGGCCGACGCGCCGGTGCTTGCGGCCGCATTGGCGCGACACGCGCCCGAGGTCCCGGTTGTCGAGGTCCGCGCGGGAGACCATGCAGGCATGGGTGAGGCCGGTACCGATGAGACAGCCGACGCCGTGATGGCGCGGGCCGTGCGCGCCGCGGCCGGGTTGGCCCGTCCCGGGGACGCCGTACTGCTGGCTCCGGCCGCGGCCTCCTTGGATATGTTCGCCGATTACACCCACCGCGGGCGCAGCTTCGCCGCCGCGGTGGCCGCGCTGGAAGACGGTGACATCGGGCGGCAGCTATGACCGAGACGACACGGCGGAATCGGCTGGCGGCCACCAAATTCGGCGCCTGGCTGGCCCGCCCGCTCGCGTCGTTCCATCTCGTCGTCACGATCGCGACACTGCTGACGGTGCTCGGTCTGGTCATGGTGTTGTCGGCATCGAGCGTCGAGGCGTATGTCGATGGCGGGTCGGCGTATTCGCTGTTCATCCAGCAGGCCATGTTCGCCGCGATCGGCGCGGTGCTGTTCTTTCTGGCACTGCGGATTTCGTTGCGGCGACTGCGGCAATGGTCGTTTCCGCTGTTCGCGATCTCGGTGCTGGCGCTTTTGCTGGTGCTGATTCCCGGCATCGGCTCAGAAGTGCAGGGTGCGCGGCGCTGGTTCTTCATCGGGCCGGTCTCGGTGCAGCCATCGGAGATCGTGAAGGTGACGCTGGTGGTGTGGGGTGCGCATCTGCTCGCCTCGCGGCGCTCGGAACAGGCCGGCCTGAAGGACATTCTGGTGCCGCTGGTGCCCGCCGGTCTGCTGGTGTGCCTGCTCGTCGTGCTGGAGCCGAATCTGTCGACCACCATCGCGCTCGGCATCGTCCTGGCCGCACTGCTGTGGTTCGGCGGGCTGCCGGTGCGGTTGTTCGTCACCATCGCGATTTCCGGCGTGATCGCCGCGGGCGTCCTCGCACTGTCCGCGGGGTATCGCTCGGACCGAATGCGCGCCTTCTTCAATCCGGGCGACGATCCGCAGGGCATCAATTATCAAGCGCGCCAAGCGCTGTACTCGCTGGCCGACGGCGGCATCTGGGGTCGCGGCCTCGGCCAGAGCCGGGCCAAATGGCAGTACCTGCCCAATGCGCACAACGACTTCATCTTCGCCATCATCGGCGAGGAACTCGGATTCCTCGGCTGCGCACTGGTTTTGGGCCTGTTCGCACTGTTCGTCTACACCGGCCTGCGCATCGCGAGCCGTTCGGTCGATCCGTTCCTGCGGCTGCTCACCGCGACCGCGACGACCTGGATCACCGGGCAGGCGCTGATCAATATCGGCTATGTGGTCAACCTGCTCCCAGTGACCGGTCTGCAGCTGCCGCTGGTTTCGGCGGGCGGTTCGTCGCTGGCGATCACCCTGTTCATGTTCGGCATCATCGCCAATGCGGCCAGGCACGAGCCCGAGGCCATTTCGGCGCTGCAGGCCGGACAGGACGGCAGATTCAGCCGACTGTTGCGACTGCCCAAGCCGGAGGTGTACTCACCGGCGCGGGCGGATGCGGCGCGGGCTCGCTCGGCCGCGGCCAAGGCGAAGGCGGCCGAGCAGCGGGCTAGGGCCGAACGGGCCAAGGCCGACCGGGCGCGGGCCGCACTGCCACCGGGGCGGCGGACCCAGTCCGAATCCGCTCGGCGGCGCGTGCCCGAGAGCCGGGGGACGAGTTCGCTGCGGGCGACCAGGGCTTGGGAGCCGAGCTATCCGATAAACCATGCGAGAGATCGGGGAAGATCCAGGTGAGTGCGGAGCGACCCCGCAAACCACTGTCGGTGATCGTCGCAGGCGGTGGTACCGCCGGACATATCGAGCCCGCGCTGGCCGTCGCCGACGCGCTGCGGCGACTCGACGATTCGATCCGGGTCACCGCACTCGGTACCGAACGCGGACTCGAGACCAAATTGGTGCCCGAGCGCGGCTATCCGCTGGAATTGATCCCACCAGTTCCGCTGCCGCGCAAGCCGAGCGCCGATCTGCTGCGGCTGCCCGGCCGTGTCCGCGCTTCGGTGGCCAAGACCAGATCTGTCATCGATGCGGTAGAGGCGGATGTGATCGTCGGCTTCGGCGGCTACGTCGCGCTGCCCGCCTACCTCGCGGCGGGGCGTGGCGTGCTCGGCCGCAGGCGCGCGGTGCCGGTGGTGGTGCACGAGGCGAATGCCAAGGCGGGCATCGCCAATAAGGTCGGTGCCAGGCGCGCGGCCAGAGTGCTTGCCGCCGTACCCGATTCGGGTCTGGCCAAGGCCGAGGTCATCGGCATTCCGGTGCGCGGGTCCATTACCTCGCTGGATCGGGCCGCGCTGCAGGCCGAGGCCCGTGCCCATTTCGGCCTGCCCGCCGAGGGACCGGTTCTGCTGGTCTTCGGCGGCTCGCAGGGGGCAGTCTCGTTGAACAAGGCGATCTCCGGCGCGGCGCCACAGCTGGCGGCGGCGGGCGTCTCGGTGCTGCACGCGCACGGACCCAAGAACACCCTCGAAGTCCCGGAATCGGATGAGGGTGGGGCGCGGTATATCGCCGTGCCGTATCTTTCCCGGATGGACCTGGCCTATGCCGCCGCCGACGCGGTCGTCTGCCGCTCCGGCGCGATGACCGTCGCCGAGGTCTCGGCGGTCGGCCTGCCCGCGTTCTATGTGCCGCTGCCGCACGGCAACGGTGAACAGGAACTCAATGCCAGGCCGATCGTGCGCCAGGGGGGTGGCAGAATCGTCCCCGATGCCGAGCTGACCCCGAAATACGTGATCGACGAGGTGATACCGCTGCTGACCGACCGCGCACGGCTGATCGAGATGAGCCTGTCCGCCGCAGGTGCCGGACACCGCGATGCCGCCGACGAGCTCGCGCGCATTGTCGTCGAGGTGAGCGGCCGGTGACCACGGGAGCCGATGCCACCGATTCCGGGGCCGACGAGGCGCGCTCGGCGCTGCCGCCCGAATTGGCGCGCGTGCACATGGTCGGAATCGGCGGGGCGGGCATGTCCGGCATCGCGCGCATTCTGCTCTCGCGCGGTGGCTCGGTCTCCGGTTCGGATGCCAAGGAGAGTCGCGGTGTGCTCGCGCTGCGGGCCCGCGGTGCCCAGGTGCGCATCGGTCACGACGCCAGCGCCCTCGACCTGCTGCCCGGCGGCCCGACCGCGGTGGTCACCACCTACGCCGCCATCCCGAAGACCAATCCCGAACTGGTCGAGGCGAACCGGCGCGATATTCCGGTGCTGTTGCGCCCCGCCGTACTCGCCTCACTGATGCAGGGTCATCGCACGCTGCTGGTCTCGGGCACGCACGGCAAGACCTCGACCACCTCGATGCTGATCGTCTCGTTACAGCACTGCGGATTCGACCCGTCCTTCGCGGTCGGCGGTGAACTCAACGAGGCGGGCACCAATGCCCACCACGGCACCGGCGAAATCTTCGTCGCCGAGGCCGACGAGAGCGACGGTTCACTGCTGCAATACGACCCGGACGTCGCCGTGGTCACCAATATCGAATCCGATCACCTGGACTTCTTCGGCTCCGATGAGGCCTATGTCCAGGTCTTCGACGACTTCGCCGACCGTCTCGGCCCCGGCGGCCTGCTGGTGGTGTGTCTGGACGATCCCGGGTCGCGGGCGCTGGCCGAGCGGGTGGGTGCGCGGTTGGCGGAGCAGAACGTTCGGGTGCTCGGCTACGGATCGGGTGAACTGTCCGACGCGCCGGTGCCGGTCGGCGTGCGGCTGCACAGTTGGGAGCCGCGCGATGTCGGCGGCCTGGCCCAGTTCCAGCTCGCCGATGAGGCCGCGCCGCGCACCCTGCGACTGGCCGTGCCCGGTCGGCATATGGCGCTCAACGCGCTGGCCGCGCTGCTCGCCGCGCGCGCCGCCGGTGCGGATGTGGACGAGATCATCCAGGGGCTGGAGGGTTTCGGCGGTGTACATCGCCGGTTCCAGTTCGTGGGTCGGGAGAACGGCGTGCGCGTCTTCGACGATTACGCCCACCACCCGACCGAGGTGCGCGCGGTCCTCGGCGCGGCCGCGGAGCTGGTGCAGCAGGAGGCGCGTGACGGTGCGCGGTCCCGACAGGGCCGGGTCATCGTGGTGTTCCAGCCGCATCTTTACAGCCGCACCGCCACCTTCGCCAAGGATTTCGGCGCGGCGCTCAGCCTCGCCGACGAGGTCGTCGTGCTCGATGTCTACGGTGCGCGGGAGAAGCCGCTGCCCGGTGTCAACGGCGCGCTCGTCGCCCAAGCCGTCACCAAACCCGTGCACTACCAGCCGGATATGTCGCGGGTCGGCCGCCAGGTCGCGGGCCTGACCCTGCCCGGCGATGTGGTGATCACCATGGGCGCGGGCGATGTGACGATGCTCGGCAGCCAGATTCTCGATGGGCTGCGCGCGCGTCCGCAATACGGGCGGTGACCCGCGATGCGAACCGCGGGTGACTGGTTCGACCGGGCACAGCGGGTTCGCCTGCGTCGGTGGAGTTTGCTCGGCGTGTGCGTTCTTACACTTGTCCTCGTACTGGCCTGGTTCACCCCGGTGTTTTCGGCGAGCACGGTCGAGATCGACGGTTTGGTCGCGGTTCCCGAGGAACAGGTGCGCGACAAACTCGAGATCCCGTCCGGCCGCTCGATGTTGCGCATCGACACCGATGCGATGGCCCGGCGGGTGGCGAGCATTCCGAAAGTCCGCACCGCACGGGTGCAGCGAGTATTTCCGTCCACCGTCAAGGTGACGGTGGTCGAGCGCACGCCGGTCTTGTTCTGGGACAGCCCGCAAGGCGCGCATCTGCTGGATGCGGAGGGTGTGGAGTTCGCGATCGAGGACGCACCCATCGGCGTCGCGAAGCTCATCACCGAACATCCCGGCGGCGACGATCCGGTCACCCGGGCCGCGGCCTCGGTTCTGTCGGTTCTGCCTGCGGCGCTGGTCGTGCAGGTGGACGAGGTTGTCGCGCGGTCGATTTCGGATATTTTCCTGAACCTGCGCGACGGTCGCACGGTACTGTGGGGAGGAACTAATGACGCGGAACGCAAGGCGGCCGTGGTGATACCGCTGTTGACCCGCGATGGAACGGTGTTCGATGTTTCGAGTCCGAATCTGGTCACGGTAAAGTGATCGATACCCATTGTGCCCAGGGGTTTTTCGATGGAACTGTGACCGCAGTGGGAACAGCCCAGCGAGACCGTGGGTTCGGGGGCAACCGTTCACGATACGACGTGTTGCGCGGCGAGACGAGAGGGATCACACAAGATTCTGTCAGTCGTTTCGGCGCGCCTGCGCGCCTATCGCGGCGGCTGCGAATAGCGTTCCGCAGCAGTCGGATACTTGACATAACGCTAACCCTATGGTTGAGCTTTAGGGTTTGCCCGGTCTTGCCACAGACCGAATGTCGAGAATTCGAAAACGACAGACTTTAGATCGAAGGAAGGCGAAGGCCCATGACGCCCCCGCACAACTACCTTGCTGTGATCAAGGTCGTCGGTATCGGCGGCGGCGGCGTGAATGCCGTCAACCGGATGATCGAACAGGGACTCAAGGGAGTCGAGTTCATCGCGGTCAACACCGACGCGCAGGCGCTGCTGATGAGCGATGCCGACGTCAAACTCGACGTCGGTCGTGAGCTCACCCGCGGTCTCGGCGCCGGTGCCGATCCGGAGGTCGGGCGCAAGGCCGCCGAAGATCACAAGGACGAGATCGAAGAGGTGCTCAAGGGCGCCGACATGGTTTTCGTCACCGCGGGCGAGGGCGGCGGCACCGGTACCGGTGGCGCACCCGTCGTCGCGAGCATCGCGCGCAAACTCGGCGCGCTCACCATCGGTGTGGTCACCAGGCCGTTCTCCTTCGAGGGCAAGCGCCGTGGCAATCAGGCCGAGGTGGGCATCAACCTGCTGCGCGAATCCTGCGACACGCTCATCGTCATCCCGAACGATCGGCTGCTGCAGCTCGGCGATGCGGCGGTCAGCCTGATGGACGCCTTCCGCTCCGCCGATGAGGTGCTGCTCAACGGTGTGCAGGGCATCACCGACCTGATCACCACCCCGGGTCTGATCAACGTCGACTTCGCCGACGTGAAGAGCGTGATGTCCGGTGCGGGAAGCGCGTTGATGGGCATCGGCTCGGCGCGCGGCGAGGGCCGCTCGGTCAAGGCCGCCGAATCGGCGATCAATTCGCCACTGCTCGAGGCGTCGATGGACGGTGCGCACGGCGTACTGCTCTCGATCGCGGGCGGTTCCGACCTGGGTCTGTTCGAAATCAACGAGGCGGCCTCGCTGGTGCAGGAGGCCGCGCATATCGAGGCGAATATCATCTTCGGCACCGTCATCGACGATTCGCTCGGCGATGAGGTTCGCGTCACGGTGATCGCGGCCGGTTTCGACGGCGGCGGCCCGGCCCGGCGCACCTTCGAAGCGGGTCGCGGCGCGATCGGTTCGGCTCGGGCCGGTGAGCTCGGCCAGACCAGCCGGACCAGTGAGATCGCCGCCGCCGCACGCACCGAAACCGCTTCCGCCGCAGGTCAAACCAGCTCCACCCGGGGTGCGGTGCCCAGCTACCGGGATTCCGAACGGGCCCGCACACTGGCCGAGCCGACAGTCACGCACAATACGCGCTCGCATATCGAGCCGCCGGATTCCGATGACGACGACGACGTTGACGTGCCGTCGTTCATGCGTCGGTAGGTCGCCGATCGCACGATTCGGTCGCCTGGGCTGGCAGACTGGCGATATGCCAAAGCAACGACAGATCTCGTTCGTACATGGGTAACTCATCGGGGACGCCCAAAGCTCAGCCACTTCGCCGACCGCCGGACCGGTCGAGTACTGCCGAGGCACATAACTACCGGCAAAAGACTCGGGGAGGCGGGGGAGCACATGGGTAACTCGTCGGGGACGCCCAGCACTCAGCCAGGCACACGACCGTCGGCCCGCGACGGCGCTGTTGATACCCGCGACGACCGGCAAAAGTTCCGGGGCGGCGGGGGAGCGGCGCCGACACTGACCGTTCGACGAGTGACGACCACGCGGGCGGGCGGTTTCTCGGCGCCGCCATACGATTCGTTCAATCTCGGGGATCATGTGGGGGACGACCCGGCGACCGTCCAGCGGAACCGGGACCGGCTGGCCGAGGGTATCGGCCTGACACCGGATCGGCTCGTGTGGATGGAACAGATCCACGGGCGCAATGTCGAAATCATCGATGGGCCATGGGATGGCCCGGTGCCCGCGACCGACGCATTGGTGACGACCGTGCCGGGTCTGGCACTGGTGGTGCTCACCGCGGACTGCGTGCCGATCCTGCTATCCGATGACGAGGCGGGTGTGATCGCGGCCGTGCATGCCGGACGAATCGGTGCGCGCATCGGCATCGTGCCGCGCGTACTGGACGCAATGGTTTCGGCCGGTGCCCGCATCGAGCGGATCGGCGCCTTCCTCGGTCCGGCCGCATCGGGTCGGCAATACGAGGTGCCCGCCGCGATGCGCGCCGATGTGGAGGCGCATCTGCCCGGTAGTGCGACAACCACCGTGCGCGGCACGCCCGCACTCGATCTGCGCGCTGGAATCCACAGGCAGCTCACCGAAGCCGGAGTGGGCGGGGTCGCGATCGATCCGCGCTGCACGATCGAGGACAAGACGCTGTTCAGTCATCGTCGCGGCGCACCGACCGGGCGCATGGCCGGTGTCATCTGGATGCAGGCGGAAGCATGAGTACCGAATCCATTGCGGCCGAAGCCATGGACGGTCGGACCGCCGAACTCGCGGCGAATCTCGCCGATCTGAACAAGCGAATCGGCGCGGCGTGTCATGCGGCCGGGCGTGCTCCGGAATCGGTGCGGCTACTCCCGGTGACGAAGTTCTTCCCGGCCACCGATATCGCCATCCTGCATCGCTTGGGCTGCAGGGAATTCGGTGAGTCGAGGGAGCAGGAGGCCACCGCGAAGGTCGCAAAACTGACCGACCTCGCGGATGTGCGCTGGCACATGATCGGTCGGCTGCAGCGCAACAAGGCGAGGGTCGTCGCGCGCTGGGCACATGCCGTGCACTCCGTCGACAGCGAACGCCTGGCAACGGCCCTTGACACCGCTGGGCGAGCTGCCCTGGACGCGGGCGAGCGCGGCGAACCGGTTCGAGTATTGGTCCAGGTGAGCCTGGACGAGGATCCGGGTCGCGGTGGTGTGGCCCCCGAAAACCTTGCGGCACTGGCCGATCGGGTGGCCATCGCGCCGGGACTGCAGCTCGCGGGCCTGATGGCGATTCCCCCGCTCGACGCCGTGCCCGACGCTGCTTTTGCACGCCTTGCGCATTTGCATGCCCTGATACGCGCGGACCATCCCGAAGCGACCGAACTCTCCGCGGGCATGTCGAACGATCTGGAATCGGCGATCGAACACGGTTCTACCTGTGTGCGTGTCGGTACCGCCTTGATGGGCGCTCGACCGATAACCTCGGCGTAGCAAAGAAACCTCATCAGTCACATTCGACACATATGCTGGGACTGGAGAGGACTGAGCAAGACTTCAACACCCGGCCGCCACCGGGGCCGAAGGAAGGTCTATGAAATGAGCACGCTGCACAAGTTCAAGGCGTACTTCGGCATGGTTCCGCTCGAGGATTACGAAGACGACTATGTCGCCGAACCCGCCCCCCGCGGTATGGACGAGCGCGGCTCACGTCGTCCCCGGCCCCGTGAATATTCCGAGCGCGCCGGTTACGGCGCGGACCGCTATGCCGATGACCGCTACGACGATGAGCCGGATTACCCTGAGCCCGCGTACAAGTCGCCGTACAAGGCGGGATATCCGGTGTCTCGGCGCGACGATTACGTCGACGAGCCCTATGTGGACGACCGCTACGATGCGCGACCCCGTCCCACCAGGATCGATGCCGCGCCGGGCGCGTCCCGATTCCGTGCGGGCGGCAATGCGCCGATGCTGCGGGGAGCCACCAGGGGTGCGCTCGCCGTCGATCCCGAGGCCGAAGAGCGGCGACTGGAGGAGCGTGTGCGCCCCGAGCCCGCGCCGGCACGTCGGCCGGGGATCTTCGAGGACGGAGGTCCCTTGTCCAAGATCACGACGCTGCGCCCGCGCGATTACAGCGAGGCCCGCATCATCGGTGAGCGCTTCCGCGAGGGCAACCCGGTGATCATGGACCTGGTCGATCTGAGCAATGCCGACGCAAAGCGGCTGGTCGACTTCGCCGCTGGCCTGGCTTTCGCGCTGCGTGGCTCATTCGACAAAGTGGCGACCAAAGTGTTCCTGCTCTCACCCGCCGATGTCGATGTCTCGGCCGAAGAACGTCGCAGGATCGCCGAAACCGGCTTCTACAACCAGAAATAGCGCTGTGATCCGGGGGTTCTGTTAGACCCGTTGCGTATGGGGCGGTGTGGTCATTTTGCGCGACGCGGATTTTGGGGCAGAGTGAGATCGTGGCCTTGTTTGCGGTGCTCTACTTCGTACTGTTCATCTTCTGGCTGTTGTTGATCAGCCGAGTGATCGTGGAGTTCATCCGCAGCTTTGCCCGCGACTGGCGCCCGAGCGGCTTCGTCGTCGTCATCCTCGAGGTGATCTTCACGATCACCGATCCTCCGGTGAAACTCCTGAGGCGGTTGATACCACCGGTGTCATTGGGAGGAATTCGGCTCGATCTGTCGATTATGGTCCTGCTTTTCGTCGTCTTCATCTCGATGACGTTTGTGGGCGGCCACGCCGACGGGTAGCCCCGGTGTGACAGAATGAACCGAGAAGATAGCTTGCTAGATCTGCTAGATCTCCAAAAGACGCGTGAAGGGATCCTTCCATGCCGCTGACCCCAGCCGATGTGCACAACGTCGCGTTCAGCAAACCGCCGATCGGGAAGCGCGGCTACAACGAGGATGAGGTAGACGCCTTCCTGGATCTCGTGGAGCAGGAGCTCTCGCGTCTGATCGAGGAGAACGCTGACCTGCGCCAGCGGGTTGCCGAGCTCGATGCGGAACTGGCCGACGCCAAGAAAAATCGCGGCCCGGCCAATGCCGCCGCGGTGAAAGCACCCGTCCAGCAAGCTCCGCCGCCCCCGCCCGAACCCATCAAGCCGCCGGTGCAACAGGCCCCGCCGCCGCCCCCGATGCCGGTCGCGGCCCCGGTAGCCAAGGATGCGCCGAGCGCGGATGCGAATCTGCAGGCGGCCAAGGTGCTCAGTCTCGCCCAGGAGATGGCGGACCGGCTGACCAGCGATGCGAAGCTCGAAGCGGAGAACCTGCTTTCGAATGCCAGGGCGAATTCCGAACGACTGGTCGGCGATGCGCGAACCCGCTCGGAGGCGATGATCGCCGATGCGCGGCAGAAGTCGGATGCGATGCTCTCGGATGCCCAGACCCGTTCGGACAACCAGCTACGGCAGGCCAAGGAGAAGGCCGACGCGCTGCAGGCCGATGCCGAGCGCAAGCACACCGAGATCATGGCCACCATCACCCAGCAGCGCAGCGTGCTGGAGAGCCGGATCGAGCAGCTCAAGACCTTCGAGCGGGAGTACCGCGTGCGACTGAAGTCGTACCTGGAGTCCCAGCTCGAGGAGCTGGAGAACCGTGGCTCGGCGGTGCCGGTGGACGGCGGCGAGGCGTTCGTCGATACCAATACCGCGAACAATCTCGCTCCCGCCTCATTCGCCAAGGGCGCCAAGTAATCTCGTGGTAGAGAGATATCTCCGCTGTAGTTGCTGTTCGAGTAGCTAGAGGTACGCCGAGCCGCCTGGCATGCCTAGGGGGTCAATATGCTCGTCTTGACGCTGGTCCTTGCTGCGATCGGGTTCGCCCTGCTAGTGGCCGCGCTGACCACCGGGTCGGTGCTGTGGGCCTGGGGGTGCATCCTCATCTGCATCGTGGGTGCTGTGCTATTGCTGGTGAGCGCGCTTTCCATGCGCAGCTCCGAGGGCGATTCCGCGCCGCCGCCTGGTCGGCATGCGAAACGGTAATTGTGGGCCCGACAAACTGGTTTGACCGTCCTGGTTAGAATCAAACATGTAATCGGCGTAGATCCGGCCATCACCGGGGAGTCTTCGGAAGAACGGTGCGCACGCCGCACTCAGTAGAACCGAACGGGTGAGCCCGTCACAGCTCGCAATGAGAGGTCCTGGTTGGTCGCGGATCGGCGCGGCGCCCGGACAAGCGGGGTGGTACCGCGGTTTCGACGCAACCGGCGTCGTCATCGTCCCCGTGCTGACACATACGCGCTACGGCGCGGCGGCACGAGGAGACGGGATCCGCGATGGCGGACGAACCTTCCAGCAGCGCATACCCACGCGTCGATCTGGGTGCGGGCACCGGCGCATCCTTCCCTGACCTGGAGCGTCGGGTACTCGACGCCTGGGCCGCCGACGACACCTTCCGTGCCAGCATCGAGAACCGTTCGGGTGCGCCGGAGTTCGTCTTCTACGACGGGCCACCGTTTGCCAATGGTTTGCCACATTATGGACATCTGCTCACGGGTTACGTCAAGGATCTCGTGCCACGTTTCCAGACGATGCGCGGCAAGCAGGTCGATCGACGTTTCGGCTGGGACTGTCACGGACTGCCCGCGGAAATCGAAGCGGAAAAGCAGCTCGGTATCACGGACAAATCACAGATCGATGCCATGGGGCTCGCGGAATTCAATGCGGCCTGTAAATCATCGGTACTGCGCTACACCGGGGAATGGCGTAATTATGTGACGCGTCAGGCCCGTTGGGTGGACTTCGACAACGACTACAAGACGTTGGATCTCGACTTCATGGAGTCGGTGATGTGGGCGTTCAAGTCGCTGTACGACAAGGGCCTGATCTACCAGGGCTTCCGGGTGCTGCCCTACAGCTGGTACGAGCAGACCCCGCTGTCGAATCAGGAAAGCCGACTCGACGACGCCTACAAGATGCGCCAGGACCCGGCCGTCACCGTGGATATGGTGCTGCGCGTGCCGGGTGAGCATCCGTTGCACGAACTCGACGGCGCGAACGCGCTCATCTGGACCACCACGCCGTGGACGCTGCCGTCGAACCTCGCGATCGCGGTGCACCCGGATGTGCGCTACGTGCATGTGCGAGGCGCCGACGGCAAGCGCTATCTGCTGGCCGCCGAGCGGGTCTCGCACTACGCTCGCGAATTCGGCGATGAGCCCGAGGTGCTCGGCGAGTTCGACGGCGCCGCTCTCGCGGACCTGGCCTACGCACCGCCGTTCGACTTCTTCGTCGGTCATCCCAACGCGCACCGCGTGCTGACCGCCGACTATGTGACCACCGACTCCGGTACCGGAATCGTGCACCTCGCACCGGCCTTCGGTGAGGAGGATATGGATGTCGCCGCCGCCAACGGCATCGAACTCGTGCAGCCGCTGGATCCGGGCGGCAAGTTCACCTCGATGGTGCCGCCGTACGAGGGCCTGATGGTCTTCGACGCCAATCCGGTGATCATCAAGGATCTCAAGGCGGCCGGAAAGCTGCTGCGGCACGAGACGATCGAGCACTCCTACCCGCACAGCTGGCGCTCGGGCCAGCCGCTGATCTACATGGCGGTGCCGTCCTGGTTTGTCGCGGTGACCAAATTCCGCGACCGGATGGTCGAGCTGAATCAGCAGATCACCTGGGTGCCCGAACACATCCGCGACGGACAGTTCGGCAAGTGGCTCGAGGGTGCGCGGGACTGGAATATCAGCCGCAACCGGTACTGGGGCAGCCCGATCCCGGTTTGGGTCTCCGACGATCCGGACTACCCGCGCACCGATGTCTATGGCTCGCTGGAGGAGTTGGAGCGCGACTTCGGCGTGCGCCCGACCGATCTGCACCGGCCGAACATCGATGAGCTGACCCGGCCGAATCCCGATGATCCGACCGGTAGGTCGACCATGCGCCGGGTGCCTGAGGTGCTGGACTGCTGGTTCGAATCGGGTTCGATGCCCTATGCCCAGGTGCACTACCCGTTCGAGAACAAGGAGTGGTTCGACAGCCACTTCCCGGGCGATTTCATCGTCGAGTACAACGGGCAGACTCGCGGCTGGTTTTACAACCTGCACGTGCTCTCGACCGCGCTGTTCGACAGTCCGGCCTTCAAAACCGTTGCCGCGCACGGCATTGTGCTCGGTGACGACGGACTGAAGATGAGCAAGTCCAAGGGCAATTACCCGGATGTGAACGAGGTGTTCGACCGGGACGGCTCCGATGCGATGCGCTGGTTCCTGATGAGTTCGCCGATCCTGCGCGGCGGCAATCTCATCGTCACCGAGCGCGGCATCCGCGAGGGGGTCAGCCATGCGCTGCGCCCGCTCTGGAACGCATGGACCTTCCTGCAGCTCTACGCCTCGAAAACCGGTGTGTGGCGTACGGATTCGCCGCATGTGCTGGACCGCTACATCCTGGCCAAGTTGGCCGCGACCCAGGCCGTGATGACCGATGCGCTCGAGGTCTACGACATCGCGGGCGCCTGTGAGGAGTTGCGTTCCTTCGCCGATGCGCTCACCAATTGGTATGTGCGGCGGTCGCGTTCGCGCTTCTGGGAAGAGGATCGGGATGCCGTCGACACACTGCATACGGTGCTCGAGGTCGTCACGCGGCTGGCCGCGCCGCTGCTGCCGCTGATCTCCGAGGTGATCTGGCGCGGGCTGACCGGCGAGCAGTCGGTGCACCTGGCCGATTGGCCCAAGGAGGGTGAGCTGCCGGAGGATCCGGATCTGGTCGCCGCCATGGACGAGGTCCGGGTGGTCTGCTCGACGGTGCTGAGCCTGCGCAAGGCGAAGAACCTGCGGGTGCGGCTGCCGTTGGCCGAGGTCACCATCGCCGCGCCCGATGCCGAGCGGCTGCGGCCGTTCGCCGACATCATCGCCGATGAGGTGAACGTCAAGAAGGTCGACCTGACCACCGATGTCGCCGTGCACGGCCGTTTCGAGTTGGTGGTGAACGCCCGTGCCGCGGGACCGCGCCTCGGCAAGGATGTGCAGACGGTGATCAAGGCGGTGAAGGCGGGCGAATGGTCCGAGAACGTCTCCGGTGTGGTCACCGCGGCGGGCATCGAACTGCTGCCGGAGGAGTACACCCAGCGCCTGGTCGCGGCCGAGCCGGAGTCCACCGCGGCCCTGCCCGGCAATGCCGGTCTGGTGGTGCTCGATTCGGTGGTGACCGAGGAGCTCGAGGCCGAGGGCTGGGCCCGCGATGTGATCCGCGATCTGCAGGAGACGCGAAAGTCCCTGGGGCTGGAGGTATCCGATCGCATCACCGTGGTGCTCGCGGTGCCCGCCGATAAGCAGGTCTGGGCGCAGACCCACCGCGATCTCATCGCGGGCGAAATCCTGGCCACCGAGCTGACTTTCGGTGAGCCGGGCGCGGATGCCACCGACATCGTCGGTGGCGTGCGGGTCTCGATCGCGAAGGTCTGATACGGCCGGAACGCGGTGCTCGGGGCGGGATCTGGAGATCCCGCCCCGAGTTGCATCGTGCCCCCTTAGATGTGATGTAGATCACATGCTGGAAAATAGCTGATTTCGTTGTCGTGCTCGCACAATGCCCGGCACAATCGGCATGTTGCTGTTGGTGCGCAGATCTACTTCTGTGACGGCAGTGATTGTTGGTGCTTGAACTGCTCTACCTGAAATACCTTGCGCCGCACGTGGATACGTGCCGCAGCGCAGGTGCAGTGACGTGCGGTTCCTTCCCCGGTATCGAGGCCGGTACTGCACGTCGACCGGGTCGATGGAAGGGGCGAGCATATGATCACCGAGCGCAAAATGGCGTTGCGGCGGATAGCTATCGGGTTTCTGGTATCGGCCGTGATGATGCTCGTCCTGGCCGGAACGGCGCGCGGTGATACCGGAAGCGGCTCCGGGTCGGGCAGCTCCGGCTCGGCATCCGGTAGTTCCGGCAGTTCCAGCGGTTCGGCTGCCCTGCCGCTGCCGAGTGTCGCCGGACTCGGCGCACTGACCGCGGCCTACACCCAGATCGGCAAACCCTACGAATGGGGTGCCACCGGCCCGTTCGCCTGGGATTGCTCGGCTCTGGTCCAGTGGGCATTCCGGCAGGTCGGGGTGAAACTGCCGCGCACCACCTGGGAGCAGGCCAAGGTCGGCGCCGCGGTTCCGTTCCCGGCCCTGTCGCTGGGTGATGTCGTAATCCTCAATGAGGACGCCTCACATGTCGGCATCTACGCGGGCTCCGGGCAGATCCTGGATGCGCACGACTGGGGCGTTCCGGTCGGTCTGCATCCTCTTCGCGACTTCGACATCTACACGATCCGTCGTTTCTGATCTGGACCGGCGACGTTTCCCCGATCAGCTCAGTTGCGCGTAGATGGGAAAGGTCGCCAGCACTGACCGACGACAAGGTTCGTCATCACGCCCTGTCCTAGGCGAACCCGATATCAGTCGACGAGTTGACGCAGCAGCGGCCCGTACTGCGGATGCGTCAGCGCCGAGGCGAATTGGGCGACCAGGTAATCGGCCGGATTGCCAGTGTCGTACCAGCGGCCCTGGATGACCTGGCCGAAGACCGGATTGTCGGCGGCGTGCACATTGATCGCATCGGTGAGGTACACCTCGCCGGTGCGATGTTCGTACCACTGCTCGGTCTGTCGGCGCAGTTCGCAGATGATGCCGGGGGTGACGACATAGCCGCCGATCGCGGCATAGTTCGACGGGGCGTCCTCGGGCTTGGGCTTTTCCCGCAACCCGGTGATGCGCAGCAGACCGTTGCCCTGATCGTCCGCGACGACCGGGACGCCGTAACGCTTGGATTCGGACGGGTCCATCGGCATCAGCGCGAGCACCGGCGCGCCGGTCGCCTCGTAGGCATCGATCAGCTGCTGGGCCCGCGGCACCCCGGCGACGAAGACGTCGTCGGGCCACAGCACCAGCATCGGCTCGTCGCCGAGATTACGGGCGGCATTGAGCACCGGGGTGCCATTGCCGTAGGGCCCGTGCTGATCGAGGTAGGTGATATGCCCGAGCCGGGACAGCTCGCCGACCTCCTCCACCGCATCGGCGAACGCGTCCTTGCCGTCGGCGCGAAGTTGGGCCACCAGGGCCGGGTTGGGACGGAAATGGTCCTGGATCAATGACTTTCCGCCGCTGACCACGATGGTGATATCGGTGATTCCGGATGCGACCAGCTCCCGGACGGTGTGCTCGATGACCGGCTTGTCGCCGACCGGCAGCATCTCCTTGGGGATGGCCTTGGTCAGCGGGAGCAGCCGGGAGCCGATTCCGGCGGCCGGTATCACGGCCTTACGGATCTTCATGGTCCGATCATCACATATCCGGCCGGGTCCGAACCGGTGATCCCGCGGCTTGGTCAGGGCATGTCGGGGCGGCAACACATCGGTATCGGTCCTGGTCACGGGCGGTTGAGCAGGGCAGAGCGCCGCGGGCTCCCGGTCGTCGCGCCGTTCGGATCGGGTAGCAATTTCGCAGGAATTACTCGGCTGGGCTACATCCGACACCCAGGTTTCCTGCCGGATTCACAGGGTTGTGCCAGTTGCGCGGTGGGCCGACCTGTCGGTGCCACAGCGTAGATTCCGGTGCGTGAGCACCGACAACACCGCTGTGGCCGCCGGGGAAGGCGCGTCCGTGCGAACGGCTCGGCGGTGGGTGCTGCACATCGATATGGATGCCTTCTTCGCTTCGGTCGAACAGTTGACCCGGCCCACACTGCGCGGGCGTCCGGTGTTGGTCGGCGGCACCGGTGGACGCGGTGTGGTCGCGGGGGCGAGCTATGAGGCGCGGGTATTCGGTGCGCGCTCGGCCATGCCGATGCATCAGGCCCGGCGGTTGGTAGGGGTGACCGCGGTGGTGGTGCCGCCGCGCGGTGCGGTCTACAGCGTGGTCAGTGCGCGGGTGTTCGATGCACTGCGCAGCCGCATTCCGGTGCTGGAGACATTGTCGTTCGACGAGGCGTTCGGTGAGCCCGCCGAGTTGGCGGGCGCGACCGTCGAGCAGGTGCTCGAATTCTGCGAGGACTTGCGCGCGCTGGTGCGGAAGCGGACCGGGCTGGTCGCCTCGGTCGGTGCGGGCACTGGTAAGCAGCTGGCCAAGATCGCCTCCGGAATGGCCAAACCCGATGGGGTACGGGTGGTTTCGCCGGATGAGCAGCAGCGACTGCTGGCCGGGCTGCCGGTGCGCAAGCTGTGGGGGATCGGTCCGGTGGCCGAGGGCCGGTTGCGTTCGCTGGGTATCGAGACCGTCGGCGCCTTCGCGGCGCTGCCGGAATCGGAGGCGGTGTCCATACTCGGCGGCAGCGTCGGTGCGGCACTGCACCGGCTGGCCCGCGGCATCGACGACCGGCCGGTCGCCGAGCGGGCCGAGGCCAAACAGATCAGCGCAGAGAACACCTATGAGACCGATATCGTCACGATGGCCCAGCTACGTCCGGCGATCGACACCATGGCCGCAGCCGCGCACCGGCGTCTGGAAAAGGACGGCCGGGCCGCGCGCACGGTGGTGCTGAAGCTGAAGAAATCCGATATGAGCATTGTGACCAGGTCGTTCACCTTGCCGTATGCGACGACCGAGCTGGCCACGCTGACGACGGCGGCGCAGCGCTCGGCCATTGATCCGGCCGAGCTCGGGCCGATTCGGCTGGTCGGGGTGGGCTACGGCGGGTTGTCGACGGTCCGGCAGGAGTCGTTGTTTCCGGAGTTGGATCAGGCGCCGGTCGAGGATGCGGGTGTCTGGGAGGGCGACGCGCCGCACTCCGATGACTGGGGCCGACCGGTGGGGCCGCCCGGGGCTGAGGACGGCGGCATCGAGCTCGGCGCGGGGGCGTCGGTCGGGCCGCCCGGCGTCGAGGTGATGGACACCGCGACATCCCCGGTCCCCACGACCACGCGGCCGAGCGTCGGTGCAGCTCAGGACGATTCGCCGGTGCGGAACGCGACGCTGTGGTATCCAGGACTGGATGTCACCCACCCCGAATTCGGGCACGGGTGGGTGCAGGGCGCCGGACTCGGTGTGGTTACTGTTCGGTTCGAGACCAGCTCGACAGGGCCCGGTCCGGCGCGTACCTTTGCCGCCGACGACATCAGTCTGTCCCGGGCGGATCCGCTCGGCAGTCTCCGCTGACAGGTAGCCTGGGTCATTCGTGCAGCGTCGCCGGTTCGGGTGACGGCTGCCGTTGGTGGAACGACATGTACCTACTCGAACGTAAAGGACGAGCAGTTGAAGCTTCGTAAGACTGGACGCATCGCCATCGCCGCCCTGGCCGTCGTCGCCGCACTCGGCATGACCGCCTGCAGCGATGACAAAGACAGCAAGCCGGCCGCGAAGACCAGTACCAGCGCCAAGGCCTCGGCCAACGCGACCACCAATCTGCCGCCGGTCCCCTCCGTCGCGGACCTGAACACCCAGCTGCAGCGTGCCCTCGATCCGTCGATACCCAATTCGGAGAAGCTCGACGGCGTGCAGGGCGCCGAGGCCGATCCGGAACTGCCGAACCGCCTCGCCGAGGCCGCCAAGAACGCCAACATCAGTGTGACGGTCACCGATGTGACCAGCTTCGGCGACAGCGTCAATGCCAAGGCCAAGGTCGTGCTGAACGGTCAGGAGAACATTATCGACGTGCCGTTCGTCGCCGAGAACGGCAAGTGGAAGATCCAGAAGGCCTGGGCCTGCACCATGCTGACCAACCTCGGCCAGCAGTCCTCGGCCTGCGGCTGAGTTCGCTCGGTAGCGACTGCTTGCAGGTCGCTCGAAAGGGCCAGCTGGCGCGGCCGACCCGGTGTCGGCCGCGACAGCTGTGCGCTTGCTGAGAATCAATGCCGCACGCTGGCAAGAACTTTCGTTCGAAATAGTTACCGTTAGGATCAGGCCCCGTGGCTGACACGATGGTGTGGGCGGGGCAGCCGTCCGTCGAGGAATCCGAACTCGGGACGGCACAATCGAAGACGCGGAGGGGTTGGGCCGGTCCGGTCGCGGGGCTGTTGGGCGCATTGTTCGCCGTCGCCGTGCCGCTGCTGCCGGTGCGGGTGGACGCGGCGACGCTGACCTGGCCGCAGGCGGGTTCGGCGCGCAGTATCGAGGCGCCGCTGATCTCCTATGCGCCATTGACTTTCGACGCCACCCTGCCGTGCACAGCGATCGACCAGCTCAGCGCGAAGGGCGGCACGCTCGCGGCGACCGGACCCGATGGCGCACCGGATCTCGAGCGTTACGGATTCGTCGCCCGCGTGCGGGCCGGAGCCGACACTCCGGCGCGGCTGGATGTCGTACTGCGCAATCAGGCATTGCTCAGCGTGCCGGTGGCCGAACTGGTTCCGGGCTGTGAACTCACCGTGCACGCCGATAACACCAGCGCGACCGCCACGCTGGTCGGATTCGAGGCGTCCGGATTCCCGTTGGTGCTCAATGGCGACTATCGGCCACAGATGGTGGGCATCTTCAGCGATCTGGCCGCGGCCGACGGTGCGCGCGTCACTGCTGAACTCGACACCCGGTTCTCCTCGACGCCGACTCCGCTGAAGCGCGTGGCGATCTGGCTCGCGGTCTTGTGCACGATTGTCGCGCTCGTCGCGCTGTATCGGCTCGACCGAGTGGACGGACGGCGGGTGCGCCGGTTCCTGCCGCAGCGCTGGTGGACGTTCACACTGGTCGATGCGGTGGTGCTCGGCACGATGGTGGTCTGGTACTTCATCGGGTCGACCACCTCCGATGACGGCTATCAGTTCGGCATGGCCCGTGCGTCGGGTGTCGCGGGCTATATGGCCAACTATTTCGCCTACTTCGGCGTGCCCGAGAATCCGGTCGGCACACCGTATTACGACCTGATCCGGATCATGACGCAGGTCAGTACCGCCAGTCCATGGGTGCGGCTGCCCGCGCTGTGCTGCGGTGTGTTGATGTGGCTGCTGCTCAGCCGTGAGGTGGCGCCCCGGCTCGGGGTCGCGGTGCGGCGCGACCGCGTCGCGATGTGGACCGGCGCACTCGGTTTCCTGACCATCTGGCTGGCCTATGACAACGGGCTGCGTCCGGAACCGCCGGTCGCGCTGGGACTGCTGCTCACCTGGTGTCTGGTCGAGCGCGCCATTGCCACCCGGCGGCTGCTGCCAGCCGGATTCGCGATCCTGGTCGCCGCCTTCGCCTGTACCGCCGGGCCGTCGGGTGTGATCTGTATCGCGGCGCTGCTGGCGGGCTTGCGACCGGTCGCGCGAATCATCATGGACCGCACCGGGACTCGGGGATCGTTGCGGTCCGGGGTGGTCGGGTATGCGATGCTGCTCGCCCCGCTGCTGGCCGCCGGTATCGTGGCGCTGGCGATCATGTTCGCCGATCAGCCTTTGGCGGCGATGTTCGAGATGAAGCGGATCCACCACATCGTCGGCCCGGATGTCGAGTGGTTCAACGACTATCTGCGCTATCAGTATCTCTTCCAGGGCGAGACGGACGGATCGGTCGGCCGCCGAATCGGTGTGCTCGCGATGTTGGCGGGGCTCATCGTGTGCGTCATTGTCCTGCTGCGCAAGGGCGGTCGGATTCCATTGCTGGCGGCCGGGCCGACCCGGCGCATCCTCGGCGTCACCGTCGGCGCGCTGTTGCTGATCATGGTCACGCCGACCAAGTGGACCCATCACTTCGGCGTGTACGCGGGCGTCGCCGGTGCCGTCGCCATGGTGACCGCGATGGCGGTCGCCCCAAGGGTTTTGCGGGCGCCGCGCTATCGCGCGCTGTTCGCCGCGGTGGTCGCGTTTCTGCTCGCGCTGGTGTTCTCCGGCCCCAATAAGTGGTGGTACGTCTCGTCTTACGGCATTCCGTGGTGGGATAAGCCGCCGGTGATCGCCGGTGTCGAGCTCAACAAGCTCTTCCTGCTCGCTGCCGCCGCATTGCTCGCCGTGGCCGCGTGGTGGCATGTGCGGGCACCGGAACCCGGTACCCCGCATCGGGTTTCGCGTCTCGCGTGGCGGGTCTCGGTGCTGCCGCCGCTGACCATCGCGCTGGCACTGCTCGTGGTCTGGGATGTCGGCTCCTTCGCCAAGGCGGCTGTGGCCCAGGGCCCGGCATTCTCGCTGGCGCGCTCGAATATCGAGGCGCTGACCGGGAAGACGGCGGGTCTGGCCGGTCATGTGCTGGTGGAGACCGATCCGAATGCGGGCATGCTGCGGCCGCTGACCGGCGATGCGGTGAGCACGCTGTCGGGCACCGGTACCGGATTCACCGGTTCGGGGGTGGCCGCCGACCTGCGACCCGACGACGATTCGAGTCCGACCGGCAGTATCGCCGACGCGCTGAGCAGCAAGTCGGCCTCGGAGAACACCGCTGGAACCGCCACCGCCGCACTGCCTTTCGGACTGAATGCGTCGACCACGCCGGTGCTCGGCAGCTACGGCTCCGGTGACGCGGGACCCGCCGACCTGACCACCGGGTGGTACCGGCTCCCGGAACCCGTTGACCGCCATGGCATTATCGCGCTGACCGCGGCGGGCCGGATCCGCTCGGTCGACGCCGACGGCATTGTCACCCCAGGGCAGACCCTCGAAATCGAATACGGCGCAACTGATTCCACGACTACCGCGCAGCCCATGGGCAAGGTCACCCCGATCGACATCGGACCGGAGCCGTCCTGGCGCAACCTGCGCGTACCGTTCAGCGAAATCCCCACCGGCGCGGACGTTATCCGGATCGTCGCCGTCGACCGCGACCGCAATCCGAAGCAGTGGCTGGCCGTCACCCCGCCGCGGGTGCCGCAGACCAGAACGCTGGACGATGTTGTCGGCTCCCAGGTCCCGGTCCTCACCGACTGGATGGTCGGCCTGCAATTCCCCAACCAGCGCCCCTACGACCACCGCGACAATATCGCCGAGGTCCCGGCCTATCGCATTCTCCCGGACCGTCCGGGCGCCGAAATCACCACCCTTTGGCAGAGCCACGACGGTGGCGGCCCGCTCGGCTGGTCCAATATGCTCCTGCGTCCGCGCACTCTGGCCACTTACCTCGATCAGGACTGGCGTCGTGACTGGGGCGAACTCCAACAACTGGTCCGTATCGACCCCAAGGCCGATCCCGCCGAACCGGAAATCACCCAGCAGGACCACTCCGGCTTGTGGAGCCCCGGCCACATCAACACCGCCTACTGACCGGCGTGGACGAACCTGTCGGTGCCCGCGCGTAACGTGCCGCTCGACGGAGAGGTCACAACCGGGGGGTATTGCGATGCCGCTGACGGGAAGCCGATTCCGCATCCGAGCACTGTGGCGGCGACGACGTTTACCACCGCTGCCTGATAGTCGGCGCGAGGCGCCTAGATCTTGGTCGCGATGCGGATGGCCAGGTTGACGAGGTCCGCGGCGGTGTAACCCGGGTAGCCGTGCAAGAGTTGACGCCAGTGATGCGGGATGGCGGTGGCGCCCCAGCGGGCGCCGAGCAGGCCGCCCGCGATGGCGGCGGTGGTGTCGGTGTCGCCACCCGCGCGGACGCAGAGTTCGAGTGCGCGGGGGAGGTGGTCCGGGCCGGAGGCATCGGCGGTGGTGATGGCCCACCAGGCGGTCTGCAGCGCGTGGACGACCCAGCCGTTATTCGAAAAGTCTTGCGGGCCACCGGCTTCGGCCTGGTCGAGCAGATGGGTCCAGTAGGCGGCGCTCGGCGAGGCGTCCACGAAGTCGCGGACACCGTCGAAGGTGCCGGTGAGTACGGCGTGCCGGATGGCGTAGGTCCAGATCTTGCACGCCTCGATGGCCTGCTGGTCGTGATGGGTGAGCGCGCCGATCGCACCGGCCATGCGGACGCATTCGTCGGCATCGCCGAGGTATGCGAGGGCGACGGGCGCGGTGCGCATCAGCGAACCGTTGCCGCCGGTCTTGCCGTGCAAGGACATTGCCTGCATCTGCATCTCCCGGGCCGAGCGCGGGCGCACCGAGAGCACGGCGCGGGTCTGGATGCCGATATCCGGCGGATCGGAATCGAACCACCGGACGAATCCGGCCGCCACCTCGTCGAGATCGATGCCCGTCCGCTTATCGGCGGCCAGCGCGATGGCAATCGCC
The DNA here is from genome assembly GCF_001612725.1 of Nocardia anaemiae NBRC 100462. GTDB lineage: Bacteria > Actinomycetota > Actinomycetes > Mycobacteriales > Mycobacteriaceae > Nocardia > Nocardia anaemiae. The sequence goes on along the minus strand of NZ_BDAZ01000034.1, from coordinate 81,003 downwards.
ATCGATGTGTCATCGGTCCACTGTCCCGGCGCCCATCGGCAGGGCCCGCCGCCGATCATCTCGATCGCGACATGCGGTCCGGGCCAGGTGAATTCGTATCCTGCCCCGAGCGCGTCGCCTGCCGCGGTGCCGAGCAGCACACCCGTCGCTCGATCCAGCTGCGCATCGTCCAGCATCAAGAAACCTTCCGCCGCCTGCGGTTTTCGCGGCCAATGTACCCGAGGACAAGGCCGGTTCCGTGCTGTCGGAATCGACAAGCGATCGCGTGGAAAACTGTGCCCTCACTACGACCCCATGGCTGGGAAGGGCAGGTCAGCGGTGGTCTGCTGAACTGGCCGGTTCGGGCTGCGCGGTCCTGATCCGCCGCCGACCGCGGATCAGCGCGTCGCCGGTGAAAATCGCCAGTGCCGCCCAGATGAGTGCGAAACCGGCCCACCGCGACGCGGGCATCGGCTCATGCGCGACGGCCACGCCCCAGGCCATCTGCAGCGCGGGCGTGAGGTACTGCAGCAGTCCCATGGTCGAGAGCGGAACCCGTTGCGCGGCAACGGCGAACAGCAGTAGCGGCAGCAGGGTGACCGGACCGGTCGAGATCATCAGTCCGGAATGCGCGATGCCACTGGCGAATTCGCTGCGCCCGGTCACCGCGAAGACGATCACGAAGGCCAGCGCGAACGGTGCGGCGACCAGACCCTCGGCCGCGATTCCGTGCAGTGCGTCCAGCGCGATCACCTTCTTCACCAGCCCGTAGGTGGCGAATGAACAGGCCAGCGCCAGCGCGATGAGCGGCGGTCTGCCGTAGTCGACGGTGAGCACGGCGACCGCAACCGCACCAAGACCCAGCGCGGCCCACTGCGCCCTGGCCAATCGCTCACGGAATATCAGCACGCCGAATGCCACGGTCACCAGCGGATTGATGAAATAGCCCAGCGCACACTCCACCACATGCCCGGAGGTGACGCCGTAGACGTACACGCCCCAGTTGATCGATAGCGCCGCGATGGCCACCGCCGCCATCCGCCAGGTGCGCGGGGCGATTCCGCGCAGCCCACCGAGCTGCCCGGTAATCGCCAGTACCACCAGCACCAGCACCAACGTCCACAGAATTCGCTGCGCCACCACCTCGGCCGGATTGGCGAAGGCCAGCAACCCGAAGTACGCCGGAAACAGCCCCCAGATCAGAAATGCGCCTGTACCGAACACCACACCCGGGACCGCCCTGCTTCGCTGCACCCTACCGACCGTAGTTCTCGGTAGCCTTGCGGTCATGTCGATTACCGTGCCCCATTCGGCCGTCATCGGGCTGACCGCGGCGGAGGTCGAGCAACGTCGCCGCGACGGGCTGACCAATGACGTGCCGGACCGGGCGAGCCGATCCGTACGCGACATCGTCCGTGCCAATGTCTTCACCCGGATCAATGCCATCCTCGGTGTGCTGTTCATCCTGGTGCTGGCGACCGGCTCGATTATCGACGGCATGTTCGGTCTGCTGATCATCGCCAATAGCGCGGTCGGCATCATCCAGGAGATCCGCGCCAAGCGCACCCTGGACCAATTGGCCATTGTCAGCCAGGCCAAGCCGACCGTGCGCCGCGACGGACAGGCGCTCGAGGTGGCGCCGAAGGAGGTCGTCCTCGACGATCTGATCGAGCTCGGCCCCGGCGACCAGATCGTCGTCGACGGCACGGTCGAGGAGTCCGCGCTGCTCGAGGTCGACGAATCGCTGCTCACCGGGGAGGCCGACCCGGTGGACAAGCCCATCGGCGCGGCGGTGATGTCGGGCAGCTACGTCGTTTCCGGCTCCGGCGCCTACCGTGCGACGAAAGTCGGTAAAGATGCCTACGCCGCGAAGCTGGCCGAAGAGGCGAGCAAGTTCACGCTGGTCAAGTCCGAATTGCGCAGCGGTATCGACACCATCCTCAAGGTCATTACCTATCTGTTGATCCCGGCGGGTCTGCTGAGCATCTACAACCAGTTGTTCTCCAGTAAGGAGTCCTGGCGGCCCGCCGTCACCGGCATGGTCGCGGCACTGGTACCGATGGTGCCCGAGGGCTTGGTGCTGATGACCTCGGTCGCCTTCGCGGTCGGCGTGGTGCGTCTGGGTAGACGCCAATGTCTGGTGCAGGAATTGCCCGCTATCGAGGGGCTGGCCCGCGTCGATGTGGTCTGCGCGGATAAGACCGGCACGCTCACCGAGAACGGGATGCGCCTGTCGGATATCAAGACGCTCGGCAGGTTCGACGACGCCGAGGTGCGACAGGCCTTGGCCGCCATGGCCGCCGACGATCCGCGCCCGAATGCGAGCGTGCAGGCCATCGGCGAGGAGCTGACCGATAAGCCGAATTGGCGGCACACCGCGGTCGCGCCGTTCTCCTCGGCGAAGAAGTGGAGCGGGTTCTCCTACGGCGAGCACGGCGACTGGCTGCTCGGCGCACCCGATGTGCTGCTGGATCCGAGTTCGGAAGATGCCCGTGTCGCAGAGGAACTCGGCTCATCGGGCCTGCGCATTCTGCTGCTCGCGCGCAGCGACCGTCCGGTCGATGCCGCCGACGCACCGGGCGTCGTCGACCCCGCCGCCCTGGTCGTGCTCGAACAGAAGGTGCGTCCCGATGCCCGCGAGACCCTCGATTACTTTGCCAGCCAGCAGGTTTCGATCAAGGTGATCTCCGGCGACAATGCCGTCTCGGTCGGCGCGGTGGCATCGTCACTGGATCTGCGCGGCGGTGATCACGCGGTCGATGCCCGCGAACTGCCCGAGGACCGTCCCGCACTCGCCGATGTGCTCGAGCGCGAGACCACCTTCGGCCGGGTGCGCCCGGATCAGAAGCGAGCCATGGTGGGCGCCTTGCAATCTCGCGGCCACACCGTCGCCATGACCGGTGACGGCGTGAACGATGTACTGGCACTGAAGGATTCCGATATCGGTGTCGCCATGGGCTCGGGCAGTCCGGCAACGCGCGCGGTCGCCCAGATCGTGTTGTTGGACAACAAATTCGCCACCCTGCCGTATGTGGTCGGCGAGGGCCGCCGGGTGATCGGCAATATCGAGCGGGTCTCGAATCTGTTCCTCACCAAGACCGTGTATTCGGTGCTGCTCGCCTTCCTGATCGGCATCGCCGGTGTGGGCTCACAGATCTTCGACTACGAACCGATCGGATATCCGTTCCTGCCAAGGCATGTCACGATCGCGGCCTGGTTCACTATCGGCATTCCGGCCTTCATCCTGTCGCTGGCTCCGAACAATGAACGCGCCCGCTCCGGATTCGTCTCGCGCGTCATGCGTTTGGCGATTCCCTCCGGTGTGGTGATCGGCATCGCCACCTTCGTCGCGTATCTGATCGCCTACGCGGGACCGCACGCCACCTTCGAGCAGAAGGAGCAGGCGGGCACCACCGCGCTCATCACCCTGATCATGATCGCGGTGTGGGTGCTGGCCATCGTGGCCCGGCCGTACGTGTGGTGGAAGGTGGTGCTCATCGGCGCCTCGATCCTCGCCTATGTGCTGTTGTTCACAATCCCGTTCACCAGGCATTTCTTCAAACTCGACCCCTCGAATATCGAGCTCACCACCGCGGCGTTCATCTGCGGCGCCGTCGGCATCGTGCTGGTCGAGGCCGCCTGGTGGATCGCGGGCGCAGTTCAGGGCGACAAGCACACGCTACTTCCGAGCTCACCGGGCGGGAGTGCCTGAACAACTGGACACCCGACCCGCCGCGCCACGAGATACCTTGTGCGAAGCGATCATTCAGGGTTGGAGTACCTTCTCGACTATGGAGGTATTGCTGCATCAGATCGACGCGTTCGCCGACGCACCGTTCTCGGGCAACCCGGCCGCGGTCATGCCGCTGGCGGCATGGTTGCCGGACGAGCTGTTGCAACATCTGGCCGAGGAGAACAACCTCGCCGAGACCGCCTTCTACACCTCGCAATTACCCGTCGAGGCGGGCGGTCCACCCGGTGAGTGGCCCGCCGTGCACCTGCGTTGGTTCACCCCGACCAGGGAGGTCGACATGTGCGGCCATGCCACGATGGCGACGGCCGCGCAGCTGCTCGAGGACATCCATCCCGGCGAGGACCGGGTGAGCTTCTTCACCCGCAGCGGCTGGCTACACGTCGACCGCACCGATGACGACGAATACGTACTCGACCTACCCGCGCTGGAATCCGAGGAGGTCACGCCTGATCCCGCGCTGGTGGATGCGCTCGGCGTCCGCGCGGTGCGTGCCTACACCGGATTCGACGAGGTGATCGTGGTGGGTTCCGAACGCGAGGTGCGTGAGGCGCGGCCGAATTTCGCGGCCTTTCCACCGCTGGCCTTCGATGCGGTGCTCACCGCGCCCGGCGATACCGTGGACTTCGTCTCCCGGGTCTTCGGTCCGGATCTCGGCGTGGTCGAGGATCCGGTCACCGGATCGGCGCACGCACAGCTGGTTCCGCTGTGGAGCCGTGAATTCGGCCGGACCGAACTCAGCGCCCGTCAACTATCCAGGCGCGGCGGCAGCCTGCGCTGTGAACTCGCGGGCGACCGGGTACTGCTCATCGGTCGCTGCCGCCGATACCTGGATGGTGTTGTGTCACTGCCGGATCGACCCCGGGGCTACTGATCCGGGACGGGTCCGTCATCGGTACCGGGCAGCGCGATCTCCTCGGACTCCGGCAGCAACGCAACGATGGCGAAACTGGTGGCGACCGCGTCGGCGGGCAGGGCCTGTACGGCGCGGATGTCATTCTGGGTCGCCAGATTCCGGAGCTCGGGCAGCGATCCGCGGACCACCAGACCGACCGTGCACGCGCACCCGGCGCGCAGCCGACCCGCCGACACCGCATTGATGCGATCGGTACGTTCGTCGGCCGCGCGCTGTGCCACCAGTTGCCAGGCGGCATTGTCGGCGGACGCCACGGCTACCGCATTTCCGGCAGGCAGTTGCACCGTGACGATCGGGGTGTTCACCCGCGGTATCCACACATGGTGGCTGGCCGCGGCGATGCGCAGGCCGCCACTGTGTGCCGGAATCTGGTCCGGGGTAAGGGGTTCGGTGAACGAGACCAGCGCCCAGTGTTCCTCGGTATCCGAACCCGACAGCGAATCCCGTGCCCGCGCGAGATAGTCCGCGACGCGCTCACCTCGTTCCGGCCCGAGCCGATCGGTCGAGATGCCGGACGGCCGTGGGGGATTGAGCGAACCGAGCACCACGATCAGCACTACGAAACCGACGGCGCCGACGGCAATGGCAATGCGGCGCAAGGTTTCAGGCATTGCGCAACACGTCGAGGGCGTTCTTCAGATCGTCCGGATATTCGCTGGTGATCTCCAGATACCGGCCGTCGGCCGGGTGGTTGAATCCCAGCGAACGCGCATGCAGCCACTGCCGTTCCAGCCCCAGCCGCTCGGCCAGGCGGGGATCCGCACCATAGGTGAGATCACCGCAGCAGGGGTGGCGGATCGCGGAGAAATGCACCCGGATCTGGTGGGTGCGCCCGGTTTCCAGATGAATATCGAGCAGGCTGGCCGCCTGGAACGCCTCGACGGTGTCGTAGTGGGTAATGCTCGGTCGCCCGTCCGCGGTGACCGCGAACTTCCAGGCATCGCCGCGGGCCCGGCCGATCGGCGCATCGATGGTGCCGCTGCTCGGATCCGGATGTCCCTGTACCAGCGCGTGATAGCGCTTATCGACGGTGCGCTGTTTGAATGCCCGCTTGAGCGCCGTGTACGCGTGTTCGGACTGCGCGACGACCATCACGCCGGAGGTGCCGACATCGAGCCGGTGCACGATTCCCTGCCGCTCGTGCGCGCCCGAGGTCGAGATGCGATAGCCCGCCGCGGCGAGTCCGCCGACCACCGTCGGCCCGGTCCAACCGACGCCGGTGTGCGCCGCGACGCCGACCGGCTTGTCGACCGCGACGATGTCATCGTCGGCGTAGAGGATCTTCATGCCCTCGACCGGCTCCGGCTCGATGGTGAGTTCCCGTTTCGGTTCCGGGAACTCGACCTCCAGCCATGCTCCGGCCATCAGCCGATCCGATTTGCCCGCGGCGACGCCGTCGAGATGCACCGAACCCTCCTCGGCCAGCGCGGCCACGGCGGTGCGGGACAGCCCGAGCAGACGGGACAGCCCGGCGTCGACGCGCATGCCGTCGAGTCCGTCGGGTACCGGCATGGTTCGCGTTTCCCTCATGCCTCCACCTCGCTGGCGCTCGGTTCCGGCATGAGCGAAGCCCGCTGTGACATGGTTCGCTCGCTGCGCTCGCTCACGCCGCATTCCCCTTGCTGCTGGCCGCACCATTGGCGCCGTTGTCCGAAGGCTCGTCCGGCTCCGCGGCCGTTTCCGCGGCGGTCTCTGCGGTGTGATCGTGTCCGGCGCGGGTGCCATCGGGTTCGAAGCCGAAGACGGTCAGCACCACCAGCAGGATCGCACCGCACACGATCGAGGAATCGGCCAGATTGAATACCGGCCACCAGCCGACGGCGATGAAGTCCACCACATGTCCCTGCAGCGGTCCGGGCGCACGGAACAACCGGTCGACCAGATTGCCGAGCGCGCCGCCGAGCACCATGCCGAGCCCGATCGCCCACCACAGCGAGCGCAGCGTGCGCCCGATCCGGATCACCCCGATCACCACGGCCGCGGCGACCAGGGTCAGCAGCCAGGTCATGCCGGTGGCCATCGAGAACGCCGCGCCCGGATTGCGTACCAGCGACAACCGCGCGAAATCGCCGATGATCGGCACCGGATCGCCCGGGGTCAGCTCGGCCACGACAATGGTCTTGGTGAGCAGGTCCAAGCCGAGCAATACCGCGGCGATGATCAGCAGCGTGCGTAGCCGCAGCGGTGCGGCGGGCTTGGCAGGATCGGCGGTCGGGGTCGGAATTTCTGTGTCGTCGCCGGGTGGTACCGCCTTATCGGCGGAGTTGTCCTCGGGCGGCCGGTCGTCACTCACGCGACCATCATCTCTCGAGTAACGATTTGCCCTACGCACGCGGTCACCTGCATGTCCCAGCTGACACTCAGGAAGCGGTCGTACTCTGATGCTCGTGACGGTGTTGTCTTCCCCCCACGTACCCCGAATCGCGCGCTCGGGTGTGCTGCTGATGGTGCTCGCGGTCGGATTGTCCGCGTTCGGTGTCGGCTGTAGTGACGGTGCCGAGTCGCGCGTCGAGTCCGACAGCACCGAGCCGGTCGGCATCGGCAAGGAAGTGACCGTGCCGATTTCGGCGGCGGTCGCCACCGTTGTGTCCGCGGGCGAGGAGCCGCGATCGCTGCTGCGTCCCGACTATCCGGCGGGCACGGTGCAGCAGGTGACACTGCGCACCGATCACCATATCGAGCAGCAGATCAATGATCAGCCGCCGAGTGATTTCTCCTCGCCCGCGCTGACCATTCCGATGACGGCGCAGACAGATAGCGACGGTGTCGAGCTGACGCTCGGCACCATTTCCTCCCCGGATCCGTCGCTGGCCAAGGCGCTCACGGCCGCCGATGGTTCGCACGCCGGATTAGATATGAGCGAACTCGGCGCGATCACCGCGCTGCGGCTGGCCCCGGCGCCGGATACCTCGAATAACGCCCGCGCCGCCTTGGAACAGGCTTTCTACCAGGCGGTTTACCGTTCGATCACCTTTCCGGACCAACCGGTCGGCGAGGGTGCGGTGTGGACGGTGCGTCAGGAGGTCGACGGCGGTGTCGCACTCGATCAGGTGACCACCGCGACGCTGACCAAGCGGGATGGCGACCGGCTGACCATCGAACTCGAGGTGACCCAGAAACCGAAGTCGCCGGTGTGGTCGCTGCCGAACAACGCGGGCACCCTCGACATCAAGGACTACGTCATGCAGGGCTCGGGCACGATCACCGTCGACCTGGGGCTGCCGCTGCCGGTCGCGGGCTCGATCACCGTCGGCGGACATCAGGCCTACCGCGATCCGCGCAGCGCCAGCATGCTCCAGCAGACGATCAATACGCAGGTCACCTGGAACGAATGAGTCCGTAGCTGTTTGCGCCGATCAGGCATGTCGTGCGCGGGTGAGGAATAGGCTCGCACCTGTCCGACAAACGCCTCGATCGGAGGTAACTCATGTCCGATGTGAAACCGATCCCCGAGGGCTATCCGGTGGTCTCGCCGGGATTGGCGATCGATGGGGCCGCTGCCGCCATCGACTTCTACAAGAATATTTTCGGCGCATCGGAGCGGATGCGCATGCCTGGACCGAACGGCAAGATCGCGCACTGCGAACTCACCTTCGGCAATTCACTCATCATGGTCGGCGATCCGGCCCCGGATATGGATTTCCTCGACCCGAAGACGGTCGGCGGGACGCCGGTCAATCTCTACGTCTATGTCGAGGACGCCGATGCCGCCTTCAGCGCCGCCCTCGCCGCGGGCGCCAAGGAACTCACCCCCATGACCACCCAGTTCTACGGCGATCGCAGTGGTGCGTTCGAGGATCCGTGGGGCCACCGGTGGACGGTGGCAACGCACGTCGAGGATGTGCCGCCGGATGAGATGGACCGGCGGATGGCCGAATTGTTCGGCGAGGGATGAGCGTTCGTGCGATCCGCCGCGCGGTGGGTGTGCCGCGCGGCGGATAGCGTGCTGGTTACCCCGCGACGATCGAGTCACCCTCGACGTGAACGGATTTCGGGGCGAGCGGCTGGGTGGCCGGGCCGTTGACCACCGACCCGTCGAGACCGAATTTGCTGCCGTGGCAGGCGCAGTTGATGGTGCCGCCGGAAACCGTCGCGACCTTGCAGCCCGCATGTGTGCAGGTCGAGGACAAGCCGACGAAGGATCCGGCCTTCGGTTGGGTCACCACCACATCGCCCTTGATCACACCGCCGCCGACCGGCACCTCGGCGGTCGAGGCAATGGCATTCGGCTGTCCGGCGGCCATATTCGGACCGGTCGATCCGGCGGCGGCCTTGGGGGGTTCTGCCGTGCTGCACGCGGTCAGCGCGGCCAGGGCGGCCGCCGCACCGGCGCCCGCGATTACCACGCGGCGGCGGTCGAGGACGAGATCATCATTGGTCATAACGGACTCCGATCAAAAGGTGATGCCGTTGACGATCGCCGTCGCATTCGGCGCGCGGCCGCCAGCACCGCTGTTCGCTCTGTCTACGTGGCAGACCAGGCGAGCGGTTCAACGCGACCTCCGCAGCAGCGTGTCGGTCCGTGACGTGAAGCGGCGGACCCGGTCCCCCTCATCGTCGTGGTGGCCGGGTCCGCCGCTGGGGGCGGCGCCTATCCGCGGGCGATGGCCTCGAAGACCAACGGATCGACGAGGGTCGACGTATCGCCGAGTTCTCGACCCTCTGCGACATCGCGGAGTAGGCGGCGCATGATCTTGCCGCTGCGGGTTTTCGGGAGTTCCGGGACGATATGGATCTCCCTCGGTCGGGCAATGGGGCTGATCTCCTGGGCGACAGCGGCTTTCAGCGCACCGATCAGCTCGTCGCCGGAATTGTGTGCGCCCGCGGTGAGAATGATGAAGGCGACGATGGCCTGTCCGGTGGTCGCATCATTCGCGCCGACCACGGCCGCCTCCGCGACCGCGGCATGTCCGACGAGGGCGGATTCGACCTCGGCGGTGGAGATGCGGTGGCCGGAGACGTTCATGACATCGTCGACCCGGCCGAGCACCCAGAGGTCGCCGTCGTCGTCGAGCTTGGCGCCGTCACCAGCGAAATACCAACCGCGGTCGGCGAATCGGTCCCAGTACGTCTCGCGGAACCGGTCCATATCACCCCAGATACCGCGCAGCATCGATGGCCACGGCTGATCGAGCACCAGCAGCCCGGAGCGGCCGCGGGCGAGTTCGGCGCCGTCGTCGTCGACGATCTCGGCGGAGATGCCGGGCAGCGGGGCCATGGCCGCACCCGGTTTGGTAGCCGTCACACCGGGTAGCGGGGAGATCATGATGGCACCGGTCTCGGTCTGCCACCAGGTGTCCACAATGGGAGTCCGATTGCCGCCCAACACCTCTCGGTACCAGCGCCAGGCTTCCGGATTGATCGGCTCGCCGACGCTGCCGAGCAGTCGCAGTGAGGTCAGGTCGTGCGCGTCGGGGATCTCGCGGCCCCACTTCATGAAGGTCCGCACCAGCGTGGGGGCGGTGTAATAGATGGTGACGCCGTACTTTTCGATGATGTCGAAATGCCGGTGCTCATCGGGGGAGTTGGGGGTGCCCTCGTAGACGACCTGGGTCGCGCGGTTGGCGAGCGGACCGTAGACGATATAGCTGTGTCCGGTCACCCAGCCGATATCGGCGGTGCACCAGTAGACGTCCTGTCCCGCTCGGTGATCGAAGACGTTGTGGTGGGTGTAGGCGGCCTGGGTCAGATAGCCTCCGGTGGTGTGCAGGATGCCCTTCGGCTTTCCGGTGGTGCCGGAGGTGTAGAGGATGAACAGCGGATGTTCGGCGTCGAAGGCTTGCGCCTGGTGATCGGGTGACGCGTCGGTGACGGTGTCGTGCCACCACAGATCGCGGCCCTCGGTCCACGGCACCTCGATATTGGTGCGGCGCACCACGAGTACGTGCTCGACGGTGTGCGTGCCATCGGCCAGTGCCTCGTCGACGGCGGCCTTCAGCGGTGCGGCGGTACCGCGCCGCCACTGTCCGTCGGTGGTGATCACCAATCGCGCCCCGGCATCGTCGACCCGCTGGCGCAGCGCGGTCGGCGAGAATCCGGCGAATACCACCGAATGGGTTAACCCGAGCCGGGCGCAGGCCAGCATGGCGACGATCGCCTCCGGCACCATCGGCATATAGATGGCGACCCGATCGCCGGTCCGCAGCCCGAGCGCGGTGAAATAGTTTGCCGCCCTTGATACTTCGGCGAGCAACTCGGCATAGGTGATATCGCGAGAGTCGCCCGGCTCGCCCTCCCAATGGATGGCCACCTGCTCGCCGTATCCGTCGAGTACGTGCCGGTCCACGCAGTTGTAGGCGACGTTGAGTCTGCCGTCGACGAACCATTTCGCGACGGGCGCGTCGCTCCAGTCGAGGACCTGCGTCCACGGTTGATGCCAGTGCAACCGCCGAGCCTGTTCGGCCCAGAACTCCAGCCGGTCGGCGGCGGCTCGATCGTACAGTGCCGCATCGGCATTGGCGCTCGCTGCGAATGCCGCATCCGGCGGGTAGGTGGTCGGGTCGGTGGTTGCACTGGTCAACGTCGATCAATCCTCTCGAAACAACTAAGGGCAGCAGGCGGATTCGGTCAGTGCACGACCGCCTTTTCCGCGCCGACACCGGTGAGCGAGCGAACCTCCATCTCGGCCTGCTTCGCCGGATCCTCCGACTTGCGCCCGCCGAGGAACGTGCCGACCACACCGAGTACGAAAGCCAGTGGGATGGAGACGATCCCCGGGTTCGACAGCGGGAACCAATCGAAATCCGAACCCGGAATCATCGAGGTCTTCGTCCCGGATACCGCGGGGGAGAACACGATCAGCACAATGGTCGAGATCAGGCCGCCGTACATGCTGAACAGCGCGCCGGTGGTATTGAACCGCTTCCAGAACAGCGAGAACACAATGGTCGGCAAATTCGCCGCCGCCGCGACCGCGAAGGCCAGCGCCACCAGGAAGGCGATGTTCTGACCGTTGGCCAGGATGCCGAGGCCGATGGCCAGCGCACCGATCACTACCGCGGTGATCCGGGAAACCCGGACCTGCTTGTTCTCGTCGACCTGCCCCTTCTTGATCACACTCGCGTAGATATCGTGTGCGAACGACGCCGACGCGGTGATGGTCAGGCCAGCGACGACCGCGAGGATGGTGGCGAAGGCGACGGCGGAAATAACGCCGAGCAGGATTACGCCGCCGAGTTCGAACGCCAGCAGCGGCGCCGCCGAATTCTGCCCGCCCGCCGCGGCGAGAATGCGATCCGGTCCGACAATGGCGGCCGCACCGTAACCGAGCACCAGGGTGAACAGGTAGAACGCGCCGATCAGGCCGATCGCCCAAACCACCGAGCGCCGCGCCTCTTTCGCGGTCGGCACGGTGTAGAAGCGCATCAGCACATGCGGCAGACCCGCGGTGCCGAGCACCAGCGCCAGACCGAGCGAGACGAAGTTCAGCTTGGAGGTCGCGCTGCCGCCGTACTGCGCGCCGGGAGCGAGCACGTCACGGGCGGCCACGCCCTTGGACTTCGAGCCGTGCACCGCATCCTGGGCCGAGCCGAGGATGTCGGAGAAGTTGAAGCCGAACTTGGCGAACACCATCATCGTCATCAGCGCCGCGCCGGTAATGAGCAGCACCGCCTTGATGATCTGCACCCATGTGGTGCCCTTCATGCCGCCGACCAGCACGTACACGATCATCAGCACGCCGACGACGGCAATGACGATGCTCTGTCCGGTCTTATCCGAGATGTCGAGCAGCAGCGCGACCAGACCGCCGGCGCCCGCCATCTGCGCAAGCAGATAGAACAGTGAAACCGCGAGCGTGGTCAGTGCGGCCGCGGTGCGGACCGGACCTTCCTTCAGCCGGAAGCTCAGCACATCCGCCATGGTGAATTTGCCGGTGTTCCTGAGCATTTCGGCGACCAGCAGCAGTGCGACCAACCAGGCCACCAGGAACCCGATCGAGTACAGGAACCCGTCGTAGCCGTAGACTGCGATGGCACCCGCGATGCCGAGAAAGCTTGCGGCGGAAAGGTAATCGCCCGCGATGGCGATGCCGTTCTGCGGGCCGGAGAAGCCGCGGCCGCCGGTGAAGTAGTCGGCGGCGGTGCGGTTATTGCGGCTGGCCCGGATCACCACGACCATCGTGATCGCCACGAACAGGCCGAAAATGCCGATATTCGCGGCGGGATTGCCGACCGTCTCCGCGGCCGACAGGTATTGGGTCCTCACGCCTGGTCTCCCTCGAGGTAGTTGCGGATCGACGCGGCGCGCGGATCGAGTTCCTTATTGGCGAACCGGACATACAGCCAGGTGATCACGAACGTCGAGACGAATTGCCCGAGGCCGAGCAGTAGACCGAGGTTGATATCGCCGATGACCTGGGTGGCCATGAAGTCGTGCGCGTAGGCGCCGAGCAGCACATAGCTCAGGTACCAGACCAGGAACAGCGCGGTCATCGGAAAGATGAAGCGGCGCAACCGGCTTCGCAATTCCTGGAACTGGGGACTCGACTGGACGGCGGCGAAATCCTGCGCCGTCGGCGTGCGCCGCGGTGGCGTGCCGTCTTTGTCGAGGTCGATACTGGTCATCGCGGGTCCTAGCGTGTGACGTGACTTACTGTCCGCCGACCATAAGGGGACGCCCGTGAAGGATTCATGATGTGGCGTGGATCACTCTGTGAAGGCGCCGGTTTGTGCGGTGAACGGTCGACTGGCCGCGACGAACGGTCAGCGGCTCAGCCCGATGGCGCGCTCGCGGTCCGCGCCCATACCGAGCCGCTCGGGCGCGTGCATCCGGACGAAGATGCGCCCAACCGTGCGCGGACCCTGACCCCGCGTCAGCACGCTGACCAGGATCATCGCCGCGAATGCCAGCGGTACGCTGAGCGCGGCCGGATAGCCGAGAACGGCCGCGAGCCAGCCGTTCGCCAGCTCGTCGGAGATGCCGCCGGTCACCGAAACCGCCGTCGCGCCGCCCGCCGCCAGACCGCCCGCGATCAGTCCGGTGGCCGCGCCCTTGGCCGTCAGACCACGCCACCAGATGCCGAGCACCAGCAGTGGACACAGTGTCGAGGCGGCGACCGAAAAGGCAAGGGCGACAGTGCGGGACAGATCCAGCGAGACCACCATGACCGAAACCGCGAGCGGCACAGCACCGGCGAATACCGCCGCGGCCCGGAAATCGCGAATCCGTCCGCGCAGCATATCCGTACTGAGCACTCCCGCGATGCTGACCAGCAGACCGGACGAAGTCGAAAGGAACGCCGCGATGGCACCCGCCGCGGCCAGTGCCGCAAGGAGTTGTCCCGGCAGGCCCGCCAGCACCGACCCGGGCAGCAGCACCACGGCGGCATCGGAGGTGCCGGTGATCAGCAACTGTGGCACGTACAGCCGCGCGAAAACCCCCAGCAGAATGGGGAAGAGGTAGAACACTCCGACCAGACCGATCACCGCTAGCGCGGTCGTACGCGCCGCGCGTCCATCGGGATTCGTATAGAACCGCACCAGCACGTGCGGAAGTCCCATCGTGCCCAGGAAAGTGGCGATGATCAGCGAATACACCTGGTAGGTGGGATGGGTGCCGCCGAATCCGCCGCCGGGTGCCAGCCAGGCGGCACCGTCGGTCGGCGCTCCGGCCACCACCGGCACGGCCGAGCCCGCCTCCAGGGTCAGCTCGGTGCCCGCCGCCAGTTCGTGTGCGCCGGGTGTGAGCAGGACCGGACCGTCCACCGCGCGCCCGTCGAGCGTGCCGGTGATCGAAACCTGTTGCGGCGCACCGATCCGCACCAGCACGCCGGTGCTGACATCAACCGTGGTGCGCTCGGTGACCACCGGGGGAGCCGGTGTGCCGAGTTCCCGATCCTCGGCCAGGAAATGTCCGAGCAGCACCAGTGCGGGAATCGCCACGGCGGTCAGCTTCAGCCAGTACTGGAAGGCCTGCACCAGCGTGATCGACCGCATACCGCCACCGGCCACATTCGCGATGATGATCGCGCCAACCGCCACCGCGCCGACCCATTTCGGCACATTCAGCAGGATATGCAGCGTGAGCCCCGCGCCCTGGAACTGCGGAATGAGATACACCCCGCAGACCAGCACCACAACGACCGCGGCCAGCCTGCGCAGCCGCAGCGAGCCGAGCCGGAATTCCGCGAAATCGGGCACCGTATACGCGCCGGACCGCCGCAGCGGCGCGGCCACGAACAGCAGTAGTCCGAGATATCCCGCGGTGAACCCGACCGGATACCAGAGCGCGTCCGCGCCGTATTTCGCGATCAGTCCCGCGACACCGAGAAATGAAGCGGCCGAGAGGTATTCGCCGGAGATCGCCGCGGCATTCCAGCGCGGCCCGACGCTGCGTGAGGCGACCAGGAAGTCGGAGGTGGTGCGCGCCAACCGAACACCGTAGACGCCGATCGCGATCGTGGCGAGGGCGGCGAACAGCAATGCGAAAACCGTCAGCGCGGGGGCCGTCGCCGTGTTCATGGCACGCTTCGATCCGTTCCGGGATCCGGTCGGCTCAGTCGCATCTGTCAGTCCTCGGCCAAATCCAGGAAGTCCTGCTCATTGCGTTCGGCGAGTCGGACATACAGCCGCCCGACGCCGTAGAGCACCGGATACACCGCAATACCGAGCAGCAACCACGGTAGCCGCACGCCGAGCAGAACAAACGATCCCGCCGACCCGAGTCGGAAAAGCACCGGGAGCGAACACAATACGAGCACCATGACCAATCCGACCCGCACCGCCAACCCCAACTGCGCCCGAATCAGCCCGCCGATCAGTGCTTCGCCGATCTCGGTCTGTTCGACCACCTCCGTGCGGGTCCGCACGCGTCGCGCGCCACGGCGTTCGGCGAGCACGACGCGCTGTCTGGTCGGACGCTGCGGTGTGGTCACGGGTTCGTCCACTGCTGTCGCGGCCCGTGCACCAGCCGCTGCTTCAGCTCCCGCACCTGTCGACGGCTGACCGGCAACTCCACCGCCGCGGCATTCCCGTCGGCCCGCAGCCGGACCACGGTTCCGGTGCCGACCGTGCGCAGCCCGGTCACCAGCCGAAGCGCCACCAGATAGGACCGATGCACCCGCAGGAATCCGGCGTTCTCCCAGCGGGATTCCAACGCCGACAACGGGATTCGCACCAGATGCGAGCCGCCGCTGGTGTGCAATCGCGCGTAGTCCCCCTCCGCTTCCACCCAGCTCACGCTCGACCGGTGCACCAAGGTGGTGACCCCACCCAACTCGACCGGGATCACCTCATTGGGATCGCCGCGCGGTGCCGCGACGGCCGGGGCCGGTGTCGCGCGTGCCGTGACGATCCGGCGCACCGCCTCCGCCAACCGCGCCTCGCGCAGCGGTTTGAGCAGATAGTCCACCGCCCCCAGATCGAAGGCCGCGATCGCCTGATCGTCGTGGGCGGTCACGAAAACCACGGCGGGCGGGTTCGCGAACTCGGACAGGATGCCAGCCAGTTCCATACCGTCCAGCCCGGGCATATTGATATCGAGGAATACCGCGTCGATCGGATGTGCCCGCATCAGCCGCAATGCGCTGGTCGCATCGTTCGCGCTGTGGATGTCACCGACCCCCGGCTGCGTGCGCAGCAAATACACCAGCTCGTCCAGAGCGGGCTTCTCGTCGTCCACGGCGAGCACACGCAGTGCGGCGGCGGACTGGTCGGTGGTCCGGGTCACAGTCGTTCCATCGTAAGCGGACCCTGTTCACCGCTGAGTCCGATGTCGACACCGGGTGCGAATCGGGGCTGGCTTCGCCCGCTTCGACCCGGGCAACCGCACCGTGCATGCGGGTGGGTCAAGCCTGGATGCCAGCGCGGAACTTCGGGACGCGCAGACTCACCTTCGTGCCCGCGCCGGGGGCCGTCTCCACGATCAGGCCGTAGTCATTGCCGAAGGCCGCCCGCAGCCGGTCATCGACATTGGCCAGACCCACATGGGCCGATTCGCCGGAACCCGCTGGCCCGGTTCCGGTTTCGATGGCATCGAGGGCGCCGGAGCGCAGCAGATCCGGATCCATCCCGATGCCGTCGTCCTCGACGCTGATCACGCAGTCGGTGCCCGCATCCGTCGCGACAATCGTGACCGTGCCGCCGCGCGTCGCCCCGGCCAAACCGTGCCGAACCGCGTTCTCCACCAACGGTTGCAGCGCCAGGAACGGCAGTACGACGCCGAGTACCTCCGGTGCGATCTGCAACCGTACCTGCAACGCATCACCGAATCGGGCGCGCTCCAGCGCCAGATATCGCTCGATATTGCGCAGTTCGTCGGACAGCAGTGTGAATTCGCCCGCGGCACGGAAGGAATATCGGGTGAAGTCCGCGAATTCCAGGATCAGCTCGCGCGCCCGATCCGGGTCGGTACGCACAAAGGACGCGACGGTATTGAGCGCGTTGTAGATGAAATGTGGGCTGATCTGGGCCCGCAGCGCGCGCACCTCGGCGCGATCGAGCCTGGCCCGCGAGGCGTCCAATTCCGCCAATTCCAGCTGCCCACAGGCATATCGGGCCACCTCGGCGACCGCACCCAGCCGCCCAGGCTCCGGCTTCCCAGTGGTCACCACGCCCAAAGCCCCTGCCACCCCGGCATTTTCGATGAGCAGTGGCTGTGCGATCAGCGTCCGCCCGGCATGTTCACTGCGACCCGGCCCCGACACCAGCACCGGCCGCTCGGTCGCCACCGCCCGCCTGGCCGCATCGGCGAAGGGTTCGGCCAGATCCGAATGCGGCCCGTCCCAAGCCAGCAATGTGCCATCGGGATCGGCGACGCCCAACGCGTCGGCTCCGGTGAGTGTGCGCAGATGCGGCGCGGCCTCTTGGGCGGATCGATCGTTCAACCCCTGCCGCAACGGTCGCGCGGCCAGCGACGCCGTATGCAGTGCGCTGTACACCGCCCGCTCGGCCGGAGTGGTCACCACCCGCCGCGTCCGCGACCAGACCAGCAGCGCACCGACGATCAATACCGCCCCCGCGACGACCGCGACACCGGCGGTCGTCATCGCCCACCCTCCGAACGTCTCAGCCACCTCATCGCCCGATTATCGCGGCGGCCGACCGAATCCGCGCCCGACAGCACCGATGCAACCGCGCTCGAGCGCGGGCTCGCGTAGTGTCGAGCGATCCGCGGAACACCCCACTGTCGCGGAAATCGGACAGCCGCAATAGTGGTTCGCGAGACGCGCCGGTGATCTTCACCACCGACACGCCGAGCACCTGCGTGAGCCCGGTGTGGCAGGCCGAACTAGTCGGTGGGGGCCCCTAGAATCGCTACACCAACCCCCGTCGAGACCTTGGGAGGAAGGACCGTCTTGGCCGCCTCGTCCGGATCGTTCGTTCACCTGCACAACCACACCGAGTACTCCATGCTCGATGGTGCGGCCAAAATCTCTCCGCTCTTCGCCGAGGCAAAGCGGCTGGGCATGAACGCGGTCGGGATGACCGACCACGGCAATATGTACGGGGCCTCGGAGTTCTACAACTCCGCCAAGAAGGCCGATATCAAGCCGATCATCGGCATCGAGGCCTACATCGCACCGGGTTCCCGGTTCGACACCAAGCGCGTGCAGTGGGGTGATCCCAGCCAGAAGGGCGACGACGTCTCCGGTTCCGGCGCCTACACGCATATGACCATGGTCGCGGAGAACGCGACCGGTCTGCACAACCTGTTCAAGCTGTCCTCGCTCGCCTCGCTGGAAGGTCAGCTCGGCAAGTGGGCGCGCATGGACGAGGAGATCATCGCCGAGCACGCCGCGGGCATCATCGCCACCACCGGCTGCCCGTCGGGTGAGGTGCAGACCCGGCTGCGTCTCGGCCACGACCGCGAGGCCCTGGAGGCCGCGGCCAAATGGCAGGAGATCTTCGGACCGGACAATTTCTTCCTCGAGATCATGGACCACGGCCTGTCCATCGAGCGCCGGGTCCGCGAGGGCCTGCTCGAGATCGGCAAGAAGCTCGGAATCCGGCCGCTGGCCACCAACGACTGCCATTACGTCACCAAGGACGCCTCGACCAATCACGAGGCGCTGCTGTGCATCCAGACCGGTAAAACCCTCAGCGACCCAACGCGTTTCAAGTTCGACGGCGATGGCTACTACCTGAAGTCCGCGGAGGAGATGCGGGCGATCTGGGATATGGAAGTGCCCGGCGCCTGCGATTCCACCCTGTTGATCGCCGAGCGGGTGCAGTCCTACGACGAGGTGTGGCAGCACCGCGACCGGATGCCGATCTTCCCGGTGCCCGATGGCCACGACCAGGCCAGCTGGCTGCGCCATGAGGTCGACCTCGGACTGCGCCGCCGCTTCCCGGACGGCGCGCCGCAGGAATATCTGGACCGCGCCCAGTACGAGATCGGCGTCATCCTGGAGATGGGCTTCCCGGCCTACTTCCTCGTCGTCGGCGACCTGATCAACCATGCTCGCGAGGTCGGCATCCGAGTCGGTCCCGGCCGTGGTTCGGCGGCCGGTTCGCTGGTCGCCTACGCGCTCGGCATCACCAATATCGACCCGATTCCGCACGGTCTGCTCTTCGAACGGTTCCTCAATCCCGAGCGCGTATCGATGCCCGATATCGATATCGACTTCGACGATCGCCGTCGCGGTGAGATGGTCCGCTACGCGAGTGAGAAGTGGGGCGCCGACCGGGTCGCCCAGGTCATCACCTTCGGCACCATCAAGACCAAGGCGGCCATCAAGGACTCGGCGCGCGTGCTGTTCGGTCAGCCCGGTTTCGCCATCGCCGACCAGATCACCAAGGCGCTGCCGCCGCCGATCATGGCCAAGGACATCTCGGTATCCGGTATCACCGATCCGGAGCACGAGCGGTACAAGGAGGCCGCCGAGGTTCGCGAACTCATCGCGAGCAATCCGGATGTCGCCAAGATCTACGAAACGGCGCGCGGTCTCGAGGGGCTGATCCGCAACGCGGGTGTACACGCCTGCGCGGTCATCATGTCCTGTGATCCGCTCACCGATGCGATCCCGGTCTGGAAGCGACCACAGGACGGTGCGCTCATCACCGGCTGGGACTATCCGTCGTGTGAGGCCATCGGCCTGCTGAAGATGGACTTCCTCGGTCTGCGCAACCTGACCGTGATCGGCGACGCGCTGGAGAATATCCAGGCCAACCGCGGCATCGACCTGGATATGGATCGGTTGCCGCTCGACGATTCGCGCACCTACGAATTGCTTTCCCGCGGTGACACTCTCGGCGTATTCCAGCTCGATGGTGGGCCCATGCGCGATCTGCTGCGCCGCATGCAGCCGACCGCGTTCGAGGACATCGTGGCCGTCGGCGCGCTGTACCGCCCAGGCCCGATGGGCATGAACGCGCACAACGACTACGCCGACCGCAAGAACGACCGGCAGGAAGTCAAGCCGATCCACCCGGAGCTGGAGGAACCGCTCAAGGAGATTCTCGGCGAGACCTACGGCCTGATCGTCTACCAAGAGCAGATCATGCACGTCGCGCAGAAAGTGGCCGGGTACTCGCTCGGTCGAGCAGATATTCTGCGCCGCGCGATGGGTAAGAAGAAGGCCGAGGTGCTTGCCGCGGAGTTCGAGGGCTTCGAGGCGGGCATGCAGGCCAATGGATATTCCAAGGCGGCCATCAAGGCGCTGTGGGACACCATCCTTCCGTTCGCCGGTTACGCGTTCAACAAATCACACGCCGCCGCCTACGGCCTGATCTCCTATTGGACCGCATATCTCAAGGCGAACTATCCCGCCGAATATATGGCGGCTCTGCTCACCTCCGTCGGCGACGATAAGGACAAGGCAGCGGTCTACCTGTCCGATTGCCGCCGCCTCGGCATCACCGTGCTGCCGCCGGATGTCAACGAATCCGAGATGAACTTCGCCTCGGTGGGCAAGGACATCCGCTTCGGCCTCGGCGCGGTGCGCAATGTCGGCGCCAATGTCGTCTCCTCGATCATCCAGGCGCGCAAGGAGAAGTCGAAGTTCACCGATTTCTCGGACTATCTGAACAAGATCGACGCCATCGCCTGCACCAAGAAGGTCACCGAATCCCTTATCAAGGCAGGCGGATTCGATTCCCTCGGACATCCGCGCAAGGGTCTGCTGCTGGTGCACTCCGATGCCATCGATGCGGTGATGTCCACCAAGAAGGCCGAGGCGATCGGCCAGTTCGATCTGTTCGGCGGGCTGGACGACGGTGACGAATCGGTGGCCTCGGTCTTCAATGTGAAGGTGCCCGACGAAGAGTGGGAGACCAAGCACAAGCTGGCGCTCGAGCGGGAAATGCTCGGCCTGTACGTGTCCGGCCATCCGCTCAACGGCGTAGAGCATGTGCTTGCGGCACAGGCGGATACGGCGATTCCGGCCATTCTCGAGGGCGATATCAAGGACGGCACCCAGGTGACCATCGGCGGCATCCTCGCCTCGGTCAACCGCCGCATCAATAAGAACGGACTGGCCTGGGCCTCGGCGCAGATCGAGGATCTGACCGGTGGTATCGAGGTCTTGTTCTTCCCGCAGGCGTATTCGGTGTACGGCGCGGATGTGGTGGAGGACGCGGTCGTGCTGGTGAAGGCAAGGGTGTCGGTGCGTGATGACCGGATCTCCTTGATCGCCAATGATCTCGCCGTCCCCGATCTCTCCTCCATCGGTGTGGCCAAGCCGCTGGCGGTCGTCATGCCGACGCGGCTGTGCACGCCGGACAAGATCGGCGAACTCAAGCGCATCCTGTCCAGACATCCGGGCACCGCGGACGTGCACGTCCGCCATGTGGGCGCACGCGACAATACGTCACTGTGGAAATTGGATGACAGCCTGCGGGTTTCACCGTCCTCGGCCCTGATGGGAGACCTGAAGGCTCTGCTCGGTCCAGGTTGCCTCGCGAATTAGGGACGGGGCGAAGTGCCAACTGCCCGTGCCCGATCCGCTGGGCTGACCGCATCGACTTGCTGTGCCCGACGGTGTAGTGCGGCTGCCCAGGCGACGGTGGTGAGTGCCGCGAAGCCGAGGATCACGCCGATCCAGGCGATCGACGGGTAGCCGAGACCGCCGTCGATGGCCAGGCCGCCGAGCCACGGGCCGACGGTGATGCCGACATTGAATGCGGAGAAGTTCACTGCGGTCGCGAGGGTTGGTGCGGCCCCGGCCAGTGCGAATACCCGAGTGTTCAGTGCCGGATTCGTGGCGAATCCGAAGGCGCCCAAGAGGAATACGAGGACTACAACCGGTGCGGGCATGGTCGCGGTCAGCGCCAGCACTGCCGAGCTGATGATAACCCCGATCATGCCGATCGTCAGTACGCGGAAGGGATGGGCATCGGCAGCGCGACCGCCGAGCGTGATGCCGATCAGTGCGCCGATGCCGTACAGCGTGAGCACCAAGGGAATCCAGCTCTCGGCGATTCCGGTGGTGCGGGCCAGGAGTGCGCCGAGGTAGGCGAAGATGACCATTAGCGCGCCGATGGAGAGCGCGGTTGTGCTGTAGGACAGCCAGAGGCGCGGGTTGGCCATGGTGCGTAGTTCGCTGCGCAGGTTCGGCACCTCGGCGGGGCGTCCGCCCGGAATCTTGGCCGCCACCCCGGCCATGGCCAGCGCGGACAGGATGGCGACCGCCCAGAACGCGGCCTGCCAGCCCAGATGCTGGCCGATCACCGTACCCGCCGGGAGCCCGACGATGCTGGCCACAGTAATCCCGCCCGCGACAATGCTCATCGCCCGACCGCGCGCGTTCTCGGGCACCAGACTCAGCGCCGTGGTCGCCGCGACCGCCCAGAATCCGGCGTAGACGAATGCGCCGACCACCCTGGTCCCGAACAGTACCCAGTAGCCCGGTGTCAACGCGGCTACCACATGCGCGGCGATGAACACCCCGAGGAAAGCCAGCAGTGCGGTGCGGTGCGGCCAGCGCAGGGTGAGCACGGCCAATGCGGGCGCGCCTACCAGCATGCCCAGTGCGAATGCCGAAATCAGCAGGCCCGCTTGGGGGATGGAGACGCCCAGGTCTGTGGCCATCTGGGTGAGCAAGCCGGAGAGCATGAGCTCCGAGGTGCCCTGGGCGAAGATGGATAGCCCGAGTATGTAGACGGCGAATGGCATTGGGAGCCCCTTCTGATTTTAGATTGATCAGTTCAAAACTAAGGCAAAACCGCTTTACCCGCAGCAGCCCGAGCAGTCGGGCAGCGCGGCACGTGTCGAATGCTGTGCTGGATGAGTCGATGACGCGCCGGTGATCTGGTTCCGGCTATTGCGCCGCTGATTCGGCCTTCGTGGTAGCCGAGGTCGGCGTCAGAGCACGCTCAATGCTGTCGTCGCGATCGCCTCCAGCGTGCCCTTATCGGCTCCACCGCGCGCCGCGACGCGCATACCGCTGATCATGGTGACCACGAACTGCGCCAGCGTGCGGGCCTCTTTGCTCGCATCGATCTCGCCGGACCGCTGACCCGCCCGGATAACCGCGGTCAATGCGTCGAGCCTGCGCTCCAGATCGGTGCGCAATGTCGCCGCCACATCCGGATCACGCGGTGCCAACTCGACTGTCGAGTTGACGACCAGGCAGCCGATGGGATCGTCGGCCGGTGCGTCGATGGTCTGGCGCAATAGCGTGCGGATTTTCGCTCGCGCGGGGAGGTCGCTGTCGAGCACTTCGAAGATCGAGGCGTTCTTGCTGCTCATGTATCGCCGCAGTGCCCGATCGAACAGCTCGTGCTTACTCGTGAAGGTGTTGTAGATACTGCTTCGACCCAAACCTGTTGCCTCGCAGAGATCTTGGGTCGAGGTGCCCTCGTAGCCCGCGGACCAGAACGCCCGCATGGCCGCGTCCACCGCCCGGTCCTCGTCGAATGCCTTCGGTCGCGCCATGGGTGCAGGCTAGCATATTTTGAACTAATCAGTCCAATATTGCTACGGTGAGACCGCGATGCCGAGTGAGAGCGCCGCGAGGAACTTCGGTCCGTCCGCGTAGAACTCGTCGAGCTCGCGAATTTCGAATCCGGCGCTCTCGACGGTGCCGCGAATATCGCGATCGAGATTGCAACCGCCCGCGATCGCCTTCTCGATCGGATTCAAGCGGTGCTGCCATGCCTGGACGCCCGGATCCGGCGCGAGCCCGTGTTCGACGAAATGCAGGGTCCCGCCGGGGACGAGCACCCGACGCACCTCGGCCAGCGCGGCCGCGATATCCGGAATGGTGCACATCGTCCAGGTCGAGAGTGCGGAGTCGAAGCTGTTATCGGCGAAGGGGAGCGACTGGCCGTCGAGCCCGGCGCGTTCGATCGGCACGGTGGCCTCGGCCAGGCGCTTATCCGCCAGACGCCAGCCGAGGTCGGCGGGTTCCACGGCACTGACCGACTCGACGGCGGCCGGATAAAAGGGGATGTTCAGCCCCGATCCGAAGCCGATTTCCAGCACCCGCCCATGCAGCCCGGCGCAGGCGCGCTCGCGCTGCGGATTGTTCATCTTGGCCCCGCAGACCAGATTCACCAGCCGTGGCACGACCTGATCGCTGTAGATGCCCACGCACTCACTCTCTCAGGGTCGGTGTGTCGCAGGCAATGATCAGCTGGTCGAAAGGGCGCAACCAATGTCGCCGGGCCGCATGACCGGTGACATGCGATGCTGACTCGGTGACCTTGTTCGAGGTGTGGGCCCCGCGACCGGAACGGGTGCGTATCGAGGTCGATGGCGCCGTGCATCCGATGACCAGGTCCGGCGACGGTTGGTGGCGGGCCGAAGTGCTCGCGGTACCGGGCATGCGTTACGGCTATCTGCTCGACGACGATCCGACCGTCCTGCCCGACCCGCGCTCGGTTCGGCAGCCCGACGGCGTGCACGGCCGCTCGGCGGTACACGCCCTCGATCCGGCCGGATGGACCGATGCGGGCTGGACCGGCCGCCCGCTGGCGGGTGCGATCATCTACGAACTGCATCTGGGCACCTTCACCCCGGAGGGCACCTTCGACGCCGCCGCCGAGCGTCTCGACCATCTCGTCGAACTCGGCGTCACCATGGTCGAGTTGATGCCGGTCAATGCCTTCGACGGCAGCCACAATTGGGGCTACGACGGTGTGCTCTGGTATGCGGTGCACGAGCCCTACGGCGGCCCGGAAGGTTTGCAGCGCTTCGTGAATGCCTGCCATGCAAAGGGTTTGGCGGTCGCCCTCGATGTCGTCTACAACCATCTCGGACCCTCCGGCAACTATCTGCCCCGCTTCGCGCCCTATCTGACCGAGGGCCGCAACACCTGGGGGCAAAGCCTCAATCTGGACGGTCCCGCCTCGGATCCGGTGCGCCGCTTCATAATCGAGAACGCCCTGCGCTGGCTGCGCGATTTCCATATCGACGCCCTGCGCCTGGATGCGGTGCACGCACTCGTCGACCGCACCGCCACCCATCTGCTCGCCGAACTGGCCGCCGAAACCGAATCCCTTGCGGCACATGTGCATAGGCCACTGACCTTGATCGCGGAGAGCGACCTCAACGATCCGCGTCTCATCACCCCGCGCGCGGCGGGTGGTTACGGCCTGACCGGCCAATGGAACGACGACCTGCACCACGCGGTGCACACCGCGGTTTCCGGTGAGCGACAGGGCTACTACGCCGATTTCGGTTCGCTGCGCTGTCTCGCCCAGACACTGACGCGCGGATTCTTCCACGCCGGAACCTACTCCAGCTTCCGCGGTCGCGTGCACGGCCGCCCGATCGACGCTCGACTCATTCCGGCGAGTGCGCTGCTCGCCTACACCTGCACCCATGATCAGATCGGCAATCGGGCGATCGGTGACCGGCCAAGCGCCTACCTGACCGACGGACAGCTGGCGATCAAGGCCGCGCTGGTGCTGTTCTCGGCATACACGCCCATGCTGTTCATGGGGGAGGAATGGGGCGCGCGCACCCCGTTCCAGTTCTTCACCTCGCATACCGATCCGTTGATCGCGTCCGCCACCGCGACCGGCCGCAAGCAGGAATTCGCCGAACACGGCTGGGACAGTCACGAGGTTCCAGACCCGCAGGACCCCGCAACCTTCCTTCGGTCGAAGCTGGATTGGTCCGAACTCGAACATGATCGCCACGCACGGCTGCTGTCCTGTTATCGAACGCTGATCGGTTTGCGACGCGAGCGCGCCGAAATAACGGACCCGTGGCTCACCCAGGTATCTG
The DNA here is from genome assembly GCF_001612725.1 of Nocardia anaemiae NBRC 100462. Lineage (GTDB taxonomy): Bacteria > Actinomycetota > Actinomycetes > Mycobacteriales > Mycobacteriaceae > Nocardia > Nocardia anaemiae. The sequence goes on along the minus strand of NZ_BDAZ01000034.1, from coordinate 55,246 downwards.
TCGACTACGACGAGCACGCCCGCTGGATCGCGGTGCATCGTGGCCCGCTGACTTTGCTGTGCAATCTCTCCGAAGAGCAGGTCAGCGTGCCTATCGCCGGTCTTTCGCTGCTGTCGTGGGAACCGGCGACCGAAGGCGTCTCCGCGACGGAGATACCGGGGCACTCCTTCGTGATACTCGCGGGCGCATAGCGGAACCCCAGCTCGGATAGCGATTGCCGAAAACATGCTGAATATAACTGTCCGAGACACAATATTGCCGAGTGTGACCAGCGCCACTACCTTGGGAATATGAGCAACGTGGCTCCATCCGGGGATCTAGCGAATCTCCCCGATGGGATGGGTGGCAGCGCCGCCGCCGAATTCGCACCATTGGTACGCGCATTCGCGAAGGTCTTCGGGCACCGTCGGGGGGCGGGCGGCGCGTTGGCCGTCCACCTGCGCGGTGAGCCGCTGGTCGACATCTGGACCGGCAACGCGGGCGACAAGCCATGGAGCCAGGACACCGGCACGATCATCTTCTCCGCCACCAAGGGCATCACCGCGACGGTCATTCACCGGCTGGCCGATCGCGGTCTGCTCGACTACGAAGCGCCGATGGCCGAGTACTGGCCGGAGTTCGGCCAGAACGGCAAGGGCGATATCACCATTCGTCAGGTGATGACGCACAGCGCCGGACTCGGTGGCCTCAACCCGATCGCGGCCGGACTCGAGGATGTGCTGGACCACCAGCTGATGGAGCAGCGCCTCGCCGCCGCGAAACCCGATCGCCTGCTCGGCACCCCCGCCTATCACGCGCTCACGTTCGGTTGGCTGCTCGCCGGATTGGCCCGCGCCATTACCGGTCAGGGAATGGCGGAGCTGTTCCGCACCGAGGTTTCCGAGCCGCTCGGCATCGATGGCCTACACCTGGGCAAGCCGTCCGCGCAATCCTCGACCGTCTATGCGCCGTTGGCGGGGTCTCAGCTAAGTCTGATCGGAAAGCCGGTCAGCACAAGGGTTTTGGGTCGCAGCTATGGCCTGCCTGGCGCGCTCGGCGCGGCCGCCCGGTGCCTGTTCCTACCCGGACTGGAGACCATCCTGGAGGGGGCAATGCCGCCGATCCTCGATACCGAACTCGGTGCGGGCAACGGTGTCTGCACCGCCCCCGCCCTGGCCACCATGTACGGGGCGCTGGCAAATGGCGGTATGGCGGGCGGCGTGCCGTACCTGACACCGCAAACCATCAAGGCGCTCAGTCGAATTCGGACCTTCCGACTCGACCGCGCCCTGTTCTACGCGCCGATGCTGTGGCGCCTTGGCTACCACTCACTGCCGATGCCCGGTGCATACGGCGGCTTCGGTCACATCGGCCTCGGCGGCTCCTTCGGCTGGGCCGAACCCCGCCTCGGCCTGTCCGTCGGATTCGTGCACAACCGCCTCTCGGCCGCACAGCTGAGCTTCGATCAGGCCGCGGCCGGTTGGCTGTTGCCGATGGTCATGCAGGGCCTTCGCACGACGCGACGGTCCGTCGTACCGGTGGAGACGCCCGAGGCCGCGTAATCGACGACCCGCCATCACCTGCCGGGCAGCGCGCCGAGCGCGCTGACGATGGGAGAGACTATTCGCCTCGGTAGGCATATCGAGGAGCAGATTCTGCACTCACAGGGCGAGTCCGAGCTGACGGCCGTAGCGGCGCGGCTTGTACCGCCACATCCGCTCCTCTGGCACTGTGATCCTGCTCGGTCCGGCGATACCGCCGCGTCGTGCTGGTCCTTCGCGTTCCGAATGTCGCCCTGTAGCGCTGGAATTCTGACGCTCACAGTGCGGCCGCGCGGACCATGTCCGCGCGGCCGGTGGCGAAGACCTCGGCGGTCGACGCGTCGACCATCATGAGGCTCGCGCAGTGGAGCGCAAGTGCGATTCGCATCGAGGCATTCGTCGAACGATGGCACTGGCGGGCTCGACAGCTGGATGTTCAGGTCGGTTCGGCGCTCAGGTGAGGTAGCGGTATGCCGGGGAATCCGGTTCCAACCGCTCGCACTGGATCGGCGACTCTTCCATCCGCTGCAGCAGCGGGCCGAGCCCGTCCGGCGCACCGAGCTCGATACCGACCAGCGCGGCACCGGTTTCCCGGTTATTGCGCTTGACGTATTCGAACAGGGTGATGTCGTCGTCAGGACCGAGCACCTCGTTGAGGAAGCGTCGCAGCGCGCCCGGCTCCTGCGGGAAGTCCACCAGGAAATAGTGCTTGAGCCCGCGGTGCACCAGTGAGCGCTCGATGATCTCGCCATAGCGGGACACATCGTTATTGCCACCGGAGACCAGGCACACCACCGTCGAACCGGGTTCGATCGCGATTTCGGCCAGCGCCGTCACCGACAGCGCGCCCGCGGGTTCGGCGATGATGCCTTCGCTCTGGTACAGCTCGAGCATGGTGGTGCAGATCGCACCCTCGTCGACCTGCATCATGCGGAAAGCGCCCGCGCCGCTTGGCGATTCGGTCGCGGTCAGCAGCGGCAGCGAACCGTGGGAAACAACCCGGCTGCCGAATCCGGAGACCGCCGCGTAGGGCAGCTGACCGATCCGGCGCACCGCGGCGCCATCGACGAACGGATCGATCTCCGGCAGCGTCACCGGGCCGCCCGCGACCAGCGCGGCGGTCATCGAGGCCGCGCCCGCCGGTTCGACACCGAGGATGCCGGTGCTCGGTGAGCGCTCCCGCAGATAGGTGCCGATACCCGCAAGGCAGCCACCTCCGCCGACCGGGATGACCACCAGATCGGGGGTCCGGCCGCCGAGCTGTTCCAGGAATTCGGGCGCGATGGTGCCCTGGCCAGCCGCGGTGCGGGGATCGTCGAACGGCGGCACCATGGTCGCGCCGGTGCGCTCGACATCCTCGGCGGCGGCCGCGGCGGCCGCGTCATAGGTTTCGCCGACCGCGATCAGCTCGACGAATTCGCCGCCGTGCACCCGGATGCGGTCGCGCTTCTGCTTCGGCGTCGTGGTCGGTACGTAAATGCGCCCCTGGATACCCATCGCATTGCAGGCGAAGGCGACGCCCTGGGCGTGATTTCCGGCGCTGGCCGCGACCACGCCCGCTGCGCGCTCGGAATCGGTGAGCTGCACGATCAGGTTGTAGGCGCCGCGCAGCTTGTAGGAACGCACGGCGGTCAGGTCTTCGCGCTTGAGATAGACCTGCGCCCCGGTCAGCGCGGAAAGCCGGGGACTGTGCTGCAGCGGGGTGGGCTCGATAATGTCGGCAATTCGCTTGGCGGCGGCGTCGATCTCATCCGCGGTCAGCGCGGGACGGGATGTGGACTGGTCGTCGAGAAGTTCAAGCGGATTGGACACTCGAAATATGCTGCCACCCGCCGCGTCGAGCGGACGCGGCGGGTGGGAGTCGGAGGCGGGCGAACGCCCGGTTTCCCGGCGCGAGCTACCGCGGAGTCAGGACGAAAACCGGAATCTCACGGTTCGTCTTGGTCTGGTAATTCGCGTAATCGGGCCAGACCTCGACCGCGCGAGCCCACCACAGCGCCTTCTCCTCGCCGAAGACCTCGCGTGCGGTGTAGTCCTTGTTCACGGTGCCGTCGCGCAGCTCGACATGCGGCTCGGCCTTGATATTCCAGTACCAGACGGGATGCTTCGGCGCGCCGCCCAGCGAGGCGACGACCGCGTATTCGCCGTCGTGCTCGACCCGCATCAGCGCGGTCTTGCGCAGCAGCCCGGTCTTCGCGCCCTTGGTGGTCAGGACGATGACGGGCTTGCCCTGCAGCGTCAGGCCCTCGGTGCCGCCGGAATTCTCGATCAGCTCGGCCTGCTCACGGGCCCAATCGGATGTGCTCGGTGCGTACTCACCTGTCAATGGCATGACACCGGCAACAACGCAAAGCCCGCCTCTGTTCCCGGCAAAATGTTAGGTGGCCCGAACTTCCCTATCCGTGTAGCCTGACGACATGGCAGTGGTCCCCCTTCAGCCCCGCCCGACGGCGGTAGATATCGCTGGCAGCGCGTGGCCGATGTACAAACTCGAGGCGCTCGCCCTCGCGCTGGTCGTCTGCCTGGTCCTCACGCTGATCACCGGATCGCTGCAGGTCGCCGTGCTGGTCGCCGCCGGAGTCGGAACCGGCCGCTGGATCGTCGGCCGAGTCGGCGCGCACTGCCGGGCGTAGGCCCAACGCGGATTGTCGCCCAGCTGAGGCGAGTGACTCTTGGTCGAATGGTTGCCCGAGACACCCAGGCCCATACGCAACCACAGCCACCCAACAGTCAGCGTGGCCATGGACGCCACCCCATTTCAAGATCAGGTGGAAACTATGGCGGCATCGGCCGAGAAGCCCCGCCACCAGTGCCACCTGATCTTGATCGCGGCGCCTAGGCGACGTCGAGGGGGAGGCTGGTGAGTTCGGTGCGGGAGAGGACACCGAGTTTGGGGTAGGCCTTGTAGAGGTGGTGGCCTACGGTGCGGGGGCTGAGGAAGAGTTGGGCGGCGATGTCGCGATTGGACATTCCTTGGGCGGCGAGGCGGACGATCTGGAGTTCCTGCGGGGTGAGACGGGCCAGGACGCCGGTGGTCGGGCGGCTTGTGGTGCCGACGCCGAGGGCAGCCAGTTCGGTGCGGGTTCGGTCGGCCCACGGAGTCGCATCGAGGCGGTCGAAGGTCTCCAGGGCAGGCTGAAGGTGGTTGCGCGCCTCGGTCTTTCGACGGTTGCGGCGTAGCCATTCACCGAAAAGCAATTGGGTTCTCGCCAGTTCGACGGGACGTCCGCCGCGTTCGAGCGCGGCTTGAAAGTGGGCCTCCGCATCGGCCTCCGGGCCGGTCAAAGCCAGACAGCGCTCGACGAGCGCGCTGACCCACTCTTGTCGCGAAGCCGTGGCCCAGCCGCGCAGCCGATCCAGTGCGTCACCCGCGCGCGCCGGGCTGCCCATGCGCACCGCCGCCTCGATCAGGTCCGGTAGGGCGCGCAGACCGATCACGTGGTGGCGGGCGGGTTCCGCGGTCAGCAGTTCCAGCCGGGACAGCGCGCTGTCGACCTTGCCGAGCCCGAGATCGAGTACGCCGAGCGCCGCCAGCGTCCACGGTGCGCCCGGCGCGGCCGCACCACCCAGTTCCTCGGCGAGGGCGCGATCGACCGACTCTCGGCATTCCTGTTCACGCCCCTCCAATGCCGCCAGATATGCAAGGTAGCTCGACATCTGGCTGATCCAATGCCGCTGCCCGATATCCTCGGCGATCCGCAGCCCTTCGAGCGCGGCGATGCGACCCTCGCGCGGTCGGCCGAGGAAGAGTTCGGTCTCGGCGCGGAAGAACAGCAGGGTCGGCAGCAGTGCGATGCGGCCCTGGTCGCGGCATTCGGCAATGAGGGTCTGCGCCAGCTCCGCGACCTGCTCATCCTGCCCGACGACCAGCCCGACACCGCACATCTGCACCAGATCGCGTGGGCTGTCGGCGCCGTTGCGGCGGGCGGCGGCGGCCGCGTCGCGCAGGTCGATGGTGAATCTGCTGTCGATGCCCGCGACCGTGTAGTGGGCGATGGGTGTCATCGGTTCGGTGTCGGGCAGGTCCAATGCGTTGATGTGCGCGGCGATCTCCGCGAGTTCCGGTGTGCCGAGGTACCAGGCCGTATGCACCGCCTGCATGAGGATGCGCGCGGCGCGGGCCGGATCGTCGGTACGCACCAGCTCGGCGCCCGCGAGCAGCAGTTGGTGTGCCGAGAGTGGTTTGCCCGCACCGAATTCCGCGGTGGCCCGCACCAGATCCAGTCGGGCGCTGAGCATTCGGTCGGTGCTCAATCCGGACGCGCGATCGGCCAGTCGGCTCGCGCGGTCCAATTGGCCCGCTTCGCTGGCGGTTTCGGCGGCCGCCACCAGTCGCCGGACCCGGGCGAAGGCGTCGGTGCTCAAACCCGCGGCGCGTTCGTAGGCGGCCACGGCCCCGGAATAGCCGCTGCGCCGCCGGGCCCGATCGGCCGTGTCCTCGAGCGCTGCGGCGGTGGTCTCATCCGGTCCGGTCGCCGCCGAGGCCAAGTGCCAGGCGCGTAGGTCGGCATCCTCGGGCTCGGTCAGTGCGGCGGCGAGGGCGGCATGCGCGGCGAGCCGCTGCGTCAGCGGCGCACCCTGGTAGACGGCCGAACGCAGCAGGGGGTGGCGGAAATTCACGCTCACTCCATCGCTACCGATCAGCCCGGCATCCGCGGCCGGTTGCAGGTCCGGCAGCTGGGCCCCGAGTGCCTCGGCGGCGCGCAGCACAATGGTGAGATCGTTGGTGCCCGCCGCGGCCGCAATCAGGAGCAAGGTCCGGGTGGCCGCGGGCAGCCTGGACACTTGGCCGTGAAATGCCACCTGGAGCCGCTGGGTCAGCGGCAGCGGATTCGGCCCGTGACCTGATTCAGCACCCTCGGCGGCCAAAACGGCGGGCAACTCCAGCAGCGCGAGCGGATTGCCGCCCGCCTCGGCCAGCAACCGGTAGCGGATGGCGGGCGAAAGATCCGGACCGCGACTGTCCACCAGCGCGGCCGCCGACTCCTGCGTCAAGCCGGTCAGCGTGAGTTCGGGCAGGCCGGGCGCGGGAAAATCCTGCTCGCCGGCGCGGGTCGCGAAGATGATCAGCACGCCTTCGGCATCGAGTCGCCGCGCCGCGAACAGCAGCGTCTCAGCCGTCGCCCGATCCAGCCAATGCGCGTCATCGATCAGACACAGCAGCGGCCCCTCGGCCGCCTCCTCGGCCAGCAGCGACAGCACCGCCAATCCGATCAACATCCGATCCGCCGGATCATGTTGCGCCAGACCGAATGCCCCGTGCAACGCGTCCCGCTGGGGCGCGGGCAACCGGTCCACCAGTGCCATCCCCGGCTTGATCAGCAGATGCAGCCCCGCGAACGGCAACTCCGCCTCGGACTCGATTCCGGCACTGCGCACCGCCGGAATACCCTGCGCCGCCGCATAATCCAATAATGCCGTCTTACCGATCCCCGGCTCCCCGCGCACCACGAGCGCCCCGCTGCGTCCGGTGCGAGCCGCCTCGAGAAGCCGATCGATCCGAGCTAGTTCGACTTCTCTTCCGTGGAGCATCTGCCCACCGTAACCGCCGACCGAACCCCGAGTGACCGACACCCGTTTCATCGGCGCTTCGACGGCAGCCGATCGGATCTTGATAAACCCCAACCCGGTGGTCACAGTGAATCTCTCCCCTGGTGAGATCGCCGATGTACCCATGGCGGAGAAAGAAATCATTCCGGGCAAGCTCATCCAGACAGTGGTCCGGGACTTCCATATCAAGGTCGATACCTGCACCGCTCCGGTGACATTGCGGCAATACACGTATGTCACGGCGACTTCGCCGGAGACCGACGATATGGGTGCGGTCTTCGGTGACCCCATCTGGTTGTAGCCGCGCCAGGATACTCGCGAAAATCCCGCTCGGCGCAGGCCTTTTGCGTTGAAAGGCAATATTTTCATTAACATCCGCAGCCGACGCATCGATGATTCGGGTAGTCGAGTACGCAGGTTTCGACGGTAATCGGGGCGGAGGATTCACCCATGAAACGACTGGTGGTCTGCTGCGACGGCACATGGAAGGCCGAATCCAGCAACACGGTATCGAATATCATCAAGATCGCGCAGACGATTCGGTACGAGGCGCCGGGACCGTCGGGCGAGCCGATCCAGCAGTGGGTCAGCTACGTATCCGGGCCTGGGGCGCGCGGCTTCCTGGCCGATCGCCTGATGGGTGGTGCGTTCGGACTCGGACTCGAGGCGAATCTGTCCTCGGCGTACTGGCATCTGGCACTGAACTGGCAGCCGGGCGACGAGATCTACATCTTCGGTTTCAGTCGCGGTGCGTTCACCGCGCGTAGCCTGGCCGGTCTGATCGGCCGCATCGGGATCATGACACCGGATGCGATGATCGAGGGAAAGTATCCGGACGCCTTGCGAATTCACCATCAGCCCGCGCCGCCGCGGACCCCGGAGAACCCGGATCCGAAGGAACCGCAGGAGTGGATCGACTTCCGCAAGCAGAACTGCTGGGACACCCCGGCCAAGATCGACTTCATCGGGGTCTTCGATACCGTCGGCGCACTGGGCGTGCCCGGACTGACCTCGCTGCGGCACCGGTTCCACGATGTGAAACTCGGACGCAATGTCTACTGTGCGCGGCAGGCGCTGGCGCTCGACGAGCGGCGGCGCAATTTCGAACCGTGCCTCTGGGAGGTGCCGATCGAGCCGGACGTGAAGTACTCCCACAACTACGACCGGGTGAAGCAGGTCTGGTTCGAGGGCGTGCACAGCGATATCGGCGGCGGCTATCAGGAGTGCGGACTCTCCGATATCACGTTGCGCTGGATGGTCGAGCAGGCCGAGGCGGTCGGGCTCGCCTTCGACCGCGACCGGTTGGAGGGCCTGTCCCAGCGGTGCGCGGCCGCGGGGGCGAAGCATATGGAATTGCATCGCTCACTCGGCATCGGATACCGAATCCTCAATGTGCTGCGCACCATTCGTCAGCCGCGCAACCCGCGGTTCTACTGGGACTCCTGGCGGCGGCTGTACACCGACGGGGACCGCGGCGTGCGCCTGGCCTCCACCGTGCAGGACGCCACGGATTACCGACCCGCGAATCTGGGGCGCTGGCTGAAGGACAACGACGGGATGGTCCCCGAGACGCTGATCGAGAAGATCGGCACGGTAACCGCCATCACGCCGGAGGAGCCGTCAGCGCACCAGTAGCGCCACCGGCAGCCGGGCAAAAAGCTTTTCCAATCGGGCCCGGCCCTGGAAGGTATGGCCGGTCAGCCGATCGGTCCAATTGCCCTGCGGCAGCTCCAAAGTGGTATCGGCCCACCCGGTTTCGGCCAGACCGAGGCTGTGCCGGGTGGCGGCCACGATCACCTCGGGCGTCTCTCCGGCCCGGCCACGCGCGTAGGCGACCAGTCTGCTCTCCTGCTCGCCAGTGGCGAACAAGGGCAGGTAGGTGCCGCCGACGAAACAGTCCGGGCGTTCGCGGCGCAACCACAGCGCATACGCGACGATCCACATCTTCGCCGCGCCAGTGGTGTCCAAAGCCGGTGTGCCGGTGAGTGATTGCAGCAGCCCGGCCCGGGCCGCGAAGTCCACCGGGCGGCGATTGTCCGGATCGACGAGCGTGTCCTCCCAGAGCTCGCAGCCCTGATAGATATCCGGAATTCCGGGTCCGCACAGCTGTAGCAGCTTCTGTGACAGCGAATCCGACCAGGCGTGCGGGGCGAGTTCGTGTACCAGATCACCGATTTCGGAGCCGACCGGCCCGTCGATCACCGCGTCGAGCCAGCTGTGTACCTTGGTCTCGAATTCGGCATCCGGCTCCTCCCAGGAGGTATGGACCCCGGCCTCGCGAATCGCCTTCTCCGCGAACAGATGCAGTCGTTCCCGCAGTCCGGCCACCGAGGAGGCCGGGCGGCCATCGGCGGGCCAGACACCGAACATGTTCTGCAACAGGAACAATGTCGTCGCACCGTCGGGACCGGGGGTGATCTCCTGCCAGGATTCGACGGCACGCGCCCAGCTCTCCGCGGCCTGAGACAGCACCCCGATCCGGGCCCGCACATCCTCACCGCGCTTGGTGTCGTGTGTCGAGAGTGTGGTCATGGTGGCGGGCCAGCGTTGCGCGCGCTCACTGTTGGAGAGGTGGAATTCGTTGAGCGAGTGGCCGAATCGGGCCGGATTGCCGCCCACCTCCTGCAGCGATACCAGCCGCGCCGCCTGATAGAACATGGTGTCCTCGACGGCCTTGGCGGTGATCGCACCGCAGACCTGACTGAATCGAACCGCCGCCTCGCCGTCGGATGCCAGCGCCGCCACCAGCACGCTCAGCGGCGCCGTCAGCTCGCTATTGCGCTTCTCCACCTCGGCGACCACCGCGCCGGTCATACCGGCCAGCGGCGCGTAATCCACCCGGTAGACCGGCATGAAGGCAAGCACCTCGATGGTGGCATTGGTCAATGCCATGGTGTCGAAGCTTTCGGCATGTGCGTCACGCTTGATCGCGGCGACCAGGCGCCGGATCTCCGGGGCCAGAATATTCTCCGCCACCGCGCGTTTGATGCGATGTTCGGTCTCGCCGATCCAGGCGCGGTCGCTGCCGTGCCCGGCGAGTTTGCGCGACAGTTCGGTCAGCGTCTGCTCGCCGTCGGGGTCGATCAGGACGCCGCCGTAATCGGCGAGGGCGTCGTAACCGGTGGTGCCGTCGACCGGCAGCGTCGCATCCAGCGGTTCCCGGTTGGCGAGGATCTTTTCCACGAGTAGTAGCCGGTGCGGGCCGATGAGCCGACGCAGCTTCGTCAAATAGGCGGTGGGATAGGACAATCCGTCCGGATGATCGACCCGGACACCGTCGATCAGATCGTGTTCACACCATGCGGCCAGCTCGCGGTGGGTGATCTCGAAGACCTCGGGATCCTCCTGGCGCACCGCGGCCAGGCTGCCGACCGCGAAGAACCGCCGGTACGTGCACAGCCCGGCCTTCCAGCTGACCAGCCGGTAATGCTGTTTGTCGTGAATGCGCAGCGCGTTGTCGCCGTCGGTGCCCGCCGCGATGGGGAAGCGCAGATCGTGCAGTGCCAGCATCGGTTCCGAACCGGACCGGTCCACCGTCAGCGCGGCCGGATCGTTTTCGCTCTGCAACACCGGTAGCGCCAGCCGACCGCCCGCGCCGTTGCCCGCACTCCAGTCGATATCGAAGAAGTGCGCGAACTGCGATTGGCGGCCGTTGCGCAGCACATCCCACCACCACGGGTTCTGCCGGGGGTCGGCCACGCCGACATGGTTGGGTACCAGATCGACGATCAAACCCATACCGCGGCTACGCACTTCGTCCGCGAGCGCCTTGAGTCCGGCCGGGCCGCCGAGGGCCGCCGAAACCGTGGTGGGATCGGTGACGTCGTAGCCGTGTGTCGAGCCGACCGTCGCGGTGAGGATCGGCGACAGGTACAGATGCGAAATACCCAGCTGCTGTAGGTATTCCGCGATGGCGCGGGCATCGGTGAAGGTCAACGCGTCGGGGCGCAGCTGGAGTCGGTAGGTGCTGCGGACCGGTGTCTGCCGGGCCGGAGTGCGGCCGCGGGAGATGGGATCGGTGTGTTGGGTCTGCATATCGGACTTGCGCGTCTCGATCTTCGGCGTCTCGGTCATCGGCGGTTTCGGTTATGCGGGGCAGTGCAGGACGAGCAGACAACGGGCGGGGACGGCGATCGTGCTCGCCGCCGGATAGGTGGCATCGGCGCGGCCGTCGGGTGCCGAACAATCCAGTGCGACAGCCCATTGCGTGCCGTAGTCGGAGTTCGGCAACGCGAAGTCCAGGCCGCTGTCATGGGCGTTGAAGCACAGCAGGAACGAATCGTCGGTGATGCGCTCGCCGCGCGGTCCGGGTTCGTTGATGCCGAGGCCGTTGAGATAAACCGTCAGCGATTTGCCGAAGCCGCTGTCCCAGTCCGCGGGTGTCATCTCCTCACCCGCCGGGGTGAGCCAGGCGATATCGCGGGCATGGTCTTTCGATCGGATCGGTCGGCCCGCGAGGAATCGGCGGCGTCGGAATATCGGGTGCGCGGTGCGCAGTGCGATCACCCGCTTGGTGAATTCGAACAGGTCCGAATTCGTCCGCATCAGTGACCAATCCATCCAGGCCAGCGGTGAATCCTGGCAGTAGACATTGTTGTTGCCCTGCTGTGCTCGCCCCATCTCGTCGCCGTGCGCGAGCATCGGGGTGCCCTGACTGAGCACCAGCGTGGCCAGCAGATTGCGACTCTGCTTGGCGCGCAATGCGAGTATCTCGGGATCGTCGGTGGGTCCCTCCACCCCGCAGTTCCAGGAGCGGTTGTAGCTTTCGCCGTCGCGATTGCCCTCGCCATTGGCCTGGTTGTGTTTCTCGTTGTAGGACACCAGATCCCGCAGGGTGAAGCCGTCGTGCGCGGTGATGAAGTTGATACTCGCGCTCGGCCTGCGCCCGGTCGCCTCGTACAGATCCGAGGATCCGGTCAGCCGGGAGGCGAATTCGCCCAGGGTGGCGGGTTCACCGCGCCAGTAGTCGCGAACGGTGTCGCGGTACTTGCCGTTCCATTCGGTCCACTGGCCGGGGAAATTGCCGACCTGGTAGCCGCCCTCGCCGACATCCCACGGCTCGGCGATGAGCTTGACCTGGCTGACCACCGGATCCTGTTGCACCAGATCGAAGAAGGTGGAGAGCCGGTCGACATCGTGCAGTTCCCTGGCCAGCGTGGCGGCGAGGTCGAAGCGGAAGCCGTCGACGTGCATATCCAGGATCCAGTACCGCAGCGAGTCCATGATCAGCTGCAGGGTATGCGGATGGCGCACGTTCAGGCTGTTACCGGTGCCGGTGTAGTCCATGTAGTGCGATGGGTCCTCGTCGACCAGGCGATAGTAGGCGGCATTGTCGATGCCGCGGAAGGCCAGGGTCGGCCCGAGGTGATTGCCCTCGCCGGTGTGGTTGTAGACGACATCGAGGATCACCTCGATGCCCTCCGCATGCAGCGCCCGCACCATGGCCTTGAATTCGGTGACCGCGGCGCCGCCGCGCGGGCTCGCGGCGTATTCGTTGTGCGGGGCGAGATAGCCGAAGCTGTTGTAGCCCCAGTAGTTTCGCAGGCCCTGATCCAAAAGGACGCGGTCGTGCAGGAATTGGTGCACCGGCATCAGCTCGATCGCGGTGATGCCCAGTTCCTTCAGATGTGCCACGATCGCCGGATGCGCGATACCCGCGTAGGTGCCGCGCAATTCCTCCGGAATTTCCGGATGGGTCATCGTCATGCCCTTGACGTGCGCCTCGTAGATGACCGTTTCGTGGTAGGGACGATTCGGCGGACGGTCGGCGCCCCAGTCGAAGAACGGGTTGATCACCACGCCGGTCATGGTGTGCCCCAGCGAATCCTGGCCGTAGGTGTAGAGCGCGGAGTCGTTGTCGAATTCGCCGTCGAAGGCCTTGCCGTAGGGATCGAGCAGCAGTTTGCTTGGATCGCAGCGCAATCCGTGCGCGGGATCGTAGGGTCCGTGCACTCGGAAGCCGTAGCGCTGGCCCGGTCCGATAGTGGGCAGATAGGCGTGCCAGACGTAGGTGTCGACCTCTTCCAACGGCACTCTGGTTTCGGTGCCGTCCCTGGCGATGAGGCACAGTTCGACCGCGTCGGCAACCTCGGAGAACACCGAGAAATTGGTGCCCGCGCCGTCGTAGGTGGCGCCCAATGGGTAGGCGGTTCCTGGCCAGACACCGAGGGGTGTCACCTCACCGGGCGCTGCGTCGGGCTGAGCCATGTCAACGACACTAGCGCCAGCCGGAATGCCCGCCGTGCGGGTGGTTGCGGCCTGGCGAGTCAGACCTGGTCGGGGCCGGTTTCACTGCCGCGTCGGCAGTGCCAGTCGCCAGGTCTGGCCGACCAGATCGTGGCCGAAGCTGTGGTGCGGATTCGATTCCACGAGTTCGAAACCCGCGCGCTGATAGATATGTCGCGCCGAGGTGAGGATGTCGTTGGTCCACAGCACCATGTCGCGGTAGCCCACCTCGGTGGCGAATCGCACGCAACGTTCGACCAGTGCGGAGCCGACGCCGAGGCCGCGCGCGGTCGGCTCGACGAGCAGTAGCCGCAGACGCGCCGTGGTCTCGTTCTCCGCGACGCAGAAGACACAGCCCACCGGCTCGCCGTCGTATTCGGCGATCCAGGCGTCTTCGCGACGCTCGTCGTGGTCGTCCAGATAGTCGGCGACAATCCGGGCCACCAGTGCCTCGTAGCTGGCGTCCCACCCGTATTCGGCGGCGTAGAGCGCCGCATTGCGCTGGATGACCCAGCCGTAATCTCCTGGTTTCGGGGCGCGCAGCACCACTTCGCCTCGGCTCGGTCCGTCGAGAATGCGCTGGATGGTGCGCATCGAGGTGATCAGTCGTGCGCGCTCGGCCGGTTTGTGCGCATTGAGCAGGTAGCCGACTTCGGCGCTCGAGCGCCGATTGAGCACGGCGAAGATCTCCCTGCCGCGTTCGGTGAGCCGGACCTCTTGGCGTCGCCCGTCGGATTCGGAGCGATTGCGTTGGACCAGTCCGTCCTTTTCGAAGCGGGTCAGGATGCGGCTCAGATAGCCGGGGTCCAGGTCGAGCGTGCGTCGCAGGGTGACGACCTCGCTGGCGCCGGAGTTGGCCAGTTCGAACATGATTCGCGCTTCGGTGAGTGAATATTCGCTGTCCAACAGGCCCTCGCGCAGTACCCCGATGACTCGGGTGTAGCGGCGGTTGAATTCGCGCACGGCGTCGATATCGGCGGCGGCAACAGTGGTCACGGCGGCTCCCAATCTTTGACTGAGTCAAAGGATACGTCGGAACGCTCCCGTCGGCGCGGAATTCGACGCGGGATCGTGCGCGCGCAGCTCGAGTGGTAACTTGAACACCGTTCAAGCCCTGCTGGGCCGTCACGCGACCGCGAGGAATCCTGTGGCATTGACCTCCGACCAAATCAGCGCCATCGACGCCGAACACGTCTGGCATCCCTACGGTGGCTTCCCTGCGACGACCGAACCGCTGGTGGTTTCCGGTGCTTCCGGAACTCGGCTGACCCTCGCCGACGGTCGGGAATTGGTCGACGGGATGAGTTCGTGGTGGGCCGCCATCCACGGTTATCGGCATCCGGTGCTGGATGCCGCGCTGGTGGCGCAGTCGCAGCGGATGAGTCATGTGATGTTCGGCGGGCTCACCCATGAACCGGCGGCCCGGCTGGCCGCACTGCTCGTCGAGCTGACGCCCGCCGGACTGGACAAGGTTTTCCTGTGCGACTCCGGTTCGGTATCGGTCGAGGTCGCGGTGAAGATGTGTCTGCAGTACTGGCGCGCGGCGGGTAAGCCGGAGAAGCGGCGGCTGCTCACCTGGCGCGGCGGGTATCACGGCGACACCTTCACCCCGATGAGCGTGTGCGACCCGCAGGGGGGCATGCACGCACTGTGGACCGATGTGCTCGCCGAGCAGATCTTCGCCCCGGCGCCACCACGCGAGTATTCGGCCGAGTATGTGGCCGAGTTCGAACGGTTGCTGGCCGGGCATGCCGACGAACTCGCGGCCGTCATCGTGGAGCCGGTCGTGCAGGGCGCGGGCGGGATGCGCTGGCACGATCCGCAGTATCTGACCGATCTGCGGCGGCTGAGCGATCAGTACGGGGTGCTGTTGGTCTTCGATGAGATCGCCACCGGATTCGGGCGCACCGGAGCGCTTTTCGCGGCCGATCACGTCGGGGTGAGTCCGGATGTGATGTGTGTCGGCAAGTCGCTCACCGGTGGATATCTGACCTTGGCCGCGGCGCTGTGCACCTCCCGGATCGCGCAGACCATCAGCGCCGAGCACGGCGGGCTCATGCACGGTCCGACGTTCATGGGCAATCCGCTGGCCTGCGCGGTGGCCGTGGCCTCGATCGAATTACTGCTGCAACGGGATTGGCGCGCCGAGGTGAGCCGGATCGAATCGGAACTGGAAACCGGTCTGACCCCGGCGCGTTCGCTGCCCGGGGTGGCGGATGTGCGGGTGCTCGGCGCGATCGGCGTCGTGCAACTCGATCATCCGGTGGATATGCGCAAGGCCACTCATGCCGCCGTGGAAGCGGGCGTCTGGCTGCGCCCGTTCCGCGATCTGATCTACACCATGCCGCCCTTCATCAGCACGACCGAGGACATCGGACGCATAACCGCCGGTATGGTCGCCGCCGCCCAGGCCTGATGGGTCACGCGCGTTTGTGGATGCTGTGTTCGGTTCCCGCGCTCTGGGGACGGTCGGTGTCGGAGACGATCTCCCAGATCCGGAAGACGCAGTGGTAGTCATCGGCCCAGCCGCAGGCGATCAGCAGATAGGTGTCGCCGTCGCGCAGCAGGATCCGGCGGCCAGGAAGTCTCGGATGCTGCGGGGTGAAGGTGCGCACGAGCGAGTGCAATTTGGTCAGGGCCTGCTCGCGAGTGCCGACCACCTCCGCGAGTACCCGAGGCGACCAACGCTTGTGATCGCCGGAACCTGTTGTCTCTTCGACGACTATCGCCCACCGTGGCATCCGGCCCTGCTCCCTTTGGCGGAAATGCCGCGCCACCGTTGGTCGGTGGCGACCTACAACGATTGGCTCCCACGGTACCGCACCTGACCCGGGACAGGCGCCCTGAACGGTGTTCAAGTATGCTGCGGAGCTGTGACTACCGATCCGTTGGGCTGGCTTGACGAACGCGCCGCCGAGCGCGTGCGCGTCGGGTTGCGCCGTGAGCTTCGACCTCGTGCGGCACAGTCGCCGTCGATCGACCTCGCCTCCAATGACTACCTGGGGCTGGTGCGTCATCCGGAGGTGATCGAGGGCGCGATCGACGCCGTGCGCCGCTGGGGCACCGGATCGACCGGATCTCGGCTCGTCACCGGGACCACGGCCGAACACGAGCTGCTCGAGACCGAACTCGCCGAATTCGTCGGCGCCGAGGCCGGTTTGGTCTTCGCCTCCGGCTATGCCGCCAATCTTGGCGTGGTGACCGCACTCGCCGGGCGGGGTGCGCTGGTCGTCTCCGATGCGGGCAGTCACGCTTCGCTGGTTGATGCCTGCCGACTCTCGCGCTCGCGGGTGGAGATCGCGCCGCATCGCGATGTCGAGGCGGTCGAGCGGTTGCTGGCCGAGCGCAGTGAGCAACGGGCACTGGTACTTACCGATTCGGTGTTCAGCGCCGATGGTGATCTGGCGCCGCTGGTCGAATTGCATCGCGTCACCCGGGCCAATGGTGCGGTGTTGATCGTGGATGAGGCGCACGGGCTCGGTGTGCGCGGCGCGGGTGGGCGCGGGCTGGTGCACGAGGTCGGATTGGCGGGGGAACCGGATCTCGTCGTGACCGCGACCCTGTCGAAAGCCCTTGCCGCACAAGGTGGCGTGGTATTGGCGAGCGAGCGAGTGCGTGCGCATCTGATCGATGCGGCGCGCACATTCATTTTCGATACCGGGCTCGCACCCGCCGCCGTCGGTGCGGCGCGGGCGGCGCTGCGGATATTGCGTAGGGAGCCCGAGCTGGCCGGGCGAGTGTTGGAGCGGGCCGCCGATATCGCGCGCATTGCCGGTGTGGCGGAACCGGATTCGGCGGTTGTCTCGGTGGTGCTTGGCGAGGCGCAGGTCGCCTATGACGCCGCGCAGGCATGCCGCGAACGTGGACTCGACGTCGGCTGCTTCCGTCCGCCGACGGTGCCCGAGGGGACATCGCGGCTGCGGCTCACCGCACGCGCGAATCTGACTCCCGACGAACTCGCCACCATCGCAACAGTTCTCGGCGAGGTGCTGACGCGGGCGCGCGGATTGGTGAGCGCATGAGTGTGCTGTTCGTGACCGGTACGTCGACGGAGGTCGGCAAGACCGTGGTGACCGCCGCGCTCGCCGCTGCCGCGTTGGCCGCCGGTCGGTCGGTAGCCGTGTGCAAACCGGCCCAGACAGGTGTGGCACCGGGCGAGCCCGGGGATCTCGCCGAAATCGAACGCCTCACCGGCGTGACGAGAACGGTCGAGATTGCCCGCTATCCCGATCCGCTGGCTCCGGATACCGCCGCGCATCGGTGCGGGCAGCCGCTGTTGACGCTGACTGGAACCGCCGCCGCCATCGATTCCCTCGCCGATGCGGACCTGACCTTGGTCGAAGGGGCAGGCGGATTGCTGGTCCGCCTCGGCGAATTCACGCTGCTCGAGCTGGCGCAGAAGCTCGATGCCCCGGTGCTGGTGGTCGCGGCGGCCGGGCTCGGCACCCTCAACCACAGCGAATTGACCACGCGCGCACTGTCATCCGCCGGTGTCCGCTGTGCGGGGCTGGTGATCGGTTCCTGGCCCGGTTCACCGGGGCTGGCCGAAGAGTGCAATCGCACTGATCTGCCTCGGGTTACCGGAGTGGAGTTGGTCGGTGCGGTGCCCGCGGGTGCGGGGGCGTGGGAACGTGAGCGGTTCACTGCCGCTGCACCGGGTTGGTTTACTCCGGGTTCGGACTTCGCTGCGCTGGTAGGTCTCTGAGGCCGGGTTGGTCCGCGGTGGGCTGGAGGCAGGCACCAGATTCCAGCGCTCGAGCTGTGCTCAGTTCTGCGACCTCGATCTGCTGGTCGTAGGGCTGTCGGCGAATATGACCGCCTGCGGCTCGGTGGCGGGAGCGCGTACTCGCCTGGCAGCACTCGCGAACCGTACCTACAGTGGAATAGATGTCGCCGTTGGACGATCGGCACCCGTCCACCGTCTCGGACTGGGATGACGCGCGACGGAGGGCTCGGCTTCGGGAGACTCGTCTCGGGCACGGGTGGCAGACGTTGCGTCGTACCAGGTTGGCGCTGCTGCGGGTCGCCTTGATATTGCTCACTGGGCTTATCGTGTTCGCCCAGTACTGGGTGCACGACGTCACCCCGGAACGCGATCGGCTCGCGCGCACCGAACCCGCGGTCCTGCCTATCGCCACCCCCGCGCACGATCGGGACTGGGACACCGTCGTCGTCGATATGGTCGGTCTGGGTGGGCTCAATGCCAGCAATACCGCGGCCGCACTGCCCGCCCTCAGCGATATGGGCGTGGTGTGGGCCATCAAATACGACAATCAAGGTATCGACACCAAGGTGATCGCGGATCTGATCATCCGCGCCGCCCAGATGTCGGGGCTGAAGAACATCGTGCTGGTCGGACACAGTATGGGCGGGGTGATCGCGCTCGAGGTCGCGCGGCATGTCCACCTCGACAGCGACCTGCGCCTGGTCGGGGTGATCCTGGACTGCACCCCGGTGGATTTGAATGCGGTGCGTCCGGAGAGTCGCGGCGCGGGCGAGGATATGGTGCGCTGGATGGGCTGGCTGCCGGGGGCTCGGGAGAGCCGTACCCTGCGGCTTGCGGTCGAAACCTATGCGCGCCGTGACCGATTCGTCGATCGCGGGGCCAATGGGCTGCCCGGGGTCCGGCTCGAGCCATTGCGCGACGTCGTCGAAGAAGTGTTGCGCGAGAAGGTGTTCTCCAAAGACGCGGCCAGCAACGGCCTGATCGAGACGCAGTTCCTGGCGATCGTGGCTGGCGGTGCCATCAACGATCTGCGCGCGCTGTCCCGGCCCGCCGAGGGCAAACCGCGCCCGGCCATCGTCTTCATTCGCCCGCGCGATCCGGATAACGACCGGGTGGTGGATGTCGAGTACTCCCATCAGGTGCTGGTCGAGCGGGCCGGTGGCGTCGATGGCTCGCTGCTGGTCGTCATGCCGCGAAATACCGGGCACGCCAATCCGATGCAGCGCCCCGAGGAGTACAACAAGATCATCGACCAGCAGATCCTGCCGTTCATCCAGCGATATCAGGATCAGGTGCGCGCGACGATCTCCGCGGCGGCACCGCGCTGAATTCGAATCGGACGCCGAGTTGGAATCAGGCCAAGGCAAACCGTATGCGCGCCGGTTTCGTCTTGATTCAATCACCGCATGTTCCGACCACGTACGTTCCTGACCGGCCTGCGCGGCCGCACAATCGCCGCGTTGCTCACTGCGGCGACCGTTGCGAGCCTGGGTGTGACCGGCTGCGCGAGCGACGATAAGCCGGTCGGTAAGACCGACGCCCCGCTGCCCACCGAAATCCCCGCCGGCACCAAGCTCGTGCTCGCCGATCAGTCCGA
Source organism: Nocardia anaemiae NBRC 100462 (assembly GCF_001612725.1). Taxonomy (GTDB): domain Bacteria; phylum Actinomycetota; class Actinomycetes; order Mycobacteriales; family Mycobacteriaceae; genus Nocardia; species Nocardia anaemiae. The sequence continues at coordinate 35,628 of NZ_BDAZ01000034.1, read as the reverse complement.
GCGGTTCAAGTCGGTGCTGCAGTTCTCTGGCGAGCTCGACAAGTTGGCGTTCAAGGTGGAATTCGCCAATTTCGTCGGCGGACCGGCAATTCTGGAGGCCTTCCGTGCGGGCGCCGCCGATGTCGCGACGGTCGGCGATGTTCCGCCGATTCACGCGCAGGTGGCCGGGCAGGATGTGCCGATCATCGCCGCCTACCAAACCAATCCCACCGCATTGAAACTCGCGGTGGCACCCGGCAAGACGGTCGCCACGCTCGCCGATCTCAAGGGTAAGAAGATCGCCTACGCCGAAGGCACCGCCCAACAGGCCGCGGTACTGCGGGCCTTGGCCAAGGCCGGGCTGAAGCCCGCTGACGTGCAACTGGTTCGGTTGCAGCTCGCGGAATTCCTGGATGCGGTGCGCACCGGGCAGGTGGATGTCGCGCCACTGATAGAGCCGAATGTCACCCGGCTGCTGCGCACCCCCGGAGCATCGCTGATCCCGGATTCGGAGACCACCGGCATCTACAGCGGCCTCGCCTACTTGTACGCGCGCCGCAGCGTGGTGACGGATCCGGCCAAGGCCGCGGCGACCCGAGCACTGGTCGCCGCATATATTCGCGCCTACCAGTGGGTGAATACCCACCAGGAGGAGTGGGCGCGCAAGTACTACGTCGAGAACCAGAAGGTCAGCGCCGATGATGCCAAGCGCATTGTCGATTCGCTCGGCACCTATGTCTTCCCGCATCTGGATCAGCAGCTCGTCGATCGCCAGCAGGGCACCATCGACGCGATCGACAAGGCGGGCGAACTGCCCAAGAAGGTGCGTGCCGCGGACGGTTTCGATCTGCGCTTCGACGCCGTCGTCACCCAGGCCGTCACCGAGAGCGGCGCGTCGTTCGAACCGAAGGCGAAATAGTCATGGCCATCGTGGATGTCGGCGTACTCGGCCGGATCGGACAAAGTTCGCGTACTGCCGCCGAGCCGGTTCTGGCGCGCCGCAAGTCGACTCGGCCCCGCCTGGGACCGGGTCGCCCGATTCCGTTCGGAATCGCCATCGGCCCCGTGCTGCTGATCGCGGCATGGTTGATCGGATCCGCCACGGGCGCACTGGACGAGCAGACACTGCCCGCGCCATGGACGGTCGCCGAGACCGCACGCGATCTGCTCGCCGACGGCAGACTGCAGTCGAATCTGATGACCTCGCTGAAGCGCGCGGCCTGGGGTCTCGGGCTCGGCGTGGTGATCGGTGTGGTGCTCGCCTTGATCGCCGGGTTGAGCCGTGTCGGAGAAGCCTTGCTGGACGGGCCGATTCAGATCAAGCGCTCGATTCCGACGCTCGCGCTGATTCCGCTGTTCATCGTGTGGTTCGGCATCGGTGAGGAAATGAAGCTCATCGTCATCACGACCAGTGTGGCGATTCCGATCTACATCAATACCCACGCGCAGCTGCGCGGCGTCGACAGTCGATATGTGGAATTGGCCGCGACGGTGGGGCTTTCGCGGTGGGGCTTCATTCGCCGGATCGCGCTGCCCGGTTCGCTTCCCGGATTCTTCACGGGGCTGCGGCTGGCGGTCACGATTTCCTGGCTGGCGCTGGTCGTGGTGGAACAGGTGAATGCCACCAGCGGCATCGGCTATCTGATGACGCAGGCGCGCACCTACGGCCAGATCGATGTCATCGTCGTCGGCTTGGTGATCTACGGCCTGCTCGGACTGTTCGGCGATCTCGCCGTGCGCGCGACGGAACGGAGGGCGCTGTCATGGCGACAGACGATCGCGGACTGAATGTGGTCCGAACCCGCGGGCTGCGTAGGGGTTTCGGCGATCGCGTTGTGCTGCACGGTATCGATCTCGATATCGCGCGCGGCGAATTCGTCGCCCTGCTCGGCCGCAGTGGTTCGGGTAAGAGCACCTTGCTGCGCGCGCTGGCCGAGCTGGACCGCGACGTGCTGGGGTCGGGTGAGTTGCGGGTGCCGACGGAACGCGCGGTGGTCTTCCAGGATTCTCGGCTGCTGCCGTGGAATCGGGTGCTGGACAATGTGTCTCTCGGTTTGAAGGGCGCCGATGCCGCCGAGCGCGGTCGCACCGCTTTGGCGGAAGTCGGACTTGCCGGTCGGGAGAAGGCATGGCCCAAGGAGCTGTCCGGCGGCGAGCAGCAACGTGTCGCCCTGGCGCGGTCGCTGGTCAGGGAGCCGGAGTTGCTGCTGGCGGATGAGCCCTTCGGGGCACTGGACGCACTCACCCGCATCAAAATGCATGTGCTGCTGCAGGATCTGTGCGTCAGGCACAAGCCAGCCGTCTTGCTGGTGACTCACGATGTCGATGAGGCGGTACTGCTCGCCGACCGGGTGCTTGTCCTCGACGAGGGGCGCATCGCCGTCGACCAGCGCATCGATTTGGAACGTCCACGCCGACACATCGATCCGGACTTCAACCGACTGCGCGAGCTGCTGCTGTCCAGCCTCGGCGTCGATGTCGCGGCCCTGTACGATGAGAAGAAAGCCTCATGACACGTCAACTCAGTCTGAATGCGTTCATCTACCCCTCCGGACATCATGAGGCGGCTTGGCGGCACCCGCAGAGCCGACCCGACCGGATCTACGATGTCGCTTACTACCAGGAGATCGGCCGCACGGCCGAAGCCGCGAAACTCGACGCGGTGTTCTTCGCCGACGGGCCCGCACTGCGCGCCAATGTGAAGCACAATGCGGCCGCCGGGCTGGAACCGATCACGCTGCTCACCGCGATCGCGACGGCCACCACCCATCTCGGGCTGATCGCCACCGCATCGACAACCTACTACGAGCCATACAACCTGGCCAGGCTGTTCTCCACGCTGGACCACATCTCCGGCGGGCGGGCTGGCTGGAATATCGTCACCACCGGAACCGACCTCGCCGCGGCGAATTTCGGGCTCGACAAGCATCCCGATCATGCGACGCGGTACGCGCGGGCGCGGGAATTCGTCGATGCGGTCGTCGCGCTGTGGGACAGCTGGGAGGACGACGCCATCCTGCTCGACCAGGAGGCGGGCGTCTACGCCGATCCGGACAAGATCCATCCGATCGATTTCGTCGGCGAATATCTCAGTGTGCGTGGGCCGTTCAACGCACCGCGCACTCCGCAGGGGCATCCGGTGCTGGTACAGGCCGGTGCGTCGAATGACGGTCGGGCGTTCGCGGGCCGATACGCCGAGGCGATCTTCACCGCGCACCAGCGGCTCGAAGATGCGCAGGCGTTCTACGCCGATATCAAGGCCAAGGCCGCCGAATTCGGCCGTGCCGCCGAGCAGATCAAGATCCTGCCCGGTATCAGCCCGTTCATCGGCGATACCGAGGCGGCGGCCAAACAGTTGGAGCGCGAGTTCAACGAGCTCACGGTGCCCGAATACGGACTGAAGCAGTTGGAGGGAATCGCGGGTGAGAGCCTACGGCACCTGCCGCTGGACGAACCCGTGCCGCTCGAATTGTTCAGCGACGCGGGCGATGTCACCGATAACGAGCGCAGCCGTCGGCAGGTGGTCGCCGGAATCGTGCAGCGGGAACGGCCCACCGTGCGCGGACTGCTGCACCGGCTCGCCGGTGCCCGCGGACATCGGGTCTTCGCCGGTACGCCGGAGCAGGTCGCCGACACCATCGAGGAATGGTTCCGCAACGGCGCCGCCGACGGTTTCAACGTGATGCCGCCCTACTATCCCGGTGGCCTCGAGGTCTTCGCCGAGCAGGTCGTCCCGATCCTGCAGCGGCGCGGTCTGTTCCGCACCGAATACACCGGAACCACGCTGCGCGACCACTTCGGTCTGCCGCGACCGGAGAGCCGGTACGCCCGGCGACCGGCACTCGCGCAGTGAGCGCCTGTACCCGGCCGTATCGAGCCTGGAGCGGCAACTTCGGGCGTGATGGCACCCGGCAAGACCGCGCAGCCGCAGGTGCTGGCCGGAATCCGGCGGCGGCTCATCGCAGCGGGAGGGCTTGTGCTGCATGAGCTTTCGAAGTGAGCTTGGCCTGGGCGGTCGGGCGCAGGTCCATTCGCAGGTCGACATCATGCAAGTCGGCGTCGTTCTCCTCGCCGATCGCCCGCATTTCGAACCGCTGCCGCTCGGTGCCCAGCGGCATGCGCCGGAGCCCCGGATCGATGATCATGATCAGCTTGTCGCGCAGACGTTGCTGCGCGGCACGCGGGCCGATCTGAAACCGCCCGGGCATCTTGTTCCTGTCGAAGTTCAGCCACCGCTGCCGTACCCCACGACGTGCCGCCGTGAGCAAGAGGGCCCGCGCCACAGCGGAATCCGTTCAACTGCGCGCGATCATGATCAGGTTGTCGAACTGCTCAGGCAGCGGCATGTTGTTCCTGTCGAAGTTCAGCCACCCACGACGCGGCCGCTGTGAGCGAGCAGGTCGGTGCCACAGCGGAATCCGTTCGGCTGCGCTCGCTGCTGTGGACGGTGTTCGTGCCGGTGGTGCTCTATGGCATCGGATCCGGTGCGGCGGCACCGATGTACGCGTTGCGGGCATTGGATCTCGGTGCGTCGGCCGGTGTTGCCGGAATCGTCGTCGCGCTGAGCGGGCTGGGGATGGTGCTGGCGGATCTGCCCGCGGGGCGGATCGTCGCGCGCATCGGGGAACGCTGGGCGATCGCGGTTGGTTCGGGCCTCGGGCTGGTCGGGGTGCTGTGTGCGATCGTTGCCCCGCATACCGGGGTGCTCGCGGTTGGTGTGCTGCTCAATGGAACCGCCAGTGCGGTATGGGGTTTGGCGCGACAGTCCTACATCGTGGCCGTGGTGCCACCGGATGAGCGGGGGCGTGCGTTCTCGGCCTTGGCTGGCGCCTCCCGCCTCGGATCGTTCTGCGGGCCGTTCGTCGGGGCCGGAATGGTCTACGCGATGGGTCCGAGCGGTGCGCTGTGGTTGCAGTTCGGCACTACCGTCGTAGCGGGCGCTGCGATGCTCGCCATCCGGTCGGCCGACGGTGACGATGCGGACGCCGCCGATCACACCCTGCGCTCGGTGGTCATCGAAAACCGCAGGGTACTCGGCACACTCGGTCTGGCGGCGCTGCTGATGGGCGGTGCCCGCGCGACCCGCACCGCGCTGCTACCGCTGTGGGCCGCGCATATCGGTGTGAGTGCTGCCGCAACGAGCCTGATATTCGGCATCGCCGGGGCCATGGACGTGCTGCTGTCCTATCCGGGCGGCATCCTGCTCGATCGGTTCGGCAGCCGCGCCACGGGGGTTCCGTCGATGTTGCTGTTCGGGGTCGGCTTCGCGGCTCTTCCATTCACCTCGACGGCGGTCGAACTCACCGGTGCCGCAGTACTGCTCGGGCTCGCCAATGGTGTCAGCAACGGCATCATCATGACCGTCGGCGCCGACGTCGCACCGCCGGGCCAACGTGCGGAATTCCTCGGCGCCTGGCGGCTGACCCACGACATAGGCATGTTCGCCGGTCCCATCGCGGTCGGCTTGATCAGCGCCGCAACAGTTCTCGGCGCCGCGGCGCTCGCCGTCGCCGCAGCGGTATTCGCGGGCGCCGTCGCCATGCATCGCTGGTTCCCAGGTGCCTACCCCGTCTCCCTGCGAGACGCCCGCCGCCCGACCGACTGAGCGCTCACACCGCCGCCGATCGGTCCGCCGCGCTCGTCCCGTTTATGGCGCATATCTAGTGCGTACCTCGCATAGGTTGCAGGCTCTGCGAGGTCCTCGCTGGGTATGCGACGTGATGTCTGGACGCTCGACGGCGGGTACTTCAGCACTCTGGTCGGGTTCGGCGCGCGTGGTCTGTTGTGGCGCACACTAGGGCGCGGCGCGCCCATATGTTGCGCTTTGTGCGAGTTGCTCGCTGGGTATGCGAGGCCACGGGTGGGCAGCTCAGGGCGCTGGTCGGGTTCGGCCGAGGTAGGCGAGGAGTTGGTCGCCGGGGGCGGTGGTCGGGGGCACGGTCGGCAGAGCGAACAGCGGTGATCGGTCGGCGACAGGGACGAGATCCGGTGCTACCGCGAGTAATTCGTGGGCGAGGCGGTCCGGGATAGGTGGTGCATCCGATTGGGCGGCGGCAATATCCCAGGCGTGGACCGCCAGTTCGAGAGCGCCGACGGTTGTATCGGTTCGAGTCCGGTCGATCCGTCAATCCTTGTGCAGCGAAATGCTTTCCAGCCAAGGGTGATCGGGGTGCACCCGGGAGAGCCACTCGAACAGCCGGGACCTCTGGGATCGGTCCATCACGGGTAGCGCACGACGGAAGTCGGCCTCGTCCTTGTCGCGGCGCGCCTTCGCCTTGAACAGCAGTGCGACCTCGGGAGTCGCGTACGGGATGCCCTCGCTGGTATGGCGAATCAGTTCGTCGTAGGGCAGGGTGATCGATGGGTCGCGGCGGCAGGACCATCGATCACCGACGTGCGGTTCACGGAACACGTCGAGCCGATAGAACCCGGTCTCGGGTTCGCGTAGCCAGGTCTGATGGAACTCCGCCGACCTCGCCGGAAACGGCCGGATCCGATCGTCACCGACAACGTCCCACTCGAAGCCGGGAAAGGCGGCGACAACCTCGCCGAATCTGTCCTGTGGCACACCGATTTCGAGGTCGCTGTGTTCCCGAGCCGCACCGCCGGTGAACAAATCCAGTGCCCACCCCGCGGTCACGCACCACGGAACCGTGACACCCGATAGCCGCTCCGCGACTTCGGCAGGCGTCCACGCCGCCCACAGCCTTTCGCATTCCTCGGCCGAAACCACGCGTCCGTCCTCGACTGCCCCATCCGGATCAGACATCTGGACGTTCCCTCCTGGCCTGCGCGCCGACGAGGAATTCAGCGTACGCGGGTACCGAGCAGATGACGCACACCGCCGACGAACAGCTGCAGACCGAAGTCGAAACGTGCTGTCGCGTCGGGGGTTTCGTTCAGCGGCGAGGCGTCCTCGGTCAATGCACCGGCCGAATCCATTTGCATTCTGGACTGTTCGTCCACGGTTTGTCCGAGTACGTAGTACAGCAGCGTGTACGCCGCGAGTTCCGCTTCCGGCCGCGGCATTCCGCCGCGGATCGCCGCGCCGACGAGTCGTTCCCGTCCCTTGCTCGTGGTGAGTCGGGAAGCGTAGGTCGCCGAGACCAGTTCCGCGCCGTCGCGATAGGCGAGCAGACAACCGCGCAACCGATGCGCCAATTCGGTGATCTGCCCCGACCAGTCCTCGGCCTCGATCGGATCCTCCATCGGGGCCAGGATCCGGTCGGCCACCGCGCCGAGCAGTGCCTGTTTATTGGGGAAGTGCCAGTACAGCGCACCGGGCTGGACCTGGAGTGAACCGGCGAGCCTGCGCATGGTCAGGTCGGCGAGACCGTACTGGTCGAGAATGGCGATGGCGCCGTCGACCACGTCCGCGCGGTGCAGCTGCACGGTGTTTCCTTCCCTGACGTGTTTTGACTCACTGTTACCGCTACCCTAGCCTGAACACCGTTCAAGTTGCACGGCCACCTCGGCCGGACGAAGGGATTCGTGCAGTGACCCAGGCACCCGTCCACACCGATATTCTGGCGACCGCCCGCGAGCAGGTGCTCGAGCGCGGCGAAGGCCTGACCCAGGAGCAGACCCTCGAGGTGCTCCGGCTCGGCGACGACCGGCTGGAGGAACTGCTCGCCCTCGCACACGAGGTGCGCATGAAGTGGTGCGGTCCCGAGGTCGAGGTCGAGGGCATCATCAGCCTCAAGACCGGCGGCTGCCCCGAGGACTGCCACTTCTGCTCGCAGTCGGGTCTGTTCCAGTCGCCCGTGCGCGCCGCCTGGCTCGATATCCCCAGCCTGGTCGAGGCCGCCAAGCAGACCGCCAAGACCGGCGCCACCGAATTCTGCATCGTCGCGGCCGTGCGCGGTCCGGACGAGCGGCTGATGGCGCAGGTCGCCGCGGGTGTCGAGGCCATTCGCAACGAGGTCGACATCCAGGTCGCGTGTTCGCTCGGCATGCTCACCCAGGAGCAGGTCGACCAGCTCGCCGCCATGGGCGTGCACCGCTACAACCACAACCTCGAGACCTCCCGTTCGCATTTCCCGAATGTCGTCACCACGCACAGCTGGGAAGAGCGCTGGGACACCCTGCGCATGGTGCGCGAGGCCGGTATGGAGGTCTGCTGCGGCGGGATCCTCGGCATGGGCGAAACCCTGGAGCAGCGTGCGGAATTCGCGGCGAATCTGGCCGAGCTCGAGCCCGACGAGGTGCCGCTGAACTTCCTCAACCCGCGTCCGGGCACCCCGTTCGGCGACCTCGAGGTGCTGCCCGCCGCCGACGCGCTGCGCGCGGTGGCCGCGTTCCGACTCGCGCTGCCGCGCACCATGCTGCGCTTCGCGGGCGGTCGCGAGATCACTCTCGGCGACCTCGGCGCCAAGCAGGGCATTCTCGGCGGTATCAACGCCGTCATCGTCGGCAACTACCTGACCACCCTCGGTCGTCCCGCCGAAGCGGACCTGGATCTGCTCGGTGAGCTGAAGATGCCGATCAAGGCGCTCAACGAAACACTCTGATCCGGGTGGGATCGGTCACGAAAGAGGCTGGCGCCGTGAGTACTGTCATGGATATGGACGAGCGCTACAACCCGTTCACCGGCAAACGCGTCGTGCCGGGGCTCGACGATCCGGTCCCGGCCGCCGCGGCGTTGGGACTGGAACCGCCGCGCTTCTGCGAGCAGTGCGGTCGGCGGATGATCGTGCAGGTCAGCCCGGACGGCTGGTGGGCGAAGTGCTCGCGGCACGGTGTGCTGGATTCGAAGAATCTGGAACACCGCTAGTGGTGGCCGAATACGGCGATGTCGCCCCCGCGCCGCCCGCAGCGGCCCGAATGGTGGGCGTGCGGCGTGAGCTGCGGGCATCAGCGCTGATCGCGGTTGGGGTGGCACTGCTGGGCGTGCTCGGCGGTGTGGTGTGGGCCTTCATCGCGCCCACCGAGCAGTATCTGGTGGTCAAGGCGCGCGCCGGTGCGGTACCGGCCAAGGGCGCGGCCCTGACCGGGGAGAGTGTGCACCAGTTCGACGCGCTGGCGATCTTCGTGTGCATCGGCGCGGTGCTCGGTGTGGTGACGGCGATCGGCGTATGGCGTTGGCGCCGCGTGCGCGGACCGCTGCTGCAGCTGGGTCTGCTGATCGGTTCCGGCGCAGGCGCTTACCTGATGTCGAAGGTCGGCGAGCAGATCATGCAGTGGCAGCATCCGATGCCGTACGACCCCGCGGTCGGACAGATCGTGCGGCTGCCGGTGGAGGTCGGCAGTTGGCTGGCCCTGATCGTGCAACCGCTGCTCGCCTCGCTGATCGTGCTGTTCCTCGCGGCACTCAGTCCGACAGAGGATCTCGGCACCGGCTTCAGCGGACCGTTCGGCGATGCGCGGCCATACTTCACTGCGGCAAGCGGATTCGCGGCCGTCGACAATGCCGATTCGTATCGTGGCGCTGCGAACGGCGGGCCGGTGCCCTACGGTGTGCCTTATGGCGGCTTCGGACCGCCCGGTTCGGATCGCGCGCGCTGACGTTATCCGAACCGTTGCCCGCGCGGCGGCACAGACGTACCAGAACGGCCTAGAATTGTGGGACACGCTGTGCGTTCAGAGAGGAACGGATCATGGCGTTCGTCGGTAGCGGACCAGTGGTCGAAGAACTCGATGCGAAATTCTGGCGGGTCGTCGAGCCGCTCGTCTATCACGGTGCCACACAGGAATTCGTCATCCCAGCGGGCTTCCGCACCGACTTCGCCTCGGTGCCACGGGCATTGGTCTGGCTGATACCCCGCTACGGCGCCTACACCCGCGCCGCCATCCTGCACGACTATCTACGGAGCTCACATGAGGTGAGCACCGCCGACGCGGACGGCCTGTTCCGCCGCTGCCTGCACGAGTTCAATGTGTCGATTCCGCGCCGGTGGATGATGTGGGCCGCAGTGCGTTTGGGCAGCGGACTGCGCGGGGCCACACTCGGCGATATCGCACGCTTCCTGCTCGTCGCGGTCCCCTCGATTCTGTTCCTGGCCGTCCCGGTCGCCGTGGTACAGGTATTCCTCTGGCTGTTCTGGGTGGTGGAATTGGTGTTCTGGGTGGTGGCACGCGTCGGCCAGCGTACCGCGGCCCCACCGCCACAACCCCAGATGAAGACCGCATGACCGTCCGGTCCGGAACCCACTTTCCGCAGTCCCACCTGCGTATTCGCCTCTCGTGATCCAGGTTCGCGTGCGCGACCCGTCCTAATCTCATTGCACGCCGGGGGTATCGCTCCCGCTTTCGAAAAGTGCAGGAGGACAGATGGAATCGCGTCTGCGAACGTCGCCGAGAACCGTCTTCGCACAGCAATTCGCCGCGCTGTTCGAGGCCGCGGGCAATCCGACATTACGTCGGGTCGCGACCGCAGCGCAGACGCGGATGCGGGCGACGCGTGCACCTGGCCAGAAGAGCGGAGCCTCTGTCCAGCGCATCAGCGACTGGAAGTCCGGGCGCAATGTTCCCGCGCGCTTCGAATCCCTGCTGCCCGTCCTGCTCACACTGATCGACGAAGCGCGCAAGTCCAGCAAACCGGTGCCGCCCGCGCTGCTGGATGTGCAGGAGTGGCAACGGTTGTGGGCGGCTTCGACTGCCTGGGACCCGGAATCCGAAGCCACCGAATGCCCCTATCTCGGATTGACCTCCTACCGGCGCGCCGATGCGGAGTTGTTCTTCGGTCGTTCCAGGCCGACCGCGGAATTGGCCGAATTGATCAGCGCGACAGCAGGTCCCGAGGGGGACGGCGGAATCGTCATGCTGGTCGGTGCGTCCGGAGCGGGCAAATCCTCACTGTTGGAAGCCGGTTTGATTCCGGCGCTGGCGGATCCGGTCGATCAATGGGCAGTGGCGACGATGACTCCGGGCAGCGCGCCCGTCGAGGCGTTGCTGGCCGCCCTTCGCGACGGGCCCGCCACGTTGCCCGCTGATTCCGAATCGGATTCGACGGACGCGACCGTGTCTGCGGACAACAGCGGCGAGGACGGCGCCGAATCCGCCGCTGGGCGCAGCCGCGAATCCGGTTCCGAGAAGTCCGGCGGCCCTATGGAATCCGTCGATGCGGCGCAATGGGGGAGGGACAAGCGTCGACTGCTCATCATCGACCAGTTCGAAGAGCTGTTCACACTGTGCCGCAACGAAGAAGAGCGCGCGATCTTCCTCGCGACCCTCGAACACCTCGCCATCCGCGGCGAACGTGAACCGGCCGCCGTCGTCATCGCGGTCCGCGCCGACTTCTACGCCCGCTGCCTCGACATCCCAGTCCTGGAAGACGCCCTCAAACACCGCAGCTACCTCCTCGGCCCGATGCGCCTCGACGAACTCGCCGAAGCCATCACCCGGCCAGCTGAATCGGCAGGCTACAAACTGGAATCCGGCCTGGAAGAACTCGTCATCAGCGAGCTGTGCGGACTCGGCGGCGACCGCAGGGCCTACGATCCGGGCGCACTGCCCCTGGTATCGCATGTGATGGCGGCCGTATGGCAACGACGCGACGGCACCCGCCTCACCATCGACGGCTACCGCGCAGCGGGCGGCGTCATCGGCTCTGTCGCCGCGACCGCCGAAAAGGCCTGGGCCGAACTGACCGAATTCCAACAGTCCATCGGCAAACAGGTACTTCTCGGCCTGGTAGCGGTCGGCGACGACTCCCGCGACACCCGCCGCAAAGTAACCCGCACCGAACTGATCCAACAGACCGTAGAAGCTGCCGAGACCGCACTAGAAGTGTTGGCCCGCACAAGACTGATCACCCTCGACGCCGAATCCGCCTACCTCACCCACGAAATCGTTCTCGACGCCTGGCCCCGCCTGCGCACCTGGATCGATGAGGACCGAGTCGGATATTTGGAACGCCAACGGCTGCAAGCGGATGCGACCGACTGGGCGACGGGTGATCGCGATCCGTCGCTGCTATATCGCGGTGCGCGATTGATCACCATGCAGGAGCATGCGGACAAGGGCGCAATCGGCATTGTGGCGGAGGAATTCCTCGCAGCGTCGCATGCGGCGCGGCGGCGGACTCAGCGGCGCTCCTCGGCCCTCGTGGTGGCATTGGGCTTGCTCGGTGTGATCGCCCTCGTGCTGGCCGGTGTGGCCTTCGTGCAGAGTGGCACCGCGAAAACCCAACGAGACAATGCAATTTTCGCGGCCATTCTCGCCGAATCGGACCGGCTCGAGACAAGCGACCCGTCACTGTCGGCGCAATTGGTGCTGGCTGCTGACAAATTGCGGCCCGATGATCTTGAAGTCCGGGCACGTCTGCTCAATACACAGAACCTCGCCTTGGCGACTGCACTGCCAGGCCACGACGGGTTCGTCTACGCGGTAGCGGTTCGGCCGGACGGAAGGTTCATCGCTTCGGGCGGTTCCGACAAAACCGTTCGGCTGTGGGATATTTCCGATCGCCGACACCCAACCTCGGTCGGTCAACCACTGACGGGACATACAGAGTTCCTCCGTGCTGTAGCGTTCAGTCCCGACGGCGTAATCCTGGCCTCGGCCGCCGCCGACGACACCGTGCGACTGTGGGACGTGCGCGATCCAGCCCATCCAGCTCCGATAGGCACGCCGCTGCCGAGCGGCTACCCGAAAGTGCTTGCCTTCGGTCCGGACGGCAAGGTACTGGTGACGGCGAGCAGAAATGGCCCGATCGCGTTCTGGGACATCACCGATCCCGCTCGCCCTACACCGCTCGGATCTCCGATACCGCGGCCCTCCGGGCCATTGGATGTCGCTGCGGTCAGTCCGGACCTACGCACAGTGATCACCGCCGAAACGACCGGAGCGACACGGCTATGGCGGGTATCTGAGCACCACATCTCCGCGGAACCCGTCGCACAGTTGACGAGCAACGTCACGCCGACGCGGGCGGGGGCTGACGGAGCCGTGTCGGCGACATTCAGTCCGGACGGTGCGGCAGTCGCGGTGGTGAACGGAGACGGTATTCACCGCTGGGACGTGCGCGACCCGTCCAGCCCCCGAAGGCTCGGGGAGCCCGTGCGGATCGCCCCGCCTTCGACGGGGTCGCCGATCGCATTCAGCCCGAACGGGCGAGCGTTGGTCGGCGTGTCCGCACGCGGGATCGCCACCGTCTGGAATGTTGACGATCCCGATCGCCCCCCGACAGTCGGCGCAACGCTGGCTGGGACCAAGGGAGCGCTCAGTGCGGTCGCCTACGCTCCGGACGGTCAGACCGTTGTGACCAGCGGACAAGACGGCACTGTTCGCGTGTGGTCGGTGCCGACGATCGGTGGGGGCGGCAGGATCCGCGCATCGGAGCCGATCTTCGATGCCAGTGGCACGAAGATGGCGGTTCAACCTGCCGAGGACGTCATCGAGGTGTGGCAGACCAGCGATCCGAAGGCGCCCGGTCGACTTGGAAGGCTGAATCTGTCGCTTACCGGCGCCACCAATATGGCGATGACACCGGATGGACGCCTTCTGATCGTCGCTGGTGAGCGATATCAGGGCGTGCTGATCGACATCTCCGAACCGGCCGCCATGCGCGTGATCACTGAATTGCCCAATGACACAGGGCAAATCAGCGCCATTCGGTTCAGCCCGGACTCCCGATTCCTGGTGACTGCTGGAATCATTGGGGCGTCGGGTGCAGTTCCGGACGATGTCATTCGCATCTGGGATATGGCTGATCCTGCGCATCCACGGGCTGTAGGCGGGCCGATGTCCACCGCGCACGATTACATCTTCGATGTGCGGTTCAGTCCGGATGGCCGCATATTAGCGGTCGCACGCAGGCAGGAATCGGTGACGCTGTGGGATATGGCGGACCCGGCCGCACCAAAGCACCTCGGACACTTAGCGACTGGGCAGGCGGAGTCCGGAATGGCCCTAGCCTTCGCACCCGACGGACGCACGCTGGTGACTACCGGTGATGATCTGCGAATCCGCGTGTGGGATATCGGGCATCCGAGCAAACCGGTTGCGGTAGACGTTCCGCTGGTCGGCCACACCGGTCTGGTCGGTTCGATGTCCTTCAGCCCAGATGGCCGCCTCCTGGTATCAGGTGGATTCGATTCGGTTCGGCTATGGGATTTTTCGTCCCCCCGCCAGCCGAAGCCGATCAAGCACGCGATTACGGCCACTGGGTCGTCGACGTATTGGGTCACCGCATTCCATCCCAGCGGCGAGTACCTGGCCGCGGCGGGTGGGGGAGTACTCCAGCTTTGGGATCTGGATCCACACCAGGCTATCGGCCGTATCTGCGACGCTGTACAGCCGATGCTGAGCCGGGAGGTGTGGCAGGAACACCTGGCGGGGCTGCCATACCGCCAGACGTGCGAATAGCCGGCGAAAAATCGGTAGTCGCGCTGGCGATCGCGCGGATACCGTTTGCGCACAAGGTCGAGCAGTGGGAAGGAGGTGGCGATGAGCGAGGATGTGTTGATCAGGCACGGGCAGGGGGTGCTGGTTCCGGAGGCGGGGGAACGGGCTGATCTGGCGGCTTGGCGGCGGCGGGATGCGTTGCGGCGGTCCAGTGCCGCGCAGCCGATTCCCAGTGCGCGGCGGTATCGGCGGAAGGCGAAACATAAGGGGCGAGAGCGGGATTGAGGTTCCCGTGATCCGTGGGTGACCCCCGCGTTCGCGTGCGATTGCATGTGAAGGCGGGGTCTTCGTTGTTGGCTGGGGGAGGAGCCGTCCAGTTCGACGATGTGCTCCGTCGGCTCCCGAGTACGCCGCGGCGCTACGTGAACGAACAAGGCCGGGTGCTGGCGCGCAGGTTCTCCGGCGCCTGATCTTCCGGGCGCAACCGTCTGGTCGCATCCGCTGAGCAACCGGTCTGCGGCGGATTTGGCGGCGAGGTCGGAAAGTGTTCTGCCACAGGGCTTTCACCGTCTCGCGGCACCGTGTGGCCATCCGGTCCGGAATGCGGAGCGGCCTGCCCCTTCCGGTCCGGATAACTCGTATCCGACTGTGACCAGCTGTATTCGGCGACGCCCCCCAGCACTCCGTACCGCTGCGAGCGATCGGTCCGTACCGTCCGAGTTGTTCGAATCGTTCGAACCGCGGAGCCCGGATTTCGGTCTCGACTCCGCGAAACACCGGAAGGGTTCAGCGATTCGGAGGGGGAGAGCAATGTCCTGGAAATCGGAGTATGGCAAGTCGGCGGTGGCGGGTGCCGTGCTGGCGATCGGAATGATTTCCGGCGCAGCACAAGCGATCGCCGAACCGCCGGGCGAGGTGCCGGTCACCCGGGTCGAGGCTTCGGCCGCGTTCCCGTGTATCTGGCCGGTGTGCGTTTTGAGCTCCGGGCGCCTGGGGGCGCCCGGCGGGCTGTCCGAGTAGAAGGGGAGTGCCCTGGTCGATGGTGACGAGGGCACGCTCGGATGCCGTGGCCCCTACGGCAGTGGCCACGGCACAGTCCATTTCGAATTCGGCGAGCGCTTGCGGGGAAGCGGTCGCCGAACGAAGGGGGCGATCGTGGGGCAGGCGATCGCGGGGAGGTCAGGTGGGTGGACGCAATGCGGCGAATTCGTCGGTGACCCGGAGCTCGGAGTCGGTGAACCGATAGACCGCTGCGGGGCGTCCACCCGCCCGGCCGGGGGATGCGGTCGCGCCGGTCGGCGTGATCACCTTGCGGCGGGTGAGGACGCGCTGCAAGTTCGTGGTATCGACATCGTAACCAAGTGCGGCACAGTAGATTTCGCGCAGCGTTGACATGGTGAACCGCTCCGGTGCCAGTGCGAAGGCGATATTGGTATAGGACAGCTTCGCCGCGAGCCGGGTGCGCGCGTGTTCCACGACCGTGCCGTGGTCGAACGACATGCGCGGCAGCTGGGAAACCGGATGCCAGGTGGTGTCCGAGGGCAGCTGCGGGTCCGCGGTCAGCGGGACCAGCCCCAGATAGGCCGAGGCGATCCGGCGCGGCGCGGGCACTCGGTCCGGATTGCTGAATACCGACAGCTGCTCCAGATGCGCCAGCTCGCGCACATCGACCTTCTCGGCGAGCTGGCGACGGGCCGAGACATTGAGGTCTTCGTCATCGCGCAACCGCCCGCCGGGCAGCGACCAGGTGCCCTTCTGCGGGTCGAGTGCGCGCTCCCATAGCAGCACGGCGAGTTCGGTCCGCTGACCGGGCGGACATGGCCGAATCAGCTCATCTGTCATGCGTGCAGGGCTGCTACCTGCGTTGATGTCCTCGAGGAAGCGCCGAACCTGGAACACCGCGGTGAGGGTTTCGTGGATGGTGCTACTATGGGCCACGTTTTCGATTGTAAGTCGAAAACCTGGTTTGGTGCGAATCGGCTGGCATGTGAATAGGCACAAGAGCCGAGCGCACGAGGAGAGGAGCCATCCATGGCGACCATGGGTGTGAAGCTGGCGCCCCCGCTGATGGGGCAGGTAGTCGATGGTCCGACCGGGTTCTCCGGTGTCGAGGCCACACCGGAGTGGGCGGCCGAGGTCAAACGCCTCGCCAGGGAGCGCAACGCGACGATTCTCGCGCACAACTACCAGTTGCCCGCGATCCAGGACGTGGCCGACCACGTCGGTGACTCGCTGGCACTGTCGCGCATCGCGGCCGAGGCGCCCGAGGACACCATCGTGTTCTGCGGTGTGCACTTCATGGCCGAAACGGCCAAGATCCTCAGCCCCGAGAAAACCGTGCTCATTCCGGACCAGCGGGCGGGCTGTTCGCTGGCCGATTCCATCACCGCCGACGAATTGCGGGCCTGGAAGGCCGAATTCCCGAATGCGGTGGTCGTCTCGTATGTCAACACCACCGCCGCGGTGAAGGCGCTCACCGATATCTGCTGCACCTCCTCGAATGCCGTCGATGTGGTCGCCTCCATCGATCCCGACCGCGAGGTGCTGTTCCTGCCGGACCAGTTCCTCGGCGCGCACGTCAAGCGGGTCACCGGCCGCGCGAATATGCACATCTGGGCGGGCGAATGCCATGTGCACGCGGGTATCAACGGCGACGAGCTGACCGAACAGGCCCGCACCCACCCGGATGCCGAACTGTTCGTGCACCCCGAATGCGGTTGCGCCACTTCGGCTTTGTACCTGGCGGGCGAGGGCTCGTTCCCGGCCGACCGGGTGCACATTCTCTCGACCGGCGGGATGATCGATGCCGCCAAGGCCGCGAAGTCGAATCAGGTCCTGGTCGCCACCGAGGTCGGCATGCTGCACCAGCTGCGCAAGGCCGCCCCCGGCATCGACTTCCAGGCCGTGAACGATCGTGCGTCCTGCAAGTACATGAAGATGATCACCCCGGCGGCGCTGTTGCGCTCGCTCGTGGAGAACACCGATGAGGTGCACGTCGACCTGGAAACCGCCGCGCTGGCCCGCAATTCGGTGCAGCGCATGATCGAAATCGGCAACCCGGGTGGTGGCGAATGAACGGCCGCGATCGGAGCGCGACGTGCGCGCTCGTCCGGAGTGGCGGTGCGGAATGAGCGCCGGGGCGGTCGGTAGCGATACCGCTGCTGACCGAGTCGAGAAGGGCAGGGGCGCATGAGCGTCGCGCCGCGGATCGACTGGGAAGCCGCCGCCGATCTGGTCGTGATCGGCGGAGGTGTCGCCGGGTTGACCGCGGCACGGACGGCATCGCTGCGCGGTCTGCGGGTGCTCATCCTCAGCAAGGGCGGACCGACGGATACCGCGACCCAGTATGCCCAGGGTGGTATCGCCGTTGTTGCGCCGCATGAGGATTCGGTGGAATCGCATGTGCTCGACACGGTCGAGGCCGGTGCCGGACTGTGCGACGAGGCCGCGGTGCGGTCGATCGTCGAGGGCGGTCAGGCCGCCGTCGCCGCGCTCACCGATCTGGGCGCGGTCTTCGATCTCGCTCGGGACGGTCAGATCTCGCGCACCCGCGAGGGCGGACACAGCACGCGTCGGATCATCCACGCCGGAGGTGACGCCACCGGCGCCGAGGTGCAGCGCGCGCTGAACGCGGCCGGGCTGCCGGTCCTGTTCGGCGCCGCGGCACTGGAAGTCGTCACCGGGCGGACCGGTGTGCAGGGCGTGATAGCGGTGTCGGAGAACGGATTCGGGGTCGTGCACGCACCGGCGGTGCTGCTGGCCACGGGCGGGCTCGGACAGCTGTACGCGCTGAGTACGAATCCGCCGGGCGCGACCGCGGACGGCATCGCGCTTGCGCTGTGGGCGGGTGCCACGGTGGCCGATCTCGAATTCGTGCAGTTCCATCCGACGGTGCTCTACACCCCTGGTGGACTCGGCAGACGCCCGTTGATCAGCGAGGCCGTCCGCGGTGAGGGCGCGATACTGGTCGATTCCGAAGGGAATTCGATCACCGCCGGGGTGCACCCGCGTGGGGATCTCGCACCGCGCGATGTGGTGTCGCGGGCGATCGCCGCACGGATGCGCGCCCTCGGCACCGATCACGTCTATCTCGACGCCCGCGCGATCGACAGCTTCCCACAGCGGTTTCCGACGATCACCGCATCCTGCCTGGCCGCCGGGATCGACCCGCGTGACGATCTCATTCCGGTCGCACCCGCCGCGCACTATCAATGCGGCGGGGTCGTGACCGACACCCATGGCCGGACCGCGGTTCCCGGTCTATATGCCGCGGGTGAGGTGGCCCGGACCGGCCTGCACGGCGCCAACCGGCTGGCCTCGAACAGTCTGTTGGAGGGGCTGGTGGTCGGCGAGCGGGCCGGGATAGCCGCCGCCGAACGTCTCGACGAGGAGGCACACGTCTCCGACGTGTCATTCCATACCATTCCGCGCGCGGCCCGCGCCTTGGTGCAGCAGTCGATGACATTGCACGCCTCGGTGGTTCGCGACGCCGCCGGATTGTCGGATGCGGCCGTGCGGTTGCGTGATGCCGTGTCGCACAGTGCGGCAAGTCGCCTGCGCGCCGAGCTGACCAACCAGCGATTCGCGGGTGCGGCGATCGAGCTCTCGGCGCTCAACACCAGCGGGGCGGTGAGTGTCGACACCGCGGACCGCAACGCCGCGGCACAACGCATCACCGCATTCGAGGACGCCGCCCTCACCCTCACCGCCCAGGTCCTGCTGCTCTCCGCGGCGGCCCGCACCGAAAGCCGCGGCTCACATACCCGCTCCGACCACCCAACCCCTGACGACCACCAATCCCGCAGTCGCGCAGTGCGTCTGGGCCCAGAAGGTCATCCCGTCCCCGCCCCCGACGGTCTCGACCTCACCACATGGACCCAGGACGCCATTCCCAGCGCCTCATGACCGCGGCACTGCACGAGCACAGCGAATTTCCAGTAGGACGAGGAGTGCACTGATGGGACTGGATACCGGCCTGGATCGTGACGAGGTGCTGGCCCTGATCCGCGCCGCACTGGATGAGGATCTGCGCTACGGCCCCGATATCACCACGGCGGCAACGGTTCCCGCCGACGCGGTGGTGAAGGCGTCGGTGGTTTCGCGCCAGCCGGGCACGGTGGCCGGGCTCGATGTCGGGCTGCTCGTGCTCGACGAGGTGATCGGTGCGGGTAATTACGAAATCACCGATCGGGTCGCCGACGGCACCCGGGTCGAGCCGGGGCGGTCGGTGCTCGGGCTGGTCGCGCCGACTCGCGGCCTGCTCACCGCCGAACGCACCATGCTCAACCTGGTCTGCCACCTCTCCGGCATCGCGACCGCAACCGCCGCCTGGGTCGACGAGGTCGCTGGCACCAACTGCCGCATCCGCGACAGCCGCAAAACCCTACCCGGCCTGCGTGCCCTGCAGAAGTACGCGGTGCGCGTCGGCGGTGGCGTCAACCACCGCATGGGCCTCGGCGACGCCGCCTTGATCAAGGACAACCACGTGGTCGCCGCCGGTTCGGTGGTCGCCGCCCTGCGCGCTGTCCGCGACTTGGCCCCCGATATCGCCTGCGAGGTCGAGGTGGACAGTCTCGAACAACTCGACGCCGTCCTGGCCGAAAACGTCGAACTGGTGCTACTGGACAACTTTCCGCTGTGGCAAACCCAAGCCGCCGTCCAACGCCGCAACGCCAAGGCCCCTGATACCAAGCTCGAATCCTCCGGTGGCCTGACCCTCGCCGACGCCGCCGACTACGCCCGCACCGGTGTCGACTACCTGGCCGTAGGTGCCCTGACCCACTCCGTGCGTGTCCTCGATCTCGGCCTGGACATGTAGTCGTCAGGCGGTGAGTTCGCGTTCCAACGGCGTGCGGAATCGGGGGATGGCGCGAACTTCGCCGTACCAGGTGGCGGTGCGAGCGGCCTCGGCTTCGATGCGCGATTCGGCTTCGGAGCCGATGTCTTCGAGTAGGCGGTAGACGATTTCGCCATCTTTGCGTTGGGCCCAGCCGCCGACTATGCGACCGTTCCACCAGATGGTCGGGCCGACATTTCCATTGCGGTCGAAGAGGATCGGGGCGTGTGGGCCGAGGTACCAGTCGCGGGACTGCCAGCCCATCGGGGTCGGGTCGAGGGCGGGAAGTAGGGCCGCCCAGGGTTCGGGCTCGGGGGTCGGGTCCTGGTCGTCGGCGAGTAATAGCCCGGTGGTGCCGTCGAGATCGACCTCCACCACATCGAGTTGGGCCAGGGCCTTCCGAACCTCCGCAAGTGTCCAGCCGGTCCACCACTTGATATCGGTGACGGGCGCGGGGCCGAAGGCGTAGAGCCACTGCCGGACGAGTTCGGCCCGGGCCGCATCGGCGGACATGGTCGCAACGCCTTGCGGCAGCCAGGTTTCGATCGGCGACCAGGTGTATTGGCTGCTCGTCCAGCCGCCGTTCGGGCGACCGCGCACGATGCGCCCCTCGACACCGAGAATCACGAGCACCCAGGTGGTAATGCTGGTTGGACGCGAATACGCCTTGCCCGGAGCGGGATTCACCTGCGTGCGCAGCCGAGGCACGTCCTTGCTCAACTGTGCGCCGGTCGCCGCCCCGCGCGCCAAAAGCGCCTTATGCGTTTCGTCTTCGACGTCGGCGAGCCAGGCGCGCACATCCCCGTCCACAACCCCGGCCTGTTCGATGAACCTGCCGTAGGTGCGACGTTGCTTGTCCGCCAACGCATCCGCGCACGACGCCTGCAATACCGGCAGCAATTCGACCGGCGCGACGAACATCGTGCGCCGCATCGCCAGCAAGCGCAGCAGCGTCCGATCGTCGTACAGCGCCTTCTCGACATGTGCGGGCTCGGCGGTCAGACTGCGCGCGCCCACCGATAGATACACCGTCGCCGGATCGGTCGCATGCAGGACAACGAGGGATCGAACGATCTCGGCAATGTCATCGGTGCGACACGCCGGCGTGAGCCGATGTCGTCGCCCGAGCCGGGCCCGCCGTTCCGCCGCATCAATCGAACGCATATGCGAATGGTAGCGGTCAGATGCCGAACTGCTCCGGATCCACCCGCAGCGTCTGGCACGCCTCCCGCACCGCCGCGATCTCGTCCTGATCGAAATTCCCGTCCGCATTGCCGATCATGATGCCGATCTGGACGACCGCTCGTGCCTCGGTGGGCTTACCCGCCGCCTTGCCGATCTGCTGCAGAACATGGGCGCGCCCGAAGGCCGGATCGCTGACCAGTCGGTTGCAGTTGTCCTCGAACAGGTCACGTAATTCATCGGTCGGGAAGTTCTGCAGCACCGGATCGGAGCCGATGAGTCCGGCCACCCGCATGCGCTCGGCCGGATCGATGCTGCCGTCGGCCGCGGCGACGAGTGCGCACATGCCCATGCTCGCATCCCGGAACGTGCCGCTGCGCAGCTCGTTCTTCTTGGCCAGCAATTGCGCTCGCCACTGCGGGGCCTTGTCCACCAGATCCATCAAGCGGCTGATACTGCTCGCGTTGCTGATGAGACGGTTCAAGAAGGCCATGGAAACTCCCCGGAACGAGGTTCGGACGACAGACCGGCCCGAACTCTGGATCGACTATCGCGAAGGTAGCAGAACCCACCGGGACACGCGTGCCCCCGAAACACCGCGGAATTACCTCGGCTGCCAGGCGCGTACCAGATCGAGCAGGCCCGGAAAACGTGCGTCCAAATCCTCGATTCGCACCCGGCTGCGGCGCTCCAATCCGTACTGCCGCTGACGGGTGACACCGGCCTCGCGCAGCGCCCGGAAATGGTGTGTCAGTGTCGATTTCGGCCGACCGATCTCGAACCAGCCGCAGGAGCGATCGGTCTCGGGAGATTCGAGCAGCAATTTCTGCACCATGCTCAGCCGCAGCGGATCGCTGAGCACGCCGAGCACATCCTCGAGCCGCAGTTCGGCACGCGTCGGTTCGGGCAGCGTGGTCGCGACGGTGTCGGTCGATGGCATCGGCTCTCCTGCGGATCGGCGAATCCTTGGTTCGACTTCTATCGTACTAGATGTTAGGTTCGACTCCCGTCGTACTGGTACGAGAAATATCGAACTATGGAGGTTGGGATGACGACGCTCGCGGCGAAACCGGAAACCGAGGTGCGGCGTGACGGCGCGGTATGGCTGGCGGCCTGGCCTGTGCTCGCGGTATTCGTGCTCTCGAATGCGCCGACTCCCCTCTATGTCGTATGGCAGCACCGGCTCGGCTTCTCCTCGGGCACGTTGACCGCCGTATTCGCCTGCTACATAGTCGGTTTGCTGGGTGCGCTGCTGGTCGCGGGAGTTGTCTCGGACCGCATCGGCCGCAAGCCCGTACTGCTACCCGCGGTAATTCTCGCGATGCTCGCGTGCGTACTGTTCGCCACCGCGAATTCGGTCGCGATGCTGGCGATCGCGCGCCTGCTCACCGGAATAGCGGTCGGCGCGGCCGTCTCGGCGGGGATGGCGGCGGTGACCGATATCGGCGGCCCGGAGCGCAAACGCCTTGCCGCCCTTGCGGCCTCATCGGCCATGGTGCTCGGCGCGGGCTTCGGTCCGTTTCTGGCGGGTCTGCTTGCGCAGCTCCTTCCCGGCCCGACTGTCACCATCTTCGTCGTCGAAATCGTCTTACTCGCTACGGCTTTCGCGGTCATAGCGCGGCTCGACCTGCCGAGGGGCGCTCGCGGAAGCGGCCCATGGATCCGCATTCCGGCGGTCGCACCCGCCGGACGCACGGCCGTCTTGCTCGGCATCGCGGTCTTTGCGCCGGGTATCACGGCGACATCATTCGTGCTCTCGCTCGGCCCCTCAGTCCTGTCGAACCTCTTGGGCGCCACCAACCGAGTACTCGCGGGCGGCCTGGCCTTCGTCATGTTCCTCGGCGCCACCGGCATCCAATTCGCGGTGCGGCGGCTGCGCCTGCGCACGATCCTGCTCGGCGGCACCGCGGCCACCCTGCTCGGCATGATCACCCTGGTCGTGGCGCTGCGACTGTCATCGATCGCGTTCTTCGCCGCCGCCGCGATCCTCGCGGGCATCGGCCAGGGCATGGGCCAGTTCGGTGGCCTCACGGCGATCAGCGCGAGCGTGCCAGCCGATCGGCTCGCCGAGGCCAATGCCGCCCAGAACGTCGGCGGTTATCTGCCTGCCGCGGTGCTTCCGCTATCGGCCGGATTCCTCAGCGACGCAATCGGTTTGCCCGCGGGCGCGACCACCTTCGCGGGCATAGTGGGTGCCGCGGCGGTACTCGGCGCGGTATTCGTCGCGACTCGCCCCTTTACCGTGACCGGACAGCGATAGCCGCATGTCATCATTCCAGCATGAGACACCTCCTGCTGACGCTCGGCTGCGCGCTGTTCGCCGCGGTGTCGACGACAAGCCTTGTCGCACCGTCGGTTTCGGCCGAACCCGAATGCGCGGTCCAGGTCGACGTGCGGCCGGTGACCGTGACGGTGGACGGCGAGGATGCCACCGGCCGGGTCTACGAGCCGTATCGCTGTGCGGCGGGCGATCTGACACCGGGCGATCTGGTTGTCGCGGTCCACGGCCACGACGGCACCTCCGCCGATTACGCCGGATATCTGACCTCGATCGTCCGCCGCACCGCGACCCCGATCCTGTCCATGGACGCCCGCAGCGCGACAAGCGTCTGGCGCACCGGCGACTGGAATCTGTGGGCGGGCTGGCGCGATATCGTCACCGCCACCCAGTGGTACAAGAACGAGCACCCGACGATCGGCCGCACCGTGCTGTGGGGCTGGAGCCAGGGCGGCACCATGAGCGGACTCGCGGTGGCGCACGGTCCACGGGGACTCTTCGACTATTGGGTCGACAATTACGGCCCGGCGGACGATTTCACCATGTGGATCGCCTCGGCGGGCGTCGATCCGGCACTGCCCGCCCAGATCGAACGCGATGCGGGCGGCTGCGCCCCGACGGTCTGCCCGCAGGCCTATGCCGAACGCTCGCCCGTTCTCCTTGCCGCCCGGATGAGCATGAAACGCGCCTTCCTCATCCACGGCACCAGTGACGATGTGGTGCCGTACCCGGCGACCCTGGAAATGCGCGCCGGACTGCTCGCCGCGGGCAAACCCACCTCGATGTACACCATCGTCACCGGTCGTGATCTGAACGGCGCCGTTGTCCCCGGCGATCACAGCGTCGGTCCTGCGTACTTCGAGGGCGGCTGCGTCGTCGAGCGCCTGCTGCTCGGCACCGAACCCGTCGACGGACCCGACCGTGACTATCTCGTCGATGTCGGCCACGACATCATGACCGCTCCCGCGGCCCCGCCGAACGCCAAATGCGCCGCTTAGGGAACACCTGTCGGTGTGTTGTGGTTCATTCGGGCAGGATCGGATACAAGGAGAGGTGCAATGAAGCCGAATGACCCCGCGTACCACTGGAACGGCGCGGAATTGGACCTCGACGCGTACCTGGCCCGCATCGGCTACACCGGCGAGCGCACCCCGACGCTGGCCACCCTGCGCGCCCTCGTCTACGCGCACACCACCACGATCCCGTTCGAGAACCTGGAATCCATTCTCGGCCGTCCCGTCCCGCTGGATCTGGAATCCTTGCAGGACAAGATGATCCGGAATCGACGCGGCGGCTACTGCTACGAGAACGTCGGCCTGTTCGCCGCCGCGCTGGAACGGCTCGGCTTCGGCGTGACCGGTCTCAGCGGGCGGGTCACCATGGGTGTATCCGACGGTCTGCGCCCGGCCACCCACGCCCTGCTGCGTGTTACCACCGACGATGACGATCGCGTCTGGATCTGCGATGTCGGCTTCGGCTCCGGACCGCTCGCGCCCTACGAACTGGTCGAGGGCGGCGAATTCGCGCTCGGTGACTGGCTTTTCCGCCTCGAACGCACCACCGGCGAACTCGACAGCGACCTGTGGGTGCTGCACCAATTCGGCCGTGACGGCTGGATCGACCGCTACACCTTCACGCTGAACCCGCAGTACCGCATCGATTTCGCGGTCGGCAACCACTTCGTCTCCACCTCGCCGCGCTCACCGTTCACCGCCCGACCGTTCGTGCAGCGCTTCCTCCCGGACGTCCACCACGTACTGGACAACCTCACCCTCATCACCGAATATCCGGACGGCTCCAGCGAAACCCGCGAACTCGAACTCGCCGAACTGCCGAAAATCCTCAGCGAGGTCTTCGATATCGACCTGTCCGAACCCGACGCCACCGCGCTCGCCCAGGGGCCCTGGCTGCTCACCTGAGAATCCGCTCCGTGCGGGTTACCCAGGCTCGTTGCCGTCCGGCACTAGAGTCGGCCGGGTGCGTGCTTACCGGAATTTTCTCGTTCTGTTCGCAGCCTCCGCCCTGGCCCTGAGTGGTTGCAGCTCAGCGCCGGACCAGCCCGACACCGTCGCCGGGCAGTTCGCCGATGCGCTCAGCCGCGACGATATCGCCGCGGCCGCCGCACTCACCGACGATCCGACCAAGGCGTCGGATGCGCTGGGCAAGCTATACGACGGGCTCGGCAAGGAGGTGAAATTCGAGGTCCGCAGCGCGGACAAGAACTCCTTCACCCTCGCCGCCACCTGGAAGTTCGGCAAGAACGAGTGGAGCTACACCACCAACGGTTCGGCGAGCGATTCCGGCGACGGCTGGAAGATCAAATGGGATCCCAATGCCATCGCACCCGGTCTCGCTCTCGGTCCGCTGAGCTACGCCACCACCTATCCGAAGCCCGCGCGCGTGCTGGAGGCATCGGGCGGTGAGTTGATGACCGAGCAGGTGATCACCCTGGTGAACGTCGCCCCGGGCGCCGACACCGTCGCGCTCGCGGCGGTGCTCGCTCCTGTCGCCGCCGACATCACCGCCCAGTCACTGCAATCGGATCTGGCTGCGGCCCAAGGCAAGTCAGCACAGGGCAAGTCGATCACCGCGGTCACCCTGCGCGATGCCGATATCGCCCCGATCCAGACCGCGCTTGCCGCGATTCCCGGCGTCACCCTCGCGCCGCAGACCCGCCTGCTCGCCACCGATAAATCCCTCGCATCACCGGTGCTGTCCGGCCTCGCCGACCTCTGGCAGAGCTCCGCCGACGCGGCGGCAGGTTGGGCGGTGCGGGCGCAGACCGCCGACGGCACCGAACGCGTCGCCGGACAGGATCCGAAACCCACCGCGGATATCGTCACCACACTCGACACCGATCTGTTGCGCTACGCGGAGAGCGCGTTGACGCCGATCCCCCAGCCCGCCGCGATCGTCGCGCTGCAGCCCTCCACAGGAAAGGTGCTGGCCGTCGCGCAGAACGCGGCCGCCGACGCACAGGGGCCGATCGCGCTCACCGGCCTGTATCCGCCGGGTTCGACCTTCAAGACCGTCACGGTCTCGGCCGCACTGCAATCCGGCGCGGTGACACCCGACACCGTGCTGCCGTGCCCGGCCACGGCGAATATCGAGGGCCGCCGCATCCCCAACGACAACAACTTCGATCTCGGCACTGTGCCGTTGCACACCGCCTTCGCCCAGTCCTGTAACACCACCATGGGGCAACTCGCGGTGAACCTCGCACCGAACGGGCTGACCGACGCCGCGGCACAGCTCGGTCTCGGCATCGACTTCGTCACACCCGGCCTGACCACCGTCACCGGCAAAGTGCCGACCGCGGACACCCCCGCGCAGCGAGTGGAGTCCGGCATCGGTCAGGGCAAGGTGACTGCCTCGCCGTTCGGCATGGCGCTGGTCGCCGCATCCATCGCGCGCGGATCGATGCCGCTGCCGATGGTCGTCGACGGGCGGCCCGGCGCGGCCGACCGTACCCAGGCGGCACTGCCGCCGACCACCGATGAGCAGCTGAAAACCATGATGCGCGAAACCATTACCGGCGGCACCGCTACCGCGCTGCGCGATATTCCCGGCCTGATCGGCAAGACCGGCACCGCCGAGTACATCGATGACAAGCACGCGCACGGCTGGTTCGTCGGCATAGACGGTGACCTGGCCTTCGCCGTATTCGTCAGCGATGCGAACAGCTCGGGTCCGGCAGTGGAGGCCGCAGGCCGTATGCTGCGTGCACGGCATTAAGCGATACTGTCGAATCGGCACTGCGTTAGCATTCGGCGCGTTGTGGGCGGCGAATATACCCCCGCAGCCGCGTGCCGAGGATTGCGCCCCGCTACACTCGTCGGCGGAACGCGTTGATGGTCAATACGCGTGATGTCACGATTTCGAGAAGGTTCGGAGTAGGCGCCATCGATACCGGTCAATTGATCGCGGAGCACTACCGCCTGGTCGAGCGGATTGGTAGCGGCGGCACGGGTGTTGTTTGGCGTGCCGTCGACGAACGCCTGCAACGCTCGGTCGCGGTGAAACAGATCCACATCAAGCCCAGCCTGCCCGAAGCCGAGCGCGACGTGGTGCGTCAGCGTGCGTTCCGCGAGGCCCGCAATGCGGCCCGCTTCCAGCACCCGAATGCGATCGTGGTCTTCGATATCACCGAGCACAACGGCGATCCGTGCCTGGTGATGGAATACCTGAAGTCGAAGAGTCTGGCCGGAGTGATCTCCGCGCAGGGCATGCTGCCGCTGACCCAGGTCGCGCGGATCGGCGAACAGGTCGCCTCGGCGCTCATCGCCGCGCATCACGCCGGAATCGTGCACCGCGATGTCAAACCGGGCAATATCCTGCTCGACGACACCGGCACGGTGAAGATCACCGATTTCGGCATTTCCCGCGCCACCGGTGACGTCACCCTCACCGAGACCGGCCTGATCTGCGGTACCGCCGCCTATCTCGCGCCGGAGGTGGCCCGCGGCGCCGACCCGACGCCGGCCGCCGATGTATTCGCCTTGGGGGCAACGCTTTTCCACGCACTCGAGGGCGAACCGCCGTACGGTTCCAGCGCCAATCCGCTCGCCGTGCTCTACGCCGCGGCCAACGGCCAGGTGAGCGAACCGCGGCACGCGGGCCCGGCGACCGACTTCCTGCTGGATCTGCTCAGCCCGGATCCCGCCGAGCGACCGACGATGCGTGCGGCCCGCGAACATCTTTCCGCGCTCGCCGATTCCGGTTCCGCGCCGGTGCACGCCGGATTCGTGCCCGCCAGTGAGGCTTTCGGTCGGCACGGCGAATCCGCGACCCGTGCGCTGCGCCCGCCCGCGAATCCGACGCGGGAGCACCAGCCGACCGCGCGGCAGCCCCGCCCGGCGCCGCCGCCGCGAAATTCCGCTCGTCCCAACAACTCCGCTGCGTCGCATCCGAGCACCGCCGCCCATCCGCGGACCGCGACGCAGCCGCGTCCGGCGCCACGCAAGTCCGGTGGCAAGCGCAAGGCCGTGCTGGTCGGTGCGACCATCGGTGCGGTGGTGGCCGTCGTGGCCATCCTGATCGGTGCGCTGAATCAGTCGGGCACCAATACGCCATCGGTGCAAGCGAGTCCGCCTTCGTCATCGGTGTCCAAAGGGGCCAGTTCCACGACTGCCGCTGGTACGCCGGGGCAGACGAAGAGCGTCGGCCCGGCAGACTCGCGGCAATCCATCGATCAAGTGGTGGACTTCTACAACAACCTCATCTATCTGAGGTTCACGGCCGCGTGGAAACAGTTGACTCCCGCTGCCCAGCGGGTCTACAGCAATCAGTCGGCTTTCCAGGATTACTGGACGCAGAATCGCGTCACGGGCTTCAACACTGTTGATGCGGCCGGTGGTACGGGCAGCAACCCAGACGGTTCGGTGGACGTCAATGTGGCCAGCGTGACCTATGCAGGCCAGAACAGGTCGGTGACGCTTCGGTTGATCAACCCTGGTAGCGGGGCTCCACTCATCGACAGCGACACTCGCAGCAGCGACGCTCGCTGAAACGAGTTGTCCCGCACGGGTCTAGCGCGATCCGGAGCGCACCGACGTCCGCGCCCACGTCGCCAGCAACTGCAAAGCAGTCGCGCTCGGCGAATCCGGTTCGGTGGTGTGCATGATCAGCGCCTGATCCGGGTCATCGGGCAGACGCAAGGTTTCGAAGCCCAGATCGAGTCGACCGACAACCGGGTGCAGATAGCTGTACCGCCCGTGCGTCTTGTCCTTGAGTTCGTGACGCTGCCACATGGTGGCGAAGTCGGCGGAGTCCACGCTCAATTCCTCGATGAGCGAAGCGATTCCGGCATCGCCGGGATTGCGGGCCATGTCCAGGCGTAGATAGGCCACGACATCGGCGGCCTTGGCCGCCCAGTCCTCGTACAGTTCGCGCATCCCCTCGTCCAGGAAGACAAGTCGCGCGAGATTGCGTTCGCGCGGCGGTAGGGCGCCGAAATCGGTAATCAGCGCGGCGGCAAGGGAATTCCAAGCGAGCACATTGGTGCCACGGCCCACGATGTAGGCGGGCACGTCGGCGGCGGTATCGAGCAGTCTGCGCAGTCCGGGGCGGACTTCCTGTTCGGCCGGTGGCTCCTCGCCGGACCACGGCCGCGCCAGCCGATACAGATGTTCGCGTTCCACGGGATCAAGTCGCAGCGCCTGCGCGACGGCATCCAGCACCGACTCCGAAAAGTGCAGGGTGCGGCCCTGTTCCAGGCGCACATAGTGATCGACACTGACCCCGGCCAGCATGGCCAACTCCTCGCGGCGCAGACCGGGCACCCGTCGTCGGCTGCCGTAGTCGGGCAGGCCGACCTGCTCCGGGCTCAGTCGCGCCCGCCGGGAACGCAGGAATTCGCCGAGTTCGGCACGTCGATCCAGACTCACGTCGTCCAGTATCCAGGCGGGTGCCGGGCCGCATCCTGGTCATGCCGTGCCCAGGCTCGCGCGGCGCTGTTTACCACCGCTGTCCGCGCCGAAAGTAGTGATCACCGCCGGAACGGTTCCGGCAGTGAACGGAGACGGACACAATGAGCAACACCCGCCCCCTCGGCGACACCGGCATGGACATCACCCCGCTCGGCTTCGGCACCTGGGTCTTCGGCGGATCCGGTTGGGAGTACTCATGGGGCGCCATCGATGACGCCGATTCGGTCGCCGCGATTCGGCACGCGGTGCACGCCGGAATCAACTGGATCGATACCGCGGCCGCCTACGGCGTCGGCCACGCCGAGGATGTCCTCGGCCGCGCGCTCACCGACATCCCGGAGGCTGAGCGGCCCTATCTCGTCACCAAAACCGGCCTGATCTGGGCAGAAGGTGACGACCGTTCCGGCCCGCCGCGCCGGATCATGCGACCCGATGTGGTGCGCAAGGAAATCGAGGATTCGCTGCGTCGGCTGCGGACCGACCACATCGATCTGTATTTGGTGCACTGGCCGGATACCGGCGCGGTCTTCGTCTACGGCGCCGAGGGCGAGGCCACCGACCAGGCGACCCCGCTCGAGGAGTACTGGCAGGTCATGGCGGATCTGAAGAAGGAGGGCAAGGTTCGCGCGATCGGCCTGTCCAACCACGACGCGGCGCAACTCGAGGTCGCCGAATCCATCGCCCATGTCGATGCGATCCAGCCGCCGTTCTCGGCGATCAACCGCTCGGCCGCGGCCGATATCGCCTGGGCACACGAGAACGGCACCGGCGTCATCGTCTACTCACCACTGCAATCGGGCCTGCTGACCGGCACATTCACCGAGGAACGCCTGCGCAATCTGCCCGATGAGGACTGGCGCGGTTCGCATCCGGACTTCACCACCGGCCTGTCCGCCAAGCTCGCCCTCGTCGAAGCCATGCGCCCGATCGCGGCCCGCCATGGCGTGACCGTCGCCGAGGTGGCCCTGGCCTGGGCGACCGCATGGCCAGGCGTGACCGGCGCGATCGTCGGCGCGCGCAACGCCGCTCAGATCGACGGCTGGCTCGGTGCCCGTGACCTGACGCTCACCACCGACGACCTGGCCGCGATCGAGACCGCTATCACCACGACCGGCGCGGGCACCGGCCCCGCCCGCGCGTAATTTCCGAGGAACCACCATGACACTGCATGTCGTCGCCGAATTCCGTGCGACCCCTGGCCGCGAAGACCGCCTGCGCACGGCACTCGAAGCAATGATCGAACCGTCCCTCGCCGAGCCCGGCTGTCTGAACTACCACCCGTATACCGACCCCAACGATCCCGCCCACATGGTCCTCGTGGAGGAGTGGACCAGCCTCGACGCCCTCGACGAGCACTTCACGACGCCACATTTCTTCCATGTGCGTGACGTACTCGGCCGTATCCTCGCCGAACCGATGATCATCAAGCGTCTCGTCTCGGCCTGACACCCCGCCGCGCCCCGGTCCCTATCCGGACCGGGGCAGGCGGCCGTACTCCGGAACACATCCGGCGACCGCAGCGGATAACGGATGGCACCGGACCGATAGGCTGGTAACTGGAGCGGAGCGGAAAATACCGACCGCTCGGCGTCGGCCACGGCGTCCGAGAATCAGGACAGACAGGATCGCAGACCTCATGACATCCCGCCTCGAGCTCGCCCGCGTTGATCTGCGCGGCCGTACTCCCTCCGCTGCCGAGCTGCGCACCGCGCTGCCGCGCGGGGGAGTCGACGTGGACTCGGTGCTGCATCAGGTGCGACCGGTGGTCGAGGCGATCCGGGACCGCGGGGTCGCGGCGGCGCTGGAGTTCAGCGAGCAGTTCGACGGCGTTATTCCGGCGAGCGTGCGGGTGCCCGCGGCCGAACTCGATGCCGCGCTGGAGAAGTTGGATCCGGCCGTACGCACCGCGCTCGAGGTCGCGATCGAACGGACCCGCAAGGTGCACGCCGATCAGCGCCGCACCGACACCACCACCGAGGTCGTGCCAGGTGGCACGGTCACCGAACGGTGGGTGCCGGTCGAGCGGGTCGGGCTCTACGTGCCCGGCGGCAATGCCGTCTACCCGTCGAGCGTCGTGATGAATGTGGTGCCCGCACAGGCGGCGGGAGTCGACTCGCTGGTGGTGGCCTCGCCGCCACAGGCACAGTTCGGCGGGCTGCCGCACCCGACCATCCTGGCGGCCGCGAAGCTGCTCGGGGTCGAGGAAGTATGGGCCGTCGGTGGGGCGCAGGCCGTCGCGCTGCTGTCCTACGGCGGTATCGACACCGACGGCGCACAGCTCGAGCCGGTGGACCTGATCACCGGCCCCGGCAATATCTTCGTGACCGCCGCCAAGCGCCTGTGCCGCGGCCTGGTCGGCATCGATGCCGAGGCGGGCCCCACCGAGATCGCGATCCTGGCCGATGCCACCGCCGATCCGGCCCACGTCGCCGCCGATCTGATCAGCCAGGCCGAACACGACGTGCTCGCCGCCAGCGTGCTCGTCACCGACAGCGTCGAACTCGCCGACGCGGTGGACGCCGCGCTCACCACCCAGATGACCGTGGTCAAGCACGCGCACCGGGTGCGAGAGGCATTGTCCGGCAAGCAATCCGGCACTGTGCTCGTCGACGGTATCGAGCAGGGCCTGCGGGTGGTGAATGCCTACGCCGCCGAACACCTGGAGATCCAGACCGCCGATGCGCCGAGCGTCGCGGCCCGAGTACGCAGCGCCGGGGCGATCTTCGTCGGTGCTTATGCCCCGGTCAGCCTCGGCGACTACTGCGCGGGCTCCAATCACGTACTCCCGACGGCGGGTTGCGCGCGGCACTCATCGGGGCTGAGCGTGCAGACCTTCCTGCGCGGTATCCACGTCGTCGAATACACCGAGGCCGCACTCAAAGACGTCGCCGGTCACGTGGTCGCCCTGGCCAATGCCGAAGACCTGCCCGCACACGGCCAGGCCGTACAAGCACGATTCGAGGCACTGGCATGACGCCGGGGGGTGGCGGGGCGGGAATAGACACAGGCACCGTGCCCGGCTCCGAAATCACCCTGGACGACCTGCCGCTGCGCGAGAACCTGCGCGGCAAGAAGCCTTACGGCGCACCGCAATTGACGGTGCCGGTGCAGCTGAACACCAATGAGAACCCGCACCCGCCGAGCCGGGCCCTCATCGACGACGTCGCCGAATCCATTCGCGCCGCCGCCACCGACCTGCACCGCTATCCGGACCGCGACGCCGTCGCGCTGCGCACCGACCTGGCCGAATACCTGACCCGCCAGACCGGTGTCGCGGTGCACACCGCCAATGTCTGGGCGGCCAACGGCTCCAACGAAATCCTGCAGCAATTGCTCCAGGCCTTCGGCGGACCCGGCCGCAGCGCACTGGGTTTCGTGCCGTCCTACTCGATGCACCCGATCATCTCCGAGGGCATCGATACCGAATGGGTCGAGGCGAAACGCAATGCCGACTTCTCCCTCGATATCGACTACGCGCTCACCGTCATCGCCGAGCGCCGACCCGATGTGGTCTTCGTGACCAGCCCCAATAACCCGACCGGACACAGCATTCCGCAGGCCGACCTGGCCCGGATCCTCGCGGCCGCACCGGGCATCGTGGTCGTCGACGAGGCATACGGCGAATTCTCCGCAGAGCCGAGCGCAATCGCCCTCATCGACCGGTATCCGACGAAACTCGTGGTCAGCCGCACCATGAGCAAGGCCTTCGCCTTCGCGGGCGGCCGCCTCGGCTACCTGGTCGCCGCCCCCGCGGTGATCGACGCGATGCTGCTGGTGCGACTGCCGTATCACCTGTCGGTCGTGACCCAGGCCGCCGCCCGCGCGGCCCTGCGCCACGCCGATGAAACCCTCGCCAGCGTCGCCGAACTGGCGGCACAGCGCGACCGGGTCGCGCAAGCGCTGGCCGCCATGGGTTTCGAGGTGATCCCCAGTGACGCCAACTTCCTGCTCTTCGGTCATTTCACCGACGCCCCCCGCGCCTGGCAGCACTATCTGGACCGCGGCGTGCTGATCCGCGATGTCGGAATTCCGGGATATCTGCGCGCCACCATCGGCCTGGCCGCCGAGAACGACGAATTCCTGCGCGTCAGCGGCACATTGGCCGATACCGACCTCACCATCCGATGAATCCGCCTGTGGAGGAAGCAAAGATGAATCGCACCGCGCGGGTGGAGCGCGTCACCAAGGAATCGAATATCGTCGTCGAACTGGACCTCGACGGCACCGGCAAGACCGATATCGCCACCGGCGTCCCGTTCTACGATCACATGCTGACCGCGCTCGGCGCACACGCCAGCTTCGATCTGACGGTGCGCGCCGAGGGCGATATCGAGATCGAGGCGCACCACACCGTCGAGGACACCGCCATCGTGTTCGGCCAGGCGCTGGGTAAGGCGCTGGGCGACAAGTCCGGCATCCGTCGTTTCGGCGATGCCTTCATCCCGATGGATGAGACCATGGCGCACGCGGCAGTGGACGTCTCCGGTCGCCCGTACTGCGTACACACCGGCGAACCCGATCACCTGCTGCACGCGGTGATTCCCGGTTCCGGACCCGGCGCGCCCTATTCAACCGTGCTCAACCGGCACGTTTTCGAGTCGATCGCACTGAACGCCCGCATCGCGCTGCACGTGCGCGTGCTGTATGGCCGCGACCAGCACCACGTCACCGAGGCCGAATTCAAGGCGGTGGCGCGGGCCTTGCGCGCCGCCGTCGAACTGGACCCGCGGGTGAGCGGTGTGCCGTCGACGAAGGGGACGCTGTGACAACCAAATCCGTCGCACTGCTCGACTACGGCTCCGGCAATCTGCACTCCGCGCACCGCGCGCTGATCCGCGCGGGTGCGAATGTCGAAGTGACCGCCGATGCCGACATCGCGCTGGCCGCCGATGGACTCGTCGTCCCCGGCGTCGGCGCGTTCGCCGCCTGCATGGCCGGCCTGCGCGAGGTGAGAGGTGAGCGCATCATCGGTCAGCGGCTGGCCGGTGGTCGTCCGGTGCTCGGTATCTGCGTCGGAATGCAGATCCTGTTCGAGCGCGGAGTGGAATTCGGTGTGGAAACCGAAGGATGCGCGGAATGGCCGGGTGTGGTCGAGCGCCTGTCCGCACCGGTGCTCCCGCACATGGGCTGGAATACGGTGTCGGCTCCTACCGACAGTGTCCTGTTCGCCGGAATGGCCAGCGATACCCGTTTCTATTTCGTGCACTCCTATGCCGCACAGACCTGGGACCTGCCACCGAGCGAACACTTCGCCGCGCCGAAGCTCACCTGGGCCGAACACGGCGTCCCATTCTTGGCGGCCGTCGAGAACGGTCCGCTGTCGGCGACCCAGTTTCATCCCGAAAAGTCCGGTGATGCGGGGGCACAGCTGCTCCGCAATTGGGTGAACTCGCTGTAAACACCCGCTGGCCAGGCGATTTGACATCGTGCACGGCGGTAAGTAACTTTGTCCAAGTCAGAGCGACACGGACACCGACCCGGAGCCGAAAGGCCTGGGAAACGAGGTAGGACGAGGAGCGCCTGACGATCACACTGGTTCGGAAGGTTCCCGATTTTGTGTCGGGAGTCGGCTGGACTAAGCTTCATCAAGTTGCCTCACTGAAGCTCCGGATTTAAGGCCGGAGTGAATGTTTGTGCGT
>NZ_BDAZ01000033.1 GCF_001612725.1 Nocardia anaemiae NBRC 100462 | reverse complement strand
GTGCCGCCCGTCGCACCGCCCGCGGCCTCGGCCAAACCGAATCCGGATGTCCGGCCGACCAGTGCCGACGACGGCATGCCGAAGCCCAACGTAGTTGGCGTCGTCGGCGGTCTGATCGCGCTCGCACTGGCCGGAACCGGTTCCGGCGCAGTGAGTTTCCAGAGCGCATCGGCCGCACAGGCCCGCATCGACGCCGCCCGTGCCGAATTCTTCGGACCGAGGACATAAGGGGGCTTCGATGAGTGAGAGCAGAACGCAAAGCGGACTCCGGGCCTACCGCCGGGTCGCGGCGGCGGTCGACGCGGTATGCGCCGTCGCCGCGGATTCCGATGCGACCACCCTGGAGGAGGTCGTCGCCTCCATTGCCAGCGAGCGGCGCCGCGAGATCGAAATCGCCAGTGCCGAACTGGGTCCCGGCGTCTGCGGTCAGCGCCGGTTCTATCCGGATCGCGATGTCATCGTGCTCGCCGCCGCACTGCCGAGCCGCGACCACACGCTCGCACACGAATTGGGCCATATCGTCTTCGACCACGAGGGTGCGCCCGCGCCGGAGGTGACGCTGGAAGCCAGCGACGATCTCATCGCCTACATGCTCAGTCAGCGGGCGCATCAGCAGATCGTCGACGACGGCGCCGACGAGCTCGCCGAATGGGAGGCCGAAACCTTCGCCGCCATGTTGATGACCCGACTCCGCGTATTCAATAGCCGGGGCGCAGGCGTCTCGGTCCTTCGATTCGATGAGGCGCTGGGATGACCCTCTGGTTGACGGCCATGCTGGTTTGGGTTGCCGCCGGTGCCCGTGTGGGGCGCGTGCTGGTGAAGCCAGCGACGACCGCTCGGGTGGCGATCGTCATCGCGGTCGCGGCGGTCGCGCTCGCCGCCACCGTCGCGGTGCCCGAGATCGCACTAGCGCTGGACAACCTGCTGCCGCGCGGCCTGCACTCGGGCATGCTCTCCGACGGTGTCGTGGCCTCGGCCTGGATCCTCTTCGCGACCGCGACCTCGGTGGTCGCCTCGGCGGCGTGGCCGGTCGTCTCCCGCACCAACCTGCGCCAGATCGCCTTCGTCATCTATGGCCTCGGTGTGCTCGCGGTGGCGGTGAATCTGTTCTGGTCCAACACCTTCGGCTGGATAATCGTCGCGCTCGGCTGTGTATTCATCGTCGTCACCGGTGTGCGCAATCTGGACTGGACCGCCCTGGGCCGCGGTATCGCGATCTACACCGCCGGTACCGCGATCGTCGCGGCGTTGTCTGTGCTGCAGGTACGTCGCGCCTGCACCGATGCGGCCCCCGTGCAGGCGGGTGAACCGGACTGGGGCTGGCCGATCTGGGAGGCGGCCGCGCTGCTCATCGCATTCGGCGCGGTCTGGATCGTGGTGGAGTTGTGGGTGCGCGCGCGAATCCTGTTGCGGCAGATCAAGGTTCTGCATCACATCATGGTCGACCGGTTCCCCGAGGTGGTCGCGCACGAGCAGACGGGTACCTCGACCCAGCTCAAGGCCTCCGATCAGGTCGCCCAGATCATGGATGCGCTGTATCTGCAGTCCGGCGGCGGCGTCGAATTGGTCGCCGCGGGTCCGCCACCGCCACTGGTATCGGCGCGAGCGGACCGAGTCGCGCAGTGGGCGCGAAACCCATTGGGCGATGTAGTAGTCGACGCGCGATGGATTGCTCCGCCCGAGGGGATTAGTCCCCGCGGTTGGGTCCAGGCAATCGCGCGTGCCTACGAAGCGGGTGCCGGAGCTGCTGCCCGAAATTGATCGTGTGCAATCAAAACCGATCAATCGGAAGCATTCTGAAGGACTCGCTCCGGGTATTCAATATGGTTGACATAGCATGGAATCCGGCAAGGCTGATGGACGTGTCGGATTCCATGTGTCTACCGACGTATCCGCACAACTGATTTCGTCACAAGCTGGTCACTGTGGGCGCGCTTTTATCGCAACCATGCGCTCGTCGCCAAGCCCATAATTTTATGGGTGATGCGGACGCGACGAAGTCGAGAAGCAACAATACCCATGACGCAGTACGGTGCGACCCTGTGGGCCGCACCGTACTGCGCTGTGGGAGAACCTATTCGGTACCGTCCGGAGGAATTTCGGGCAGACCTTCACTTGCCCGCAACTTCTCCGCCATGGAGGTGAGGAGGTTCTGTGATTCTTCGGACAGATCGAACGCCCTACTCGACAACCGTCGCAGTCCATAGCCCTGCAGCTGGGACAGCAACTCCAGATCGTGATCGATCTTGGCGGCATAGATGTCGTTGAAGAAGTAGTCCGGCTTGACCTTGAAGAACTTGGCCAGTGCAGCCACCGTTTCGTCCGACGGGTTGGTCCGCTGTCCCGACCGTAACTGCGAGAGGTACGGTTTCGAGATCGGATGCCCGGAGGCCGTCAGCGCAGCCGCAACCTCCGCGTTGGTGTGCGGCTTGCGCCCCGGGGGATGCACGGTTTCGAACAGCTTGTTCAGCCGCGCCGCGAAATCAGCCATTGTGAGCCGCCCAATTCCCTTCGCTGTACTAACAGTCGTTATCTCGGATACGTATCATTGATATTAGCGGCTCAGTAACTGAAAACCTACGCCTGATTCAGGATTTCCTTGAAGCTTCTAGGTGCCGCTCCGGGGAAGTGACTGCGACCGTTGCGTTTGCGGGTCACGCCAACGGCTCTTGAGAAAACGTGGTGTGAACCGGTTCTGGCCCGTCGCGGGGGTCTTCCCCGACAGGTCCATGATAGCGAAAAGATAGCTGATGGGTCATCTAGGCAGCTGTGCTGGGGTTTGTGTGGCGTACGACACGTTTTGGCCACATTGGGATGAACGTTCAACCTTTGGGACAGAATTGGTTGAATCCGCTACAAGCGCTCGATGATGGTGCCTGTCGCCAATGCGCCACCTGCGCACATGAGAACCATCGCGGTGCTGCCACCGGATCGTTCCAGTTCATGCAAAGCCGTTGTGATGAGCCGAGATCCGGTTGAACCGACGGGATGTCCGAGCGCAATCGCACCGCCGTTTACATTTACCCGGTCCATGTCTGGTTTGTGTACAGAGGCCCATGAAAGTGCAACGGCCGCAAAGGCCTCATTGATCTCGAAAAGGTCGATGTCGCCGATATTCATCCCGGAGCGTTCGAGCAGGCGGGTACATGCCTGCACTGGGCCGTCGAGATGGAATTCCGGTTCAGCGCCGACGAGCACCTGGGTCACGATCCGGGCGCGCGGACGCAAACCGGCTCGCTGCGCGGCCTTTTCGTCCATCAGCAGTACGGCGGCCGCGCCGTCGGAAATCTGCGAGGAGGTGCCCGCGGTGTGGATTCCTCCCTCCAGTACCGGTTTCAGCTTGGCCAGACCTTCGAGCGAGGTGTCGCGCAGGCCCTGATCCCTTGTTACGTCCAGCTTTTCGCCGGTGAGCTTGCCTTCCTTGTCGACGGCGGGCGCCGTCACGGTGAGCACCTCGCGGTCGAAGCGACCCTCGGCCCAGGCTTGGGCGGCCAACCGCTGCGAGCGGACGCCGAGTTCATCGAGATCGTCGCGAGTAAAGCCACGCCGCTTGGCAATACGCTCGGCCGCCTCGAATTGGTTCGGCAGGTCGATATTCCAGGAGGCGGGTCGGCGCGGGCCCGCGTTCTCGCCGACGTTGGCGCCCAACGGAACTCGGCTCATCGCCTCCACGCCGCAGGCCATGCCGATATCGATGGCGCCGGTGGCGATCAGTCCGGCGATCAGATGGTTGGCCTGCTGGGCCGATCCGCACTGCGCGTCGATGGTGGTGGCGCCGACCTGCCACGGCAGTCCGGCGTGCAACCAGGCGACCCGAGTCACGTTATTGGACTGTTCACCGGCCTGGGTGACGCAGCCGCCGATGACCTGCTCCACCGATGCCGGATCCAGGTGCGCCTTCTCGAGCAGTCCGCGCTGGGCGAGGCCGAGCAGTTCGGCGGCGTGCAGACCGGCGAGCCAGCCGCCGCGCTTGCCGATGGGGGTGCGAGCGGCCTCGACGATGACGGGTGTGCCCATGTCCAACCTTTCTTTTCGGGACAGAACTGAAACGTGTGTTCGCGCGTGTTGCGACGGAATCTGTCCTGTTCTTCCCTCATTATGCAGCCTATGCTTGAATGATTGTAGAACGTGTTTCAGTTTGTCGAAGGAGACATCTGGTGGTAGACCAGCGGAATGCCCGGCCGAATCTGCCGGATGGGTTCGATGTCACGGACCCGGACATTTATGCCGAGCGTGTTCCGGTCGAGGAGTACGCCGAACTGCGCCGTACCGCACCGATCTGGTGGAATCCGCAGCCTCCCGAGATCGGCGGCTTCCACGACGAGGGCTTCTGGGTGGTGAGCAAGCACGCCGACGTCAAGGAGGTCTCGCGCCGCAGCGATGTGTTCTCCACCTTCGAGAACACCGCGATCCCGCGCTTCAACGACGACATCACCCGCGAGCAGATCGAACTGCAGCGCTTCGTCCTGTTGAACATGGACGCGCCCCAGCACACCAAACTGCGCAAGATCATCTCCCGTGGCTTCACCCCGCGCGTGATCAACGGCCTGAAAGCAGAACTCAAGACCAGGGCCGAGGCCATCGTGAAGGAGGCCGTGGAGAACGGCACCGGCGATTTCGTCACCCAGGTCGCCTCCGAACTGCCGCTGCAGGCGATCGCCGAGCTGATCGGCATCCCGCAGGAGGACCGCAGGAAGGTCTTCACCTGGTCCAACGATATGACCGGCTACGACGATCCGGAGAGCACGGCCGATCCGGTCGCCGCCTCGGCCGAGGTGCTCGGCTACGCCTACCAGATGGCCGCGGCGCGCAAGGAATGTCCGGCCGACGATATCGTGACCAAGCTGATCGAGGCGGATGTCGACGGCGATGAGCTGACCCCGGAGGAGTTCGGCTTCTTCGTGATCATGCTGGCCGTTGCGGGCAATGAGACGACCCGTAATGCGATCACCCACGGCATGGCGGCCTTCCTGGAGCATCCGGACCAGTGGGAGCTGTTCAAAAAGGAGCGTCCGGCCACCGCCGCCGACGAGATCATCCGCTGGGCCACCCCGGTCACCTCGTTCCAGCGGACCGCGTTGGAGGACACCGAACTCGGTGGCGTGCAGATCAAGAAGGGCCAGCGGGTGGTCATGCTCTACCGCTCGGCCAACTTCGACGAGGACGTCTTCGAGAACCCGGAGAAGTTCGACATCATGCGAAAGGACAACCAGCACTTGTCCTTCGGCGGCACCGGCGCGCACTTCTGCATCGGCGCGAATCTGGCGCGCATGGAGGTCGATCTGATCTTCAACGCCATTGCCGATGCCATGCCCGATATCACCAAACTCGGTGATCCCAAGCGGCTGCGCTCCGGCTGGCTCAACGGGGTCAAGGAATTCCGGGTCGACTACAAGGCCTCGGGCTGTCCAGTCGCGCACTGAAGTGCGGGGATCCAGGCTTGTGTCGGCAGCCTGGATCCCCGGCCTTCGGTGACAGACAAGGGCCCCGCACCGGTTTGCCCAAAGCCGGTGCGGGGCCCTTGTTGTGCTGCCCCCGAGGGGAGAGGCAGCGTGCTCAGGTGCTCGGCTTCGCCGTCGCCATGGCGCGGTCGACCTCCCAGAAGGCCCGTAGCGCTGCGATTTTGCCCGATTCGTCGACCTTGTAGGTGAACACGCCCTCGGCATCGATCTGGTGTCCGCCCATCTTGGTGCGGATCAGACCGGTGAAGGCGATCTCGCTACCGCAAGCGAAGGAGTCCCCGAACAGGAACTCGATCGAATCGGTCTTCGCGATCGCCATATCCCAGAAGGCCGCGATGGCCTCCTTACCGCGATGGCCCTTGCCCTCCGGATCGAAACCCGAAGGGCCGATGGGATCTTCGACGATGCCATCGGTTGCGAACAGGTCGACCCAGGCTTGCTTATCCCTGGCCCGCACCGCCGCCTGCGAGGCTAGTCCGGCGGCTCGTGCTGGATGTTCGGAATTACTCATACGCGTGCCTTCGCGACGATGGGTTCCTCGATATTCTTCGCGGCGAAGCGGCGCAGTGACTCCTGTTTGGCCGCCAGCTCACCGTCGAAGCCGATGCCGTCGGCCAGCCACGGGACCACGATCGCATCGGTCACCCCGGCATCGGCCAGATCCTGATATCCGGAGCGCCCGAACTTGTCGATGCACACCGCCTGGATTTCGAAAGGCACACTCGCCCTGCCGAATTCGGCGCGCAGTGTATCCAGCTTGCCGATGGTGGCGCACAGTTCGTCGTAGGTCATCATCGCCGAGGTCCAGCCGTCACCGACCTTGGCCGCCCGGCGCAGTGCGGGCGCGGTGTGGCCGCCGATGTAGAACGGCACCGGTTCGCTCGGCGCCGGGCTCATCTGCAGCGGCTCGAAATCGAAAAATTTCCCGTGGTATTCGACCATGCCGCCGCCGAGTACCAGCTTGATGACCTCGATCATCTCGTCGACGCGGGCGCCACGAGCGACATAGGGCACGCCGCACCATTCGAATTCCTCGGGCGCCCAGCCGATTCCGACACCGAATCCGAACCGGTTTCCGGACAGGTTGGCGACCGAGCCCACCTGGCGCGCGAGCAGCAGCGGATTGCGCGAGCCGAGCTTGAGCACGTTGGTGTAGAAGCGAATGCGGCTGGTCACCGCGGCCATGGCGGTCGCACCGATGAGCGGGTCGACCCACGGTGTGTCTGGACCCCAGAAGCGACTGCCGTCGGGGGTGTAGGGATACTTCGCCGACGCCGACTGCATATAGAACAGCGAATCCGGTAGGGCAATCGAGGAAAAGCCGCACTCCTCAGCGGTTTTCGCCAATTCTGGCAGCTGCTCCAGCGGACTCAGCGCGATTCCGACGGTGAACTTCAACGGGGTCATCAGCTCGGCGGCTCCGAGCCGACCACCCACATCGAGAAGTACTGCGAGCCACCGCCGTACGCATGCCCGAGTGCCTTCTTGGCATTCGCGACCTGATAGTCCCCGGCCCGGCCCATGACCTGCTTGGCGGCCTCGGCGAACCGGATGAGCCCGGACGCGCCGATCGGATTGGAGGAGAGCACGCCGCCGGACGGATTGACCGGCAGGGTGCCGCCGATCTCGGTCTCGCCCTTATCGGTGAGCTTCCAACCGTCGCCCTGCGGGACGAAGCCCAGGTTTTCCAGCCACATCGGCTCGAACCAGGAGAACGGCACGTAGATCTCGGCGACGTCGATTTCGTTGAGCGGGTCGGTGATTCCGGCGGCCTGCCACAGTGCGGCCGCGGCATCCTGTCCGGCCTGTGGATTGACCTGATCGCGTCCGGCGAAGGTGGTCGGCTCGGTGCGCATGGCGGTGCCGTGCACCCACGCGACCTTCTTGCCGGTGGCCTCGACGGCCTTGGCGGCATCCTCGTCACCGATCACCAGGGCACACGCACCGTCGGAGGACGGGCAGGTCTCGTCGAATCGGATCGGGTCCCAGAGCATTTGGGAGGAGAGCACCTTCTCCAGCGTGATATCGGGCTGGTGCAGATGGGCCAGCGGATTCTTCGCGCCGTTACGGCGATCCTTCACCGCGACCATCGCGCCGATATGGCCCGGCGCATTCGATCGACGGATGTAGGAACGCACATGCGGTGCGAAGTAGCCGCCCGCGCCAGCGCCGACCGGCATGGTGAAGGGCACCGGAAATGACAACGCCCACATGGCATTCGATTCCGACTGCTTTTCCCAGGCAATGGCGAGTACCCGCTTGTGCACCCCGGCCTGCACCAGATTGGCGGCGACGATACCGGTGGAGCCGCCGACGGAACCGGCGGTGTGCACACGCAGCAGCGGTTTTCCGGTGGCGCCCAACGCATCTGCCAGATACAGCTCCGGCATCATGACGCCCTCGAAGAAGTCGGGTGCCTTACCGACCACCACCGCATCGATATCGGCAATGGTGAGTCCGGCATCGACGAGTGCACGATCGATTGCCTCGCGGCACATGCCCGCCATGGACACATCGGTTCGTTTCGTCACGTGATGGGTTTGTCCGGTGCCGAGC
Organism: Nocardia anaemiae NBRC 100462; assembly: GCF_001612725.1. Classification (GTDB taxonomy): domain Bacteria; phylum Actinomycetota; class Actinomycetes; order Mycobacteriales; family Mycobacteriaceae; genus Nocardia; species Nocardia anaemiae. The sequence goes on along the minus strand of NZ_BDAZ01000033.1, from coordinate 46,671 downwards.
ACCGCAGCGGGAGTACTCATCGGCTCGCCTCCGAATCCAAAACGGCTACCAGGTTCTGTTGCAGCGCGGGACCACTGCTGGCATGAGCCAACGCCCGATTCGCGGTGCCCCCGATAATTGCCTCGGCCGCGAAGCCGATGCGCTCCAGACCCGCAGCGAACATCGGATTGGCGGCGAGTGCGCCGCCGGACGGATTCACCTTGGTCTCGGGCCGCAGGCCGATGGCCTCGGCGAGGATCAGCTGCTGATGGCTGAACTGCGCATGCAGTTCGGCGATATCGAAGCCACTGGTATCGCCGCCGGTAACCGACTGTGCCGCAGCCGAAGTCGACGGGGAAACGGTCAGATCACGGGCACCGAGATTGGGGGTGTCCACCCGATGCGCCATGCCGGTGATCCAGGCCGGACGCTCGCACAGTTCACGCGCCCGATCGCCGACCGCGAGCACAATGGCGGCCGCGCCGTCGGTGATCGGTGCGACATCGTGCGCGCGCAGCGGATCGGCGACATACGGTGCGGCGAGCAGAGTTTCGATATCGCCGGAGTCACCGGCCGCCACCGCCGCCATATCGCGCTCGGTCCAGCGGCCCGCATCCAGTCCGGCCTGCGCCTGTAGACCCGCGATGGACCACGCATCCGGCCACAGCGGAGTGACCAGATACGGATCGAGCTGCATGGTCAGAACCTGGCGCAGTGTACCCGCCGACGACTTGCCGAACCCGTACACCAGCGCCGTCTGCGCCTGGCCGGAGCGGAGTTTCACGAAGGCCTCGTAGAGCGCCCACGCGGCATCCATTTCCACATGCGATTCGTTGATCGGCGGCACCGCGCCGATGGCGTCGACCGCCGAGATGAACGAGAAGGCCCGGCCCGCAAGGTAATCCGAGGAACCAGAGCACCAGAAGTCGATATCTGACTTGGTAATGCCGAGTCGGTCGTAGAGCTGCTGGAAAATGGGCACCAGCATCTCGACACCATTGGTGGTGCCGAAGGTCTCCGGCACATGCGGTGCGTGGGCGAAGCCCACAACCGCGATGTCGCTATCGTTGTTCGTCAACGTGGCCTCTCAGAGGTGGTGCTTGTAGGTCTCGTAGTCGGCATCCGGCTCGCCGGTGGGTCGGAAGTGGTCCACATTGCTGAGCCCGAAGCCCCACTCCTCGCGCGGTTTCCACACCGCCTCCACCCGCATGCCCATCCGCACCTCGCTCGCATCGCATCCGAGCACCAGGTGCAGCACCGGGATATCGGCACCGTCGAGCAGCACATATGCCGCGACGTACGGCGGCTTGATCCGCTGGCCCATGAACGGCACATTCACGATGCAGAAGGTGGTGACGATGCCACGGTCGGGCAGTTCGACGATTTCGTCGGTCGGTCGGCCGTCGGTCGGATTGGCGCCGCGCGGCGGGAAGTACACCTTGCCCGCGGCATCCGTGCGCCCGCCGAGCAGTTTGCCCTCGGCCAGACCGCGCAGGTAGATGGTCTCCTGCGGCGATGCGCTGTGCATGTAGTGCAGGTCGACCGGGGTGATGAGCACCTCGACCGGCTCGACGTCCGCGCTGGATTCTGCGGGCACGGTGGAGGTCTCGCCCGGTTCGAAGCAGGCGATGTCCTTGATGCTGCCGATGGTCTCGTCGGCCCAACGCGCGACCACGCGCAGTCCGGTGTGGATGTCCTCGGGTGTGGAAACATCGACGGCGTGCAGCAGCGTGGTGTCCGCGCCGTCGAGCTTGATCAGTGCCCAGGCGAACGGGCGGTCGAACGGCTGGCCCGGCAGCGGCTCGCGCACGAAGGTCCACGACTCGACGGTGCCGGTATCGGCCACATCGACGAATTCGGTCAGCCGTGCGGAGGTGACCGGATCGTATTCCGGCGGCGGCACCAACACCCGCCCGTCCGAGCCGCGCACACCGACGATCCGGCGGGCGCGCAGCTCGCCGAGGAAGGTGCCGATGGTCGGTCCGACCGATCGCGTGTAGTCGAATTGCACCCGCAGGGGTGCGCTGAGTACATCGGGTCCCGTGTTCAAATTCGACCCTCTCTCATCCGTGATTGTGCCGGATGCGGTATTCCCCTGAGTCACGATATCGAGTAGAACAGGTTCTTATTCTGCTGGCAAGAAGTTGTGTGGAAAGAGGCCTCCCATGAAGTTCGGATTGCAACTCGGGTACTGGATGGCGCAGCCGCCGCAGAATGCCGGTGAGTTGGTGGTCGCCGCCGAGGCGGCCGGTTTCGATGCGGTCTTCGCGGCCGAATCCTGGGGGTCGGATGCCTTCGGGCCGCTGATGTGGTGGGGGTCGTCGACGAATCGGGTGCGGCTCGGCACCTCGGTGGTGCAGATGTCGGCGCGCACGCCCGCCGCGACGGCCATGCACGCGCTGACCCTGGATCATCTCAGTGGCGGCCGGGCCATCCTCGGGCTCGGCGTTTCCGGGCCGCAGGTGGTGGAGGGCTGGTACGGGCAGCCGTTCGCCAAACCGTTGCAGCGCACAAGGGAGTACGTCGGCATCATTCGCCGCATCCTGGAGCGGCAGGCGCCGGTCACCAATGATGGACCGCAATACCCACTGCCCTACACCGGGCCGGGCGCCACCGGACTCGGTAAGCCGCTCAAGCCGATCGTGCATCCGCTACGAGCGGATTTGCCGATCTGGCTGGGCGCGGAGGGGCCGAAGAATGTGGCGCTGACGGCCGAGATCGCCGACGGCTGGCTGGCGATCTACTACGCGCCGCGGCTGGCCGGAATGTACAACGACTGGCTCGACGAGGGCTTCGCCAGGGCCGGGGCGCGGCGTTCGCGGGAGGATTTCGAGATCGCGGCGAGCTGTCAGGTGGTGATCACCGACGATCCCAAGAGCGAGCTGGAGCGGATGCGCTGGATCATGGCGCTCTATATCGGCGGCATGGGCGCACCCGAACTGAATTTCCACGCTCAGGTCTACCGGCGGATGGGTTATGAGCGCGAGGTGGACGAGATCGGCAGGCTGTTCCAATCCGGGAAGAAGGCCGAAGCCGCCGCGATCGTGCCGGATGAGCTGATTCTGGATACCTCGATCATCGGCGACGAGGAGCATGTGCGTAAGCAACTCGGGGTCTGGGAGGCCGCGGGTGTCACCGAGATGCTGGTGTCGGTTCCAGATATCGAGCAATTGCATCGGCTCGCACCCCTTGTACAGATGTAGAACACGTTCTAGATTCGTAGGGGTGACGCAGCAGTCAGCAGAAATTCTCGGTCTCTGGAACATCGCGAACGCGGAACCCGATCGGATCGCATTGGTGGATCCATCCGGCCGCGAGGTGAGCTATCGCGAATTGGCCACGCTCGCAAACCGATACGGCACCGGATTGCGGGCGCTGGGCCTGCAGCCCGGCGACGTGCTGGTCAGCATGGTGCACAACTGCGTCGAGGCAGTCGCCGCCTACTTCGCTGCCTATCAGGCCGGGCTGTACATCGTCGCAGTCAACTGGCATCTGACCGGCCCGGAGGTCGCCTATATCCTCGCCGACAGCGAGGCCAAGGCCTTCATCGCCAGCGACCGGTTCGCCGCCGCCGCGATCGCCGCTGCGGATGAGGCCGGGCTGCCCGCCACCGCGCGCTTCGCGGTCGGTGAGATCGAAGGCTTCAAGTCGGTGTCGTGGCTTGGTGCCGCCGATACCGGTCGCCCCGACAACCGGACCACCGGTGCGCCGATGCTCTACACCTCGGGAACCACAGGGCGCCCCAAGGGCGTTCGGCGTCCGCTCACCGGCACCGACCCGGATGTGGTACCGCCGCATTCACCCGCATTCTTCGGCCTGTTCGGGCTGAAGCCCTACGACGATCACGTGCACATCTGCGGGTCGCCGCTGTATCACACGGCCGTGCTGAACTTCGCGACCATCTCGATCCAGTTGGGGCACAAGGTCGTTCTGATGGATCGCTGGGACGCCGAGGAAATGCTGCGGCTCATCGAGAAGCATCGGGTCACGCACAGCCATATGGTGCCGACCCAATTCCACCGTCTGCTCGCGCTGCCCGCCGATGTGCGCGCCAAGTACGACGTGTCCTCGTTGCGCAGCATGGTGCACGGTGCGGCCCCCTGCCCCGCCGAGACCAAGCGGCAGATGTTGGAGTGGTGGGGCCCGACCGTCACCGAGTACTACGCGGCCACCGAGGGTGGCGGCACGGTGATCAGCGGCACCGAATGGCTGCAGAAGCCCGGTTCGGTCGGCAAGGCCTGGCCCTGGTCGGTGATCAAGGTGCTGAGCGAGGAAGACGGTTCCGAAGTTCCCGCGGGCGAGACCGGTCTGGTCTATATGCGCATGGGTGCGTCCAGCTTCGAATACCACCACGCCAAGGAGAAGACCGAAGAGTCAAGGGTCGGTGACCTTTTCACGGTCGGCGATATCGGCCACCTCGACGAGGACGGCTACCTCTACCTGCACGACCGCCGCTCCGACCTCATCCTGTCCGGCGGTGTGAACATCTATCCGGCCGAAATCGAGAACGTACTGACCACCCACCCGAAGGTCGAAGATGTCGCGGTCTTCGGTCTACCCCACCCGGATTGGGGCCAAGAGGTCAAGGCCGTCGTCCAGCCGGTCGCGGGCGTCGAAGGCAACGACGAACTCACCGCCGAACTACTGGCCTACGCCGCAACCCAATTGGCGAAATACAAAATCCCCCGCTCCATCGACTACCTAGACGAACTCCCCCGCGACCCCAACGGCAAACTCTACAAACGCAAACTCCGCGACCGCTACATCCCGGCCTAACCCCCGCCGCTCCCTCCGCACAGGCACCGCAATCAGCGGTGCCTGCGCTGGTCTGCTTGCCCCCTGACCGCGCGCCAGGGATCGCTGTCGCATACCCACTGACTGTCGCGCACAGGGCATACGCTATGCGCAATAGCCACTGCTTGTGCGAAAAGCTCCCAGTCTGTGCGTGGCGGGGTGCGGGCCTCCGCTGGTCTGGCCGGGCTGCACCGTCGTTGTCATCACTTGTGCCGCAGACGTTTTCGCGCCCTGCGGACGGACTTGCGCGGCATGTGTTGCTGTCGCACATCCAGTGACTATCGCGCAGAGGCTATACGTTGTGCGCGATAGCCACTGCCTGTGCGGGAGGCTCACACATCGTGCGACATGCTCGGAGGGTATGCGAGACGGTCGCGGGCGCCCGCCGAAACGGGCGTCGTAGTCGGCGAGGTTGCGCACCAATCCACCGTCATCGCTCTCTGTTGGGGATCGCTTGTGTCCGAATGCTTCTCGCAGCCGCGCCGCTGTCTCGACATGGGCAGGATCGGTGATGGTCAACGCTTTCGACCACGCTCTGCGGTGAGTGGCGACGAGCAGTCCTTCGCAGCGGGCGGTGACGGTATCCAGATCGGCATGAACGTCGATCATCCGGCCGATCACGGTCGGGTCGACCGAGTAGTCGTTGCCTAGAACCCGCAGGTAGTAGTCCCGCGGCAACCGGGCCCGGTGGGTGAACCCGACCGCAGGGCTGATCGGCGGCAACGCTGTCATCGCCGCCCGGTCGGTGGCGATCAACTCGGCTGGGCTGGCGGCGATGCGCCGAACGTGTCGAGTGTTCGCGATCGGCAGCCACTCGGTGAGCTGGGTGTTGAAATCGGTTGGTGAATCGAATGACCGGCCTGGCAGGAACGAGGTTTCCAGATAGCCGTTGACGCGTTCGACGATGCCCTTCGATTCCGGGTCGAACGGTTTGCACTGGATGATGCGGGTGGCCAGCATCCCGGTGAACGCGGCCACCCCGGCCGCCAGATGCCCGCCCTTGCCGATACCGGATTCGTTGTCCCACAACAATCTTCGCGGCACCTTGCCCAACTGTCCCGACAGCAGCGACCACATCCCGGCCAGCAGATCCGCCGTCGTCCGCGTCGGGATCATCATCGCGGTGATGAACCGCGAGAACGACGCCACGATCACCAGAACCGGCGGTGTTCCGATCTGCCCGGCGCCCAACGGAATCGGTGTCGGCGGGAACCACAGATCACACTGCGCCTGATCACCAGGTCGATACTCAAGCCGATCAGCTGGATCCTTCGGCGCGTACTCCGGGCGCAGCTCGGCGACCTTCTTACGAAACCACGACGCCGACCCCGACCAGCCCACCCGCTCGGCGATCACCGCCGCCGGCATCACCGGGAACTCCGCCAACAACGCCCGCACCAGCGGCTCGAACTCATCGAACGCCGAGGGACCCGCCACCCGCTGATACCGCGGAGGCGAGTCCGACTTGATCGCCCGCGAAACCGTGTCCCGCGAGATCCCCAACCTGGTCGCGATCGCCCGCATCGACAGGCCCTCGCTCGCATGGAGATACCTGATCTGCGCCCAATCCTGCACTGAGATCACCCTTCCGATCGTGGATGGGTGGCCGATTTTCAAAGAGCGCTAGTGGCCAGGTTTTCGAAGAGCGCTGACAGGCATCGAGCTGCTATCGCATACCCAGTGGCTATCGCGCAGAGGGTATACGTTGTGCGCGATAGCCATTGCTTGTGCGGGAAGCTCATACGCTGTGCGTGGCGGGCGCGCGGTTACCCGGTTCGCCGTCTGCGCGACAGCCGCAGGCGCTGCGCGGCGTTCACCGGGAGTGCAGGACGGCGGCGCGTGTCCGCGGTCGGGTCTGCGCGCCTCGGCTGGCCGGTTCGCCCCTTCGCTCAGCTGTCCGTTGCGGATTTGTCTTGTTCGTCCACAGGTCCGGCCTGCGCGCGGCCTCCTGGTCACCTCGCCAGATGCTGTCGCATATCCAGTGACTATCGCGCACAAGGTATACGTTGTGCGCGATGGCCACTGCTTGTGCGGGAGGCTCACAGGCTGTGCGTGAGGGGGCGTGTGTGCGCTGGTTCGGTGTGGTTGGCACGGTTTGGTCTGGAGTGCTTCAGGGTTGGCTGTTCTTCGCGGGGTTCGGATCGTTCGTCCGCTGGCCCGGACTACCTGCCTCTCGTCGGGTCTGCTCGGTCGTCGGGTCGGCTTCCTCGCCGGGCCTGGTCGTCGGTTTTGCTTCCTCGCCTGGCCTGCTGGTCGAGCTTGCCTCCTCACCCGGCCTGGCCGTCGGGTCTGCTTCCTCGCCTGGTTTGCTGGTCGGGCTTGCTTCCTCGCCTGGCTTGGTCGTCGGTTTTGCTTGCTCGCCTGGTTTGCTGGTCGGGCTTGCTTCCTCGCCTGGCTTGGTCGTCGGTTTTGCTTGCTCGCCTGGCTTGCTGGTCGAGCTTGCTTCCTCGCCTGGCTTGGTCGTCGGGTCTGCTCCCTCGCCTGGCCTGCGCGTCGGGTCTGCTTCCTCGCCGGGCCTCCTCGCCCGGCCTGCTCCCTCGCTCGGCAACCCTCCCGCCCAACCGACCGCCGTCTCCTCTGCCAACCCTCCCCATCCCCGGCGCGGCGGAACACCCTCCCCTTCAGGCAGTTTCGCGCAGCTCCGGGGCCAAGCCGAAGAGGGGGAACAGCTTTTCGGTGTCGAGGAAGAAGTTGAGTCCGGCGATCGAGTCGCCATCGAGTTCCAGCACCGTGATGGACCATGGCACCCAGACGCCCGGTTCGGTTTCACTCGGCTTGTAGTGGCCGAAGGCGGGCAGGCCGTTGGCGCCTTCCAAGCGGATCATGCGGGAATCGCGGCAGCCTTTGCCGTGGCCGAGCATGAACGCGGCCACGTTCTCGGGGCCCGAGACCCACAGTTCGATCGGCGGCATGGACAGTGCCACATCGGTTTTCAGCAGGGTGGTCAAGGTGTCCATGTCATAGGCCTCGAAGGCCTTGACGAAATTGTCGACGAGTTTGCGTTGATCGTCATCGGATTCGTCATAGGTGTCGGTGGCCGTGGGCTGCACCTTCGACATGGTGGCCCTGGCCCGTTGCAGTGCGCTGTTCACCGAGGCGGGCGACATGGTGAGCGCCTCGGCCGTCTCGCTGGCCGAGAACCGCAGCACTTCGCGCATGATCAGAATGGCGCGCTGGGTTGCGGGCAGATGTTGACAGGCCGCGACGAAGGCCAGCCGCAGTGTGTCCTTGGCCGAGGCGTGCTCGGCCGGATCCGACCCGAATGCCAGTGCGTTCGGGATCGGTTCGATCCAGACGTAATCCGGCTGCGGCATCGGCATCGGCGAATCCGGTCGCGACGGACCGGACAGATCCATCGGCCTGGCCCGCCGTTGTGGGCCGTCGAGCATATCGAGGCAGACATTGGTAGTGATCTTGTATAGCCAGGACCGTAAGCTGGCGCGACCCTCGAACGAGTCGTAGGACTTCCAGGCGCGGGTGAAGGTTTCCTGTACCGCGTCCTCCGCTTCGAAGGACGAGCCGAGCATGCGATAGGCGTACGCGCACAGTTCCCGCCGGTGTCCTTCGAAGGAATCGAGGACGTCCGGGGTGAGGCCGACGGAGTCGTTCATGGGTGTCACCCTGCCACAGCCCACCGACACATTCGAGACCCGAAATGGCTCTACCTGCAGCTTCAAGATCATCGACAGATGTGTTCGGCCACACAGCGCCTGGAACCGATGAGTTTCGCGTGCTCGCACCGTCACTACATAGAAGCCGCCGAAGCCGACGTAAGGGATCCCGCATGCCCAGCAAGATGATCTTCATCAACCTTCCCGTCGCCGACCTGGGCCGGTCCAAGGACTTCTACGAGGCGATCGGCTGGAAGGTGAATCAGGACTTCACCGATGACAATGCCGCGTGCATCGTCATCGACGACAATATCTGCGCCATGCTGCTGACCAAGGATTTCTATTCGACCTTCAGCAAGCGCCCGATCGCCGACACGATCGCGACCACCGGCGGCGCGTACGCGTTATCCCTGGCCAGCGCACAAGAGGTCGACGCACTGACCAATGCCGCCCTGGCCGCGGGTGCCACCGAGGAAATCAACGACGACCGCCGCGCCCAGGAAGCCCAGGTCGGCATGTTCGGCCGCACCTTTATCGATCCGGATGGCCACCAGTGGGAGCCTTTCTGGATGGACTACCCCGGCAACTGATCCATCCGACGCCGATCGAATGGTGGCCCCAGCGATCCGGGTACCACCAGTCGCCCCGCACTCGGCCGTTCGGCCCATGTTGGCCGTCGATCCGTGACGACTGGTCGGCCGTGTCGGTCAGGCGATCCGTGTTGGCTGGTCGATCGGCGTCGCCAGTCGGGCCGCGTTGACCAGTGGGTCTGTGTCGCCGGTCGGCCGTGTCGGCCAGTCGGGCCGTGTTGGCTGGTCGGTCCGTGTTGGCTGGTCGGTCCGTGTCGCCAGTCGGCCGTGTTGGGACGCGGCCTTCGTGCCCAGCCAGCCGCCCAGAGTCGGCCTTCCGAAGGTGGTTCGATGCCTTCGGTGACGACGTGCTCGCCGACCACCATGCGGTGACGATTGCGAAACTGGTGCGTCGAGGGGAGATCGGTGCGGCCGAGGCCGCCGAGACGGCGTGGGCGCGGGCCGCGCTGCGTGCCTTCGACCGGCCAGTCGGTCCGATCCGTGTCGGCTGGTCGGTCCGAGTCGTCGGTCGACCCGCGTTGGCCAGTCGACCCGTAACGGCCGGTCGATCCATGACGGCCGGTCGACCCGCCTCGGCGCGAACCTAGCTCAGCTCCCGGTAAAAGTCGGCTTGCGCTTCTCCGCGAAGGCCTTCGGGCCTTCCTTGGCATCGGCCGAACGGAAGACTGCCATGCCGAGTTTGGCCTCGATCTGGAAGGCGTCCTCTTCCGGCATGGCCTCGGTCTCCCGAATGGTGCGCAGAATCGCCTGCACCGCGAGGGGGCCGTTGGCCGAGATCTGCGCGGCGAGTTCGAGGGCCTTGTCCAATGCGGTGCCGTTCGGGACCACATGCCCGATCAGTCCGATCTCCTTGGCCTCGGCGGCGGTGATGTGCCTGCCGGTCAGCAGAATGTCCGCGGCGACGGTGTAGGGGATCTGGCGGACCAGCCGTACGGCCGAGCCGCCGAGCGGGAACAGACCCCAACGGGCTTCGGACACACCGAATTTCGCGCTTTCGGCGGCCACCCGGATATCGGTGCCCTGCAGGATTTCGGTGCCACCGGCGATGGCAGGGCCCTCCACCGCCGCGATCAGCGGTTTGGTGAGTCGGCGGCCCTTGAGCAGCGCCTCCAACTTGGTGGGATCGAAGCTGCCCGCATTGTCGCCGGGGTGCTGTGCGGTCATCGCCTTGAGGTCCATGCCCGCACAGAACGCACCGCCCGCACCGGTCAGAATCGCGACGCGGATATCGGGATCGTTGTCCACCTGGTCCCAGGCGTCGCGCATGATCGCCATCATCTCGGCCGAGAGGGCATTGCGGGCCTCGGGCCGATTCATCGTGACGATGAGGACGTGATCGCGCTTCTCGACGAGGCAATCTGGCATTGCTGTTTCTCCTGACTTTCCAGGGGGCGGCAGGTCGGCGGATTCGGCCGGGCAGCCAAATTCGGCCTTGTCAGAAACAGTAACACGTTCTATTTTTAGCTCTGTGAGCTACAACATAGCGGACCTAGTCGAACACGCCATCGATCTGATGCCCGACCGCGTAGCGCTGGCCGACGACGGTCGCGAGGTGACTTACGCGCAGCTGGAGGAGCGGGCCAACAAACTTGCGAACTACCTGCTGCAACAGGGTGTCCAACCGGGCGACAAGGTGGGCATCTATTCACGGAACACGATCGAGGCCGTCGAGGCCATGGTCGCGGTCTTCAAGGCGCGTGCCGTGATGATCAACGTGAATTTCCGATACGTCGAGAACGAGTTGCAGTACATTTTCGACAATTCGGATATGGTCGCGCTGATCCACGAGCGCCGCTACAGCGACCGGGTGGCCCGGGTTCGCCCGAATACGCCCCTGCTGAAGACGGTCGTCGTCGTGGACGACGATACGACCGGCACCATTGCGACCGCAGCCGATTCGGTGGAATACGAAACGGTGCTGGCCGAGTCCTCCGGTGAGCGCGACTTCGGCGAGCGCTCGGCCGATGACATTTTCATGCTCTACACCGGCGGCACCACCGGCCTGCCCAAGGGCGTGATGTGGCGGCACGAGGACTGGTGGCGGGTGCTCGGCGGCGGCATCAACTTCCTCACCGGCGAATACGTCGAGGACGAATGGCATCAGGCCAAAACCGGTGCGGGCAATCCGCAAATGGTGCGGTTTCCGATTCCGCCGATGATTCACGGTGGCTCACAGACCGCGACCTTCCACAGCCTGTTCGACGGCGGTAAGGCCGTGATGATTCCGGAGTTCACCGGGCACGGCGTGTGGCAGCACATCGATCGGCACAAGATCAACCTCATCTTCATCACCGGTGACGCCATGGCCCGGCCGATGATGGATGCGCTGGTCGAGGGCAATCCGGAAACCGGTGAGCCGTATGATCTTTCGAGCCTCTATCTGATCGCCAGCAGTGCGGCACTGTTCTCGCCGACGCTCAAAGACCAGTTCCTGGAACGACTGCCGAATCGGATGATCACCGATTCCATCGGCTCCTCCGAGACCGGCTTCGGCGGTCTTTCCGTTGTCGCCAAGGGCGCCAACCACACCGGTGGTCCGCGGGTGAAGATCGATGCGGCCACCCAGGTGCTCGACGACCAGGGCAATCCGGTGGAACCCGGCTCCGGGCAGGTCGGCTTCCTCGCGCGCAGCGGACACATTCCGGTCGGCTACTACAAGGACGAGGCCAAGACCAAGGCAACGTTCAAGGAGTTCAACGGAATTCGCTACTCCATCCCCGGCGACTACGCCCGGGTCGAGGAGGACGGCACCGTCACCATGCTCGGCCGCGGTTCGGTGAGCATCAACAGTGGCGGCGAGAAGATCTACCCGGAGGAGGTCGAGGGCGCGCTCAAGATCCACCCGGAGATCTTCGACGCACTGGTGGTCGGCGTTCCGGACGAGCGGTGGGGGCAGCGGGTAGCGGCGGTCGTGCAGTGTCGCGGCGATAAGCGTCCGACCCTCGACGAACTGCGTCCGGTGCTCACCCAGGAGATCGCGCCCTACAAGCTGCCGCGCAGCGTGTGGTTCGTCGATCAGATCAAGCGCAATCCGGCGGGTAAACCCGATTACCGTTGGGCCAAGGCGCAAACCGAGGAGCGTCCGGCCGACGAGCACGCCGAGGCGAGCAGCAAGTAGTACCGCTACTCGAACGACGGCAAGGGCTACCGCGATCCGCGGTGGCCCTTGCCGTTTCGGTGCGCCGATGGAATAGGAGATCGAATTGGCAATGCGCTTGGGGTTTTTCGAGGAGACCGCGCTCGGCTTCGAGCCGTTGCCGTTCGCCGCGAGCGCTTGGTCGCCAGATATGGTCAACGGTCCCGCGATCTGTGGACTGCTGGCGCAGGCTCTCGAAAGCGAACACGGTCGGGACGGATTCGTGCCCGCCAGGCTGACCGTCGATCTGTTCCGGCCCACGCGCAGGCAACCGGTCCAGGTGGTCACCGAGTTGGTGCGCGACGGGCGGCGGATCCGGGTCGCGGATGCCGCGCTGATGCAGGACGGCGCCGATGTTGCCAGGGCGACGGCGGTCTTCTTGAAGAAGTCGACACAGCCGCCGGGAGAGTTGTGGACCCGACAGGATCAACCCGCGCCGCCGCCGATCGAGATCTCCCCGCCAACGGATCTGCCGCGGGCGCCGATGTGGGGCAGCGACGCCCATGCCGACGGGTGGTCGACACGGATCGGTGAACATCAGAACGGCAGTCGCAAACGGAGCTGGCAGGTGCCGATGCCGTTGATCGAGGGGCAGACGCCGTCCGCATTCGTCGGTGCGACCATCATCGGCGAGGGGACCAGCATGATGACCAATTGGGGCAGCGCCGGAATCGGATTCATCAATACCGATCTGACCCTGGCACTCGCGCGGCCCGCCGTGGGCGTGGAAATAGGGCTCGAGGCCGATATGCACATCAGCGCCGACGGGATCGCGGTGGGCACCGCGACGCTGTTCGATCGGCACGGATCCTTCGGGACCTGTGTGGTGACCGCGCTGTCGAACGCCGAACGCCAGGTCGATTTCTCCAACGGGATGAGTCACGTCGAGGCCGCGAATAGGTAAGGCCCGCCGGGCACTTGCCGGGCGGGCCGCTTATGCGGGGACTATCGGTTCGCGAGTTCCGCGAGGCGGAATGCGAGCTTGTTCCGGACCGCCGGGATCCGGGTCGCCACCGTCATAACGGTATTGCGGACGACGCGCGCCGGAAGCGGACGCAGGGTGGCCATCTTCGTCATCCGATCGGTGAAGGCGACGACGCCGAGAGCCACTGGGCGACGGGTCGATTCGTAGGTATCGAGCACGTTGTCGGGCTCGCCGTTGACCACCCGGGCCAGCAGCAGACCGAGGAATGCCGCGTCCTGGATGCCGGTGTTCATCCCCTGTCCGCCCGCCGGGCTGTGCACATGTGCGGCATCACCGGCCAGCAGTAGACGGCCCGCACGGTAGTGATCCGCGACGCGGTGGTGCACCCGGAAGCGCGAGCTCCACAGCACCTCACGGACTTTCACGCTGCCGCCGGGGCCACGGGTGTCCAGGATGGTCTGAATGTCCTCGATGGTCGGGTGTTCGGGGGCCTCGTCGACGGTCGCCACGACCCGGTACCGATTCGGATCGGTGTCGTCCGGCAGCGGCGCGACCACCGTCACGCCCTCCGGTGAAAGGTGCAGTGCCACTTCGTCACGCGCGATCGGCCAGTCCATCCGGACATCGGCGAGGACGAAGGATTCCGGGTAGGTCTCGCCGGTGAAGCCGATACCCGCCTGCTCCCGGACGACGCTGTGCATACCGTCCGCGCCGACCACATAGTCCGCCCGGATTGTGCCGGTCTCGCCCGAACCGTCGACGTATTCGACCGTGACGCCGTCGTTCTCATCGACCACCTCGGTGATCCGGTAGGGCCGGTGTACATCCCCGCCCGCCTTGCGTAATCGTGCGAGCAGTACGGCTTCGGTGGTGTCCTGCGGAACCATCAGGGTGTACGGGTATGCGGTGGGCAGTCCGCCGAACGCGACTGTCGCCAGTGTGCGGTTGCCGTCCAGCACTCGGAAGGTCGGCACCACGATGCCTCGGTCGACGAGTTCCTCGGCAATGCCCATTTCTCGCAGCACCTCGAGGGTCCTGGCGTGGACGACCGCGGCGCGCGAGGTGTTCGCGCCCTCGGCGAGCCGGTCCAGCAGTACGAACTCGATACCGGCGTCGGCCAGGGTGATCGCGGTGGTCAGTCCGGCCGGACCGGCCCCCACGATGACGACGGAAGTGGTCTCCGGCAGCGGGGTGGTGTTCATTGGAACTCCTAGGTCAACATCTGTGGGCCAACGCTTGTTGGCATAACCGTAGCGCCCACCGGCTATGGAAGTCAACAGTTGTTGGCCTACACTTGTTGGCATGAATATCGAGCCTGGTCAACCAGCTGCGCGTCGCTCCGATGCCACCCGCGCGGCAATCCTGGCGGCAGCGCGGGCCCGGTTCGCCGCCGAGGGTTTTCGCAAGGCGACCATCCGCGCCATTGCCGCCGACGCCGCGATCGACCCGTCGATGGTGATGCGCTACTTCGGCAGCAAAGATGGGCTCTTCGCCGCGGCCGTCGATGTGCGCCTCGACCTGCCGGATCTCGCCACGGCCGAGCCGGATGCCATCGGCGAGCTATTGGTTCGCCGATTCCTGGCGATCTGGGAGGACCAGCCCGATAACAAGGTGCTGGTGATTCTGCTGCGCTCATCGATTACCGATGAGGCGGTGAGTGAACGCTTTCGGCAGATCTTCGCCGAACAGGTGCTGCCCGCGGTGCTGCGCTTCGGTGATCCGGCCGATGCGCAGCGCCGGGGGGGTCTGATCGTCACCCAGCTGCTCGGGCTCGCACTGTGCCGCTATGTGCTCCAGCTGCCGCCCGTGGTCGGCCTGACGCGTCAGCAGATCATCGCCGATATCGCACCGACCCTGCAGCGCTACCTGACATCGACGCCGATCAGCGCTCAGACGTGCGCGCCTCCGTCGACGTGAATCGTTGTGCCGGTGATGAATTCGCCATCGTCGGAGGCGACCATCGCCACCACACCGGCGACCATCTCGGGCGTGCCGAGCAGCGGTCCGATGGCCGGAGCCATCTTGCTCATCAGGGTCGGATCGATGTCCGGTGGTACATTCAGCAGGCTGTAGGTCATGGCCGTCTCGATGCCGCCGGGCGAGACGCAGACCGCGCGCAGATTCCGCTTGCTGTACTCCAGCGCCAGCACCCGTGTGAAGGCCTCCAGTCCGCCCTTGCTCGCCGCGTACGCCGCGCGATACGGCGCGGCATAGGACGCCGCGTTCGAACTGATATTGACCACCACCGCGCGCCCGGACTCCAGCAGTGCGGGCAGGGCGCTCCGGGTCACCAGGAACGATCCGGTCAGATTGGTGCCGAGGACGGTATTCCACAGCTCGGTGGTGGTTTCGTGGGTATGCGAAATGCGTACGATCCCAGCGGCATTCACGAGTACGTCCAGGCCGCCCATCCCGGCTATCAGATCGGGGACCGTCTGTGCAACCGCCGCCTCGTCCGCGATATCGAGCGACGCGACGCTGAGCCGGTCGCCCACCTCCTGATCCATCGCGAGCTGGGCGGTCTTGGCGAGCCCATCGCCGGTTCTGCTGACGCCCACCACCTCCGCTCCTTCATCGAGCAGGCGCAGGACGATGGCCCGGCCGATGCCGGAACCCGCGCCGGTCACCAGCACTCGGCGTTGCGCGAAACGTTTCATACGCTCTGCACATCCCGCTCGGCCAGCAACCGCGCGATCTCGGGCAGTCGGTCGAGATCGTTCGGCTCGGCGACCAATTCGACGGGGAAGGGCCGAACCGCGGGCTGCGGCAGGCCAGGGCCGAGGATCAGGCCGCCGCGGATGCCGATAACGTCCATCTCCTGAATCAACGGCTCATAACGTGCGGGCTGTAAATTGTTGTGCAACACGAAATTCCGGACATCGTCTGCGGTGGTCAAACTGCGCTGCCGTGCCGGGGAGCAGACCGGGAATTTCGGATCCCGGAAGGTCATCTCGTCGACGAAGCCGCGCATGAAATCCGCGGCATGCTGCTGCAACGGCGAATGGAACGCACCCTTGTACGCGTCCAGCACGAACATTTGGCGGGTATCCGAGGATGCCGCTATTTCGGCCAGGATCTCTTGCAGCGCCGTGAGATAACCCGAGATCACGAACGATCGGTGCACGTCATCGATCGGGCCGGTATCAACGGCGAGGTGCACACCGGGTCGGCGTGCGCCGTAATAGTTCGCCGGATCGTCCTCGATCGGCGTGTACATCAGCCCCATCCCTTGTGCGGCAACACCTTCCGGCAGTTCCGGTACGAGTCGACGGTGATGCAGCATGCCGAACAATTCGTGCCGCTCGACGGCTCCGGCCACACAGGTGCTGATCAGCGCACCCAGGCTCAGTCCACCGGCGGCCTCCGGTTCGAAACCGGCTGAGGCCAGATCCTCGGCCAGACCGAGCGCGAAGGCGGCTTGGCGCAATGCGCCGAGGCTGTGCCGATCCTCCGGTTCGCTCGCCATTTCCGCGGCCAGCTCCCTGGCGCGCAGTCGGTCCACCGATAATCCGGTCACCGCGGCGGCTTCTTCGTAGGCGAGTGCGATGGACGGACACCGCTCGCAGAACTCATCGATGAGTTCGGCGGTCAGACTGACCTGTCCGCCGAACAGAAAAGAAACCCTCATTGCCTGTCCTACCCACGCCGGGGTCGCACAACGGCGACACCCATCGCGTATCTGTGAATCACGTTCGACCGGAACGGAATTGGCGGCGCCGCCGTATCGAATACACCAAGCGGGCGTCCCGGCGGGCAAGAGTTTCGCCGGACCAGGCGTTGGCCACCCCCTGGCGGGTAGTACCCCTTATCAGTAGTACTACCGGCCGAGACCCTCGAGGAAGCGCAGCATCAGCTGGTCGATTTCACACGCGTGCGTGAGATTCGGTGTGTGCGCGGCGCCATCGACAGTGTGGAATTCCGCGGGACCGCCGAGTCCCTTTGTCAGTAAATCCACGGAGTCGTGATCGAAGGCCGGATCGAAGGCACCCCGGACCAATAGTGCGGGACAGGTGATATCGCCGATGAGATCCGAGATGTCGTCCACATTGATCAGACAGTCGGCAGCCGCGGCGACGCGTTCCCGGTCACCGCTCAACCATTTGGTCAGCCACGGTTGATGATCGGACCGATCACCGCCGATGATCAACCCCGCCACCATCTTCGCGATCACCGTCAACGGCCCCGTCCCGATCCAGGCATCGGTGACCTGGCGATAGCCGATCCGCTGCACGTCGCTGTAGGCCTGCGCCGAACAGCCGAGCAGGATCAGTCCATCCACTCGTGGCGGACACAGCAGGGCCATGCGCAGCGCGGTGAACCCACCCTGCCCGACGCCGCCGACGACCACCCGGTCGATGTCGAGCTGGTCGACCACCGACCAGGCATCGCGGGCCAGATCCCAGAAACTGTATGCGCCGCCGTCGTGTTCGGTCAGCCCGTGGCCGCGCGCATCGATCGAGATCACGCGGTATTTCGGGGCGAGCGCGGCAACCTGGTTCGCGAACATTTCGTGATCCATGAAGAAGGCGTGCCCGAGCACCACCGCGGGCCCGGATCCTCCGCTGTCGACGAAGTGCACTTTCGCGCCAGCGGAGGTTACGAAGGGCATAACCGTGCTCCTGTCAGACTGCGTCCCCCGAAGGGAGCAGCCTAACAAGAACCGGTTATACCAACGGTTTTCACCACATCACGGGCAACTCCTCGACACCGCCGGTGAAGCTGCTGGTGCGCATCGGCACGGCGGCCGGGTCGACGGCCAAGCGCATGGTCGGGAAGCGGGTCAGCAATTGGCTGAATACGGTGTGCAATTCGATGCGGGCCAGCGGTGCGCCGATGCAGTGCCTGGCACCGTAGCCGAAGGTCACATGGGAGCCGTCCTTTCGGGTCACGTCGACGCGGTCGGGGTCGGTGAAGACGCTCGGATCATGGTTCGCCGCGGTCAGATCCAGCAGCACGAGATCGCCGATACGCACCTGGTTGCCATCGATCTCCATATCGGTGCGCGCGTAGCGGGGCATCTGGGTGGCATCCGCCGTCCGAAGCAGTTCTTCGATCGCGGTCGGTACCAGTTCGGGATCATCGACCAGGGCCTGCCATTGGTCGAGGTTTTCCAGCAGCCGTTTGGCGCCGACGCCGATCTGGACCACCGTGGTCTCGTGGCCGCCGAACAACAAGCCGAGCCCGAGCGTGGCGATGCCCTGATCGGACAGATCGTCCCGGGCACACAGATGCGACAGCACGTCATCGGCCTGCTCGTGCCGTTTGCGCTCGACCAATGCCATGAAGTACTCGAACAATCCGGCGACACCCTGCTGTACCTTCGCGGCATCGTGCTGTTCGCCGAGGGCCTCGGTCCAGGCGCGGAACTGATCGCGGTCGGCGTAGGGCACACCGAGCAATTCGCAGATGACCAATAGCGGCAGCGGTAGTGCCACGGCGGTGTGTAGGTCGGCGGGGGAGCCCTTCGCGGCCATCTCGTCGAATAACTGCGTGGTGAGTTCTTCCACCCTGGGCCGCAATTCGCGCATTCGCCCGGGTGAGAAGAACGGAACCACCAACTCGCGCAATCGCGCCTGATCGGTGGGTTCGGTCTCGAAATTGCCGAGCGGTCCGCCGAAGAACATCGAATCCGAGGCTCGCGCAGCGTTTTCCGGTGTGGGATGGGCACGGCCGAGGCGCGGATCGGCGAATAACGTCCGGACCTGCGCGTAGCTGGTGGCCAACCAGCCTTCGTGGCCGAGTGCGGTGCGCGTGCGCTTGATGGTGTCGCCCGTGACGGGGCAGCCCATGTCCACGGTTACTCCTTACGTAGTTCTCGGGGG
This sequence comes from Nocardia anaemiae NBRC 100462, assembly GCF_001612725.1. Lineage (GTDB taxonomy): Bacteria > Actinomycetota > Actinomycetes > Mycobacteriales > Mycobacteriaceae > Nocardia > Nocardia anaemiae. Next base: position 27,814 of record NZ_BDAZ01000033.1, on the reverse strand, counting down.
TTATTCGGGCAGGCGCACCCGCAGCAGATTGCCGCTCGCCGTGCCGACCAGGAATTCCCGTTCGTCGCTTCGTGATACGACGATCGAGGTCATCGCCTCGCCGGTCAGGACGGTGCACGTCGAGTGATCCGCCGGGTTGATGCGCACCAGTCGACCGGAGGTGGTGGCGTCGTAGAGTAGGCCGTCCGGGCCGATGGCGAGATCGTCGGGTAACGGTGGCGCGCCGGGGCCCGCCGCCAGATCCGCGACGACGGTGGCGTGCGACGGATCGTCGAGCGGGATGCGCAGGATGCGGCCGTTCGGGCTGAGATACAGCGTGACGTAGAGCGCATCGCCGTCGACCAGAATGCCATCGGCACCGAAATGCCTTGCCCGGTCGGACCATTCGGCATCGACACGGCCGTCCGGCCGAATCCGGACAACGCCGGTCGAGGTGTCGGCGACGAAAAGGTTTCCCGCCGCGTCGAATGCGGCGCCATTGGCCATGCCCAGACCGAAGGCGAATATCTCGGCCCGCGGCGTCTCGGCCGATGGATCGATGCGGATGACGCCGCCGCCGGTCGAGCCGGGTACCAGATTGGTCGGGAAGTTCCCGTATGTCACGTAGATCAGTTGGTCCGGGCCGAGTTTCACGGCACCGGGATACGAGACCGCGACCCTGGCGGTGACCCGGCCGGACGGGTCGTAGCGCACTACTTCGTTGCGTCGCACGCGCGAGACCCACAGGTCGCCGTGCGCGTCATAGGCCAAACCCTCGGCCCAGTCCTCATCCGGCACGACAGCGGCGGCCGCGATCGTCGCGGTGGCGGTGCCGCACGAAACCGGTTCGGCCGCAGCCGAAATCGGGAGCACGCCGACGACCGCGCAGGCGATCGCGATGCCGGCCGGTGCCGCGTTCACCATGCGACGGGCAGCGAGGTCAGGCCCTTGGTGACAACGTTCTCGCGCACCTTCAACTCATCGGGGTCGACCGTCAGATGCAGTGTCGGGAAGCGGGATATCAGTTGACCGAAGGCGACCTGCAATTCGATGCGAGCCAGCGGCGCGCCGGTGCAGTAGTGCAGGCCGTAGCCGAATGCCAGATGCTGCCCCTCCGCCCGGGTCACGTCGAGTTGGCGCGCATTGGTGAAGATCTCGGGATCATGGTTGGCCGAATCGACGTCGAGCAGCACCAGATCGCCGGTCCGCACGGTGACGCCGTCGATCTCCATATCGGTGCGCGCATACCGCGCGAAGGCGGTGGAATCGTGCACCCGCAGCAGTTCCTCGATCGCGGCGGGTATTAGCTCCGCTGCTCGACCAGCTTCTGCCACTGCGCCGGATTCCGCAGCAATTGCACAGTGCACAGGCCGATTTCGACGACCGTGGTCTCGTGCCCGGCCAAGAGTAAACCCATGGCGAGCGTCGCGATGGCATCGTCGGCCAGGTCCGGCACCTCGCACAGCTTGGCGATCACGCCCTCGCCCGGTTCCCGGCGCAGCCGTTCGACCAGCGATTTGCAGTAGAGGAACCATTCGGCCCCGGCCTGTCCCGACTTCGCGCCGTCGCTGGTGTCGAACAGCGCCTCGCTCCAGATCCGGAACTGCGCGCGATCCTCATAGGGGACCCCGAGCAGTTCGCTGATGACAAGCAGCGGCAGCGGTTCGGCGAAGGCTCGGTGCAGGTCGGCGGGGGAGCCCTTTGCGGCCATATCGTCGAGCAATTGCGTGGTGAATGCGGCCACCCGCGGTGTGAGTTCGCGCATTCGCTTGGCCGAGAAGAGCGGATTGAGCAGCCCGCGCATGCGCGCGTTATCGGTGGGTTCGGTCTCGAAGTTCCCGAACGGGCGGCCGAAGAACACCGACTCCGATGAGCGTGCCGCGGTCTCCGGTGTCGGATGAGAGCGGCCGAGACGCACATCGGTGAACAGTTCCTTCACCTTGTGATAGCCGCTGACCTTCCAGGCTTCGTCACCCGTCGCGGTGCGGACGCGGCTGATCGAGCTGGGTGCGGCGTCGGTTCCGGTAAAGGGGCATGCGAGTTCCGATGAGTCGGTGGTCATGGCTCACTCCTTGCTAACAAGCTCTTGTACAAGCAAGCTTAAACATAATTGCTTGTACTATTCCACTTGAACAAGGAGGTGATGTCGTGCCCGAAAGCCCAACGCCCGCCGAGACTTCGGCCGAACCCGTCCGGCGCATGCCGCGCGCCCAGCGGCGCGAGCAGATCCTCGCCGCGGCCACTCGCGCCGTGGCCCGCAATGGATTCACCGGGACGGGACTGCCCGATATCGCCGCCGAGGCGGGCATTACGCACGTCATCCTCTATCGGCATTTCGCCTCGAAGGCCGATCTGTACCGGGCCGTGCTGGAACGGGCCTACACCAGGCTCGGCGACGCAGTCGGCACCGAAAAGCTGGACGGCACCAGCATTTCCGCGCTGCTGCGCGCGGCGGCCGCGGATCCGGACGCCTTCCGGCTGCTGTTCCGCCACGCGGTCCGCGAGCCCGAATTCCGCGACGTGATCGATATGGTCCGCAGCTATTCGACGATGATCGCGCAGCGGTATCTCACCGATGCCGTGCCCGCGGGGCCGTGGCAGGACTGGGCCGCGCAGGTCATCCCCACCTTCATCCTGGACGCGGTGATCGCCTGGCTCGATGCCGGACAGCCGGATCTCGACGATGCCGCCGAACGGATCAATCGCGCGGCCCGTGCGCTCATCGAGGTCGCGGGCGGCGAATTGGTCCAGAAGGATTGAGCGGCAAGGCATAACGTCATCCATGGGCAGCGACGCGAAGGAGGAACATGGATGAACTACAGGTGCCGACGCTCGCCGAATTCGTGCGGATGCGGCGGCAGCGAACGACCGCGGCGCATCCCGGCGGCCTGAGCCGACAGCAGCTCGCCGAGGCGGTCCACTCCAGCGTCGGCTATCTCGCCAAGATCGAACAGGGCGGTGCGTTCAACCCGAGCCCATCGATTCTCGATGCGCTCGCCGATGTCTTCGCACTGGATCCGGACGAGCGCATCCATCTGTATCACCTTGCGCAGCAGCGATTCAGCGGCGCCGCACCGCAGCCGAGCCCGGTGCACCCGCCCATGCGCAAGACACTCGACGCGCTGACTCCGCATCTCGCGGCAGCGCTCGACGACGGTTGGCGCGTCATCGACTGCAACGACGCCTTCGACGAGGCCTTCCCCGGTCTGCGGCCGAACGGACACGCGCTGCGCTGGATGTTCACCGATCCGCGAGCACGTCTGGTGATCGAGGAATGGGAACGCGAGGCCGATCTCATGGTCGGGCGTTTTCGCGCCTACGCGGGCCGGGCCGGTGCCCGACCCGAAGTCCAGCTGCTACTGCGCGAGCTGGGTGTTCAGCCCGACTTTCACCGCCTGTGGAATACCGGCCGGGTACACATCGGCCGCCGCGATCCGACGATCCGGCTTCGAAATCGTAAGACCGGCAAGCCATTCGAAATCCACGTGCAACGATTCCGCACCACCTTGCCCGAGCCGACCCGACAACTTTTCGTCGGGTTGCTCGAGGACAATTAGGCCGAACAACGACCCGGTCGACCACTGCTACAAAAGCTCCAGGGCAGGATGCGAAGGCGTTCGTGGTTCGAAGAGATTGACCGGCTGCGTCGCGCAGCAATCGGCCCGCCGGTGGCAGGTCCGGCGGGCCGATGCGGGTGCGGCCACTACTGGGTCAGGCAGGAGTTTCCGCGAGGAGCGAGCCGATGGCGCGCAGGTGATCGGTGGCCGCGCCGAGCGCGAATTCATTGTGCTTGGCGGCGGTGAAGTAGTTGTGCACGATGTGGTCGCGGTCGATGCCGACGCCGCCGTGTACGTGAACTACGGTGTGCGCCACCCGATGTCCGGCATCGGCGGCCCAGAATTTGGCGGTGTGCACCGCTTCCGCGCTGGCCAGATCCTCCGAAACCCGCCAGGCGGCCTGGGTGACCGCGAGCCGAAGACCCTGAACGTCGATGTAGGCGTCGGCCAGGCGCTGCGCGACGGCCTGGAAGCTGCCCACCGCCTTGCCGAATTGTTCACGCTCGCGGGCATAGTCGGCGACCAGTTCGAGTGCGCGTTCCAGGGTGCCCAATTGCTGCGCGCTCAGACCAAGCCAGGCGCGAGTCAGGATCCAGTCCAGGATCTCCGCGCCGTCGCCTACCGTCGCGACCAATTCGGCCGGGGTGTCATGGAATTCGACGCCGAACTCGGCGCTGAAGTCGACCACACGCTGGGCGGTCACCTGCACCGTCGCATCGGCGGGATCTACAAGGAACAGCGCGGGTGCCCCGGAAACCGTGGCGGGGACCAGGATTCGGGCCGCGCGATCGGCATAGGGCACGGTGGTCTTCGCGCCGGTGAGTCGCCAGCCGCCGTCGGCCTCGTGCGCGACCGTAGTCGGTTTGGTCGGCTCCCAGTTGTGTTCCTCGGCGAGCCCGGCGGTGAGGATGATGCTGCCCGCGCCCGCCTGGCGCGCCCAATCCTGTTGGGCGTCCGAGCCGAAACGTGCGAGCGCACCCGCACCCACCACGATCGACCACAGGTACGGGACCGCGGCGACATGCTTGCCCAGTTCACGCAGTACAGCGCTCTGCTCGAGGGCGCCGAAATCGCCGCCGCCCACCGCTTCCGGCAGTGCGGCGGCCAATACGCCGGTCTCGGCGAGGGATTGCCACAGCGGTTCGTCGAAGCGGCCCTCGGCGTCGAGTTCCCGGATCCGGTCCGCGGTGACCAATTTGGCGCAGACCTCGGCGGTCAGGCGGGTCAGATCGAGCTGAGCTTCGGTGGGGGTGAAGTCCATGGTGTCTACCTGCTTTCTGCTCAGCGCGCCGCGGCGGGTTGCTTCAGTGCGGTCATGGCGATGATGTCGCGCTGGACCTCGTTGGTGCCGCCACCGAAGGTGAGGATCAGTGCGGCGCGGTGGAACCGCTCCAACCGTCCGCGCAGCTCGGCGCCGGGCGAATCCTGACGCAGATAGGCCTGCGGGCCGAGGATTTCCATCAGCAGGCGGTAGGCCTCGGTGGACAGTTCGGTGCCGTAGACCTTGCAGGTCGAGGCATCCCACGGCCGCGGTGCGGCATCCCCGCCCGCATCGGCCCGGCTGGCGATCTCCCAGTTCAGCAGCTTCAGATATTCGACCTTGGCCTGCACCCTAGCCAGATTGAGCCGTACCCATTCCTGATCGATGACCCGGGAACCGTCGCCCGCTTTGGTGTTGCGCGCCCATTCGATGGTCTGGTTCAGCGCGACCATGAGCGGCCCGGCCGAGGTCAGCGCGACCCGCTCGTGGTTGAGCTGATTGGTGATCAGCGCCCAGCCGCCGTTCTCCTGCCCGACGAGCGAACTCGTCGGCACCCGAACGTCTTGGTAGTAGGTGGCGCTGGTGTCCGGTCCGGCCATGGTGTGCACCGGGGTCCAGGAGAAGCCCTCGGCGGTGGTCGGCACGATGAGCATGCTGATGCCCTTGTGCTTCTTGGCGGTCGGATCGGTGCGAACCGCGAGCCAGACATAGTCGGCGTAGGCGATCAGGCTGGTCCACATCTTCTGGCCGTTGATCACATAGTCGTCGCCATCGCGCACGGCGGTGGTGCGCAGGCTGGCCAGGTCGGTGCCGGCGCCCGGTTCCGAATAGCCGATGGAGAAGTGCAGTTCACCCGCGGCGATCTTGGGCAGGAAGAACTTCTTCTGCTCCTCGCTGCCGTAATGCATGATCGTCGGCGCCACCGAATTGATGGTGAGGAACGGTACCGGCGCACCCGCGATGGCGGCCTCATCGGTGAAGATCAGCTGGTCCATGGTGGGACGGTCCTGGCCGCCGAACTCCTTGGGCCAGGCCAGGGTGAGCCAGCCGTCGCGGCCCATTTCATGGACCACCTCGCGGTAGACGTTGCCGTGGCCGTACTCGCCGGTGGTCGCGCTGAGCGCGGCTCGGCGCTCCGGGGTGATCAGCCGCGCGAAGTAGTCGCGCAGCTCCGCGCGGAGCTCTTCCTGCTGCGGCGTGTACGCAATGCGCATGGCAATACCTCATGCCCCTCGTTCGGTGTCGGTCAACCGATCATTGCATACGAACTGAAACATGTTCCAGTATTGCTACCGAATCCGCACAATGGCGGTACCCGAGAAGACCTGGTGTTGTTACGCTTCGACCAGAGTCGCGTTTAAGGAGTTCCTATGAAGGTCACGGTCGATCTGGATCAGTGCGAGGCCAACGGAATCTGTGTCGGAATCGCCCCCGACGTGTTCGAACTCGATGACGAGGACGTGCTGCACATCGTCTCGGCCGACGTGCCCGACGATCGGCTCGCCGATGTCGAGGATGCGGTCGCCCAATGCCCGAAGGCGGCGCTGAAGTTGCAGTAGCCGATGGCTTGCCGTTGGTGAGAACACGTTCTAGAGTCGGGCCCGTGAGTGATGTAGACAACACGGATGTGAGCCTTGCTGGGCGGGTGGCCATCGTTACCGGTGGCGGCGCCGGACTGGGGCGGGCCGAGGCGCTGGCCTTGGCGGGGGCGGGCGCGTCGGTGGTGGTCAACGACCTGACGGAATCGGACGCGGTGGCCGAAACCCTCGCCGATATCCGTGCGCTCGGCGCCAAGGCCGAGTTCGTCGCGGGCAGCATTGCCGAGCGCGCGACCGCCGATGCGCTGATCAGTACCGCCGAGGAGGCGTTCGGCAGCGTCGACATCGTGGTGAACAATGCGGGCATCACTCGCGACCGCATGCTGTTCAATATGTCCGACGAGGACTTCGACGCGGTGGTTGCGGTGCATCTGCGTGGCCATTTCCTATTGACCCGCAACGCGGGCGCCTACTGGCGGGCCAAGTCCAAGGCGGCGGGCGCGCCGATCTACGGCAGGCTCGTCAACACCTCTTCGGAGGCTGGCCTGCTCGGTCCGGAAGGGCAAGCGAACTACGGCGCGGCCAAGGCCGGTATCACCGCGCTGACGCTGTCCGCCGCGCGCGGGCTGTCCCGATTCGGTGTGCGCGCCAATGCCATTGCGCCCCGGGCGCGAACCGCGATGACCGAGGCGGTCTTCAGCGCGGCGCCGGAGGGCGGCATCGATCCGCTCTCGCCGGATCATGTGGCCCGGCTGGTCGCCTATCTCGCTTCTCCCGCCGCCGATGCGGTGAATGGTCAGCTGTTCGTGGTGTACGGACCGATGGTCGCCTTGATGGCCGCGCCGGTCGTCGAACAGCGCTTCGATGCCGCCGACGATCACTGGTCGGTAAATGATCTGGCCGCCACGCTCGGCGGTTACTTCGCGCAGCGGCCGACGGGGCGTACGTTTTCAGCGTCTTCTCTGATCGATCTGGACAACTGACACTGTGATGGCAGGTGCCATCGGAGGCTGGCTGATCATCCGACCAGTTGTTGATCACCGATGCGGCGCTTGGTAGACATGGGAGTCAACGGTGTGTGACGCCTCAAAAGGGTTAGGCCACCCTCAAATGACACCTGTTACAAATTCATGGGCCGAATTTGAGAAAAATGGCACTTCAAATATGCCAAAAAGCTTCCTACAGCAATGAGAACATGTTCTAATCGTTGCGGCGATGTGGCCGGGGTGGGGCATCGTGCGATGAGCGGAATCAGCAGGATGAGCAAGGAGGATCGTGCATGAACGAGGTCCTTGCTGTGCCATTGCGGGCAGTCGGCGGATTCTTCGAACTCGTCGCCGACGTCGCGCGGGCCAGCATTCGACGTCCGTTCCAAGGGCGCGAGTTCATTGATCAGGCCTGGTTCATCGCACGCGTTTCGATCATTCCGACACTGCTGGTGGCGATTCCGTTCACCGTGCTGGTGAGCTTCACGCTCAACATTCTGCTGCGCGAAATCGGCGCCGCCGATCTCAGTGGCGCCGGTGCGGCATTCGGTGCGGTCACCCAGGTCGGGCCGATTGTCACCGTATTGATCGTGGCGGGCGCGGGCGCCACCGCGATCTGCGCGGATCTCGGGGCGCGAACCATTCGCGAAGAGATCGATGCGATGCGCGTCCTCGGTATCGACCCGGTGCATCGGCTGGTGGTGCCGCGGGTGCTGGCCTCGATGTTCGTGGCATTGATGTTGAACGGCCTGGTGTGCACCATCGGAATCGTCGGCGGCTTCTTGTTCTCGGTGCTGCTGCAGGATGTGAATCCGGGCGCTTTCGTCAATGGCATCACGCTGCTCACCCATCTGCCCGAGCTGGTCATCTCCGAAGTGAAGGCCGGTTTGTTCGGGCTGATCGCCGGACTAGTGGCCTGTTATCTCGGCCTGAATGTCAAAGGTGGTCCCAAGAGTGTCGGTGATGCGGTGAATCAGACCGTTGTCTTCGCCTTTATGGCCCTGTTCGTGGTGAATGTCGTGGTCACCGCCGTCGGCATCAAGTTCGCGGCGCGGTGAGGCGATGGCATTCGTAATCCAATCCCGCTTCCCGCGTACCGTGCGGCGAGTGCGTCGTTTTTCGAATTCGCTCGATTCGGTGGGTAAACATGCGGTGTTCTATGCGCAGACGATCGGTTCCATCCCACGCGCACTGACGCACTATCGGACCGAAACCATTCGTTTGATTGCCGAAATCAGCATGGGCACAGGTGCTTTGGCGGTTATCGGCGGCACGGTGGTCATCGTCGGATTTCTCACGCTGTTCACCGGCGGCACCATCGCGGTACAGGGCTACAGTTCGCTCGGCAATATCGGCGTCGAGGCATTGACGGGCTTCTTCGCGGCATTCATCAATGTGCGCATCGCGGCGCCGGTGATCTCCGGAATCGGTTTGGCGGCAACCATCGGCGCTGGTTCGACCGCGCAGCTGGGGGCCATGCGGGTGGCCGAGGAGATCGACGCACTGGAATCCATGGCGATCCGGCCGATGCCGTTTCTGGTCGGCACCCGGGTGCTCGCGGGCATGATCGCGATCGTGCCGCTGTACGCGCTCGCGGTGATCTGTTCGTTCATTGCCAGCCGATTCGCCACCGTGGTCATCTACGGGCAGTCGGCGGGTGTCTACGACCATTACTTCTCCACCTTCCTGATCCCCAGTGACATTCTCTGGTCCTTCGCCCAGGCGATCTTCATGGCTTTGGCCGTCATGATGATTCACACCTATTACGGCTACAACGCCGCGGGCGGACCGGTCGGCGTCGGGATCGCGGTCGGCAATGCGGTGCGGGCCTCGTTGGTCGCGGTGGTCACGGTGACACTGCTGATCTCGCTGGCCATCTACGGCACCTCCGGCAACTTCCATCTCTCCGGGTAGAGCGGTATGGCAACGAAGCAATCGGGAAGCGGCCCAAACACTTCATCCTGGGCCGCGGCACTGCGCGGCGGGCTCGGACTCAAGCTCGCCGGGCTGGGCATGGTGATCGCGCTGGTCGCGATTGTGTCCGTCGCGATGGTCATGTTCGTCGGCGGATTCACCAAGACGGTGACCGTCACGGTGGACGCACCGCGCAGCGGTCTGGTGCTCGATCCGGACGCCAAGGTGAAGATCCGCGGTGTGGAGATCGGGCGGGTCTCGCAGATCAAGCAGACTGCCGACGGTGCGAAGCTGACGCTGGCGATGGATCCCGAACTGCTGAAGATGGTTCCGTCCAATGCGAGCGTGGATATCAAGTCCACCACGGTATTCGGCGCCAAGTACATCAATTTCACTGCGCCGGACCAGCCTTCGTCGACCCCGCTGAAGCCGGGATCGACCGTGACGGCCGAATCGGTGACCGTCGAATTCAATACGCTGTTCCAGCATCTGACCGATGTGCTGCAGAAGATCGAGCCGGAAAAGCTCAATGCCACCCTGTCGGCACTTGGCACCGCGTTGCAGGGGCGTGGCGAGAAGCTCGGTGATCTGCTCGCCCGCAGCGATGCCTACCTGCGCGATATCAATCCGAGTCTGCCCGCGCTGCAACGGGATCTGGTCTCCTCGACCGGTGTCACCAACCTGTATGCCGACACGGTGCCGGATCTATTGCGCACCACTGATAACGCGACCGTGACGGCCGCGACGCTCGTCGAGGAGCAGGAGAACGTCGATGCCATGCTGGCCAACCTCATCGGATTGGCCGATACCACCGGCTCGGTGCTGCACGAGAACGAACAGCCACTGGTGACGGCGCTGGATCTGCTGCGCCCGACCACCCAGCTGCTCGACGACTACAAGCCCGCGCTGTACTGCCTGGTCGTCGGCCTGGCCAATGTGCTCCCGATCGGTGAGGACATCTTCGGCGGACGGTACGACGCGGTGCCGCTGAATGCGAGTTTCATGCCGGGCGCCGATGCCTACCAGTACCCGCAGGATCTGCCGAAGGTGAACGCCACCGGCGGGCCGCACTGTGAGGGCGTGCTGGACCGGGTGCCGGACAGCCACGCGAACTTCGTGGTCACCGACACCTCCGAGGGCCATGTGTGGACGCCGTCGACGACGACGCATCTGAACGGGCCCAAGGTGTTCCAGTTGCTGTTCGCGGGATTGCCGGGGGTGGGGCAGCTGTGAAACAGCGCGCGACAACGATCAAGCTGACCATCTTCACGCTGGTGATGGCGCTGGTATTGGCCGGACTGGTAGTGGTGTTCAGCCAGATGCGCTTCGCCAGGGAGACCGGTTATCACGCCGTCTTCACCAGCTCCTCCGGCATCGCGGACGGTGCGAAGGTCCGAATCGCCGGTGTGCCAGTTGGTTCGGTAACCGGGGTGCATGTGGGTAAGGACAATCTCGCGCACGTCGATTTCGATGTGGACAGCAAGTACCGGCTCTACACCAGCACCAAGGCGACCATCCGCTACGAAAACCTGGTCGGGGACCGGTATCTCGAACTGCTGGAGGGGCCGGGCACCGCGCAGGTGATGTCCAAAGGCGCCACCATCGGCACCGACCGCACCTCGCCCGCACTCGACCTCGATATGCTGCTCGGTGGCTTCAAACCGCTGCTGCGCGGCCTCGATCCGGCTCAGGTCAACGATCTGACCGAGGCGCTGCTCCAGGTTTTCCAGGGGCAGGGCGGCACACTTGTCGCGCTGCTGAACAGTTCCGGATCGTTCGCCAAAACCCTCGCCGATCGAGATGCGTTGATCGGCAGCGTGATCGAGAATCTGAAGACCGTGCTCGCCACGATCGATGACCGCGATCAGCAGTTCGCCACCACACTCGAGGAATTGCAGCGGCTGGTCAGCGGTTTGGCCGCCGATAAGGATCCGATCGGCGCCGCCCTGCCGCGGATCGCCGGGGCGACCGGGGACCTGACCAACCTGCTGCAGCAGGCTCGCCCGGATCTGAAGACCACGATCGAGCAGACCGGCACGCTCGCCGCCACGCTCGACGACGGCTCCGACACCGTCCAGTGGGTGCTGGACCGGCTGCCGGATACCTACAAGAAGCTGGTCCGGATCGGTTCCTACGGGTCGTTCCTGAATATGTACGTGTGCGGCACGAACTTCATTGTCGACGGGCCGGACGGCAAGCCGTTGCACATCACCCTGCCCGGGTTGCAGACGACGGGAAGGTGTGCGAAGACCCGATGAACGAAACTCGATCACGCGCAGTCTCGCTCGGCATTATCGGCATTGTCGTCGCGACCACGGTCTCGCTGTCGGCGCTGCAGGTCGACCGGCTGCCGTTCATTCGCTCCGGCGCGACCTATACCGCGTATTTCGCCGATGCGGGCGGACTGGTTCCCGGCGACAATGTGCAGGTCGCGGGGGTGAAGTCGGGACGCGTCGAGCAGGTGAAGCTGGACGGTGCGAAGGTCTATGTCCGGTTCACCCTGGACGAGGGAATCGTGCTGGGCGATAAGACGAGTGCCGCCATCAAGACCAATACGGTGCTCGGCCGCAAATCGCTCGAGGTGACTCCGTCGGGCAGCGGTTCGACCCGGACCAACGACACCATTCCGCTGGACCGGACCACCTCGCCGTATTCGCTCACCGACGCGCTCGGCGATCTGACGAATACCGTCAAGGGCCTGGATATGGACAGGGTCAACCAGACACTGGACGCATTGTCCACGACATTCGCCGATACCCCAGCCCCGTTGCGGTCGGCACTCGACGGTGTCACCCAACTCTCGCGCAGCCTGAATGCCAGAGATCAGGCGCTGACCGAGCTGCTCAGCCGGGCGCAGAACGTCACCAAGGTGCTCGCCGATCGCAGCAATCAGATCAACGCGCTGCTGGTCGACGGCAATGAGTTGCTCGGCGAATTGGACCGGCGGCGCAGCGCGCTCAGTCAGTTGATCGTCTACATCAACGGGCTGGCCCAGCAGCTGACCGGCCTCGTCAACGACAATGAGGCACAGCTGAAACCCACATTGGACCGGCTGAATTCGGTGCTCGCACTGCTGCAGTCCAATAAAGACAACCTGTCGAAGGCGCTCGATGGACTCGGTCCGTTCTCGGCCGCGCTCGGCGAACAGGTCGGCAGCGGTCCGTACTTCCAGGCGTATGTCTCGAACGCGACCACGCGCGGCCTGCAAATCCTGGTCGACGCGCTGGTGTGGCCGCAGCATGTGCCCGACTCCTTCCGCGCATATCTGACCGACCCCGCGTTGCCGTCGATCGAGCCCGCGATTCAGGAGCCGCCGCGATGAATGCATTGCGCACTGTTCGTTCGGCACCGCGGTGGGTGCGGGTGCTCGCGCTGGTCGTCATCGCCGCACTGGTGATCGCCGGTGGGTGGTCACTGATATCGCGGATCGGAAAGACCTCGATCACCGCGTATTTCCCGTCCACGACCGGCCTGTACGCCGGTGACGAGGTGCGAGTACTCGGGGTCAAGGTCGGCAGGATCGACTCCATCGATCCCGGTAGGGACCAGGTCCGGGTCGCGATGACACTCGATCGCGGTATCGAGATCCCGGCGGATGCCAAGGCGGTCATCATTTCGCCGTCGCTGGTCTCGGCACGGTTCATCCAATTGGCCCCGGCATACACCGGCGGGCCGAAGATGCACGACGGCAGCGTGATTCCGATCGAGCACACCGCGGTGCCGGTCGAATGGGATGACATCAAGGCCGAATTGTCCAAGCTGGCAACGACATTGGGGCCCGTTGGCGACGATAAGCAGGGCTCGTTCGGGCGGTTCGTGAACACCGCCGCCGACAATCTCGGCAATGGCAATGCGGAGGCGCTGCGCGATACCCTGCGCGAGCTGTCGCACACGCTGAGTACGTTGTCGGACGGGCGCACCGATCTGTTCGGCACCATCCGCAATCTGCAACAGTTCGTGGATGTGCTGTCCAAGAGCAACGATCAGATCGTGCAATTCGGCGGACGGCTCGCCTCGGTCTCGTCGGTGCTCGCGAATGTTTCCGGTGATCTCGGTGCCGGACTGGACAACCTCGACATCGCCGTCGGTGATGTGCAGCGGTTCATCCAAGAGCGCGGCGGGGCGCTGACCGAGGGGGTGCAGCGGCTGGCCGAGGTTACCCAGACCCTTGCGGACAAGCGGCCCCAGCTCGAGCAGGTATTGCATTCCGGGCCGACGTCGCTGGCGAACTTCTATCAGATCTACGATCCGGCGCAGGGCAGTCTCACCGGTGCCGTTGTCGGGACGAACTTCGCCAACCCGTTCGCCTTCCTCTGCGGCGCGGTCGAGGCGAATGATGCGAACGGTTCCGATCAGAGTGCCGCGCTGTGCCGCCAGTATCTGGCGCCGGTGATCCAGCAGCTCATGATGAATTACCCACCGCTGCTCGCCAATCCGGCCTCCAACCAGACCGCTTTCCCGCATCAGCTCGTATACAGTCCGCCGAGTCTGGCCGCGCGCGGACCGAGCGAGTCGGTGCCGCAATCGGATCCGGTCACGGTGCCGAACGGCATTGCGGGACTGGCCATTCCGGGAGGAGGGCGATGATGCGCAGGCGAATGGCCGGTGCGGCAATCGGATTGGCCGTCGTGCTCGGCGTCAGCGGCTGCGAGTGGGACGGGCTGAATTCGCTGCCCATGCCAGGTACGGCCGGAAGTGATCCGAACGCCTACGAAGTCGAGATCCAGATGCCCAATGTCACCACGCTGACTCGCAATTCGCCGGTCCGCGTCAATGACGTGACGGTCGGCACGGTGAAGAATATCGAGGTGGAGGGCTGGCACGCGCTGGTCACCGTCTCGTTGAACCACGATGTGAAGCTGCCGGCCAATGCGACCGCCCGGATCGGGCAGACCAGTCTGCTCGGCAGCAATCATCTCGAACTCGCCGCGCCGAAAGATGTTCCGGCACAGGGTGAGCTGAAGAACGGCGACCTGATCCCGCTGGACCGGGCGGGCGTCTATCCGACCACCGAGCAGACCTTGTCATCGCTGTCGGTGGTGCTCAATGGCGGCGGCATCAGTCAGCTCGAAACCATTACCCACGAACTCAATGCCGCGTTCAGCGGCCGCGAGGATGCGATCCGTGATCTGCTGCCGCAGCTGACCGAGCTGACCACCACCCTGGATTCGCAGACCAAAGACATCATCGATGCGATGGGCGGACTCGACCGGTTCGCGGGCACGCTCGCCAAGCAGAAGGATCGGGTAGCCGCGGCGATCGAACAGATTCATCCGGCGCTCACGGTGCTCGCCGATCGGCGCGAGAACATCACGCATACTCTTACCGCCCTGGGTGATCTGAGCGATGTGGTGCAGCGGATCGTCGCGCAGGGCGGGGACAATCTGAAGGCGAATCTGGCGAATCTGGCACCCGTGCTGGAGACGCTGGCCAGCACCGGGAACAGCCTGGTCGAGGTCTTGAAGATACTGCTCACCTTCCCGTTCCCGATGAAGAATCTCGATCACGCGGTCAAGGGCGATTACATGAACCTGCTCATGACCGTCGATATCACCGGCAAGCGGTTGGATTCGAACTTCCTCACCGGAACTCCGCTCGGCGGTCGGTTCGGTGGGGTCGAGGGCGCACTCGGCGGTCTGGCCGGTTCGGCGGAGGGCAATAGCAATCCGGCGACGGCACCGCTGCAGCCACCGGCGACCCCGGCTCCGACGCCGAGTATCCCTGGGCTGCCCCCGATTCCGGGACTGCCCGCGATTCCCGGCCTCACCGTTCCGCCCGCAGGGCAGGAAGGTGCGGGCCGATGAAACTCACGCGCTTCGTCCGGATCCAGTTGGGCATCTTCTCGGTGCTGACGGTGATCGGGTTGGTGGTGATGGGCGGCACCTATGTGGGACTGCCCGCCATGTTCGGCATCGGCCGCTATCAGGTGACGGTCAAGCTGTTGGCCACCGGCGGGCTTTATCCGACAGCCAATGTCGCCTACCGCGGCACGAATGTCGGCAAGGTGGAAGAGGTTCGACTCACCCCCACAGGTGTGGACGCGAAGCTTTCCATCGATAGCGATTACAAGATTCCGTCCGATGTCGACGCGTGGGTGCGCAGTGTCTCGGCCATCGGTGAGCAGTACGTCGATCTGGTACCGGCCGCGAATGCCAAGGGCGGCAACCTCTCCGACGGTTCGGTGGTTCCGGTGGACCGCACCAGGCTGCCCGAGGATATCGGCACCGTGCTCGATCGCTCCGATCGTCTGCTGTCCAGCATTGCCGATACCAAGCTGCGGCAGGTGATCGACGATGCTTTCAAGGCATTCAACGGGGCCGGACCGGATCTACAGAAGTTCATCGATTCGGCATCGCTGCTGGTTCAGGAGGCCCAGGCGAATGCCGAGCCGACCAAGGACCTGCTGGAAAAGATCGGGCCGCTGCTGGACACGCAGAATCAGTCCGATGCGGCGATCCGGTCGTGGACCCAGGACCTGGCAACCGTCACCGACCAACTGCGCGCCCATGATCCGGCACTGCGCAATGTCATCGAGAAGACGCCCGGTGCGGCACAACAGGTGAGTTCGCTGTTCCAGGACCTGCGCCCGACCCTGCCGATTCTGCTGTCGAATCTGGTCAGCGTGGGTCAGGTCGCGGTGACCTATCACTCGGGTCTGGAACAGATCCTGGTGATCTATCCACCGCTGACCGCCGCGTTCCTGACGGCCATCCGCGGCCCCGTCGAATACGGTGCCGTCGTGGACTTCCACCTGGAACTCAACGACCCGCCCGGCTGCACCACCGGCTTCCTCACGCCGGAACAGCGCCGCTCGCCCGCCCAGCTCGACACCCCGGATACGCCGCCCGGGCTGTACTGCAAGGTGGCACAGAACGCCAAGGAAGCCGTGCGCGGTATCCGCAATACGCCGTGCATGGAGGTACCGGGTAAGCGGGCGCCGACGCCCGAGCTGTGCCGCGACCCGAACGGCTATGTGCCCGAAGGCAATAACCCGGCGTTCGGTCCGCCGCAGCCGGTGACCCCGTCGGGTGACCCCATCGGGGGTCAGGGCTCGACCCACCCGGCCGCGCACAGTACGACATTGGATCCCGGCAGTGGGACGTTCATGGGACCGGACGGACGCACGTACCGTCAGGGGGATATCGGAAAGGACGGATCCGGCACGATACCGTCGAGTTGGCAGGCGATGCTTCAGGAGCAGCAGCAATGAGTGAATCCAGTGTGGTCAAGGTTCGGCCGAGGCGACGGGCGGTGCGTTCGGCGGGTCCGCCGCCGGAGGACACCCTCCCGCTCGAGACCGAAGGTGTCGAGCTGTCCAAGGCCGTCGATGTCACGGTCAAGGTGACGAAGGCGGAGTCGGACGGTCCGAGCGAGGATGCCGAACCCGTGACGACGCTGGAGATACCCAACGTCGGCGAAGTCGTCGATGACGCTCCGAAGTCCGCGCCACCGCGCTGGGTCCTCATCGCCGGTGCCGCCGCGGCCGCGATCGTGGCGATCGCGCTGGTGGTCGGCACCGGATTCTTCGCCTACAACCTGCACACCGCATCCGATCGCGATGCGCGGCGCGCGGACTATGTCCAGACCGCCAAGCAGGCGATTCTCAATCTCACCACCATCAAGGACGACACCGCCAAGGCCGATATCGACCGTGTCCTCGCGGTGGCATCCGGTGAGCTCAAGGCCGAATACTCGCAGCGCAAGGACGCCTACGCGAGCGTTGTCGAGCAGGCCAAGGTGAAGGCCACCGGTGAAATCATCGAATCCGCCATCGAGAGCGAGGACGGGGATTCGGCACGCGTGCTGGTCGCCGCCAAGCAGACCCTGACCAATGCGGGCATGGCGGATCCGCAGACGCGGTACTACCGATTCCGGGTCACCGTCACCCGCGGCGATAACGGGATCACCGCCTCACAAGTGGAGTTCGTGGCATGAACCGGCGGCTGATTCTGGTGGCGTCCGCGGTCGCCCTCGTCATCGTCGCGCTGGCGGCCATCTGCGGCGTCACCGGATACAAGTACTGGAACGACCGCAAGAGCGAACAGGCGCGCACCCAGGCCGTCCCCGCGGCCCAGCGCACCGTCGAGTCGATGTTCACCTACAACTTCAAAACGGTGGACGCCGAGTTGCCGAAGGTCGCGGACGATCTCAGCGGCAGCTTCCGCGACGACTACCTGAAATTGATCAGGGAAGCCATCGCCCCCGGCGCCAAGGAGAAGGAACTCAACGTCCAGGCCACCACCCAGGCCACCGGCGTAATCTCCGCCGAGCCCGCCCACGCGGTAGTCCTGCTCTACCTGAACCAGGTAACCACCGGCAAGGACTCCCCCCAAGGCAACATCACCACCAGCCGAGTCCGGGTGAGCCTCGAAAAGGACAACGGCCACTGGCTCGTATCCGCGGTAACGCCGATCTAGCGGGCCGCAGCCGCCGGTATCCCCGATGAGCGAGAGCCCGGCTAGGGGCAGGCCGGCGATTGCTGTCCATCGGCAACGATCTGCATACACACCCAGCCATCGTCCAGCCGCCACGCGTTGTCTACGAGGACGAGTGGGATGAGCATGGGGACGTTGCCATCCGTGGTAGTGGTGCTGGTGGTGGCGATCAGGTGGCCGCGGCCCATGTCGGTGGTTTTGTCGACTGTCACCTCGATGGCGGCATGGGTGTAGGCCCGGGCCAATTTCGTGACCAGGTCCGGGTCTTTGTCGTCACCCTCGATGCGTAAGTTCTTGGCGGAGGTGGGAATCGACGGGTTCAAGGCCTGCGCGAGTTCGGCGGTGAGGTCGGCTGGAGCGGGAATCGGTGGTTGAGCGGTCGGCCGGTTGTCGAGGCCAGGAATGGTGCCTGGATAGAGCTGGGCAACCAGGTCGGTCCAGATGTAGGTCGCGTCGATCGGGAGCAGGGCGCGGTAGGCCGGGGTGTACTGATTCACGGCGACAGCGACGCTGACTTTGCGTTCGGGGAGGTACATCGTCATCGAGGTGTAGCCGAGGACCGCGCCGGAGTGGCCGACCCAGGAGCCGCGCTTCATCAGACCGAGGCCGTAGCCGTCGGTGAAAGTTGTTCGTGCCGAAACGGTTCGAGGCTCGAGGAATCGTCCCTCACCCAGTGCGGCGGCGTAGGTGGCGAGGTCGGGCACGGTGGCCACCAGGGAGCCCGCGGCTTCCCACAGGGTAGGTGGTGTGCGTGCTGTGACGTCGGCGCGGACGTATTTGTCGTAGGCGTAGCCCCGGCTATCGGGTGCGGGCAAATTGGCGTCGGGAGGGTATTCGGTGTTGTGGAGCCCGTACTCGCGGACGAGGTCGTTGACAACGTCGCGCACCGGGCGACCTGTGACCTTCTCCAGGATCAGGCCGAGCAGGAGATACTCGGAATTCGAGTACGCGGTACGGGAATTGGGTGGCTGTGCCTTGTCAGGGTTGTCGCTGATGATGCGCAAAGCGTCGCCAATGGACCACACGCGATCCGGTGTCGCGGTGAGTAATTGGGGACCGAACTCAGGGCTCGTGGCGAAATCGTAGACACCACCTCGCATCCCGAGCAGGTCGCGCACGGTGATGATGTCGCCATTGGGGATACCGTCGACGTATTTTCGGAGGGGGTCGTCGAGTGCAAGTTTCTGTGCATCAGCGAGGCGCAGTACGGCGGTCGCGACGAACGTCTTGGTGATGCTGCCGACCCGGTAGTGGTCGCTCACGTCGGCTCGACGGCCGGTGGCGGTGTCCGCCACCCCGTAAGCCTGGCTGTAGGTGCCGTGTTCGGGGTCGATGATCGATACCGCTGCGCCCGGAATCAGCCCGGCGTCGATATGGGATTTCATGATCTGGTCGATCTGGCCGGCCAGATCGGCGGGAAAGGCCTGTGCCCGGTCGGCGTCGGTGGTGGTGCCGCACCCGATGGTGAGCAACATCGCGATCAGGAGTGAGGCGAGCACTCCGAGGATTCGTCGCGATAGGACATGGTGATGCGACCCAGACATTGCGGAATCCCCTCCCCGCCGGGTCAGTACCGGCGCCCGCAGCCGAGGTTAGCAGCACGGAACCCCGAAGGTGAACGATCGTGCGGTGATCGACGCGCTCGGCTGGAGGCCCCTGTCGGGATCGGACCGACGACCTTTCGCTTACGCCGATGGCAGGGCCTCTGCCACGTGAACGAGCGCGCCGTCACCGACGCGCTCGACTGGAGCCCCCTGTCAGGATTGAACTGACGACCTTCGCTTTACAAGAGCGGTGCTCTACCACTGAGCTAAGGAGGCGGACGGTCTTACAAACGGTGCCAATCATAACCGGACACGCCAGCTGCGTGACACCGGCTTTACGGTGCCACGCAGTGACGGTTCAGCAGTGGGCCCGGCGCAGTATCGGATACCGCGGGTCAGGACTGGGCGCCCTGACGGGCCGCGTCATCGGCGGCCATCGCGTCACGCAGGCTCTTCGGACGCATATCGGTCCAGTTCTTCTCGACGTACTCCACGCACGCGGCGCGGCTGTCCTCGCCGAAAACGACTCGCCATCCGGCCGGAACCTCCGCAAAGGCGGGCCACAGCGAATGCTGTTCCTCATCGTTGACCAGAACGAAGAAGCGGCCGTCTTCGTCATCGAAGGGATTGGTGCTCAATTTCACCTCACTGGATACTGGCGCATGTACGGGGTCGCCCTTGGCTCGTCCAACGCTGTTCGAGCGTCGGAAGCTCCCCGAGCGTTGTGTCGACCCTAGCAAGGCAGACGTTACGTGTAGGCAGTTACCTCAGGCCGCGAAGAAATCGAGCAGGATCTTGTTCACCGCTTCTGGACGCTCGAGATAGCCGTAATGTCCCGCATCAGGAACTTCCAGGTAACGCGCACCGGGTATGGCCTCGGCAACCTCCCTGGACAGATACGGCGGAATCATCCGATCGTCAGCGAATCCGATGGCCAGACACGGCACCTTGATGCCGCGGTAGGCCTGCACCCGGTCGAAATCGTGGTCCATTCGGCGCTGGGCGCGGATGCCGGGGGTCACCGCACCACCGGTGAATTCGAACAGATCGAGCCAGTCGCGGGCGGCATTCGGATCGGCCATGGTCGCGGGCGACATATTCATCACCGCGGTCACGGCGGCCTCGTACTTCGGGGGCAGGCTGACCCCGCTCGCGTCGAGTTCGTGCTCGCCGAGCGAGAGCGTCTTCTGGAACTGGTCGAGTCGGCCGTGTCCGGCCATGAATACGGCCTTGCGCACCAGTTCCGGACGCGCCAGCGCGAGTTCCTGCGCGACCCGCGCGCCCATCGAGGTACCGACCACCAGTGCCGGACCCTCGTCGAGCAGTTCGATGAGCCCGGCGGTATCGCCGACCAGTTGATCGATGGTCATGCCCTCGGCCGCCTCATAGGACGGTTTGATGCCGCGATTGTCGAAGGTGCAGACCCGATATCCCGCCTTGACCAACGCCGGGACCTGATGCAACTCCCAGACCCGGCCCGGGCTGCCGGTGCCCATGATCATGACGACGAGCGGACCCGCGCCCTTCGCCTCCGTGCCCTTGGTTCGGTCGCCCTTGACCTGGTAGTTGAGTGAAATTCCGTTCACCGTGGCCAGCGGCATATCGACCCTTTCGTGGAGTTGGTGCTGCGTTCCCAAGGTATAGGGCTTCGGTTTTCGACGAACAGCGAAGGGTATGACGCCGAACGTGTCCGAGGTCACCCTTAGCCAGGTGCGGCGCACCTGCGCGGTGGCCAGATACCATTGACTATTCGCACGTACGAGCGTACTGAGCCGGGAGGACAAGAAGATGGCCGCGAAGAGCAGCGCGAACGACATCGCGGACGACGATCTGGAACCACTCGCCGACGAGACCGCCCGTCAGGCGCAGCGAGTCGTCGCGGCCTACGCGGAGGATGCCGACGAATGCCGGATGCTGCTGTCGATGCTCGGCATCGGACCTAACTCTCGGGGCGAGTAAACCAACTCGACGTCAACGGGGCCGTCGACCTATCTCATAACTTCAACGGGAATAGCGACGCGCAAAGGATGCGTGAGTGGACCAGATGACCCAACAGCCGTCCGATGACTCCGAACACGCCTTTCTAGAGCCCCCATCCGAACCCGACACCACGGTGGTCCCCTCCGCCCTCGCCGAGATGAACGGGGCCGGTTCCGGCTTCGTCGTCGTCGCGAACCGGCTGCCTGTCGACCTGGAGAAACTGCCCGACGGCTCCACCCGCTGGAAGCGCAGTCCGGGCGGCCTGGTGACCGCGCTGGAGCCGGTGCTCCGCAATAACAAAGGCTCCTGGGTGGGCTGGGCCGGTGTGCCGGATGTGGACATCGATCCGATCATCGAGGACGGTCTCGAACTGCATCCGGTGCCGCTGTCGGCGGAGGAAGTCTCCGAGTACTACGAGGGCTTCTCCAACGGCACGCTGTGGCCGCTGTACCACGATGTGATCGTGCGCCCGGTCTACGATCGGGCCTGGTGGGCCGCCTATGTCACGGTGAACCGGCGTTTCGCCGAGGCCACCGCGAAGGTCGCCGCCGAGGGCGCGACCGTCTGGGTGCAGGACTACCAACTGCAATTGGTGCCGAAGATGCTGCGCATGCTGCGGCCCGATCTCACCATCGGATTCTTCCTGCACATTCCGTTCCCGCCGGTCGAGCTGTTCATGCAGATGCCGTGGCGGACCGAAATCATCGAGGGTCTGCTCGGCGCCGACCTGATCGGCTTCCACCTACCCGGCGGCGCGCAGAACTTCCTCTACCTGGCCCGCAGGCTGGCCGGGCAGCCCACCTCGCGCGGCACCGTCGGTGTGCGTTCCAAGCTCGGCGTGGTGCAAGTGGGTTTCCGAACGGTCCGGGTCGGCGCGTTCCCGATTTCCATCGCCTCGGCCGAACTCGACGAGCATTCGCGCCGCCGCTCGGTCCGGGAACGGGCCGCGAAGATCCGCGCCGAACTCGGCAATCCGAAAAATATCCTGCTCGGCGTCGACCGCTTGGACTACACCAAGGGCATTGACATCCGCCTCGCCGCGCTGGAGGAATTGCTACTGGAGAACAGGCTGGATCCGGCCGATACCGTCATGGTGCAGCTGGCTACTCCGAGCCGGGAGCGGGTGGAGAGCTATATCCAGATGCGCGGCGATATCGAGCGCCAAGTCGGCCGGATCAATGGTGAATTCGCCAGGGTCGGCTATCCGGTCGTGCATTATCTGCATCGCCCGATTGCGCGCGAGGAACTCGTCGCCTTCTTCGTGGCCGCCGACGTCATGCTGGTGACGCCGCTGCGCGACGGGATGAATCTGGTCGCCAAGGAGTACGTCGCCTGTCACAGCGGTCTCAACGGAGCGTTGGTTCTGAGCGAATTCACCGGCGCCGCAGCCGAATTGCGCCAGGCCTACCTGTGCAACCCGCACGATCTGAACAGCGTGAAGGATGCCGTCGTCGCGGCGCTGGAGGACGACCGGGATACCCGCCGCCGGCGAATGCGCTCCCTGCGTCGCCAGGTCCTCGCCCACGATGTGGACCGCTGGGCGCGATCGTTCCTTGAGGCGCTGGCTCAGGACCAGGTCGCGGGCAGCGCGCTACTCACCGACGACGACGTATACCCGGAGTCCCGAGCTCCCCGTCGCTGACACCACTCACAGCTTTCACCCAGCTAAGGTCCAGACAGTTCCCAGCCGATTGCCGGACTATGTAGCAATGAGTGGTGCGCCTGTGGAGTCCACGCCCGAGGCCAGGGTGCTGGTGGTGGACGACGAACCCATGATCGTGGAGCTCCTGTCGGTGAGCCTGCGCTATCAGGGGTTCGCCGTCGACACGGCCATCGACGGGGCGCAGGCGCTGGACAAGGCGCGCACCTTCCGACCGCAGGCGCTGATCGTCGATGTGATGATGCCCGGCATGGACGGCTTCGGGCTGCTGCGCCGACTGCGCGCCGATGGCATCGACGCGCCGGTACTGTTCCTGACCGCGCGCGACGACGTCCAAGACAAGGTCGCCGGACTCACCCTCGGCGCCGACGACTACATCACCAAACCGTTCAGCCTCGAGGAAGTGGTGGCCCGGCTGCGAGTTGTCTTGCGCCGCTTCGGTCATACCGCACCGCAGCGCGAGAGTTCGCGAATCCGGTTCGAGGACATCGAACTCGACGACGATACGCATGAGGTGTGGAAGGCGGGCGAGCCGGTCGCGTTGTCGCCCACCGAATTCACTCTGCTGCGGTATTTCATGGTCAATGCCGGGACGGTGTTGAGTAAGCCGCGCATCCTGGATCATGTTTGGCGCTACGACTTCGGGGGTGAGGTCGGCGTGGTCGAAACATATGTCTCGTATCTGCGCAAGAAGGTCGACACCGGCGATCAGCGCTTGATTCACACGCTACGTGGCGTTGGCTACGTGATGCGCGCGCCGAATCGCACGCGCCAGCCCGAGAAATGATCACCTCCCGGATCGAACAGACCCGTCGCACACTGGCACGCGTTTCGTCGGCGATTCCGCTGCGGGTGACGCTGGTGCTCGCGCTCGTGCTGCTTTCCGCGCTCGGGTTGTTCGCCTCCGGCATGGTCGTCACCTCGGCGCTGGAGAATTCGCTGCTGCACCGCACCGATCAGCAGCTTCGCGATGCGGTGATGGCGTGGTCGCGCCCGCGCCCGCCGACTCCGTCGAATCCGCCGCATCCGTCCAGCACCTTTTTTGTCCACATCGAGCCGACCCCCGGCGGCAACGGCACCGTGTATCTCGAGACCAGGCCGTTCAACGAGGAGGCCGAGCCCGAGCTGCCGCGGCTGACCGATGCGCGTCCGAGCACGGATCCGCCGGGCAGCAAGGTACTCACCAAACCGGTGACCGTCGGCTCCAAGAACGGCTCGACGGTCAAATGGCGCATCATCACGGCGGTTTCGCCCGATACGACGACAACCGTCGCGATACCGCTCACCGAGAACATCGACACCGTCAATCGACTGATCATGTTGCAGCTCATGGTCGGCGCCGCGGTGCTCGCCGCGCTGGCGGTGCTGGCCTACTTCGTGATCAGACGCAGTCTGCGGCCGTTGCGTGCGGTCGAGAAGACCGCCGCCGCCATTGCCGCCGGTGATCTGCATCGCCGGGTTCCGGTGCGCGGCACCAACACCGAGGTGGATCGGCTGTCCCAATCGCTCAACGGCATGCTGGCCCAGATCCAGCGGGCCTTCGCCGCGACGGAAGCCTCCGAATCGGCGGCCCGGCGCTCCGAGGCGAAAATGCGCCGCTTCGTCGCCGACGCGAGTCATGAACTGCGCACCCCGCTCACCACCATCAGCGGCTTCGCCGAGCTGTATCGGCAAGGCGCGACCGCGGAACCGGCCATGTTCATGGATCGCATCGAACACGAGGCTCAACGCATGGGGCTGTTGGTCAAGGATCTGTTGATGCTGGCCCGATTGGATGCGCAGCGTCCGCTGGAACTGGGTCCGGTGGACCTGCTCGCCCTCGCCAGCGATGCCGTGCACAATGCCCGCGCCGTCAGCGCGGCCAATGGCGACGACGGGCCGCACCGCTCGATCGAACTGGAAATCCGTTCGGGCACCGGAACTTTGGAAGTGATCGGCGACGAAGCGCGGCTGCGTCAGGTACTGGCCAACCTGCTGAACAACGCTCTCACCCACACGCCACCGGACGCCGATGTCAAGGTCCGGCTGACGCCAGCCGACGACGAGGTCCTGCTGGAGGTCGCCGACACCGGTCAGGGCCTACCGCCCGAGGAGGCCGAGCGCATCTTCGAACGCTTCTACCGCACCGACACCTCCCGCACCCGCGCCAGCGGCGGCACCGGCCTCGGCCTGTCCATCGTCCAAGCCCTGGTCGACGCCCACAACGGCACAGTGACCGTCGAAAGCACCGAAGGTGAAGGCACCACCTTCACCGTCCGCCTACCCCGCGAAATCCGCTGAGTCTGCGCGACCAGGTTGCCCACCTGCGTGAGCCGGGCACATCTGTGGGCCGCGCAGCGGATCGACGCTGATCAGGCGGGGACGTGGGCGGCGTAGCCGAGGTCGCGGAGGGCGGTTTTGATTTTGGTTTGGGCCTCGTCGAGGGATTCGGGGGTCGGGTGGGGGTTCGCGCTGGAGATGTCGAAGTTGCCCATGGTGAAGGCCGGGAAGACGTGGACGTGGAGGTGGGGGACTTCCAGACCGGCGATGAGTAGTCCGGCACGGGGGGCGTTCCAGGCGCGGCGGACCGCTTGGCCGATTTTCTGCGCTACGCCGTTGAGCCGCGCGAAGGTGTCGGAGTCGACGTCCTGCCACTGATCGATCTCCTTGCGGGGGACCACCAGGGTGTGCCCTTGCGTCACCGGGGCGATGGTGAGGAATGCGACGAATTCGTCGTCCTCCCAGACGAAACGGCCCGGCAGCTGGCCTTCGATGATCGCGCTGAAAACAGAAGCCATGCACCGCAGGCTACGCCGAGCGCTCGCACGGTTCCGCTCAGCCACCGGCTGATGCGTCGCCGCGGCAATGCACGGGCGCTGCGAACCGAGACCCCGAACGGCATCTCGGGCGGGCCTCGTCACCATCGGTGGCATTCGAGCGAGGTCCGTCCGGTGATCACCAGCGGAGTCGGTGCTCAGGCGACGTAGTGCGACAGGATGCCCTGCACTTCGTAGATGTCGACTTGGCGGTTGAATCGCTTCTGCACCGGTTCGTGGGTGCCGGAGATCCAGATGCAGAGCTCAGCATCCAGGTCGAAGGTGCCCGCGGTTTCCACCGAGAAGTGGGTGATGGCGCGATAGGGGATGCTGTGATAGCTCACCTTGCGGCCGGTGACACCCTGCTTGTCGACCAGGATGAGACGCTTGTTGGTGAACAGAATCGCATCGCGGACAAGAAGATACGCGGCATAGACCTGTTCACCGCCGCCCATCAGTCTCGCGTATTCCTCTTGCGCCTTACCGGGATCGATCCGCCCGGCATTGCCCATCAGTCCGTCGATCAGACCCATAGTCAGCACGTCCTTTTGCGCGATGGAGGTCGGCTGTCGCGCCCCCTCCCATCAATCATCCACACGACGACCGCTGGGGACGGAGAACCTGACGACTGATTTCGCGAGTACATGGGTCGCGCCCGAGGATGAGCCACGCCGGGCGGCTGGGGGATCGTAATTCGACGCGGGTAGATGCACAGGTGATGAACCACGAGTGACTGGCCGTCGGACTCCTGGTCAGCCGCTGTTGGCGACAACCTAAGCTGTTGGCCGTGCGCGTACTCGTCATCGGTTCCGGAGCCCGTGAACATGCCCTCGTCCTCGCCCTGCGCCGGGACCCCGCGGTGACCGCGCTGTTCGCTGCGCCGGGCAATGCGGGTATCGGCCAGTACGCGCAGGTCAGAGCGGTCGATCCGTCTTCCGCGGAGGCGGTTGTCGCGCTGGCCACCGAGTTGGACGCGGACCTGGTCGTGATCGGGCCCGAGGTGCCGCTGGTGCTCGGCGTCGCCGATGCGGTCCGGGCCGCGGGCATCGCCTGCTTCGGTCCGTCGGCCGCGGCCGCGCGCATCGAGGGTTCGAAGGCCTTCGCCAAGGATGTCATGACCGCCGCCGGGGTCCGCACCGCGCACAGCGAGATTGTGGACAACCCGGCTGAACTCGATGCCGCACTGGATCGGTTCGGCCCGACCTGGGTGGTCAAGGACGACGGTCTGGCCGCGGGCAAGGGTGTGGTGGTGACCGCCGACCGGCATGCGGCCCGCGACCACGGTGCAGAATTGCTCGAGCAGGGCCATCCGGTGCTGTTGGAGTCCTTCCTGGACGGGCCGGAGGTTTCGCTGTTCTGCCTGGTCGACGGCGAGACGGTGGTGCCGCTGCTGCCCGCGCAGGATCACAAGCGCGTCGGCGACGGTGATACCGGGCCGAATACCGGCGGTATGGGCGCGTACACGCCGCTGCCATGGTTGCCGGAGGAGACGGTCACCGCGATCGTCGAGGATGTGGTCGAACCGGTCGCGGCGGAACTGGTGCGGCGCGGCTGCGGCTTCTCCGGGCTGCTCTATGCGGGTCTGGCGATCGGTGCGGAGGGACCCGCTGTCGTCGAATTCAATTGTCGCTTCGGCGATCCGGAGACCCAGGCGGTGCTCGCGCTGCTGGAGAGTCCGCTCGGCGAATTGCTGAATGCCACCGCGACCGGCACTCTCGCCGAGGTCGCCGCCCCGCGTTGGCGGGACGGTTCGGCCGTCACGGTCGTGATCGCCGCTGAGAACTACCCGGGCCGTCCCCGCGTCGGTGATGTGATCACCGGAGCGGGCGAGGGCAATACCGACGACTCGTCTGCCGTGCTGCATGCGGGAACCGCGTTGCGCGAGGACGGTGCCCTGGTCTCCGCGGGCGGTCGGGTGCTGAGTGTCGTCGGCATCGGCGCGGATCTGGCCGAGGCCCGCGCGCACGCCTACGACCGCATTGCCTCGATCAAGTTGCCCGGCAGTCACTTTCGCACCGACATCGGTCTCGCCGCGGTAGAGGACCGCATTTCTGTTTGACCCATACGGCTCGCACTACTGACAGTGCACCAAGTGCCGAACATTCCGCCATCACCGACCCCAATGGAGTGAGTCTTACGAGCGACGTTCGCGGCCCGTCTCACGT
>NZ_BDAZ01000032.1 GCF_001612725.1 Nocardia anaemiae NBRC 100462 | reverse complement strand
AAAGTCTCAGAAGCTGAGTCCGTGCACCGCCAACCACTGCTGCGGGTCGACGTGCTGTCCGTTGACGATCACCTCGAAATGCAGATGCGGCCCCGTGGAGTCACCGCGGTTGCCCATGCGGGCGATCTGCATACCCGCCGGAACACGTTCGCCGACCGAGACGAAGAAGTCGTACATGTGCCCGTAGACGGTGATGCTGCCGTCGTCGTGCCGTATCCGCACCCATAGCCCGAAGCCCTGCGCCGGTCCCGCATCGATGACGGTGCCGCTGGCGACGGCATAGATCGGTGTGCCGATCGGCCCCGCGATATCGATGCCATTGTGGAAAGTGCCCCAGCGCGAACCGAATCCGGAGGTGAAGGTGCCGCGCGTCGGCAGAACCATGCCGGTGATACCGGACAGTACCGATCCGGTGGTGACCGGTGCGCTGCCCGCCATCCACGGCTGATACTCACCGGAGACCGCCGCGGCCGCCTCGGCCTTGGCACGTTCCAACGTCGCGCGGGCCGCTGCGGTGACGACCTCCTGCTCACGGATGCGCTCACCGTTGGCAATGGCATTGAGATAGCGCTTCACCGACGGTGGTGTCGACTGCACCTGCTGTGGATAGGCGAAGGCGACGCGTTGCGCCTCGTCCGGGCCGGGCGTGCGATCGGTGACGCCCCAGTCGAACGAGGAATCGGCGGCCGCGAATACGGCGGTGACGCAGACGCCCGCGATCAGGATGCGGTGCTTGCGCAAGAGTGCGCGGTAGTCGGGTTTGGGCCGGTCCTCCCACAGCGCGCGCAGGTCGGGTGGTGGTTGCCGACGCAGCCAGACCAGGCCGTCCCTGCATTCGCCGAATACCTCGCGCACCCGGGCACCCAGCTCGGACGCGCGCCGTTCCCGCAACTCGGCACGCCAATCGGGGGGTATGACACCGATGCCACCCACCCCGGGTACTCGGTCCAGCCGCGCACGGCGAGCCTTGTCAAGCATTAACGCCGACCATAACCCGGGCGGCATGCCACACACATGCCGAACCACGGGGCCGGTCGCATTTCGTGTCGAGTCCGACAAAGCCGAGCATCGGCGCCCACCTGATGTGCGGGACGGTCTACCGTACGTCGGGTGTCCAGAGAATCTCGCCGGTCGACCATTCCACCTTTCTACGTGATGGATGTCTGGAAAGCTGCCGCGGAACGGGCCAGGACGCACGGCGATGTGCTGGTGCTGGCGGCCGGGCAGCCCTCGACGCCGGCACCCGCACCGGTGCTGCGCGCGACGAAGATGGCGATCGATGCCGAATTGCTCGGTTACACAGAGACATTCGGCATTCTGCCGCTGCGTGAGGCAATCGCCGAACACCACCGCGACACCTACGGCTACGCGGTCGAACCCGATGACGTCGTGGTGACGACCGGCTCCTCCGGCGCGTTCACACTCATCTTCCTGGCCGCATTCGACGCCGGGGATACCGTCGTGGTGGCCAGGCCCGGATATCCGGCTTACCGCAACTCTCTGACCGCGCTGGGTTGTCGTGTGGTCGAACTCGATTGCGGTGCGCAAACCCGATTCCAGCCGACGGTCGCCATGCTGGAAGCGCTCCCGGAACCGCCTGCCGGTCTGATCGTGGCAAGTCCGGCCAATCCGACCGGCACCATGATCGATCCCGATGAACTCGCCGCACTTGCCCGCTGGTGCGATGCGCACGGCACCCTGCTGATCTCCGACGAGATCTACCACGGCATCACCTATCGGGGCGTCAGCGTCGGCCGGACGTCATCGTCCTGGGAGACCTCGCGCGAATCCGTGGTCATCGGTTCGGTCTCGAAGTACTTCTCGATGACCGGCTGGCGGCTCGGCTGGATGCTGGCGCCGAGTCGATTGCGGCCCGCACTGCAGCGGCTCGCGTCCAATATGACGGTGTGTCCGCCCGCGGTCTCGCAGTTCGCGGCGCTGCACGCCTTCGGCGCCGAGGCCAAGGAGGAACTCGATGGTCACGTCCGGCGCTACGCGGTGAATCGGCAACTGCTGCTGGAGGGTCTGCCGAAACTCGGCATCACCGAGCTGGCCCCGGCCGACGGCGCCTTCTACGCCTACGCCGATATCGGCCATCTCACCGACGATTCCCGCAAGTGGTGTGCCGAGGTGCTCGACCACACCGGAGTCGCCCTGGCCCCCGGAATCGACTTCGATACCGCGGCGGGGCATCGGACCGTACGATTCTCCTTCGCCGGAGCTACCGCGGACATCGAGGCGGCACTCGTTCGGTTGGGTCACTATCTGCGCGGTTGATCATGCTGTCCGACAACAAGTTTGCACAGTTCGGCACCCGAAACGAGCAGATGCGGTAAAACAACGATGGCTGGGTTTTCACTCTCTGGGTTTCCTCTCTGATTTCGCACGGATGAACTGATGATGACTGGCACGATGGCACGGTGATAACCGCGACGACCCCGAAAGGCGAACGGCGTCGCCAGGCTTTGGTAGCGGCCGCCGCCGAGTTGTTACTCGAAGGCGGATTCGATGCGGTGCGGCATCGCTCGGTCGCGACGCGCGCCGACCTTCCGCTGGCGTCGACGACGTACTACTTCGAGTCGCTCGATGATCTGATCGCGCGAGCGGTCGAATTCAGCGGCAATGCGGAACTGGACGCGATGCGGCGACGGGTCGGCGAGGTGAGTCACCGTCGCCGAGGCGCGGAGGCGACCGTCGATCTGGTGTTGGACCTGCTGGTGGGGTCGGATGGCAACGACGAGGGCGCACGCGGGCAGCTGATCGCACGCTACGAGCGTTCGGTGGCCTCGGCGCGGCATCCGGAACTGCGCGAAGTGCAGCTCCGACTAAGGGCGCAGCTGGACGAGTTGCTCGCCGATGTGCTGCGCCGCTCCGATCGGGTGGTTCGGCCGGAGCAGTTGCGCAGGATGGTCGCGGTGGTCGACGGTGCCGTGGTGGCGGCGCTGAGCGAAATGGACCCGGAGCCAAGGCGAATGGCGCGCGGGGCATTGCTCGAGGTCATCGATATCGTCGCGCCCCCGGTGCGAGCGTCAGGCCCGGAGGCGGTAGCTCGCGTAACCACGGAGGGCCCGCTCGCACCGCATCAGATACAGACGCCGCAGCAGGTCGACAGGTTCCGGACACTAGACTGACTGGACGTGACCCTCGTTCCGAACGTCCTTGCCACCCGATACGCCAGCCCCGAGTTGGTGCATCTCTGGTCGCCCGAGAACAAGATCGTGCTCGAGCGGCGGCTGTGGTTGGAGGTGTTGCGGGCGCAGTCCGAACTGGGCATCGAGCTGCCCGCGGGCGTCATCGACGATTATGAGCGCGTCATCGATCAGGTGGATCTCGCCTCGATCGCCGAGCGGGAGCGGGTCACCCGCCACGATGTGAAGGCGCGCATCGAGGAATTCAACGCACTGGCCGGGCACGAGCATGTGCACAAGGGCATGACCAGCCGCGATCTCACCGAGAATGTGGAGCAGCTGCAGATCCGGCTCTCGCTCGACCATGTGCACACCCACGGTGTCGCGGTGGCGGCGCGCCTGGCCGAGCGGGCCGCCGAGTACCACGCGCTGGTTATGGCGGGCCGTTCGCACAATGTCGCCGCCCAGGCCACCACGCTCGGCAAACGGTTCGCCTCGGCCGCCGACGAACTGCTGATCGCGCTGACTCGCCTGCGTGAGCTCATCGACCGCTACCCGCTGCGCGGTATCAAGGGCCCGATGGGCACCGCGCAGGACATGCTGGATCTGCTCGGCGGCGATTCGGCGAAACTGGCGACGCTGGAGCAGCAGGTCGCGCGGCATCTCGGCTTCGCGAATGTGCTGACCAGTGTCGGTCAGGTGTATCCGCGCTCGCTCGATCACGATGTGCTGTCCGCGCTCGTGCAGGTCGGTGCGGGTCCGTCGTCGTTCGCGCACACCATTCGGTTGATGGCGGGTCATGAGCTGGTCACCGAGGGCTTCCAGCCAGGGCAGGTCGGCAGCTCCGCCATGCCGCACAAGATGAACACCCGCTCCTGTGAGCGCGTCAACGGCTTGCAGGTGGTGCTGCGCGGTTATGCCTCGATGGCCGCCGAACTCGCTGGCGCGCAATGGAATGAGGGCGACGTCTTCTGCTCGGTGGTGCGCCGCGTCGCGCTGCCGGACGCCTTCTTCGCCATCGACGGCATGATCGAAACCTTCCTCACCGTGCTCACCGAATTCGGTGCCTACCCCGCGGTCATCTCCCGCGAACTCGACCGCTACCTGCCCTTCCTCGCCACCACCCGCATGCTCATCGCCGCCGTGCGCGCCGGTGTCGGCCGCGAGACCGCCCACGAGGTAATCAAGGAACACGCGGTAGCCGTCGCCCTCGCCATGCGCGAACAGGGCCGCGAACCCGATCTGCTGGACCGCCTGGCCGCCGATTCCCGCTTCCCCTTGGATCGCGCCGAATTGGACGCTGCCCTGGCCGATAAGTCCGCCTTCATCGGCGCGGCCGAGGCCCAAGTTTCCGATGTGGTGGCCGCCGTCCAAAAGCTGGTGGACCAATACCCCGACGCCGCCCGCTACACCCCGTCCCCGATCCTTTAGCGCGGGGTTCCGTCGAACGTAGTCGAATGGTGGTCGCCCATGCCGAATTCGACCGCCCTATCACTACGCTCGGCGAGCCGCCAGCAAGCAATCTGGACGCGGCACCAGCCCACCGGCCATAGTGATCGGCGTGAATCCATACACGATCTTCGGGGACATTGTGGCCGGGCGGGCCGAGGCCAGCCGGGTGTTCGAGGACGATGACGTGGTGGCGTTCATGGACATTCGGCCCATGACGCCCGGGCATTTGCTGGTGGTGCCCAAGGTTGCGGCGCGGAGTCTGGCGGAGCTGGATCCGGTGGTCGGGGGGAAGTTGTTCCAGGTGGCGCAGAAGTTGGCGGGGGCGCTGCGGGCCAGTGAGGTGGGGTGTGATGGGGTCAATTTCTTCTTGGCCGACGGGGTGACCGCGGGTCAGGAAGTTTTCCATGTGCACCTGCATGTCATTCCGCGGACGCCGGGTGACGGGTTCGGATTACGTGCGCGGCCGACCCGTCCGCATCGCGCTGACCTGGACTATCTGGCGAATTCGATCCGCGGCGCGCTCAATCGCTGAGCCGCGCCTGGGACTGGCGGTGCTGGCGTGAAAGTTGTTACCCGCCCGAAGGTTTGCGGGGGAAACGCCGGAACTGGAATCTCTTCTCCAACGTCTCGACGTGAGTTACGTTGAAGGCCATTGTCATGCGGTGGTGGAGGTGGGTTCGTGCGGCGAACAAAGATAGCTGTTGCGGTGCTGGCCTTCGGGATCACGCTGATGGGGCCCTTGCTGGCCGACCCGGCCACGGCATCGGCGGCGCGGATCGATCGGATCGATGAGCTGAGCTCGACGCGCTCGGCGCTGTTCATCGAATCGCCATCGATGGATCGGATCATCCAAGTCCAGGTTCTGCACCCGGCCGGTGGCGGCTCGCACTCGTCGTTCTACCTGCTGGACGGCCTCGATCCCGGCATCAACCAGAGCACCTGGACCAATGCCACCGACGCCGAATCCTTCTTCAGGGGCAAGAACGTCAATGTGGTGCTACCCGTGGGCGGCCAGGCCAGCTACTACACCGACTGGCAGCGCGACGATCCGAAATTCGGTCGCTACCAGTGGGAAACGTTCCTGACCGAGGAGTTGCCGCCGATCATCGACGCCCGATACGGCAATGGCGTCAATGCCATCGGCGGCCTGTCCATGGGCGGCAATGCGGCCTTCATCCTCGCCGCCCGCCATCCCGAGTTGTACCGGGCGGTCGCGGGCTACAGTGCCTGTCCCGACACCACTCTCGCCATGGGTGCGGTGATGTTCTCCATCGCCAACCGTGGCGGCAATCCGGTGAATATGTGGGGCGGTCCCGGCAGTCCGGCCTGGGCCGAGCACGATGCGGCGGCGCTCGCGGATCGCTTGCGCGGCAAGGCGATCTACCTGTCCACCGGCACCGGCATACCTGGTCCACACGAGGCCGAGGTCAAACCTCAATTGGGCGAGAACATCGTCCTCGGCGGCCCGGTCGAGGTCGGCGTCAACACCTGCGTCATCTCATTCGAGCAGCGGCTGCATGCCCTCGGTATTCCGGCCGAGATCGAATACAGCCCAACCGGAACCCACTCCTGGTCCTACTGGCAGGACACCCTGCACGCCTCCTGGCCGACCATCGGTCCGGCGATCGGAGCATAGGTCAGGCCCGCAGCACGCGGACGACGGCGAATACCACGACGATCGCGGCCAGCAAGGCCGTGCCGAGGATGACGATGCCCGCGGGCACGCCGAACAGTTCCACATCCTCGGTTCGGTAGATCGTCTGGTAGACCTCCGCGTCGCTGGCATCGGCCTCGAAGGCGAAGTCGGAGCGGATATCCGCGGGGCTATCGATCGAAATCCGCAGTTCGGTCAGGTAGTCGCGGCCATTCGTGGTGACCGGCGCGAGTTCTGGATCCGATGTGGCGACCCGGCCCGCGAAGTCGACCCGCACGCGCTGGGCAGCGGCATCGGGATCGGAGCGTCGCACGCGATGCTCGCTCAGCGTGTAAAGATGCACGTACTGGGCGTGTTCGGCGGCGCTCGACATCCGCATCGGATACACGAATCGATCCGAATCGAAGCTCAGGCGCACCGGATCTATTGCGCCATCGAGGGGTTGGGCACTGGTGAGCCGCATTGCGACGAAGGACCAGCCCTCGCGCAGATACGGTTCGAGAGCACTGACCACCTCGGGACGCATCTCGTAGCCATTGTCGCTCAGCCACTTTCGAATGCCATCCAGATTGCCGCCGGAAAGGGTGGTTGCTTCGAGTGGGCCGAGTCGCACGCGTTCGAGGACGGTCGGGCCGCCATCGGCAGCGCTCATAGCGCCCTCGCCGACCGCGTCGTCAACGCCAGAACCGAACCATCGACGCTGGGTGACCACCTTGGGCGCGGTCAGGTTCGCCAGTTCCGTGAAGGTCGCCGCGGAGCTACCCGCGACGGTCGCCGGTTTCGGTGTCGGCACGATCAGCGCCGCCTGATCGGTACCGGATTTCAGCGCGAGCCGCATGAGCACCGTCTCGTGCCGCCCGTCCCAGCTGATCAGCGCCGTCTCCTCGCGCACCGACGCCGGGTGCCCCGGTGGATTCGCCATCCCGCCGCACGCGCAGGCCGAAGCCGGTGCGAGCGCGCCGATTCCGGCCCCGGCGAACAGCATTCCGATGACGGCCAGCAGGTGAACAGCACGCATGGCCGCGAGCCTACTTGGCTACGCGGCCGCGCCCGGGGACCGTCAGGCGCACCGCGTTTCGCGAAACTCCCAGCTCGGATAGTCGCTGTATCCCGCGGCATCGCGCCCGTACAGCAGTTCCTCGCGGATCGGAGCCAGCGGCAGATCGTAGGTAATCCGCTGC
The DNA here is from genome assembly GCF_001612725.1 of Nocardia anaemiae NBRC 100462. Taxonomy (GTDB): domain Bacteria; phylum Actinomycetota; class Actinomycetes; order Mycobacteriales; family Mycobacteriaceae; genus Nocardia; species Nocardia anaemiae. The sequence goes on along the minus strand of NZ_BDAZ01000032.1, from coordinate 124,411 downwards.
ACCAGATCGGGATTGGCGATGAACGCGCGCCCGAACGACACCAGATCGGCAAGTCCCTGCCCGAGCACCGCCTCGGCCTCGACCGCACTGGTGGGCTTGCGGTTCTCACCGATATTCGCGATGAGTGTGCCGTGCCAGCGCGGACGCAGATCGGCGAGGGCGGGATAGTCGTCGTTATCGGTCAGATGCAGATATGCCAGGTCACGGCGATCCAACTCGGCCACCAACGTGCGGTACAGCGGTGCCGGATCCGCCTCGTACATATTGAACTGAGGGTTGCCCGGCGACAGGCGAATAGCGGTCCGGTGCGATCCGACGGCACCGACGACTGCGTCGACGATGGCCAGCGGTGCGCGCATCCGGTTCTCGATCGAGCCGCCGAATTCATCGGTGCGCAGATTGGTGTTGTCGGCCAGGAACTGGTGCAGCAGATAGCTATTGGCACCGTGGATCTCGACACCGTCGAAGCCCGCCGCGATCGCATTGGCGGCAGCTGCCGCGAAGTGCTCGATCACGGCGGCGATTTCGGCACGGCTGAAGGCACCCGGGGTTATCGGATCAGCCTTGGTGCCGTCGAGCAGATGCGGTCGATCGTCATCGATCACCGACGACGGTCCGGTAGGCCACGATCCGTCGACCCGGGCCAGCGGATGTCCCTTCCGACCTCCGTGCATCAGCTGCGCGACGATCCGCCCGCCCGCCGCGTGTACCGCATCGGTGACCCGCCGCCAGGCATCGACATGACGACCCGTCTGCAGGCCAGGCACCCAGGCCTCGCTCTGGCCGGTCGAATGCGGCCAGATGCCCTCGGTCACGATCAGTCCGGCCGTGGCCCGCTGCGCGTAGTAATCGACCACATCGGCGGTCGGCGAACCGTCCGGATGAGAACGCAACCGGGTCATCGGTGACATGACGATTCGATTGGGCAGGGCCAGAACATGGTTGCGGTATTCACTCAATAGCTGCATAACCGCACCATAAAACCTGACATCGATGTGAGGTCAAGTAAGCTCGAGACCGAAACGGCTGATTTCGGGGAGACGGGACAGATATGCGCATCGGTGAGCTGGCCGAGCGGACCGGGGTGAGCGTCCGGTCGCTGCGGTACTACGAGTCCAAGGGCATGCTCGGATCCGAGCGCACTCCCGGTGGTCAGCGCGAATATCCGGAGTCGGCGGTCGCGCGGGTGCTGCGCATTCGCGAAATGTTCGCCGCGGGTATCGGCAGCGACACCGTCAGCCAGTTGCTGCCGTGTATCCACGACGAAGACGGCACGCCGAACGAACTGGCGACACCATTCCTGGTGGACAAACTGGCCGAGGAGCGCCGCCGCATCGACCAGGCCATGACCGATCTGCACCGGGCGGGCGCGGTACTCGACGACATCATCCGAGCGGCGGGCGGTGCGCAACCCGAACAGTAGGGTGGAGCCCATGGCTCTCGACAGTGGAATCGGAACGCTCGCCGGTCCGGGTGATGTGACGGCGCCGGTCGCCAAGCGGGTGCGCACCGAGCGGGTGCACCACGGCGACGTCTTCATCGACGAGTACGAATGGCTCCGCGATAAGGAAAATCCCGAGGTCATCGCCTATCTGGAGGCCGAGAACGCCTACACCGAGGCGCAGACCGCGCATCTCGGCGGACTGCGGGACAAACTCTTCGACGAGATCAAGGCGCGCACCCAGGAGACCGACCTCTCGGTGCCGACCCGGACGGGCGAGTACTGGTACTACTCGCGCAGCTTCGAGGGCAAGCAGTACGGCGTGCACTGCCGCTGTCCCGTCGATTCGGCGGCCGAGGGGATCGATGCCTGGACCCCGCCGCAGCTGGAGGTCGATACCGAGATTCCCGGTGAACAGGTGCTGCTGGACAGCAACCAGCTAGCTGAGGGCCACGACTTCTTCACACTCGGCGCGTTCTCGGTCAGCCATGACGGCAACCTGCTCGCGTACTCGGTCGACACCAGCGGTGACGAGCGCTACCTGATGCGCTTCAAGGATCTGCGCACCGGCGAGGTGCTCGCCGACGAGATCGCGGGCACCGCACCCGGCGCGACCTGGTCGCTGGACGGCACGCACGTCTTCTATCAGACGGTCGATGAATCCTGGCGGCCCGACACCGTGTGGCGACACCGGCTCGGTACGGCCAAGGATGACGATGTCAAGGTCTTCCACGAACCCGACGAGCGGTTCTGGGTGAGCGTCGGCGCGACGCGCTCGAAGAAATACCTGATGATCTGGCTCGGTTCCAAGATCACCAGCGAGGCCTGGGTACTCGAATCCGATAATCCGGAAGGGGATTTCCGGGTCGTCCTGCCGCGGCGCGATGGTGTCGAGTACTCGGTGGACCATGCCGTGGTCGGCGGTGAGGACCGTTTCCTGATCCTGCACAACGATGTCGTGGACGGGGTGAAGGCGCTGAACTTCGTACTCGCCGAGGCACCGGTATCGGATCCGTCGAAGATGACGCTGCTGATCGGCCACCGCGACGATGTGCGGCTCGAGGATATCGATCCGTTCGCCGGTCATCTGGTGCTGAGCTATCGGCGCGAAGCCCTTCCCCGCATTGCCATTTGGCCGCTGACCGAATCCGGCTACGGCGAGCGCCGCGAACTCGAATTCGATCTGGAACTCTTCGCGGTCGGTTCGGTCCGCAACCCGGAGTGGGAGCAGCCGACGCTGCGGATCGGGCTGACCTCGTTCATCACACCTATGCAGGTCTTCGACTATGTCCCGGCCACCGGGGAGTTGCTGCTGCGCAAGGAGCAACCGGTACTCGGCGGTTATGACGCGAACGACTATGAGCAGGACCGGGATTGGGCGATCGCCGCGGACGGCACCCGGATTCCGATCTCGCTGGTGCGGAAGAAGGGCCTGCCCGCGGGCCCGAAACCGCTGTTGCTGTACGGATATGGCTCTTACGAGACCCCGATCGATCCGGGCTTCTCGGTATCGCGGCTTTCGCTGCTCGACCGCGGCATGGTGTTCGCGGTGGCGCATGTGCGCGGCGGCGGTGAGATGGGTCGGCTCTGGTACGAGCACGGCAAGACGCTCACCAAGAAGAACACCTTCACCGACTTCATCTCCTGCGCAAGGCATCTCATCGATACCGGCGTCACTTCGGCGGACCGGTTGGTCGCCGATGGCGGCAGTGCGGGCGGTCTGCTGATGGGTGCGGTGGCGAATCTGGCGCCCGAGCTGTTCACCGGAATTCTGACCAACGTGCCGTTCGTCGACCCGCTCACCTCGATCCTCGACCCGTCGCTGCCGCTCACCGTCATCGAATGGGACGAATGGGGAAACCCGTTGGCGGACAAGGAAGTCTACGACTACATCAAGTCCTACACGCCCTACGAGAACATCGAAGCCAAGGACTACCCGGCGATCCTGGCCGTCACCGGCATCAACGACACCCGCGTGCTCTATGTCGAACCCGCCAAATGGGTCGCCAAACTGCGCGCGACCAAGACCGGTGACACACCACTGCTGCTCAAGACCGAAATGAGCGCGGGCCACGGCGGCGTCAGCGGCCGCTACGAGCAGTGGAAGGAAGTCGCCTTCGAAAACGCCTGGCTCCTCGACACCCTCGGCCTGGCCGACGCCTAGGTTCGGTGAGCGGCCGGTCCACCCGGCCGCTCACCAGCGGGTACCAAGAGCTTGCCGAGCAGGTTCGTGAGCTGGCGGCGCTCGGCGGCGGTCAGCGCCGCGAAGGTCTCATCGAGGTAGGCCGGAATCGCGGCCTCCGCCTCGCGGAGTCGTTCGCGGCCCGTGTCGGTGATGGTCACGGCATAGGAGCGGCGGTCGCGCGGATTGCGTTCGCGCCGTACATAATCCGACTTCTCCAGGTCGTCGCAGACGCTGACCATGACACTGCGATCGATCCGCAATTCCTCGCTCAGCGTCTGCTGCGAGCACGCGCCGACGGCATCGAGCATCTTCAATACCAATTGCTGTCCAACGCCCAAACCCTGTGTCGCGGCGTGGGTTTCGCCTGCTCTGGCCACGAAGGTCGACGCGCGGCACAGTGCGATATCCGGCCGCTCGGCGGCGAGCTGTGGAAAGTAGGTCGGTTTGGTCATGGTCCCTCGCTGTCGGTGTCGTCAGCCTACCATTATCGTCTGCTGGCCAATCGTTTGACAGCAGATGATTTGTGGTCATACGGTCTGAGTGATCGCAGGAATCGGCCCGAGGAGTACCCGATGACAACGCTGGATCTGACCCCGGACGAGTTGCTGTCTACGACCCGAGCGGTGCGCAAACGCCTGGATTTCGACCGTCCGGTGCCACGCGTGTTGATCGAGGAGTGCATCGACCTCGCGACCCAGGCGCCGACCGGACGCAATCGGCAGCGCTGGCACTTCATCGTCGTCACCGATCGGGCCAGGCGTCGAGTGGTCGGTGACATCTTCCGGCGCGCGCTCACCGTCGGAACCGGACAGCCGCTGACCGCCGATGACGTGTGGCGCATGAACTACGCCCCGCATTCGACCGAGCGGGTCTTCGACGGTCTGCGCTATCTCGCCGAAAATATCCATCGAGTTCCGGCCATGGTGATTCCGGCCATCGAGGGGCGAACCGATCGCGCCTCGGTCGAGATCCAGTCGGGCGCTTGGGGTTCCATTCTGCCCGCGGTGTGGAGCTTCATGCTCGCCGCGCGAGCCCGCGGACTCGGCACCACCTGGACCAGCGCGCAGGGTCCGCTGGAGCGCGAACTCGCTGCGGCACTGGGTGTTCCGTATGAAAAGGTGATGCTCGCGGCATTCATTCCGCTGGCCTACACCCTCGGCACCGACTTCAAACCCGCCGTTCGGGTGCCGAGGGAGCAGGTACTGCACTGCGAACGGTGGTAATCAGAGGCCGCAGGTGCGCATGTTCTCCAGGAAGGTGGCACGGTCGCTGTCGCGGAACTCTTCGATGCCCTGATATGCGCCGTTCGCATCCATGATCGTGATGTAGGCGTCGGCGATCTGATCCGGAGTCGCATCGGGCGTGCGGCTGCGCACCTGATTGACGAAACCCTGTGTCGCAGTGCAGGTTTCGTCTTGGCTGAAGATCTGGGGATCGCCGGGGTCGGCTAGCGCCGTGGCCGGGGCGATGAGCAGGAGTGGAACTGACAGAGCGCTGAGCAGGGCTGTCTTCACGCCGCAGATCTTAGGGTAGATGTGCCGTGGGTGTGGCGCAGTGTTCGTCGGCGGGTCATCCGCCCTGCACGTCGAGTACATCTGCGGCTGGCACCGTGAGGTCATGAACGCTGAGCTGATGGTGTCGATTTCCGGGATCCGGGACACCACGCGGGACGCGGCTATCGAATTCGCGGCCGAAATGGATCGCCGCGATGTGCGGCTTTCGCTGCTGGTCGCGCCCCGGTTGAAGGGCGGCTACCGGCTGGTGGAAGATCCGGCGACGCAGGCATGGCTGCGTGGTCGGCGCGCCCGCGGCGATGCGATCGTGCTGCACGGCTACGACCAGGCGGCGACCAAGCGGCGCCGAGCCGAATTCGCCACCCTGCCCCGGCACGAGGCGCGCCTGCGGCTGACCGCGGCGGATCGGGTGCTCGAGCAGGTGGAATTGCGCACCCGGCTATTCGCGGCCCCGCGCTGGGATGCCTCCGCGGGCGCAATCGAGGCGCTGCCCGAGGCCGGTTTCCGGCTCGCGCTCGGGTTGACCTCGATTCTCGATCTCGAGCGCAATATCGCCCAGAAGGCGCGCGTCTACGGCATGGGCGAGGGTTTCCGTGCCGAGCCGTGGTGGTGTCGCGCGCTGGTGCTCGGTGCGGCCAGGACCGCACGTCGCGGCGGTGTGCTGCGGCTGGCCGTTTCCGCGGCTCAGCTCGGTCGCTCCGGTCCGCGGCAGGCGATGCTCGACGCGGTCGATCTCGCGCTGTTCCACGGCGCGGCCAGCGAGGTGTACCGCTGGGAACCGTTCGCCGCCGTCAAGGCGGCCTGATCAGGTCTGCCGGAAACCGTGCGGGGTGTGATCGGCACCGCCGCACGAGGCGCCGCCGCCCGCAATGGCGTGATCGGGCGGCGGCGCGCGGCGTAATCGACTGTGTACCAGCACTATTCGGCGGCTCAGGGCCGGACGGGCTTCGCCTTCTCGCTCGGCACCGCCGCGGTCGCGTTGTGCGTGAACCCGCCGGCTTCCTCTTGGGTGAGCGGTTTGGCCTGTGGATGCTTGTCCAGTTGCGCCATACCCCGCGCGATATCGGCGAGCAGCAGGTCGGCCATATCGATGCTGAACCCATGCCGGACCAGCGCGCGCATGATCGTCTCGTTCTCCCGGTCGGCGGGCAACGGATACGCGGCGATCAGCCAACCCCTGGTCCGCAGCCGATCCGATAGTTCGTAGAGATTGAAGCCGACATCCTCGATCAGCCGCCAGGACACGGCCGCGATGCCATGATGTGGATCGCCGCCGTGGATCATCTCGAACGGACCGAGTTTCAGCAGGCCAGCCGCCAAATGCTGGGCGACGTGGTAGAGCTGGGACTGCAGGCGGGTGTAGCCGGTGTGGCCGAGCCGGATGAATTCGTAGTACGAGGTGATCACCTGCCCGCCGGGGCGGGAGAAGTTGAGATTGAAGGTGGCCATGCTGCCGCCGAGGTAATCCACATTGAAGATCAGCTCCTCGGGCAGATCGGCGGCCTCGCGCCAGATCGCCCAGCCCGAGCCGAGCGGCGCGAGCCCGGTCTTGTGGCCGGAGGCATTGATCGATTTGACCCGTGAAAGCCGGAAATCCCAGATCAGATCCGGTGCGGTGAACGGCGCGAGGAATCCGCCGCTGGCGGCGTCGACATGGATGGGGATATCGAGGCCGCTGGCCTCTTGCAGCCGGTCCAGCGCGCGGCTTATCCCGGCGACATCCTCGAACAGGCCGGTGTAGGTCTGACCGAAGTTCGGCACCACCATGATGGTGTTCGCGTCGCAATAGGCGGCCACATCGTCGGGATGCATGGTCAGCCGGTCCCCGCGCAGCGGGATCTGGCGTATCTCCACATCGAAATAGCGCGCGAATTTTTCCCAACACACCTGCACCGGACCGCAGACGAAATTCGGGGTTCCGGTGCCGCCACGTTTGCGCCAGCGGAATTTGGCGGCCAGACCGCCGAGCATCGCGGCCTCACTCGAGCCGGTGGTTGAGGTGCCGTGCGTGCCCGCTGGATCCGGCGCATGCCACAGATCGGCGACCATTCGCACGCACCGGCGCTCCAGTTCGGCGGTCTGCGGATATTCGTCCTTGTCGACGATGTTCTTGTCCAGGGATTCGTTCATCAGTCTGCGCGCCTGGTCATCCACCCAGGTGGTGCAGAAGGTCGCCAGGTTCATCCGGGAGACGCCGTCGAGCATCAGTTCGTCGTGCACGATCTCGTAGGCGACCTGCGGGATCAACTCGTTGGTCGGAAATCCGGCCTTCGGCGCCGACCGGCGCAGGCCCGGCAGGGCGAATAGGTCGTCGGGCTCCAGTCCTTCTGTCATCGAACCGCCTCCGAACATGGCTCGCGTAATGTTTGCGAAACAGCGGCAACCAGCGTCGACGTATCAGCATGTCATAGCGGCGGTCGGATTTCGCCGGTTCCGATCCGGACGACACAGACCGATCGGTCGGCTGAGTTCTCCCGTATGGCCCGAGCGGTTCATGCCAGAGTGGGCGGGCGGCGCGCCCTTGGCCGCTTCTGTGCTGGATCGGATCGGAAATGAGGTTTCGCAGATGATCGACGACTCCCGCATCGCGGCGCTGCGCCAGCGGGTGACCGCGCTGATGCCGCAGGCGAAAACCGATCTCACCCAACTGGTTTCGTTCAAGTCGGTGGCCGATCCCCGGCAGTTCCCGCCGGAGGAATGCGACCGGACCGCGCAGTGGGTCGCCGACGCGTTCGCCGGGGCGGGCCTGACCAAGGTGGGCCTGCACGAAACTCCCGATGGCAGTAAGGCCGTCATCGCCTCACGTCCCGCGCTACACGGTGCGCCGACGGTCTTGCTCTACTGCCACTACGACGTGCAGCCGCCGCTCGACGACGATGCCTGGCGCACCCCGGTCTGGGAGCTGACCGAGAAAGACGGCCGCTGGTACGGGCGCGGCAGCGCCGACTGCAAAGGCAATATCGTGATGCACCTGACCGCGCTGCGGGCACTCGGCGCGGATCTGCCGCTCGGGGTCACGCTGGTCGCGGAGGGTTCCGAGGAGCAGGGCACCGGCGGACTCGAACAATTCGTCGAGGCCAATCCGGACCTTTTGCGCGCGGATGCGATTCTGATCGGCGACTGCGGCAATTTCGCGAACGGTATGCCGACCTTGACCGAATCCCTGCGCGGCAACGTGAACGTGGTCGTCACCATCGAAACCCTCGCTGGGCCAATGCATTCCGGCATGTTCGGCGGTCCGGCTCCGGATGCGCTCGCCGCGCTCATCCAGCTGCTCGCCTCCTTGCGCGACGAACACGGCAACACCACCGTCGCCGGTCTGCGCAACGATCAGCGCTGGACCGGCGTGCAATATATGGAAGACCAATTCCGTTCTGACGCAGGCGTACTCGGCGGCGTCGAACTCATCGGTGACGGCACCGTCGCCGATATGCTCTGGGCGCGACCGGCTTTGACGGTGCTCGGCATCGACGCACCGAAGGTGCTCGGTTCATCGGCGGCCATCCAGCCCGTCGCGCGAGCCCGGCTCAACCTGCGCATTCCGCCGGGAACCGATCCCGGCCATGCACTGGAACTGCTGACCGCGCACCTGCGTGCGCATACGCCGTGGCGCGCGAAACTCACCGTGGAAACCGAGGGGACCGGCGCGCCGTTCCGGTCGGCAAGGGGCGGTCCGGCCCGCACCGCCATGGAAGCCGCACTCACCGCCGCATACGGCCGCGCGACCACCACCCAGGGCCAGGGCGGCTCGATCCCGCTGTGCAACGTTTTCGCCGACACCTATCCGGACGCCGAGATCATGCTGCTGGGCGTCGAAGAACCCAAATGCCTCATCCACGCCCCCAACGAGAGCGTCGACCCCGCCGAAATCGAACACATGGCCCTCGCCGAAGCCCTCTTCCTCGCCACCTACGCCGAACAAATCCGCTGACAGCGTGTTGGACGTCCGATCACCATGTATCCGTGGCGGATCCCTCTCGACATTTGCCGCCCTGGATACATGGTGATCAACCGTCCAGGGTTAGAGGTCGCGCTGGGTTTCGGGGGCGATTACGGTGAATTCTGTTGTGGTGGGGGCCATTTCGGATAGGCGGCCGAAGTAGATGCCTTGGGCTTCGGGTTGGATGATGCCGAAGTGGATGGGGAAGGCGGTGGCCGGGGCGACCGCGCGCAGGTAGTCGACGGCCTCGCTGATGCGCATCCATGGCGCGGATGCGGGGACAGCGAGGACGCCGACCTCGACCGGGGGCACCCAGAGCGAGTCGCCGGGGTGCACGAGTTGGGCCGGGTCGTCCGGGGTGCCGAGTTGGAAGACGGTGTTATCGATCACCGGGATCTCCGGGTGGATCACCGCATGCCTGCCGCCGCCACCGGTGATCTGGAGATCGCCGAGGGTGATCGCATTGCCCGCGTGCACCGCCTCCCACGGTTCGCCGCGCTGCTGTGCGGTCTGTGGATCGCTGAACAGGCGCGCATTCGGGTTGTTGTCGAGCAGTGCCTCGATCCGGCTCGGATCGATATGGTCGGGATGCTGGTGGGTGACGGCGATGGCGTCCAGGCCGGTAATGCCCTCGAAGCCGTGTGAGAAGGTGCCCGGATCGAACAGCACCTTCTTGCCGTGCAATTCGACGAGGATGCAGGAGTGGCCGAAGTGGGCTATGCGCATGGGGCCATGCTATTTGACTCGACCCCGACCGTAGCTCGGACAACCCGGACAACTACGCTGCTCAGGTAACCCCAACACCACCTGAGGAGCAACGCGTGGCACGAGTCGTGGTCGAGGTGATGCCGAAGGCCGAGATCCTGGATCCGCAGGGTCAGGCCATCGCCGGCGCGCTCCCGCGCCTGGGATTCGCCGGAGTGTCGGATGTGCGGCAGGGCAAGCGATTCGAGCTCGATGTCGACGACAGTGTCAGCGACGCGGAGCTCGAACAGATCGCCGAGGCGCTGCTCGCCAACACCGTGATCGAGGACTGGAAGGTCGTGCGCGTTTCATGACGGCGCGGATCGGGGTCATTACTTTTCCTGGCACGCTCGACGATGTCGACGCCGCTCGGGCGGTCAAGCTGGCGGGCGCCGAGGCGGTCAGCCTGTGGCATGCCGATGCCGACCTGAAGCAGGTCGACGCGGTGATCGTGCCCGGCGGCTTCTCCTACGGCGACTACCTGCGCGCCGGTGCCATCGCCCGATTCGCCCCGGTGATGGGTGAGGTCGTCAAGGCCGCGGGTCGCGGCCTGCCGATCCTGGGTATCTGCAATGGTTTCCAGGTGTTGTGCGAGGCGGGCCTGCTGCCCGGCGCGCTGACCCGCAACGAGGGACTGCACTTCGTCTGCCGTGACGAATGGCTGCGCGTCGAAACCGCGAATACCGCGTGGACCTCGCGTTTCGAGCCAGGTGCCCAGATCCTCATCCCGGTAAAGAACGCCGAGGGGCGCTTTCAGGCGTCCGAGCGTGTGCTCGATGAACTCGAGGGCGAGGGCCGAGTGGTCTTCCGCTACGCGGGCGACAATCCTAATGGCTCCCAGCGCGATATCGCGGGCATCTCCTCGGCAGATGGCCGGATCGTCGGCCTGATGCCGCATCCCGAACACGCCACCGAGCCGCTGACCGGCCCGAGCGACGACGGCCTCGGCCTGTTCCTCTCGGTGCTCGACACCTTGGTCGCGGCTTCGTAGCGCCTGGCGTCTCGCGGCTGACACTTTCGAGCGAACTGCAGGCTCCGTCGAGACTCGCGCCTGCGGCTCGACGGCTCGGACGCTAGACGGGTCGTTCTCGCTCCGTCGTGGTTGGTCAGGGTGGTGTGCTGGATGGTCGGGTTCCGCGCCTGCGGCACGCGCTTCGACGGCTCGGACACGCGAACGGTCGCCCTCGCTCCGTCGTAGTAACCGTGTCGGGTGACTCTCACTCAAGTGATCCGGGCGATGATGTCGAAATCGACGCCGTCGGCCAACGCGATATAGCCGTGCTGCTGGGCCTGGTTTCCGACGAAACTTCGGGAACCGCCTGGTGTTTCGAGCCGCACACCCTGATCGAGCGCCGCGTGTACGTCGGGTACGTCCAGTGATCCGACCGTCTCGCCGATCGCGCGCAGGGTGTGGATCGCCTCGTAGCTCATATTGCTGAAGCTGGTCAGTGCGGGCGCGAAGCTGCCGTGTAGTCGGCGGTAGCGGGCCAGCCGGTCGCGGCCGTCGTCGGTGCGTGGGTCCACGAAGTAGCTGGATGCCACGTAGAAGTTGTGGTTGGCCTCGGGACCGGCGGTCAGCAGCACGTTTTCGTCGGCGGCCGGGCTTATGCGCAGCAGCGTGTCGGCGCGTCCGGTGGCGGCGAACTGCCGGTTGAAGCGGGAGACGTCCGCGCCGACCATCAGGATGATGACGGCATCGGCGTGGTCGAGTGCGGGATGGTCGAGGAATTCTGTGAAGTCCGGTGCGCCGAGCGGTACGAATCGTTCCAGCACGATGGCGCTCGGATCGGTCAGGCTGCGGCGCACCGCCTTGGCCGATTCGCGCGGCCAGATGTAGTCGTTGCCGATGATCGCCCAGCGGCGCACACCGTATTCGCGCCGCAGCCAGTGCACCGCGGGCAGGGTCTGGCCCGCCGGATGTTCGCCGAGCATCAGCACCCCGGGTAGCTCATTGGTGAGACCCTCGTGTCCGGTGGCGAAAAGATAGGGCACCCGACTGGCATTGGCGCGCGCCACGGCCAATCGCACCGCCGAGGTGTGCCAGCCGGTGATCGCGTCCACCATCCCGGTGGCCAGCAGCGCGGAAACCTCTTCGGCGACCTCGCGCGGATTCCGCCCGCCATCGATATTCGTAGTACGAATTTCGCGGCCCAGAAAACCTGTCCCAGCATTGATTTCGTCGACCGCGAGCGAAACCGCCGCATCGCACGACGCCGCTACGATACCGCCCGGTCCCTGCATAGGGACTATGTTCAGTATCTCGATCGTGCCGTCTGGGCTCTCGCCGAACGCTGACATTCGGTACTCTTCTTCTCGTTCGAGCGAAATTCATGGCAGGCAGGAAATAATGACGACCATTGTAAGCGGATATTCCACGCTGCATGGTGTGCTGCGTGCCGCGGAACGGCGTTGGCTGGACCACCTCGACGCCGCCCTGTGCGCCAGGCAACTGACAGCCGATCAATGGTCGATGCTGTCGAATCTGTCCGCCGAGTTCGGGGTCACCATGAGTGAGCTAGCGGCCAGGTCGCAGCTACCGCCGTCCTCGGCGACCAGGCATGCCGACGCACTCGCCGAACGCGGCCTGATCTTCCGGGTGGCCGCCGAGGACGACCGCCGCCGCATCCTGATCGGCCTGAGCAGGCTCGGTTCGGATCTGGTCGACGCGGTGCGCATCGAAGAGGAACGCGTGGAGCAGGAGTTGCGTTCGCGTATCGGTGCGCGGCGTTATGCCGAGCTGATGCGTTTGCTGGAACTCGTTTCCGCGGAGTAGTTCAAATTGGCACTGGGGTAGTCGTCGGATGAATTAATCCCATGAATGTTCGGTTGCGCTGTCTGGGTGCGCAATTACCATTCCTTCGGTTATGTTCCGAATAGACCTCATTATGGTGTTCGAATATTCGGCCATAGCCGCAAGATGAGACCGAGTTGCTCCATCGCGGTGGTGGTTCCGGCGACGAAACCAGGCTTTGCCGATGTATGCGGCCGCAACGCGGTTCTCGGTGGATCGGCGGCACTTCGACCGCCACCGTTTCTTACGGGTTGTTGAACCGGGAGGCATGCGCCCGCTGCGTACGGGATAACGGACGGCTTGCTCGACTTCCATCGAATCTGGAGCAACGACCCGCTCGAGGCGAAGGAGCAGCCTGCGGGATCTCTTCGAGATCGAGCCGATCGGATCCCGGCGCCGCGTCTGCATAGGATCGCAGGCATGCCCGTTTCCACTACCGCTGCCACGGCCGCCGGGTTGTGCGCCTTCATCGACGATTCACCGTCGCCGTTCCACGTATGCCGGACGGTCGCGCGGGAACTGGACGCCAACGGCTTCACCCCGCTCGCGGAGTCGGCGCCGTGGCCTGCGGATGGGCCGAGCCGCCACTACGTCGTGCGCGGCGGTTCGCTCGTCGCGTGGGCGACGGCCGATGCCGCGGGGGTGACGCCGTTCCGGGTGGTCGGTGCGCACACCGACAGTCCGAACCTGCGGGTGAAGCAGTATCCGGATCTGGCCGCGGTGGGCTGGCAGCTGGTCGGGCTGGAGCCCTATGGCGGCGCCTGGCTGAATTCGTGGCTGGACCGGGAACTCGGCATCTCAGGTCGGCTCAGCGTGCGCGACGGAAATGTGGTGCGCGAACAGCTGATTCGCATCGATGAACCAATCTTGCGGGTGCCGCAGTTGGCCATCCACCTCTCGGAGGATCGCCGCGGTGTCACGCTGGATCCGCAGCGGCACGTCAATGCGATCTGGGGTCTCGGCGCGCAGCCGCGCTCATTCCTCGATTTCGTCGCCGAATACGCCGAGGTGGATCCGCAGTCGGTGCTCGGCTGGGAATTGATGACCCATGATCTGGCGCCGAGCCGGTTGGTCGGCCGGGACCGCGATCTGGTGAGCGCGCCTCGCCTGGACAATCAGGGCACCTGCTATGCGGGATTGAGCGCCTTCCTGGCGGCGATCGAGGAACCCGGTGCGGCCATTCCGGTGCTGGCGATGTTCGATCACGAGGAGGTCGGCAGCCAGTCCGATCGGGGCGCGCAATCCGATCTGTTGCCGACGGTGCTCGAACGCATCGTGCTCGCACGTGGCGGCGGCCGCGCCGAATACCTTGCCGCACTGTCCGGATCCGTCTGCGCCTCCGGCGATATGGCGCACGCGACCCATCCCAACTACCCGGAGCGTCACGAGCCCGCGCACCGCATCGAGGTCAACGGCGGTCCGGTGCTCAAGGTCAACCAGAACCTGCGCTACGCCACCGACGCGGCAGGTGCGGGTGCCTTCGCCCTGGCCTGCGCCCAAGCCGAGGTCCCCCTGCAACGCTACGTGCACCGCGCCGATCTCCCCTGCGGCTCCACCATCGGCCCGATGACCGCCGCGCGCACCGGCATGCCCACCGTCGATGTCGGCGCCGCACAACTCGCAATGCATTCGGCCCGCGAAATCATGGGCGCAGAAGATGTTTCGTCCTATGCCGCCGCCCTGGCCGCCTTCCTTACCCCCACACCACTCGACCGGTAGGGACCCGCAGTTCCGCGCATCCCCCGGGTGCCCACCAGCACACCGAATCGGCTGATGAGTCCGGTGCGGGCTCGTGTTGGGGAGCCCACAGTTTCGCGCCCTCATGGGCGTATACGGGCATGCCGATTCGGCTGACCAGTCCGGGCGGGTTCCTACTGCGACACTTCGCGATTGGGAATCCGCGCGGCATTTCCGCAGGCCTGAAATGCCAAACGGCACTCCGAACCCGTCGCATAGACAATGGGCATGTCGCATAGCTCATACCCTGTGCGAGGGTCTCACTCGCTATGCGACAGCTCAGGGGAAGGGCGATCGCGATCAGGCTGCGGCGGTGGTCTTCTCGGGTACCGGGGTGTGCGTCGGGTGGTAGGTGGTGACGGCGACCACGAAGACGGCCAGGGTGGCGAGGACGTAACTGCTGCCGATGATCTGCTGCCACCAGGCCCAGCCGAGTTCCAGGTCCTTCGAATGCGGCAGGAGCCATTGGGGGCCGATCATGAACAGCACGGTGAAGGCGGCGACCGAGCCGATGAACCAGCGGTTGCGGGTGCCGCGGGCGATGGCGTCGGCGGTGACCAGGATTGCGGGGGCGATCCAAACCCAGTGGTGCGACCAGGAAACCGGGGACACCAGCAAGACGGCGGCAGCGTTCACCATCAGGGCGGCGACCTGCTGTCCCGCTTCCAGTAGCCGGTGCATCCATACCGCCGCCAGGGCAATCGCGATGAGCGACAGCGTGATCCAGATCATGGTGGCCAGCGAATCGGAGACGCCGAGGCGGAAGGCCATGCCCTTGATCGACTGATTGCCCGCGAAATAGGGCGGTCCGATGCGGCCGGTATCGGCCAGGGTGTGGAACCAGTATTCGGCCGAATCGCTCGGGAACAGTAGAAATCCGAGTCCGACCGCGACGATCGCCGAGACGATCAGCGTGCCCGCCGCCTTCCAATCCCGGCGTAGCAGGAAGTACAGCAGGTATCCGGCCGGAATCAATTTCACCGAGACCGCGATGCCGATGAGCATGCCGCGCGGCCAGACCGGTTTGCGGACAAGGCAATCCATGGTGACCGCGGCCATCAGCACCAGATTGATCTGGCCGAAACCGAAGGTCTGCCGGATCGGTTCGGACATCTGCGCCACCGCGACCACACCGATGACCAGCGCCAGCACGGTCCGCCGCTCGAGGGTAGGGCGCAGCCGCACGAGCACCAGCCACAGCGTGATGCCGAGGCTGAGCACCGAGGTGGCGGTCACCAGCACCTCGGCCAGCGGCAGCGGCATCAGCGCGAGCGGTGCGAAGAACAGGGCCGCCAGTGGGGGATAGGTGAACGGCAGTCCGATCCCCTCGACCGGGGGCATCGGTCCGTACAACTCACCGTCGTCGAGCCAGACGCGCGCACCGTTGCGATAGACCTGAAGATCGATATATCCGTTCCACCAGTGCACCACCAGCGAGACGATGGCCGACACGGCGAACATCGCGACGGCGATCAGCAGCCAGCGCACCTGCGGGTTCGACATCGAGAATCGCGGCGAGAGGTCCGGGTCGGCGTCGAGCCGGATGTCCTGCGTGGTGACGGGCTGCTCGGCCGGATCCGCGACCCCCGATCGATCGTTCACGGCCAAAGCGTAGCGGTTGCGAGCTCGCGCGATGGGTGCCGACCCGAGGCATCCGGGCCGGAAAACCGGCGATCCGGACGCCCGGTCGATGCGATCGGCTGCCCATCGAGGGCCACGGCTAAACTTCATGGCGAATCCCCAGCTTCGCGCTCCGGCCCGAAAGGACCCTGGTACTCCGTGACTCCGCAGGTCGACACCGTCAGCGCAGCCGCAGCAACTCCCGACGCCCCGCAGCCGTACAAGGAGCTCGGTCTCAAGGACGACGAGTACGCGCGGATCAAGGAAATTCTCGGCCGTCGGCCGACCGACGCCGAACTGGCGATGTATTCGGTGATGTGGAGCGAGCACTGCTCCTACAAGTCCTCGAAGGTGCATCTGCGCTACTTCGGCGAGACCACCACCGACGAAATGAAGTCCGCGATGCTCGCGGGCATCGGTGAGAACGCGGGCGTCGTCGATATCGGCGAGGGCTGGGCGGTCACCTTCAAGGTGGAAAGCCACAACCACCCCTCCTATGTGGAGCCGTATCAGGGTGCGGCCACCGGTGTCGGCGGCATTGTGCGCGACATCATGGCCATGGGTGCGCGGCCCATCGCGGTGATGGATCAGCTGCGCTTCGGCGCGGCGGACGCGCCGGATACCCGGCGCGTGGTCGACGGTGTGGTGCGCGGTGTCGGCGGCTACGGCAATTCGCTCGGCCTGCCGAATGTCGGCGGCGAGACCGTTTTCGATGCCTCCTACCAGGGCAATCCGCTGGTCAATGCGCTGTGTGCCGGTGTCATGCGGGTCGAGGATCTGCATCTTGCCTTCGCTTCCGGCACGGGCAACAAGATCATTCTGTTCGGCGCGCGCACCGGACTCGATGGCATCGGCGGCGTTTCGGTGCTGGCCTCGGACACCTTCTCCGGTGACGAATCCGGCACCGGCCGCAAGAAGCTGCCCAGCGTCCAGGTCGGCGACCCGTTCGCCGAGAAGGTGCTCATCGAGTGTTGTCTCGAGCTGTACGCGGCCAAGCTGGTGGTCGGCATCCAGGACCTCGGCGGCGCCGGATTGTCCTGTGCCACTTCCGAACTCGCTGCCGCGGGCGATGGCGGCATGCATATCGACCTGACCAAGGTGCCGTTGCGCGCCAAGGGCATGACCCCGGCCGAGGTGCTCTCCAGCGAATCGCAGGAGCGCATGTGCGCGGTGGTCACGCCGGAGAATGTGGACGCGTTCATGGCCGTCTGCCACAAGTGGGATGTGCTGGCCACGGTCATCGGTGAAGTCACCGAGGGCGACCGGCTGGTGATCAGCTGGCACGGTGAGACCGTCGTCGATGTGCCGCCGCGCACCGTCGCACATCAGGGCCCGGTATATGAGCGGCCGGTGCAGCGTCCGGATTTCCAGGACGCGCTCATCGCCGACACCCCGGACACGCTGCCCCGCCCGAAGACTCCGGACGAATTGCGCGCCACCGTATTGCAGATGGTCGCCAGCCCGCAGCTGTGCAGCCGCCGGTGGATCACCGAGCAGTACGACCGCTACGTCCGCGGCAATACCGTGCTCGCCGAACACGCCGACGCGGGTGTCATCCGGATCGATGAGGAGACCGGCCGCGGCATCGCGCTGGCCACCGACGCGTCCGGCCGCTACACCAAGCTCGACCCCTACACCGGCGCGCAGCTCGCGCTGGCCGAGGCCTACCGCAATGTGGCCACCACCGGTGCGATGCCGAAGGCCGTCACCAACTGCCTCAACTTCGGCTCCCCGGAGGATCCGGGCGTGATGTGGCAGTTCCAACAGGCGGTGCGCGGTCTCGCGGACGGCTGTGTGGCTCTGGGCATTCCGGTCACCGGCGGCAATGTCAGCTTCTACAACCAGACCGGTCAGGACGCCATCCTGCCGACGCCGGTGGTCGGCGTGCTCGGCGTCATCGACGATGTGCACCGGCGCATCCCGACCGGCCTCGGCCTGGAGCCGGGCGAAACGCTGATCCTGCTCGGCGAGACCGCCGACGAATTCGGCGGCTCGATCTGGTCGCAGGTCGCACACGATCATCTCGGCGGCGTACCGCCCAAGGTCGACTTCGCCCGCGAACAACTGCTCGCCGAGGTACTGACCTCGGGTTCGCGCGACGGCATGATCAGTGCGGCACACGACCTTTCCGAGGGCGGCCTGATCCAAACCGTGGTCGAGGCCGCGCTGGCGGGCGAAACCGGTTGCCGCATCCTGCTTCCCGAGGGTTCGGATCCATTCGTGCAGCTGTTCTCGGAATCGGCGGGCCGGGTGCTCGTCGCGGTGCCGCGCTCGGAGGAGACCCGCTTCACCAAGATGTGCACCGCGCGCGAATTGCCGTGGGTGCGTATCGGTGTGGTCGATCAGGGATCGGATTCCGTTGAGGTGCAGGGCCAGTTCTCGATCACCCTGGACGACCTGCGCGAGGCGCACGAGGGCACGCTGCCGAAGCTGTTCGGGGCCAGTGCCGTTTGAGCGCGCCGGAGGCTGGTGAAGTCTCGGTAGCCCGCCGCGGTGCTCGATTCGCGGCGTGCGCTGTCCCCTCCGTGGTTACGCTCCGCTACCGCCTCCGGGGCCTGAGCTCACGCCGCGGGGGCGTCGGCAAACTTGTCGGCGTCGTCGAGCGCTTCTTCCATCCGAATTACGTCGGGCTCATCGTGGCCACGGTGTTCTTCGGCTGGTCGCTGACGCCCTCATTGCTGCCACGCGATTGGCTGTTCGAGGGACTGGTCAGCGGGATCAATGCGGCCATCGGCTATGGCGTCGGCTGTCTGTTCGAATGGGTTTACCGCAAGTGGTTGCGGAAACCGTTGCGCCGCAAGGTCGCTCAGTTGCCGCCAGCGGTCGGGCGGCTGTGGGCGAAGCGGCCCGAGTGGCTGTCCGGCGCGGTCAAGACCGCGATTGTGCTCGGCTGTCTCGGCGTCGCCGTCTTTCTGCTGATCGAATCGGCCCGCTGGCAGCGCGAGATCACCGCGCTCATGGGCATGGAACCCACCACGACCTCCGGGTTTCTGCGCACCGGCGCACTGAGCGCACTGGTCGGTGCGATCGTCATCGCGGTATTCCGGATACTGCGGCGGCTTGTCCGTACGATCGCATTCGAGCTGATCAGGCGCGCCCACTTTCCGCGCCAACTGGCCGTCCCGACCGGTGTGCTCGTCGTCGTGATCGCATTGGTGCTGGTGTTCAACGGCGTGCTCACCAAAGTCTTTTTCGATGTGGCGAATTCGGCGTTCAGCGTGCGCAACACCGACACCTCGCCGAATGCCGTACAGCCGCAGCTTCCGGAGCGCTCAGGCAGTCCGAACTCATTGGCGGCCTGGGACACTCTCGGTTCCGAGGGGCGTTGGTTCGTCTCGTTCGTGCCGACCGCAGCCGATATCAGCCAGGTCACCGGAAAGCCCGCGCGTGAACCGATTCGGGTCTACGCCGGATTGGAATCGGCCGACGGGCCCGAGGCGCAGGCGGAATTGATCGCGGCGGAGTTGGAGCGCACCAAGGCATTCGAGCGCAAGGTGCTGGTGGTCGTGACGACGACGGGCACCGGCTGGGTCGATTCGTCCAGCGCCGAATCCATCGAGCTGATGTACAACGGCGACACCGCGATCGCCGCGACCCAGTACTCGTATCTGCCGAGTGTGCTGTCGTTCCTGTCCGATAAGGACAAGGCGACCCAGATGGGAAAACTGGTCTTCGACAAGGTTTATGAGCACTGGTCGGCCCGGCCGAAGGATGCCAGGCCCAAGCTGCTCGTCTATGGCGAGAGCCTGGGATCCCAGGGTTCCGAAGGTGCTTTCACCGGCTTGGCCGATATCCGATCGAAGACCGACGGCGTGCTGTGGGTCGGACCGCCGAATTCCAACCGACTGTGGAGCGAATTCACCGCCCGTCGCGATCCCGGCACGCCGGAGATCTTGCCTACCTATGCAGACGGACTGGTAGTGCGCTTCTCCGACAGCCGCGCCGACCTGTGGAAGCCTGGGGACAACTGGCTGGCGCCGCGCATCGCCTATCTGCAGCACGCCTCCGATCCGGTGGTCTGGTGGTCGGCGGATCTGCTGTTCAGCGAACCGGATTGGCTGCGCGAATCGCGCGGTCCGGATGTGTCCTCGCGGATGGCGTGGTATCCGATCGTC
Source organism: Nocardia anaemiae NBRC 100462 (assembly GCF_001612725.1). Taxonomy (GTDB): domain Bacteria; phylum Actinomycetota; class Actinomycetes; order Mycobacteriales; family Mycobacteriaceae; genus Nocardia; species Nocardia anaemiae. The sequence continues at coordinate 104,324 of NZ_BDAZ01000032.1, read as the reverse complement.
ACGTTCTGGCAGGTCGCCGCGGATCTGCCCAGAGCACAGAGCGTCAGCGACGGACACGGGCACAACTACGGCAACCTGGTATTGGATGCCTGGGCCGCGATCGCGCAGCCGCCGGATTGGTCGGCCGAGTTGGCGGATCGAGTCCGCGATTATCTGACCATTTCCTCGGCTCGCGAGCACCAACTGAAATAAGGCACACACCTGGGCGGGCCCGAACCCCTCGTTGCCGGACTCGTCCAGATGCGCGGCATCAGCCGACGGATTTGAACGGATCATGCTCCGCGATCAGCTTTTCCATCCGCGCCTCGTCCAAGCGGCGGCTGATGGTCGCCGATTCCTGTTGGTCGCGAACCACCTTCGCCAGGGTGAAGGCACTCGACACCAGGAACAGCACGGACATGCCGAGGAAGCCGCGCTGTGCGATATCGAGTGGCAGATAGAAGATGCCGACGCCGGTCCCGAAGAAGCTGACGCCGAACGCGATCGCGGCTTGCGCGAGGAAGGCCGACGAGGTTTTCGGCCGGGCGTTGGGATGGCTCATGAACAAGAAGTCTGCTGATTCGGCCCGCGGCACAACCGCGTACAACTACTCGAGCGCGTTGGGTAGTTGCCGGACAATGCGGGTAAGGGACACTGCCGCTGGATGATTCGCGGATCGAGTCGGTTCGGTCGGCCGAGCGCCGCTGTGATCTGTGCCAGCAATACCGCGTGGCGCTGCGGGCTACGCACACGCCGACCCGAGCACACCCGCATACTGTTCGGGTGATGATCGCTACGGACCCGTTGACGCCCGTGCCCGATCCCAACCGCCACGATCCGGGCATCGCGCCGTCGCGCTGACCGATGCTCGAAACCGCGACCACCCTGAAGAAGCTGCGTGCGCGCGGCGTGGTGGTCGTGCGCCGTGCCGAGGACATCATCGATCTGAACTATGTCGGGCTGGTCTTCGCGACGATCTTCTTCGCACTCTCGGTGACGCCGTCGCTGGTACCGCGCGACTGGCTCTTCCAGGGCCTGATCAGCGGCATCAATGCCGCGCTTGGCTATGGCCTCGGGTGCCTGTTGGAGTGGTTGTTCCGGCTGTGGGCTCGGCCGCGGCTGGCCGAGCTGCTGCGCGGTCGGATCGCGCCGCCGCCGACCTGGGTGCGCTACGCCGTGAAATCGGCGATCCTTTTCACCGCTGTGGTCACCGCGGCCTTCATGCTGGTGCAGTCGGCCCGCTGGCAGCGCGAGATCACCGCGCTCATGGGTATGGAGGGCACCACGACCCCGGCCTATCTGCGCACGGGATTGCTCAGTATCGCGGTGGCGACCGGTGTGGTCGCGGTGTATCGGACGCTGCGCGAGATCATCCGGTTCCTGGCGCGTCAGCTCAACCGCTGGGTGCGGGTACCGCGCGAGCTGGCCCCATCGGCCGGATTCCTGGTTCTGGTGGTGCTGACCGTCACGCTGTTCAACGGCGTGGCCTCGCGTGCCTTCTTCGCGGTGGCCAACTCCGCGTTCAGCGTGCAGAACGATCACACCTCGCCGAATGCGGTCCAGCCGGTGCAGCCCGAACGGTCGGGCAGTCCCGCCTCGCTGGCGAAATGGGATTCGCTCGGATTCGAGGGTCGCTGGTTCGTCTCGCACGGCCCCTCCGCGGCCCGGATCACTTCGATCACCGGTAAGTCCGCGCGCGAGCCGATCCGGGCGTATGTGGGTCTGGAGTCGGCGCAGAGCGGTGAAGCGCGGGCCGAGCTCGCGGTCTCCGAACTCGAGCGCACCGGAGCATTCGACCGGAAGGTGCTCGTGGTGGTCACCACGACCGGCACCGGATGGGTGAATTCCATGGCGGCCGGTGCCATCGAGTACATGTACGGCGGCGATACCGCCATCGTGGCCTCGCAGTATTCGTATCTGCCCAGCGTGCTGTCCTTCCTCGCGGACCGCGGCAAGGCATCGGATGCGGGTAGGCAGCTCTTCGACGCGGTGTACCAGCATTGGTCGGCACGGCCGGAGGGCGCGCGGCCGAAGCTGCTCGTATACGGCGAGAGTCTGGGCTCGCAGGGCTCGGAGGCGGCCTTCGACGGACTCGCCGATCTGCGCTCCAAGGTCGAGGGTGCGCTGTGGGTCGGGCCGCCGAACTCGAATCGACTGTGGGAGCAGTTCGTTTCGCGACGCGATCCGGGATCGCGCGAGGTCGAACCGGTGTACGCGGATGGTCTGGTGGTCCGATTCGCCTCCGACAGTGCCGATCTCGCGCGTCCGACGACCGAATGGCGGGCGCCGCGCATCGCCTATCTGCAGCACGCCTCCGACCCGATCGTCTGGTGGTCCTCGGATCTGATCTTCTCCCAACCGGATTGGCTGTCCGAACCACGCGGCTCCGATGTTTCCTCGCAGATGCGCTGGTGGCCCTTCGTTACCTTCTGGCAGGTCACCTGTGACCTGTCCAATGCGCAGGGCGTCGCCGACGGACACGGGCATCGGTACGGCAGTCTGGTGTTGGACGGCTGGATCGCCGTTGCGGCGCCGCCGGATTGGACCGTGGAACAGTCGGACAAGATCCGGACCCAGATCGAGGCCGCCGAGGACTACGAGCGCGAGACCAAATGACATTGATCGGTCGGATTACGAAAACTGTTGTTGCCGTTGGCACTCCGTTGGCATGGAGCAATTGGGTGTTGCCGCGTTTGCCGCTCGATCTGCGCGGACGCACCGCTGCGAATGCCGGATTCGCGACCGGCTACGCACTGGCCTTCCGCGGCCGACCGAACTGGTTGTCCGCGCGTGGTCTCGGTTACGGACTCGCCTCGGCGAGCGTGGTGGCCGCCGGTTACGGTGCGGCCGTCGCCATTCCGGCATTGCGCGAGCGCCTCGGCGGATTCACCGACCGGGCTCCGGACGTTCCACTCGAAGAGTGGGTCTGGGTACATATCCCGATCGGCACCGTCTACAGCGAGGAACTCATCTTCCGCGCCACACTGGATCCGTTGCTGGACAAGACTTTCGGCGTCCGCTCTGGCTCATTGATCGGTGCCGCGACCTTCGGCCTCTGGCACATCCGACCGGCACGCGCCGCAGGCGACAGCGTCCCCGCGACGATCGCCGCAACCGCGACCGCTGGCCTCATCTTCGGATTTCTCCGTCGCCGTACCGAAAGCGCCACCGCTCCCGCTCTGCTGCACTTCGCCGTGAACGCAGGCGGTGCGGTCGCACCGCGAATCGCCGCGGCCGGTTCGCCCAGCGGTCGACCGGCTTCGGCCGCTGTCACGTAGCGGCTCCAAGCTTGTGGCCGAACCACCCATTCCTGCGCCAACGAGCCCGAACGTGCATATCTGGCCGTGACGACCGAACTCGTTGCCGCCATTGACAATTGAAGGGTGGTCGACCAGCATGGCTGCGGTACTCGGTGCCACACACGCGCGAGATTTCGTCGGCCACGGCAAAGGAGACCAGGCTGATCATGGGGGACGACCAGCACGACGACGAGTCTCGGAACTCGAGCCGACCCCAGCAGGAAATTCCCCTCGAGCAGCGCAGCTGGATCAGCCGCCACCCCGTTCTCAGCGCGATACTCCTGCCGGTCATTCCCGGTTTGATCGTCGGCTTGATCGTCCTCGTACCGGACAAGTTCTTCGATGCCAAGCAGGACGGTAATTCCTCCGCACAGTCCCCACCACCGGCCCGGACCGAGCCCGCCGACCGACCGACCACTGTCTCCGCGCCAGCTACTTCGTCGACATCGACCCCGTCGGAGGACGTCAGGTGGTCCGGCACGGTCAACCTGACCTACCTCGACCTGGACTCCGTCCCGCCCAAGGTGGTATCCGGGAACAATGGCGCCAGCGTGTGGGCCAGCTACAACTACTCTTCGTCGAAAAAATTCTCCGAGGCCACGCTCTACGGTCGGCGCGGCGACTTCCTCACCGTGCAGCCCACCATCGCGTCCTGGAGCAATCCGACCAAGCCGACCCGGCAGCAGTGCGCGGACCTCATCGCCACCCAGGGCGTCGACTCCCTGCCTCTCAGCAAGAACAGCAGTTACTGCGTCGAGACCGCAGCCCATCGCGTCGCCTTCATCACCGAACTTTCGCTCAGCGACGCCATCCACGCCTACACGGGCGTGGTGACCGTCTGGTCCGCCACCGGCTGATCGGCCTCGCCCGCTCCGCCCCATTTCGACCGATGACGCCGTAGAACCCGGGTTGCTTCGGCTGAATTGCGCTGCACACATGGCACCGGTCCAACCGGCCCGCTCCAGCAGCATTGTCGGAGCTCGGCAGTAATCTCGGCACTGTGGCGGGACGAGGAGCGGTGGATCCAGCGCAGATGCGGGCGGCGGTCGAGGCAGTCGGTGCTTGGCTGCGTGACGACTCGACGCCAGCACCCACCAGGCCCGAACTCGCGGCTGCGGTCCGCACCACCGCCCGCACCCTCGCCGCCGCCGCGCCCGGCCATTCCGTCGAGGTCCGCGTCCCACCGTTCGTGGCGGTGCAGTGCATCGAGGGTCCACGGCATACCAGGGGCACACCGCCGAATGTCGTCGAAACCGATCCGCGCACTTGGCTTTTGCTCGCCACCGGCCTGCTCGACTTCGACGTTGCGGTGGCGTCGGGCGTGGTCAGCGCTTCTGGTAGCCGGGCTGTCGAAGTCGCCCACTGGCTGCCCATCACGCGTGCGTCCGGAGACCGATGATCGTCCTGGCCGATCGCACCGTCCACGTGCGGACTGGTCGGGATTCGTCCTCCGCTCACGGTGGCACAGGGCGTGCGGTCTACTTGCTCGGACCCCGGTTCCGTCGAACGTAGTCATATGGTGGTCGCTACACCGAATTTGATCGCCGTATTACTACGCTCGGCGAGCTGCCGGAGCGGAATGGCGCAAGCAATCTGGATGTGGCACTAGCGAGTTCATGTGGGGGCGGTAAGGGCGCAGTGCGCGCAGCGAAGGACAGGCAAGAAACGACTGAACCCCCGGATTTCCGGGGGTTCCAATGGGAGGATTACGGCCGATCGAATTCGCCATCGTTGGCACCGGCGAGGAATGCGTCCCATTCGGCTGGGGTGAAGATCAGCGCGGGGCCAGAGGGGTCTTTGGAGTCGCGTACGCCGATCATGCCGCCGTCGAGGTGTGCGATCTCAACGCAATGCTCACCCCCGCCGCTCCAGCTGCTCTTGAACCAGCGTGCCCGGGACAGATCAACGTTTTTCACGTTTCGTACTCCTTCGCTACCTGCCTCAGCAGCCGCTTGCTGTCTGCTTCGGACAATGCTACGCGGCCGATCTTCTCGTGCGTCTCCAGATATCGAGCCACGATGTTCGCGCGGTCGTAGTACAGCCGAGACCCGTAGGTCTCCACGTAAACCGTGGTCGGCTCCACAGGCTTTTCAGTGCTCGGATCGGTGGGGAAGTGCAGGATCACGTATGGCCCGGTTGGGATTCCGAGCGGCAGACCCGCCGAGTACGGAACGATCCGAACTCGGACGTTCGGCGGGGTGTCGGCCAGTTTGCGGAGCTGTGCGGCCATGATCCTTTTCCCACCCACAACGCGCCGAAGGACGGACTCGTCCAGCAGAACGTCCAATTCCACGGGGGACATCCCGCGCGTGAGGGCGGCTTGCCGCCGCATCCGTACCTGTATTCGCTGCTCCAGCTCCATCGGCGTGTCGGACTCGAAGAACAACCGGTCCAGTGCCCGCGCGTAGTCGGCTGTCTGCACGATCCCCGGAACGACCTCGGCCAGATACATGACCACCTTGGCCGCCGCTGACTCCAAGCTCAGATATGTCCCGAAGTCCTCCGGGATCAGGTCCTCGTAGCGCTGCCACCAACACGAATCGTCGACGGGCCTGGTTCGCTCATCTGCCTGCGCGGCAAGGGCTTTGAGCGCCTTCATACGGTTGGTGGCGCTGTAGATCTTGCACAGGGCCTCGATGTCGAGCTGGCGAATCCGGGGGCTCTCACCCTTCTCGAGCCGCTGTAGCGTTCCAGCCCCTCGCTCGATCAGACGGGCGGCGTCGGATATAGACAGCCCTGCCGCCTGTCGCAGCTCACGCAGCTGGCGTCCGAGCTGGCGACGAGGGATTGTGGTCGGGTTCTTGCCTGTCATTAGCCTTGCTCCCGAATCTTTGGATGGCATAGCGCCTGGTTGATGGGTGTGTCGATCGGAGTTGCCTGGATGACATCGCGCATCCGGCTCGGATGCCTTGCTGGACAAACGGATGGATCTTCTTGGACGGCCCATTTGTGCTGTAAAACCGTGAGACCTGGTGATTTCCTAAGTGCGCACCTGGTGAACGGAAATCCGTTGAAACCCCCACGCTCTCCCAGCTGAAGGGTACTGCGGGACACCGACAAACGACACCGACCGTCGTTGCCTCCGGTGGCCGACCCCTGCGGCCCGTCGCCAGGTGCCTCCAACCGAACCGAGGGAAGTGCCGACGTGGACCCCCTTCTCGATCACCGCGCAACCGAAATCAATAGCAGCACAGACGCTCACACGATCATGCAAGACCACAAGGAGTGTCCGGCAACCGTTTGCGCGGCCAAGCTTCAGGCCAAGCTCTACCTGGTGCACCACGGGCTGCTGCAGCCGCGAACCAACTCCCGCGACCGCTTCGGATTCTGATCATGGATATCGCAGAGAAGGCGCAGGTCGAAGCGGCCGTGATCCGTGAAGTCATCGACGCGGTGGACAAGCGGATCTCGGCGATGGCGGGCACTCGGAAACTCAGCGTGCCCAAGGCTCGAATCTATGCCGCAGTCATCTATGAAGTCCTGGCCAGCGCCCGCGAGAACTCCATCGGCTCAATGTGTTTGCTCGACGCGCCCATTCTGGACTCCATCCTGGACGGTGATGAGGTCGAGGGCACCAACGTCTTCGATCGAATCCTGGAAGGCATCATCACCAGTTGAAAGATTTCCGCACGAGGGGTCTTGCGCAGGATAAAGGGATGCCCGGGACAGCCTCTCGCACAACATGGCTCTGGCGTACAAGCTTCCCCACTGTGTGCCCACATTTGAATCCCGATGCGAGGTGCGAGGATTCGCGGGTTAGGGGTAGAGGGCGTCGGCGGCCTGGGTCAGCCGGTCGAGCAGCGCGGTCCTGATGCCAGGGCGGGAGCCGAAGATCAGGGTGAAGGTCGCCTCGCGGACGGAGCGTTCGGCCAGGTTGCCGCGGGTGACGGCCGCGCTGCCGACCGCGGTCACCAGGGCGGTGGCGGTGCGGACGGCGAGTTCGGAGGCGCGGGCGCGGGCCAGGTAGACATCGGACTGGCCGGTGAGCGCATCGTCGAGTTCGGTTCGGATGCGGGCGGATTCGGCGGCCAGTGCGGTGGTGTCGATGCGGAGGCGGGTGAGTTCGCCGAGGCAGCGGCGCACGATGCCGAGGGCGAGCGCGCCGTTGCGCCAGGCGGCCAAGATGAAGGAGGCGTGGAAGTTGCGCAGCGAAATCCGGTTGTCCACAGCGGAATCCGGCACTCGAACCCCCTCGAAGCTGAGCGTCACGGTCTTGCTGGAATCAGCGGCGATGAGCGGGAGCGGAGTGGCATGCAGCGCGGGTCCCGGTTCGGCGGGCACCAGCACGCTGATCAGCGATCCCTCGTCGTCCGCATCGCGCGCCATCACACCGAGAACGTCCACCAGACCCCATCCGGTGACGAACGGTGCGGTGCCGTCGAGCACATACCCACCGTCGACGCGGCGCGCGATCAACCCGGGCTGGTCGTTCGCGCCCGCGTAGCTCACACCGGCGCGCACCCGTCCGTGCCGCAGATCCTCGGTAAGTCGTTCGCGCAGTTCGATATTCGGTGAGGTGGCGATCCGTCGCGCGACTCCGAGATGCTGCGCCCAGACGAAGGTGGTCGCCAGACATCCGGCCACCAGGATCTCACCCGCCTGGGTGAAGGTGGCGATATCCATATCGTCGGCCATGGTCGCGCCGTAGAACCCGTACTCGGCGAGCAGGTCGAAATGGGTGCCGGGAATTTCGCCGCTGCGGTCGACCGCGTCGGCCTGCGGTGCGAAAATCTCGTCGGCCAGATATCGCGCGTGTTCGATCCACGAATTCACACCATCATCTTGGTGCATGCCGCGAACCCGGGCGCACCCGCCACGAGCCCCGCCTCAGTCGCGGGACAGATCGCGCCTGTGCAGCCCCTTGTAGTCGTAGTACCGGGTGATGAAGAAACCGAGCACCAGCCCGATCGTGAGTCCGAGCACCGAAATCCACACCCCACGCCCCAACCCCGCCGGGAAGTTTGCGTCGAAGTACAGAATTGCGCGCACACCGACGAACACCTGATGCATCGGCTCGAATTTCGCCAGCCAGCCGAGATATTTGGGCGTCGCCTCGATCGGCACGGTGCCGCCCGAGGAGGGCAGCCCCAGAATGATGAACAGGATCAGATTGATCAGCAGACCCGCCGAGCCGACCGCCGCGAGCACGGACAATCCGGTGATCCCGACCGCCATGATGGCGAGCGCACTGTAGAGGAACAGCGTGAGCGGATGATCGATCGGCATATCGAGCAGCTTCGCCACCCCGAGGAATACGCCCGCGACGATATTCGCGGTGATCACCATGACACCCCATTTGATCAGCAGCGTGTTGAACCGCGAGATCGGCGTGATCGGGAAATGCACGTACCACGGCCCGTATTCGGTCGGCACGAATCCGAGCGCGGCATCGATCATGGTGTGGATGGTCATCGAGCCGACCAGTCCGGCGAGCAGGAGTAGCAGCGCGTAGAAGAACGCCGTCAAACCCTGCCCGGTGCCGGATGGCAGCGGGCGGAACGGCGAGATGACGATGTGCACCGGATCCGCCAGCGCCACCCGTGTCGCACCCGTCAATTCGGGCGCGGCCCCGCCGCCCGGCGGCGTCAACTGCGTCCGCACCTGATCGGTCAGCTGCTTGCCGACCTGCTCGTTCACCTGCGTCAGCGCCCTGGTCCCGATGGTCGTGACGATCTCGGTGACGAACGCACCACTGCGCGGATTCGTCTGCAACGTCAGCGTCGGGCGCTGGATATCACCGGGCACCACACTGCCCGCGCCGAGAATGCCGAGGCGCTTGCTGAAATCGCTGGGAATCAGGATCGTCCCGTAGACGGCACCGGACTGCATCTTCAGTTCGGCCTCATTGATGCCGAGCACCTGCAGATCGACCTTGTCCGCCGGAATGCCCTGCCGCAGCGCATCGGTGATCTGTGTGCCGAAATTCACCTGCTGCCCGCCGACCGTATCGCCGACATCCTGATTCACCAGTGCGATCGGGAAGTCGTGCAGGTTCTGTTCGGGATCGACGACGTAATCCAGATACAGCGTGCCGAGCAGCGCTGTGAACAGCGTCAGCACCGCGATCGGGACCAGCCACATGCGCGCGGTAAACCGGGTAACCGACCCACGGGTGCTCGCGCTGTCCGAAGTCGTCACGGCTGGCCACGGTAACACCGTGCCGCGCGGAAAAACGGCAGCGTCGCTCGGCGATTGCTGTACCTCCCCGGTGGCGGTGATCGCCGCGCATCATGCACCCGTAGAATGGCCATTGCCCCCAGCCCGCCCGAACAGGGAGCAAACGGTGACCAACGCCGAAATGCCGGTCGAAACTACCCCCGATCAGGTCGAGAACGAACCACGCGAAGAGTGTGGTGTGTTCGGAGTCTGGGCGCCGAGCGAGGACGTGGCCAAGCTCACGTACTACGGCTTGTATGCGCTGCAACACCGTGGTCAGGAAGCCGCGGGGATCGCCGTCTCCGACGGCTCACAAATTCTGGTCTTCAAGGATCTCGGCTTGGTCAGCCAGGTGTTCGACGAGCAGACACTGGCCGCCATGCCGGGGCATATCGCCATCGGTCACTGTCGCTACTCCACCACCGGCTCCACCACCTGGGAAAATGCCCAGCCGATCTTCCGTACCACCTCGGTCGGTTCCGGACTTGCGTTGGGCCACAACGGAAATCTGGTCAACACCGCCGAATTGAGCGCGCGCGCACGCGAACTCGGGCTGATCGGCATGCCGCCGGTCTCCGGTGGTCGCCCCGCCCCGATAACCGCCACTTCCGACTCGGATGTGATGACCGCGCTGCTCGCGCACGCCGCCGCGGATTCGAGCATCGAGCAGGCCGCGATGAAGCTGCTACCGACGCTGAAGGGCGCGTTCTGTCTGACCTTTATGGACGAGCACACCCTCTACGCCGCGCGGGATCCGCACGGCGTTCGTCCGCTATGCCTCGGTCGGCTCGAGCGTGGCTGGGTCGTAGCGAGTGAGACCGCCGCGCTGGATATCGTCGGCGCCGCCTTCGTCCGGGAGATCGAGCCGGGCGAACTGCTGGCGATCGATGCCGACGGCGTGCGGTCCATGCGCTTCGCCAATCCCGAACCCAAGGGCTGTGTCTTCGAATACGTCTACCTGGCCCGGCCCGACAGCACCATCGCCGGTCGCTCGGTGCACGCCACCCGGGTGGAGATCGGCCGTCGCCTGGCCAAGGAACATCCGGTCGAGGCCGATCTGGTTATCCCGGTGCCGGAGTCCGGCACTCCCGCCGCGGTCGGTTACGCGCAGGGCTCGGGTGTGCCCTACGGGCAGGGCTTGATGAAGAACGCCTACGTCGGGCGCACCTTCATCCAGCCGAGTCAGACCATCCGCCAGCTCGGCATCCGGCTCAAGCTGAATCCGCTGCGCGAGGTGATCCGCGGTAAGCGGCTGATCGTGGTGGACGACTCGATCGTGCGCGGCAATACCCAGCGTGCGTTGATCCGGATGCTGCGCGAGGCGGGCGCGTTGGAGATCCATGTGCGGATCGCCTCGCCGCCGGTGAAGTGGCCGTGCTTCTACGGCATCGACTTCGCCTCGCGCGCGGAGCTGATCGCCAATGGCGCGGGCGCCGATGACAGCTACGACGACATGGTGGAGACGGTGCGCCGTTCGATCGGCGCGGACACTCTGGGCTACATCTCCACCGAGGGCATGATCGCGGCCACCGAACAGCCGCGCTCGCGCCTGTGCTGCGCCTGCTTCGACGGCGATTACCCGATTCCGCTGCCCACCGAGGCGGCCATCGGCAAGAACGTGCTCGAGGGCATGCTCACCGGCCAGTCCGAGGCAATGTTGTTGAGCGAGAACGCGAATGCGAGTGCGTTGAGCCGTCCCTGACGCCATTCGACGATCCCGAACCCCCCGGCGAATGTCGGGGGGCCCGATTTTGTTCGGGTCCGCCTTCGACGCGATCTGTCCGCTGCCGTGCCGTGGCCTCCTCGAGACGCGCCGATGACGCATTCGGGGCGAACCTGGTCATTCGTCCGGTGATCCGGTGTTGTCCGCGCACCATTCGCAACATCCGCTAACACCCCCGTCATTTTTTCTTTGAAAACGCAACATCCCAGAAATGGATCCTGGGTACGGTGCCCGACATATCGGAAGTTCACCGTGCCCATCGCAGTGCTGTGATCCAGCACACGCGGTGGGCGCGCTCGAGAAGTGGGGCCTGATGATGAGGGTTTCGAACAAGCGGGACCGGACGCGACGAATCGCGGCGGTCGGGATGGCGGCACTGGCCGTACCCGCGATCGCGGGATGCGGTTCGGGCCGCACCGGTGGGGGTGGTGACGGAGCCGGTTTGGTGGCGGGCACCACGGACAAGATCTTCTCACTCGATCCAGCGGCCGCGTACGACAACGGTTCGCTGCTGGTCGAAACCCAGATCTATTCGTATCTGCTGAATTTCGCGCCCGGCGATGCCACACCGAAACCGGACGCCGCGGAGAAGTGCGACTTCAGCTCCCCGACGATCTACACCTGCAAGCTGAAGTCCGGGCTGAAGTTCGCCAATGGCAACCCGTTGACCGCCAAGAGCGTCAAGTTCTCCTTCGATCGCATGCAGGGCATCAACGACCCGAACGGTCCCGCCTCGCTGCTCGGCAACCTCGAGAAAACCGAGGCCGTCGACGATCTGACGGTGAACTTCACGTTGAAGGTCGCCAACGATCAGACCTTCCCCGCGATCCTGCCGACTCAGGCCGGTCCGATCGTGGACGAGAAGGTCTTCCCGGCCGACAAGGTGCTGCCCGATGAGGAGGTGGTGAAGACCAAGGGCTACTCGGGTCCCTACACGATCGCCAGCTACGACAAGAACAAGCTGGTCGAGTACAAGGCGTACCCGGATTACAAGGGCATCCTCGGCACACCGAAAACCGCGCAGGTCTCCACCAAGTACTACGCGACCTCCGACAATATGAAGCTCGATCTGCAGAGCGGTGCGCTCGATGTCGCGTATCGGTCCTTCACGCCGACCGATATCGAATCGCTGCGCAAGGACAGCAAGGTCACGGTGTCGGATGGACCCGGCGGCGAGCTGCGCTACATCGTCTTCAATTTGAACACCATGCCGGGCGGTACCCCGGAGCAGAAGCTCGCGGTGCGCAAGGCCATCGCATCGTCCATCGACCGGCCCGCGCTGGCCGAGGGCGTCTACAAGAACACCTATCAGCCCGCGTACGGCTTTGTGCCACAAGGTATGCCGGGTGCGGCCGAGCCGCTGAAGGACCTCTACGGAGCCAAGCCCAATAAGGATGCCGCCGCCAAGTTCCTCTCCGGCGCGGGCGTCGCGACACCGGTGGAGCTGAACCTGCAGTACAACCCCGATCACTACGGTTCGAGCAGCTCCGAGGAGTATGCGGCGATCAAATCGCAGCTGGAGTCGACCGGACTGTTCAAGGTGAATCTGCAGTCCACCGAGTGGGTTACCTATCAGAAGGAACGGGCCCGCGACGGCTACCCGCTCTATCACTTCGGCTGGTTCCCGGACTACCCGGACGCCGATGACTACCTGACCCCGTTCTTCGCGCCCAACAACTTCCTGCAGTCGCATTTCGAGGACCCGAAGATCACCGCGCAGCTCACCGCGGAGACGACCGAGCAGGACAAGACCAAGCGGATCAAGCTGATCGAGGATGTGCAGAAGGATCTCGCGCAGAACTACCTGCCGACCCTGCCGCTGCTGTCCGGTAAGCAGATCGCGGTGTCGAATCCGAGCGTCAAGGGTGTGTCGGACACACTCGACGCCTCGTTCAAGTTCCGATACACGGTGCTGAGCAAGTGACCTCGGGCGAAGCCGGGCCCGAAACTGTTGCCGCCGCTGAAAAGCAGGCACCGGTTCGGGCCCGGCGCTTCGGGCTGCCAGGGTTCGGGAAGTCGAGTGGGGATTCCCGGCAGCTGGCGTTGTTGCGGTACTTGGTGGTTCGACTGTTCTTGATCCTGCCGACGGCGTGGATCCTGGTCACCGTCGTGTTCTTCCTGATGCGGGTGATCGGCGATCCGATCAGCGCCGCGATGGGTGGACGGATGACCCAGGAACAGATCGAAGTGCGCAAGGAGGCGGCCGGTTTGAACCGGCCGATCCTGACCCAGTATTGGGAGTACATCTCCGGGCTGATGCACGGGGACTTCGGTCACTCCCAGGACAATCGGCAGATCAGCGAGGTGGTGACAACCTACGGCGCGGCCACCCTCGAGCTGGTGTTCTGGGCGCTGCTCGTCGCCTTCGCGGTCGGTGTTCCGCTCGGCAGATACGCTGCGACACATCGTGATTCGACGGCGGATGCCGGTTTGCGGTTATTCGCGATCCTGGCCTACGCGGCGCCGGTCTTCTTCGTCGGTCTGCTGCTGAAGCTGATCTTCGCGGTGAAGCTGGAGTGGCTACCGGTCGCCGGTCGAGCGAGCACTCCGGTCGAGCTGCAACTACAGCATGTCTCGCCGAAGACCAACATCATGGTGATCGACGCGATCCTCTACGGGGACAACAGTTATCTGATCGATGTGCTGAAGCACGCGATATTGCCCGCAGTCGCACTCGGACTGTTGACAGCGGGCATCTTCCTGCGCCTGGTGCGGGTCAATCTGATCCAGACGCTGCGCAGCGAATTCGTGGATGCCGCACGGGCACGCGGACTTTCGGCGCGGGTGGTGACCGGACGACATGCGGTGCGCAACGCCATGATCCCGATCATCACGGTGATGGGCATGTATATCGCGACGCTGCTCGGCGGTGCGGTGCTCACCGAGACCACCTTCGAATGGAAGGGGCTGGGTTATCAGCTCGCGGAATACCTGCATCAGCGCGATTTCATCGCGGTGCAGGGGATTGTCGCGTTCCTGGCGCTGGCCGTCGCGGTCATCAGCTTCCTGGTGGATGTCGTTGTCGCGCTGATCGACCCGAGGGTGAGGTTCTGATGACCGCTCCGGAATTGGCGAACGAGCCAGTGGTGATGCCGCCGGTGCCGCCGACCAAGCGCAGGCGGATCCCGGGATTGCGGCTGTTCACCATGACCGCCGGATTGCAGCGGGTGACGCTGATCGTCGGACTCGGCCTCGTCGCGATATTCGTATTCGTGGCGATCTTCGCTCCGCTGATCGCACCGTACGGGCTGGCCCAGAACTCCTCGGACGGTGTGGGTTTCGTCGCACAGCAACCGCCGTCGGGTCAGCATTGGTTCGGCACATCGGTGCGCAGTGAGGATGTGCTGTCCCGGGTTATCTTCGGTGCCCGAACCGCGCTGTTGGTGATCGCGATCTCGCTGGTGATGTCACTGATCGTCGGAGTACCGCTGGGATTGGTGTCCGGGTACATCGGACGTGCCCTCGACCGGGTGCTCGTACTGTTCATGGACGCCATCTACGCGTTCCCGACCCTGTTGCTCGCGATCGTGGTATCCATCGTGGTCGCCGGTGGGCAGTCGAGCAGTTTCGGCGGTGTGCTGTCCGCGGCCGTCGCGATCACGGCGATCTATGTGCCGCAATACTTTCGGGTGGTTCGCAATGCGACCGTCGCGGTGAAGAACGAACCCTATGTGGACGCGGCCAGGGTTACCGGTGCGTCCACGACTCGAATCATGTTCCGGCACATCCTCGCCAACGTCACCCAGTCGCTGCCGGTGATCGTCACGCTGAACGCGGGCGATGCCATCCTGACGCTGGCTGCGCTCGGCTTCCTCGGTTTCGGTATCGAGCCGACCCAGGCCGCCGAATGGGGCTACGACCTCAACAAGGCGCTTTCCGATGTCTCCAACGGGATTTGGTGGACGGGCATCTTCCCGGGTACGGCCATCGTTCTGGTGGTGCTCGGCCTGACGCTGGTCGGCGAGAGCCTCAACGAGGTGCTCAATCCGTTGCTGCGCACCCGTCGCGCCCTCAGCCCGGCGACCATCGCCAGCGATACCGTTCCCGTCCTCGAAAAAGACGTTCCCGCAGCGGAACTCACCGCAGCAGAACTCGACCTCGTGGACGAGGCCGATTCCGACCGGGAAGGACAAGCACGATGACGGAAGCGGTAGCCGAGAAACGGGCGGCGCTGTCCATCGAATCGCTATCGGTCACCTTCGCGACCGACGCCGGTCCGGTATACGCGGTCAGCGATGTCTCCTACGAGGTCTTCCCCGGCGAGGTGCTGGCCATCGTCGGGGAATCCGGCTCGGGCAAATCGGTGAGCTCACGTACCGCGATCGGACTGCTGCCGAATACCGCTCGGGTCGATGGCCTGGTCACGCTCGGCGCGGACAAGGTCACCTCGATGAGCGAGCGGCAGCTCACCGCACTGCGCGGCGGCGCGATCTCGATGATCTTCCAGGAGCCGGGACGAGCACTCGATCCGCTGTTCACGGTGGGCTATCAGATCGCCGAGGCACTGCGGGCGCACAGCGATATGAGCCGCAAGGCCGCCAAGGCCAGGGCGATCGAACTGCTGCGCATGGTCGGACTGCCCGATCCGGAGCATCGGGTGGACTACTACCCGCATCAGCTCTCCGGCGGCCAGAAGCAGCGCGTGATGATCGCGATCGCGATTTCCTGCGAGCCGAAGGTGATCATCGCCGACGAACCGACCACCGCACTCGATGTCACCGTGCAGGCCGAAATCCTGGAGCTGCTGCGGGATCTGCGCGATCGCATCGGCAGCGCGATCGTGCTGATCACGCACAACATGGGTGTTGTCGCCGATATCGCCGACCGGGTGGTGGTGATGCGCGACGGCAAGGTGGTCGAGCAGGCGCCGGTCGACGAACTGTTCGCGGCGCCGAAGCAGGAATACACCCGCAAACTCCTCGCCGCCGTACCGCATCTGGGTACCGAACAGTTGGAGCACGGTGCCGTCGAGGAGGTCGCCGCCGCCGAGCCGGTGCTCGAGGTGACCGATCTGGTTGTGCAGTTTCCCGGACCGTTCGGCCGACCGCCCTTCCGCGCGGTGGACAACGTGAGTCTGTCCATTCGGCCCGGCGAAACCCTTGGCCTGGTCGGCGAATCCGGATCCGGGAAGTCGACCATCGGCCGCTGCGTCGCGGCGCTGCAGCGCCCGACCTCCGGGCTGGTCAAAGTGCGTGGACAGAACATCGCGGAGCTGTCCCAGCGGCAGCTGCGGCCGATTCGCCGCCGCTTCGGATTCGTCTTCCAGGATCCGGCCAGTTCACTGAATCCGCGGCTCACCGTCGGCGACTGCGTGGCCGAACCGCTGATCGTGCACAAGGCGGGCAGTTCCGCGCAGATCCGGGCGCGGGTTCGCAAACTCCTCGATGACGTGCGGCTGCCCGCTGGCACCGAACGCCGCTATCCGCACGAACTGTCCGGCGGACAACGGCAGCGCGCCAGCCTGGCCAGAGCACTGGTCCTCGATCCGGACCTGCTGGTGGCCGATGAGCCGACCAGCGCACTGGACGTCTCGGTGCAGGCGGCGGTGCTCGAGCTGTTCGGTCAGCTGCAGCAGGAATGCGGCTGGGCCTGCCTGTTCATCAGCCACGATCTCGCGGTCGTCGACCAGCTGGCCGACCGAATCGTGGTGCTGCGCAATGGCGCGGTGGTCGAGCAGGGTGATCGTGATCGCATTCTGCGCCGACCGGAGCAGGAGTACACCCGGCGACTGGTCGCCGCGGTCCCGGTACCCGATCCGGTGGAGCAAAGGCGGCGGCGCGCAGAGTCGGCTGCCTTGTTCGCCACCGAGCAGGCTCGAATACCGCCTGCCGGGCGGTAGCGCCCACTGTGCAGGTGCCGACAGATTTCGCGAGCACATGGGTAACTGGTCGAGTGCGCGCGAGATTCGCGCGCCCGACCATCGGCCCGCTGACCATGTCTGCTGGAACTCACATCCGGCCGAAGTTCCGGGAAGGCTGGGAGCCGTCGCGTTGGCACTGGTGGTGGCCGTCCAGCGCGACGTCCGCTGCAAGGTTGTTATGTGACTCCGGTAGCGTGAGCTGGCATCTATCCGCCGATTCGGTTTGGAGCTTTCCCCGAAAATGACTGAGCAGACCCCCAGTGGTGCCGGTGCTTCGTACGCCGCGGCCGGCGTGGACATCGAGGCAGGTGACCGCGCAGTCGAGTTGTTCGGGCCATTGGCGAAGAAGGCCAGCCGACCCGAGGTGCAGGGTGGGCTCGGCGGATTCGCCGGGCTGTTCGCACTGAAGGGTGGCTACCGTGAGCCGTTGCTCGCGGCCTCCACCGACGGGGTCGGCACCAAGATCGCGGTCGCCCAGGCGATGGACAAGCACGACACCGTCGGCCTCGACCTGGTCGCCATGGTGGTCGACGATCTGGTGGTCTGTGGCGCCGAGCCGCTGTTCCTGCAGGACTACATCGCCATCGGCAAGGTCGTCCCGGAGAAGGTTGCCGAACTGGTCTCCGGCATCGCGGAGGGCTGCGTGCGTGCGGGCTGTGCACTGCTCGGCGGCGAGACCGCCGAACATCCTGGCCTGATGGATCCGGACGACTACGACCTGTCCGCGACCGGGGTCGGCGTAGTCGAGGCCGATTCGGTGCTCGGTCCGGACCGGGTGCGTCCCGGCGATGTGGTGATCGCCATGGGTTCCTCGGGTCTGCACTCCAACGGCTACAGCCTGGCCCGCAAGGTGCTGCTCGATATCGACCGGATGTCGCTGACCGGCCATGTCGAGGAGTTCGGCCGCACACTCGGTGAGGAACTGCTCGAGCCGACGGTCATCTACGCCAAGGACTGCCTCGCGCTGATCGCGGAAACCGATGTGCGCACCTTCGCGCACGTCACCGGCGGTGGCTTGGCCGCGAATCTGGGCCGGGTGATTCCCGCGGGCATGGTCGCCGAACTGGATCGTGGCACCTGGAATCCGGCGCCGGTATTCAAGATGATCGCCCAGCGCGGCCGGGTCGATCGGGTCGAGATGGAGAAGACCTTCAATATGGGCGTCGGCATGGTCGCCGTGGTGGCGCCCGAGGACGTCGACCGGGCGCTGGCCGTGCTGACGGCACGCCACATCGTCTGCTGGACCCTCGGCACCGTCAAGAAGGCCAAGGACGCCGACGCGATACGCGCCGTTCTGGTCGGCGAGCACCCGCGCTTCTGAGTCTGAGTTTTTGGCCGCGCCTGCGGCGCATGCGCTTCGACGGCTCGGACGCGAGACGGGCCGCGAACGGGTCGCTCGTAAGACTCGCTCCGTCGTGGTCGGCGACGGCGCAGCGTTCGGCACTTGGTGCACGCGTGCGGAGTGATCGGGTGCCGGGGTCTGCGTCGCATGCGCTTCGACGGCTCGGGCGCGAGACGGGCCGCGAACGGTCGCTCGTAAGACTCGCGCGATGTGGTTGGCGCTTGTGGCGCACGGGAATTCACAACAGCGTCCCGCATCGTCGGATGCGGGACGCTGTTGCTGTGCAAGCCTCGAATGGTTAGTCCGGTCACGCGGCGTCAACGGGTGAAGGGGGAGGCCCGTCGGCCTCCCCCTTCATCGTCTACCGAGTCAGCGGCGCCAGTCTTTGTAGTCGTCGTCCTCGTCCCAGCGGGATGAGGATTCGTCCGCGTCATGCTCATCGGACAGCACACCACTCCGATGGGAGGTGGGGCTACCCGAAAGCTCGCGCTGAAGGCTCGCGAAGTCAGTCGGCGCGGAGCTGTACTTCAGCTCGCGTGCGACTTTGGTCTGCTTTGCCTTAGCCCGGCCACGGCCCATGGCTGACCCCCTCGCGTCACTGCGGGGCGGCCTGGGGTTTGTTGGCGGCCCCGTTCGAATTAATACTCTTCCTGACAGACACTTTAGCGTGTGTCCGGCAGTCGCGCTTCCAGGAGTGGCGGAAGAACTCCCGAAGTGGTGCCGTTTGCCCGCTTGTCGCCGCCGGGCCGCCGCTCAGAGGACCCCGGGAATCGCTCGGATGACCCCGACCCTGGCACCGCCGCCGAGCACCGGCGGCGCCGCGAGTTCGGCGTGCGCGGCGGTCCATTCGATGCCCATGCGATGCAGAATGGCCAGCGTCAGGGGGATTCGCGCGCGGTCGTGACCATCGGCGATCTTGTAGGCGAAGGCCGTTCCGTCCGGTAGCGCACCCGCGTGCACACCGTCCGCGCCGATCTTGCAGACCAGGCCCGGGGTGGCCTGCATGGTCAATAAATCGGGAGCGTTCGTGCCGGAAATCACTCGCGGATTGGTGCGGATCGCATCGGCGACGCGCCGCTGCGGCGAACCGGGCGCGGCGGTAGCCATGGCCGCGAACGCGCGGGCCAGATTCACCAGTGATACCGGGATGATCGGCAGTCCGCAGCCGTCGATGCCGAGGTCGGTCTCGGGTTCGCCGGTGAGGTCGGTAACGGTGGCGATCACCGCTTGCTGCAGCGGATGCGCCTGGTCCAGGTAGCCCTCGGTGGGCCAGCCATTGACCGCGCAGGTGGCGAGCATGGCCGCGTGCTTACCGGAGCAGTTCATGTACACGCGGCGCGGTTCGTGCCGCGCCTCGGCCCGTGCGCGCTCCTCCTGCGGTAGGTCGGGTGGGCATTCCAGGGCCTTCTCGTCGAAGCCGAAACGGTCGAGCAGGCGCTCGACCAGGGCGACGTGATCGGGTTCGCCGTAGTGCGATGCGGTCGCGATAGCCAGCTCGGCATCATCGAGTGGTTCGAAGCCGTTGCGCAGCAAGGTGATCGCCTGCATGGGCTTATTGGTGGAGCGCGGGAAGATCGGGACGTGCACCTCGCCGAGCGCGAGGGTCGGTTCGCCGTCGGCGCCGAGGATCACCACCGAACCGCTGTGCACGCATTCGCGGAAGCCGGAGCGGACGACCTCGACCAGTTCGACCGTCATAGCTCGGCTCCTGTCGGTTCGCCGCGCTGCGCACGCGCACGACTGGCATTGGCGTGGCGGCGGCCGTGCCGCTCGATCTGCATGCGCACATCATCGGAGATGGTCGGTTCGGCCGCGAGCAGAATCGCGAGGAGATCGGGATCGTGGCCGGTGAACAGGTCCCGGACGGTGATGCCGTGCTCGGGGGTGTGCACGATGCGGACCTCGTCGCCGGCGCCGATCGAGCCCTCGGTGAGTACGCGCAGGTAGGCGCCGGTATCGCTGCGCAGCGTGAACCGCTTGACCCAGTGCGATTCGCCGGACCAGTGCTGGAAGGTCGAGCACGGCACGCGTGGTGCGCTCACCTCGAGCAGGGTGTCACCGATGGTCCAGCGGGCACCGATCACCGCATCACTGACCGGGAGTCCGGTGATGCGCAGATTCTCGCCGAACCAACCCGCTGGCAGGTCGCGGCCGAGTTCCTCGCTCCAGCGCCGCGCGTCCTCCTCGGCGTAGGCGTAGACGGCCTGATGCACGCCACCGTGATTTTTGGTGTCGCACACATAATCGCCGTCGAGACCGTGGGCCCGCGCGGCGACGCGATGGGGAACAGGGCGCTTGTCGATGGCCGTGCGGCCGACCCGGGTCGGCACCTCCAGTTCGGCATGGACGACGCACACGGCAAGCACCCGAGCGCTATCGGACTGCATCAACGGCCACGCAACCGGTCGACGGCGATCCGACCCGCCTGGGGTGCGTCGTCGGCTCGGACCGAATCCGGATCGATGGCGGCGGCGGTCGGGCCCGCGACAAGTTCGGTATCGGTCGGGACGGTGCGTTTGATCAAAGCCAGTGCGATGGGGCCGAATTCGTAGTGGTCGATGACGGTGCCCAGTCGGCCGACGGCGCGACCGCCCGCTGTGACGTCCGTGCCGGTGGCCGGGCGTTCGTCGGCGGAGCCGTCGAGATGCAGCAGCACCAAGTGGCGCGGTGGCTTGCCTAGGTTGTGCACCCTGGCCACGGTTTCCTGGCCGCGGTAGCAGCCCTTGTCCAGGTGCACCGCACCGTGTTCGGCGATGCCGCCGATCCAGCGGGCCTCGTGCGGGATGGTCCGTTCGTCGGTGTCGAGCCCGATCCTGGGGCGCAGCGCCGCGACGCGCAGTGCCTCGAAGGCCCACATGCCCGCCGGTTCGGCACCGGCGGCGGTGAGGCTGGCCCAGCGGTCGGCGAGTTGGTCGCGTGGGATGACCAGATCGAAGGAGTCCGCGGTCGGCCACGGCATCCGGCGCAGGAATCCGCCGTCCGGCAGCGGCACCGCGTCGTAGGTCTGCGGGAGGGTGGAAATGCCGAGCGCTTCGGTCAATTCGGTGCTGCGCGGGCCGAGCAGGCTCAGCACCGCGTGATCGGCGGCCTCGACCGGTTTGGCATCGGCCCAGAAGACCATCTTCGCCAGGTACTCCAGCAGTGCCGGTCCCCGTTCGGCCTCGGTGTCGATCCACACCGTGGCATCCAGTTCGGTCAGCACGAAATGGTGCAGCACCCGGCCGTTGAGATCGAGGTCCAGGTTCTCGGCGGACCGACCGTCACCGAGGCTGGCGATGTGCTGGCTGCTGATGGTGTGCAACCAGGTCAGCCGTTCGGCGCCGGTGATCTTCAGGACGAAGCGATGCGATCGGTCGACGATCGCCACCCGCTCCGCGGCGGCGCGCTGCTCTCGGAAGGGATCCCCGTAATGCCAGGCGACGGCGGCGTCCGGCGAACCGGTCGCGCCCGCGACGGCGCCCGGGACAGCGAGGATGGGACTGGGTGCGACGACCACGGACACGTAAACCACTCTAAGCGCGAACCTGACTGCTTGCTGTCAGCGGGCTGTCGACTGCTGCGGAACGTCCGCCTCTTAGCAACCCCAATGGACGAGATGCTTGCGAGCGGCCGGTCGCGCGTCCAAGTCGTCGAAGCGGATGTGCCGCGGGCCCCGGACTCGCCTATCCAGCACGCGTGCAACAAGTGCCGAGCCTCCCGCCATCACCAACCACAACGGAGCGAGTCTTACGAGCGACGTTCGCGGCCCGTCGCGCGTCCGAGTCGTCGAAGCGCATGCGACGTAGTCGCGAGTCTCGACGGCTCGGACGCGAGACATCAGGGGGCCGCGAACACGCAGCGCCGCAGGCGCTGCCAATCCAACACAGTCCTAGGCGCGGTCAACGAACACCGCCTACGCTCGTCCCATGGTGGATCGAGTTCTTGTAACACTCGACGGCGCCGTCCAGGATCCGGACGCGCCGTTGTTGTTTGCCGACGACATCGGCGTGCTGCGCGGTGACGGTGTCTTCGAGTCGGTTTTGGTGCGTGCCGGTGACGCGTGCGCCATCGAATTTCATCTAGGCCGACTGCGTCGTTCGGCGCAGGCGCTCGATCTACCCGAGCCCGAGCTGGGGAAATGGCGAGACGCGGTCGAGACGGCGACGAAGGAATGGGGGACCGAGCGCGAGGGGCTGATGCGGCTGGTCCTCACCCGCGGGCGCGATACCGAGCTTTCGGCACCGTCGAGTGTCACCTCGGGTGATCTCGCGGCCGCGGTTCCGGTGCCGACCTCCTATGTGCTGGTGCTGCCGGTGCCCGAGCGGGTGCACAAGGCGCGCACCGATGGTGTCGCGGTGGTGTCGCTATCGCGCGGGATCTCGGTCGATCTGGCCCAGGCCGCGCCGTGGCAGCTGCTCGGCGCCAAGACGCTGTCCTATGCCACCAATATGGCGGCGTTGCGGTTCGCGCAGCGGATGGGCGCCGATGACGTGATCTTCACCAGCACCGAGAACCGGGTACTCGAGGGGCCGCGCTCGTCGGTGGTGATCGTGCGCGACAAGCAGTTGATCACCCCGCCCGCGAAGAACGGCGTACTGCCGGGGGTTACCCAGCGCGCGCTGTTCGCCGAGGCCGAGAAGGCCGGGTGGAAGTGCAGTTACGAATCGTTGTTCACCGCGGACCTGCTGACCTGCGACAGCATTTGGCTGCTTTCGAGCATCACGCTCGCCGCCAGGGTGAATTCACTGGATGGTTTGCGCATGATGGCACCGGACAATGCGGCCGAAATCATCGAATTGGTGGGCCGTGGGGTGGAGCGGGCCGGGGCCATCGGCGATTGGTGAGTTCGCCGGGCCGTGATCTTCGTCCTACTACAATACGTAGGAGTACTCGGCGAGCTCGGAAAACGGGTCGTTGAGGGGCGTATGCGCCGGTGTGTCGTGGCGTAGGCCTCCTTGATGGGCCCCTTCCCGGGCGTACTCTTACTACGTAATGTCGTAGATCGGCGGGAGGTCGGTTTTGAGCGTCCTGGACTTATCGCGTTGGCAGTTCGGCATCACGACCGTCTATCACTTTATCTTCGTACCGCTGACGATCGGTCTGGCCCCGCTGGTCGCGGGCATGCAGACCGCCTGGGTGGTTACCGGCAAAGAGCACTGGTACCGGCTGACCAAATTCTTCGGCAAGCTGTTCCTGATCAATTTCGCACTCGGTGTCGCGACCGGCATCGTGCAGGAATTCCAGTTCGGCATGAACTGGAGCGAATACTCCCGCTTCGTCGGTGACGTCTTCGGCGCACCGCTCGCGCTGGAGGGACTCGTCGCATTCTTCCTGGAGTCGACCTTCCTCGGCCTGTGGATCTTCGGCTGGACGCGATTGCCCAAAAAGGTGCATCTTGCGACGATCTGGCTTGTCGCGATCGGGGTGAATGCCTCCGCGTATTTCATTGTCGCGGCCAATTCGTTCATGCAGCATCCGGTCGGCGCCAAATACAATCCGGAGCGCGGCCGAGCGGAACTGACCAGCATCTGGACGGTGCTCACCAATAACACGACGCTGGCGGCATTTCCGCATGTGGTGGCCGGAGCATTCCTGACCTCGGGAACTTTCGTCGTCGGCATCTGCGGCTGGTGGATGGTGCGCAATGCGCGCAGCGGCGAGGTGGCCAAGGTGCTCGAGGCGCAAACGATGTGGCGCTCCGGCGGACGCGCGGGACTGTGGGTGATCGTGATCGCCGGTGTCGCGCTGTTCTTCACCGGCGATGTCCAGGGCAAGCTGATGTTCGAGCAGCAGCCGATGAAAATGGCCTCGGCGGAATCGCTGTGCAATACCGCGACCGATCCGGACTTCTCGGTGCTGACCATCGGCACCCACAACAACTGCGACAGCGTGACGCACGTGCTCGAGGTGCCCTATGTGTTGCCGTATTTGGCCAAGGGCAAATTCAGCGACGTCACCCTGGACGGCGTCACCGATCTGCAGCACGCCTACAACGTGAAGTTCGGGCCCGGTGACTACCGACCCAATCTGTTCGTCACCTACTGGTCCTTCCGCGCCATGATCGGCCTGTCGGCCGGTGCGATCCTGCTCTGGTTGGTCGGCATGTGGCTGACTCGCGGTGGCCGGATCACCGATAAGCGCTGGTACTCGTGGCTGTGCCTGATCGCCATCCCGACCCCGTTCCTGGCCAATAGCGCGGGCTGGGTCTTCACCGAAATGGGTAGGCAGCCATGGGTTGTCGCGCCGAACCCGACCGGTGACCAGAGCCTGCGGCTGATGGTGCAGCAGGGCGTTTCCGACCACGTCTCGGGCACCGTGATCGCCTCGCTCGTGGTGTTCACCCTGCTGTACGGCGCGCTCGCGGTGGTCTGGTTCTACCTGATGCGGCGGTACACGGTGGTCGGACCCGAAGCGCCACCGACGACTTCGCCCGGCGGGCCGGACGACACCGGCGGCGGTCATCGCGCCGAAGAACCTGCCGTCGAACAGCTTTCGTTCGCATATTAGGAGCCGACCATGAATCTGCAACAGTTCTGGTTTCTGCTGATCGGCGTCTTGTTCACCGGCTACTTCGTGCTGGAGGGCTTCGACTTCGGCGTCGGCATGCTGATGCCCATCCTCGGCAAGGGCAGCGATACCCGAAGGCGGGTGGTGCTCAATACGATCGGGCCGGTATGGGACGGCAACGAGGTCTGGTTGCTGACCGCGGCCGGTGCGATGTTCGCGGCCTTCCCGGAGTGGTACGCGAGCCTGTTCTCCGGTTTCTATCTCGCGCTGCTGCTGGTGCTGGTCGCGCTGATCGTGCGGGTCTGCGCCATCGAATATCGCAGCAAGATCGACGATGCGCGGTGGCGGGCCTGGTGTGATGCCGCGATCGGAATCGGTTCCTGGGTACCGGCATTGGCGTGGGGCTGGATATTCGCGAATGTGGTGCGCGGGGTGCCGCTGAACGAGAAGAAGCACATCGCCGGTTCGGTGTGGGATCTGCTCGGGCCGTACGCATTGCTCGGCGGCCTCACGACCGGATTGCTGTTCGCGCTGCACGGTGCGGTCTTCCTGGTGCTGAAGACCGGCGGTGTGGTGCGCGACGACGCGGCCAAGACGGTGCGGTTGCTGCTGGTCCCGACCGCGGTGGTGGTCGGTGTGTTCGGAGTGTGGACGCAGTTGGCCTACGGAACCGGATGGACCTGGATTCCGTTGGCGCTGGCCGTGATCGGGCTGCTGCTGGCGGGTGCGGCGGGTTTCGCCGATCGTGACGGGTGGGCGTTCGTCGGCACCGCGGTCACCACCGCGGCGGCGACGGTGCTGCTGTTCGGGTCGCTGTATCCGAATGTGCTGCCCTCCACCATCAGTGACATGTTCGATCTGACCATCGACAATGCCTCTTCCACGCCGTACACGCTGAAGGTGATGAGCTGGGCCGCCGTGGTCGTCACGCCCGTGGTGCTCGGCTACCAGGGTTGGACGTACTGGGTATTCCGCAAGCGGATTACCGTCGAGCAGATTCCCGCGCCGATCGGCCTGCCGTTGGAAGCCGTCGAGGACTGATCATGGCTCGTCCGCCCGTCGACCCCCGGTTGTGGAAGTACGCGCGCTCGGCTCGCCGCTATCTGGTGCTGAGTGTGGCGCTGTCCGTGGTGATCACGGGTTCGATCGTGGTTACGGCGGTCATACTGGCGAAGGTGCTGGCCGGGGTCGTCACCGATCCCGGTCGGCGCGGCTTCGGCGCGTGGATATTCGAACTGGTCGTGCTGGCGGTCGCCATCGGCTGTCGGGTGCTGGCCACCTGGGTGCAGTCGCGGATCGCGCATCGGGCGGGGGCCGCGGTGGTCGCGGAATTGGAAACCGCGGTGCTTACCGCGGGGGCGCAGCTGCCGCCCCGCGAACTGGACACTCGGCGAACCGAACTCGCCGTTGTCGTGAGTACCGGGCTGACCGGGCTGCGGGCGTATCTCACCGGGTATCTGCCCGCGCTGCTGCTCGCTTGCCTGGTGCCGCCGATCGTGCTGGTGGTCATCGGGTTCCATGATCCGATCTCCGGTGTGATCGCACTGGTCACGTTGCCGTTGATTCCGGTGTTCATGGTGCTCATCGGGCTGCTCACGCAGGGCAGGGCGCAGGCCACGCTCGCCGCGACGACTCGGCTGTCGGATCAACTGCTCGACCTTTTCGCGGGGATGCCGACATTGCGGGCGCTGGGACGGGAGGGGAAAGCGGGACGGACGGGTTCGATGGAACACCGCGTACGCGAGCTCGGGGATGCGTTGCGGCAGCGCACCATGCGTGCGCTTCGGATCGCGTTTTTGTCGTCGATGGTGCTCGAAATGCTCGCCACGTTGAGCGTCGCATTGATCGCGGTTTCCATCGGCCTGCGGCTGGTGTACGGCGAGATGAGTCTCTATGCCGGGCTGGTGGCGTTGATTCTCGCGCCGGAGGTGTATCTGCCGCTGCGGATGGTGGGGGAGCGGTTCCATGCCGCGCAGGACGGAATGGCGGCCGCGGACAAGGCCTTTGCTGTTCTCGAGCCTGCTGTGGTTTCGCAGAGACAGACCGAACCGGATGGTGAGGCAGCGGGTGCCGGTCGGTCGGTTTCGGGAGCTGATGCGGAGGGCGCTGTGGTTGGCGATAGCGGTGCGGTGCAATCGAATTCGGCCGCTGTCGACCCCCGCCACGAGGTTCTCGGTGGCAAGAGCGCTGTGTTGAGCGGGGACGACGGTAGGGATACCAGCGAACTCGGTTCAGTGGCATCGAGTGGCGATCCCATCGAAACGGGGCACGAACTCGGCAACGATGGTCGGGGTGGCATCGAGATATACGGTCTCTCGGTGCGCGCCAGAGACGGGTTTGCGCCCGCTGGGCTGACAGCGATGTTCAGGCCAGGAGTGCTGACCGTATTGACCGGACCCAACGGGAGCGGGAAATCCACGGCGCTACAAGCCATTCTGGGTTTGATAACACCGGAGCGCGGTTCGGTGAAGGTCGACGGCACCGACGTGCGCGACCTCGATCAGGACACTTGGTGGTCCCGCGTCGCCTGGCTGCCGCAGCGCCCGGTGTTGGTCCCCGGGACACTGCGCGAGAATCTCGAACTGCTCGGCGCACGCACACCCGACACCGCGGCGAAGGGCGCGGCCCGAGTGCTCGACGAACTCGAAGCCGCCTGCATCGCAACCGGATTCGACACGGTACTCGACGAACTCCCCGACGGTTGGAACACGATTGTCGGCGCGGGCGGCATCGGCCTCTCCCTCGGTCAGCGGCAACGCCTGGCCCTCACCAGGGTGCTCGCCGCCGACCGCCCCATCCTTCTGCTCGACGAACCAACCGCCCACCTGGACCCTGCCGCCGAAGCCGCCGTGCTCACCGCCCTACAGCAGCGAGCCCGCACCGGCGCCACAGTGATCGTCATAGCCCACCGCCCAACCGTCCTCGCCGCCGCCGATCACATAATCCCCATCCACTCCACCGCATCCCAGGCAGCCGCCTCATGAACAGTCATATCGGAAGCCATCGGATCCCGGGCACAGTCCGGCCCGATCGGCGAGCGTGTGTTCACGGCCCGTCGAATCGGCGCGCGGTACGTGTCGGGACGGTCGGCCGGGGAGCCGCGTGTACGGCTGACCGGGTGGCGTTGCTCGGTCAGCGGGCGGGAGTCCCGCCGGGCCATGCTGTCGAGGGCGATGGGCGATGAGTATCGGTGCGCGAGAGCGCGGCGGTCGCGCGGTGTGGGCGGATCTGCGACGGATGTGGGGGCTGCTCGAGTTGTCGCCGTGGCGGGTCGCGGTGGCGATCGGCTGGGGAGTGTTGGCGCTTGGCAGCGGGCTCGGACTGGCCGCATTGGCGGCGTGGCTGATCGCACGTGCTTGGCAGATGCCGCCGGTGCTCGATCTGAGCGTTGCCGTCGTCGCGGTGCGTGCCCTGGGCATCTCCCGCGGGCTGTGCCGATATCTGGAACGCCTTGCTACCCATGACGTTGCGCTGCGTGCGATGACGACCGCTCGGACAACGGTCTACCGGACCCTCGCTCAATCGGATGCCTGGATGCGGCGGGACGCGCGAGGCGGCGATACCGGGGGAGCAGCCAACGGCGCCGACGGTTCCGGAGGCCTGCGCGCCGAGGAGTTTCGTAAGCCCGAAGACAGTGCGTCGACTTCGTTCGGCCCGGAAGATACCTCGGACCGCAGAGTGGGTCGGCCGGTCGCCGGGACGGATTCGGCGGGCGCGGATGGTGCCGCATCGTTGCGGCGCGGAGACCTGCTGGTCCGAATCGGTAGCGATATCGACGATCTCGGTGCTGTCGTCGTGCGCGTATTCGTGCCGATCGCGGTCGCGATTGTGCTGTCCTCGGCCGCAGTCGGACTCATGGCCACCATTTCGGTTGGGGCGGCGGCGATTCTGGCCGTATCGCTCGGCGTTGCCGGAGTCGTCGCACCGTGGCTGTCCGGGTGGGCCGCCCGCGAGGCCGAGCGTGCGGTGCGGGCCGACCGCGCCGAATTCACCGCGCAAGCGCTCACCGTCCTCGACCACGCGGCCGAACTCCGCGTCGCGGGCAAGCTCGATGTCGCACTGGCGGCCGCCGACCGCGCCGGACGACGTGCGGTCGCCGCCGAGGATGTCGCGGCCGCACGCAGCGCCTTGGCCGCCGCGGCGACGCCCCTCTCGATCGGCGCCAGCGTCCTCGGCGCCCTCCTGATCGGCATAGCGGTCTACGGAACCGATCCGCCCGCGATGACCCCCATGGCCCTCACCATCCTCGTCCTGCTTCCCCTCTCGGCCTTCGAAGCAGTCGCCCCACTCCCGACCGCCGCCCAAGCCCTCACCACCGCCCGCGCCGCCCTCCACCGACTCCCCTCGGTCGAAACCACTCGAAACTCGCGTGATGGGCGAGATCTGTTGTCGGACAGCGTGTCCGGCTCTGCCGAGGGCATCGGGTGTGGTGTCGCTGGTTCGTCGTCGGATGGCGAATCGCAGGCATCCGATCGGCTGGCTGCCGATGAAGGCTTCCGCGATGCGCGAGATCTGTTGCCGGGCAACCTGCCTGAGCGTCCCGAGGGCAAGCGGATTGCCGTCGTCGGGCCGAGCGGTGCGGGTAAGACCACATTGCTCATGGCATGGGCCGGGTTGTTCGGTACGCCCGCGCCCGGCGTAACGTTCTTTGCCGAGGATGCGCACATCTTCGGCACCTCCGTGCTCGAGAACCTGCGTGTCGCGCGTGGGGATCTCACGGTCGAAGCGGCCGAGAGTGCCTTGTGCGCGCTCGGCCTCGGGGATTGGCTGGAATCGCTGCCGGATGGTGTGCACACCGACCTGGTCGGGGGAGCGGCGGCGGTTTCGGGTGGGCAGCGGCGGCGGATTCTGCTCGCTCGCGCGCTCATTTCGCCCGCGCGGGTGCTACTGCTCGATGAGCCGACCGAACATCTCGAGGCCGAGGCGGGTGCCCGACTGCTGCGCGAGCTGCTCGACATCGAAAGCGGCCTGGTCGAACCCGACCGAATCGTGGTTGTCGTCACACATCAGCTGCCAGTCGACCACCGTGCCGAAGTGGTGCTGCACATAGGTGCATCGGGCCAGGTAACGACCACTTTTGCGGAATCTGCGGAAGTCGAGGAGCGCCCCGGTTCAGCGCCACGCGAAATTCCGTTGCCGACCTTCTGATCGGTGACTAGATTCGTCAGTACACAAGGAAGGAGGTGGTTCGAAGAATGTATGTTCATAGGACTTGTGAGGTGGCTGTCCGCTAGCGCCACCGCTGCAACGGATTCCGTTCGCGAGTGCTGAGCGAATTCCAGGCAGCCACCCGGCCCCCGAGCTACCGGTCTAGTCCGACCGGGACCCGTGCAGGCTTCGCCGCCAGCAGGGTATGGCTCGGGGGCCGTTCCTTTTTCGGCACAATTCCCTCGGACGGTAGAGTCCGGCGACCGGGTTCGACACGAGGGGTAGCCGATGCCATCGGAGGGTCTCGCGGCAGTGGTTGGACGCCGCATCAGGGCGGTTCGCCGCATGTTCTACGTTCAGGGCAATGATGTCGACCGCACCGAAGGCCCCATCGAATTGACCTTCGACGACGGTTCGGTGCTGCTCCTGGACGCCGGAACCGACGGCGAGGAACTTCTCGTCGCATCGACCCCGTGGCGCGACCCGTTCGCCGGGCTCACCGAACCCGAATACATCGAGTACGTCGCCGAATCCGGCAAATACACCGCCTTCGACGTCGGCTCCGAACTCCCGTACTCACAACTGATCGGCTCGCACATCGCCGCCGTCTCCGAATCCCGCCTGCACGACGACCGCCTGCGCGCCGCCGTCCTCGAGGTGAACGGATCCAAACTCGCCATCGAAACCCTCGCCGATGAACTCCTCGTCACCTGGCACCCAACCTGATTCGCGCACACCATAGTTCTAACCATCGTTTTCCGGTGAGGTTCCACTCCGACGGCCGCTACGGTAGGCCCATGACCGTTGAGCCGTTGCCCGACTGGTTGATCCCACCCCACGGCGGATTCACAGTCGAGGACTTCTTGGCACTGCGCGGCCTGCCCAGGCACACCGAGTTGATCGATGGCGGCCTGGTCTTCGCAAGCCCGCAGGAAAAGTGGCACAGTCGAGTCGTCTCAGTCTTCTGGGAGAAGCTGGACGTGCAAACCCCGGCGCACCTACGGGCCGATCGAGAGATGTCGGTGCGGCTGGGCAAGCGTCAGATGCCCGAGCCGGAAGTTCTCGTCGTGACCGCGGCCGCGTATCTGCGCGATGACCCATCGACGTACTACTTCGCCGAGGATGTTGCGCTCGCGGTTGCGGCAGTGTCTCCGGATTCAGAGGAACGCGACCGCGAGACCAAGCCGGGTAAATATGCCAAGGCTGGGATTCGGCATTACTGGCGGATCGAACGGCGAGACGATGAACCCGTCGTCTACGCGTACGAACTCGACCCTGCCACAACAACTTATGGCTTGGTCGGCATCTTCCGCGACCGCCTGAAAATCAGCGTCCCCTTCCCGATCGACATCGACCTGACATCGATCTGGCCGCGCGACTAACCGATGTAGCGCTGCAAACGTGCCGACAGGCGAGGCTCCAGGGGACCGTCGGCGACTACCCGCTCCTCCACGTAGGCGAGGTCGCCACCTTCGACAATGCCGTACAACCGTTTGGCTCCGCCGACGACGATGCCGGATTGGCTGCGGATGACGACATCGGTGGCCAGTTCCCAGGAGGACTGGGTCAGCGCGGTGCCGTAGAACAGTTCGACGATGCCGGTGCTGTGGGTAAGCAGCAGTTCGATGACCTCGTCGTCTCCGTCGATGCCGACCCGCCAGAAGCCGCTCTCGCGCAGATCGGGGCCGCCGTAGGAACCGTCGGATTCGATGACCCAGGAACGGGAGTCCCAGGACAGATAGTCGCCACCGTCGTGGGAGACGATGATCTGCTGCCCGAAGCGGTAATCGCCGCGAGCGGGATCGTTGCCCTCGCCCTCACCGCGCCACACGCCGACCATCGGCAGCAGGGCGAGCATCGACGAACTCAGATCCGGACCGAGCCGCAGATTCGCGGTGTCCTCGGGCAGCGGCAGATCCGGTAGCCCCGGAATATTGCGCGCACCAGTCCATTTCGCCCGTTCGGCCGCCTCGGCCACGGCCTCGTCGCCACTGCGGCGGGGCGCGGACTCGGCCGGGCCGTTGCCGTTCAGTTGTTCACTCGCTCGCTCGGCCGGGTTGGAACCTTCGCTCGCGAGTTCACTCATGATTCGGTGAACAACCGGTAGAAGACGTACAGGCCGAACCAGCCGATCAGAACGGCCACGGCCACCAGCAGAATCTCGAAGAAGAGGACCACAACTGGAGTCTAACGAGTTGCGTCCCGCCCAGCACAACGGCCCCGTTGCTTCCCGGTTACCGGGAAACGACGGGGCCGTCGACGTGATTGCTTACTTGGCGACTGCCACATCCACGGCGTGGATGCCCGCGCCCTCCGGACGAACCTCGGCCGAGCCGTTGCCCGAGGAGGACAACGCCCGCACGGTCCACGCGCCCGGTGCCGCGAAGAAGCGGAAATCACCGGTGCCCGAGGCAACGACCTCGGCGGTGAAGTCACCGTTGCCGTCGAGCAGGCGCACGAACGCGCCGCCGACCGGCTGACCGTCGGTGCTCAGCACGCGGCCGGTGATGACGGTTTCCTTCTCGACATCCACTCCGGCCGGAATGGCCTGTCCCTGGGTAGGTGCTGCGCACATGTGATTACTCTCCCAACTCGATCGGTGCACCGACGAGCGAGCCGTATTCGGTCCAGCTGCCGTCGTAGTTCTTGACATTCTGGTGGCCAAGCAGCTCCTGCAGCACGAACCAGGTGTGCGAGGAGCGCTCACCGATGCGGCAGTAGGCGATGGTGTCCTTGGTTCCGTCCAGTCCGGCCTCGCCGTAGATCTCGGCCAGCTCGGCATCGGACTTGAAGGTGCCGTCCTCGTTCGCGGCCTTGCTCCACGGCACGTTGATGGCGCCGGGGATGTGGCCGGGGCGCTGGCTCTGCTCCTGCGGCAGGTGGGCCGGAGCCAGGATCTTGCCGGAGAACTCGTCGGGGGAGCGCACGTCGACCAGGTTCTTGGCGCCGATGGCGGCGATGACCTCATCGCGGAACGCGCGGATGGACAGGTCGGGGGCGGCGGCCTTGTACTGGGTGGCAGGACGGTTCACAGCGTCGCGGGACAGCGGACGGCCGTCGAGCTCCCACTTCTTGCGGCCGCCGTCGAGCAGCTTGACGTTGTTGTGGCCGTACAGCTTGAAGTACCAGTAGGCGTACGCGGCGAACCAGTTGTTGTTGCCGCCGTAGAGCACGACCTCGTCGTCGTTCGAGATTCCGCGCGCCGAGAGCAGATCGGAGAACTGCTCCTGGTTCACGAAGTCGCGACGAACCTGATCCTGCAGGTCCTTCTTCCAGTCGAGCCGAACGGCACCCTCGATGTGGCCGCCGTCGTAGGCGGAGGTGTCCTCATCGACCTCGACGAAGACGACGCCGGGGGCGTTGAGGTTCTCTTCGGCCCAGTCAACGGAGACCAGGACATCGGAGCGAGCCATGTTGTTCCTTTCGGGGTGGTGACTTGCAGTGTCAGTTCGCCGGGGACGGGTTCCGGCGGAGTCGGGCGACCAGCGGATAGATCTGGCAACCCAGGCAGATCCCGAACGCCGCATTCAAGAACGCCGCGAACAGGGCGAAGCCGGCGAACACCGCGCCGACGACGGTGGAGCCGACCAGGAAACCCAGCAGGCTGACGGCACTGAAGACCAGGCCGAGTAATTGGGCGAACCGCAGCGGTGCCACGGGTTCGGTTTCGAGGGTCGGACCCAGGCGCGGCGCGACGAACGCGGCGAAGATCCGGCCGTACGGATGCCGACGCGGCCCGTAGGCCGCGCCGATCGCGAACACCACCGCCTGGGCGGCGATGAGCACCGCGGCGACCGGAGTCGAAACGGCGGCGGCGAGCAGGACCAGAACGAGCACGCCGGTGGTGAGCCATGCGGCGAAGCGTGGCCCGCGCACGTCGACGACGGCGGGAATTCCGGTCTCAACGGTTGTGTTTCGGGAATTTGTGGACATTGTGCGTACTCCTGCGCTGAATTTCGCTGTTGGCGGGAAAAATGCCAGTTCGCCGGGGGATCAAGAGATCACTCGCACGACGGACGCAGGTCGGCATCAGGAATTCTGACGGAGCCGACCGCTCAGCCACACAGGCAGCAACAACCACCGAGGCGACACAGATCAACTGTGCGGCGTCGGGTGAGCATCAGCTCGTGGTTGGCTTGCACGCAGAGGAGTTTACCTGGTTCGGCCGGGGAATTGGACCCGGGGTTCGTCACAGTTGCTATGAACCCTTGTCACGCCCTGTTTTTCCACCGTTAGCGGCGATCCACCGGAAGAGTTATCCCACCGTCAGCGGTTCGAGTGCGGTGCGCAGGTCCGCGGATTTGGGAACGCCGGAGATCCGGAATCGTTCCCGCCCTTCGATATCGAAGACGAAGGTGGTCGGCAGCGAGAGCACATTCAGTTCCTTCGCCAGCGCGGGTTCGGCATCGATATCGACCTCGATATCCAGCGGCGGGCGCGGCGATCCGGACAATTCCTCGGTCACCCCGGCGACCACCCGGCGCACCGCGGCGCACGGTCCGCACCAGTCGGCGGAGAAGTGCAGCACCGCCGGGCCCGAGTTGTCGGCGCCGACCGAGGCCAGCAGATCGGTGCGCGCCGATTCGGCCTGTGCCTCGGTATCGCTCGCGCGCAACTTGCCGTCGCGGCGCCGCAGCAGCACCCCGACCGCCACCGCGGCAAGCACCACCACCAGCAGGATTGTGATTTCAATCATGGTCGCCGCAATCTGTCCAGGTCGATGGTCACGTTCTCCGCCTTGGCCTCGATGACGATCTGGCCGCCCTGTGCGGAGACCTTCGTCGGCCGCAGCCCGAACGGCAGTTCGTTCGTATCGATGGTGCGGGTGAACTGCTCGAGCACCTTGGGGCGCTCGGTATCGGTGACGACCGCGGTCGTCGTGGCATCACCCGTACCACGGTAGATGCTGGTCGCGATGATCTTCACCTGATCACCGTCGACAACGAGGTCTGCGGTCACACTCACATTGTCACCGCCGAGCGGTCCGCCCGGCTTGCTCGGCGTCTTGCCGGGCATGGTGCCGGTGAGCAGGAGCTGCCCACCGGTGGTCATGCCGGACCCGCCCGATCCGCCCGTTCCGTCGGATTTGTTCCCCGGTGCCGAATGTACTTGCAGGTCAGGGATTTTGAACAGCCTGCCGAGTTCGGTCGGCTCGAGCCGCATCTGTCCCTCGACCCGATCCACCGGCACCGCGCGCACGTTCCCGTCGGTGAGATCGCCGAGGGAAAGGTGGGCTCCGGTCAGCGTCGCACCGACCGAAATCTCACCGGGAATATCGGGGCGCATGACGCGCGCGCGGATATCGACGGTCTGGTAGCGGCCGTCGAGCGCCTGGGTGAGAAAGGGAAACCCATAGATGACCACATCGGGATCGGCGGTGAGATCGGCGCCGACACGCAGGGCACGCGACACGCGATACTCGGAGTAGGCGGCGGCGCCGAAATCGATGACTACCGCCAGTGCCGCGAGGCACAGCAGCCCGATGATCAGCTTGCGCATGCGGGCAACACTACTTGGCGGTGCGATTCGGGTATCGCACGTCCGGCGTCGAGGTGCCACACTAACCCCGGATGGCGAGGTCATCGGTGTTCACGCGCTAATCTTGCATCCGATTACCTGTGATTAGCGACGTGGCCCCGGCGGTGTGGCTGTTGTCCGGAGCTACTAGATGGGAGGAGAGCCTGTGGAGCTGCTCCTGCTGACCTCCGACCCCAACCCTGAGTCGGTACTGCCCGCACTGTCGCTGCTGGCGCACAGTGTGCGCCCGGCGCCGACCGAGGTGGCGTCCCTGCTCGAGGCGGGGACCGCCGATGTCGCGCTGGTGGACGCGCGCACCGACCTGGCGGCGGCCCGTGGCCTGTGCCGACTGCTCGGCAGCACCGGCTCGTCGGTGCCGGTGGTCGCCGTGCTGACCGAGGGCGGACTGGTCGCGGTCAATGCCGACTGGGGCCTGGACGACATCCTGCTGCCCGGCACCGGACCGGCCGAGCTGGACGCCCGGCTGCGCCTGCTGGTCGGCCGCAATGGCGGTGTCGCGAGCCCAGAGAACACCGGCAAGATCACCCTCGGCGAATTGGTGATCGATGAGGGCACCTATACCGCCCGGCTGCGCGGTCGCCCGCTGGATCTCACCTATAAGGAATTCGAACTCCTCAAATACCTCGCACAGCACGCGGGCCGGGTCTTCACCCGGGCCCAGCTGCTGCAGGAGGTGTGGGGTTACGACTTCTTCGGTGGCACCCGCACGGTCGACGTGCACGTGCGACGCCTGCGCGCCAAGCTCGGCAGCGAATACGAATCGCTGATCGGCACCGTCCGCAATGTCGGCTACAAGGCCGTCCGTCCAGCGCGCACCAACAAGGGCGACCACGTCACCTTCCACGACGACGAATCCGCCGAGGGCACCGACGACTCCCCACCCGTCACCGTCAACGGTTCCGTGCCGTAGCTGGTCGAGGACAGCCATGGCGGCGTTCGTCGAGAAGCCGCCACCAGTTCCACCTGATCTCGGTCGGATGGAATCGCGCGGGGGATTCGCGCGTTCCTCGCGGTACCGGATCGACGAGGGAGATGCTCATGGTTGATACGACACTGCGCTGGAGCACCGAGCTCGATGCCGAGGTGGCGCGGGCGGTGCGTGAGTTGCTCGAGCGAGTGAGTGCCGCCGACGGTGTCGCGCCGGTTTCCGAACAGGCCGTACTCTCGCTGGCCGCGGCAGATTCCGCGGCCGAACATCTGGTGGCGCTGCGTGACGGTGTCGTCGCCGGTTACGCGAATCTCGTTCCCGCACATGGCGAACACCCCGCAATGGCCGAGGTCGCCGTCGATCCGGCAGCGCGTGGCCGTGGCATCGGTGCCGAATTGGTCTCGGCCGCACTGGCGAAGGGCGGATCGGGTGCTCGGGTCTGGGCGCACGGAAATCGGCCCGCCGCGGCGGCGCTCGCGACCAGGCTCGGACTGCGTGTCGTACGGGAGTTGTGGCAGATGCGACGGTCGATGGCAACACCGGAGCTACCGGAGCTGGCGGTTCCGGAAGGTCTCGCGCTGCGGACCTATGAGGGCTCCGCCGACGATGCCGAACTATTGCGTGTCAATAACGCCGCCTTCGCCTGGCATCCGGAACAGGGTGGCTGGACCGATCGCGAGATCGCGGTCCGGCGTGCGGAGTCCTGGTTCGATCCGAAGGGGCTGTTCATAGCCGTGGATCCGGCCGATCCGGACCGCATCCTCGGATTTCATTGGACCAAGGTGCATTACGAGCAGACCCCGCCGGTCGGCGAGGTTTATGTAGTAGGCATCGACCCGGCCGCACAGGGTAGCGGACTCGGCCGCCTGCTTACCCTCGCGGGCCTGCGCTACCTGCGTGAACGCGGCCTGCCGGAGGTTCTGCTCTACACCGAGGCGGACAACACCGCGGCCGTGCGCACCTACACGCGACTCGGCTTCGCAGCGGCGCATATCGATGTCGCGTATTCGGCCGCCGACTGAATAACAGGCGGACCGCCGGGGTTACTCGAGTAACACTGGGGCAAATGTCACACACTAGGGACGCATTCGCGCCGGGGTGTTCACCCTCCGTTCACCCAGCTTGGTCCAACTGTCAACCGAGCGACCTTACGTTACATAAGGGCGGCACCGTTGCCGCCTGGTGCGCAAGTTCCCCGCGAACGGCACCACGAAACCCGCCCGGGCCGGTGAGGGACCGGGCGTGTCGAACGCGATTCCCCGGAGGAATAAGTGAACTTCAAGCGCAGCAGCGCCCTGATCGGTGTGCTGGCCGCCGTCGCCATGCCCCTGGCCGCCTGTGGCAGTGACGACAACACCTCTGCCACCGGCGATTCCGGCGCCAAGGTCGACGTCGCCTGCGGCGGTAAGAAGGCCCTGAAGGCCAGCGGTTCCTCGGCCCAGAAGAACGCCATGGACCGCTTCGTCGCCGCCTACGAGGCGAACTGCAGCGGCTCCACACTGAACTACACCTCCAGCGGTTCCGGCGCTGGCGTCAACGAATTCCTCGGCGGCCAAACCGATTTCGCCGGGTCCGACTCGCCGCTGAGCGAGAAGAAGGGTGAGCCCGCCAAGGCACAGGAACGCTGCGGCGCCCCGGCGTGGAACCTGCCGACCGTCTTCGGCCCGATCGCCATCACCTACAACATCGACGGCGTGAGCGATCTGGTGCTCGACGGCCCGACCGCCGCCAAGGTGTTCAACGGCGCCATCGCCACCTGGGACGCCCCGGAGATCAAGGCGCTGAACCCGACCGCCAAGCTGCCCTCGGACAAGATCTCGGTGATCTTCCGCAGCGATGAGTCGGGCACCACCGACAACTTCCAGCTCTACCTGGACGCCGCCGCCGACGGCGCGTGGGGCAAGGGCGCGGGCAAGACCTTCAACGGCGGTATCGGTGAGGGCGCCAAGGGCAATGAGGGCACCTCGGCCGCCATCAAGAGCACCAAGAACTCGATCACCTACAACGAGTGGTCCTTCGCCAAGGCGCAGAACCTGTCCATCGCGCAGATCGTCACCTCGGCATCCAAGGACCCGGTCAAGCTGACCCCGGAGTCCGCGGCCAAGGCCGTCGACAGCGTGAAGATCAAGGGCGAGGGCAACGACCTGGTGCTCGACACCTCCTCGTTCTACAAGCCGACCGCGGCCGGTGCGTACCCGATCATCCTGCCGACCTACGAGATCGTCTGCTCGAAGTACGCCGACGCCGATACCGCCAAGGCGGTCAAGGCATTCCTGACCTCGGCCGTCAACAACGGCCAGAAGGGTCTGGACACCGCGGGCTACGTCGCGATCCCGGACAAGTTCAAGACCAAGCTGACCACCGCGATCAACGCCATCAACTGATAGCCGCAACGCCATGACCGTGCACCCTGAGGTGTCCGCCGCGGACCAGTCGGACTCGACTGGTCCGTTGGCGGCTGGAGATACTGCCCCTATGTCGAGTGAACCGAGCACCGAACCGGACTCACCGAAAGATCCGGCCGCGACACCGGCCAGGAAAGGCCACAACCAAGGGGCCGAGGTCGTCTTCCGGTCGCTTGCCACCGCAGCGGGTGCCACGGTCGTGGCGGCCATCGCACTGATCGCCCTATTCCTACTGATCCGGGCGTGGCCCTCGATCATGGCGAACGAGGCGAACTTCTTCACCAGTAGCGAGTTCAACACCACCAATGCCGACCACCTGCGGTTCGGTATCCGTGACCTGCTCATGGTCACGGTGCTGAGCTCGATACTGGCGCTGACCATCGCGGTGCCCATCGGTGTGGGCATCGCGCTGTTCCTGACGCACTATTCGCCGAAGCCGATGGCGCGTCCGTTCGCGATGCTGGTCGATCTGCTGGCAGCGGTGCCGTCGATCGTGTTCGGTCTGTGGGGCTTCCTGGTGCTCGCGCCGAAGCTCGAGCCCGTGGAGACATTCCTCAACGAAAAGCTGGGCTGGTTCTTCCTTTTCGCCGACGGCAATGTGTCGATCTCCGGTGGCGGCACCGTCTTCACCGCGGGCGTGGTGCTCGCGGTGATGATCCTGCCGATCATCACCTCGGTCTCGCGTGAGGTCTTCAACCTGACGCCTGTCTCGCACATCGAGGCCGCGCAGGCGCTCGGCGCGACCAAATGGGAAATGGTGCGAATGACGGTGCTGCCCTACGGCCGCAGCGGTGTGATCGCCGGATCCATGCTCGGCCTCGGCCGTGCGCTCGGTGAGACGATCGCGGTGTTGGTCATCCTGCGTACCTCGGCGCAGGCCGGACACTGGTCGCTGTTCGACGGCGGCTACACCTTCGCCTCCAAAATCGCCGCCGCCGCTTCGGAATTCAGTCAGCCGCTGCCGACCGGTGCCTATATCGCGGCGGGCTTCGTGCTGTTCGCACTGACCTTCATCGTCAATGCGCTGGCGCGGCTCGTATCCGGTGGAAGGGTGAACGGGTAATGACCACAACGACTCTCGACAAGCCGGTCAAGGCGCCCACCTTCCGGCATGTGAGCACCGGGCGACGAATCAAGAACAACATCGCCACCGCGGTGGTCTGGCTCTGCTTCGCGATCGCACTCGTGCCGCTGATCTGGGTGCTGTTCATGGTGATATCGAAGGGCCTGGAGTCCGTCGTCTCGCCGGACTGGTGGCAGAAATCGCAGAAGGGCATCCTGCCTGACCAGTCCGGCGGCGGTGTGTACCACGCGATTTACGGCACCATCGTGCAGACCGTCGTCGCCGCGATCATCGCGGTGCCGCTGGGCATCATGGCCGCGGTGTACCTGGTCGAATACGGCCGTGGCGTGCTGGCCAAGGTGACCACCTTCATGGTGGACATCCTCGCGGGCGTGCCGTCCATCGTCGCGGCCCTGTTCATCTTCGCACTGTGGATCGCGACATTCGGCTTCCCGCAGAGCTCCTTCGCGGTATCGCTGGCGCTGGTACTGCTGATGCTGCCGGTGGTTATCCGCAGCACCGAGGAAATGCTGAAGCTGGTTCCCGACGAGTTGCGTGAGGCCTCCTACGCACTCGGAATTCCCAAGTGGAAGACCATCGTTCGGATCGTAGTGCCGACCGCGGCGCCGGGCATGATCAGCGGCATCCTGCTCGCGCTCGCCCGCGTCATGGGTGAGACCGCGCCGGTGCTGGTGCTGGTCGGCTACAGCAAGTCGATCAACACCAATCTCTTCGACGGCAATATGGCCTCGCTGCCGCTGTTGATCTACCAAGAGTTGGCGAATCCGGAGCCTGCGGGCCGGGCGCGGGTGTGGGGTGCGGCGCTGACACTGATCCTGCTGATCGCCCTGCTGTACGCGGCGGCCGCGGTCGTCAACAAGCTGCTCACGCGGAACCGATAGAAGCGAACGGAAAAATGGCCAAGCGGATCGACGTCAAAGACCTGAATATCTACTACGGCAAATTCCATGCGGTTGCCGATGTCAAGCTGTCGGTACTGCCGCGCAGCGTGACCGCCTTCATCGGCCCGTCGGGTTGCGGCAAGTCCACCGTGCTGCGTTCGCTCAACCGGATGCACGAGGTGACCCCGAATGCCCGCGTCGAGGGCGGGGTGCTGCTGGACGGCGAGGACATCTACGGCTCCACCGTCGATCCCGTCGGCGTGCGTCGCACCATCGGCATGGTGTTCCAGCGCCCGAATCCGTTCCCCACCATGTCGATTCGCGACAATGTGGTGGCCGGACTGAAGCTGCAGGGTGTGCGCAACAAGAAGGAGCTCGACGAGGTCGCCGAGCGTTCGTTGCGCGGCGCCAACCTGTGGAACGAGGTCAAGGACCGGCTGGACAAGCCGGGCGGCGGCCTCTCCGGCGGTCAGCAGCAGCGCCTGTGCATCGCACGCGCCATCGCGGTATCGCCCGATGTGCTGCTGATGGACGAGCCGTGTTCGGCGCTGGACCCGATCTCCACCCTGGCGATCGAAGACCTGATCACCGAGCTGAAGAAGGAATTCACCATCGTCATCGTGACGCACAATATGCAGCAGGCCGCGCGCGTGAGCGATCAGACCGGGTTCTTCAACCTGGAGGCGCAGGGCAAGCCGGGCAAGCTGATCGAGATCGACGATACCGAGAAGATCTTCTCCAACCCGGGTCAGAAGGCGACGGAGGACTACATCTCCGGTCGCTTCGGATAGCAGAATTACGAAAGGCCCGCCAAGCGCGGGCCTTTATTTCCAGCCGACTCAACTGATTTCGTGAGTACCTGGGTAACTCGCGGGGACGGGCTGACACGATCCGCTCGTACCGTCGGTCCGCCGATGTCATCTTCAGGCACATGAGTCTGGCGCCTGAAGGTGCGGGAGACGGGAAAGCCCGCATAAGCAATGCGGGCCTTCATTGTTGTCCAGCAACCGGAACTACAGCTCCGCGTCGGGATCCGGCGGCAGCTCACCGGTGACCAGGAAAATCACCCGGCGGCCGATCTCCACGGCATGGTCGGCGAAGCGCTCGTAGTAGCGCCCGAGCAGCGTCACATCGACGGCCGCCGCGACGCCGTACTTCCAGTCCCGGTCCATCAGCAGCGTGAACAGGTGACGGTGCAGATCGTCCATCGCCTCGTCGTCCTCGTTGAGCTGTGCGGCGCGCTGCGGATCGCGGGACTCGAGCACCTCCCTGGCACCGGCGCCCATATTCACCGCGATCCGGCCCATTTCCGCGAAGTAGCCGTTCACCGCTTCGGGTAGCGCGTGGTTGGGGTGACGCCGCCGGGTCACCTTGGCGACGTGCAGCGCCAGCGCGCCCATCCGGTTGACGTCCTGGACGATCTGGATCGCGCTCACTACCTGCCGCAGATCACCCGCCACCGGCGCCTGCAGCGCAAGCAGGGCAAACGCCTTCTCCTCGGCATCGGTGATCATTTCGGCGATCCGGTCGCCCTCGCTGATCACCGATTCAGCCAGAGTGAGATCGGCCTGGAGCAGCGACTGGGTGGCCCGTTCCATTGCCGAACCCGCCAGTCCGGCCATCTCGCCCAGCAGGTGGGCGAGGTCGGCCATTTGCTCGTTGTAGATGACACGCATGAAAAGAGACACTAATGCCAGGTGCTGACCTAGTCACCAACACAGGGTTAATGGGGGGTGCCGCACGATTGCGACGGTGTTGCCCCAGCTAGCGCCCGCCCCTACTTGCAGGTTTCATCCGCGGCGTTGACGTGCTCCAGGTCCGAGGGCAGTGTGACCGGTTCCGCACTCGACACGGTGACGGACACATTCTGGATCGGGTCGCCGACCGGCGTGGGGGTGCGGACGGTCGGATTATCGGCACCGATCACCACCTCGACGATGCCGCCGAGCGAGTTCGCCTGTTCCATGGTCGCCCCGGGAATGGAACTGGCCACCGTGGCCGCCTCGGCCTCGTGGCCGGGCCCGAAGCGCACCTTGGTGGCGACCTCGGAATTTCCGCCGGAGTAATTGCCGGTGTTGTAGATCTGGAAGCCCTGGTTGCCGAGCTTGGTCGCCGCCTTATTGGCCGCACCCGGCGTCTCCGACCCATTGGAGACCAGCAGCGATACCGAACTCGGATCGACCGCCGTCAGCTTCGGCGGCGCGGGCTGGGACGACGGGATCGAACCCGGGGCCGGGGTGGACTTCTTCTCGCCGGGCAGCGGCTGGTCATCGATGATGGCGCGGAAGATCGCCTTGATATCCGAATCGCGGGGGATCTCGTTGCCGTATGAGGTGGTACCCGCGGTGGGGATGGTCAGGAAGGTGACCGCGCCCGCGTCGACCTTCTGCAGCGAACGACCGAGGGTCAGCAGGTCGGTCGGCTGCACCTTGTCGACGAAGGTATGGCTGGTGAACGCGGAGATGAAGCCGTTCAACTTGCCCGGATCGAAGAGCACCCGGCTCGACAGCGCGCCGCGCAGCAGCGAGGCCAGGAAGCGCTGTTGCCGGTTGATCCGGTCGTAGTCGCTGCGTTCCTCGCCGTAGACGTGCCTGGCGCGCACATAGTTGAGCGCGGTCTCGCCGTTGATGTGCTGGCGGCCCGGATTTTCCAGCACGGTGCCGAGGATGCCGTCGATGATCGGCTTCGGCGTACAGACATCGACACCGCCGACCTGATCGACCATGGCCTCGAATCCGGCGAAGTCGATGCCGATGAAGTGTCCGATGCTCAGACCCGTCATCTTGCGGATCACGTTGACAAGACACTTCGGTCCGGCGAGCGCGTACACGGCATTGAGCTTGTCGCCCATGGCCGCGGGGAAGACCTCGTTGGTGTACTCGGCCTTGTCGTTGTCCCAGCCGTTGCACTGCGGACGGCTGACATCGAGGTCGCGGGGGAACGAGACCACCACGACGCGCGAGCGGTTCTTGGGGATGTTCACCAGCATGACCGTGTCGGCCCGGGAGCCCTCGGCATCGTCCAGTGTGCCCGCGCCGACCTGACCGTTGACCCCCGCGCGGGTGTCGGTGCCCACGAGCAGGTAGTTCTCGTCGCCCAGCTGGGCGCCGGAATCGAGGACGTCTTCCGGGTGGTCGTCGAGCGCGGAGACCTGGGTGAAGCCATTGGCGGTCGAGCGTAGATAACTCCAGCCGCCGCCGGTGACCAGCAGTGCGACCACCGCGCAGATTGTCAGCCCGGCCCGGCCCGCGACTTGCAGCCGCTTATTGCGGCGCTGCCGACTCGCGGCGAGCCGGGACAGGCCGACGCGGGTGGACGCGGCCGCGGTTTTCGGGGCGTCCGGATCGGTGGTCGGCCAGCCATTGGCACGCTTCTTCGGGCGCGGGGCTTCCTCGACCGGGGGTATTACGTCGGTGACGACCTCGGGTGGCTCTTTCCCGGAAACCGTTGATGCGCGGCGTTTTCCGGTGCGCGCGGTTGTCGGGGTGCCCGCGATGTCGTCGACGACCGGAGAGGACGCGGAACGGCTCGCAGCTGGGGTGGCCGTGGTGCGGGGTGCGTCGGCTTTGCGTGCGGCGGGGGTGCTGGAGGTGCGGGGTGCGTCGGCCTTGCGTCCGGCCGCGGTGCTCGACGTGCGAGGCGCCGCGTCGTTGCGTCCGGTGGGCATGGCCGAGGTGCGCGGCGCGTCGGCTTTGCGCGCGGCCGGGTTGCTCGAGGTA
Organism: Nocardia anaemiae NBRC 100462; assembly: GCF_001612725.1. Classification (GTDB taxonomy): domain Bacteria; phylum Actinomycetota; class Actinomycetes; order Mycobacteriales; family Mycobacteriaceae; genus Nocardia; species Nocardia anaemiae. The sequence goes on along the minus strand of NZ_BDAZ01000032.1, from coordinate 59,776 downwards.
CGAGGTGCGTCGGCTTTGCGTCCGGCTGGCATGGCCGAGGTGCGCGGCGGCGCGTCCGCTTGGCGCGCGGATGCGGCGCTCGATTTGCGCGGCGGGGTATCGGCTTGACGTTCGGGCGGCGTCGGCGCGGCCCGGTTCGCGTGCGTGGGCGGTGCGTCCGGTGTCGTGGACCGCCGTCTGCGCCCGCTGCGTTCGTTGTCGACCTTCTGGACCAGGTCCTGAACCGTCAGCGGTGCCGAGCTGGAGTCGGGATCGTTATGTCGGGCTCTGCGGGACGACCGTGCACCGTCGCGTTCGGTGTAATCCGCCGTGGGATAGCGCTCCCACGGGGCGCGACCTCCGGGCCGTGGCGACTGCCCGTGCCGATCGTCACCCACCAACGAACCTCGCTTTTCGTCTTCGCTGCCGTTTCGGCCGCTTTCGACCGGCATGACCGATTCCGCCAATGATAACGATTCCGCCACGGCGAGCCAGTCCAGTGCGAAATCGACGGGCCGATGTTCCGTTGCGAATCAGAATGTGCGCTGGTCGGAGGGCTTCTGACACTCGGGTCACAGTGCGATTGCACTGACCGATCAGCCGCCGCTGTGCATCAGATCCGCGCCCGCGGGCACGGCCGGATCATCGGGATCATCGAGCCAGCCGTGCGGCAGCGCCACCTTGCCCGGCGACCCCTGGCGTCCACGTGGGCCCTCGGCGTCGCGGGGGAACGGCGCGGTCGGGTCGAGTTCGCCGATGAGATCCTGCAATTGCGTGAGGCTCGACACGGTGGCGAAGGACCGGCGCAGGTCCGCGCCGACCGGGAAGCCCATCAGATACCAGGCCATATGTTTGCGCAGATCGCGCATGGCCTTGTCCTCGCCGAGGTGTTCGGCGAGCAGGGCGCCGTGCCGATACAGCACCTCGCCGACGCGTCCGAGATTCGGTGCCTCGGGCAGTGCTTCGCCGCGCAGTGCCGCCTGCAATTCGGCGAACAGCCACGGACGGCCGAGGCAGCCGCGGCCGACAACGACTCCGTCGCAACCGGTTTCGTCCATCATCCGCACCGCGTCGGCGGCGGAAAAGATATCGCCGTTGCCGAGCACCGGAATGGTGGTGACGGCCTCCTTGAGTCGAGCGATCGCCGTCCAGTCGGCCTGGCCCGAATACCGCTGTGCGGCGGTGCGGGCATGCAGTGCGACGGCCTTGGCGCCCTCGGCCTCGGCGATGCGGCCCGCGTCCAAGTAGGTGAGGTGCTCGTCGTCGATGCCGATGCGGAACTTCACCGTCACCGGGACACCGGCCGGTTCGGCGCCGGAAACCATCGCCTTGACGATCTTGCTGAACAGCGCGCGCTTGTACGGCAGTGCCGCACCGCCACCCAGTCGTGTGACCTTCGGCACCGGGCAGCCGAGGTTGAGATCGATGTGGTCGGCCCAGCCCTCGCCGACAATGATCCGCACGGCCTCGCCGAGTGTGGCCGGATCCACACCGTAGAGCTGCATCGAGCGCGGATGCTCGTCCTCGTCGAACGACATCATGTGCAGCGTCTTCTCATTGCGTTCGACCACCGCCCGCGCGGTGATCATCTCGCACACATAGATCGACGTGGAGCTGCCGAACTCCCGGCACAACTTCCGAAACGCCAGGTTGGTGATGCCCGCCATCGGCGCGAGCACCACCGCCGGATCGACCGGATACGGTCCGATCCGCAGCGTGCTCTCGGCCTCAGCAGTAATCGTCACGCCCACCAGTGTCTCATTCGCTCCCGGGACGGCCCCAAGCTGTGGGGCCGACGTGCGCTGATTCACTCCGGCGAATCAATGCCGCGCTGTCCGATGTGCGCTGGCGCATGTGGGGTGTTCGGCTTTGGCCGGGCGTAGGCGTGCTCGACGATCAAGGCGCTCAATTGGCCGCGAATCATGGGCAGGCCATCGCGAGCGGCGGCAATGGCCAGGCGGCATGGTGGAGAACGGAATCGTTGCGGCCGATCTGCGCGCTTATTGGTCGCGCAGTCTGCGGTGGTAGATCTCGCGTACGGCGGGGTCGGCTTGGGCGTAAGCCGTTGTCGCTCCAGTGAATTCGGCGACGAGCAGCTGGGCGCGGTAGGGCAGTAGCTGGGCCGACTTGATAATGGCGGCGAGCCTGCGGGGGACGGTGGTCAGTGGCTTGTTCGTTCGTACCGATTGCACGATCGCCTGTGCGACATCCTCCGGGTCAACCGTGGTCAGCGGCGTAATCCAGTTCGGCATATTGGCACCGGCCGACAGTTCGGTGCGGACGATGCCGGGCAGCACCGCGCCGACGTGGACACCGTGCTCCTTCATCTCGAGGTGCAGCGCCGAGGTGAATCCGACCACGGCGTGTTTGGTCGCGCAGTAGGTGGCCAGACCGGGAAAGCCCTGTGTCCCAGCCAAAGACGCGATATTGATCAGATGCCCGCTACCGCGGTCCCTGAAGCGTTGGACGGCAAGCCGGGAACCGTGGATCACCCCGTTCAGGTTTATGTCGATGATCCGATCGGTCATCGCCTCGTCCTCGTCAACGAACAGACCAGTCGGCATGATGCCCGCATTATTGACGAGCACATCCACTGGCCCGAACTCGCTGTCCACGGTGTCGAGGAAGGCGGCGAACGAGGCGCGATCGGTGACATTGAGCGGTAGGCCGACGATCTTGGCTTCCGGGTCCGCACCCAACTCCGCCGCCGTCTTGGCCACCAGTTCGACATCGATATCGCCGATCGCGACCGCGGCGCCCGCGGTGAGAAATGCCTCGGCGGTGGCGCGACCGATGCCGCGCGCCCCGCCAGTGATCGCGACAACCTTGCCGGTGAGCGTCCCATCGCCCTTCGATGTGCTGGACATGTCCTCGGCCTCCTACGGTCCTATGAGCTTTGGCCGGTCGGCGCAGCGCACTGTCGGCGGCCAGTCGCACCGCCTGGTTCGGCGGCAATACCTTCAGTGTCGAGGTTTTCGGCCGGATCGTCGGCGGATTCGGCATAGGCCGCGAGCTGCCCGGCTCATCTCGTGCGCCGAGGGCGCGACAGCCTTCTCAGACGCTCTCAGTAGCCTGTTACTCGCGGGTATACCCCGTGACCACCAGACTCATCGGAGAGGGCCAATGACGGAACGGATCGAAGGCGCCGGATCGGGTGCGGACCGCGACTCCGGCGCGGAGCTGGCCAAGGCGACCGAGGCGAAGGCATCCGATACCCGGGCGGGCACGTCCGGGCGACCGTCGGACCGGCGGCCGGGCACCCTGTCGATTCGCGTATCCACCGTGGTCGTCGGCGCGGTTATCGGCGCGTTGGTGATCGCGGTCGCCGTACTGAGCGGCTTTCTCGTCTCGGCCCGCGGCGATCTCGCCGATCGAAACGATCGGGAAGCCGCGGATAAGAAGGCCGAGCAGGTGGGCACCGAATACGCGGTTGGTGCGGCCACCGTCAATTATCAGGACATACCGTCCTGGGTGGCCAAGCTGAAGGCGAATACCGTTCCGCAGCTTGCGAATAAGTTCGATGCGACCGCGCCCAAGCTCGAACAGATTCTGGTTCCGCTGAAGTGGACCTCCACCGCCGCGCCGATTACCGCAAAGGTGATGTCGGAGCAAGGCGGAATCTACAAGGTCGATGTGTTCGTAAATGTGAGTTCGACGAATGCGCAGAGTCCGGAGGGCGCGCAGACAACGGTGACCTACAACGTCACTCTGGATAAGAACACGGATTGGAAGATCACCGATGTCGGCGGTGTCGACGGCGCGTTGCCGGTCAAGTAGCGCCGCAACGAGTTTCGACGGTTGAAGCTATAAGTTCGCAACCGAGATCGGCGTTGCCGAACATAAACGCGCCGCCGCCGGATTTCTCCGGCGGCGGCGCGTTTACGTTTTGCGGAGGCGAGATCAGCCAGCGATTCCGGCGAGCTCGCGCTTCTTCGCCTCACGGGCGAGCATGCGATCGCGCTGCTCTTCGAACTTGACGACATCCTGGCTCAGCTTCTCCAGGAACAGGCCGAGCCGCTCGCGCACGGCCTCGCCGCGTGCGGTGAAATCGGTGCGCTCGAAGATGTTCCACTTCTTCAGCACCGGCTGCACCACGTCTTCGAGGTGCTGGCGCAGATCGTAGATGCCGTGCTTGGCCATCAGCACGCCGTTGCGGCGGAAGTTGGGCATACCGGCACCGGGCATCTGGAAGTTCTCCAGGATCAGCGTGATCGCCTCGAGTGCCTGGTCGGGGGACAGATCCAGGGCCGCGCCGCACATGTTGCGGTAGAAGATCATGTGCAGGTTCTCGTCGGCGGCGACGCGCTGCAGCATACGGTCGGCGATCGGGTCGTCACAGACCCTGCCGGTGTTGCGGTGGCTGACCCGGGTGGCCAGCTCCTGGAAGGTGACGTACGCAACCGAGTGCAGGAAGCCCGCATCGGCCTCGGTCGGCGAAGCGAATCCGTTGGTCATGTGGATCATGCGCGCCTCTTCGAGCGCCACGGGATCGACGCCACGGGTCACCACGAGGTAGTCGCGCATGACGATGCCGTGGCGGTTCTCCTCGGCGGTCCAGCGGCCCACCCAGGTGCCCCAGGCACCGTCCTGCGAGAAGTTCTCGGCGATCTCGCGGTGGTAGGAGGGCAGATTGTCCTCGGTGAGCAGGTTCGTGATCATGGCCGCCTTCGCGACCTCGCTCAATCGGGACTGCTCAGGGTCCCAGTCGACCCCGCCGAGTGCCGCGAAGTTGCGGCCCTCATCCCACGGGACATAGTCGTGCGGATGCCATTCCTTTGCCAGGGAGAGGTGCCGGTTGACGTTTTCTTCGGCAACCGGCTCCAACTCCGTGAGCAGCTCGAGTTGAGTCAGATCCCTTGCCATATACAAGCCCTTCATGTGTGTGCGTCTTGCTGGTCAGTTCCCCGGGGTAGACCGTGTGCCGATGCGGCCATACCTTACGGCACCGTAGGTGTGATGCGAAACGCATCTGGCTGACAAAAGAGACCTCGTGATAGAGGTCATATGCCGATGTCGGCGTTCGACAACCACACCGAGTGTAGGGGCTCGGCCCGCAGCAAGGGGTTTATCGTCAGGGGCCGAGAGCTGTTAGCCCAGCGTGCTGTAACGCACAAAGCCGCCGGTCCGGCGGTCGGCTCTCCTTCAGCGTTCGCGGCCGAAACGTCGGCAGCACATCTCGAGTTGACCAGCTGCGTTCTCGGCCAACGCTTCTCCGAGCGCGGCGCTGATGCCGCCCGAACTTGCCGCTGCAGCCGAGGAGACCGCCAGGTTTGTCGCCGATGCCGTCGCTGAACCGTGTCTGTGGTGTATGCCACCGCTCGCCTCGGCCGGATAGGCCCCAGCATGATCGGATCGAGCATCGGCGATCAGATCGGTGCCATCCGTCACATCGAGCGTCGATCCAGCGCGACGACCGACAAACCCGCACCTGCGGGCTCCGCTGCGCAATGTCGGCACGCCCACCTTTACCGCATTCGTCGCGGTGCGTGGTCGACTTGTCTGCGATCTGAGTAATGGGAACCTGAGAATCAATCGAGTCATCGGTTGTTGCCCAGGGATGCCCCGTGCGGATCGCGCCCACAATATGGGAAAGCTCGCGTGGAATGTGGTGTTCGATCGCCGTGCGGCGGATGCGCGGTGCCATGAGTTGACCGGAAAACGACTCAGGCGTCCGGTATAAACCGGACGCCTGACAAGGTGCCCCCAGTAGGGCTCGAACCTACGACCTGCGGATTAAAAGTCCGTAGCTCTACCAACTGAGCTATAGGGGCGCGGATGGACAGTGTAGTGGGCCGAGCGCGGATCGGGTAACCGGGGGCGGGGCGCGTCGGTCCGGGGGCTCGGTGTGGGATCGCTCGGGGCCATCGGGTACCGGTGTCGAGTGGTGCTGGCGCACGGGGTAACACGATGCGTGCGGGCAGCGATGCTGCCGGTAAACATTTGGTACCCAGCTTTGTTCATTCCTACCGCGCCGGGCTACCATCCAATCATGTTGCGTACCAATGTCTTTGGATTTGCGGGGGAGTCGGGCCAGTGCGCGGGGGAACGCAGCGAGGCGACTGGCCGGTATCGCGCGGTCGGCGTCGCGGCGACCGGGTCGCTGGTCGACTCGGGTGAACAGTGCTGAGTCGCTGGCGAATTCGGAAATCCGAGGCATCACTTTGATCGATTGCGTGAAGTTTGCTGTAACAGATATCCGGAGGTTTCGGCCGCTGGAGTCTTCGGTTTGCCGCGTGTCGGATGGCGTTTCCGGGTACGGTGACGACTTGGTGAATTACGGAAGAATCGCCGACTTACCCGGCGATCCGGAATTCGGCTTATCGTTGGTGTGCCCGAACGTGTCGCGGCCGGTACGGCCGATCGCGACTTCCTACGAGTCGACGCCGGGGGAGGCAGATCCGAGACGAAGTAATGCCCAGGTGCGCACCCCCTGCGGCGCACCTGGGCAAGAAAACTATACCAGCTGGTGTGTTTCAGGATTTTCGCAAGTTTTCGTACCGAAAGTTTGAAACGGGGCGAAATCCCGGTTTGAAGTATTGATAAAACTCATAACTTCGCGCCAAGGGTCCGTTCCTTTTGGGGCACCGATTGGCGACGAGTAGGCTTCGGAGGCGTTTCGAGCATGGCACGGCAGCAAGAGCGGGCCCGCCGGACACGCGCGGCGATAATCAGGTCCGCCGCCGTTGAGTTCGGGAAGAGCGGCTATGCCGCTGCATCGCTCAACCGCATTTTGGAAGGTTCACGCGCCACCAAGGGCGCCATGTACTTTCATTTCGATTCCAAGGAAGATCTCGCACGCGCGGTACTCGAGACCGCGGTCGACCGATACCGCACATCGGCCGAGCGTTGGCTTGCCAGAACGGATCTCGGCCCACTCGACGTCCTGCACGGGATGGTCGACGAAGTGGCACTGCGACTCGAGCACGACATCATCGTGCAGGCCGAATTCCGATTGATCATCGAACCCGACTTCTATCGCGATGTGCAGACCGGGGGCGGTCGCATACTCGGCCGCGCCACCCGGGCGCTCGCGGTCCGCGCCATCGATCAGGGGCAGCTGCGCGCCGACGCCGACCCGGACCGTTTCACCCGCACCATTTCCGCTGCCCTGGCCGGTCAGCGTTATCTGATGGACATCCTCGGCAGCGGGGTAGATCTGCGGTCCCGCTTCCAGGAGGCGCTCGAGGTCGTGGTCGAGGCGATGGCCACCCCGGAATGGGCCGAGAAGTTCCGCAACGACGGCTGGCGTGCGCAGGCCCGACTCGAAGAGCTCGGTTTGGGAGCCTGAACAGCCGATTTGGGAAACGTGGCCGGTCTGTCATAAGCTATCCCAGCTCCCAACGGACAGCCGTTGAAGCCGGTCCGGAGAAATCCGGGGCGAGCCCCCTTCGTCTAGCGGCCTAGGACGCCGCCCTTTCAAGGCGGTAGCGCGGGTTCGAATCCCGTAGGGGGTACGGTCTAAGGATCGTTGGAAGCAACGCAAGGCCCTGTGGCGCAGTTGGTTAGCGCGCCGCCCTGTCACGGCGGAGGTCGCGGGTTCGAGTCCCGTCAGGGTCGCAAAGTAAGCGCCGGAGCAATCCGGCGTTTCGCGTATGGCATTCACCACGGTGCCTGCGGCCAGGTAGCTCAGTTGGTACGAGCGTCCGCCTGAAAAGCGGAAGGTCGCCGGTTCGATCCCGGCCCTGGCCACCAAATCCTCTCGACATATCACCAGGTCGGGGGGATTTTTGGTCTCATCCCCTGTATGGGCATCGGCTCATCGTTGACCGCTGTCGACCGCCGCGAACCGGGGCTTGGTGCACGTGCGGTGCACGCCCGAATTGTGATATTCGCCTCTTTGGCTGGTTCGCTCATCGATAACCGCGCTATCGAAACTTTGTTCGATTCGGAGTAGTCTCCCGCCTATGCCGGAATTCTCTCGCCTGGACTGGGCACGGATGAACCTGGAGCAGGTGCGCGGGCAACTCCTGGACGCCGCTGCGTTCGGCAAATGGATGACTCCCGACCAATTGGAGAACGCAGCTGGGAAGATCGCCGAGGGCATAAGGATCTACGCCGAGGAAACTCGGAGCTCTCGCGGATAGATCACCTGTCCGTCCGACACCTACTTCCCCGGCTTCCTCATACTGGCCGTCCTGTGCTGTGCAGGGTTAGTCAAAGGTGCCGTAGGCATCGCGTAGCGACGCGAAGCGCTCACCCGGACTGAAGTCAGATCATGGGGCCATGAGGAGGCGGGAACCCAAGCCGGGATGTGGTTCTCTAGGCGTGAGATTCGTGGTCTGCTGGCGGGGTTCGTGTCGCTCCTCCAACACGATGTCTGACAGCATTGCATGAGCGAGTTGGCCCGTGAGGCTTAGAGGAGCCCACATCGAGTGGACTCCCCTCGGACTCGGCCCGGCTCGAACGGGCTGCCACCCCCTCCAAGCGGGCGCATTCATCCGGAGCCAGTGCGCCTTGGGCGAGGACGTTCGAGAACGTTAGCCGCCGATCCACGCGATGGCCCGCCGTAAAGGGCGCGGTGTCTCCTCGTTGTGGCCGGTTCAGGACGCGAGCGTGTCTCCGGGGGTGTTAGGTACGGCGTTGCGCGATCGGGCCGTCCTGCTGGTACTGCGCTTTGCAGGCTGGGGCGCTCCCATTTTGCGCACTGCGGCGTGGCCGCTCCTCTGTGTGACCTTGTCCCAGGGAGCGGCGTGGTGCAGGTGTGCTCGTTGTCCGGTGTGGTGTCTTACGCGCGGAGCCGCTTCCCGTGTCTGGCGTTTCGGGTGTGGCCATCTCGTGCCTACAGGGGGGCGGATCTCGAAGGTTGGGGTGGAAATTGGGGGTCTGTTGATCATGGTGGTGGGATGCTGGTGGGATGGCGGAGAAGTGGTATTACTGCTTGAAGCATCAGCGGGCCGAGAGTGGGAAGCAGTGTTGGTTTCGGGATCGGATGGGGCCGTATCCGGATCAGGCCACTGCTGAGCGGGCGTTGGAGATCGTGCATGCGCGCAATGCTCGCGAGGACGCACGGGATCGGGATTGGCGCGATGGGGATAAGTGAGGGGGCGTCAGGGGTGGTGCGCGGCAATTGATTTCGGGGGCGAGTCGGTGGGGTGGGTGACGCGATTCGCGAGGTAGTCGGCAGGTCGCGGGTATTCGGGTGGCGGCGGGAGCGTGCGGGCGCTCAGGTGGGCTTCAGTTCGATCAAGTACGGTTCTTGGCAATCAGACGAGTGCTCCGGGTCCAGTCGTGGGTCTGCGGGCTGGAACAGGTGAGCAGGGAGGGCGACCCTTGAGGGTTACCGTTGTTGTGCCGACCTACAACGAGCGGGAGAATCTGCCGGTTGCGGTGGAGCGGCTGACGGCGCTGCCGGTGCCCGATCTGCATGTGCTCGTGGTGGATGACAATTCGCCGGACGGGACCGGTGAGATCGCCGACAAGCTGGCGGTCGAGCTGCCGAATGTCGTGGGCGTACTGCACCGCACCGAAAAGGACGGATTGGGCCGCGCCTACGTGGCCGGGATCACCCGGGCGCTGGACGAGGGCGCCGATGTGGTGATCCAGATGGACGCCGATCTTTCGCATCCGGCCGAGGTCATTCCGGCGATGCTGGAGAAGCTGAACACCACCGATGCCGGTGTCGTGCTCGGGTCCCGCTACGTGCCCGGCGGCTCCACCGCAGAGGAGTGGAAGTGGTACCGCAAGGCGCTGTCCGCCTGGGCCAACTTCTACGTGAACCTGATCCTGCGCCTGGGCGTGAAGGACGCGACCGCCGGATTCAAGGCGTGGAAGGCCGACACGCTGCGCGCCATCGACGTCGCCTCGATTCGCAGCAACGGGTATTCGTTCCAGGTCGAGATGAACTACCGCACCGTCAAGAAGGGCATCACGATCGCCGAGGTGCCGATCCGGTTCGAGGAGCGCACCCTCGGCGCCTCCAAGATGAGCCTCAAGGTGCAGCTGGAATCCGCCCTGATGCCGTGGAAGCTGCTGTTCGGCCGCTCGGTCTGACACACCGACGACTGGGCACCCCGTCCGCCAGGGCACTCGTCCGCCAACTCAGGGGGCGCCTGTTCGCAGCCGGGCACCCGTCTGCCATCCAACCGGGCATCCTTCCGCCAGTTGGTCGCCCTGGCCCCCAAGTGACGGGGCACTTGTCCGTGAGCCGGGCATCCCGTCCGGCAAGCAACCGAGTACCGGCCGTGAGCTGGGCACCCGGTCCGCCGAGTAACGGGGCATTCGTCCGTGAGCTGGGCTCCTCTTCCGGCCACCGTCGTCAGCCGAGGATCCGGCAGTACGGAGCACTCGGCGCACGGGTGCATAAGTGAAGGCGCGGATCGCGTCAGTGGTCCGGCGACGGCCAGTTCAGCAGGGTGTCGGTGTACAGCTGACGAACCGCTTCGACGTTGCCGTCCATATCGGTCGGGTCCCAGCTGCTGACGTCGATCGGGTCGAGGATGGCCACATCGACGGTGCCCTTGCGCGCGACCATCGAGTTGCGCCAGTTGACTTCACCGGCATTGCGGATCACCACCGGGATCACCGGCACCCCGGCCTGGATCGCGATATGGAAGGCCCCCTTCTTGAACGGGCCGACGCCTGGCGTATACGACCGGGTGCCTTCGGGTGACACCGCGATCGATAGCCCGTCACGCAACGTCTGCACCACCGGTGCCAGCGCCGCCTTGGCCTGCGTGGTGTTCGCACGATCGATGAAGGTGACGCCGACGAAGCGCATCAGCGGGCCGAAGATGGGGTTCTTCGTCAACTCCTTCTTGCCGATTCCGGTGACACCGCCTTCGAGCACCTTGGGCACGATGATCACGTCGAATTGGCTCTGATGGTTGAACAGGAAGACGGCGGGCCTCGGGGCGCGGGCGTTTTCCGCACCGCTGACCCGCAGTCGGATACCGGTCGTGCCGAGCGTCGCGCCGGTTCCGTAGGCCATCAGCGCATCGGCCATCTTCCGGCGCTGGCGCGTATACGACTTGCTCAGCACACCGACCAATGCGCCCGCCAGCAGCCCGGCGAATCCGGCGATGGTGCGCAGATAGTCGATCGGGCGCGGTGGTCGGCGCGGACGGAACGTCAGTACCGGCCAATTCTGTTCTACGGCAGCGGTAGCGAGCTGGCGATCCGGGTTTACCGCCACCGGATGTCCGACCACCGAGAGCAGCGGCAGATCGGCGATGCTGTCGGCGTAGGCGTAGCTGTGGGTGATATCCAGCGCGTGCGCCGCGGCGAATTCGCGGACCGCATCGGCCTTGCCGTTGCGCCACAAAGTTTTCCCGTCCGCGTAGCCGGTGAGCACACCATCGGTGGTCGCCATCCGGGTGTACAGCACGTACTCGATGCCGAGTTCGGCCGCGGCGGGTTCGACCTGGAATCGGGTCAGCGCGGTGACGAGCACCACGGTGTGCCCCGCGGCCTCGTGCGTCCGGATCAGCTGCCATGCTTCGGGGTACAGATGTCCGTAGATCTTTTTCCGGAACAGGTGCGTGCCCAACTCGTCCAGCTCGGCTTCCGGTTGATCGGCCAGTGTCCGCATGGCCTGCTGGAGGAACCGGCTGTATTCGCCATCGGTGAGTTCGTTGCGGATGCTGTCGAGGAGTGTGTCCGTGGCGGTTGCGCCCTTATTGCTCCGGAATGTCCGCCGCCACAGCGATGGCCGCCCGAAACCATCCACAACGGCGGCGAAGTCGAAGACCGCGGCCACCTCCGGACCCTGTGGTCCAGATCGGATCGCGGCGATGGCGCCCGCGAGGTCCCGGGGGACCGCGGGGCTCTGTTCGGCCATCAGGCCCCCCGCACCGGAATGTTGGACGGATCCAATGCGGCCGCCTGCGAGATCCGGGTCGCGATGATGCGCAGCTGACCGGCGAATTCGGTTCTGCGCCGGGTCAATTCGGCCCTCGGCTTGGCCGAGTCGTGACTCACGGGGGTCAACAAGCCGTGGTTATCCGCGAGTTTGAGTGCGCTGGAGAACAATTCGGTGGAGACCGATTCCGGGCTGTGCAGGCGCTGCTGCAGCAGCATCTGCTTACCGACCGCGACGCATTCGTCGATGAACTCCTTGCGATCGATCTCTTCGGCACTGTCGTGGGCCGCCAGCCGCTCGGCCACCACCAGTTGCGCTTCGACAAATGCGCGCAGCACGCGGTGCGCCATAATGAACCCGGAGGCGGTGAGTTTGTGCAGAATATCCTCGCCGAGGGTGTCCGCCGCGGTGTGTTGGTGCCAATCCGGGTCCACCAGCAGCATTTCCGCGGTCATCTGCGCCGAGAACTCGGCCCGCTCCGGGAAGAAGAATTCGAACTTCAGCAGATCGCGCAGTCGGAAGGCCTCGTCCCAGCCGGTCCGCAGCTGATCCGGCGCCTGCGTTTCCAAGGCACACAGGATGGACAATTCGAGGATGGCGCGGTTGATGAACCAGTGCACCGCGCTGTTGCGGTAGAACGCGGCCTCCAGATGCGCACCCGATTCGATCGAGTACACCGGTTCCAGCCCGCCGCGATACACCGTCACGACCCTGGCCAGCGACAACTGCTCGAGTACCACCGCGAGACTCTGCTCGTCGCGCAGCGCCGCCAACTCGCCGCTCGGCAACCCACGCTTGTCGATATAGCGCAGCACCGGGGCCAGCACGGTACGCACCTCGCCAAGGGTGAGCGCGCGCTCGTGCACACCCAGTAGCGCCAACGTGACCAGCGCGTTGACCGTGATCGGGGTGACCGCATTGATACCGACGGCAACCTCGAAGGCCAACCGTTGCACGGCCTTTCGCTCCAGCTCGGCGACCTCCGCCGACGCGGTGTCATTTTTCGGCTCGGTTCCCGCCGCTTCGGTGTGGTGCAGCGGAATGATCGTCGGCGGTGGGGTGAGCGGATCCCCATATGCGGCAAGGCGATCGCGTGCCGACAGTGGTTCGCCGAATCGCACATAGACGTGTCCGGCCGAATGCTGTTGGCTGCGTACATAACGCGCCAGCCAGGCCAGCCCCTCGGGCTTCTTCTTCCCGCCCACTTGTTCGGTGGCGATGGCGCCGAGTTCGTTCAGTCGCTCATAGGTGATCGAGACCGGGACGAGCATGACATCGTCGATCCGATTCGAACGGACCGCGGCAGCAAGGTAATTCAGCAATCCATAGCGCGGCGGCCGCAACTTGCCGGTGCGGGTGCGGCCGCCCTCGAAATACCACTCCATATTGAATCGCTTGGCCAGCAGGTAGGCGAAGTACTCCTCGACCACCGCCTTGTAGACCTCGTCGTCGCCGAAGCTGCGCCGGATGAAGACCGTGCCGGTGCGCCTGGCGATCGGACCCATCGGCCAGAAGCTCAGATTCGCGCCGCCGATCACATGATTCGGTGGAAAGTCATTGCGGGCCAATACATCACCGAGGACGAACGCATCGACGTAGGACCGGTGCGATGGCAGGAAGACCAGCGGATGGTTCCGGTTCAACGCGCGCAGCCCGTCCAGGCCGGAGTCGTCGGAGTCGACCTTCCAGGTCGAGGCGTGGATCGGGCGCATCGCCTGGGTGAACAGATCCGAGACCAGCCTGCTCTGGGCTGCGACGAGTTCGTTCAGCGCCTTCTCGGTCCGCCGATACACCTCGTGCGGACTCGTACCGAGTTGGTCGGCGATGAGTTCGAGCCTGCGCAGGAAGTCGGGGGAGTCGAGGATCTCCTCGGCCACCAGGCGGGGCACCTTGTATCGGTCACCGATGACGGAACGTTCGGCGCGTTCCAGGGCCACGACCGCCGCGCGCACGATGGCGCGGGCGAACGGCTCGGCGGAGCCCTTCATGAGCAGCGCCGCCGCCTCCGGATTATTGGCGCGCAATTCGCTGAGCAGGGCGGGCTGGCCGGTGAGCACCACGTGCCGGTCGGGCGATTTGCCGACCAACCGGCGTTGAGCGAATCGGTGCGGCTGGCGTGGATTGGTCAGCATGGCCAGGTCGGCGAAGGTGATGCGGCGGACCCCGTCGCGTTCCGGCGGCAGCCACAGCACCCGGATCGGCACGACCAGCGGATCGTCGCGCCGTCCGACCAGCCGATCGCCGATCGCATCCGCATCCAGATCCAACTGGGTGATGGGTGCGTCGACGCCGAGTTCGTGTTTGATGCCGCCCTCGGCCAGCCAGGTGCCGACGAGTTCACGTTCCACGCCGGAGCCCGCATCGATCAGTGCCACCACGGAATCGGGTGCCGCCGCTCGAGCCGGAGCGGGCGAATCCCCGCGGTGATCGATCATGACTCCTATTGAAGCCCGCCAGTGGATTCCGCGCAGGAACTCCGGTGGGTGAGTTGGCATCGGGGCCTCGACACGGCGTTTGCAATCGCGGCCGATCGCGCTCGCGAACTAGGCTGCGCGCATGGATTGGGCGTTACGCGCGTGCGGCTGGCACGGCCATTACACCTATGCGCCGGATGAGCAGGATCTGGCGCAGCGACTGCATGTTCAGACGGTGGCCGGTGTCGCGTGGCGGTGTCTGCGCTGCGGCACTTTCGTACCCGGTGAACCGGTCGGCTCGGGGCCCGCCGACCATGCGCCGGAGGTGCCGCGCGGGCGACTGCTGCGGGACCGCTGGCTGATGCGGGCATTGGCGATCGAACGGTTGGCGCGTGGCTTGCTCTTGGTGGTCGCCGCGCTCGCGGTCTTCAAATTCCGGTCCTCGCGCGAGGATATGCGGGCGGCCTTCGACGAGGAACTGCCGCTGCTGCGTCCGCTGGCCGATCAGATCGGCTGGGATATCGACCGATCCAAGATCGTGCATCTGATCGATGACGCGTTCTCGCTGTCGAATACCACGCTGCTGTGGGTTGCCATCGGCATCCTCGCCTATGCGACGCTGCAGGCGATCGAGGCGGTTGGGCTGTGGTTGGTGAAGCGCTGGGGTGAGTACTTCGCGGTGGTCGCGACCAGTATTTTCCTGCCGTTGGAGATCTACGAGCTGACCGAGAAGATCACCGTGCTGCGCATCGGCGCACTGCTGATCAATATCGCCGCGGTGGTCTGGCTGGTCTACAGCAAGCGGTTGTTCGGAGTGCGCGGCGGCGGGGCCGCGTACCACGCGGAGCACAGCACGGAAAGTTTGCTGAGCGTCGAGCGGTCGGCGCTTGCGGTGCCCGCGGAATAGCCAATTGCTGTGGTCTGCAGCACAGTAGCGGTCTAGGAAGGTAATGCTAACCTTATTTTTCTGAGTTAGGTCAGCATAACCTTGGAGGATCGTTGTCGACCACGGAGCGCTTGCGCGGTGAGTATGTGACCGATCCGGCGGCAGCGATGTCCCGGCTGGCGGCGGCCGAGCGCTTCGGCGAATACGTGATGTACGAACGGCCCGGCGAATGGGTATTCGCGGCGGATCCGCTCGGCAGCGTCGAACTCGACGCGCACGAATTGCGCATGTCCTGGGTCGGGCGCGACACCACCAGTGCCTGGGAAGGCAGCCCGGCGCAGGTCATCGACAACGCGCTCGCCACGCTGCCACTCGGCGGGCGGCGGGCCTATGGCTGGATCGGATTCGAGTTCTGCGCATGGGCATTGGATGCGACGCGGCATCTGCATCCGCGAACCGCACTGGCCCATCTGATGATTCCGCGCATCGAGGTGCGGGTCGGTGGGTTCGGCATCCGGATCTCCGGCGCGACACCGGCCGAGGCCGACGACATTCACGATCTCATCGCCGCCGCGCAGGAAACCGAACTGCCGCAGGCGCATCCGGTCGACGTGCGTCTCGATCCGACCGGATATCGCGAGCGGGTCGCCGAGGCGGTCGCGGAAATCCGTTCCGGCCAGTATCAGAAGGTCATCCTGTCGAGGAAGGTCGATCTGCCGTTCGCGGTGGACATCCCGGCCAGTTACCGGCTCGGCCGCGCCAACAACACTCCGGCGCGCTCGTTCCTGCTTCGCCTCGGTGGACTCGAGGCGGCCGGATTCAGTCCGGAGCTGGTCGCCTCCGTCGACGAGGATCGGGTGGTCACCACCGAGCCGCTCGCCGGTACGCGCGCCTTCGGACTCGGCGAGGCCATTGATATGGCGGCACGCGCCGAACTCGTCACCGATCCCAAAGAAATCGTGGAGCACGCGATTTCGGTGCAGACCTCCTTCGCCGAGATCGCCGAGGTGGCCGATCCCGGCACGCCCGCGGTCTCCGATTTCATGGCGGTTCGGGAACGCGGCAGCGTGCAGCATCTGGCCTCCACGGTGCGCGGACGGTTGGCCGCGGACCGTTCCAGCTGGGATGCGCTGGAGGTTTTGTTCCCGTCGGTCACGGCGTCCGGCATTCCGAAGCGGGAAGGTGTCGATTCGGTATTCCGCCTCGACGGTGCGCCGCGCGGCCTGTACTCCGGTGCCGTGGTGACGATTGCGCCGAGCGGTGCGATGGAGGCGACGCTGGTACTGCGGGCGGTCTACCAGACCACCGAGGGCGCGTGGCTGCGCGCGGGCGCTGGCATTGTCGGCCAGTCGCGGCCGGAGCGGGAATTCGAGGAGACCTGCGAAAAGCTGGGCAGTGTCGCGCCGTACGTGGTCAAGGCCTAGCAATTCGAAGTCATACCCATCAAGGTGGACCCACATTCCGAATCATCTGGTGGGGCAACCCGGTTTATCCGGGGTTCGGATCGGGGGTGGCGATATCGGACTCACGCCACCCCCGATCGTTCCGCTCAGCCCTGGCTGGCGCGCAGGGCCTTCTTATCGATCTTGCCGACAGCGGTGATCGGGAGTTCGTCGGCCGGGCGGAGCAGGTCCGGGAGTTTGTAGGTCGCCAGTCCGCGGTCGGTGAGGAACGACTTCAGCTGCGCCAGGGTCGGCATCTCACCGTCGACAACCAGGATGGCGCAGACCTTTTCACCTAATGCGGCATCGGGAAGGCCGACGGCGGCGGCATGCCGGACGGACGGGAAGGCGAGCAGATGTTCCTCGAGTTCGTCGCAGGAGATGTTCTCGCCGCCGCGGTTGATGACGTCCTTGATGCGGCCGGAGACGATCAGATGGCCGCTCGGCAGTCGGCGCACGAGATCGCCGGAGCGGTAGTAGCCGTCGGGGGTGAAGGCGCGGGCATTGTGTTCGGGGGCGCGGTAGTAGCCGCGGATTGTGTAGGGGCCCTTGGCGAGTAGTTCGCCCTCTTCGCCTGGGGCGACGTCGTTGCCATCGGCATCCACCACCCGCACCTCGTCGGCGGGCGAGAGCGGACGGCCCTGGGTGGTGCAGACGATATCCGCGGTGTCGTCGAGGCGGGTGTAGTTGAGCAGGCCCTCGGCCATACCGAAGACCTGTTGCAGTCGCACGCCCAGAGCGGGCGCCACCGCACGCGCGTTCCCTTCGGCCAGCCGCGCGCCGCCGACTTGGAGCAGGCGCAG
The DNA here is from genome assembly GCF_001612725.1 of Nocardia anaemiae NBRC 100462. Classification (GTDB taxonomy): domain Bacteria; phylum Actinomycetota; class Actinomycetes; order Mycobacteriales; family Mycobacteriaceae; genus Nocardia; species Nocardia anaemiae. The sequence continues at coordinate 42,455 of NZ_BDAZ01000032.1, read as the reverse complement.
TGAGCCGAGGTCGGCGTCCTCCCACTCGGTTGCCGCACACCAGAGTTGGGCCAGCGGCGGCACCACCGCGGTGACGGTGACGCCATGGCGTTCGATGGCGGCGAAGGCGCTTTCCGGGCTCGGATCGGTGACGAAGGTGACGGCCGCGCCGACCGATACCGTGCCCAGGATGCCCGGGCAGGCGAGGGGGAAGTTGTGGGCGGCGGGCAGGGTCGCGAGGTAGACATCGTCCGCGGTCAGTGCGCAGACCTGCGCGCTCGCGGTGGCGTTGTACACGTAGTCGTCGTGGGTGCGCGCGATCAGCTTCGGCAGGCCGGTGGTGCCGCCGGAGACCAGCATCAACGCGATATCGCTCGGATCGATGTCGGGGAGTGAACCACCGTCGCGGGGAATCGAATTCAGATCGGTGAGGGTGCCCGGATCGCCGAGTACGAGAATGTGGCGCAGGATGGGGACGGCCGAGCGGACCGTTTCGGCCAGTTCGCGGTAGTCGAAGTCGTCGAGCCGGTCCGCCACGATGTAGGCGACCGCTTCGGAAAGTCTGGCCAGATGCTCGATTTCGGCGCGGCGATGGGCGGGCAGGGTCAGCACCGGAATGATTCCGGCGCGCAGCAATCCGAACAGGACCGTCAGGAACTCCGGCACATTCGGCAGTTGGACGACCACCCGATCGCCCGGCGCGATGCCGAGTGCGAGTAGTCCGTGCGCCATCCGATCGGCCTCGGCATCCACCCACGCGTAGGTGCGCGTGCAGTCGGTATCGAGCAGTGCGGTGCGGTGTGGGTGCCGGGTCGCGGTCGCGCGCAGCAGGTCGCCGAGTGGGCGGCCGGTCCAGTAACCGGCCGCGCGGTAGGTCGCGGCGTCGGCGGACGGGAAAGGGATGTAGCCGTCGCGATGGGTGGGCGAGGTGGATGTCGAAGTCACGGTCTGCCTCACAAGGTTCTGCTGCCTGATTAGTGTTAGGTTAGGCAACCCTATCTCAATGCGATAGGCTACCGCCGAGCAGTCTCGATCCGCCGGATGCGGCGGCGACCAAGGAGTGACAGCGCCAAATGGAGCCAGCACAGCGACCGGAGGACGGGGCGGGAATCGGCCGGGACGAAATTCGCGCGGCCATCGCGAAACAGCTCGACGTACCGGTGGAGACGATCGCCGACGGCGATGATCTGATCCAGCTCGGACTGGACTCGATTCGCACCATGAAGTTGGCGGGCGGCTGGCGCAAGCGCGGGCTGGAGATCAACTTCGCGCAGCTGGCGGCGGCACCGTCGGTCGCGGAGTGGGCGCGGTTGCTCGGCGTCGAGGAGTCTGTCGCGACGGTGGTCGCACCCGGGCCCGTTGAAAACGTCGACTCCGAAGACGAATTCGCACCGTTCCCACTGGGTTCGATGCAGCACGCCTATTGGATCGGTCGCTCCGAGGAGCAGGATCTCGGTGGTGTCGCCGCGCACCTGTATGTCGAATTCGACGGTGCCGCCGTCGATCCCGAACGGTTGGCGCGGGCCGTGACGGATCTGGTCGCGGTGCATCCGATGCTGCGCACCAGGTTCCTCCCCGACGGTACCCAGCAGACAATCCGCACTCCCGGCCGACCGGTATTCTCGGTCGTCGATCTACGCACGCATGCCGAGGCGGAGGCCGAGCTGGATCGCCTGCGCGACAACAAGACTCATCAGCGGCTGGCCATCGAGGACGGCCAGGTGCTCGATGTGACCCTGAGCCTGCTCGCCGACGGCCGCACCCGGCTGCATCTGGATGTCGACATGATCGCGGGTGACGCGATGAGCTATCGCGTACTCGTCGCCGACCTCGCCGAGCTCTACCGCGGCGGCACGGTACCGCCGCAGGGTTACAGCTATCGCCGCTATCGCACCGAGCGCACGGTGGATCCCGTTGCCAGGGCACGCGATAAGCAGTGGTGGCGCGATCGGCTGCCGGAGCTGCCCGGCGCACCGGAACTGCCGACCGTTCCGGTCGGCGAACGCGCCGAGCCGCATCGGACCGTGCGCTATAACCACTGGTTGGAGCCAGAAGCCAAGGGCCGATTGCTCGCGGCCGCACATGCCCGTGGGATTACCCCAGCGATGGCATTGGCCGCGGTCTTTGCCGAGACCATCGGCGGCTGGTCGGCGTGCAGCCGCTTCCTGCTGAATGTGCCGCTGTTCCACCGGGAACCGGTGCATCCGGATATCGACCGGGTGATCGGCGATTTCACCTCCTCGATCATGCTGGAGGTGGATGTCACCGACAACGTGACGGTCACCGAGCGGGCCAGGGCACTGCAGCGGGCGATGCACGAAAGTGGCGCGCACACCGCGTATTCCGGGTTGGAGGTGCTACGCGATCTGGGCAGGCAGTGCGGCGAACCGGTGCTCGCGCCGATCGTCTACACCAGCGCGCTCAACTTGGGCGAGTTGTTCGCCGACTCGGTCACCGAGACCTTCGGCGAGCCGGTGTGGATCATCTCGCAGGGCCCGCAGGTGCTGTTGGACGCGCAGGTCACCGAGGTGCGCGGCGGACTGCTGCTCAACTGGGACGTGCGCGAATCCGCATTCCCCGTGGGCATGATCGACGCCATGTTCACCAGCTACACCGAGGCGATCGGCAGGCTGGGCGCGGGCGAGGCGGGCTGGAGCGCGGAGGCCGCGGTGCAACTGCCGGTCGCCCAGGCTGCGGTGCGCGCAACGGTGAACGCGACCGATGGGCCGGTCTCCGGACGGGCGCTGCACCAGGGCTTCTTCGACCACGCCCGCAGCGCGCCCGACGCACCCGCGGTGCTGTGGCAGCGCGACGGCGTGGATGACGGCTGGAGCTATAGCGAGCTTGCCGCACAAGCGCTTTCGGTCGCGGCGGCGCTGCGCGATATCGGGGTGCGGGCGGGTGAAACCGTCGCGGTGCAGCTGCCGAAGGGGCCGGATCAGATCGTCGCCGTACTTGGTGTGCTCGCGGCGGGTGCGGCCTATGTGCCCATCGGTTTCGATCAGCCGGTCGGGCGGCGCGCGGAGATCCTGCGCACCGGTGACGTGGTCGCCGCGCTCACCGTCGACGGCGCCGATATGGGTCGCCCGGAGATCACCTGTCTGCCGCTCTCGGCTGCGCGTATCCATCGGAATCCCTTGTCCGAGCCGGTGATTCCCGATCCGGAGTCGATCGCCTATGTGCTTTTCACCTCCGGCTCCACCGGTGTGCCCAAGGGCGTCGACGTGCCGCACCGCGGTGCGATGAACACCATCGACGCGGTGAACGAGTGGTTCGAGGTCGGCCCGGCCGACCGCGTGCTCGGACTGTCCGCGCTGGAATTCGACGCCTCCGTCTACGACATGTTCGGCATGTTCGCCGTCGGCGGTTCGGTGGTCGCGCTGTCGGCCGCGCAACGCGAGGAGGCGACCAGCTGGGTGGAATTGCTGACCCGGCACCGGGTTTCGATCCTCAACTGCGTACCGAGCATGCTCGATATGATCCTGGAGATCGGCGGTGACCATCTTGGTGATTCGCTGCGCGCGGCCACGCTCGGCGGTGACTGGGTCGGCGCGGATCTGGCGCGGCGGCTGGCCAGGCAGGTGCCGGGCTGCCGGTTCTCCGGTTTGGGTGGCGCCACCGAAACCTCCATCCACAACACCATTTGCGAGGTCGCCGACCCGCCCGAGCATTGGGCCACCGTTCCGTTCGGCGTTCCGCTGCGCAATGTGCGCTGCCGCGTGGTGAATTCGGCGGGCCGCGACTGCCCGGACTGGGTGCCCGGCGAATTGTGGGTCGGTGGTGCGAATGTCGCGGCGGGCTATCGCAATGACCCGGAGCGCACCGCGGAGCGGTTCGTCGTCCACGACGATCTGCGCTGGTACCGCACCGGTGATATAGCCCGCTACTGGCCGGACGGCACCATCGAATTCCTCGGTCGCGCCGACCATCAGGTCCAGATTCGCGGATATCGAGTGGAATTGGGCGAGGTGGAAAGTGGACTGCGCACCGCGCCGGGTGTGCGGCACGCGATGGCCGCGGTGGTCGGCACGGGTGCGCCGAAGCTGGTCGCGGCGGTCTCGGGGGAGGTCGGGTCCGTCGAAGAGATTATCGCGGCAGTGCGAGATCTATTGCCCAGCTACATGATTCCCACTCGCATCGAGATCCTCGAGCAGATGCCGTTGACCGACAACGGCAAACTGGATCGCCGCGCGGTGGTCGCGCTGCTGGAGCCCGATGCGGCCGACGCGGTGGACGCGCGCCCGCGCACGCCGCTGGAGTCCGCGCTGGCCACCATTGTCGCCGACGTGCTCGGTACCGATCGCATCGGCGTGCACGATGATTTCTTCGGCGCGGGCGGTGACTCGGTGCTGGCCACCACGGCTGTCGCCAGGATCCGCGAATGGCTGGAGGTCGACCACGCGCTGGTCGCCGACCTGCTGGTCGGTCGGACGGTGGCCGGGTTGGCGGGGCGACTGGTCGAGCGGGAGACCGGCCGTGGCACGCCCGATCGGCTGGATGCCGTCGCCGAGTTGTACCTCGAGGTGCTGGCCATGACCGACGAGGAGATCCTCGCCCAGGCGTGAGCCGCGCGCACTAGACTTGGCGATCATGAGCCATTGGGATACCTCGAACATTCCCGATCAGACTGGCCGCACGATCATCGTCACCGGCGCGAACAGCGGGCTGGGTGCGGTGGCGGCGCGTGCGCTGGCCGGGGCGGGTGCGCAGGTGGTCCTGGCCTGTCGGAATGTGGCCAAGGGCGAGAAAGTGGCAGGTGAGATCGGGGCGCGGGCCGAGGTGCGCGAACTCGATCTCGCGAATCTGGCCTCGGTGCGTGCGTTCGCCGATGCGGTGGACCGGGCCGACGTGCTGATCAATAACGCGGGCGTTATGGCGGTGCCGCAGCAGCGGACCGCCGACGGCTTCGAAATGCAGATCGGCACAAATCATCTCGGTCACTTCGCGCTGACCGGGCTACTGCTGGACAAGATTTCGGACCGCGTGGTAACCGTCTCCAGCGGTGCGCACCGGGTCGGCAAGATCGATCTGGACGATCTGAACTGGGAGCGGCGCAAATACCAGCGCTGGTCCGCCTACGGTCAGGCGAAGTTGGCCAACCTCATGTTCGCCTATGAACTGCAGCGCAGGCTCACCGCGGCGGGTTCGTCGAAGATTTCGGTGGCCGCACATCCCGGTTATGCCGCAACGGAACTGCAGTCCCATACCGAGTCCGTCCTGGACACGGTCATGGCGCTGGGCAACCGGCTGCTGGCGCAGAGCGCCGAAATGGGTGCGCTGCCGGAGATCTACGCGGCGACCGAACAGGTCGAGCCCGGCGCGTTCTACGGTCCGGTCGGATGGGGCGGTATGCGCGGCTATCCGGGGCTGTCCGGTTCCACCGCGGCCGCCAAGGACGAGCAGGTCGCGCGCGGCCTGTGGGACCTGTCGGAGAAGCTGACCGGCGTCACCTACACCTTCGGCAAGTAACCGAATCCATTGCGGCGCGGGTCGACTCGGTCCGGCCGAGTCGGTGATGTTGCGTGATGCGGGTCACATTCGGGCCTGTCACACTGGGGTGGGCCGCGTCGTCCTCTCTGTGAACCCAACCGAATGGAAAGGCACAGATCATGGAACAGCGCTTCAACCTCTACGCCAACCCTGTCGCGGGCAGCTACGTCAAGCGCCTCATCACCGCGGGCAAGGTCGTCGACGGATCCTCTCTTCCCAAGGCCACCTACGAGCTGGTCAAGATCCGCGCCAGCCAGATCAACGGCTGCGGCATGTGCGTCGATATGCACACCAAGGACGCCGCGCACGCGGGCGAGACCTCCGTGCGACTCAACCTGGTCGCCGCCTGGCACGAGGCCACCGTCTTCACCGAGGCCGAGCGGGCCGCCCTCGCACTGACCGAAGAGGCCACCCGCATCGGTGACGGCCGCGGCGTCAGCGACGAGACCTGGGAGCAGGTGCGCAAGCACTACGACGACGATCAGACCGCGGCACTCATCGCGGCCATCGCGACGATCAACGCCTGGAACCGGATGAATGTGATCGCCCGCACCCCGGCCGGTGACTACGTCCCGGGTCAGTTCGGGTGAGCTTCGGCACGAAAGTCGGCCCTGCGGATAGTCCCTGGTACAGTCACCGTCGTGCAGCGCGTCTATTTCTGGTTTAGCGAACCGGCCCAGGGTGGGTCGGTCTGCGGCAACCATTTGCGCTGACCTCATTTCCAACCCCGAGCCGGATGATGGACCGGCTCGACGGGTTTCACGTCCGTGGGTCGGCCTTGACGAAAAGGAACCCACAAGCGATGACTACCGCAGCCGACGTCGACGCGCGGCATGCCCACCCGTCACCCGACCACCACCCCTCATCGAATCGCTCCGCGATGCTGTTCGATCTGGATGACCAGCGCACCCTGAGTGTGAGCCCGTTGCGCTCACCCGCCGAGGTGCGCCAGGTGCACCGGATCACCGATCCGCTGGCCGACGTGGTCCGAGCCGGTCGAAAAGCCACGGTCGATGTGCTCGATGGCACCGACGATCGCCTGATGGTGATCGTCGGGCCGTGTTCGGTCCACGATCCGGCCGCCGCATTGGACTACGCCCGCCGCCTCGCCGCCAAGGCGGCCGAGCTCGACGATCGGCTGCACGTGGTGATGCGGGTGTACTTCGAGAAGCCGCGCACCACCCTCGGCTGGAAGGGGCTGATCAACGATCCGCACCTGGACGGCTCCTTCGACGTCAATACCGGCCTCGGCATCGGCCGCAAGCTGCTGGTCGATATCACCGCGCTCGGTCTGCCCGTGGCCTGTGAATTCCTCGACCCGATCACCCCGCAGTACATCGCGGACCTGGTCTCCTACGGCGCGATCGGCGCGCGCACCGCGGCCAGCCAGGTGCACCGCCAGCTCAGCAGCGCGCTGTCCATGCCGGTCGGCATCAAGAACGGCACCGACGGCGATGTGCAGGTGGCCGTCGACGGTGTACGGGCAGCCGCGGCCAGCCACGTATTCCCCGGCACCGATCTGGACGGCCGCTCGGCGCTGATCCGCACCACCGGAAATCCGGACTGCCATGTGATCCTGCGCGGGGGTAGCACCGGCCCGAACTACGACGCCGCCTCGGTCCGCGAGGCCTGCATCCGCTTGGAGAAGGCATCGCTACCGCAGCGGATCGTGGTGGACGCCAGCCACGGCAACAGCAATAAGGATCACAACAAGCAGGTCGATGTGGTCACCGATATCGCGGGCCGGTTGGCCGCGGGCGAGCCGGGTGTGGTCGGTGTGATGTTGGAGAGCTTCCTCGTCGCGGGCCGCCAGGATCTGACCCTCGGGCACGCCGACGCGTTGACCTACGGTCAGTCCATCACCGATGCCTGCATCGATTGGGAGACCACGGCCGCCCAACTCGATTGCCTGGCCGATGCGGTGCGGCAGCGCCGCGATCACTGAAACTCCGAGCCTGTCGCCCCGGTGAAAGCCGGGGCGCGGCTTCGGATTCAGCGCGGTTTCGCGACGACGCCGAGAATATCGCCGGAGCACACGGTGGTGCCGTCGAAGCCCGCGGTCGCCAGATAATCGATGAGATGTCCGGGTGCGGGCTTGGGACCGGCGCCGGGCGGTCCGTCCGGTTGTCCGTATCCGTAGAACAGGTACAGCGCGCCATCGGGCGTGAGGACCTGCCGGATCAGCGTCAGTTCGGCGGTGGGCCGTCTGGTCCAGAACAGATTCACATTGACGGCGACAACCTTGTCGAAGCCGCGGGCCGGTCCGATTTCGGCGAGTACCCGGGCACGGTCGAGCTGTTCGAGTCCGGCGTGCAGCAGGTGGACCTTGCCGGATTCGATCAATGCGGCATGGCGTTTGCTCGCACGGGCGATGGCCGCCGGGGAACGATCGACGCCGACGATCCGACCGCCGTCCAGCCGTGCGGCCAGATAAGCGATCGAGTCGCTGGAGCCGGGACCGATCTCCAGGATCCGGTCGTCGGGCCGCAGGTGCATGGTTTCGGCGATCCACTCGAATCGGGCATCGGCCGCCATATTCGCAATCTACGACTGTTGTGCCGCGCCCGTCGCCGGTTCGGTCCTACCCGTCGCCCGACCCCTTATCGAATCGCTACGCGCTGCCGAATACATCGGGCGGCCAATTCGGCGCCGGTCCGGGCGGATCCGTCGCCAGCCGTCCAGCCAGCCAGGTATCGCGGCGGCTGCCGCGCTGCATACTGCCGAGTCGTGCCATGCCCTCGTAGCGAAAACCGTTGCGGCGAGCCACCGCGGCCGAGGCGTAGTTGCCGACGAAGGCCCGCCAGCTGATCCGGCTCAGCCCCAATCCTGCTGGCTGAAAACCGAATTCGCACACCAGGGCGACCGCACGCGACATCAGTCCGTGCCCGCGTGCCGCGGAGACCAGCCAGAAGCCGATCTCCGATGCCGAGTCGTCGCGTGCGTTGAGATCGATCATGCCGACGACCGGTCCGTCCGCGCGCGTGCGCAGCGCCCAGATCGGACTGCGGGTGGCCCAGCCTGGGGCGACCATATCGTCGAGGAAGGATTCGGCATTCTTCCGGTGATACGGCACCGGAATCGTCACCCACTCGGCAATGCTGGGCTCCTGGCAGCATGCGACGATATCGTCGATATCGGCCTCGGTAGGCCGCGACAACCAGATGGTTGTGTCCGAGAGCGGATGATCCTCCATATGAGCATGGTGTCATGACCGGCTCGTCGGGCCCATCAGCGCGGAACGTAGAATCAGCTCAATGGTTGCCGCTCTTCTCGCCGACTTGTTCGAATCGCATCGGGCGCATCTGCTCTCGGTCGCCTACCGGCTGACGGGCAGTGCGGGCGACGCCGAGGACGCGGTGCAGGAGAGTTGGCTGCGGCTGGCCGGTGCGCATCAATCCGAGATCGAGGATCTGCGTGGCTGGCTGACCACCGTGGTCAGCCGAATCTGCCTGGACCGCTTGCGCAGTGCCGCGGTGCGCCGGGAAACCTATGTGGGGCAGTGGCTTCCGGAGCCGGTCGTGACGGCTATCAACCCATCGACCATGCCGGATCCGTTGGAGGCGGTGGTCCGCAAACAGGAATGCAGTCTCGCGGCCATGGTGGTGCTGGAGAGCCTGACGCCGCCGCAGCGGGTGGCATTCGTGCTGCACGACGGGCTTTCGGTGCCATTCGACGAGATCGCCGAGATCCTCGGCATTTCGGTGGAGGCGGCGCGTCAACTCGCCGTGCGGGCCAGGAAATCCGTCGCACAGGCCCCGCCGCCCGTCCCGGATGTCGAGCACGCGGCCGCGGTGCGCAAGTTCATCGACGCGCTGTCGGCCGGTGATATCGGCGCGATAACAGCTGCGCTGCACCCGGATTCGGTGATGATCGGCGATGCGAACGGCACCACGGCCACCGCGATCAATGTCATCGCCGGTGCGGACAAGGTCGCCCGTTTTCTCCTCGGGCTGGTGCGCAAGTATGGTTTGGACGGCTCATCGGAGCCGACGCTGGAATTCGAATTCGCCACGGTCAATGGGCAATTGGGTCTGGTCGTGTATCGGGTCGGCCCGGGTTACGGGCGGCTCGATGGTCCGCCAAGGGTGATCGGATTCGCGGTTCGCGACGGATTGGTCTGCGGCACCTACGATCTCGCGAATCCGGAAAAACTATCGCACGTCCGCCTCGGGTGAAGCGATGCCAGGCCGGGCCCTCATCGCCAGGCCTGACACCGCCTCCGGATTACGGCGTGGACGAGCCGAGGAACCAGTCCCCGGTAGACGATCCCGCACCGCTATTGCCGGTCGATGAGCCGTTGAACCAATCGCCGGTGGAGGAGCCGAACCCGGCGATCAGGTCGTGTGCGACATTTCGCAGGAAACCCAGTACCGTTCCGGCGACCTCCGACGCGGCCGGTTGCAGTACCAGGTCCAGATACGAGGCCATAAGCGCCCCTTTCGAGATACCGCCGCAGGTCGGCGGTTTGTGAGGTAGAACACGGCGAGGCTAGCCGCCACTGGGAGAACGCACAACTATGCAGGTAGAAGGCTCAATCCGAAAGTGAAATATAGCCTTTCGCTATCTGATGGCAACAATGGCGACCGCTGGGCTACTCTCCGGATATGTCCTCGCAACCCGCGACCGTCGCCCGCCTACGCCCCTTTGCCTCCACCATCTTCGCGGAGATGACCGAATTGGCCGTGCGTCACGAGGCGATCAACCTGGGTCAGGGCTTTCCGGATACCGACGGGCCCGAGGGCATGCTCGAGGTCGCGCGTCAGGCCATTGCCGACGGGCTGAACCAGTACCCGCCCGGCCGCGGTATGCCGATCCTACGGAGCGCCATCGCCGCCGACCGCGCCCGCCGCTACGGCACCCAGTACGACCCGGACAGCCAGGTCCTGGTCACCGTCGGCGCGACGGAGGCGATCAGCGCCGCCGTGCTCGGCCTGGTGGAGCCCGGCCGAGAGGTCGTGCTGATCGAGCCCTACTACGACTCCTATGCGGCCGCGGTCGCCCTGGCCGGAGCGCGGCGGCGCACGGCCCATCTCGTCGCCGACGGTGACCGCTTCGTACTCGACCTGGACAGCCTGCGCGCCGCTATCACGCCCGCGACCAAGATGCTGATCGTCAATTCACCGCACAACCCGACCGGCACCGTCCTCGACCGCGCCGATCTGACCGCGATCGCCGAAATCGCCTGCGAGCACGACCTATTGGTGCTCACCGACGAGGTGTACGAACACCTCGTCTACGACGGTAACGAGCACATCAGCCTCGCCACCCTGCCCGGTATGGCCGAGCGCACCGTCGTGGTGTCCAGTGCGGCAAAGACTTTCAGCGTCACCGGCTGGAAGACCGGCTGGGCGCTCGGCCCGACCGAACTCATCGACGGTGTGCTCGCGGCCAAACAATTCCTGACCTTCGTGGCGGGTGGGCCGTTCCAACCGGCCGTCGCATACGCGCTGAACAATGAACTCGACTGGGTCGCGGGATTGCGAGACACGCTGTCGGACAAGCGCCTCCGGCTCGCCGCCGCACTGAAGGACACCGGCTTCGGGGTGAAGGAGAGTGCGGGAGGCTATTTCGTCTGCGCGGATATCACGCCGCTCGGCGCAACCGACGGCTTGGCCTTCTGCCGGGAACTGCCGGTTCGGCTGGGTGTCGCGGCCGTGCCGCTGATCGCCTTCGCCGACCACACGGAGGCGTGGAATCACCTGGTGCGCTTCACATTCTGCAAACGCGACGAAACCCTCGAAGAGGGTGTACGCCGACTCCGTGCCGGTGTTCGAGTGGGCTAGGCCCGGTCCTGCGGGCGACGTCGGGCCTGTGGTGCGTGCCAGTCGTACCGCATCGCGAGCAGCCGGAATACGATCGCGCCGAGGGCGGCGCAGGCGCCGGTAATCGGGTTGTAGGCATTGAGATGCAAGAGCGTCGCGGTCGTTGCCGCACCGAAAAGTGCTGGTACCGCATAGATCTGCTCGGGTACCAGCACACTCGGCGTCTGCCCGCCGAGCAGGTCGCGGATCACCCCGCCGCCGATCGCGGTGACCAATCCGAGCAGTGTGGCCGATGGCGCGCCGAGACCGTGGTTGTAGGCGATCACCGTGCCGGTCACGCAGAACAGCCCGAGCCCGAAAGCATCGGCCACACCGAGCGGACCGCCGGTCACCCGCGGCGACGGATGCCAGAAGAAGATGACCGCGGCGGCGATCAGTGCGGTCCACAGGTAACTGAGATCGACGAATGACGCCGGTGGTGTCCGACCGATCACCAGATCCCGAATGACACCACCACCCAGCGCCGTACTGCAGGCCAGCACCACGATCCCGAAGACGTCGAATCCGCGCCGCACCGCGAGCAGCGCCCCCGAGGTCGCGAAGGCGAAGACGCCGAACAACTCCCCGACATGCTGGGCGGTATTCACAGCGGAATCGAAATGCGCCATGCGCACACGATCACATATTCCGCGGTGCTCGCCTTCAGGCAGGCATCGGCCGCGCGCGGTCGGTCGCGACGAGTACCGCGATGCCGCCGAGCATGGTGCCCATGAAATAGCGCTGGATCCGCAACCACAGCGGCCGAGCGGTCAGAAAGGCGGCGATGCCGCCCGCCCCGAGCACGATCAGCCCGTTCACCGTCAAGGCCACCGCGATCTGGACCGTCCCCAGGCACAGACTCTGCAACCAGACCCGGCCGTGCTCGGGCGCCACGAACTGCGGAATCAAGGCCATGTACATGATCGCGATCTTCGGATTCAGCAGGTTGGTGACCAGCCCCATGGTGAACAATCGCCGCGTCGGATCCGCGGGTAGCTCGGCGGGCGCGAATACCGAGGTCCCACCGGGCCGCATCGTCTGCCAGGCCAGCCACAACAGGTATCCGGCACCGGCCAGCTTCACCGCCAGATACAGGCCGGGAACGATGGCGAACACGGCGGTAATCCCTGCCGTGGCCGCCGCCAAGTAGACGCCGAATCCGGCCGCGACACCGCCGAGCGACACCAATCCGGCCCGACGTCCCTGTGAAACACTGCGTGACACCAGGTACATCATGTTCGGTCCCGGCGTGAGCACCATCCCCAAGGCGGCCGCCGCCACACCCAGAATCGCCGCAGTTTGGATCATGTTCTCGATCCTCACGCACATGCGGCGGCCCCGTCTCGGTCCAGTTGAGCGGCGGTGGACTGGCGTGACCGCCCATCTCGCTCTGGTGAGATCCGGGCGACAATAGGCGGTCAGTGCATTCCCACCAGGAACAAAACAGGCCGCTCGGACGCTGTATGTCGAGGCCGACGCGAGCAACGCCCGTCGGCGGGGGCAGGATCGATGCCGCATCCGATGGGTTGTCGGTGGTGTCGGGGAGAATGAGCCGGAGTCGCACGAGCGATCGGGTACTAAGCCGGACGCCGTATACGAGGAGAGAACGTGACCGAGCGTAGCGAGGGCACCATATGCACAGCACCTCCGGTCGCAGCGGAGCTGAGCGCGAGCGAGGCGGAGCTGTGACCGACGGTCCGCTGATTGTTCAGAGTGACAAGACGCTGCTGCTCGAGGTCGACCACGAGTTGGCCGGGGTGGCACGGCAGGCCATCGCGCCGTTCGCGGAATTGGAGCGGGCGCCGGAGCACGTGCACACCTATCGGGTGACGCCATTGGCGCTGTGGAATGCGCGGGCGGCCGGGCATGACGCCGAGCAGGTGGTGGATGCCCTGGTCAGCTACTCGCGGTACGCGGTGCCGCAGCCGCTGCTTGTCGACATCGTGGACACCATGGCCCGCTACGGCCGGTTGCAGCTGGTGAAGAATCCGGCGCACGGGTTGACGCTGGTCAGTCTGGACCGCGCGGTGCTCGAGGAAGTGCTGCGGCACAAGAAGATCGCCCCGATGCTCGGCGCGCGCGTGGATGAGGACACCGTCGTCGTACATCCGTCCGAGCGCGGCCGGATCAAGCAGATGCTGCTGAAGATCGGCTGGCCCGCCGAGGATCTGGCGGGCTATGTCGACGGCGAGGCGCATCAGATCGAGCTGGATTACACCGGCGGCAAGTGGCATCTGCGCGATTACCAGGAGATGGCCGCCGATTCGTTCTGGGCAGGTGGTTCGGGTGTCGTGGTGCTGCCGTGTGGTGCGGGCAAGACGATGGTCGGCGCGGCGGCGATGGCCAAGGCGCAGGCCACCACGCTGATCCTGGTCACCAATACGGTGGCCGGACGGCAGTGGCGGCGTGAGCTGCTCGCGCGAACCTCGTTGACCGAGGACGAAATCGGCGAGTACTCCGGTGAGCGCAAGGAGATCCGTCCGGTCACCATCGCCACCTATCAGGTGATCACCCGTCGCACCAAGGGCGAGTACAAACATCTCGAACTCTTCGACAGCCGGGACTGGGGCCTGGTCATCTATGACGAGGTGCACCTGCTGCCCGCCCCGGTCTTCCGGATGACCGCCGATCTGCAATCGCGGCGTCGGCTCGGTCTCACCGCGACCCTGGTGCGCGAGGACGGCCGCGAGGGCGATGTGTTCTCGCTGATCGGCCCCAAGCGCTACGACGCGCCGTGGAAGGACATCGAGGCGCAGGGCTGGATCGCCCCCGCCGACTGCATCGAGGTCCGGGTCACCCTCACCGATGCCGAGCGGATGGCCTATGCCACCGCCGAGCCCGAGGAGCGCTACAAGCTCTGCTCGACCGCGCGCACGAAAATCCCTGTGGTGGAATCGATTCTGGCTCAGCACAAGGATGCGCCGACGTTGGTGATCGGCGCGTATCTGGATCAACTCGACGAACTCGGTGCCGATCTCAATGCGCCGGTAATTCAAGGTTCGACGAAAACCAAAGAGCGCGAAGAACTTTTCGATGCGTTCCGGCGCGGTGAGATTCCGGTGCTTGTGGTGAGCAAGGTCGCGAACTTTTCCATCGATTTGCCCGAAGCCTCTGTCGCGGTGCAGGTTTCGGGAACATTCGGTTCGCGCCAAGAAGAAGCGCAACGGCTCGGTCGACTGTTGCGGCCGAAACAAGATGGTGGCCAAGCCCACTTCTATTCGGTCGTCGCACGTGACACCCTGGACGCCGAATATGCCGCGCACCGTCAGCGTTTCCTCGCCGAACAGGGTTACGCCTATCGCATTACGGATGCCGATGACTTGCTGGGACCGGCCATCGGATAAGCGGAGGAATTCGCTCCGATACGTGTGCTAGGAATGGAACGTGCGACGCTTCGAATTCGCGGTGGACCGGCAGCACGCCCATGCGGTCAACGAAGTCTTCGCCGACCTACGTCGACTGCGTGTCATGGCGATCGCGGCCGCCGTCATCGCCGCGACCGGCACCGCCTATCTGATCTGGCTCAACCATCCGTGGGCCTATCTGCTGGCGATCGCGTTCGCCCTCGGCGCGGTGGTCGCGCTGTGGGTGGCGTTCTGGACACCGCACCGCTCCAGCATCGACAAGCTCTACGCCGACGGTGAGCTGGTCCCCGCGGTGGTTTCCGAAACGCATCCGAGTGGCGTCGTGCTGCTCGCACTGGTCGATGTCTCGGAGACCCACGAACCGCGCTATGCGCTTGTGATCAGGAAGGTCAGGGATCTGCCCGGCCACGAGAAGCGCGCGGGCGAGCGGGTGCCGTCGGTCGCGGTGCGCACCGATCGCGCACCCCGTCAGGTCGGCGAGCGCTGGCAGTCGGTCAGTGCCATGCCGATCGCCTGGGGCACCCGCGACGGCACCGTCATCGATCGAGCGCGCGCGGCCATCAGCGAGGTCGAATGGCGTTTGCTCACCGATAATCTGGAACTCGCCGACAAGGTGCGGCGCACCTCCGCCAAACGATTGCTGCTCGACCCGCACCAGCTGCCCGGCGACCTGGGTTCCTGATCAGCCGAATTCCCTTGCGCCGCCGAATAGACTCGATAAATGGTTCCGGTCTCCAACCTGCTGGCTTTCACCGCCGCATCGTTTGTCATCATCGTCATCCCCGGACCGGGTGTGCTCTTCACCATCGGCCGGGCCCTCGCGCTCGGCCGCCGCGCCGCTCTGGTCTCGGTATTCGGTCATGCCGCGGGCGTTTTCATCGCGCTACTGCTGGTCTCGGTGGGCCTCGGCACTCTGCTCGCCGCCTCGGCGCTCGCGCTCACCGTGGTCAAGTTCGTCGGTGCGCTCTATCTGATGTACCTGGGGATCCAGGCGATTCGGGAGCGCAAGGCGTTGCGGGCGGCGCTGAACGCGCCGATCGACCCCGGCGATGCCAAGGTGTTTCGGCAGAGCGTGTTCGTCGGGCTGACCAATCCCAAGGCGATCGTCTTCTTCTCGGCGGTACTGCCGCACTTCGCCGAACCGTCGGCGGGTTCGCTGCAGTTGCAATTCCTGATCCTCGGCACCATCTTCCTGGCGATCGCCTTGGTCTCCGATAGCGCGTGGGGGCTGCTCGCCGCATCCGCCCGCGCCTGGTTCGCGCGCTCGCCGCAGCGACTGGAGGCGGTCGGCGGTGCGGGCGGTGCGATGATCTTCGGGCTCGGCGCGTCGGTGGCGCTCAGCGGTAGCGCCGACTGAAGCGACTACCATCCACCGAGGTCGGGTGGGACGGTGGAAGGGGTGGTGGTCGCATGAGGTGGTCCGGCTGGTTGTGCGCGGCCATGGTCGCCGCGCTGGTCGCCGCCCCGATTCCGGCGAACGCTGATCCGCTCGTCGGTGCGCCGGGGCTGGACGATCCGTATTACCCGCTGGACGGCAATGGCGGCTACGACGTCGGCCATTACGAGGTCGGTATCGACTACGACCCGGCGAGCCATCAGCTCACCGGCACCACCAGGGTCGAGGCGACCGCCACCCAGCCGCTGCGAATGTTCAATCTGGACTTCGACGGCCCGGATGTGCGCATGGTCTCGGTGAACAACCTGCCCGCTGCCTTCGATCGCAACGGCGAGCACGAACTGACCGTGACCCCACTGCTGCCGCTGCTGCCCGGCCTGCCCTTCATCGTGACCGTCGACTATGCCGGGCAGGCCAGGAACACCGAGGGCGAGGGCTGGACCTATTCGCCCAGCGGCGGGGCCTTCGTCTCCGGTGAACCGCATTCGGCCACCACCTGGTATCCGCTCAACGACACTCCGCTGGACAAGGCCACCTTCACCCTGCACGCGTCGGTTCCCGCGGAATGGGAGGTGGTTTCCAATGGTGTGCGGACCGAGAATGCGGTCATCGGCGCCAAGCGCAATGTCACGTGGGAGTCGCACCAACCGGTGCTCGGCTACCTGACCACCGTCGCGATCGATCATTACCGCTACCTGGAGCAGCGCCGCGCCAACGGCACCCCGCTGATCAGCGCATTCGCCCCGAAAGCGGAGCGCAATTGGGAAACCGAGCAGCGCCTGCCGGAAATCCTCGACTTCGAGGAGGCGCTCTACGGCCGCTATCCCTTCGACGCCGCGGGCGGCATCTACGTCGACGCGGATCTGGAGTTCTCGCTGGAGACCCAGACCCGTCCGATCTACGCACCGTGGACCGACCTACAGACTGTCGTGCACGAAATCGCACACCAATGGTGGGGCGATTCGGTATCGGTGCGGCAATGGTCCGATATCTGCCTGAACGAATGCTTCGCCAGCTACACCGCCGACTATCTGTGGCCGGAGCAGAAGGAGGGCAAGGACGTCGACGCGGCCTACCGCGAAACCATTCAGAAACAGCGTGACAACCAGAAATTCTGGGATATTCCGCTGGAAAATCCGGGGGTCGGAAATGAATTCATCGCCGTCTACTATCGCGGCCCGCTGTTCCTGCACGCCCTGCGCAAACAGCTCGGCGACGACGTATTCTTCACGGCCGTCCGGGAATTCAATGCCATCCATGCCTACGGCAATGCCTCGATGCCGGAGTTCCGCACCTTCATACAGTTGAAGTCCCCGACCGATCTGACCGGCTTTTTCGACGCCTGGTTGAACCGCACCACAATGCCCCCGGACGTGTATCTCTACCCGGGTGCACTGCGCGGCTGAGGTTCAGTCGACGCGCTCGCGCGCCCGTTTCACCCAGCGCTCGGCCCGATCGAGTTGCTTCTGGGCCGCGCGCAATTGTTCCTGCGCACCGCGCTCGGCGGTGCGGGCGAACTGTTTCTGCTGTTCGGCATGGGCAAGCTTTTCCCGTAGTGCTTCGATGCGGGATTCGCTCTCGGCCAACCGGTTTGCCGCCGCGTCGGCTTCGTCTTGCGCCGAATCCCATGCCGCACGGGCGGATTCGAGGGCTTCGAGTGCGTCATCGAGTTCCTGCTGCGCGTTGTCCTCGGCCACAGGCTCAGCGGATTTCCTTGTGCCCGTGCCCTTTACCGAGGCGAGTGCCGCACCACCACCCGGACCGAAACCCGCATAGCTCGCCGCTGTCACCAGTGTGCCGCTGCGCACCTGCTCGGCGACCGTGTCATCGGCCAGTGCCGCCGTCAGCGTCTGGCCCACCTCGCGCAGCACCCCCTCGGTGACCGGATGTCCGCGATCGGCGGCCAGTGCGCCCGCCCGCTTGGCAAGGGCATTGACGACCTGCTGGCGCTGCGTGGTCAGTGCGCGCAACTGCTCGCCGGACAATTCCCGTTGCGCCTTGCGCAGTGCGGATCCGAGCTGTAGCAGCGCATCGACATCATCGGGCGCCGCGCGGGCCAGCAGATTCACCGTCCAGGCGACGACCGTCGGCTTGCGCAGTTTGCCGATGGCGACCGCGAGTTCCTTATCGCCCGCATTCTTGGCCTCGGCCACGCGTGCCGCCCTGGCGGCGACGAACTCACCAGGGTCGAGTCCGTACAAGTCGACGGCGACCTCTTCGAGCCTCATACGTGCCAAGCGTAACGGCCGGGTCTCCGCCAGCGACAGAGTGCACATACTGGACAAAAGTCCACGTGTTTGTAATGCGAAAGGCATTGATAGTGAACAGTTCCGGACTCACGGTCATCGCTACCCTGATCCCGAAATACGTAGGCCTCGTACTGCTTGGACTGAGTGGGCTGCTCGCGCAGTACTGAGCCGCGCCTCCTGTTGGTCGGTCGTCCGAACCGCTGATGCGGTTCGGGCGACCGGAACGGTATTCTCACCGCGTTCACAACTGCTGTGAACACGTTCGGTGAGAGAGGGTTTCACGTTGAAGTTCCCAGGAATGAGGCTGCTGGCACGCATTGTGCTCGCCCTCCTGGCGGTGGGCGCATTGGTGGCCGCGGTGACCGGTTGTTCGGCGCTCGACAATGCAAGCAAGTCCGACACCGCCAAGGCGAAGGTCGGTGACTGCATCAATGTCACCGACAGTTCGTCATCGGCCACCAAATCCGAACCGGAGGACTGCTCGTCGCCGAAGGCGGTCTACAAGGTATTCAAGACCGCGGACCAGAAGCTCGAATGCGCGGCCGAGTACACCACCTACACCGAGGACCTGGTCAGTGGCGGCCAGGCCTACATGTGTCTCGCGCCGAACTTCAAGCAGGGCAGCTGCTACGCCGATGTCGGCACCAACCCGTACAAGTACGTAGACTGCTCCTCCTCCGAAGCCACCTTCAAGGTGGTGCAGCGCATCGACGGCCAGGCCGACGAATTGCAGTGTGGCGCCGACGCGACCAGCTTCGTGACCGTTCCGGACCCGAAGGTCACCTTCTGCCTCGGCGCTGCCAAGGGCTGATTATTCGAGTAGGGCGACCGACGCGATCCGGTGCAGGGTGAAATGCCGGATCGTGCCGGTGACCGGGTCCAGTGCGTCGAGCTGGCCGTTGCCGACCTTGAGCGGTTCGACCACGCGCTGTGACGCGACGCCCTGGGCGTCCACATAACCGATATTGACCGACCGCCGCACCCGCGCCGCCAATTGCAGCAGCGCCAGGGTTGCGGCGGTACTGGTTCTGGTGCCGTCGGGACGCACCGACTGGCCATTGCGGGCGCTGGCGGCCCGCTCACCCGCGCGCAGCTCCGCGACGAGCAATGTCAGCTGTTCGGTGCTCGGCGGCGTCGGGCGATACGGCTGCCTGGCATGCGGGCGCACCGCGATCCGGGCGCCGCGTGGGCGTAGATCGACAATGGTGCCCGCGGAATCCTCACCGGCCGGGGCGAATCCGGCCGCGCGCAACCGCTCGAGCAATTCGCCGAGCGGGGCCTGGGCGATCGCGACGGTGGGTGCGATGGCCCGCAGCGCAAGTTCGCTCGCCACCGGCGAACTCAGCACCTGCGCGAGCAGTGCCGGATCGTCACTGCGGACGAACGACTGCGCCATACCGGCCCGCAGCTGGCCGTGTCGGCGCGCGACGTCATCGATGAGGTAGGTCAGCGACTGCGGGATCGGCGTGCGGGAATGCGTGGTGAACAGCGTATGCAGCTCGGCCGCGGTCATCCCGGCATCCAACGCGCGCCGCACCGATGTGTCGCTGATCCGATAAACCGTTGCCGCACCCGCGGATTCGATATCGGCCACGAGTGCCACCCGGCTCTGTAGCTCCGGGGTCAGCGGACCGGGCGCGATGACCGTCAGATCCGCCTGGACCAGCACATGGTCGATCGGCTCTGGCAGTGCCGATTCCATTTCGGCCTCGGCATCGGAGGCGCTGGTCGGCGAGGCGTGCAGCAGCGCCCGCGCCGGTGCGGCGAGCGCACCGCGTCCGATGAAGCCGAGCGTCGCGGCTTCGTGCAGCGTGTGCTCGACCGCCTCGGCCCGAAAGTGCCTGCGCCACCGCGGTTGCCGCCAGGCCAGCAGTCGGCCGATATCGGTGGGGTCGAATGCGGTGCCGGTCGGATATTCGGCGAGCAGATTCAGCATGGCGCGCCGGTCGCGTGGCGCGTGCGGGGTGCGCAGTTCGATCGACAATGCCGCCAGCGGTTTGTCATTGGCGTCGCGCATGCCGATCATCCACGGCATGCGGTCCAGGTCCAGCCAGGCCTGGGCCAGCGCAACCCAGCGCCGCGCGGGCGGAGCGTCGCGCCAGCCGTCGGCGGCCGGGGTCGGCGCCCAGAAGTCGTCGGTGGAGTCGAATTCCGGTGGCGGGTCCGGCATACCCTTCTCGATGAGTTTGGCCGCGGCGAGCAGTTCGACGAGCAGTCCTGCACGTGGTTCATCGATACCGGTCTGTTTGGCGATGCGGCGCAATTCCCGCACGCCGAGCCCACCCGCGCGCAATGCGGGCGCGGGCGCTTGGCCGAGTGCCTCCAGGATGTCGGCACAGTGCCGTAGTAGCTCACCGACTTCGCCCGCCGCGACCGCATTCACTTCAGCGGGGGTGTACTCGGTCGGTGTCGGCTCCGGTGGTTTCAGCGCGTGCGGATGGGTCACCGGTTCCCGGCGCAGCACCTGGCCGACGGTGATCGGTAGTTCGACCGTCTCCTCGTCGATCCAGTGCAGTAATCGGCGGCCGAGCAGTTGCTGGATCGGGCGGTCGGCCGGTGTGCCCGGTGCGGCGTCCCTGGTGCGTCCGCGCGGGCCGGTGCTGGCCAGCTTGTCGAGCAGCGCGCGTTCGGCCGGGGAGACCGCCGCCAGTGCCGCGACCACCTCGGGCTCGGTCAGCGCATCCGGAAGTTCGGTGGTGCTGCCGATCGGCCACGGCAGCGCCTCGGCGGTGGCCGGAATCAGATGTAGGTCGTCACCGTCGTTCCAGACCAGCGCACGATCGGACAGACTGGTCAGCGCGGCATCGATCGCCGCGACCCTCACCCGATCTTTCAACTGCACGCGCAATGCCTTGCGACTCATCGGCGTCCCGCCCGAGCCCGTCGCCCGATGCACCGCAAGGGTTTCCACGATCGCGAACTCGAGTGTGTCCAGGTCATCGGTGGCACGCAGGACCGACGCGCGCTGCTCGGCGCGGCCAGCGAGCACGGCCATGGAGGAGGGAAGTGGCACGGCCAGATCGGGCCGGAGTTCGAGCAGCGCCACCAGCTGCGCATCGCTGCGGGCCGCGAGCCACCCGGCCAGGGATTCGGTCGCGGGCTTCCCGGGCCCTTTGCCGGTTGTGAGTGCCGCGTTAGTGCCGTCGCTGGCCTGCGGTCGTGTGCCCGGTCCGGCTTTGGGCGTCCCCGACGAGTTACCCATGTGCTCTCGAGATCAATCGTTGCGTCGCAGTCCGAAAATTGTCGATTCTGTCAGCCTAGTAGATGTCGTTCAGCTGTCGCGGGGCGTGGGCAGCGACGGAGGGGCAGGGTGCTGGCGGGTCGCTCGCGTGCCACAATGTGGTCGTGGTGAACAAATCGAAGAAACCCTATGTCGACAATGGCTGGCCCTCGCTCGAGGACGGTGGCCACGCGGTCACCGAACTGTCGTCGACTCGTTCCGGTGGGCTCTCGCCGTTCGGTGAGGACACCGAGTTTCCGGTCCCGGCCGATCAGCTGCCCTACATGCACCCGAACACGGTGATCAACCGCTGAGCGGCGAATCGCTCGGCAACCGGACGGAAAACCCGCGGATACGAAGAAGGTCCCCGCATCACATGGATGCGGGGACCTT
This sequence comes from Nocardia anaemiae NBRC 100462, assembly GCF_001612725.1. Classification (GTDB taxonomy): domain Bacteria; phylum Actinomycetota; class Actinomycetes; order Mycobacteriales; family Mycobacteriaceae; genus Nocardia; species Nocardia anaemiae. The sequence goes on along the minus strand of NZ_BDAZ01000032.1, from coordinate 20,562 downwards.
CTTCGTATGGTCTGCGTGCGGACTCAGGAGGGCAGCAGGCTCTTGTTCGCCTCGTAGAAGTTCACGACTGACGGGTCGAGCTGAGTGCCCTTGGCGGCATTGAAGAAGTCGAGGGCTTCCTGCGGGATCTGCACGCCCTGGCCCTGGACGACGGCGACGGCACGGTCGATCGCGTCGAACACCTGCTGGCTCGAGTCGGCGACGGCCTGCTCGGGCGCGGGGGCCGCGTTCCAGCGGGGGGTCTCGGTGGAGGAGGGGGCGGTGCGCGGGGTGGATCCGCTGCTCAGGCCGAGCGAGGAGGAGCAGGCGGGCCAGGCGCCCCAGCCCTGGCTGGCGAGCACCTTCTCGCCGACTGCGATCTGCTGTTCGCGGGTGGCCTGGTTGGCGGTCGCGGCGTATTCGCCGCCTCCATGAGCATTCCACGTGGAGGGGGAGAACTGCAGTCCGCCCTGGAAACCGTTGCCGGTGTTGATGCCCCAGTTGCCGCCGGCCTCGCACTGCGCGAGGCGATCCCAATCCTGGTCGGGTGCCGCGCTGGCGTTTCCAGCGAGAGCCACACCAGCGGTGCCGATGATCGCGCCGGTGACGGCGACCTTGGCTACGGTGCGCCCGGTGGAGGTTGGCTTGCGATGGCGTCCACTCATATCGGGTTCTTCTGCCTCTCGTACGCATCTGCAAGTGGTCCGGACTGAGAGGTCGTCCGTCCCGCCCTCACCCCTGCTTCCGTTGGGGTCCGGTACCCGCGGGGTGAGGCTGATGCGGCGGGCCGGTGGTTGCCGGTTGTCCCGGCTGGGTAAGACCGTACGACGATCCGCGGGAAAAATCACTATTTGGTAACCGGCGGGTCCGCGCGGGTCTCGGACCGGTATCGGTTGCGGCGGAGAAGCTTCCGCGCAGCTGAGACACGGTGCGGACGGGCCGGTCGCGGGCGGCTGCCGCTCCGTTACCGCGCTGTTATGTGACGAGGATCACACTGATGGTTCGGTAACGATTAGCACGGGTAACCGGTTTACCGCGAACGTCGGCCGGACCACAGTGCGAAGACGATCGCGCAGAGGAAACCGAGCGGCGCCAACATCGCCAGCAGATATAGCCACAGACCGGGGTCGGAATCGCTCAGCACCGGTGTCAGGAAGATGGCGACGATCGCGAGTAAGCCGATCGCGAACAGACCGAGTGCCACGTACAGCAACCGGTCGCCGACGCGGCGCGGTGAGCGGCTCGGGGGCGGTGGCGCGGATGGGTTCGTCACTGCTCGACCGTAAAACTGATGTGCTTGCGTTATTCGCACCGGGGTAGACTCGGTGTCTATCGCGTCCTGCATAGCTGTGGGGCGCGTTCTTTTCGCAAACTGACAGGCGCTGTCCGAGGCGGTATGCCGGACCAGCACCTGGGCAGACGGATGTGCTCGGGCCGCTGGGGTCCGGGTTTCGATGACGAACGGGTGAGTGCAGTGCCGACCGGCAGGGTGAAGTGGTACGACGTCGAAAAGGGCTTCGGCTTCCTTTCCCAGGACGAGGGTGAGGATGTCTATGTCCGTTCGTCCGCGCTGCCCGCTGGCGTCGATGGGCTCAAGCCCGGTCAGCGCGTCGAATTCGGGATGGCCGCCGGTCGTCGTGGGCCGCAGGCACTGAGTCTGAAGGTGCTCGAATCGCCGCCTTCCGTCCGTCAGGGCCAGGACCGCGATCGCGGAGCGCACAAGGAACCGGCCGCGCGCAAGCACACGCCGGACGAACTGCACGGGATGGTCGAGGACATGATCACCCTGCTCGAGGCCAAGGTGCAGCCGGATCTGCGCAAGGGTAAGTACCCGGATCGCAAGACCGCGCAGCGCATTTCCGAAGTGGTGCGGGCGGTCGCGCGCGAACTCGATCACTGACGTTCGCGGAGAACGCATTTCGCGCGCTGCCCGGCTTACTGGGCAGCGCGCGAAGCGTTTTCGGACCGTTTCGAGCGACCTGCAAGCAGTCGCTGCCGACCCTTGCGAGCGACCCGCAAGTGTCGCTACGACGAGGTGCTGATCGACCAGGCCGCGTGCGGGACGTAGAATTCCCGGCCGGTCTCGTCACGCGCGAGGATCGGCAGCTGCAATTCGACACCGACGAGCCGCAATTCGGGCTCCGGCTTCGAGTCGATGGTGACGGCGCGCGCGCCTGCCGGAAAGTCGTTGCGGCTCACCACCCGATCCACCTTCTCGCCGGTGGGCATGGCGTAGACCAGCTGCGCCAGCCAGGGCGCGTCGGCGATCTTCTTCGGCAGGGACAGCTGCAGCGGATATCCGGCGGGGACGTCGAGGGTGACCGTCTCGCCGTATTTGCAGTCCTCCATTTTCACTGTGCAGTACAGGAATGGGGACACCGTGACGGTCTTGCCGTGGGCGTATGCGGTAACGGTCGGGTCGGGGTGGTCCGCATTGCGGACCAGCACCGTCAACACGCCGACGAAGGCGACGGTGAACACCAGTAGGGCCGCCACGCATAGCGCGACGACGGTGCGGGTACTTGGCTTGCTCACCAGATCGGGTCTCCTGTGCCTCGTTGCATGTGTTCAGTGTCGCCACCGCGCTCCTTGCCGCGTTGCGCGGCTCGGTCGGCGTCGGCGTGTCGGGAAGTCGCGACTTCCTGCTCCGCATGTTCTGGGCGATGTCCACCCAGACCGGGCAGCAGGGAATGGCCGCGGTCGCTGATGAAAGTCTGCAGCAGCCCGAACAGCAGGACCGCGGAGATGAACGCGAAACCCTGCCAGTAGGTGGTCGGCATCAGCACGCCCGCCGCACCGCCGAGGACCCAGCTGAGCTGCAGTACGGTCTCGGACCGGCCGAAGCCGGACGCGATCGATTCCGGCGGCAGATCGTCCTGGATGGAGGCGTCGAGCGAGACCTTCGCCAGCGCGCTCGCACCCGACGCGACCAGGGTGGCCACCGCGGCGCCGAGCAGATTGTTCAGGAAGACCGCGAGCAGGGCGACCACGCAGCAGGCGGCGGTGCAGCCGAGCACGATCAGTGACGGCTTGCCCAGTTTGATCCTGGCCCCGGTCGCATTGCCGACGAAATTGCCGACCGCCGCGGCGACGCCGACCACGCCGAGCATGGCGGCCTGCTGCCAGCCGCCGTGCTCGGTCGCCTTGGCGACGAAGGCCACATAGAAGGTCAGGAAGCCGGTCAATACGCGAATGGCGCTATTGCCCCACAGGCCGGTCACCACCGCGCGCCCGAGCGGCTGCCTGCGCTTGCGCGGTGGCACCGTGGCTTCGGTTGCCGGACTGAACAATTCGGTTTTCGCGTGATAGCTGAGGGTCGCCGGGACCTCGCCCTCGGTGACCTCGACCCAACGCGGGATGCGCAGGCTCAGGAAGGTGCCCGCGATCGCGATCGCGGCGGCCAGCACAAGTGCGCCATTGGAACCGGCGATCGCGGCGGCGAGTGCGGCGACCGCGCCCGCGCCGATGGTGCCGCCGACCAGACCGAATACGGTGAGCCGAGAGTTGGTGCGCACCAAATCGATTTCCGGTGGTAGCACGCGCGGCGTCACCGCGCTCTTGAGCACGGAGAACGATTTGCTGCCGATCATCATGCACAGGGCGAGCGGGTACAGCGCCCAGCTGTCGAAGGCCATGATCAGCACCACCGCGACCACCGCGCGCAGCGCGAAGGAGGTGGCCAGTGCGAGTCTGCGGCCGCGCTGCAGGCGGTCCAGCATCGGTCCGATGAGCGGGGCGATCACCGCGAAAGGGGCGATCGTGATCAGTAGGTACAGCGCGACTTTGGTCTTGCTCTCGGCGGTTGCGCTGGCGAAGAACAGCGTGTTGGCCAAGGCCACCGCGATCGCGGCGTCCAGGGCGAAATTCGCCATGGTGGCGTAGGTCAGCGCGGTCAGGCCGGATTTGTCGGCGCCGTCGGCTTTGGCGGCGCGCTGGAAGCTGGCGACGCCGCGGTGGGTGAGTTCGCGGCCGCGCATGGCGGCGACGCGGGTGACGGTCAGCTTGCGCGGGATGCGCTGCGGCTCGGCCGGGGGTTCGGGCTCCGGCGGCGGTTCCGCCGGGTTCGCGAGCGGCCTTGTCGGCGGTGGTTCTCGGCGTTGCGGCGGCTCGGGTGGTAGAGGCGGAAGGGGGGACCGACGCGATGGGGCATGGGGTGGCGGGTAGCGGTCGTAACCGGGGTGACGCTGAATCGGTGGGGACTCCTCGCCATCCCACGGACCACGGTCGGAACCGGAGGGATCGCGGGGAGTAGTCACAACCTCAATTCTGTCGTACATCGGCGAGTTGGGTTCAATTGCCGCTCCAAGCCGTCCGGAAAGGTGACCTGGCTCGCTCAGTCGGGCACGAATCGGACCTCGAAGATGGTCGGCCAGTATTTGCCGGTGATCAGGAAGTGATCCGTGCCGGGGAGTTGGGCGATGCCGTTGAGCACATCGGTGCCGGCGCGCACGGTCGCGGGCAGCAGGCCGCGCGCATCGATGACCGCGAGGACGTGGCCGGTTTCGGGATCGATGCGCAGGATCTCATCGGTGGGATAGGAATTGGCGTAGACGGAACCGTCTGCGGCGCAATCGAGTTCGTTGAGCCTGGCGCGGTTGCGGGAGGTGAGGGTGACGGTGCCGGTAGTCGCGAAGGTCACCGGATCGCGGAAGGTCAAGGTGTCGGTGCCGTTGCTCATCACCAATCTGTCCGCGCGGGTGCACAGACCCCAGCCCTCGCCGTCGTAGGACGCCCTGCCGCGTTCGGCCAGCGTCGCCGGATCGCGGGCGATGGCCACCCGGTTCTGCCAGGTGAGCTGCCACAGCGTGGCACCGGCTTTGGTGATGCCCTCACCGAAGTAGGGCGCGGGCAGTTGGGTGCGGGTCAGTTCGTTGCCGGTCGTCAGATCGGTGGCCCGCACATCCGACGCGCCCGGCATGCCGGTGCCTTCGTAGAGCACATTGCCGTCGACCTCCAGACCCTCGGTAAACGCCCGCGGATCGTGCGGACGGGTGCCGACCACCTCGATGTGCAGTCGCGGCGAATCGTCGTCCGAGGCCCCACAGCCGGTAATTCCGAGCATGCTGACCAGGACAACGACGGCCAGCGAACGCCGATTGCGCTCCATACGGCAAAATGTAGGCCGTGAGCGCAGTATCTGTTTCGCAGTCCGGCGTGCGGCCGATCCTTGCCGATGCCGTCGACGTGGCCCGCCGTGCGCTCCTGGAGCTGGAACCGACCGGCGTCGGCGCGCATCTCGGTGTCACCGCCGAGGACGAGACCGCGGCGACCCACCGGTTCGAGGCCACCCTGTCCGGTTACCGCGGCTGGCAGTGGGCGGTCGTGGTGGCCGCCCCGCCCGGCGCGCTGTACGCGACGGTGAGCGAATCGGCTCTGCTGCCCGGTCCGGACGCGCTGGTCGCACCCGAGTTCGTCCCGTGGGAGCAGCGCGTGCGCCCCGGCGATCTGGCGCCCGGCGACCTGCTCGCCCCACCCGCCGACGATCCGCGGCTGGTGCCCGGCTATGTCGCCAGCGGCGATCCGGCCGTCGACGAGGTCGCGGTGGAAATCGGCCTCGGTCGCACCAAGGTGCTCAGCCGCGAGGGTCGCGAGGAAGCCGCCGAACGCTGGTACTCCGAATACGGCCCCGAAACCGATATGGCCAAGGCCGCCCCCTCCACCTGCGGCCGCTGCGGCTTCTACCTCCCGCTAGCCGGTGCCCTCCGCTCCGCCTTCGGCGTCTGCGGAAACGCCATGGGCGCCGACGGCCACGTAGTCCACGCCGAATACGGCTGCGGCGCGCACTCGGACGTAGAAGTCCCGACCGGCGGAGGATCGCCGCTGTACGAGGCGTATGACGACGCCGCGTTCGATGTGATCCCGGCGGATGCGCTGCGAAAGCCCACGACCGAAGCCGCACCGGATGCGGTGACCGGCACCAGCGAAGCCGCGGCCACGGCCGAGCCGAGCGACCGCACATCCGACACTGCCGCTGAGCCGAGCGACGCAGCGGGCAAGGTCGCGACCGACTCGGGGGAGTCGGCTGCCGCCGTGTCGGATGACGTTGCGGCTGAGCCGGTTGCCCACGACGTCTCGTTGCCCGGCGAGCCCGCGGCCGCTGAAGATATAGCCGAGCCGACCTCGGTCGCGCCGGGCACCGACACGTCGAGCGATATGGCTGAGTCGGCCAGCGCGGTGGAACCGAGTGCCACCGCGTCGGACGATGTTGTGGCTGAGTCGAATACGGTCGACGCGCCGGATGTCTCCGCTTCTGGTGCAGGTAGCGAGCCCAGTCTTGGGTTCGGCGCGAGCGCGACTGCTCCGGTGGTTGAGCCGCCCGCAGTGGAGCCGGGCGTTGCCATATCGGGTGTCGGGGTCGAGTCGGCCAGTTCGGTAGAGCCGGATGCCCCCAGCTCGTCGGAAGCTGATACGGCTGAACCGAATACGGTCACCACGCACGATGCTTCCCTGGGGAGTGCGGTCAGCGAGCCCGGCGATGCGGCTGTCGCAGATCTGACGGCTCCCTCGCCGACTGAGCCTGGTTCCGAGGACGCTGCGGTGCCGAGTGTCGGTACCGAGGCAAGAGATGCGGCCCGGACTGCGGGGACTGCTGAGCCGCCGGAGCACAGCACCACCGCAGCGGATATCGCCCCCCTGTCGACCGGCGCGGACGAGTCGGGCAAGGCGTCGGGCTCTGCTGCGACAGATACCTCGGGCGAGCCCAACGCCGTCGCCCAGGGCGTGGCCGACAGATCCAGCACCGCAGCCGCATTCGGTTCGGCCGCTGACGTGGTCGCCGATCCGAGCACGGTGATCGAATCTGCTGCTGACGCGTCCGATGTGGCTCGCGAGCCGATCGGCGGCGCGGCAGACTCGACCATGGATCCATCCGCCAGTGGCGAGTCCGAGCCGAACAACGCCACCACCGAAAGCGTGACAGGCCCCGAGACTACAGCGACCGCGGGCCTGGCAAGCACCCCCACTGCCGTGCAGCCGAGCGCTGAAGCTGCTGCGTCGCACCAGGGATCGGATGCTGATGTCGCGATTGAGGCGGGCGCTGCGAGTGACGCTGCCGATGCGGCAATTCACGAAGCCTCGGCGACCAACGGTGTGGAAGGTGGCGTCGCTGCGAGCGAGTCGAGTGCCGATGCGGCTGTGTCCGGGGCGGCTGCTGGTGTGGCGCCGGGCGTCGACCGCGTGGGTGAGTTGGGTGCCAATGGGGCGGTTGAAGCTAACGCCGCAGTGCTTGACCTGAGCACTGAAGTTGTTGCGGCGCAGCCGGAATCGGATACCGACGCGGCGGGTGGGGTGGCAGACTTCGCAGGCGAAGCTGACGTTGCGGGTGGCGAGATTTCCGCCGTTCATGGCGAGGCGGCCGACGCTCACGGCGTGCGTGCGGGTACCGATGGTGGCGACGATCTCGATGCCACAGGTGCCGGTGGCGAGGCCGGGGCGAATGATGCGGCTACTGAGAGCGTGGCGGCCCCTGAGCCCACGGTGACCGGCGTCCCGACTTCCGTCGAGCCGGGTGCTGAAGCTGCTGTGTCGCAGCCCGGATCGGATGCTGATATCGCGACCGGGGCGGGCACCGATCGTGGCGCTGTCGATACCGACAGCGCGACCGCGGGTGCTGATGGCGTGGCGGCCAGCGCAGATAGTGCGAGCGCGGGCATCGATGGTGGCGCTGCGCAGGCTGACGATGAGGCTGTAGGTGCTCGCGGCGAAGGCGTCGACGTAGGTAGTGCGGGTGGGGGCATCGATGGTGGTGCTGCGCAGGCTGACGGTGAGGCTGTAGGTGCTCGCGGCGAGGACGACAGTGCGAATGCGGGTGCTGATGGCGGCGCTTCCGCGGTTCGTGATGCCGTGATCGATGCAGGCGGCGCGACTGCGGACGCTGCTGGTGGGCATGCCGACGCTGACGGCGGGGCCGCGGGTGTCGGTGGCGAGCCTGCTGACAACGAGCGTGGGAGTGGGCCTGGGGCTGCGGCTCGGCCGGAGTTCGGGTCATCGCTGCAGGGGTGAGTGCGGCGGGCGGGGCCGCGGATCCGTTCGGGACGGCGGGGCTGCGGGCGGGGGTTCTTGCCGCGTGGCGGGATTCGCCTACTCGGCTGCGGGAGGACGCGGCGACCGAGGCGGATCTGGTGCGGGCGGGGTATCGGGATCGGCTGCTGACCGAATTGGCGCAGAACGCCGCGGATGCGGCGGCCAAGGCTGGTGTCGCGGGCCGAGTGGTGGTGCGTCTTGTCGACCGCGACGTGCACATCTCGAATACCGGTGCACCGCTGGATCTTCCGGGCGTGCACGCGCTGACCGCACTGCGCGCATCCGGTAAGGCGGATCCGACCGCGAGCGTCGGCCGCTTCGGCGTCGGCTTCACCGCCGTACGCACGGTAAGCGACGAGATCGAGGTGCGATCGACCACCGGCGCGATACGGTTCTCCCGCGATCTCACCTGGAAAGCCCTGCGCGACAACGCGATCACCGTCCCCGACTCGGCCGAAACCTTCACCCCACCCGTCCTGCGCCTGGCCTGGCCCATCGAAGCGACCCCGCCACCTGAAGCAGACACCGAGATCGTCCTGCGTCTGCGCCCCGACGTCGATGCCCAATCCCTACTCGCCGCCATGCGCGCCGAAGCCGTCGACCTCCTCCTCGAACTGCCCGCCCTAAAGAGCATCCAAATCGGCGACGATGAAATCACCAGCACCCGCACCGATCTGCCGAACGAACACCCACACGAGCCCGAGCACGCCCACCCAAGCGACAGGCACGCCGACCCGATCAACCCGCACGAAACCCTCGACGCCGAATTCGCCAGCACAGGTCCAACCCTGAGCGCTCGCTTTTCCGCGGGGCTCCAGGAACTGCGCATCGATGGCCCCGGATCGGCGCGACGGGTTTGGTGGGAGTACCGAACCGCCCGGGCGCGCTGGTTGCTGCCGGTTCGGGATGGCAGGCCGGTGTCCGCCGCGCATGATGTGTTGCGCGCTCCCACGCGCTCCGACGAGGAGCTGTCGTTACCGGCGCTGCTGATCGCCGACATCCCTATGCAGCCGGACCGGCGACGCGTCCTCCCCGGTGCGCGACTTGCCGAATTCGCTGCGGGCTACGCCGATTTCGCCCGCGCGCTCCCGCCGCGCGACCGCCTCGTCCTGGTTCCCACCCCGGGATTCGCCCGTAGTGAGGTCGACGGCATTCTGCGCGAAGCCCTGATTCGCGAACTACAGACCCACCCGTGGCTCCCGGTTGTCACCGCTCGCTCGAAAGCCTCTGGCAAAGCTGCCACACAGTCGACAGGCGTTGCAGGTCAAGCTTTTTCAGCGGCCACTGAGAGCGATGCCGGACTACTCGACATCGAGGACAACTGGACCGCCGCGGAAATTACCGGCGACGCGCCTCCGCGGACAATCCCTGACGCAACCGCAGTACCTACCCGAGCAAGCGTATTCACCGGTCTGAGTGGGGAATTGGCCGATCTACTCGATGACATCGTCGGCCCCCTGGTGATACCTGAATTATCAGGGCGAGCACATAGCGAGGCCCTGGGTGTACTGGACGTGCACAGACTGGGACTTGCTCGTCTGGCGGAACTTTCGAGCGGGCTCGAACGGTCCCCGAAGTGGTGGCAGTCGCTGTATGCGGCGTTGGAGCCGTACGTCGTCGACCCGCTCGCCGCTGAGGAGCTCGGAGCGCTCGCCGTTCCGCTGGCCGATGGTCGACTGGTAACCGGCCCGCGCACAGTGGTTTTGGATGATCAGCTCGATGTCGCCATTCCGGTGCACTGGGCGCGTTTGGCGCATCCCGAGGCAGTTCATCCGCTCCTGGCGCGACTCGGCGCCCGTTCGGCCACCGCCGAGGATCTGTTGAGCGATCCCGGATTACGCGCGGAACTGGAGGACCAGCCGGGCGATCCGGATACCACCGACGCGGTGCTGCGGCTCGCCGTGCATGCCGATCCGTCGGCACTCCCATCCTGGCTCGGCCTGCTCGAATTACCCGACACCACCGGAGAATTGCTCCCCGCCGACGAATTGCTGCTCCCCGACGCACCGCTGAGCGCATTGCTGGTGTCGGATTCGCCGTTCGGCACCGTCGCACCGGATCTGGTGGACCGCTATGGCGCCGAGGCGCTGCGTGCGGTAGGCGTCGGCTGGGACTTCAGCATCGTTGTCGAAACCGATCCCACCGGCCCCGACCACCATCTGGACGATGAGGAGCGCTGGTGGTCGGGCCTGCCCGAGGATCCGCCCGAGCTGGCCGCCGTCCGCGACCTGGATCTCGTCGACGAATCAGCCTGGCCAGCGGCGTTGCGGCAGTTGGCGTCCAGTCAGCGCACCCGCGAACTGCTCACCGATCCCGACGGCTACACCGCCTGGTGGTTGCGCAGACATGCGCGCATCGACGGCACCCCCCTCGGCCTGTTCCGTCACCCCACCGACACCGAATTTGCCGGTCTCCTGCCCGAATTCGAGCTGTCCGACTTGGATTCCGCAGCCTTGCGCGCGGTCCTGGCAAACCCGAACGCCATTACCCAGGACCTTGCCGCCGCACTACTGGACGCCCTCGCCGACCCATCGAAAACCCCTACGCCCGAGGTGGTTTCCCGAACCCACGCCCGCCTCGCCGCCGCCGTGAACCACCTCGACCTCACCGAACTCGAACCCCCCGAGCGGGTACGCGCCCTGTCCTCGGCAGTCGTCAACCCCAACGATGCCTGGGTACTCGACCAGCCCTGGTTCGGCCTCGCCGTTCCCGCGGATCACCTGGTCGCAGGCGATACCGACACCGCACCCGCCCTCGCGACTCTGCTCGATCTCCCCATGGTCTCCGACGTGATCACCGCCGAGGTGATAACCCAGGGCCGCCACACCACATGGTCCGCCGAACCACTGGGAGTCGTTCTCCGCCAACTCTTCACCCTCCCCGCCGAAGGTGACCTGGTCCTCCACGACACCCTCCAGATCCACCTCACCGGCGCCCTGGAAGCCACCATCTCCGTCCCCTGGTGGCACGACAACACAACCACCCACATCCAAACCCCCCACCCCCCACCCTGAACCCCCTGGGTTCCGGCTGGACAAATGATCACGTGGAACCATGGCGGCAAACCGCGAGTAGCCACCGCCGCCAGTTCCACCTGATCTTGATCGCTCGCGCGTCGAGGGGGTGGGATAGGGGCGTTCCGTCGAGGTTGCTAGGTCGCGTAGTTGGCGACCATTTCGCTGAGGAGATCCAGTTGGGCGCGGACGCTTTCGCTGTCGTTGTCGACCAGCCAGCGCAAGACGATGCCGTCGATCACGTTCAAGGTGAAGCGGCTCAGCGTCGGCACCGGCACGGACCACTGGCAACCGGTGGCATCGCGGGCATGGTCGAGGATGTCGGCGACGGTGGTGTCGTTGAATGCGTACTGTTCGCGCGCGATCGCGAGTTTTGCGGGAGTCGATTCTCCTTCGCGTAGCGCATATGTCGTGGTTTCGTAGGTGAGTAGTTGTCGTTCGGGTGTGGCTTCAATGTTGAGCCACATCAGTTCGAGTCCGGCGCGCACCAATTTTTGAAGCGCTTCTTTTCCACTTCCGACGTCTTGCCAAACTGTTTCGTTGGCGTCAACGGAATCGCGCAATTCCATCGACAACGCCTTGACCAGCTCGGTCATCAGCGCGTCCTTGTTTTCGAAACAGTAATGCACCACACCGAGCGAAACACCGGCTGCCTGAGCGACATCGCGCGTGGTCACGCCCGCGACGCCCTTTTTCTCGGCAAGGCCGATGGCTGCCTCGATAAGGTGGGCCCGTCGTTCTTCGACGCTCAATCGGGAGGACACCCAAGGGAGTTAAGTCCGCAACTTCGCCACAGTCAATTCGCAGGGCCGAAAATCTTGACTGGACGATTGTCCAGTTGTGTGGTTCGCTTCAGCACGGGATCGAAGGGAGACGCGTATGCCGGTGTCGCGCAGAACAGTGCTGGCCCGAACCGCGGTGGGATCGGCCACGTTGGCGGCGGCCACGATGCCAGGTGGGACAGCGGCGCTCGGCGCACCGGCCGCCGAATCACGTGGCTACGTCATCGGACTCGGTCTTTCCGATATCACCGGCCCGGCCGCCGAATGCGGAATGATGGGCTATTCACAGTTCGAGCAGCAGACGGCGGGCATCCATCTGCGCCCACGTGCTCGTGCATTCATCATCGACAGTGGTGCACGCCGAATCGTGTTCGCGGTAGCGGAGAACGGCATGATTTTCCAGTCCGTGCATCGTGGCGTCATGCTCGAACTCGCCCGCCGCTTCGGTGATCTGTATACCGAACAGAACGTCGTGCTCACCTCGACGCATTCGCATGCGACCTGTGGCGGCTCCAGCAACGATTACGCGTACAACCTGTCGATTCCGGGTTTTCAACAGCAGGTATACGACGCCGAGGTGAACGGCATTGTGGAGGCGATCGCCGCCGCGCATGCCGATCTCGGACCGGGCACGCTTTCACTGGGGCGCGCCGAACTGCACGACGCGAGCGTCAACCGATCGCGAGTTGCCTTCGAACGCAATCCGGATGTGGATAAACAGCACTTCCCGAATGCCATCGACCCGGCGGTCACCGCGCTGTCATTCGTCAAGGGCGGCAAACAAGTCGGCGCCATCACCTGGTTCGCCACACACAACACCTCGATGACCAACCAGAACCGACTGATCAGCGCGGATAACAAGGGCTATGCCTCGTTCTCCTATGAACACACCGAGCACGGCGTGCGCTATCTCGATGGCCGCACCGATTTCGTCGCCGCATTCGCACAGACCAACGCGGGCGATATGTCCCCCAATCTGAATCTGCAACCCGGTTCGGGCCCCACCGAGAACGAGTTCGACAACACCCGCATCATCGGCGAGCGCCAGTACGCCGCATCGAAAACCGCATTGGCGAGCACACACCCCATCAGCGGTCCGGTCGATTCGATGCTCTGTTATATCGACCTGGCCGATACCGCCGTCGACGGCCGATTCACATCCGACGGCCAACCGCGCCACACCGCGCCCGCCGCCGCGGGTGTTTCCCTCATCGCAGGCAGCGTCGAGGACGGTCCGGGACTGCCGGGCCTGCCGATCCCGGAAGGTGTGCGGAACCCGTTCATCGATGCGCTCGGCGATCCGCGTCAGCCCGCACCGTCGTGGCTCGCGGATGCGCAGGCGCCCAAGGCGATCATCGCGCCGCTCGGGCTGTTGCCGCCGGTGCCGTGGGTGCCGAATGTGGTTCCGATTCAGCTCGTTCGAATCGGCGAGCTCTACTTGGCCTGCGGCGGTGCGGAATTCACCATCGTCGCCGGACTGCGCGTTCGTCGGTCGGTTGCGGCCGCGCTCGGCGTCCCACTGGAGCAGGTGCTGATGCAGGGGTATGCGAACGCGTATCACGAATACGTCACCACCCCGGAGGAATACGACTCCCAGCAATACGAGGGCGGCTCAACCCTCTTCGGCCGCTACACATTGCCCGCCTACCAGCAGGAGTTCACCCGTCTGGCAACGGCTTTCGCCGCCCGCCAGCAGGTTCCGCGCGGACCGGCGCCGCGCGACATATCCAACCTGCAGCCGAGCTTGCAGCCCGCGCCCGGCCCGGACGCCACACCGGTAGGCCGTGGATTCGGCGATGTCCTGACCCAGCCCGCTGCGTCGTACGCCCCGGGCACCCAGGCCGCCGCCGAATTCGTCTCCGCCCACCCGAAACACAACCCGCGCCGCAACGGCACCTTCCTGGAAGTGCAGCGCCGCAACGCATCCGGCGACTGGGTCCGCGTCGCCAACGAGGGCGAATGGGCCGTCCGGTTCTACTGGAGCAAGCGCGGACTTGCCGAATCCGTAGCCCGCTTCACCTGGGATATCCCCACCGACGCCACCCCCGGCACCTACCGCATGCAGCACTTCGCCGACAGCCTGAGCCTCGACGGCACCCTGCACCCGTTCACCGGCACCACCAACGAGTTCGAAGTGAGCTGAGCGGTCAAAGTCCGGTTTGGGCCCCTTTGTCGCCGCGGCGGGCGCCCCGGCGCTGGATCGCGAAGATCGTATAGCCGAGCAGGCCCACCGCCAGACCCATCAGACACACCGGGCGGGCGGATTCCCAGCGGTCGCAGGTCCACACGATGACGGTGGCAATCAGCCAGAGCGTGCTGCCGACCGCTAGGACCGGCCGTGGATCGGTGAAGCGCGGCGGGATCTGCGGGACATTCTCGGTCACAGCTGCGCCTCGCTGGCGCTCGGCTCCGCTGCGACCAAGGGTGCTGTGTCTTTGGTTCTCTCGCTACGCTCGATCACGATCACAGCGTAGCTGCGGGAACAGGCGGTCACCGGCCAGCGTGTCCCGTATCGTTCTGCTCTGTGACAACGCCATCGGATGTTCGAGCTCTCGCTGGTGAGCTGTCGCTCGCGGTGGTGCGCTTGACGCGACATCTGCGGGGACGGCGAGCCGACGCGCAGATTTCGCTGACGCAGCTCTCCGCACTCGCCACCCTGCACCGCGAAGGGGCGATGACGCCGGGCGCATTGGCCGCCAAGGAGCGCGTGCAGCCTCCCTCGATGACGCGCGTGATCGCCTCGCTCAGCGATCTGGACTTGGTGGAGCGCAAACCGCATCCGACCGATGGCCGCCAGATCATCGTCTCGCTCTCGGATGCGGGCCGCGCACTGATCGCCGACGAAACCAGCGCCCGCGAAGCCTGGATGACCGAACAGCTCTCCACCCTCACTGATGAGCAACTGGTCGTGCTGACCCGCGCCGTCGGCATCATGAAGCAACTCGTCGACGACTCGGAGTAACCGAAGGACCCGGCGAGTGGCGGACGGTGCACTGCGCATCGTCGGTACCGTCCCGGGTGCCGATATCGACACCGCCGCCCTGCCTCGATCATCTCCGGCGTGGCTGGCAACTCGTATTCCGTTGACGGTGCGCTCTGACTAGCATCGGCGGATCGCCCGAACGTGCTGGGCGAATACCGGTGCTGGTCTCCGGCGCACCGGTCGAATGCCCCGCAGCATCGTTCGAGGCCACCGCCCTGCTCATCGCCGGAATCCGATGCGGTTCCAGGATGTTCGGCAGCTAGCGAGGGGCGTAACGAGCGGCGAATGGTTGATCGCTGTCGACGATTTCGCGGCCGAGAGGGAACAGGGAGACCGGGATGAGTTTGAGATTCGCCCAGCCGAACGGGATTCCGATGATCGAGATGAACAGAGGGATGCTGGTGAACAGGTGGCCGAGCGCCAGCCACCAACCGGCGACGATGAACCAGATGATGTTGCCGATCATCGAACCGACACCCGCGGAAGGCTTTTCGACCGTGGTGCGTCCGAATGGCCAGAGCACATAGGTCGCGATCCGGAACGAGGCGATGCCCCAGGGGATCGTGATGATCAAAATGCAGCAGATGATGCCCGCGACGATGTAGCCGAGCGCCATCCAGAACCCGACGAATACGAGCCACAGGATATTGAGCACCAGCTGAATCGGCTTCATGAACCAAGCATGCCAGCCACTCGGCATCCGGACATCACTCCGGAGTACGAGGTGGACTCAGGGATATCCCCGACCAGTGCACGCATCCGGCCACGTCGGCGTACGAGAGATCAATCCTTGCGCATCCAGGCGAGCATGATCCGCACCTCGCCCAGTCGCCAGCCCATCGGGGTTCGCAGCACCGTGGCGGCCAGGCACAGGCCGCCGGTTTGGTGCGGCGGTTGACCGTCGCGGTAGTAGTGCACGAGCGAGTTCGCCGCGGCCGCGGCCTGGTCGCCGTCGACATGCACCAGCAGATCGGTGGTCGTGTGCTGAGTGAGCTCGCCCTCGACCTGAGACCCGTGGATCACACCCTTTGCCTGCCGATGAAGCCGAGTCGGCCACTCACTCGCCCGTCAACGCACGCCGCAATGGTCGGCCTCTGACGGCTTCGATGGGCCACCTTCTCGGTGCGCTTGGTGCGGCCGCGGCGGCCGGGCAGGCTCAGAAGAACCAGCCGAGCACCGCATCTCGCTCCGCGCCGAACGCCTCGTCGAGGGCGCGCAGTTGGACAGCGTCCTTGGCTTGTAGACGGTTGGCGGCGGTGAAGACCTTGGCCGGGTACGCCCCGAGGTACATCGAGGCCAGGACGTCGATGCCGAGTTCGAAGTCGGGTGGGCGGGTGCTCGGTGTGCATTCGGCGATGCCGTCGCGCACGGTGAGTGCGAAGGTGCCGCCCGCGTTGCGGAACGGATCATGCACTGCGAGAACGACATCGAGATCGCGCAGGTATGAGCGAGCTGTCAGTGCGGCGGGAACATCCATGAGCCGCAGCCACAGTCCGTCGTAGCGCGCATTCGTGCGCACCAGCCGCAGATCGGTGAGCAGATAGGGCAACGGATCGTTATCGGTGATCGCCGCCTCCACGTGACTGCACAGCTCCAACCCGAACAACGCCCGCCACAACGCGATATGCGCCTCCGGGGTCACCGCGCGCATCTCCTCGACCACCGCGGACTTGCCTTGTTCGCGTCGGTGATAGCGATACAGCACATAACCGTCCGGGTGCAGGAATGCGAAGAGTTCGGTGCCGCCGTCGCGGAACGCGGGCGAATCACTGAGGTCCATCTGCCAGCGGGCCTCGGGACGCACCTGCGCACCGGGCACCAGGCGCCGCCACCGGTCGTAGATCGCCCGCACCGCCTCGCCCGCATCGGCCATGGTGCTGAGCACCACGCCGCCCGGATCCGGTGTGGACGGCAGGAATTCGACGAACCGCCGATCGATCGAGACAGCGTTCTCCCGAATCGTCGGCCCGTACCCGAACCTGCCGTAGATGGCCCCCTGACTCGCCGTGAAGATGGTCAACGCGAGCCCGGCCGCCTCGGTGCGCCGATGCTGCTCGGTGTAGATGGCCCGCAGAATCCCACGCCGTCGGTGCGTCGGCGCCACCCCGACCCCGGCGATTCCGCAGACATCGACGGTGCGCTCCCCAGGCACCGTCAGTGTCATCCGAGTGGACCTGGCATGCCCGACGACCCGCCCGCCATCGATGGCGACGATCGCCTCCTCGGTCGGAAAGACCTGCGCCCGCAATTGCGCATACTCCGGTTCGGTGCGCATCCCGAACGAGGTATCGCCGAGCAACTGAATGTCCGCCACGTCATCCTCGGTGGCCGACCGAATGGTGATGCCGGGTATCAGCGTCATCCCTCGACGATCGCACGCCCCCGACCCGCCCGCACTCGAATTTCTCGCACCGAGCTTGCGGACCGCGCCCCTTCCCGTCCTGCACCTCGAATTGCTCCCGCTCGCGGTGGCCGTGGCGCGATTCGGCACGTTACCGACCAGATTCCTGCAACCGGAACCATGGATCGCCGCCGCGCTGGTATCGGCGGAGTTCGTTTCGCTCGGACGGGCGATCGATGAGCCGCACTGACATGGCTCAGTTCAGCCGGTTCATGTTGCTGTCGCGCCCGCAGACGGAGATGTCGACGCTGCAGGTGATTCTGGTCTCGGAGATCTCATCGATAAGTGTCGGCCGATGATGGATCCGATTGTGGTCGGGCGGGGTTGGGGCGGCAGGATGATGTCGTGGCTGATGTGATCGATATCGACGATTCCGCTGATCCGCGGGTCGATGACTTTCGCGATCTGAAGTCGGCGGATCGGCGGCCGGATCTGCCGGGGCGCAAGGGGTTGGTGATCGCGGAGGGGGTGGTGGTCGTCCAGCGGATGTTGGGTTCGCGGTTTCGGCCGAGTGCGCTGCTCGGGGTGGAGAAGCGGCGGGCGGAACTCGCCGAGGATCTGGCGCGGATCGATGTGCCGTATTACCGGGCGAGCGCCGAGGTGATGGCGGAGGTGGTCGGGTTCCATCTCAATCGCGGAGTGCTCGCGGTGGCGCGCAGGCCCGCGGAGTTGAGCGTGGACGATGTCATCGAGCGTGCCCGCACGGTCGCGGTGTTGGAGGGCGTGAACGACCACGAAAATCTCGGCTCGATGTTCCGGAATGCGGCCGGACTCGGCGTCGAGGCGATTCTGTTCGGCGATCGGTGCGCCGATCCACTGTATCGGCGTGCGGTGCGGGTATCGATGGGGCATGTGCTGCGGGTGCCGTTCGCGCAACTGCCGAAGT
Organism: Nocardia anaemiae NBRC 100462; assembly: GCF_001612725.1. Lineage (GTDB taxonomy): Bacteria > Actinomycetota > Actinomycetes > Mycobacteriales > Mycobacteriaceae > Nocardia > Nocardia anaemiae. The sequence continues at coordinate 2,495 of NZ_BDAZ01000032.1, read as the reverse complement.
GGCCGGAAGGGCTGGATATGTTGCGGAGCAAGGGATTCCAGATCATCGCGCTCACCCCGAACCCGGCCGCGGTGAATTTGGCGACGGCGATGACCGGGGAACGAGTGGCGCTGCTGCTCGGCGCGGAAGGCCCCGGATTGACCGAGGAAGCCATGCGCGCCACCGATATTCGTGCCCGCATCCCGATGGCACCCGGCACCGATTCGCTCAATGTGGCGACCGCGGCCGCCATGGCGTTCTATGAGCGGGTGAGGACGTCATGAGGGGGAGGATGTCGTGAGTTACTTCCCGAACGGTGCGTACCGGCCCTACCAGCCGTACCAGGATCCGACCCCGTGGGCCGCCGGACTCACCGTCGCGACCATGGTCGCGCTGTTGACGGCCGTCGCGGTGTACGCGTTCGGCTCGGCACTGGCGGATGTCCATCCGCTGCTCGCTATCCTGGTCAACCTCGTCGCGGTCGGCGGCGCCGCACCCACGGCCTGGCGCTGGCGCCTCGCCCCCGTGACCCGCTGGGTCATCGGTGGCGGCGCGGCCGGTGTGTTGCTCGGCTGGCTGGTACTGATCATCGGCGGTCTGTCGAGCTAGCAGACCTCAGAGCTCGCGAGACCGCGATCTCAGTGTGTCGGGAGAGCGTGAGTGGGTGACGGGTCGCAGAGCAATCCAGGAGACGTCGTCGGCGAGTGTGGTCTGCGATCTAGGTGGTGCGGTGGCGGAGTCGGTTGTGCGCGGAGTGGTGGTGGGTGAGTGTGGTCTGCGATCTAGGTGGTGCGGTGGCAAAGCCAGTTGCCCGTGCGTAGACGTCGTCGGTGAGCGTGGCCCGCGGTCTACGTGGTGCGGTGGCAAAGCCAGCTGCACTCGATCATGAAACACGGTCCTTGCCGCGCAGCCAGTTCAACAGACCTCGTCTCGATTTGGTGTCGCCGTTGCGCTCTTCCAGTGGGATCAGGTCGGCGGGGTGGGGTGCTTGGCCCTTGGGGTAAAGAGTGAATCCGCAGACCGCGATATCGCCTGGCACCAAGGCGCCTTCGGGGGCGGGGGCGCGGTAGTGAAAGCCGAGCCATTCGTTGTTGGCGGCGTCGGCGAAATCGGGCGGGTCGAAGGGGAGGGTCTGCGGGTCGGGCAGCTCCCCGGCCTGCCATCGCACCGGATGATCACCGGCCCAATACGAACGCTCCCAGACCAGCGGAAGGCCCTCGTCTTCCAGGATGTTCACCCGCGTCGAGCTGAACGAGCGCCGGAATTCGCCACGCTCCCAATGGGCGAACGCGCCCCAGCCGTGCTGCGCGTCGAACGAGACCAGATACGTGTGCTCTGAGGCGAGCGGGCGAACCAGCAACTCCGGCAGCGCCGTCGGATGTGCCCGCGCGGCCTGTGCCGAACACACCACCGTGACTCCGGGATAGCAGCCGATGTACACCTCGTCGGCATCCGGTCCGGCGCAACCGCCCAGCGTGCCGACCATTATCGGCATGACATCGCGGTCTGTGTACAGCTGTTTCGCCAGTGCGAGCGCGGCTTCTGGATCCGGATCGTGGTTCGCGCGGAGTACCGCCAACGGATCCTGTGCGTCGACGTACCAGAGAGACGAAGCCTTGGACAGCATTTCCGGCACCTCCCGATGGTTGCACCAAACAGCTCCGCGAACTTCGAGCAACCCACAGCGGCCCTAGCAACTCCCGCAACCGTGAACCACCCGACGTCGACTTATCAAGTCGTCGACACACCGAAAAATCTACCCGCACTCCCGCGCCAACGTCGCACCTTCCGCATTCGAACACGCCAGCAGCCCCCAGAAATTCGCAGCAAACAATTAGCTGGCCGCGCAAAATCAAGATCAGGTGGAATCCATGGCGGCATCGCCCGAGAAGCCCCACCACCATGTCCACCTGATCTTGATCGGTCGACCGAAGCGGGCCGGATGCGCTGTGGCGCCGAGGGATCAGCCGTTACGGAAGACGGGGCCGCGCCGTGTGGTCGGGCTGCGCCGTGCGAGCTGGCTGCGCCCTGCGATTTGTGCCGCGCCATGTGATCGTGCTGCGCCATGTGATCGTGCTGCGCCATGTGATCGTGCCGCGCCATGTGATCGTGCCGCGCCATGCGGTCGTGCCGCGCCATGCGGTCGTGCCGCGCTGGTGATCGGACTGCGCCTTGCGGTCGTGCCGCGCCCTGCGATCATGCTGTGCGGTGTGATTGCGCGGTGCCGTGTGGTCGGTCGGGCTCGCACGGCACCACGCGATCCACCACCCGACGCTGACAACTCCATCGCTCCAGGCCCACCCCGCACCCGAACCGGCAGCGCAGCAACGGAACTCAGTGCCCTGAGCTACGCACCCCGAGCAACACGTCCTCCCAGGACGGCATCGGCGCCTTTCCGCGCTTGTTTCGAGCCGCCTTCGCAGGCGCCTTCTTCGCCGCTTCCTCGGATGCGGCGGGCTTAGCGGGAGGCTTCGAAGCCTTGGCGGGCGCAGCGGGCGCGGCCGGGGCGGTACCCG
>NZ_BDAZ01000031.1 GCF_001612725.1 Nocardia anaemiae NBRC 100462 | reverse complement strand
CCGCCGCGGGTGCGGGACTGCCCGGCGCAGCGCCAGGCGCCGCCGCTTGCAGCTCGCCGGGCTGCGCGCCATCATGTGCTGCGTCTTTGTCTTTGTCTTTGTCCTTATCTTTGTCTTTGTCCTGCTGCTTCAGCAGTTCCGGCAACTGCGATATCAATGGCATCGCCATCATCGGCAGCATTCCGAGCATCGACACCAATTGCCCGAGCCCGCCGTCGCCGCCACCACCGGAACCGCCCGAACCGGACTGGCCATTGCCGCTGCCGGAACCGCTGCCGCTAGAGCCCTGGCCGGTACCAGCCATATCATTGTTGAGCTGGTAGACCGCTTCGACCTTGTCGTATACGAGGTCTATCGCCTGGGCGACCAACTTCATGAGGGCCACTTCCTGGGCGGGTTTGAGCTTCCCGCTCCCGGCGGCCTTCAGCTTCGCCTGGAGTTCGGCCACGATCGCTTTGATCGCCCGCAGCGTCTCGTCACTGCCCGAGGCGACCACGATGGAGGTCTTCATGACCTTGGTGTCGTAGGTCAGCAGCGCGGTCTGCCGTGCTTGGACCTTCGCCAGGGCCTCCTGGTACTGCTCCTTCATCAAGCCGTCGCCGATGCTCTCGTAGATCACCGGTCGCAGCAGATCGTCGACATTGGGCGGCAGTTCGGGCGTGCCCCGGCCCAGCAGGTCGACGGCGGTTTGGATGGCCTCTTCGGCCATCGCGATAAATGCCTTCAAACCCGCCGACGCACCTGGCGGTGGTGTCAGTTCCACCGTCCAGTAGTGACCGGTTTTGGCCTTGCTCGCCGTGGTGGTGTCGTTTTTGTCGAATCGTTTGGCGACCAAGGTGGGATCGATTGGCGGGCTTGATTTGTCGGCTGGCGGTTGGCCGGAACCGTCGGCTGGCGGTTGACCGGGCGGCGCGCCAGGAGGCTGACCGGGTGGCGGGCCGGATCCGTCGGTTGGTGGCTGGCCGGGCGGTGCGCCGGGGAATTGACCGGGTGGCCCGCCGGGCGGTCGGCCGAAGAAACCACCTGGTTGCGCACCGTATGAGGCCCCGGTCTCGGCGGAATTGCCAGCGATGGGTGAGCCGAACAGTGTTTGCCATGTCTCGGCCGCGGTACCCGCCACTTCGCCCGCCATATTCTCGCCACCGCCTCCCAGAAGTTGTTCCCATTGTCGTGTCTTCCCGCCGCTGGGAAGATGAATCATTCGCGAAATTGCCGCATAGTCGTTGTCAGCCCCCGACATTCGGGGCGACCGGTGCCAACCGGCGATGCATTTGGTGAGCAGGTCCTGAGAGGCGGTCGGTGATGAGCGAGAGCGAGTCGGTCGAATGTCGCCAGCATTGACGGGCGACCTCAATGAGGTCCTGCGCGCCCTGCTCGTGCTCTACGGCGACGGGCAACCCGATCCGGCCGCCGCGGCGAGCCTCGCCCGATCGATGAACGCCGACCTGAGTGCGCACGGTGGATCAGGCGTCGCCCGCTACACCGACGCACGCGGCATCCAGTCGACGATCGCGGAATCCCATGCGGGCAAAGACGGCGTCGTGCAGAAGACCGTGGGTGAGGCCGGTGACGGCACCGTCATCGGACGGAACCGGTTGACCAATCAGATCGCGGATCTGCAATCGCGCATCCAGGCGATCGCATCGGTCGGTGATACCAGGTTCAGCGGGCCCGCCCTGCTCGAAGCGGCGCATACGACCATCGCCAAAGCGGCCAAGCAGGTCGATACCGATGTCGCGGCGGCGCGTCAGCGGGCGGCGCAGATCATGCCGCCGAGCATGCCGGAACTATCCCGCCGAAAAACCGCGAGTTCGACGCCGCGTCGTCGGCGGCGGGCTCGTTCGCGCTCGGCGGTGCTGTCGAACGGTCGGCGCGGCCGACCTCGGGTGCCATCGGATGGCACCGCGGGCAGCAAGGCTGTCGCCTTGGCCAGCGAATGGCTCGGCACGCCTTACATCTGGGGGGGCGGTGGCGCCGGGGGACCGACCGGGGGCGGCTTCGATTGTTCCGGTCTGACCCAGTACGCGATCGCGCAGGCTTCCGGCGGTGATGTGGTGCTGCCGCGGACGACCTATGAGCAGATCTACAGCGGGGTGCGGGTCTCCCCGGCGGATGTGCGCCCCGGCGATCTGGTGTTTCCCGCGAGCTCGTTCAGCGCACGGGGGCCCGAGCATGTCCAGTTGGCCGCGGGCAACGGGATGGTCATCGAGGCGCCGTATTCCGGTTCGACCGTGAAGTGGTCGCGCATGTCCAACGATGCCGTTGTGGTGCGGGTGCTGTAGTGGTGGTGGAGATTCCGCCGGAGGTCGCGGATTTCCTCGACTGCTGTGGGGTGCGATACCCGGATATCGACGAAGGGGACGTGCGGGGGCTCGCGGTCAAGGTACGCACCTTTGCCACAAGTGCTTGCTGTCCTGATGCCCCCGAGACCGGCGATGCTCTCGCCGCGTACCAGCGCATGGCCGCGACATGGGCCGGTTCCGACGACGACCGGCAAGCCGAGCTCGATCGGGTATGCGCCACCATCGCGAAGGCCTTGGATGCGGTGGCCTACGTCATGACCGTGACGAAGGCGGTGGTCTTGACCGAACTCGCCGCGCTGGCAACGACTTACGCGGCTATGACGGCCACCCCCGCGGCGCGTATCACCGGACCACTCGTCACCGCAGCGGCACGTCGACTGTGCATGCAGATGGAGCTGGCCCTGATCGGCTACCTCGTCATCGAGGTGATCGGCAGGGCCGTCGAACCGCTCGAACGCGGCGTCGACAAGCTGTTCACCGGTGCGGTCTCGATCAGCACGTCGCCCGATGAACCCGAACGACAGCTGCCCTGCGCTGCCTCTGCCGAACCGCGGGTGCCTCCTGCACCGCAAGCCGAACTACCGAAGCCTGCCGGGACCTCTCCCGAACCGCCGATGCCCGCCGCCGCGGCCGAACTAGGAATGCCTGGCGTGACCTCTGGCGAGGCTCTGACGCCTGCGGCGGCCCCCGTCGCACCGCGGTTGCTCGCCGCTGCTCCAGCCGAAGCACAGTTGCTGCCCGCACCGCAGAAGTCTGGTGTGGCCCCTGTCGAAGGGCAGGAACTTAGTGTGGCAGTTGGCGAATCGCGGATGCCTGGCCTGACCTCTGGTGAAGCTTTGACGCCTGCGGCGGCCCCTGCCGCACCGCGGTTGCTCGCCGCAGCTCCAGCCGAAGCGCAGTTGCCTCCCGCACCGCAGAAGTCTGACGTGCCCTCTGTCGAAGGGCAGGAACCTCATGTGGCACTTGGCGAATCGCCGATGCCCGGTGTGACCTCCGCCGAGGCGCAGAAGCCTTCGGTGCTCGGGGAATCGCAGGAATCTCGTGCGGCGCTTGGCGAATCACAGCCGCCTGACATGACCCGTGCGCAATCGCTGAAACCTGGTGCGGCGCTTGGCGAATCACAGCCGCCTGACATGACTCATGCGCAATCGCTGAAACCTGGTGCGGCGCTGGGGGAACCGCAGAAGTCTGGCATGACCTCGGCCGAACCGCTGGCGTCTGGCGTTACCCCCGCAGAACCGCGCATGCCTGGCATGACCCCTGCCGAATCGCAGGTGGCCAGCGTGTCCCCCACTGATGACGCGGGAATCACCAGCGCCGTCCAAAGCGGTCGCGTCGCCCCTCGGATGCAACCTGGGCTCGGTCCGAGTCGTTCACGCGGCTTCGTAACACCGTGGGCACATGCGGTACGCGCTTCGGCGCAGCGTGCGGCGTTCTCGAAAGGGGTGCCATCCAAGGCCTTCCAAACCCTGGACCGGCGGGCGACGACGGCACGCAAGCCGCGGGAAACGCCGTGGTCGAAGCTCGCGCGGCAATCGGAGCCGACTTCGAGCGAAATGGCGGTCACCGTTCCCACGGTCCGACGCCGGGATGATGGCGGCCGATGAGTAGGCCGCGAAGGGGTGCGGCGGCCGACGGTGTGTGGGGTACCGTCGGCCGCCGCACGACAGATCGCCGGGGTTTTGGGGTGACGATCCGCCGCTTGCCAGGCGATGGCCGACGGCCGGATCTCGGCTACCGGCCACCGCTGGACGGGGCTGGGTCTTCGGGATGAGGGACCGTCGACCCATCCACAACATACCGCTAAATAGCGGTACATTCAATATCGAGCCGATAAATAATGTAAATAGACCTTGTCGTCGGGAAACAATGCCGACTTCCCAACCTTGGGAATGATCAGGCGCTCCCGGCCGGGCCCGAAATGGCTATCTTCGGTCTACGAGGATCGTCGGAAGGGAAGCCCGAGTTGTCTGCGGCCGAGGACGCGTTCTACACAGGTGTGCAAAGTCTGGCGCTCGTCGCCGGGGGCGTGCGAAATGAACAGCAGGCGGCGGCTGCCTTCCGCGCCGCCACCGACCTGGATCCGGACATGTGTGACGCCTGGTTGGGGCGTGCCATGGCCGGTGAGGTCACTTCCGAAGTGATCTATGGTGCGTACCGATCGGTGCACAACCTGTACCGGGATCAGCAACGCGCTGGGCTGGTCGATCGTGCGCTGTGGTGTCAGGTCGAGATCGGCGTTTTCGGCCTGCGCGTGGCCATGGCGGATCGGGATCAGATCGCCATCGCCCAGGCCTGCTCCTATGCCGACGGCGGCGAATGGGAGGAGGCCGCGGCCATTCTCGCCGAAGTACCGCGCGACGATGTCGCCGACTTCGTGCGGATGTCGCTGTACTTCCGCACCAAACAGTGGCTGGATGTCCTCTCCGCTCGCAATGCCAAGCCCGCGCTCGACGATGGGCTGTTGGATATCGCGGCTGAGCTGATGACGGCACAGGCACTGGCGCATCTGGGTCGATTCGGCGAGGCCCTGCCGCGCGCACAGCGCATTGTCGAGGACAGTCAGTCGGGCAACCTCTCCTACATCTGGGCCGACGCGCATTACCTGCTCGGCATGCTGCTGCGCCACGAAGGCGATCACGACGCCGCAGACAAGATCCTCAAGGGCTTGCAGGGCTCGGCGCTGTGGCCGGACCGCCCCGAATGGCAGCGTGCGGTAAGGGACAAGAGTTATCGACTCGAGGTCACCACCGCCGAGGTCATCGCCTCGCGTACCAATCAGTGGGATCCGAAGTCCGGCGACGATCCGACCGAGGTCGCCGCCTCCGCCGCGCGACTCGCCCGTGAGTCACTGCTGGAGGAGGCCTCCGACCTGCTGCGGGCCCAGATCGGCATGGATTCGGTCAAGGAGCAGGTCGACCGGCTCAAGTCGGGTGTGCTGATGGATCAGGTCCGGGCCAAACGCGGGCTCGCCGTGGATTCCCGATCGCAGCATCTGATCTTTTCCGGCCCGCCCGGCACCGGCAAGACCACCATCGCCCGTGTCATCGCCAAAATCTTCGCCGGGCTCGGCGTCGTCGAGAACGCCGAAGTCATCGAGGTGTCGCGCAACGATATGGTCGGTACCCATCTCGGCCACACCGCACCCAAGACGAACGCGTTGATCGATTCCGCGCTCGGTGGCGTGCTGTTCATCGACGAGGCGTACACGCTGATCCAGGAGGGCCTGTCCGGCGGTGACGCGTTCGGCAAGGAAGCCGTCGACACCTTGCTTGCCCGCATGGAGAACGACCGCGACAAGTTGGTCGTGATCATCGCGGGGTATGAGGACCAGATCGACCGGTTCCTGGCCTCCAACGACGGCCTCGCCTCGCGTTTCACCAAGCGCATCCGCTTCTCCAGCTACGACGCCGATGAACTGGTGCGGATCGCCGATCATATTGCGCACAAAAAGGATTCGATTCTCGCCGCCGATGCCAAAGACGTCCTGCGGGCGCGGTGCGAGCAGTTGTCGGGCCAGACCAAGAACGGTCGGCGGCTCATCGACCTGGCGGGCAACGGTCGTTTCGTCCGCAACGTGGTCGAGGCCGCCGAAGCCGAACGGGACTATCGATTCACCAGGGACAACGCGGATGTGCTCTCGATGACCAATGAGGAGTTGATGACCATCGACTCCTCGGACATCACTGCCGCGCTCGCGGGCTTGGCACCGGCCGCGACGGGCTGATTCGCATGGCGCGCTTCCGGGTGGTGACCAAGCACCAGATATCGGGCTGGCGTTTTCTGCTGCGCCGGATCGAGCATGCGCTGGTGCGGCGCGACGCCTCGATGATCGATGATCCGCAGCGCGGTCGTTCCACCGCGCTCTCGATCGGCATCGCGTTGGCCTGCGTGGTGATCGCGGGCGCGGCCTTGCTCGCGTTCTTCAAACCCGCCAAGAGGGTGGGCGAATCGAAGATCATCGCGGAGAAGGACACCGGCGCTCTGTACGTGCGCGTCGGTGGTCGTCTGCATCCGGCGCTGAATCTCACCTCGGCGCGACTCATCGCCGGTTCGCCGGACAACCCGGTGCCGGTCTCGCGTGACGAGTTGGCCAAGTATCCGCGCGGGCCGTGGGTCGGGATTCCGGGCGCGCCCGGGGTGATCGCCGACAACGGGGACCGGAATTCGTCATGGACGGTGTGTGATACCGCGAAGGTCGGTGCGGCGGCACCGGTCAATCCGCAGACCGGATTGCCCACGGTCGCGTTGTCGCCGGTGGTGACTACCGCGATCGGCGGTCCGCTGACCGTAGACGGTGATGCGGTCCGCGGGCTCGGCCCCGATGAGGCGCGATTGCTGCGTGATGACAGCACCACCTGGCTCGTGTACTCCGATGAGCAGCAGGGCATCGTTCGCGCGGCCATAGATCTGAGTAATTCGGCGGTGATCCTGGCCCTTGGCATCGACCCGACCTCGACCGTGGTCTCGGCCTCCAAAGGTTTCATCTCGGCCATCCCCGAGGTGCCGCCGCTGCGCGTGCCCGACGTACCCGGTGCGGGCAGCACCGTGACCTTCTCCTCGGGGCTGAGCGTGCCGGTCGGTTCGGTGCTCACGGTATCGGCGCCCGATCGTGGTGCGTCCTATTATCTGGTATCGGAATCCGGTGTGGTGCAGATCAATTCGGTACTCGCGTCGATCATCCGCAATGCCAATTCACACGGTGCGGTAACCACGCGGACCGTCGGCCCGGATGTCATCGCGGCGAATCTGCGTCCTGGTGCGTGGCCCGGGACGGCCAGTTACCCGACTCGACCGGTGCATGTCATCGACCCGATGCGCTTAGGGGTGACCTGCTATCACTGGTCTCGCGCAGGCACCGATCCGAATGCCGCGACCGAGTTGCTCGTGGGACGGCAATTGCCATTGAAGGTGGAAGAACAGAACCGCACCGTCGGCCTGGTGACGGCGACCGGGTCGCGCGGCACCACCGCCGACGCCGCATATCTGCCGCGAACCACCGGACGCTTCGTCCAGGTGACCGGTGCCGACCCCGGGTCGCCGCGGCGTGAGTCGCTGTTCTGGATCTCCGACAGCGGCGTTCGCTATGGCATCAGCGCCGTGGTGGAGAACAACTCCACCCCGGATTCGACCTTGACCTCGCTCGGCCTGCGGACTCCGGTGCCCGCACCGTGGTCCATCGTTTCGCTGTTCGCGGTAGGACCCACCCTGTCGCAGAAGGACGCCAGGATCCAGCACGACGGCATCCCGACGAATAAGGCCGTCATCGGGCTTCCGGGCGGTACCTCGTGACGGCTACCCGCCGGTTCGTGCGGCCCGCTCGGATGGTGCGCGGGCCCAAGGCCCCGGCGGTGACCGAATTGCGCCTACAGCCGCCGACCGAGCTGCCCAAACCGGTGCCGCCATCGCGGCTGAAGATGATCATGCCGGTGGTCATGGTGGCGGCCATGGCCGGGATGATGGTGATGATGTTCCGCGGCGGCGGGCAGATGTCGCCGATGATGCTGATGTTCCCGGTCATGATGCTGGTTTCGATGGGCGGGATGATGGGCGGTTCGTTCTCCGGCAGCGGTGCCGGAGGTGCGGCGAGTCTGAACGAGGAACGCAAGGACTATCTGCGCAGCATTACCGATAACCGTAAGACCGTGCACGCCGCCGAGTCCGAGCTGCACACCTATTTGCGCTACACCCACCCGGGTCCGGCCGAGATCGCCGCGTTGATCGGCGGTAAGCGCATGTGGGAGGTGCAGGTCGCCAGTCCGCAGTTCCTGCGGGTGCGGGTGGGGCGGGGCCGGATCGCCAATCAGGTGCGGGTGATCGTGCCCGAGGCCGCACCCACTTCGGATCTGGATCCGGTGGGTGTGGTCGAGGTGACGCGGTTCGCGAAGGCGTATTCGACGGTCGGGGGTATGCCGGTCGCGATCAATCTGCTGTCGGCGCCGCAGATCGGTATCGATGGTGATCCGGATGCGGTGGCCGCGCTGGTGCGGGCGATGGTCGCCGAAATCGTCGTGTTGCACGGGCCCGACCAGGTCGCGGTCGCGGCGGTGCTGTCGAATCCGGACGCACCGGAGTGGTCGTGGCTGAAATGGTTGCCGCACACCCAACATCCGAGCGATACCGACGCGATCGGATCTAGCCGGATGGTGTACCGCAGCGTTTCGGAGTTGCGTGCCAAGGCACTTGCCGGACTCAACCGCGGTCCGTTCTCCGCGAATTCCGAACCGACGCTGGATCGCAAGCACTATCTGCTGATCGTGGATGACAGCAGTCCGGCCACCGATCGGGATATCTCCGGTATCGATGGCTGCACCTGGCTGCGGCTGGGGCGAGCCGAGCAGACCTTGCCGCGCGCGCTGAAGTTCATGGTGGGGCCCGATCGGGCGCTGCACGAGGTGACCCCGCGCGGGCTGCGGCGGGTCGGAGTCGCCGACGCGATGTCGGTGGCGACGGCGAAGGCATTGGCCCGCAATATATCTCCGTATCGGCTGTCCACCGTGGTCGAGGCCGTGGTCGCGGATCAGGCAAGCAGCGGCACATCGTGGGAGGAACTGGTCGGCATCATCGATCCGGGCGCGATCCGGGTCGAGCAGCAGTGGCCGCGCCGCCGTGACGCGGACCGATCCCGGCTGAATATTCCGTTCGGCCACGATCCGGCCGGTAGCGCGGTCTATCTCGATATCAAGGAATCGGCCGAGGAGGGCATGGGCCCGCACGGCATGTGCATCGGTGCCACCGGTTCCGGAAAGTCGGAATTCCTTCGCACCCTGGTGCTTTCGGCAGTGGCGACGCACACACCGGATCAGCTGAACCTGCTGCTGGTCGACTTCAAGGGTGGTGCGACCTTTCTCGGGTTCGACCGGCTGCACCATGTGACGGCCGTGGTCACCAACATGGAGGAAGAGGCCGATCTCGTCACCCGTATGGAAGACGTGATCAACGGCGAAATGGGCAGGCGGCAAAGGATTTTGCGTGATGCGGGCAACTTCGCCAGCGTCGCCGATTACGAGCGTGCTCGCGAGCAGGGCGCGCAGCTCGCGCCGCTGCCGACGCTGTTGATCATCCTCGACGAGTTCGCCGAATTGCTCGAGCAGCATCCGAACTTCTCCAAACTGTTCGTCGCGATCGGCCGGTTGGGTCGGTCGCTGCGTATCCACCTGCTGCTGGCCTCGCAGAAGGTGCCCGCGAGCCGGATGGGTGAGCTGGAAGCCCACCTGTCCTACCGAATCGCGTTGCGCACCAACCAGACCGCGGACTCCCGCGATGCCATCGGCACCGCCGACGCATATCACCTGCCGAAGAAGCCGGGTTCGGGTTATCTGCGCGTCGGCTCGGGTGATCTGCAGCGATTCCAGGCCGCCTATGTCGGCGCGCCGTATGTCGCGCCCGCGCAGGCATCGGCGTCCAGTGCCCAACGCGCCAGGCGACCCGGCGGTGGCTACCGGCCACCACAGCAATTCACCACGGCGCACATCATCGATGTGCGGCCCGCCCCAGTCGAGCCCGAACCTGTGCGGCAACCGGAGACGCAGGAAGGCGAACCGGTCACCGTGATGGAGACGGTGCTGCAACAACTCGCCGGATTCGGCACGCCCGCGCACAAGATGTGGCTGCCGCCGCTGACCGTGCCTCCGACACTGGACAAGTTCACCTCCAGTGTGACTCCAGGTGCGCTGCAGTTGCCATGGGCGCTCGTGGACAAGCCGCGACAGCAGCGCCAGGACATCTGGTCGATCGATCTGTCCGGCGCGGGTGGGCACGTGGCCGTCGTCGGCGGCCCACAGTCGGGTAAGTCGACCGCACTGCAAACGCTGATCATGTCTGCCGCGTTGACACATACACCCGAACAGGTCCAGTTCTATTGCCTCGACTTCTCCGGCGGTCTCACCGGACTGCGGAACGTGCCGCATGTCGGGTCGGTCGCTACGGGCCGTGATATCGACCGAATTCGGCGGACCTTCGCGCTCATCACCAGTCTGCTCGGCAACAGGCAAGCACTGTTCAGCGCGCTCGGCATCGACTCCATGCGCGAGTTCCGGCGCAGGCGCAGCTCGCCGCAGGAGTCGGCCGAACTCGTCGCGCATGGTGACCAGCATGGGGATGTCTTCGTCGTTGTCGACGGCTGGGATCTCGGATTCGCAGTCACCGGTCCGCTCTACGACGAGTACATGCCGGTGATGGAATCGCTCGCGCTACAAGGGCTCAACTACGGTATCCATTTGGTGGTAAGCAGCTCGCGGTGGGCGGCGATCCGTCCCGCGATCAAGGATCTGCTGCAAACGCGCCTGGAGATGCGCTTGGGCGACCTCACCGACACCTCCTTCCTCAATCACCGCGCGGTGGTTGGCGCGATTCCGCCCGATCGGCCGGGCAGGTGCATATCCAGCGACGGACTCCATATGCTGACCGCATTGCCTCGCATCGACGGCGTCGCCGATTCGGAAACGTCGGCCGCAGGCCTGGCTGCCGCGATCGAGCACCTGAGGCGAGCGCTGGGAGACCGCGCGGCGCCGGAGGTGAAACTGCTCCCCAATCGGGTACTTCTGGACGAAGTTGTCGCGAACCGGCCTGCTCCGACGACCTTGGCGGAGCGACTGGTGGTTCCATTCGGTATACGCGAGTCCGATCTCAGTGCCGCGTCGGCGAACTTCGGTGTCTCGACGCATTTGATCGTGGTCGGATCCCCCGGGTGTGGTAAGTCGACGGTGGTCGCGGCGCTGTTAGCCTCCATCCGTCGGCAGTTCACCAAGGATCAGGCCCGAGTACTGCTTGTCGATTACCGACGCCAGCACATGGATGCTTTTCAGGACGATCAGTTGATCGGGTATTTGGCCAATGAGCGCGACGTGGTCGAGGGTCTGCCGCCGTTCGTCGCGAAGATGCGCAGCCGCCGCCCACCCGATGGTGTGACCTCACAGCAGCTCAAGGAACGGTCGTGGTGGAGCGGTCCGGAGATCTTCGTGGTGATCGACGACTATCACATGGTTGCCCAGCGCGGTGCCATGAATCCGCTGGAACCGTTGAAAGAGATCATTGTCGACGGTCGTGACACCGGTCTGCACATCATCGTGGCCCGCAATATCGCACAGGCCGATACTGCGATGTACGACAACGTGCTTGGCCAGATCAAGAACCTCAACTCGTCGGGGATCATCATGGATGGTTCGAAGCTCGACGGCATGTTGATCGGCGATGTGAAGCCGACGAAGCAACCGGTGGGCCGAGGCATCTTCGTCGAGCCGCTGCATTCGCGCAAGGACCTGGTGCAGGCGGCATGGATGGCACCGCAGGAGTAGCCCTGGTCGCGGTGGCACGAGGGTGTCCGGGCATCGACTCGACGAGGCTTCCCAGCAATGAGAATGCCTTAGCGTTTGTCCTGTACCGCTCGCTATTGAGTCGGCGCTCATCGTTAGGAGAACTCTCATGGCTCTCAATGTCGAACCGGCGCATCTTCCCGTAGTCAGTTCCCAACTCGACCTGATTGCCGACGCGGCGATCGCCTCCCTCGTCAACTCGGCGGCCACTTGCGTCGTGTTCCCCCCGGCGTTGGACGCGGTGAGTGCGATGATCCTTCCCGAAGTGACCGCCGCGTATGGCCAGTCATTCTTCAGTTGCACGGGTGACGGATTCGTGCATCGTGAGGTCGCGTCGGCGTCGCTACCGCCGACGGCCGTCGCCTATTCCGGCAGTGACATCGTCAATGGTGCCGGTGTCGCGAGCGTCGGTGCGACCCTCAGCGAAATGCCCAGATAATCCGAGCCGCGGGCCCGAACGAAGGCTGATGTCATGATATGGCACGCACTGCCTCCGGAGATAAACGTCGGCAATCTGCTCGGCGGTCCCGGGGTGGAGATGATCACGGCGGCGGCCGAGTCCTATCAGAACTCGGCGCAAACGCTCATGACCACGGCGAGCAACACGGCCTCCGCTATGCTCGATATGGGTGAGACGTGGAACGGCGAGTCTGGTGATCTGGCGCAGTCGGCATTCAGTCACCACACGAAGTGGCTACAGCAGCAGGCCATGGTCGCCCAGTCGGTCTCGGGCGTATTACTGACTGTGGCAGGCGAATTCAGCGCGGCTCAGTCCGCGATGGAGATGGTGGGCGGATGGCTTGCCGAGAATAGGTTCGAGCAGGGGGTGCTGCTCCTCACTAATACTGGGGGACAGAACGCGATTCCGCTGCTTCTCAACCAGCTCGAGTACATCGCGATTTGGGGAGCCGCCGCAGCGGTGATGGATGGCTATGCCGGAGCGGTGCTGCCAACTCTGTCGACGCTGCCGCCGCCTGCCTTGCCGACGCCTATCGTGACCGACCCTGGCGTGCCGCCGCCACCGCCGCAATTCGACGTGCCGGTGCATACCCCGAAGTCGGGCCCGAATGGGAAATTCGACGGATCCACGAACAACGATACAACTACGAACAACGACACTAACAACACCAACACCAACAATACGAACACCGACAACAACACCGGCGATACGAAGACCGGGAATACCGACACCGGCAATACGCCGACCGACACCACCGAGTCGCCGACTGCGGATCCGACTGCGGATCCGAGCGAGGTAACTTCGCCGCTGAGCGATTCCGGATCGTACACGGGCGCGGACGGGTCCGCCGGACAGTCGGGATTCTTTGGAACCTCGCCCAATTCGCCGACTTTGGCGGGTTTGAGCGGGGGCGTCGGAAGTATGGTCGCGTTGAATCTGGCCCGGGGCGGACTCGGCTCCATGCCGGGTGCGTCCACCGGATTCCGGATGCCGTCCAATTGGCTGCGCGGTCCGGGCACGGCATTCGGCGCATCCTCGAATCCGTCGGGCGCCGGACCGGCTGGCCGCGGGGCTCCGCGCAAGGGTGCCATCGCACCGAAGACGCAAATGCGACGCAGGCGGGACGAGGAACGGAAACCGGGCAAGGTATTCGTGCCGGGCGAGCAGTTGGAAGTTCCGGTGTTGGAGAAGCCTCCGGTGATCGGCATCATCGAATATGCCGATCAGCCGGATGAAGTGGTGACCGATCAGGAAGTTCTGGTCGGCGTCATCGAGAATGCCGACGACGATTCAGTGTCATCCGAGAGCGTCCTCCGGTGAATCGCACCGAGGTCATGTGTAATTCATTAGGGAAAGGGATATAAAATGCAAGGACTTAATGCCGATCCGGAGGTTTTGATCCCCACTGCCAAGACCGGGCTGGGACTGCAAGGTAATCACGAGGGCTATATGAAGGCTCTTCTCGCCGTGCAGAACGAATTGCAGGCCGCGGTCAAGAGCCCTGGCGGTGGTGTGGCGATTCAGCAGGCGATGCAAAACGCGTGGGAAAAAGGCAATAACCTCGCCCAGAAATTGCAGGACATCCTCAACGAGCTGCTGAACACTGGTGTCAAAGTCGATGCGTCCGATATGGAAGCTGCGGCTCACGTGCAGCACGCGACTGCCTATGGCCTCGATGGCGTCAACAGCATTCAGAACGATATGCATGCAGGCAATGTCAGCCTCAAGTGGTGACTTTTTGCCGACACTTCTGAAGAAAACCGCTCTAGAAAGGTAGATCGACAATGGGTATCGCATACGACTATAAAGCAGTAGACACACACACCCTGACCTTCGGGCAGATTGTGACCAACATTCAGGGGAACAACGATGCCTTGACGAACCTGAAGGACAATCTCAAGCACAGCTTCACTGGTGAAGCAGCCGAGCAAGGTTGGAACCCGCAGATCGATAAGCTGATGGGACTGATCGATGAATACCGCGCATCTCTCGAGACCTTGAAGGTTGCGGTGCAGAAAGCGGTCGGCACGATGCAGATAACCGACAAGGACCAGGGCAGCAGGTTCCTCGCTATGAACATCTAGTTCATCGTGCAGCACCCGTCCGTCGCTGGCTTCGATAACTGGCGCGGACGGCAAGCAGAGGATGACAATGTGTTAGAGGAAGGTGTGGCAAACGATCCGGTAGCAGTCGATCTGAATGTCGATGCCGCGCTGCTGTTGCAAGACATGGCCGGCATCGATTCCTACCCCCCGATCCTGGCGTTGATGCCGAATATTTTCGATATCGACGACCTGGAGCGGGTGCGCGCTGTCGTCGCCGAACAGCTCACCGAGGTGGGCATCATCGACGGCGACCGCGTGCATCCGAGGGTGGAGCACTGGTTGCAGTGCCTGTACCGCCCGGATGTGGAACTGATGGCGCTCGTGCTGGCCACCGGCCTGGATGGCGAACAAAAGGGCATGCTGCGCATGTCGTTGGTGCGTCGCGGCGATACCCATGTGCTGGCGGTGCGCTATGACGACGAGGTCGTCATCCAGGCGGTGTACCAGCAGGAACGGCAGTTGGATTCGGTGTCTGCGGCGGTGGCGGCGGCGTTGGGGGATGCTCCGGCGCTGAGTTTCGAGCCGATGACCGCAGCGCAGCAAGATCTTGCCGAGGTGCCCGACGACGAGGACGGACGACGGCAGGCACTGCTGGAGTTGGGCGCGCAGCCGCGCACCGCGGGGGTGCTCGGTCGAGCGCTCGGCGAGGTAGTCCGGCGCGCGGAAGTGGCGGTGGTGCAACACCAGGACGGAGTTGAGCTGAAGCCGAAGTACGGTGTGAGTGTGCTGGATACGCTGTCGGGGCGCATCATTGTGACGCCGAGTGTGGCGATGGACGGGGAAGTCCGATCGACATACGCACCCGGCGACGATGCGGCGATGCACGCCGCGATCGTGGGACTGGTCGAGCTGTTGCCGGACCGAAGTTGGTTCGATACCAGCCGGATCGGTTGAACGTCCCGATGGGTTTTTGGAGAGGACGACAGATATGAGCCGAGCGCCGAGTACTAATGGTCATCCGGCCGAGTCCGTCCGACACAAGGGCGGCTACGACGCCTTTTTCATGCAGGCAGAGCAGGAGCCGGAAAGCGGCGCGCCCGCTGGCAGCGCCCCGGCTCGCCCGAACCCAAGCTTCAGCGAACCGGTGATCGGTGCGCCCGGTCAGTCGGTGCCGCAGCCCGCGGCGGAGCGTCCGGCGCCACCGCGGAGCACGACCGCGCCGGAAGCTGCCGTGGCGCACCCGACAGGACCACATCCGACTGCGCCGAACGTGGCTGCGGCGACGGCGGATTCGCCGCGCGAGAACTACGTGGCCGCGACACCTTCGGCACCCGAGACATGGGCGGCCCACGCCGGAGCCGAGCCCGCTACGGCTCGGATTACCCACACCGCGTCGAATTCGGCGAATACATCCAGCGGCGGTACCGGACCCAGCGCGGAAAGATCCGGCGCCGAATCCGTCGATACCCCATGGCAACCCGCTCAGGCGGCGAACTGGGTGCCCGATCGCATCGATCGCACGGCGGCACCGCAGGTCGAGGTGCTGCCCGCGGCACTGACCTCGATGGATCTGTTGGCCGATATCTCGGCGGCCAATCGCGCCAAGCTGCAGTCCAGCACGGGCGTACGCGGTGCACTGAACAAGGTCGGGTTCCGGCTCGGCCTCTCACCCGCCGAGCAGCGCGCCGAGGATCGGCGCGCCCGAATCCGGACCCAGCTCAACACCCCGTACCAGATCGCGGTGATCAGCGTGAAGGGCGGCGTCGGCCGCACCACCACCGCCGCGACGCTCGGCTCGACCTTCGCGGCGCTGCGCCCGGACCGGGTCGTTGCCGTCGACGCGAATCCGGACTTCGGCGATCTGCCCACCCGTACCGCTCCGCACCCGTATGGCCTGACCTTGCGCGATCTCGCGCAGGCTTCGAATCTCGAGGCCTTCTCGACGGTGCAATCGTTCATGTCGATCAATTCGGCCGATCTCGCCGTCATCGCCTCGCCGTGGACCATCGAGGCCAATGAGGCCCTTTCGGGTCGCGAATACGCTACGGCGGTCGAGGTTTTGCGCCGCCACTTCAATCTGCTGCTCGTCGATTGCGGTACCGGCGTGTTGGATTCGGTGACACTCAGCGTGCTGAAGACCAGCGACGCCGTCGTGGTGGTCACCCCGCCCACCGTCGGTGGGGTGAAAGGTGCGGTGGCCACGTTGAATTGGCTGAGTTCGCACGGTATGCAGCATCTGATCGCCAAATCGGTTGTGTCGATCGTGCATCAGCAACCATCTAAGCCGGTCGTCGATGTCGCGGCGATCGAGAAGTTGTTCGCTACCGGCCAGCGCCCGACCTGCATCCTGCCCTTCGACGACCACTTGGCCGAGGGCGGCGAAATCGATCTGCGCCTGGTGGAGAAGGAAACCCTGCTCGCGTTCGAAGAACTCGCGGCCGGGTTTGCCGATGGATTCCCGAATTATGTTGGTGGCGGCGGCCGGTCCGCCGGAGGGTGGCGATGAGTACTGCCGTTGCTTCGCCGCCGGGAGCGGCACCCGCGGCATCCGCCGAGGTGGCGCGGGCCCGGATGGCGGTCCTGGTGTCCAGCTATCAGGTCGATGTCGTGGTGCCGACCAAATTCACCATCGAGACCTTCATCGATGATCTGCTCACCGTGCTGGCCAACGCCATCGACGACGAAACCGTCGATTTCACCCCGCCGACCGGACAGTGGAGCCTGGCTCGACCGGGCGAAGCGCCGATGCCGCGCTGGCGCAGCCTCGCCGACCACGATGTCGTCGACGGCACCGTGCTGATGTTGGCCGCGGTCGAATCCGCGGAGGTCTTCACGCCGGTCGTGGAGGACATCACCGATGCCCTCGCCCTGATCAACGAGCGCGAATTCGCCGAATTCGATGCGGAGACCGCCGCCGTTGTCGGCCTTACCACGCTGGGTGTCGGTGCGGTCGCCATCGCGGCGATGTTGTCGTTGTCGTGGACAGAGTCCGGCTCGATCTGGTGGTACGCGCTGCCCGCGCTACTGCTCGGGGCGGTGTGCTGGGGTGGCGCGGTGCAAGCGCGACAGCGCAATTTCGCGCCGCGGATCAGCCTCGGGTTGGCGTTGTCCTCGATTCCGCTGTTGTTCGCGGGCGGCGCGATGCTGGTGCCACCGGCCTATGGTGAGCCGGGTCCGTTCGCCGCGGCCAATTTGGCCGCGGGTTCGGTGGTCGCCGCTGTCGCGGCCGCGGCCATGATGCGCGTGACCAAACTCGGGATCGCGACGTTGATGGCGGTTACCGTGCTCGGCGTGACTGTCGCTGCCGCGGCGATTCCACTGACCTATCTGGATCTGTCGGTGCGCCAGATATCCGGGGGCGCGGTACTTCTCGGACTCATACTGCTCACCGCCGCACCACGTCTCGCGGTCGTGGTCGCCCGGATTCGACCACCGGATCTGCCGGACCCCGGCAACGAGGTCAATCCAGCCACGCTGACCGATATTTTCGACGCCGAATCCGCGCGCGATGACGCCGAACTCGATTCCGCCGAGGATACCGAGCGGCAGCGGGAGCAGGCCGGGGCCGGTATCGAGGGCCGGGCCCGACTGGCGGTCACGAGTCTGCGAGGGCTCATCGCCGCGACGTCGACACTTCTCGCGGGCGCTGCCGTGCTGTCGGCTGCCGTGAGCCCCGGTGGTATTCGGGAAATCGTGCTCGCCGTCGCGATCGGCGGTCTGCTGTCCCTGCGCGCGCGTTGGTTCCCGGACCGGGTACAGGCCATCGCGCTCGTCGTCGCATCGGCGATCACCGTGGTAGGCGTTGGCTTGGTGCTGGTCATCGCGTACGAGACAGCCCCGGCTCGGCTGGTCGTCGTCTTCGTGGTCGGCATGGCCGCCGCTGCGGCATGCGTCGCTGCGGTGCGGTTGCCGGGTCGGCGGCTCTCGCCGGTTACGCGCCGGATGATCGACCTGGTGGAGTACGCGCTCATTCTGGTGATCCCGATCATCGCTTGCTGGATCATGGGCATCTACACCGCGATGCGGGCGATCTGATGCGAATCGGCGCGACCGCGGTCGCGGTGCTGGTGGGATTCGCGCTGATCGCCTCCGCCGCACCGGCATTGGCGGTGGAGCCGCCGCAGGTGGTCATCGGCGCGCCCGCGGATGATCCGCCCGGCCCGGAGTTGCCGATGAAGCAGGACAACGGCTGCTTGGCGACCGGCGTTCTGAGGGACAGCGATCTGACGCGCACGCCGCCGTCGGAGTTGGCA
The DNA here is from genome assembly GCF_001612725.1 of Nocardia anaemiae NBRC 100462. GTDB lineage: Bacteria > Actinomycetota > Actinomycetes > Mycobacteriales > Mycobacteriaceae > Nocardia > Nocardia anaemiae. Next base: position 109,848 of record NZ_BDAZ01000031.1, on the reverse strand, counting down.
TTGGATCTGCCGAACGCCCGGGCCCTGAGCCGGGGTGCCGGGGTGACCGTCGCAGTGCTCGACACCGGCGTCACGCCCAACAGCCGCCTGCCCGGTCTTGTCGGCGGCGGTGACTATATTCAGGCTGGCGGTGACGGTCTGTCGGACTGCGATGCGCACGGCACCCTGGTCGCCGGAATCATCGGCGCCGCATCCGGTCCCACAGATGGATTCACCGGAGTCGCACCGGACGCCAGGATCATTTCCATTCGGTACCGCTCCGGCGCCTTCAGTCCAGAGCGCCCGAATAACGATGCGGCGCAAAAACTCTCGATGGATATCCGGACGCTGTCGCGGGCGATCGTGCATGCGGCGAATCTGGGCGCCGGTGTGATCACGGTGGCGCTGCCGGTCTGCGTTCCAGTGGGACTCGCGGTGGATCAGTCGATACTGTCGGTGGCGATCGGCTACGCCGTACATGTGCGAGGCTCGATGATCGTCGCGGGTGCCGGCAGTGCCTCCGGTGGCTGTGATCAGAATCCGGATATTGATCCGACCCGGCCGAGCGACCCGAGGAACTGGCGCGATGTGAAGACCGTATCCGCGCCGGGATGGTTCGGGACGGACGTGCTGACGGTGGGCTTCACCACCGCCACCGGTGCCACCATGTCCGATTCGCTGACGGGCCCATGGGTTTCGGTCGGTGCTCCGGGGACCGCGATCGAATCGATCGGTCCCGGTGGCGATGGCCTGATCAATGGTGTCGGTGAACCCGGCAAATTGGTGCCGGTCGGTGGCGCGTCCTTCGCGGCGGCCTATGTCAGCGGGGTGGCGGCCCTGCTGCGTTCCCGATTCCCCAACGAAACCCCGGCCGAGATCATGGCCCGGCTGACCGCGAGCGCGCACGCGCCAGCGCGCGGTATCGATAACGTCATCGGCGCCGGTGTCATCGATCCGCTCACCGCGCTCAGCTACCGCACCGCGCCCAAGCCGCCGATCGGGTTGTACCGGTCGTCGGTTCTGGTCATACCGGATCCGCCGCGGGCCAAGGATCGTCGTCCGCCGTTCGCGGCCGCCGTCGTCATCATCGCCGCCGTGCTGCTCGGGCTCGGCGCCACCTACGCGAGCTCCGCGGTCCGGAGGCGGCGGTGAGCCTTCCGAGTGTTCGGGTAGGCGGTGTCGAACGTGGTCCGTTCGCCGTCGCCGTAATCGGCGGCAGCCTGGTGGTAACCGGGCTGTGGTCGCACACCCCGATGTGGGCGAGCGCGGCGGTGATCACCGTGCTGCTGGTGACCGTGGCGGTCGAGGTTAACGGCCGCACGACGAGTCGATGGCTGCTCGACTGGGCCGACTACCGATTCGGCAGGGCCTCCAGAGCCCAAGCGCTCGCCGGTCCGGCGAATGTGGTCGATATCGAGGTGCCGCCCGGGGTCTGTGGTATTCGCTCCGAGGGCACCGTGCTCACGGCGATGATCCAGCTCGCCCCCAACCTCGACCTGCCGACGGTCATCGCGGAGAAATCCATCTACACCGAGGACACCGTCCCGGTCGACGCACTGGTCGGCCTGCTCGATCAATTCGGCCTCGCGGTCGATATTGATATCGTGACAACTGGTCAGCGGGTTCGTCCGACCGGTAACTACAGCATGCTCTATGACCAGCTGATCGGTTCCCATCCGGTGGTCGGCCATCGCCTCACCTGGTTGGTCGTCCGACTGGATATGGAGCGGAACCTGGATCTGCTGCAGCGGCGCGGTCTGGTCTCGATGGTCGCGCCCAGAGCGTTGGCCACCGCGGCGCACCGCATCGCGGGCCGATTGCGGGAACGCGGTATCGCCGCGCACGCGCTGCCTGCGGCGGCGATGCAGGAGGCCACCAGGGTGCTACACGCCGGTGTCGAACTCGGCGATCTGCGGGAGACCTGGACTTGTATGGAGACCTCGGTACCTGGTCGCTGCGTGACCAGTTTCCTGATCGACTGGACGCGGATGGACGGCGCCGGTCTGGACGATTGCTGGTCGTGGAACCGCGGCCGGACAACGTTGGTGGTGAGCCTCACCGATGCCACGACCGGGCCGCGCGCGCTCGCGCGGTATATCGGTCCACCGGTCACGACCGAGCCACCGGACTATTTGCGTCGATTGACCGGCAGGCAGGCGATCGCGTTGCTGGCCACGATGCCGACCGGGACCTCTATCCGCGCGGTGCCCGTCGACGATTCGGGCCGCGATATCGGCCCCGAGGAGTTGTTGGCGGATCTCACCATCGCGATCGGTCCCAATGGTCAGATTCTCGGTTCCATCAGTGGTCAGCCGCGTCATACCCTGGCGCTGCCGCTGTTCGATCCGGCCCGCTACAACCCGCGCAGGCGCACCATCGACGTGCACGCCGACCTACCGGTGGCACAGCAGATCGTCTTGCGCGCCATGGTGGTAGGCGCGGATGTCGAGGTCCATTCGGTGCGCCCGCACCGCTGGTGGCAGTTGGTCGCCGCGGTCGGTGATCCGGAATCGCTGCGGCTGGCTCCGGAGGCTGGTGCCGCGAATGCCGCTGCCGGACAAGCCGGTTCAGGTCCGCCGCCGTCATCGGCTACGATCACGGTCTTCGACAATCTGCCGCCGCAGGTATCGGCCGCGCAAACCACTGTGACCATCAGCGAGCCAGGTGGGCCACGGCGGCGGTCGGTCGATCTGGCAATCAACCAGGTCAGCGCGACCGCGGTGGATGTCAGCATTCCGATGCGGACCGTGCGTGTCGATTTGATCGAGCCGCGCGGTGAAACCCGCTATTTCGATTCCGCCGCCGAACAACCCGCGATTACCGCGGGTGGCAATGGTGCCACGCCAGGGCCGGACGTTCGGCGCATGAGCTGATGGGAGACAGGTAGTGTCTATCAGCGTGGTTGTGGACTCCCAGCCGAATGACGGCGAATATGTGCAGGAGGACAGTGGGGAGGCACTGACCCCGAGACAGGCCGCGGTAGCGATCTTCTCGAGTCGGCTGTCGGAATTGATCGCGGAATCGGTGGTATCGACCGAGGACGGGTCGACGCGGTCGCTGACGCTCTATTCACTGGCCCAGCACCTGGAACAGGCGTACCCGGATGTTCCGGTTTCCCAGTCGGGTCTGTATCGGCTCATTCATGGTGACGCGGTGCCCCGGCTCGATCTGATCATCGCCTTGGCGCGGGTATTCGACGTGCCGCCAGAACATTTCGTCACCGAGCAGAAAAACCGCTGACAACGTTATTCCCGCCACCGGGAATAACGCTGAGCCGTGCTGTGGCCGGTCTGGATACGATCCCGACCATGGCTGGCGAGGATCCGGGAGATGTCATTCTCCGCCATCGAGGCGCTGTCCTGGATGCGTTGCTCTCGGATCCCTCGTTCGGGGAAAGTGATCCGGCATCCGAATCCGTGCCGAGCGGACCCCTGGTCGGCGATCCGGAATTCGGGGAACTGGGTTTCGGTGATGATCCGTACTCCAGTGCCGCGGTGGCGGCCGGTTCCGCCCAGGGCGGGATGTCCGACGCGGAGTTGCCGCCGCGGCGATCCTCCGATGGGCCGAAGGCCAGTGAGCGGATCATCGCGCTGCTGAACGGGCAGCAGCCGGATGCGGCACCGGGACTGGACTTTTCGGCGGACTACTCCGAAGTCTCGGCGAAGCAGCCGCCGCCCGAGGAACCGGCGCGGTCGGCATCCGGAACCGCCAAGACGCGCAGACCCGACACCGCGGAGCAGATCGCCTTGCTGGCGAAGAAGCTCAAGAATCCCAAAGTCGCGTTGGCGATCTGCGGTGTGTTGGTTCTATTGCTGATCATCGCGTTGGTTTCCACCGGTGGGAAGGACGATTCGAAGGCGCCGGATCGTATCGCGGTCATCACTCCCTCGGCGACCGCGCCCGCCCCGACATCGAAACCGGAATCGTCCTCGCCCGCGTCCGGAACGATCACCCCGAAATCCGCCACTGCCAACTGCCCACCAGGCGGTACACCGGGTATGGACGCCTTCGGTGGCCAGCAGGGCAAGGCCTGGTCATGCCCGCGCGCATACAAGGTCGACGGGCAGGTGCTGACCATCGATCTCGGCAAGACCTATCAGATCGATTCGATCGGCATCGTCCCCGGCTGGGACAGTGTCGGCAGCGACGGTGTGGACCAGTGGACGAAATACCGCACCGCCAGCCGGGTTCGGTATATCTTCGACGATCCGAACAAGACGGCCTATACCCAGCAGACCCTCGATCAGCGCACCCTGGTCGTCACCAAGTTCGAGGCGCCCGTGCAGGCGTCGAAGATCGTACTGACGGTTCAGGAATCGAAGGGTGATCCGACAATCAATACCATCGCGATTTCTTCCATCGTGATCACCGGGCACTGAGGCCGCTGCCATGTCAGTAGCCGAGTTGGTCTGCGAGTACTGCTCCCACCGCAATATCGGTAATCCAGCGCAATGCGGGCATTGCGGTGCGCCGCTATCCGCGGTGCGTCGACTATCGAGCCTGACCCGGTATCCGGAGGACGTCGAACGGGTGGTCGTGGGTGCCGAGCGGGCCGTGGCGGCGACCGGGGATGCGGTGGCGGGCGCGGAGAATGCGGCCTCGGGTGCGGAAAAGCTTGTCGCCAAGGAGTATCCGCGCTGGCAGTGGGGTGCCGCGATCGCGGCCATCGTGACCATGGTCCTCGGCCTCGGCTTCACGGTCGTGCGTTCGTGTTCGACGCCGCTGTCCTCGATGGCCGATCTCGGTGTCGATCAGGCGCTGCCGAGCCAATTGCGTGCGGCCGCCTCCTGTCAGCCGGTCGATTCCTCGGCCGAGAACTGTGTCGTTCCGGCGGCCGATCCGATGCTCGCGGGTGGAATCACCGGTGGCCGGGATCTGACGCTCTCGGTGGCACTTGATCCGCCAGAGCGCCGGGCCGATACCGTGCGCAATTGGCGGACGGCGGGCGGTACTGTGCTGGCCGACGGTGTCGTCTTCGTGGCGATCAGTCCGTCGGCAACTCTGCGGTACGCGAATACCCTTGTCGGACTTCGGGTAGAGACGGGTGCCTTCACCGGACGTGCGGCCGCTCAGACCTTCATGTCACGATCCGGTCTAACCCCCTGACCGACCGGGCTCCGGCCGGTCACTGCACTTGACCAGTGCCGATCTCTTTCACCAATGTTCTACGCATTTAACGTACCGCTATACAACGGCACATCAAACCATGTAATGTATGGGAACCGTACGGTTACGGGCTCAGATCTCGGGAAGGCACGAGTCGATGGTGGCAACCACCCAGCAGACGATTTCATTCAAACGGTTCCGCGACGATCCGACCGATCTGGAGGCGGCCTACTTCCGTTGGATCCAGCCGGGCGCCACCGCGCCGACGATCACCGATCGGGCCGAACAAATCTTCCGAAACCACTTGGAACTGGCAGCCATTCGGTTGCCCGGTGCGGCCATCACCCGGGTGTACCGCCCGGATGACGGCAGTGGACTCGGTGCGGCCATCCAGATCGTCAATGACGATATGCCGCTGCTGGTCGATTCGGTGACCACCGCGCTGCGCCGTCTCGGTGCCGCGGTGACCGAGGTCGTCCACCCGGTCTTCGATATCGCGCGGGACCGCCGCGGGCGGTTGCGGGCGATCGCCGCAAAGGAGCCCGATACCGTCCCGGCGAGCGGCAGTCATACTGTCACCGAATCGTGGATCCATGTGCAGCTGGCCGCTGGCGTAAGCACCGCCTTGCTGGACCGGATCGACCGCGAGCTGCCCGCGCTGCTGCGGGTGCTGCGCAAGGTCGTCGACGATACGCCGGGCATGGCGAACGCGATGGTCGCGCTGGCGGGTCGGCTCGACCATATCGCGCACCGCTCCGACGATCCGGAGGTGCCCGAATGCGCGAAGTTGTTGCGCTGGTTGGCCGAAGGGCATTTCACGGTGCTCGGCTACGGGTATTACCGAAGCAGCCGCACCGATGGCGGTAGCGAACCGCAGCAGGTGCCCGGCACCGGCCTCGGCGTGCTCTGGAACGGTTCGAACGTCGACCTCGATGTCCCCGTGCTCGGCAACACCCGGCCCGTCCTGCGGCTGGCCAACGGGTCGGTGGATGCGCTGATCCCGGGATCGGGTGAGCTGTACTTCGTCAGCGTCGCCGATTACGGCAGTGGTGGCTCCGGCGGTGCCGGTGTCGGCCCGGTGCAGGGCGAGCACGTCTTCGTCGGCTCGTTCACGGTGACCGGTCTGCATGAGAACATCCTCGATATCCCGGTCATCTCCCGACGCGTGCACCAGGTCATCGAATGGGCGGGCTTCGAACTCAATTCGTTCTCCGGGCAGGCGATGCTGGAGATGATGCAGTCCTTCCCGCGGGTGGAACTGTTCTCCACCGACGCTCGGCGGCTGTTCGAAACCGTCTCCGCGGTCATGAATTTGGGGCTGCGCAGGCAGGTCCGCCTGTTCATCCGGCGCGATGGGCGCAGCGGTGCGGTCTACTGCCTGGTCTACCTGCCCCGCGATCGGTACTCGACCGAGGTCCGGCTGCGCATGGAGGAGATCCTGCGCGCGGAATTCGACGGCGAACAGGTCGCGTACTCCGCGCGAGCGAGCGAATCCGAATTGGCCGTGGTGTATTTCACGGTGCATCGCGGTCCCGACGCGGAGCCCGCCGATATCTCCGAATCCAATCGCGAGCGCATCCAGGAGCTGCTCTTCGCGACCACTCGCAGTTGGGCCGACCGGTTGGTGGCGGCCGCGACGGGGGTGCCCGCGATCTCGTCGAAGGTCGCCAATGCCTACGCGAGCGCCTTCCCGGTCGGCTACCAGCAGGAGTACGAACCGGAGCACGCGCTGGTCGATCTGCAGCGGCTGGACCGTCTCGCGGACGGCGCCATCGATACGAATCTGTATCGGAATGCCGAATCACCGTCGGGGGATTGGCGCTTCACCCTCTATGTCGCGGGCGAGGGCGTCTCGCTGAGCCGGGTGCTTCCGGTGCTGCAAAGTCTCGGGGTCGAGGTGGTCGACGAACGGCCGCACCGCATCGCCCTGCCGGACGATACGCACAAGTGGATCTACGATTTCGGATTGCGCGTCCCGGCGGCGCTGCTGCGCACCGCGATTGATGCCGACCTGGAGGACGAACTCACTCGATCGGCCGACGAGTCCTCGGTCGAAGGCGGTGTGCGGCAATATTTCCCGGAGGCCTTCGCGGCCATGTGGAACGGCAGCGCCGAGGTCGACGCGCTGAACGAATTGGTGTTGCGCGCCGGACTGCAGTGGCGGCAGATCTCGATACTGCGCGCATACGGTAAGTACCTGCAGCAGGCCGGATTCGCCTACACACTCGGCAATATCTCCCGTGTGCTTCTGGCACAGCCGAACATGGCCCGCTTGTTCATCGAACTGTTCGACGCGTACTTCGATCCCGAGGGTGTCGGGGCGGTGGCATCGGCGCGGGCCGCTGGCATCGCCGAACGGCTGCAGGCCGAGATCGACGCCGTGGTGAGCCTCGATGCCGACCGTATCCTTCGCGCGGTGCTCGGGCTGATCACTGCGACCCTGCGCACCAACTACTATCGCCGCGACAGCGACGGCAACGCGCCGGAGTACCTGTCGTTCAAATTCGATCCGCATGCGGTCTCCGAATTGCCCAGGCCACGGCCGCAATTCGAGATCTTCGTGTACTCGCCCCGGGTCGAGGGTGTGCATCTGCGCTTCGGCCCGGTCGCGCGTGGCGGGTTGCGCTGGTCGGACCGGCTGGAGGACTTCCGTACCGAGATCCTGGGCCTGGTGAAGGCGCAGGCGGTGAAGAACGCGGTCATCGTCCCGGTCGGCGCCAAGGGCGGTTTCGTGGTGAAGCAGCCGCCGACGGCGACCGGTGATCCGACCGCGGATCGACAGGCGCAGTTGAACGAGGGCATCGCCTGCTACCGCACCTTCATCTCCGGCCTGCTGGATGTGACCGATAATGTCGACCACGCCTCCGGCGAGGTGCTGCCACCGGAGCGGGTGGTGCGCCGCGACGGTGACGACACCTACCTCGTCGTCGCTGCCGACAAGGGCACCGCGACCTTCTCCGATATCGCCAATGATGTTGCGCGTCAATATGGTTTCTGGCTGGGTGACGCCTTCGCCTCGGGTGGTTCGGTCGGCTACGACCACAAGGCGATGGGTATTACCGCCAAGGGCGCGTGGGAGAGCGTCAAACGGCATTTCGCCGAGATGGATATCGACACGCAGACAACCGATTTCACCGTCGCCGGAGTCGGCGATATGAGCGGCGATGTCTTCGGCAACGGCATGCTGCTGTCCGAGCACATCCGCTTGGTCGCGGCCTTCGACCACCGGCACATCTTCCTGGATCCGAATCCCGATGCGGCGAAGTCGTTCCTGGAGCGCAAGCGGATGTTCGCACTGCCACGCTCGTCCTGGGCCGACTACGACAAGTCGCTGATCAGCGTGGGCGGCGGTGTCTACGACCGGTCCGCCAAGGCTGTTCCGGTCAGCCCGCAGGTGCGCGAGGCACTGGGGTTGGATCCGAGCGTGACCACCTTGTCTCCACCGGAGATGATCCGGGCGATCTTGCTCGCACCGGTCGATCTGTTCTGGAACGGCGGTATCGGCACCTACATCAAGGCATCCACCGAGACGAATGCCGATGCCGGTGACAAGTCCAACGATGCGGTGCGGGTCGACGCGAACCAATTGCGCGCCAAGGTGATCGGCGAGGGCGGTAACCTCGGTGCGACCGCGCTCGGCCGCGTCGAATACTGCGCCAACGGCGGCCGGATGAATACCGACGCCCTGGACAATTCGGCGGGTGTCGACTGCTCGGACCACGAGGTCAATATCAAGGTGTTGTTGGACGCGGTCATCTCCAGCGGCGAGCTCGATGCCGCCGACCGCACCGAACTGCTCGCCGCCATGACCGACGAAGTCTCCGAACTCGTACTGCGCGACAATATTTCGCAGAACTTCCGGATGGGGCTCTCGCGGGCGCAAGCGGTACCGATGGCGGGCGTGCACCGCCGTCTGATCGCCGACCTCGAGTCCCGGCGCGGTGTCGATCGGCGGCTCGAGGCACTGCCCTCGGATGCCGAGCTGAAAAAACGTGCCGCCGCCGGATCCGGGCTCACCTCGCCGGAGCTGGCGAATCTGCTCGCCCACGTGAAGCTTTCGCTCAAGGATGACCTGCTGGCCGGGGATCTGCCGGATAACCCGGCCTTCGCCTCAGCCTTGCTGGCCTACTTCCCCCGGCCGCTGCGGGCACGGTTCGCCGAAGCGATCGGCAGGCATCCGCTGCGCCGTCAGATCGTGGCCACCATGGTGGTCAACGACATGGTGGACCACGGCGGCATCACCTATGCGTTCCGGCTGGCGGAGGAGGCGGGTGCGAGCACCGACGACGCGGTGCGCGCCTTCACCGTTGCCGTGGAGATCTTCGATCTGCACACGCTCTGGCAACGCATTCGGACCACGCCGATGTCGACCACGGCACGCGACGAACTCGAGCGGGAGACCAGGCGCACGCTCGATCGGGTGTCCCGCTGGCTGCTGACCAGCCGCCCGCAACCGATTGCCATCGGTGCCGATATCGCCCGCTACCGCGACGGAGTCCGCAAGCTCGCGGGCCAGATGCTGCCTGCCCGGCTGCCCGCGGCCCACGCCGAGGATCTGGCGACGAATGCGCGTGCCGCTGTCGAGCGGGGTGCGCCCGCGGAATTGGCGGAGGAGGTGTACCGGCTCATCCACCTGTTCCCGCTGTTGGACATCCTCGATGTGGCCGATATCGCCGAGCGCGACGCGGAGGAGGTCGCCGAGCTCTACTACGCACTCGACGATCACTTCCAGATCGAGCGGCTGTTGACCGCGGTCAGCAACCTCGCCCGCGACGACCGGTGGCGCACCCTGGCCCGGCTCGCGGTCCGTGACGATCTCTACGATTCGCTGCGCTCGCTCACCCTGGACGTGCTCACCACATCCGAACCGGACGAGAGCACCGCCGACAAGATCGCCGAATGGGAGTCGGTCAACCGCCCCCGCCTGGCCCGCGCCGGTGCCTCCCTCGGCGAGATCTTCGCTGCGGGCACCCACGACCTGGCCACCCTTTCGGTGGCTGCCCGCCAGGTCCGCAGCATGGTCAGCAGCGGCGAATCCGCCGCGGCAGCACCGATTTCGAGCTAGCCGCTATCGGCCCCGCGGTCTCGGCGAATGCCCGAGATCGCGGGGTTCGGTGAACGGCTGCCCCGCCGTCCGGCCGAACATCGGGATCCATACCTCCGCAGTGGATCCCGGTGTTCGCCTGGACGACGGGGATTTCCTTTGGTGGCTCACGCTCGGGCACTGCTCGCGCAGAGGTTCAGATTTCAGGCCCGGTGTGTCGTGCGGAGAGTCGATGTGCGACGGCGTCGAAGGTATGCGTCAGTGCCGGAAGTGTGGGTCAGGAGCTGACGTAGGGGGCGGGTACACCGGCGGGAGTAGTCAGCTCGTGGCGGCGGTGCCGCAGCTGCCGCAGAACTTCGCTGCTGCAGTGAGATCCGCGCCGCATTCGGTGCAGTGGCGGGGTCGGGCCGCCAATGGGTCACCGCAGTTCATGCAGAATCGCGCATTCGCGGGGTTTTCGGTTCCGCAGCTGGCACATACCGGCTGCGTGCCGGTCGAAACCGGTTGCGCGACAGCGGGTACCGACTGCCGCTGCCATGGATTGCTCGGTGCCTGCTGTTGGATCGCGTTCAAACCCAGGGCTGCACCAAGGAATCCGTCGCCACTGCCATGGCCGTGGGCAAATCCCTGGCCCGCACCGAGTGCCAATTCCCCTGCAGCATAACGCTGGAAGTCGCCAGCAAGCCGAATGTAAGTGACGTCCTTGGCAAGTCGCTTGATGCGCTCGGCATCTTCCGGGGCCAGCGTGATATCGAAGTTGCCGAGACGCGCGATGCGCAGGCCGTACTCGTAGAGCGTCAGATTGGTCTGGCGCACCACGGCGGCCTCGATCGGCTCCAACTGTCCGGACAGGCCGAGCACCGGCCAGTCGCCGCGGGAAATTCCCTGGGTGACAGCGACTTTCATGGACTTGAGCAGTAGGTCCGAGCTCCAGGACTCCACCGTCGCCGGGACGCTCAGGTCGGTGGTGCCCGCGAGTGAGGTGACCAGTTCGGCCGGATCTCGCACCGACAGTGCGAATTCCCCGAAGACCCGCAGCGTCACGACCTGTTCGCTGACCGGATCGGCGATATCGGCCAGGCGGCCGCCGAACTTGATGCCGGGGAACTCGCGGGTGGAGACGAAATACAGTTCGGCGCGGTAGAAGTTGTTGCCGGTCAGCGTATCCACGAGTGCGCCGAGTACCGGCAGTTCGTCGGCATCGATCCGATGCCGACCGGGGCCCATCGCGGCCACGACCTGCCCGGACTTGACGAACAGGGCGATCTCGTCGGCATTGACGATGGCACGGCTGTAGCGACGGATGTTGACATCCGGCCACTTGTAGACCAGTTGATTCTTGCGGCCCTCAGGGACCGCGATGAACTCCCGTTCGAACCATGCCATGCTCGCGCTCCATCAGCCGTAAACGTATACAGCGTACCGATGTTCAACGGTACGATCAACTAACGCCGAGGTCACGGCGGGTATGGCGGCTCCGCGACGTTTCCGCGTGGTTACAAGTTTTGCTTCCCTATTGAACGTGCCGTTGAATAGCGATACATTAAGCAGCGATATGATCGCCGTCACTTGAAAGGCTCCACCATGACAACCGTTCAATCCTCCGCGGAAGTGCCGGCGCCCGCGGATGGTCTGCATGCTGAGGATGCGGGCTATCACAAGGCGTTGCGCCCGCGCCAGCTGCAGATGATCGCGATCGGTGGCGCGATCGGCACCGGACTGTTCCTTGGTGCCGGTGGTCGGTTGCACACGGCCGGTCCGGGACTGTTCCTGGTCTACGCAGTCTGCGGCATCTTCGTATTCTTCATCCTGCGGGCCCTGGGCGAGCTGGTGCTGCATCGTCCGTCCTCCGGCTCGTTCGTCTCCTACGCGCGTGAGTTCTACGGCGAGAAGCTGGCTTTCGCGGTCGGGTGGATGTACTTCTTCCACTGGTGCATGACCGGCATCGTAGACATCACCGCGATCGCCACCTATGTCCATTTCTGGGGAGCCACCGAGGCGATACCGCAGTGGTTGATCGCGCTGGTGGCACTGGCAATCGTGGTCAGCATCAACCTGATCTCGGTGAAGTGGTTCGGCGAACTGGAGTTCTGGGCCGCGCTGATCAAGGTCGTCGCACTCGTCGCCTTCTTGATCATCGGCACCATCTTCCTGGCGGGCCGCTTCAAGGTCGATGGTGAGACCACCGGTTTCAGCGTGCTCTCCGATAACGGCGGCCTGTTCCCGACCGGTCTGCTGCCCCTGGTCACCGTCACCACCGGTGTCGTGTTCGCCTACGCCGCAGTGGAATTGATCGGCACGGCCGCCGGTGAGGCGGAGAACCCGGAAAAGATCATGCCGCGGGCCATCAATTCGGTCATCGCCCGCATCGCGCTGTTCTACGTCGGTTCGCTGGTGCTGCTCGGACTGCTGCTGCCCTATGTCGTCTTCAAGGCCGGTGAAAGCCCGTTCGTCACCTTCTTCTCCAAGCTCGGTGTCGGCGGTGCGGGTTCGATCATGAACCTGGTGGTGCTGACCGCGGCCTTCTCCAGCCTCAACGCGGGTCTGTACTCGACGGGCCGCATCCTGCGCTCGATGTCGATGAACGGCAGTGCGCCCAAGATCGCCTCGCGGATGTCCAACGGCGGTGTGCCTTACGTCGGCATCCTCGCCACCGGTGCGATCGCGCTGGTCGGTGTCGGGCTCAATGCGATGGTGCCGGACAAGGCCTTCGAGATCGTGCTCAACATGTCCGCGCTGGGCACCATCGCGGCCTGGGGTGCGATCGTGGTTTGCCAGCTGCAGCTGTTCCGCTGGTCGAAGAAGGGTTTGGCGGAGCGTCCTTCGTTCCGGCTGGTCGGTGCGCCCTACACCAGCTACGCCACGCTGGCGTTCCTGGTTACGGTCATCGTGCTGATGGCATGCAGTCACGAAATCGAGCAGCGTGGTGCCGTGATCGCAATGTTCGTGGTCGTGGTTCCGGCCTTCGTCGGCGGGTGGTTCCTGGCCCGCAAGCGGGTGCTGCAGGTCGCTCAGGAACGCGAGGGCATCACCGGTCAGTTCCCGGTGCTCGCCGAGCGGCCGCGCCGCGAGGGTGACGCGGTCGTGGTTCTCGACAAGCCCGACGAGGAGTAGAAATCCGATCTCCGCCCCGGACAACATGTCCGGGGCGGAGCTATTCCCATAGGCGGGAACAAGGCAGGCGCGCGGCGGCGGACGGCGGAAGAGAATGGGTCCCCTATTCACCAGGCTCGAAAGGTTCCCATGCCGGAACAACCCAGCGCCTCCGAGAATCCGCTGCCGCACCCATGGGCGAATCGGCGGATGCGCGGTACCGAGGTTCCGCGACGGACGCCACATCCCTGGGCTACCCGCGGCATGTCGAAACTCGAAACATCGCAACGCCGCCAGCATCCATGGTCCGGGCCCAGCACCGTGGAACGTCCTGCGACGCAACGGATCTCCCCGCCTTCATCGCCCGGCGATACCATGCCGGTGAGCGATCCGGCGACGGGCGCCGAAGAAGCCCTCGAACTCGACGAGCCGGTCTCCGGCCGCAGCGGTCGCTCTCGGCCGAGCGTGCGGCGGCTAGGTGCGGGCCTGGTGCCGATGCCGCGGGTGGCGCCGATCGACCCGCGCGCCGCCATTCTCGACGATCCGGAAGTGCCCGAAACCAAACGGTTTTGCTGGAAATGTCAGGAACCGGTCGGCCGCCGCACCGCGACCGAGCCGGGCGCGGTGGTCGGCGAATGCGGCCGCTGTGGCTCGCCGTTCAACTTCCGTCCCGCCCTGCAGCGCGGCGAACTCGTCGCCGATCAATACGAGGTGCAGGGGTCGCTGGCACACGGCGGACTCGGTTGGATTTATCTCGCGGTCGACCGCAATGTCAGCGATCGCTGGGTCGTGCTGAAGGGTTTGCAGAACCCGCTGGACTTCGAGGCACATGTGGTCGCGCTCGCCGAACGGCAATTCCTTTCCGAGGTGGCCCACCCCGGCGTGGTCAAGATTTACAACTTCGTGAAACACAGATCGGCCCGCGATATTCCGGACGGCTACATCGTCATGGAATACGTCGGCGGACAATCGCTGAAGAAGATGCTCGATCTGCGCGGCGAGGAGCGCATTCCGGTTGTCGAGGCCATCGCCTACATCATGGAAATCCTGCCCGCGCTGGATTATCTGCATTCCTTCGGATTGGCATACAACGACCTGAAGCCCGACAACATCATGGTCAGCGAGCACGAGGTCAAACTGATCGATCTGGGTGCGGTCGCGGCGATGGATTCCTACGGCAGCATCTACGGCACGCCCGGCTACCAGGCCCCGGAGATCACCGAGACCGGGCCCACCGTGGTTTCGGATATCTATACGGTCGGCCGCACCCTGGCGGCGCTCGCCCTGGATCTGCCGCGCGATCGCGACGGGCATTTTCTCGGCGGCATACCCGAACCGGATGAGGAGCCGCTGCTGGCGCGCTATCCGTGTCTGTACCGCCTGCTGTTGCGTGCCACCGATCCGGAGCCGGAGCGACGCTTCCCGACCGCGTATTCCATGTACTGTCAGCTCGCCGGTGCCCTGCGCATGGTGCTCGCGATCGACACCGGCCTGGAACATCCGCAGCCTTCGGTCGAATTCAGCTCCATGCGAGACGATTTCGGCATCGATACGCTGATCGGTCAGACCGACGGCATCGTCGACGGCATGGCCAGGATGCCGGTGCTCGAGGCGCGCGATGTCGTCGCGGCCCTGCCGACGCCGTTGATCGATAGCGAGGACCCCAGTGCGGAACTCCTCTCCTCCCTGTTGCACGGCGAACCGAGGCACGCGCTGGACGCACTGCGCCGGGCACACGAACGCATCCGCGCGGGCACGATCGTCGCACCGGAGTCCTTCGACCTGGAGGGGCCGCTGACCGCGGTCCGCGCCTATTTGGACCTGGGGGAAACCGTTCCGGCCTGCCAGTTGCTCGCCGATCTGCGCCCCGACTACGGCGCGGACTGGCGCATCGAGTGGTATGTCGGCGTCGCCGCGCTGCTCGACGGCCATTACCACCGCGCCTGGGAGCATTTCGAGACCGTGCACGGGATGCTGCCCGGCGAGATCGGACCGGAACTCGCCCTGGCCGCCACCGCGGAACTGGTGCTGCAGCATCTGGACGACCCAGCCGAATCCGATCGCTGGCACCGCGCCGCGGCCGAGCACTACCGTGCGGTCTGGCGGACCAACCACGGCGTGGTGAGCGCGGCATTCGGCCTGGCCCGTCGACTCGCCGCCGACGGCGAATTGCTGGAGGCCGTCGAGGTGCTCGAACAGGTACCCGCCGCGTCCCGGCATCACGGCGTCGCGCATACGACGGGATGTCTGCTGCTGGTCTCGCGGCCGATAGCCGATATCACCGAGGAGGATATCTGTACGGCGGCGGGTCGGTTGGAGGCGCTGCCCGACGATGCGCGAACGCTGCAGTTGCAGGTCATCGTGGTCGGTGCGGCCCTGGAGTGGCTGCGGGTCGGCGGGCGACCGCGGAATCCGAATCGGACGATCCTCGGTTTCCCGGTCACCTCGGCGGGCCTTCGGCAGGGCCTGGAAACCAGCCTGCGCGCCCTGGCCAGAACCGCGCCGGATCGCTGGCACCGCTACCGGCTGGTCGATCTGGCCAATTCGGTTCGGCCGCGCACCCGCTGGTAGCTCGGCGAAGAGTTCAGCGCAGCTGCTGCACCACGAACGCGACGATGGTTCCGGTGCCCGCCAGCAGCCACAGCCAATTACCGGTGGCGACCGCGAGCACGACCGCGACGATCGAGACCACCGCGGCGATCGTTCGCAGTCTCTGCAGCGCTTTGCCGGTGGGTTCGGGCGGTGCGTCCGGCGTGATCCCGGGCAGGTCGACGAACAATTCCGCCAATTGTCCTTTGGTGGTCGCCGCCGCGGCAATGGCGCTGCGCTCGTCGAACTCGGTCAGGCTCAATCGGCCGGTGCCGAGATGGTGCGACAGTTGCTCCAGCGCCCGTTCCCGTTCCGTCACGGTAATTCGAGAAGCCTGCGCTTCGGTCATATCGGAAGGATAAGCCCGTTGCCTCCGTTTCGGTGCGGACGAATTACCAACAGCGGGAATGATTAGGGGCGTCATTGGGGGTTGACAGCGCCTCGCTGACCATAGGAGCCCGACATCACTGACGTATGCTTACCTATGGGTAATGTTTCTGTGTGGTTTCCTAGACATATGGCAGGGGACGTGGAGTACACGATCGACGAGCTGGCGCGCGAGGCCGGTACGACCGTGCGCAGCCTGCGGGTTTACGCCGAGCGCGGCATCCTGCCCCCACCACAGGTCAAGGGCCGCACCGGTTTCTACGGACCGGATCACCTCAATCGGGTGCAGACGATCAGCCGTTTGCTGGACCGAGGGATCAAGCTCAACGGGATCAGGGAACTGCTGGAGGCATGGGATCGCGGTGACGATCTCGGCGACATCCTCGGCGTCGCGGAGCCTGGTGCGACACAATCCACCGCGCCGCCGACCGGCGACACGATCGCGGCGACCGAACTCGAGCAGCGCTACCGCGACGTGCCCCATGGATTGGCCCGCGTGGTCTCGGCCGGTCTGTACGAACCGGTAGACGCGGCGACCTACCGCATTGCCGATCCGCAGCTGATCCGCATCTTCGATCAGTTGGAGGGCGCGGGCATGCCGGTTGATGCGCTGCTCGCCGAATTGGAGCGGCTGCGCGCGGACTGCGACCGGATCGCCCGCCGTTTCGTCGATCTGTTCCATCGGTCGGCGTGGGAGCCATATCAGAACTCTGAGCGCACACCCGCGGATACGGCGGTACTGGCCGACCGGGTGGCCGAGACTCGGATCCGGCCGGGGCAGGCGACCGCCGAGCTCGTGAACCGCTTTATCGCGAAGTATCTCGAACAGGACAGCGAACTCAACGAGGCGCTGCCCGAAGCCTGACAGGCCGAGGCGCGCATTTTTTGTCTGACTTGTGGCTGCTGCATGTCCGTGGCCAGGCGTTTCCCATTTCATTGTTCCCACATGTGGTGATACTTAACTTAACGTGCCGTTAGATAGCGATACATTAGGCAGCGGGATCAGCACCTCCCGTCGGTCCGTATCGACGTCGGCCGGTGGGCGAGACAATGATGAAGGAGACGTCGATGATCAACGTCAGCGAGCTGCGCGGCGCACCCAAACCTACGGAATGTCCCGACCAGGCAGGTAATGCCAAGGGACGCAACAAGATCCGAGCACTGTCCCTGCTTGCGGCGATCGCGGCGGGAGTCGGCGGATTCGGTATCGGCACCGAAACACCCGCGGCCAACGCCGATGTCGGCGTGCGCTGCCTCTGGGCCGGTGAAGCCGTGCCCCAGGGTGTGGCGATCGCCGCGGGCGGCTGGACGTTCCGGTGCCAGTCCGATTTCTTCGGCTTCGCGCGCTGGAACCGTGAGGGCTACGCATCCGGTCGCAGCAGCGTGTACAACCCGGGCACCAACGGCAATCCCGCGGGCAAGTTCAGTCCGGGTGCCCAGCAGCCGGGTACCGATTACATGGACTACTGCGTCGGCAGTCAGCTGATCGAGGGTCGCGAGGACATCTACGAGGCCGTTGCGGACGGCCGCGGCGGGCTGTATTGGCGTGCGGCCGGGCCGATTTCGGGCTGGACCTTCGATATGGCCGCGAACCGGCCGGGACCGTCGTGGCGCTCGTCGAGCCTGTGCGTCGACGGCAACCTGACCTAGGTAACCAGACCGCGAAACACCATACAGCAGATGCCCTTTCGGGTGGGCCGTGCAACTCAGCACGCGCCGCCCGGGAGGGCATCGGCCTGTGTGGGCGTTCAGTTGGCCACCGGCGGAGGGTAGTGGACGAACGGCGCTGATCGGGTAGTGGACGAATGGCGCTGATCCGAGGCGGTGTGCGCCGATGCGATCCATCGCATGCGGCGCACATACGAATGCGACCGCCGCTCCGGATGGAGCGACGGTCGCATTCGTAATATGAAGAGCCGCAGGGGGAGTGGGTCAGCGGCTGTTGCCCTCGGCGGGCACCCAGACCCAGCGTCCGCCATCGTTGCTTTCGTAGCCGCCGCGGCTGGAGTTGTTGCCGGAGGCGGCGTGATCCTGGTCTGCGACACGGCGGTTGCCCGCGTTGCTGTTGCTGTATCCGCCGCCCCGCGCGCCGCCGCCATTGCTGTTGCTGTGGTTACCGGGCGCCGCGATGGTCGACTGAATCGCCATCGCGGCCGGTGTGATCACCAGTGCACCGGCGACCGCACCGGCTATGACGACCTTCTTCGACTTGAGGTTCATGGTTACCGATATCTCCTTCGTCCCGCCGAGCCCGGACTTGGTCGGTAAGTGGGTGTGCCGGGAGTGCAGGTTGTCTGAGATCTATTGTGCCGCTATTTGACGGCACAATCAATAGTGACCCGTTAGGAAAATCTACGGATTTTCCGGTAAGTTTCCCGCTTCTGCGGGCAGAACTGGAGATTTCGCGCACGGTGGTTCGGACGCACCCGTGTCAAGTGGGTTCGGCCACGGAGAGAGTACGCGCCATGCCGGGCTCCTTCTCAGGAGCGGGGACAGCCGCTTCAGGAGGGCAGATGGACGACGCGCTGTTCCCATTCGCCGTCGAGGACGTCGGCCTGCCAGCGCTTGTTCCAGCCGAACGGCATCAGATGGACGCGGGCACCGCGGGCCTCGAGGGATTCGGCCAGATTCGCGAGTACGTGCAAAGCCGTTGGGATATCGGATCGTTCACCGGGGGTTGCCAAATGGGAAAACCCGTTGATGACGATATGCGACGCTTCGGTCTTGGACGCGATGCGCCGTACGATCTTCGCGGCGGCCGTCGACGAAGTCGAATCGCCGCGCTCCACGCCGACCATGAGCAGCAGGCAATCGGAAAACGCATTGGGCACGCCGATCGCCGCCGATTCGAGATCGACGGCGGCCGGACTCGCGGTAGTGACGGTGTATTCGAAGGTGCGACAACGACTACTGAAGATCTTCATGCTCGGTGTTCAGCGTCGACCGCGCTCAGGGGTGACGCAGACCTTCCTTACGTGTGTGGCCAACGCTGTGTGTTCTCCTCTTGTTCGGCGGCCGATCAGATCTGCTGTACCCGGTAGGTTCGCCGGTCGCGAGCCGCCGTAGACGGACCCTATGGGCACCACCAAGCGGGAAACATCCGTCATAACGGGTAGGAATATCCGTATCAGGTATCGAAACATTGCGCTGACCGGGCGATGCGCGTGCTGCACAGATTCATGCGGGGGCATAGGATTCCGTGCGTGCAGGCTCCTCCCCTTACCTCCGTCTTCGTTGGTCGCGATGCCGAGGTCGAGCGTGTGGTCTCGTTAGGTCGACGCGCCGCCGCTGGGGAGGGGACGGTGGTGCTGGTGGAAGGCGAGCCGGGTATCGGCAAGACCGCGCTCCTCGATGCGGCCATTGCCCGATATGCGGCTGAGGGTCTGAATGTGCGTCGGGGAGCGGCGAAGGAATTGCAGCGGCAGGTGCCGTTCGCGGCCGTGTGCTCCTGGCTGGACAGCGATCGTGGATCCGATCCGGTGCGTGCGCTCCTGCGCAGTGGGGATCGGGCGGGCGACGGTGCGGCGACACACGAGTTCGCGATTAGCGAGGCGATCCTCGATCTCGTCGATAGCTGGTGTGCCGCGGGTCCGGTGGCGTTGATCATCGACGATGTGCACTGGGCGGATCGGCAGAGTCTGGCGGTGCTGCATCGGCTCTGCGGTGTCGCAGGCGATTTGCCACTGCTGTTGGTGCTGGCGACGCGTCCGGTGCCACGGGATACCGGAATGATCGCATTGACGGCCGAACTGGTGGAACGCCGTGCGCCGATGATTCGGCTCGGGGCACTACCGGAACCGGCTGCGGCGGAATTGGTTCGGCATATGGTCGGTGCGGCACCCGGTCCGGGACTGATGCGGCAGGTGATCGGTGCGGGCGGAAATCCGCTCTACATTACGGAATTGGTGGCCTCGTTGTTGCGCGACGAGGCGATCACGGTGGTCGCCGACACCGCCGATCCGACCGAACCGGCCGATTCTCCCTCGGCATCATTGGCGCAGGCGATCGCGCAGCGGCTGGAATTCCTGTCCCGGTCGGCGCGGCAAGTACTTCCGATGGCGGCCGCACTCGGGCCGACTGTCTACGTCGCGGAACTCGCCGCGGTGCTCGAAAGTCCGATTCTGGAAATCTGGAATGTGGTTACCGAGGCGACCGACGGCGGACTGCTCACCCGCGCCGATTCCGAACTGGTCTTCCGGCATGACCTGATCCGTCAGGTGCTCGCCGATCAGCTGCCGGATTCGCTGCGCGTGGGATTGCTGCGCCGGGCCGGTCAGATCTTGCTGGCCACCGACGCGCCGATCGAGCGGATCGCCTACTACCTGTTGGCAGGGGAGAACGAGCTCGACCAGCCGACACTCGACTGGCTGGTCGCGGTGGCCGACAAGCTGATAGTGCGCGCGCCCGAGATCGCGGTGCAGCTGTTGCAGCGCGCGGCCGACACCGCGGACCTCGGCATGCGTCCGGTACTCCTGCAACTGCACATCCAGGCGCTGCTGTGGAACGGTCGCGCGGCCGAGGCGGAGGCCCTCGTGCGCACGGCGCTGTTGACCTGGCCGGAGCACGATATCGAACTGCGGTGGTTGCTGATGCAGGCCTGCCATGCGCGCGGCGACCTGCGCGAAGTGGTTGCGATCGCCGAGCAGACCCTGGCCACCCCGAATCTCGCGGCTGAGGACGCGGGCCGGTTCTACGGGATGAGCGGCTTGAGCAATGTGTTTCTCGGCCGGTTGGAAGCCGCGGAGGTGGCGGGTGCGCGAGCGCTGGCGATCGGGGATGCCACCGAGAATCCGCTCGTGACCGGATACGGACTGTTGACCGTGGGGTCTGTGCGCCACACCCAGGGCTATCTCGATGAGGCGCTGGAATTGAGCAACCGCATCCTGGCCGTTTTCGACAGCGGATTCGGCTCCGACCAGTTCGATCCCTACATTCTCAACGCCCACTGCTTGATCGAGCTCGATCGGCTCGCCGACGCGGAAGCGGCGCTACACAAGGCAATCGGACACAGTCGCCGGATCCACGGTTTCTATCTGGGGGCGAATGTGGTCGCCAAGGCCCGGCTCTACATATTGAACGGACGCTGGGATGATGCGCTCGTCGAATGCACTTCGGGCCAGTCGGTGCCCGACGCCTTCGGCTACACCCAGATCCTGCAGATCCTGTCCGCGCTGATCGGCATCCACCGCGGCACCTTCCTGCCGGATCCGGACACCATTGCGGCACCCGACGACCAACTGGGCAGCAGTAGTAACGGCCAGTTTTATCCATGGCTCAAGGCCCTCATGCTCGAGACCCGCGGTGATCCACGCGGCGCACTGGATCTCCTCGTCGATGCGCATCAGCGGCTCGCGGGCGGCCTGACCACTGCCACGCTGTACTACATCTTCCCGGATATCGCCCGCCTCGCCGCCGATGTCGGTGACGAGAGGGCGGCGCGTTCGGTGGTGGCGGCATCGGCCGAGATGGCGAGGCGCCAACCCACGGCTGCTCGAACCGGTACCGCGCTACTGTGTCGCGGCGTCGCCGACCGCGACCCGTCGATCCTGCGCACTGCCGCCGCTGATTTCCGAAGGGCGGGACGACCGTTCTACGAGGCGCAGGCGTATGAGAACGCCGCCTTATTGTTCGCCGCGGACGGTCGTGGCTCCGATGCGCGTGGCGCGCTGGATGCCGCGGTCGCGCTCTACAGCGGTCTCGGCGCCTCCTGGGACACTGCCCGCGCGGTGGCGCGCATGCGTCCGTACGGAATTCGCCGTGGCGTCCGCGGACCCCGCAACCGCCCCAAGTCTGGACGGGCCGCCTTGACCGATACCGAGCGTAAGGTGGCCGCGTTGGTAGCCGAAGGCTTTTCGAACTCCGACATCGCGGCGCAGATGTTCCTGTCGCGCCGGACGATTCAGTCGCATGTGTCCAATATTCTGGCGAAGCTCGGCATCGGATCGCGGCGTGATATCGCGGCGGCTCTGTCCGGCAGGTAGCGCCGACCCCGCTCCGGTGTACCGAAGCGCGCCCGCGCGTACAGTAGACCGGTGAAATGCGTGCGGTAGCACGATAGAACGGTGCGCCTCGTACGCCGGTCGTCGCAGTGCGACCTGTCTGGACGAGGCTCAGTTCCGTTTGATCGTGGCCAACCAGGCCGGTACGCCCTGGTCGTGAAACCTCGTCTCGATCAGGTCCGGTTCGATAGTGGCGATATGCCAGCCGCTGTGGGCGTCGAAAACCGCCTCGAGCTCTTCGCGACTGACCGGGTGCGGTCCGGTTTCGGGACCCTCGTTGCTGAAGCACAACACATACAGCGTGCCGCCGGGCTCGGTCACCGACGCCAGACTCGCGGCATATCCTGGTCGCTCGTCCGCGTCGAAGGTGTGGAACAGCCCGCAATCCAGCACTGTCTCGAATTTGCGGCCCAATCCCTGCAATCGCAGCGCGTCAGCCGCGACGAACTCGACATCGATCCCATGCTCGGCAGCCTTGGCCCGCGCACTCGTCAATGCCGTCTCGGCCACATCGACCCCGAGCACCGAAAATCCCTGCGCCGCAATGCACAGCGCATTCTCCCCGCTCCCACACCCCGCATCGAGTACCGCCCCCGCGAACCCGCCAGCGGTCCCCAACCGCACTACTGCCTGCTGCGGCCGACCCACATCCCAGGGCGCAGGGCCATCCTGATACGACGCATCCCATGGCAGCCCCGTCATCCGCTCATGACTTGTCGGCCGCCGCCCTCCGAAGGAATCCCTTGGCACCTCCATACCCCAAGATCCTCTCACTCATCCTGACGCATATGACCCGATTCGGTGGTGTCTGAACAGGCGATCGCGGTCGGCGGCCGGGATGCCTGGCCCACCGTGGTCGACCACCATGCGGGCTCACCCGATTGATTCGCAGCGTGTGGCCAGACTTAAGTCGATGTAAATATGCGAATCGCCGGTTGGCGGGACTCTGGTGGCTGCGTCAACAATTCCGTTGTCGGAGAAGCGGACCGCGAGGTTTGTACTCCAGACCTGACCCTGGCGATTCAGCATCGATCGGAGTAAGCCAGTGCGGCCTCACGTCAGTATCGATATCCAACTCACCGAGCACGATCTCGCGGCCGCACTGCGTGCCGATGTCCAGCGCGGGCTGATCGGAAGCCGGAAGTGGCTGCCGTCCAAATGGTTCTATGACGAACAGGGCAGCAAGCTGTTCGAAGCGATTACCGAGCTACCCGAGTATTACCCCACCCGCACCGAGCGGACGCTCTTACGTCGGAGTGCCGATGCGATCGCGTCGGCGGCGGCCGAGGCGGGCGAGCTGATCGAACTCGGCTCGGGTTCATCGGAGAAGACGCGTCTGCTCTTGACCGCTTTGCGTGCGCATGGGTCCCTGAAAAGGTATCTGCCGCAGGATGTTTCGTCATCTGCGCTGCGCGCCGCGGTGACCTGGATCCACGAGGAATATCCCGATCTCGCGGTGCACGGGGTGATCAGCGATTTCACCAGCATGCTGCACACCTTGCCGCGCGGTGACCGGCGGCTGATCGCCCTGCTCGGCGGCACACTGGGCAATCTGGTGCCGGAGGAGCGCGCGGATTTCTACCGTTGCGTCCACGCGGTGACCGAGCCGGGCGAACAGTTGTTGCTCGGCGTCGGACTGGTGGTCGATCCTGCGGTCATGGTCCCCGCATATGACGATGTCGCAGGGGTGACCGCCGAGTTCAATCGCAACATCCTGCATGTGGTGAACCAGCGGCTCGGCGCCGATTTCGACCCGGGCCGGTTCGCACATATCGCGGTGTGGGATCCGGACAACGAGTGGATCGAGATGCGGCTGGAGGCCACGGCCGATATGTCGGTCACCGTCGCCGAGCTCGATCTCGCTGTCGAGTTCGCGGCGGGTGAGCAGCTGCGCACCGAGATCTCGGCCAAGTTCCGGCTGACCGAATTTCATCGGGAGCTCGAGACCTCCGGCTTCCGGGTACAGCATTCGTGGACCGATTCGGATGATCGGTTCGCGCTGGTTCTCGCCTGCCGAGGATGAGCGATCTCGTTGTACCGAACCTTGCGGCATCCGCACCGCCGCGGCTGCGTTCAGCCACCGGACGGTGGGTTGTCGCGGCGGCGGTGCTCGGATCGGCGGTCGTGGTGCTCGACGCGTCGGTCGTCAATATCGCTGTGCCGCAAATCGGTTCGAGTCTCGGTGACGATGTGGCCGATTTGCAGTGGGTCGTCGGTGGCTACACGCTGGCCTTGGCGTCGCTGATTCTGGTCGGCGGGGCACTGGGGGATCGGCTGGGGCGGCGCGCGGTATTTGTCTGGGGCAGTGGCGGTTTCGCGTTGGCGTCGTTGTTGTGCAGCCTGGCTTCCTCGATGGAAATGCTCGTCGCGGCGCGGGTGCTGCAGGGTGTCGCGGGTGCGTTGATCACTCCGGGCAGCTTGGCATTGATCTCGGCCTCGATCGATCGGCGCGACCATGGAGCCGCAATTGGCTTGTGGGCGGGGCTCATCGGCGTCATCGAGGCGGTTGGGCCGATTGTCGGCGGCTGGTTGACCGAGTTGGCCGGTTGGCGCTCGGTTTTTCTGGTCAACGTGCCATTCGCCGTGGCTGTTGTCGTCGTATCGGTGCGGTTTCTTCCGGAGTCGCGGGATGCGGATGCGCGGCCGCTCGATCTGCCGGGTGCGGCGACCGCCGCTGCCGGGCTGGGTGCGTTGACCTATGGGCTCATCGGTGCGCGTGGGTGGATGTCGCTGCTGGGCGTGGCACTACTCGGGATATTCGCCTGGATCCAGCTGCGCGGTGCGCACCCACTACTGCCACCCGCACTGTTCTGCTCGCGTGTGTTCACCGCGGCCAACCTGGTGACGGCTGCCGTCTATGCCGGTCTCGGCGGTGTCTACTTCCTGCTGCCACTGCAATTGCAGGTATTTGCGGGTTACTCGCCGCTGGCGGCGGGCCTGGCGACGGTGCCGATCACCGGGATCATGCTGGTGTCGTCGGCATCGGCCGGTCGATGGGCGCAGCGACACGGCGCGCGGATGCCGATGATTCTCGGGCCTGCGCTCGCCGCCTGCGGTGCGGTTCTGCTGACCGGGATCGGCTCGCA
Organism: Nocardia anaemiae NBRC 100462; assembly: GCF_001612725.1. Lineage (GTDB taxonomy): Bacteria > Actinomycetota > Actinomycetes > Mycobacteriales > Mycobacteriaceae > Nocardia > Nocardia anaemiae. The sequence continues at coordinate 84,565 of NZ_BDAZ01000031.1, read as the reverse complement.
CACAAGCTATCTCCGTGCGGTATTGCCGGGAACCATCGTACTGGGCATCGGGTTGGCCGTCTTCGTGGCTCCGCTGACAGGTGCGGTATTCGCCGCGGTGTCGGCAACGGATTCCGGGATCGCCTCCGGGGTGAACAATGCGGTCGCCCGCACCGCACAGTTGCTCGCGGTTGCCGCACTGCCTGGGCTTGTCGGCATTTCCGGTGCGGGAATCGCCGATACCGCGGCCTTCGGCAGCGGCTTCCGAATTGCGCTGTTGATCTGCGGTGCACTGCTTTTCACCGGCGCGGTCCTCGCCGCGATCCTGATGCCGCGCTGGTCGCAATCGCCGACCCGCTGATTGTCAGGCGACTCAGCCCGTTCACGCGGTCTCCTAGTGCCACATCCAGATTGCTTGCCGCGCTATCCCGCTTCCGGCAGCTCGCCGAGCGTAGTGATATTGCGGTCGAATTCGGCGTGGGCGACAACCATTCGACTACGTTCGACGGAAGCGCGGCGAGACTACCGATTCGGTGACCGCTCAGGCGGTGCTGCCTGCCAGCGCGCTCATCGCCATCGACTCCTCGATATCGGCCGAAGTCCGCACGGCACCGGGATTCCATCGGTAGCCATAGCTGTGGATGGTCGTAATCAATCCGGGACGACTCAACTTGCTGCGCAGTGCATTGACGTGCACGTACAGCGAATGCGACACCGCGACAAAGGCATCGCCCCAGATCCGGTCCAGCAGCTGCTGGCGGCTGACCGCCGCACCGGGTTGCTCGAGCAGTGCCCGCAATACCGCGAACTCGACCCGCGTCAGCTGTACCTGTCGTCCGGCGACCTCGACCGTCTCGGCTTCCAGATCCACCTGCACATCGCCCGCGACGACCATCGTTGTCGGCGTGAGGTTCGCAGCGGCGGGAAGGCGTCGCGTAATCGCGTGCAGCCGAGCCGTCAACTCGGCCACCCGCGGCGGTTTCACGAGGTAATCGTCGGCGCCACTGCGCAATGCCCGCACCACCGAGCGCTCGTCGGTATCGGAGGTGAGCACGACCACGGGCACCGAGCTGACCTCCCGCAGCTTGCGCAGCGCCGCCAATCCGGACATATCTGGCAAGTCGAGGTCCAGAATGACCGCGTGATAGCGATGATGGGTAACCAGCAGATCCGAACCCCGACGTTTGCGATCGACATGATGCCCACGCAGACGCAACTTGCGCACCAGCGCGTCGCCGGTATCGTCGTTGTTGTCGACCACGATCACCCGCATACCCGATCCTCTGCGTTCGAATGCTCTGTGCCCGGCTGATTCGTACCGGCCGGGCGGTCGCATTCTGGACACTAGGCCAGTCGGAGTGCCGGATCATCCGCCATTTCGGACGGGAATATCCGCATCCGCGATAGGTGGATCGCCCGGCGGTAACCTCGTGCGGCGGATTCGATGCGGTTGCGGCCGTTCATCCAGTCGAGCCAGGACCGAGACGATAGACGGACAGTGCGGATATTTCGGTCGGCCGCGGCGGATGTTCGCGATGGGTGCGTGCCATAGCCTGCCAGTTGCTGATCCATCGATATCTGGGATTGCCGAATGGGAAATATTGCCAAGGCCGTGCGAGTGGTCGCCGCAGCCGACGTCGCGGAGGTAGTGGGACCGCAGGAGCAGCATCTACTGCCCTGCATAACCGCGAATACCTGCGGGGCCGAGGGTATTTCGGCCGCCATGGTGAAAATGGCACCGGGGAAGGTGGCGCGGGCGCATCTGCACGAGCACAGCGAAACCATCGTGTTCTGCGTGACGGGACGGGCGGTGACGCTGATCGGCCCCGAATTGGAGCCCTATGTGCACGGGCCCGGCGAATTTCTGTACATCCCGCAGGGCGTGGTGCACGTGCCGGTGAATCTCAGCGACACCGAGGGTTTGGTGGCGGTGGATGTACGCACCGATCCGCTGTTCAGCGCCGATTTGGTATTGACCCCGGAATTCGATGCCGCGGCGGTGGAAATCGCCGCGCGATTGCGGCACGAGTTGGCTCGGGTATGAGCACAGGTGTCGCGCTCGGCCGGGAAGCGGCCATGCGCAGCGGGCCGATCGACGACGCGTTCGCGACATTGGCGCGCCGACCGGATGTGATCTCGTTCGCGGTCGGTGCGCCGGATCCGGCTTTGCTGCCGGGTGAGCTGGTGGCGTCACTGGCCACGGCCGCGATCGCGAAGTACGGGAATACCGCATTGCAGTACGGACTCACGCAGGGGTTTCCGCCGCTGCTGGAGCAGGCGCGAATACTGTTGTCCGGCCGTGGCATCGGATGTTCGCCGGAGCGGGTGCATATCGCCACGGGCGGATCCGGCGCGCTGCACAACATCTGTATGGCGCTGCTGTATCCCGGCGGGGTGGTGCTGGTGGAGACGCCGACCTACGGTCCGGCGGTGAAGGTTTTCCGCAGCCACGGCGCGCAGGTGGTCCAGGTTGCCTCCGACGCCGACGGCATCCTGCCCGATGCATTGGATCATGCACTGGCACAACACGCTCCGGCGTTCGTCTACCTTCTGCCGACCTTTCAGAATCCGACCGGGCGAACCATGTCCGCGGCCCGGCGCGCTCAGGTCGCCGAGGTGATCACCCGGCACCAGTCACTGGTCGTGGAAGACGATGTATACAGCGACCTGCGGTATCGCGGCGAGCCCTTGCCGACGGTCTGGTCCTTCGCGCCGGACCGAACCGCCTACATCACCTCCCTGTCGAAAACCCTTGCGCCAGCATTGCGGATCGGTGTCACGGTACTGCCGGACGAATTGCTCGAGCCCGTGCTCGCCCTCAAACAGGGCATCGATATGCAGACATCCACGTTTAACCAGGCGATCGCCGCCGAATTCCTTGGCACGCCAGTGGGATCCGCGCATCTGAGCCTGCTTCTGAAATCCTATGCGGCCAAACTGAATATGGTGGTAGCCGCATTGGAGAAGTACTTTCCATCCGGATTCAGCTGGACCGAGCCCGATGGCGGAATGTTCGTATGGGTCGAGGGCCCAACGGATTTCGATGCCGACATGTTGGTTGCCCCAGCTTTGCGCAGGGGTGTGGCCTTCCTGCCCGGATCCGCCTTCTACGCAGGCCCCGACGCCCCCCGCAATGCGCTCCGGCTGAGCTTCGCCAGCGTGCCCGAACATCGGATCGACCCCGGCATCGAACTGCTCGCCGGACTGTGCGGATGAGCATCGTCGGCGTCTGGGAAGTAATGGCCAACGGCGCACCGTTCGGCTATCACGTCATGACCTTCCACGCGGATGGCACTATGGCGCAATCGAATCCGGACCACGGCAACCGTGCCACCAGCGACAGCAACGGCATGGGCACCTGGAAGGCAGACGGCGCAACGGTATCGGGCGCGTTCGTGGAGTTCACTGTCGACCGCGCGGATCCGTCATCGGTCCAGAAGGGAATCGTGCGCTTCGACCTGACCGTGCACGGCGACGAATTCACCGGATCGGCCAGCGCGACCTTCTACGACCTATCCGGCACCCCACGCCGCGGCCCACTCCCCGCCACCCTCACCGGCCGCCGCTTCACATGTCACTGACCAAGATCACCATGCGCTGGTGGTGGCAAACAGCGCTGTTTACCGCCACCGGCACGTGGGGATCGTGGACTGCTCTCGACTCGAACGTCCGCCTCGAAGTGGTTTGCGCCCGCGATCAGTATTCGAGTTCGGTCCATGGGATGGTGATGGCGAAGGGGGAGTCGATGGCGATGCCGTCCGGGTTCTCGTGGGTCCATTCGTCGGCGAGGATGTAGTTGGTCGGGCGCAGCGGATGGACGCCGTCCGGCAGCTGGGCGTGCCCAATATCGAGACCGTAGGCGCGGACGGTGGCGATGGCGCTGGATTCGCGGTCCAAGCGCACTTCCCAGTACCACGGGATACCAGCGGCTGCGTAGCGGCCTTTCTTCGCCTCGATATCGGTCTGGGTGTTCGAGGGCGACAGGACCTCGCCGACCAGCACGACATCGGCACTTCGAAGATCCTGGTAAGAGGACTCGAGGCAGCGGTGGACGAGGAAGTCGGGTGTCAGGAAATCGGACTTGCCGTTGCGTCCGAGGAATACGTTCGTCTCGGTGGTCACCCGCCAACAGTGCTCAGGATGCTCCGACATAGTCTTTCGCGCGCAGCGTTCGATCGTGCTCCAGAGACGGTTCGAGAAGGTCTGATGCTCAGCCGGGCCGCGGCGCACCCACACCACGCGTCCATTCCATAGCTCGATCTGCTCGGCGATCTCTTGGGGAAGACGCTCCAGTTCTTCCCAGGTCATGTACTCGGGGAGGTCCGGGCGCTCGATGCGTGGCGTGGACATGCCGCAATGCTAGCGGTGGAATTCGCCGATGACGCCGAGTTCCGGCCGACAGAAGCCGCAGCGTCCGACGCGTGATCTTGCCCCGATGACCACCGCCCTGGTGGCCAGTCACATGGGCCCGATCCACGGCAGATCGGGCGGCGGTTCGGCTATCCGATGGCGTCGAAAATGGTATGAACATCTTCATACTCTCGGTCGGAATGAGGTATGAAGCGGATTACGATCAGCATTCCCGACGACGTGGCAGCCAAGGCCGAGGCCGCCGTGAACCATGGCGAAGCTCCCTCTGTCTCCGCCTGGTTTTCCGACATTGCCCGCCGTGAACCCGACTGGGCCACGGCACGGGAGATCGCCGACGAACTTGCGCGCGAGGCTGGTGTGACGGATGAAGACCTTGCCTGGGCTGATCGGGTGCTCGGGCTCGATGACGCCGAAATCAATGGTGCCGCATGATCATTCTCGAAGCCGGGGCGCTGATCAGTATCGAGAAGGGCAACGCCCGCGCGACCGCGCTGATCAAGCGCGCCATGGATAACAGGCTCTCGGTGCAAGTGCCCGCCACGGTGCTCGCGCAGGTGTGGCGCAACAGTCCACGTCAGCGCCCGATCGGGCGGCTGCTCGGCGCGGCAGGTGTGAAGGTTGTCGATCTCGATCGCCGTCACGCCCAAGCAGTCGGTGCGCTGCTCGCCGGTTCCGGCAGCGCTGACGTGGTGGACGCGCACGTGATCGTGTGCGCGCGATTGACCCGCGCACGCGCCGTCATCACCTCCGACCCCGACGATCTGCGTGCGCTCGATCCGAACGTCCGGCTTGAAGTGGTGTGAACAAGAGCGGCCGTACTCCGAAACGCGTTCGGAATGCGGCCGCCTGGTTGCTCTGCCCGATTTCGTCAGGCGGGGTGGTTGAAGGTTCCGGTCTGGATGCCGGTGGTGAAGGCGTTCCATTCGGTCGGGGTGAAGGCCAGGGTTGGGCCGGTTGGGTTCTTGGAGTCGCGGACGCCGATGATGCCGTTGTCGAGGAAGGCGACCTCCACACAGTCCTTGGTCGCCCCACTGCGAGTGCTCTTGAACCACTGAGCTCCGGACAGGTCAACGTTCACGCTGATACTCCCTTGCTATCTTCCGCAGCAGCGCTCGGCTGCTGACCTCATCCAACGCTGCTTCCTCGATGCGTTGGTACGCCTGCCTGTACCGCTGCACGATACCCACTTTCTCCGAATACATGTCGCCGGTGTAGTTCTCGGCGTACACGATTGTGGGTTCGATCGGTTCTCCCCGGTTATCTGTTGGGAACTCCAGGATCGTGAATGTTCCGATCAGTTCACCGGTTGGCATTCCTGACGAGAACGGCAGAATCCTAATGCTGACGTTAGGCATTGTGCTCATGTCTGCCAAGTGCTTTAACTGTGCCGACATGACCGTCGGTCCGCCGATCATTCGTCGCAACACGGTCTCGCCGAGGATCACGTTGAGGGTGGCGGGCTTGGTCTTGCGAGTGATCAGGTTTTGTCGCCGCATCTTCAGTTCGACGCGACGCTCGATCTCTACCGACGAGTCTGGCGGTAGGGCGGTGGTCATGAGAACTCGTGCGTAGTCAGCCGTTTGGAGCAGGCCCGGAACCAAGTCCTGCTGATACGTTGTCAACTTCTCCGCAGCGGACTCCAACCCCATGAAGACACTGAAGTTCTCGGGTATCAGATCCCCGAACTCATGCCACCACGACTTCTCCGCCGCCTGCTTCGCCAGCCCCCGAAGTCCTTCCGCGCGTTCGGGATCGATCCGATAGATATCGATCATCCCATCGAGCTCACGCATCCGGATCTTCTGGTTCTGCCCCTTCTCATACCGCTGAAGGGTGCTCTTACTCCACTCCATCAGCCGTGCGGCGTCCTCCAGCGTCAATCCGATGCCGTCACGTGCTTCGCGCAGCAATCGCCCGAGCTGCCGACGAGTGATGCTGCTATCGCTGTCCACCAATGAATTACCCCCATATTTCGAGCCGACGTGTGCTCCAGAATCGGGAAGACCCTCCCACAAACTTCGGCTTTGCGCTGGGCTTTTCCACCGATTGGCAGGGGTTCCCGTTTCCGCCTTCCAAGACGCCCGCAGCGGGTGTGTCCTAGTCGTGGCGGTCGGCCGGTCCGACCGGACGACCGCCACCATTGACCACCGATACGCCGAGGCGAAGGTTCGCGACAATGACGAACATACAAGCGGGACAGCCGGATACAGCCTACGTCCGTACCCGACCGGACGGCCGCGACGCGTGCAAACCGAAGGCGGTCGGCCTGGTCCGGACCGGCGTGTCCGGCCTTGCCGCGCCGCGACATGCGGCCGAGATCCGCCGCCACGCAGAACAACTGGGGTACCACTACCTCTACACCGTCCGGCCACCGGAGAATCCGGACACCGACCCGATCGGCTACGCCCTCACCATCGCCACCGGTGTGCACGCCGCCGCCCTGATCGTCCACGACCTGGCCAGCGTGGACAACACCCCGGCCCGTGTCTGCGAGACCTGTGACCTGGAGACGGTCTGCCCGCCGGTGACCTGGGCACGTGCCATGCTCGGCAGCATCACGCCCGCCCACGCCCACCCGGACCATCCGCTCACGGTGCCGGAATCACATCGAATCATGCAGCGGCACATAGCATGCCGTGCCATCACCTGTCCGAAGAAGGCCGCGGCACTGAGGTGTCTGGTGCGCGCGGGCGCGCTCGTCCCACCGGCTATGAGCCCGCGCGAACGCGCCGCGGCCCGCGGCCTGCCATTCGAACCGGCCGGAAATGAGCTCGCGGTATGGCGCGGCCCTGATCTCGCAACGCTCTTGGACGTGCTCGACGCACTCACCGACGCGGATTCCCACAGCGTCGCCGCCCCAGATACCCGGCCCTGACCGGATGGAGAGCATCCACCGAACCGAAATCAACGGCTTGCGAGCAACCTGGCAACTGAACCACCGCCATGAGATAGGAATCATGTTCGTACACAACACATCCGACGCAACGCCGATCGCATCGTTCGCCCCAGGCGACTACCCCGACCTGGTGCAGGCCCGCGAACGCCTCCCGAAACTCGCCGAACTCTGGGACGCCGTCCGCCACGACTTCTGGACCGAAGCCATTCCGGCGCACCGCCGTTCGCGCTCGCCCGAAACGCGGGAGTGAGCAGGGTGCCGCTCAGGACTGGTTTCTCGGGTGTCGTTGCAGCCACTCATCGAGTTCGGGCTGGTACAGGCGACCACCGCGGCCCCATGGCCCTGACCCGAATTCGACCTGGACCGCCGAGATGATGGAATTCATCGCGCGGCATTCCGGGGCGGTGGTCATGCGCATTACCTCGGCGCCGACGGTGGAAATCCGGACGGTGTCCATCGCGGGCCAGAAACGGTACGGCCAGAAGGTGAACACCTCCGGAGTCCCGTCCGCGCCCAGTCGTCCGGTCGCCACCGTCACATGGGTGAACCTGTTGAAGTAGACCAGGTCGCCGCGACGAGGCTGTGGACCGCTGGATTCCAGATAGCTGTGTAATCCATAAGGCGTGCCCGACGTCATCGAGCGCACACCGCGTGGCGACAGGACCACGTCAGCCAGGCGCATGTATTGATCCAGGTCATCATCCTCGATCTCCGAATTGTCCGACCACAGCGGCCTCGAGCCGGCGATGGGCATGCCGATCTGGTCGTTCCACCATTCGAATCCGATATAGGACCGCAGATAGTCCCGATCGAGGACTCCACTGAGAAGACCGCCGTACAGCGGCAGTTTGATGCAGTTCAAGCCGTTCGCGATATTGATCGCCGGGGGAGCCGAAGGTGCCGCCGACATCGCCCATCGGTCGAATTGATGAAAGCGCACCGGAAGTTTCGAGAGGGCCCACAGCGCTTGCTTTCCGAGCAGTTGGGTTTCGATGGCGTCGGCAACCAATGCTCCGGCCTGCGCGGGGTCGAGCTCATCGGGCCGTGCGATGACCGACAGCTGTTGTGCCGACGTGGCCGGTGCACCGGCTCGAATCGGCAACCCGGCCGCGCCGAACTTGGCCGCCGCCTGCTCCAGTTCCGCGATCAGGACCATTCGGCCCTCGAACCCCAGTGCGTTCGTCGCCGCGAGGAATTCCTGAACCTTGTCCGCATCCTCGAGATGCTCCCGATACTCCCCGGACAACACCGACTCGGCAGTGAACGGCAACGATGCCGTCTTCTCCCGCAACGTATTCCACGCCTGGTCCCGAACCCGGCTCGCCGCCTTCTGCAGTTGCTGCGCAAGCCACTGTGGATCGGCGGGAGATCCCTGGGATTTCGATGTAGCGCTGGCTATTTCACGGTCGAACCGGGTCTGCCATTGCGCGTCGGTCTCGCCATTGGGATCGGGGTAGTGCACACCTTCGGCCAAATCCGCGAGTCGCAACGACAGGCCATCGAGGTATGTATCGACCAATTCGATGTGCGTGCCGTCCACCGGCTCCTCGGTTTCCCAGGTGCCGTCGAGCTCGTCGGCGCTCACCTCGTTCAACTGCGCGTGCAGGTGCAGTTTGACCAGCCCATCCAAGGTTTCGACATAGCCGAGCATCTCCGGGTCGGGATTATCGGTGTAGGTCTGTCTCAGGTCGGCAATCACGCTGCGCCATTCACCTGGTGTTCGGGTTTCGTCGTATGGCAAGGCGAACCGGGCTGCCAGATCGTCGCGATATTGTTCGAGAAGGTGTAGCACATCGATGGGTTCAGGGGTCCGCGGCATGCCGTCATCCGCCATCGCCGCGATCTCGTCCAAGATCCGGATTACCTTCAGGTACCAATCCCACTGGCGGAGATCGTCGTACTCGGATTCCGAGGCTCGAATTCGTTCTCGAATAGCCTCCAGTTCCGTGCTCGGCACATAATGTCTCTTGAGTACGTTCAAGCCGTGTTCAATCGCCATAAAATGGTCGCTGAATCCCTTTGGTTGCGGCCACTCGTCCTGGTATGCGTTGCTGTTGTCGATCGGTACAATATGGAATCCATGCGCGAGCAGCCAATTCCCGCCCTCGTGTCGATCCCACGGGCGAATCAACATATCGCCCAGGCCCTGTCGCATTGCGGCAGGTGTAGGGAAATGTTCGCGCCATCCATCTTTCCCGTGCCAGAAGAGCTTGTTCGCGGGAATTCCCGGCACATATTCCACCATCAGCGTGAGGTCGTCGAGGCGTAGCACTTCCGGGGCATGTGTTCCGGCGTCGCGGAGCGTCCGCGAGCCCAATTGCTCGGCATCGGCGTGGACTTTTTCCCGGACCTTCTTCAGGACCGCCCGATAACCATTCCGGTAGAGGATCAAATAGACCGATGCCGACGAAGTGTGATGATCCACGGTCTTCAGACGTATGCGGGCAACCTCGCCCGAGGCTTCCGCTTCGGCCAGCTTCTCTGCGAACGGTCGCTCGTCGGCGAGGTCGTTGAGCCACGCCTTGGCATCACGGTCGGCCTCGCGGGTGCCCGGACGGTCGACGTAGTACTGCATCGCCGACTCCGGCTCAGTGTGTTCGCCGGATACCGCTTCCACGGTCAACTGGGCATTCTCGTCGATCAATACCTGCAGGTACTCGATCGGAATCCCTTCCTGCGCGACCCGTTCCCGCAGCCCCGGTATCAGCTCATCGGCCAGATTCTGTTGACCGAGTAGTGGCGATGCGACCACGATCCCCTGGCCCGGCACCACCCCGAATCCCTCGATCCGGTGACCGTCGTCATCCAGGATCGGTTCCGCGCCCACAGCTGCCAGCACATCCCTTGCCGCCAGCACCGCCAGCGCGGTGCGCACCTCATGCACATAGTTCCGGGCGCTCTTGATATGTGGTTTCAGCAATTCGAAATGCTCGACAGCCTTAGGAACCAGCTCTTCGTCGCGCAGCACGAGTGTGGCGAACCCGTCGACAACGCGCCGACGCAAAGCCGCGTCGAACCGCCGCCGCTGCCTGTCCTGCAGATCCTGGATCACCTGCTCGACACCCTCGACCTCCGCCCGATGCGCGTGCTCGGTTTTCATCCCGAGATCGCGAGCCAGCCGCAGTCCTTCCGCGGCCACCTCCGCCGCTTCCTTCTCGGCGGCCTCGAGTGCCCGACCCACCTCCGGTGCCAGCTCCACTTGGGCGGCAGTGTCCGGCTGATCGGATTGGTCCGAGGGCGCGGCATCGCCGGGAGCGGCCTGAGCCCGAGGCGACCCTGCCGGAGGCTCGGGGCCCCATTTCTGGTCGTTGTGCGGGTCATGATGGAAAGCAATTCCACCATCAGGGATTCCGGCGAATCCGAGCCCGCCCATGCGCGGTCGGCGGGGTCCGCGTCGTGCGGGTAGATCGAGTGCGGCCCGTTGGTCGAACTCATGGAAGGGGACTGTGGGCCCTGGCGGGTCGGTGCCGCCCGCGCTGCGAGGGTTAGCGGCCTTGCCCGGATCGGTGGTGGCGGTCCGGGGCTCGGTGCCAGCCGGTGGTTCCGTAGGCACCGAATTGCCCTCGGCCGAAACCGCAGCGGCCGACTCCGGTTCGTGTGTTCGCGTGGTCACTGCGGAATGAGCTCCGCGGCGGAGCAATTCGAGCACTTCGTCCAGTGCCTCGCTGAGCAGGGTTGTGCGTCCCATTTTTCCAGCCGCCAGCGCACGCATTGTGTCGCGCCGATAGTGCACGGTGTCCTCGTAGAGATTTGTGAGCTCGAGGCGCAACTGGTTGATCTCTCTCCGGGTGTCCCGCACGATCTGCTCAGGCAAGATTCGAGTTTCGACTGCGCGCAGGACGTCCGCGATTCGCTGCAGGAGCTCCAGTCCGCTGTTCGGCTCGTACGTGCGCGTCAGGTAGTACCGCGCGGCAGTGAGCAGATTCGACAGATAGTCGGCGGCTGCCGCGGCGAATTCGTGCTCCGGGCCTTCCTGGATGGTCGCGAACGATTCGTCCAGGCGGGGCAAGGATTGGAGGGCACGCAGCAATGTCATGTCGAATTCATGTTCCAGCCGTTCCAGCAGCAGCCCATCGACTGCCTCGGACCACGACTCCAAGACCCGCGGCAATGGAGTTGATCTCAGATGACTCGCGGCGTTTTCGGTGGGACCACGATGCTCCGTGGGCGGCTCGGCATCCGCGGGAATAGTGGATTCAGCGGCCCACGGGATGCAGCGAATGGCCCGCTCGGCGACATAGGCGGTGCGGCTGAGAGCTCGTGCTTGGTGATCGGCGTCCTCGAGTTCGTCGGCGGAGCCGGCCAAGATTCCCACACTGTCGAATACCGCGACGGTCGCGGCAGATATCCCGCGCAATTCTGGGATCAGGATCCCTATATTTCGCGCCAGTTCGAACAGCGTCGAATAATCGGTGACCGGACTGGTGGGGGCTCGGTCACGAATTCGCTCGCGCAACTCGTTCAGTGCCACATTCAGTGCCCTGGTCGCACCGATCATATCCTCGTGCGGCGGCAGCTGGCCGCGGCGGAACGCCGACACATGTGCGGTGACCGTAGCGTGCATATCGGCCAGGAAAGCGTGAACGTCCTCATCCGAAACATCCTCGAACCTGTCGAAGATGGCACCTGAGCTGATCGCGATCAGCTCCGAAGTCGGGATCCGGACGGACGATGTCGCCCGAGCCGCGTGCAATGTGTTGGTCGCCGGTGTGATCGGTGCCATAGCAGCGCGCTGGTTTTCCCGGGACTGCTGCGTCGAAACCGGGTTGATTTCGGCGGGGGCAGGTGTAGGGGATTCGCCGCGGTTGTCTGCCTCGTGCTCCGATGCGCGCGAGCGGGCCCTCCGCGCGTTCGGATTCGTGGCGTTGAGCGCATCGAAGATCTTGTGGCCGTGCAGCGCGGTCGGAAAGCGCCATTCTGCTCTGGCGACGCTGAAGGCCTGTACCAATTTTGTTTGTACGAATTCGATCTGGTCAGGAGTGAGAAGTCCGAATCTGGCCGCGCGGGTAAGCCGGGTCATGTCATTTATGACCCTACTGATCTGCTCCAATACGCGATAAACGTATCCGCCGGATGGCCCGACGCCTTCGAGTAGGTGGAGGCGAGCCCAGTCGTAGGCGGGATCTCCTTCCCTGGACAGCTCCCAGTCCAGCAGAATGATCCGGCGATCGGTGATCCGGAACAGCACATTACCGAAATGCGGGTCGACGTGCAGGATCCGGTAGCGAGTCGGGTCCAGATCCCATGACATTTGGACAACGGGTGCGAAGGGGTCCGCGGGGATTTCGGCCCTGGCGAAGTTCTCGCCGAATTCGGCCCGCGCCTGCTCGTATTTCTTGGTCCTTTCGGCGACCAGTTCGCGTACGAACTCGCCGGGGTCGCGCAGTCTGCCCTGTGGATCATCGGTGGTCGGATCTCCGGGTTTCACCGGGATCACGCGAAGCCGACGGAAGAATTCCTCGAGGTCGGCGATAATTTCATCGACGGGGATGTCGTCCATATCGGCGAGACGCTCGGCACTGTCTACGAACCCCTGGATCTGGACCCCGTCGACCCGGCGACCATCGGGCAGGACGATGCCGTCGATGACCCTGAATACTCTTGGTACGTCCGGTATTCCGAACCGGGCCAGCCTTTCCAGTATTTGCCATTCGGGCTCGACCTTCGTATCCAACTCGTCGGCATCCGGGTTAGGTATTCGGACCATGAAATCACCGACGCGGATATTCCAGTTGTAATGTCCGAATTCGGCTGCGGCGAGCTGGTCCAGTGCCGAACTCACCAGCTCCCTGACCATATCGTCGGCCATGTCCGCGCCAGTGGTTCCACCGAGATACCGGAACTCCTCGATGGCCGGATAGTCGGGCAAGGTTTCGTCGTGCGGATAGTCCGGCGAATGCGACGTGTCGGTCTTCGGCCGTTCGGCGACGAGCTTCATCGCCAACCTATGTGCGGCACCGGTCAGCGGGGGAGAACTGTATCCCGCGTCGGTACTTCCATCCCGGTAGGTCCTCAGCAGGCGATCGCGGTCCTCGGGCTCGAGAGCGTCCAGACAGCGCTCCACATCTGATCTGCTCGCGTCGAACAATGCGCGCATCCAGATATTTGACCGATCCCCCGCTGAAATCGCTATGCGAACCAGCACCGCCTGCCGAAACAGCGCGAACGACAGGTGTTCCTCCGCCAGTTGCCGCGCATGCTCGAGCGTGGACATCGGCTCACCCGCATCGCCCTGTGCGAGGGCTTCCGCGGTGATGTCTTGCGCGGCCTTCTTGTCGCCGACGACTGCCAGTACCGCGTCGAACACCGTCGTCGCATGGGGTCGCATGTCGGCAGCGGTGTCGCGGGGTGGTCCGGTTTCGTCCGCGGTGGGTGGCAGTGCTCCGGCGCCACTCGAAGTTGCGCCGCCAGTAGGTGATTCGGAGTTCGGCCCCGGCGCGGCGGTACCGCCACCGGGATCGTCCTCGTCGACCGGCAAGGGCGGTGGTACCGCATCGCCGTGTGTGGTGTTGGGGATCCAGTCACCGACGTTCTGGGCGGGCGCGGTGATTTCGTAGGGGAGCGTGCTGGGTACCTCGGTGCCGAAGTGGTAGTAGCCGAGTATTCGTTGTCCGGTGATGCCACCGATGAGCTGGATGGATCGGTCGGGGTCGGCGCGCAGGAATGCGGCTTCCGGGCGTGCGACGTAGACGCGGCCGGTGGTCGACCGGCGGCGGGCATGGTCGATGTCGCGGTAGCTGGTGAGCGGGCCTTCGCCTCTCGGAGCGATGCCAGTCGTGAATACTTCGGTCGGGGGGTGGCCGGGTTCGGGGATGTAAACGAGACCAGGGTCGGTGGTGTACGTGGCGGGGAAGTGGTCGTGGAGTTCACGGGCGGTTTCGGTGGTGTGCGGCGAGGCCTCGGGTGCACTGCCCGGCTCGCCTGCGGAGGCGGCCGGTTCATCCGATGCCGTCGTATCCCGTCGGTTGCCGGGATCGCCCGATAATGGTTGGGCGACTGGGTGATCCGCGTTCGAAGCGCCCCTGGTATCGGAATGTTGCTCCCCTGCACCGGAATTCGCCTCAGACGCTGTGTGCGTTGGCGATGATCCGATCAGGTTATCGATGAACGGCACGGCGGTGGTGGTGTGCCGCGGGGCGCGCTGCTGGACGGCCTCGGTGACATCGCGGATGTACGCCTGCGTCTCGGGGAGTCCGCGCTGGTGCAGGTACAGGCCGAAATCGGGCTCTCCGGCCAGCAGCTCTCCCACCGTCGAAACGAATTGTTGGAGTGCGCGCTCCTCGCTCGACAACGCGTCGCTCCGGGCCGTCTGCACTCGGAGAGCTTGGCGGAGGAGACCGGGCGCGGAATCGGGCGGCGCCGCAAGCATTTCCGCGACGACTGTCGCGAACCACTGGCCGATTCGATCCTCGGCTGATGTCGCGCCGTCGAAGCTCGCCTGTATCTCATAGGCTGTGCCGAGCAGGTAGGGCTCGACAACCGTGTTCAGGTGCTTCTCGTCGACCGTCCGGCAGGCGAGATGGTCTTCATAGAGGGTATCGGCACCCTCTCGAGTGCGCAGGTATGCCGGTGATTGGCGCTCGAGCAAGCGACAGCCCGGGAAGTGCAGTCCGAACACGCCGCCACGCAGGATCTGGTTCCAGTGTGCGTGTCGGGCCGACGTCAGCAGGGGCGGCGCCATCCACTCGTGTTCTGCCGGGAGCAGCGGTCTCGGAGCGACCAACAAGGTATAGGGATATTGCGGAAGCTCGTCGAGTGACAGCTTGCGGGCAATCCGAGCGATGACGTTGGACAATCCAGCCGCGTTCTGGGTCCGGAACTTCCAGATCGGGATCAGCACACCAGGCAGCTTCTGTCGATACTGCACGATCAGCAGCGCTCCCGCCTCTGAATTCGGCAGGCTCAGTTGCGTTGCCGCCTCCAGTGCGGCCGCGGTGAGCGCGGCAAGCGCGCTCAATCGAGCACTCCGCTCCGCCAGCCAGGACAGCTCCCACGTTCGCTGTTCCGGGCTATCGATCCAGGCCCGCCCCCGCGGCTCACCAGCCGCGGGCTCCCCCAGACGGTCGAGGTAGTCGAAGCCGTAGACGCGCAACTCCGCCTTCAGCGCAGCGGATTCCGGGGGCGGAAGCGCTGGCGATGACTCCGCCTTGTCGGCGGGCGGTCCTTGGATTTTGTGTGGGTGTCGGCGTCGCAGGTGTCGGTACTTGGGGAGTGGTCGGTGGTTAGCGGGGATCGGGACAGTAGTGCCGTTGGCGCTGAAGATTGCGAAGAGTTCTTTGATGTTGTGGTAGGTGGGTTCCCATTTATATTGGCCGTTTTTGTCGCCGTCGTAGTTGCGTACGCGGGGGATGTAGTCGTCGTTATCGGGTTCGTCGTCGTTGTCGGGGTCTTTGACGAGGGTGTCGAAGACGAGAAGTTGGCCTTCGACATTGACGAGGGTGATGATGTGTGCGTTTTCACCGTCGTCGGTGACAAGGTCGACTCTGTCGATGCCGTCTTCTCCGGTGCGGACGGTCTCGGCGATGGCGGTGAAGTATGGGTCGCCGTCGTATTCGATGGGTTGGAATTCGGCGCCGCGGGCGGCTTCGACAGGTTTCCAATTTTTGTTGGAGTTCCAGCTGCGGTCGGTCGGATCGGGTTCGGGTGAGCCGTCGTCGGTGAGTACGAGGGCGCGGTGCAGGGCGGCGAAATGGACGGCGCAATTTCGTACCAGGCCGGTGTCGAGGCCGGGGGTGTCCGGCTCCTCATGCGCGGTCGAGCCATTACCGCGCGGTCCATTTTTGCTCCTGTTACCCGTGAGGTATGCGAGGACGGCGGAGGCAGATGCCGAGGCGCCCATCAGGGCCGCGTTTGTCACACCGGTCGCAGTACCGCCTGCCCGCTCCAACTGAAGACCACCGAATGCGCTGCCGAGCATTCCGCTTACGGCACCCACCATTGAGGCTGCGGCGCCTGATTTGCCGAGCGTCTCCATGGGAACTACGTCTTGCTGGTACTCGAGAATCTTCTGATTGCTCAACATCATCAACAAACCGGTGGCAACCGAGGTCGGCCAAATGGTCCATGGGTTGGTAGTGGTCGCGTACTCGGCCATAAGCCCGCCGAATGACGTCAGCATGAGCGGATGCATCCATTTCACGCTGATGCGGTCCATGAACCGCTTTCGGGTCGCCGGTACCGCCGCGAGCAGGACTCCCGTACTGGTGCCGGAGAGCAGCAGTCCGGTCGTGGTCGCGGAATAGCCTGCGGTGTTGATGAGTTCGGCCATCTGCACCCCGCCGGAGAAGAGCGCGAAGGTCGACGGGATCAGCAGCCAGGTAGCACCGTGCAGGTAGGGGTCTTTGCCCAGGGCTCGGAAGCCATCGAGCAGGCGGCTCCCTTCCTCCGGTGTCGGCAAGGGCGGAAGCTTGCTCAGCGTCCGCGAACTCACCGCATAGGTAGCGGCGTCGCCGAAGAAGGGAATCGCCGATGAAATGTGTTCGAGCAAGGGAAAACTGAACCTGCCGAACGTTCCGGCCGCCTGACGCTCCAGCAGCGTCAAGGTTATCGCGGCCTTCGACTGTTCCGCCGTTTCAGCCAGCTTTCGGCCGTAGACCGTCGAGCTCACCCCGGCGATGGTGTCGCTCGCCGCGACGACAACCGCCGAGCCGATGACGGCCTGCAACGCGCCGGGCAGACCGGCGAGCAGCCAGCCACCGGCGACCGCCGTGACCGCGAGTCCGGCCGCCGCCGCCTTGCGCAAGGTGTCAAGGGGGTCGCGGTCCGCGAACTGTCCGGCCGGGATGTACGCGACCACTGCGGCGGCTTGGGTCGCGGCTGTGGTGAAGCCGGTCAGTTGCGCGGAGTCGCTCATATCGAATACCAGCGGTCCGACGACGCTCATCAGCCCGGCGCTGCCCATGGCAGAGATTCCGGTGGCGGTGTACAGCCGGGCCAGATTCTTGTTCGCGGGCCGCGGAGTTTTGCTGCGGATCCATTGCAGGAAACCGGTTTTCGATGACGCCGCAGCCTCGTCGGGCGCCGTGGTCTCACCGGGCTGCTCGGTGGCTGGGGTGGGTTCTGATTCGTCGTCTCCGGAGGCTGCGCGGCCGAAGCCGCCGCCGTCGATGTGGACTATTCCGAGTTCCTCGATCCGTCTCCTTCCGCGTAGCGGTTTGCGGCCGGGGTTGAGGGGGCTACCGAGGTCGCCGAAGATGTCGTCGTCGGGGTTGGGGACGATGTGGAAGTCGTGTGGGGGGTGTGCGGGCCTGCCTTGCCGGGTGGGGGGTGTGTTCGGTATGCGACGCTGCTCGTCACGCAGCGACTGATCGACTATCGCGCGGACCTGCTCGTCGCTCTCGGGCAGGGGACCATCGGACTGTAGCGTCGCCAGCAGGCGTCGGCACGCGTCGGCCGCATGCATCTCTCCTGGCACGAAAGGTGAAGGCCTGCCGCCCATTTGCTGGTAACGCCGACGCTCACGC
The DNA here is from genome assembly GCF_001612725.1 of Nocardia anaemiae NBRC 100462. Taxonomy (GTDB): domain Bacteria; phylum Actinomycetota; class Actinomycetes; order Mycobacteriales; family Mycobacteriaceae; genus Nocardia; species Nocardia anaemiae. The sequence goes on along the minus strand of NZ_BDAZ01000031.1, from coordinate 66,856 downwards.
TGCACACCGAACTGGGTTACGGCGTCGGCTTCGTCCGGCAACTGTTCGAGGTCCGCTTCCCATTCCTGATAGCGCAGGCTGCCCGCCTTGACCATCTCCACCCAGTCGGACGGCGAGGTGAACAGATCGTCCTCGAATTCCGGTAGGGCACTGGGCGGCAACTCGGCCCTCTTCAATGCCCAGTACAGCAGGATTCTGGAGAGCCGACCGTGGAAGTCGCCAGCCCCGTGATGACCCGCGACACTCCACTGCTGTAGTGCGGCGGCGGCCGAGTAAGGATCGTCTCCCGCGCGTACCGCCTCGTTGTACGTGCGGCACATATCTTCCACATCCGCGCGTGCCCCCTCCACACTGCCGAAGTTGGGATACAGAATGAGCCCGTGTTCGTAGGTCTCCTGCTGCGGGGGCGCATAACCCAGCAATGGGTCGGCATCGATCGCGGCAAGTTCTGCGGGGGTGAGTGGCGCTTCCAGCACGCGGATCTGGCGGGCCCCCGGCTGACCTGCCACTACCGGAGATATCACGGCCCCGTACGGGCCCAGCTCGAAAGGTCCGGGCACATAGGTCAATAACGGGTTTTCCGCGATCGCGCGCTGCTGGGATTCGGTCAGCGGACCGTCCAGCGCACCCCAGTGCCTGTTTTTCGAATAGGCGAACTTTCCGGCCTTTTCTGGGTCGAACCGCCAGCCCAGCCGACGGTGCAGCTCCGTAACGAAAGATACGCTCAACTCGTCGTCGAGATGGTCGAACGCGTAACCCAGGGCATCTAGCCAGCTCAACCATTCCTTGCGCCCGAAAAGTAGTTCGGGCCGATCCTGGTCGGCCGCGAAAGCTACGAGCGCGAACTTGTCCTCGATGTACAACCTGACCGCGAGCCTGCGTTGCGCGTCGGTTTCGATGCCGAGGGCCCGCTCCTTCTCGCGTATTTCGGCGTCCAGCTCGGCATCGGAGAGCTGCTCCTGGTGCGCGGCGGCCGTCGACTCACCTACTGGCGTCATCCGCCCTTGTAGGTCGTGGCTTGCCTGCGGGGCACTGTCGCCACTCGCGCTCGGCCCACCGAGCGGTGATCCGGGCTTCGGTTCTGGGGTGCGGGTCCCGCCGCTTGGGCCCTCATCACCGTCGTCGTTCGTATCGTTGCGATCAGCGGTCCCCTGCATATCGGAGCGGGTTTCGGTGACCTGCAGCGAGGGCTCGGACGCAGTGCCCGGCTCGCTGGCGGCGGCATTGTCCGCATTGTCGGCGGTTTCGGTGGGTTGCCCGCCGAGCCCACCCAACGCGCGCGCTCGAACGACTGTTGCGGTGCGGCCACGCGTACCGACCACCAGACCCGCGCGTTCCACCAATCTCTTCACGGCGCTCTCGGATATGCCGACGATCGCGCCAATTTCCTTGTACGACAGACCCTTATCGGCCAACCGAAGGAGCTCGACTTGGCGGCCGGACATGCCGTTCCCGGATGAATCCGGCGATTCCAGCCCTGCGGCGGAGCCGATCCGGCCGCGGACCATGCGGCCCTCCCGCCACCCTCGAAGCCGGGCCGCAACGCTTTTGCCCAACCTCTGATCCGGCTCGCCGTCGACGAAAGCCATACCTGCGAACGGGCCGAGGCTATCGAGATCCAGGCCGTATTCGGCACCGAGGCGCCGCAGGCAATCCGCCAAAGGCTCCCATTCTCGAAGCCGTGCCGTGTCGTCGGTATGGAATGACACCCACACGTCGGGCTCGCCTACCCGCTCGCTTCGGTTGTGCAACACGATCAGGTGATTCGCCACCGCATTGCGCCGGACCGGACCCGGACGTTGCAAGACCAGCGCAACCGTCGACCCGGGACGTTCGGCCATCCACCCCTCGACGGTACGCTCCTGCTCAGTCTTTGATGTACCGTGCCGACTCACCGAATCCCAGCCGCCTCGGTGCAACGCGGCGCCGAAGATTCGCTGCATCGCCCGAACCCGTGCGGCTCCCTTGCCGATCCGCGCGGCCGCACGCTCCCGGATGCTCTCGTCGCCGATGAGATCCGCGACCAGCTCCGCCGCACCGATCACACAGTGTTCGGAATCGTTCGTGAAGTCCGTCCATACTCCTGTATCGCCCGAGACCACGGGCTCAACGGAATCGCTCTGGACCGGTGCGGGTTCCGGATCGTCGACGTTCGGTATCGCAGGTGCCAGAAGCTCTCCCGGCCGTGCCTTCTGGAGCCCGCCATCCTGCAGGACCACTTGGCCGCCGACGATAACCGCACTGATCCCGGCGGCGGGTTGCCGCGGATCGGTAAGGGTGGCGACCTCGGCCTGGAAGGCCTCGGGATCGAATAGGACGAGGTCAGCGATGTTGCCTGCCTGAATGACACCGCGATCGCCGAGGCTGAATCGCTGGGCGGGCAGTGAGGTGACCTTGCGGACCGCCTCCTCGAATGGGATCGCGAGCCGCGCCGCCTCCTCGAAGTACTTCGGGAAGGTTCCGTACAGTCGGGGATGTGGCTTCGCCGCATCGGTGGGCAGGCCGTCGGATCCGATCATGCTGTAGGGCTTGCGCAGCACCCGTGCCATGTCCGCGGGGCTCAGGCACAGTGAGACGAATGTCAGGTCGCCCCTGGTCTTTTCCAGCATGTGGCAGACCACTTCGGTGACCTCCACGCCGAGAGCTTCGGCCGCCTGCTCCAGATTGAGACCCTCGAGCTGCTTGAGTTCGACCAGAGCCCTGAGCTCTTGCTCGTGCCTGAGATTTTCCAGGCGCACGAGTTCTTCCTGTCCCGCCGCCGCGCGCAGTCGCTCGAGTTCTTCCTCATGTCTGCGGACCTCCATGCGCGCGAGTTCTTCGTCCGGAACGAACGTCAAGACCAGCGCCGCAGGAGTGTCGCCTTGCAGGATGTTCTCCCAATCCGGGAATTCCGGGTCGCCATGGGCGAGGTGGTCGCGGATCTGCGCGCGTGTTTCGGGATCGCGCAACCGCGCCATAGTCTCATCCATGCCGCCCTGCAAGGCCCGGGGAGGCAGCAGGTAGATCGGGATGAGACCGGTACTCGCGTATGGGTAGACATCGACGGTGACGTCCAAGCCTTCGGCGACGGCTTCGTCGATCATGTCGAGCGCCTCGGCCATTTTCCCCCAGTTCGCGGGGCCGGTGGCCTTGAGATGGCTGAGGTGGACCGCCACCCCGGTGTCCCGGGCTATCTGCAACATTTCCGCGATGGAATTGAGTAGGCCCTCACCCTCATTTCGCATATGCGCGACGAGCAGGCCGTTGTGGCGTTTGACGACGGCCCCGAGACGGGTCAGTTCCTGCGGGGTCGCCGTGGCGCCGCCGTAGATCATGCCCAGTGAAAGTCCGACCGCACCGGCTTGCATCGCCTCCTCGACGTGTGCCTCCATCGTGCGGACTTCGTCCTCAGTGGCCTCGCGTGCATCCAGGCCCATCGCGGCAACCCGCACCGCGTTGTGACCGAGCAGCGGACGGACGTTCTGCCCCAATGCCTTTCGACCGAGCATGTCCAGCCAGAGCCGCATTGTCGGCCAGTCCCATGGCTGGTCGATCACGCCGAGTACTGCGGCGGCTTGCTCCGCGAGCTGCGTCGCATCCTGCGGCTCGACGGTCGGGAACATGCTGAAACCGCAGTTGCCGGTGACCACGGTCGTGACGCCCTGGCCGATCTTGAAGTCCAGCGCGCCCCACTTCGTGACGGCTACGTCGTCATGGGTATGCGTGTCGACGAAGCCGGGCACAAGGACCAGCCCCTTCGCATCGATGATCGGTGTGGTAGCCCGTCTGGGGAGATCGGGGCCAGTCGCGACGATGCTTCCGTCCCGCACCACCACATCGCCGACGAACGATGCGGCACCGGATCCGTCGACGATGGTCGCCTCGGCTATGACTACATCCGGCGTCAGCATCTCCGCCAGCTGCTCTTGCAGATGCTGGATGTCGGTGGAGTCGGCGTCGCGCAGGGCGCGGGCAGACTGTTCGAGGTCGGCCACCCAGGAGTGCACGGTCTCATACCACGCCCGCCGGTTGGGCTCGTCGCGCCGACGGTACGCATCGGCGTACCACCGCTCCAGCTGGAGGAGGTTGTTGCGCAGCCGGACGGCGGAGTTGAAGCCGTCGGCGTAGGCGCGCAACGAGTTCAGCCTCAGCAGCTGTCGGCCCGACCGCACCAACGCGCTACGCTCACGCCGCCCGAGCACCGCGCGCACGCGGTCGCTCGCCACGATCATGTCGACGACAGCCCGCACCCGCTCAGTGGGCGCGTCCGGTGGCAACGGCCCGATCTCGGCCCGCAGTTCATCCGGCAGTGCCCGGATCCGCGCGGCAAGCAGCTGGGCCAAGGCATGTCGGCGCTGTTCGAGCCGCATGCCCGCCGGACGGTCCGCGGCGAGCTCATGCAACCGCACCATCTCCGGCTGACCGTGGCCGATCATGTGCGCGACTATCCGGCGACGCCTTTGCCGCCCGATCGGATTGCGGTCGCGCGCACGCCACACGCCCGATTCGCCCGCCGCGTCGGCAATCGAGACGAAGTTCGCAGCGACCCGCTCCCGAAGCTCGGTCAGGGCGGGGCCGAGCCCGGGCATGCCGTCCTGATGAGTGCTCGGTGGCCCTTCTGGGTCGGGCGCGGGGTCGGTCGGTGCTGCGGGTGCTTGTGGTTGCGGGGCGCCGTGCGGTGCGGGCTGTCTGTTGCGAATCCCGTGCACGGGGTCGTCCGGGATATTGTTGCGCTGGACGGCGAGGATCGGGTTCATGCGGCGGGCTCGCCGGTTCCACCCTGCGGCGCGGAAGTGTGTGGGGGCGAGAAGGTCGCGCTCGGGGCGATGCGCGGTGTCGGTTGCGGAATCGTCTTGCGCGGCGGGCAATCGCCCGTCCCTCGACGGGTTCGATGTGTCTGATGGCGCCGCGTCGTCCCTGGCGTCGGTTGTTGGGGTGGTGGCGGGCGGATCTGTGTGTACTGGATCGCCGGTCTCACTATCAGCGGTGCGCGTCGATGATTGCACGACTGCGTGAGCGGGATTCACAGGTGCGGCGCCGGTTGGGTGTGCGGGGCGAGGCTGTGCGGCGGATTCGGCGTCCACGTCCGCCGTGTCGTTCGGAATTGGAAGCTCGAACCATGATGCTTGATTCCACCCGGCGACAGGACGTCTGAAGAATTCTACGCCGGACCGCATCGCAAGCGAATCACCTCCGGCCGCAACAGGTTCGGGTGCGGCGGCGAGATGTTCGGTGGTCGTTTCGAGCAGCGTGACACGCACGAGCTCGTTCGTCGTTTCGACGGTCACATGGAGTCTGCCGGGGCGCTGCCGCAGCGCTTCGCCGACAGCCTCTCGCAACGTGGCGCAGGCCGCATCGACCAGGCGCGAAGGCAAGCCGCGAAGCTGTTGAGCGAGCCAGTCCGCAGCCTCGGCAAAAGCAGCTGGGGTCCAGCGCTCGTACGCTTCGGTGCGCACAACATGTTCCGCGCCGTGCGCCGATACCGCGGCTTCCCGGGGACCGTGCGCCTGTTCCGGCCGCAGGTTCTCGGTGGGTGCAGCGGTGCTGTCTTCGGCCCACGAGACGCCCGACTCCGCCAACCGGGCGGTCAGTTTCTCGTGCACGACGGCCGACGCCAGCACGGCACGTCCCTCGTCGCGTCCCAGGTCCAATGCACCGCGTCGGAACGTGAATGTGTCGCCGTGCCGGACCAATTCGAAAGTGACCAAGGCAGGATCACATCGCGGCACAGTGACGAGCAACCGCACCGACATACCGTCGTCTGTCACCTCGAAGCCCGCGAGATCAACGCCGAAGGCGACCCCGCGGCTACCGGTCTGTGGGGCGATACCGAAGCCTGCGAACAGCAGATGGGCATCGCGGCCGCGGTCGCGCCACAGGTCGGCGACCGTCATCCGATCCGCCAGGCCGCGCCACATCAGGCCCTGTTGGTCACCGGCGATGTCATCGACTCGCAGTCGGGAGAGGTCCGCGCCCGCTTGGAGTAACGCGTCGAGGACCTGCGCGGGATTCATCGGGTCGGTTGTCTCCCCGAGAATGAGCATTTGCAGGTCGAGCTCGCTGATAGGGCCGATGACCGACCAGATTCCGAGGCCGCTCACATCGTCGAGCGAGCCACCGCGCGCGAGGAACGTGGCGAGCAGTTCTTCCGGCCAGGCGTTCTCCGAGGTGACGAAATCGCCAGCCGACGTCAGCAGGAAGCCCGCACCCGAGTTGGCGGTCGTGCGAAAGTGTTGACCATCGGGGCCGAGGAGCCAGCCGCGAGAATCGATCGTCGGCCACACGAGATCGACGTTCGTATCGTCGCCAGCCGACGAGGCGGGCGAGGCTATCGTCTGGTAGCGGGCTCGGCTCGGAGCAACCGGCTCGATTTCGGCAGCGGGTGCGGAAGAGATGACGGGCGTGGATTGCCGGTCCGGACCGAATTCATCGACTACGACGTCTGATTCCGCGAGCCAAGGAGCTACCCGCTCGGTGTGGAACTTCTCGACCGCTGCGGCGAAGTCTTCCGGGGCCCTACCGGGGACCACATTGGTGTAATGCGCCGTCTTGGCACCGTTCGCGCGGCCGAGAACCAGCGTGAGTTTGCCCTCCCAGTCGAAAACCGAACCCACTGAGAACGTGATGGCGAGCCCGTCCGTCGTGGCTTCCCATTGCTCGACATTCACCCAGAATTCGACGTCGCCGCCTTTGAACATTGTGGCGTCGGCTTCCACCACCCGCGCTCTTGTGCCACGTCGATCGATCAGTTGATCGAAGGTGGGTACGCCGGGAGGTCGCACTCTGCGCCAGAGCTCACCTTGGAGCTCGTCATCGAATTCGACCGTACTGAGGTCGACGTGCTTGGCGAATTCGAATTTGCATTGGGTGATGAACTTCGGGTGCGCCGAGGCTTTCGGCAACATCTGGCTGCCGGGCATGACTCGGATTCTTGCGTCCTCGGTGAGGAACCAGTGCCCGAAAGCGTATGGATAGTGTCCGGGTTCGGGGAACGAGCTGTACACCATGATGTGCGTCGCCCGATGGCGGATCGTGCGCTTGAACTGCGGCGTGAAGAGGAAGACGGCACCCTTCGGGCCGGTGATGTACCGGTCGCCGTTCTCATCGCGAACATCGCCGTGCTCGTCGAAGTCGACATCATCCCATGTGACATGTTTGGCCAGTTCCGGATGGTAGGGGAACTCATCCTCCAAGTCCGCCAGTTGGTATCGCGGCTCGGTCGCCGAATGCTCGGTCCCGGAGTGCGGAGCGGTCTGCCGGTCGACCGCTGTGTCGTCGACGGGATCCGATTCGACAGGACGCTGATTCTCGTCAGCGGGGTGGGTTGGCTCGGTTGTCGAGTTGCCAAGGTGGGATTCGGGAGTTTCGGAACTGCTTGCTGCCGAATCGAGTTCGGGTTCATGGAGCGATTCCGTGGGTGCGGGAGCTTCCGGGTGACCGATGAGTTGCCGCTGCGTCGCGACTGCCACAAGCGTATTCCGGCTCTTGCTGGTGCCGAGTTTGAGAGAAACACGTTCGAGGCAGTGCCGCACGGCGTGCTGGGAAATGTCGAGCGTCGCTGCGATCTGCCGATCAGTCAGGCCTTCAGCGACCAATTCGAGTACTGTCCGCTCGCGCTCGGACAGTATGTTCGGCCCCGGAGTGTTTGCCGTTGGCAGTGGGCGCTTGTTGACCGCCGGAGACAGCAATGCGGCCAGCCGGTCGGTAGCGGCATCCACCCGCTCCATGTCCAGTGGGCTGGGCTGTGTAACTGGGGAATTCGTTGCGGTCGGCTCATCGCTCGGTTCGGTTGGCGCTGCGGTGACCGGGCCGGACGCATCGGGCCCGCGCTGCTCGGCCGCCGTCCCGTCCTTTGCGGGGAATTCGGGTGACTCGACGCGGGCAGGGTGGGGTTTCGCATTGGCCGTGGCTCTGCCCGCTGCCGTTGCCGGACGAGGCTTGGCTGTCGTGCGACGGGACGGCGCAGGCTTGGGTGCAGGCTCGTCGGGAATATGCGTGTGCAGACCGCGTTCGTCGGCGACCGCGAGGACCAGTGTTCGGACGGCATCCCACACCGCGCGGGACTCGCTCGCGGGATCTCGAGGCGGCGTCGACGGTCGACCGGGCCCAGTCGGCCGCGACCCGAATCGGCGCAGGTGCCGCTGGCGGCTCGCGGTTTGCGCGAGCAGGTGTTGTCGCACCTGCGATGTGTTCGCCTCGGCAAGCGCGGCAAGCATCGGGTCAGACGCCGCCAACCTGGCACCGCGGGCTACGAATTCCAAAGTCCGGTACCAGATTTCGGCAATTTCACGGTGCTGCCCAATGAGATTTCCCGCATTGATGCCGACCCATTCCTTGACGCTTTTCGTGCCGATCTGGTCGAGACGTCTGATCGCACCCGTACACGCGTCGGAGAAAATCTCTCGAGCCACCTGCGGGTCGCCTACACGCGCTCGTATCCCCTGGAATACGTCGGCTTTGAATTGCGCTTCGAGGAGGTTGACCGCGTGTTCCGGTTGACCTTGGGCGATATGAGTATCGATCAACTGCCGGATTTGCACGTCCTGCAATCGGTCTACATCCGTGGTCTCATCGGCGGGCTCTGTACTGCTCCAGGGTGTTGGCCTGCTGGACTTATGGGGTTCCGGATCCTGCGATCCGGTACTCACCGCGTCGGATCGACGGTTGCTCCACGGTGTTTTCGGCGCCGGACCCGCCGATTCCGTTGCGCCGAAACCGGCGACTTCCGGCACCGCGTCGTTGTCGCGCACGGCCGTGGAACCATCGGGCACATCTGTACGGCCGTCCGAAGCGGCCAGCGGCGCTGGCGCTGCGGGAGTCTCGTGCGGCGATTCGGTGGGTTCGGTTGTTGGAGACGGGGTTCGGGCCTCGATCGGGCCAGGTTCGGGAGTGCTGTCGTCGGGCTCAGCTCGAGAACCCATCGGGTGGATCGGATAGTCCGCGAGTGGTTCGCCTGGGGTTGCCGCCGGGTCGGTATCGGGGTCGAAACGGGGGATGGGCGCAAGGCTGGTGCCGTCGTCGGTCGGGACGAAGGTGACCGCGAAGTAGGAGGCGCCGGGTTCATCCGGTGTGCCACGCTCGTACCGCGTCCAGCGTTCTTCGCGCGGACGGTACTCCAGCGGCTCTTCGCGGGGATCGTAGCCGACCAGTTCCCGTTCCCAGACATCGCCGCTCTCATCGGTTTTCGTCAGATACATGTGCGCCCCGAGGCCACCCGGACGGTCGAATACGACCGCGACCCGTGCTCCGGGACCCAGGGCACGATGCAAGTCCGCGGCCTTGTCGCGGGCGGTGCCGTACTGGTCGGCAACGAAGCCACCGGGCACCCAGCCCGCGCTCGTCGCCCAGCTGAACTCCTCGGCGTACATTTCTCCGGGCGGGTCCTGGTCCGGGCGCCGACGGACCGGCAGGCCCTCGCTTTCGAGCACATCGATCACGTTGGGCGCGCAGTCCTTGGCGTTCGAGCCTTCCAATAGCAGCGCCAGCGCGAAGTCGTCCCAGGACACCGGTGGCCCATCCGGGCTTCGGAATGCGACCGAGCCGTCGCCGCGAGCCGTCGAATCGGTTTGCGGCCCTGGGGTTTCAAGCAGGAGTCCAGCCAGTTCGGGGTCCTGCTTCGCACGCAGTACCAACTCGTCGGCACTCTCGTGCCCGGAGACGAGATGGAAGCCGGGCAGCGACGGCCGCCCACCGGGCCGGGTGGCGTAGTAATCGCGAATTCGCTTGCGCGCTATTAGATCTTCTGTCAGCGCCGGAAGAGCCTGAGCCGTACCGGCGCCACCCGTCATGCGCAGCACCCACGCGACGCGTTTTCCGGGATTGTCGCGTGCGGCCGTCTCGGCGTCCTGCGCCAGCTGTGCGACCGCGGTGACCACTGAGGCCGTCGTGAGATCCTGATCGAAGACGCGAACATGCACTTCGTCGGCGGCATCGACATCGCCGATGGCGAGTTCCAAATGCGCCGGTATCTCGAAATGTCCTGAGTAGTAGTCCAAGACGTGCACGCGGGGGTGACCGGTCAGACCGGCGGCGAGTTCCGCGGCCGCGGCCATGCCGAGCACCGCCGCCTGCATACGCATCCGCTGGCGAAGGAAATCGGCATGCTGGAATTGCAGTTCGAGCGCCGCCATGGGATCCGCGTCGTCGTCGGGTTGCTGCAGTGCCAGCTGTAGGTCGCTGTCCTGCATCTCCCTCGTGAGCCCCAACCGGGCGATCCGGTCGCGCCACCGCGCGGTCAAAGCGCGTTTATCATCGTGTGGTTGCGGGACCAGTGCCCATTTCTGCTCGCGGTTCAATGAGTCGAAACCCATTATGGTCGCGGTGATCTCGTCGATACCGGCAGTCTGGGCGGCGTCGTAGCGCACGGTGGCCAGCTGATCCCATGCGCCGTCGGCGATCAGATCGAGCTCTGGATGCGCGGCAACCCAATCCTTCGGTAGCACCGGCCGCGGCTGTCGCGGCGGGGCGAGCATCTGGTCGGCGAGGGTGCCCAGCTGGTTGTCGAGTTGACCAACCTGCTGGTCCAAGCGCTGGAACTCGACGCACTCCGGTGTCGCGAGGGCGTCCGGCCGGGCCGGGTCGGTCAGTCCGACAACGACCAGGTCGGCCGTCGCGCCGATGGCCGCGCGGGCCTGCTCGCGCCGTGCCTCGGCCAGACGCCGCTGCTCGGCCAGAACGTCGAGCTGACCGCGCTGTGCCGCCAGCTGCCGGGCTTCCTCGGCGGCCGTTGTCTGCGAATGGAGTTCGAGGAACTGCTTCGCGGTGCGGAGTCGGGGGTCGTCGGCCGCCGCGCCGTCGGCCTCCAGGAAGGGGACTACCCAGCTCGCCCAAGCGCCCAGCACGGCCGGGGCGACGCCGAGCTGCCTCGCGAGTTCGGCACCCGCCTCGTCGCGTTGCTGCCGCAGCGCATCGAGGTCGTGTGTTCCCTTCGAATCGGCATGGCGGCGGGCCGCGTCAACCTTGTCGAGCAGCCGAATCTCGGCATCCAGCGCGTTGACTCGCTCGGCTGCCGCCAGCATGTCGCGGTTTGCCTTGAACGACTCGAGATAGGTGCGGGTGATCAGATCGGGCGGCCGCGGGGGGTCGGCGCGCTTGTCGTCATCCAGGCGCGGGGTGGCTTGGCTCTGCGCCATCGTGCAGTTCTTGTGAAGGGCGCGTACCACTTCGGAGCCCGGCCCCAGGTTTTTCGGATCGAGTCCATGCTGCGCGGCGAGTCCGTCACGGTGAGCGCGGGCCTGTTCCCGCTGTGCTGCCAGACGCTCGCGGGTACCCGGCTGCCCGCTTGGACCGCGCGCCTCGTTACCGGGCAAGTTCTGGTCCGCATTTGCCTGGGCGCCCGGCACATTGCCGGACGTCGTTTGTGCGGGGTCAGGGTGGTCAGCGGGGTCCTGGTGATTGCTGGATGTGCCTTCGAGCTTCTCCTTCGGGTGACTGATGTGCAGAAATCCGGGCAGCTGGCGGCGGGCGGGCACGGGCCTGCCCTCGTCGTCTTTGAAGTAAGCAACGAAGGTTTTCTTTTCGCCCTCGTAGTTTTCGGTTTCGTAGAAGGGGTGCCATTTGTTCTCGTCGTTCTCTTCGTCGCTGTACTTCCGTACACGAGGAATGTCGTCGTGGGCGTCATCGATAAGGGTGTCGAAAATGAGAATTGCGCCGTCGTCATTGATGCCTCCGACATTGACGACGACCATGACATGTCCGTCGATGGCGAGGACGGCGGAGCCTATGTCGTTGTCTTCGGCACGTATGGTTGCGACGACATGGTCGACGGGGTCGGCGCCCTGGACCTTGAGCCGTCGGAGTTGGGCGCCGATGGTTTCTTCGGTGATTCGCCAGTTGTCTTCGGCGTTCCATCTGGGGTCGGTATCGTCGGGTTCCGGTCCGGTGTCGAGGCCGAGCGCGCGTTGTACGCGACTGACCTGGATGGCGCAGTTCTTGATGACCTCGTGGCTTGGGGTGTCCGGATCCGCGTGCGCGGTCGACTCTTCGCCCGCCCCCGCCTCGATCTGGCGTGGTTTGGCCTCGGCCGCGACTGCGTGTTTCGGCTGCCCGAACCAGCCGCGGCCTCGGGTGATGATCCGGTTGAAGACACGGCCTTTTCTGACGAAGAAGACAATGCTGTAGCCAGCCGCGGCGGCTGCGCTGATGGTCGCTGCCAACGCGGCGAGAGTGTCGCCACTGTGCGTGGTCGCCGCGGCGCTGCCCACAAGGGCGCTGCTCGCAGCCAATCCGACGGCCGGGCCGAACCCCAGGAACATGCCTTTCACACCACCGGCTCGGCCGCGGATTTCGTCGGGGAAGACACTGCGTTCGTAGGAGCCGACTCGGCTGTTCATGGTCCACATCACCAGCGAGTCCGCGAATGTCGAGACCGCTATCACGGCGGGGTTGGCGGTCGCTGCTTGGAGCGCGAAGAATCCGGCCATATTGGCCAGCGCTACCGGGTAGAAGGTGGTTGGCTCGAGCTTGCGGGTCAGTTCCGAGAGAACGCCGCTCATAATCCCACCGAGCGCGGGTGCCGCGACCACCGCGCCGGTGGCCCAGCCCGGCAGGTCGGAGGCTTCCAGCACTGTGGCGGTGCGGAACCCCATCATCGCCCATGCAGCGTTATTGATCGAGCCGACCACGGTGAATTCGCGGAGAAATTTCTCCTTCCAGAGCGCCTGCGCGCCTTCGGCGATTTCAGGAAATATGCTGCGGCGCTTCCCGCGCTTCTGGGGCGGAAGCGGCAATTTCCAGACATTCGCGAGATTCGATGCGTAGGAGAATGTGTTCAACAAGAACGGTCCCGCGGGCAGGATGCCCGCTATACCGGCGCCGAATGCTTGTCCTGTGGCATCCGCCGACGAGCTGGTGATATTTCTGAGCGCGTTTCCCGCGTCTACTTGCTCATCAGTGACAAGAGCAGCGGCCGCCGTTTGGTAGGCACGGAAATAGATACCCGCTCCAATAGATTCACCCACTGCCGCCGCGGCCAGTATGGTTCCGAGATTGGATGCGTCGAACAGGACCGCCCAGGCGGCGGCGGCTGCGGCTGCCCCGCCGAGCCCTAACCCGGAGACCATTGCTTTTCGCCGATTGCGGTCGGCGAGGACGCCGAACAGGGGGTCGGCGAATCTCGGGACCCACCCTGCGGCAGCTACGACCGCGGCGACGGCGGGCGGCACCCCCGCGTTCATCGCGACGTATGGCGTAGCGCTGAGGGCGACGGAGGAGCCGAACTTGTTGAGGACCTCGCCGCCCGGTTTGTAAACCGTACCCAGCAACAGATGCGCGAACGGTTTGTTCACGGCGAGTAGTTCTCGTTTCGTCACCGGTTTAGCGGCCGCCGGTGTGGTGGTTTCGTTGGAACTGCCTGTGCCCGTTGTATTTTTGCTACCAGCAGGAGCGGACTGCTCCGCGCCGGTTTCCGCTGGCTCGTCCGGGTCTTCGGAGGCTGGTGGTTCGCCGGGGAGGTTGTGGAAGAAGATGCCGCCGTGCTGGAGATGGGCGGGCGCTTTCGGTTTTCCGGGGGCGGGTTTGTTGCCGAAGACCGCATCGAGTTGTGCCATGGCAGTTCGGTGTTCGGCCACGACGTTGTCGATGATCTCGAGCAGTGGTTGTGCGTTGGCGTCGGTTTCGGTGGGTAGTTGTTCCTGCGCTGCGCGTGCGTGAACCCTGGCGGCGAGGTTTCGTGCTATCAGTGGGTTGCCGACCTGGGCCATCAGGAGGTCGTAGACCAGGCTGTTTTCGACAGGTGCCGCGGGTTGGTCGGAAACAACTGTGGTATCAACGGAATCCGTTGCGGTATGGGCTGATTCGGGGCCGATGTTCAGATCGGTTTCATCATCAGGGTGCGCGGCGGGCGCGGACAATGCGGAAGTCGTTGGGTCCGTCCTGGTTCCACCGCTGGAGTGCGTGTGACTCCCGTCCCGCTGCTCGCTGTTCGGGACATCCGTCGCTGGCAGCGTTTCCGTTTCAGCATGCTCGCGCAGGGCGGCGTCGGCGTCGGCAATGACATCCTCCGCGCCGCGACGGCGCGGCGCTGCGGTGACTTCGCTTTCGGCGGCCGGGGATACAGGTGCCTCGCCGAGAGCGTTCGCGATACTGTCCAGGACGTCTACCGGTGCGGCAGGGCCCGGTCCGCCTGTACCTCCGGTGCCCGAGCCGGATCCATCCCCATTGCCCCCGCCAGTACCGCCTCCATGCGCAGCTAACGGCATTGCGGCCCAGGTGATCGTGAACCGACCCAGCGGCATCGTCCCGGCTCGGCTCGCGCGTCCGGGGCCGACGAGGTTCTGCACGTGCCAGCCGCCCGGCTCGTCCGCGACGCTCGCCCGACTCCGATCCGCCACTGCGACACGGAATTCCAAGCCTTCGGGTGTCATGACGATGGCGCCGGTCAGCAAGGTGGCGTCGCTCGCACCCAGCACCAGGTTGTTCACCAGTTCAATGGTCTGGGACCGCGCCTCCTGCCGGGTTTCGGGTGCGACGGATTCCTCAGGGACCGTCTTGAATACGTTGCTGCTCAACTCGGCGGCCTGCCCGAGCGCATCCACCGCACCGACACCGGGCGCGAACATATGTTCCGCACGCGAGTATGTGTCGGTCCCGCCGAACAACGGGTCGTGCACCCCCAGTCCGTCCCCGGCCGACCAGTGCAGATCGGCCAACCATGGGTTGCCGTAGAAGCGAACGGCCGCAGACGAATTCGGCTCCGTCGCTGTGCGTTGGAACAGCTCCACCAGCGGCAGGACATGTGGCCCACGCGGATCGCGCGCACGCACAACCAGGCCTCTGTTACCCGGTGTTCCGGATACCCGCACCTCCAGTCGCCAGGGCAGACGCTCGTGGACCGTGGCCGCATACTCCGTCACCCGCCGCGAGACCACATGCTCGGCGGCGGCGAGCTGCTCGGAATCGGTCCAACCATGGCGCAGCATCTCGCGCCGAGCTAGCTGCCAGAGATCGGCGGCAGTCGTCTCCGGATCGTCGCTCGGGGTGACGAAGATATGGGTTTCATCTCGACCCGCCGGCCGAAGTATTGCCCGCCCGGTGGTTTCGCCATCGTGGTCGAGCTCCAGCGTCAACAATCCCGACCGCGATACCCGCGCCGTGAACACGGTCTCGTCGTTGGTCACCCCGCGTGCGAGGGTTTCCACCAGGGAATTCGCCTCGGCCCGGTCGCGGCTCCCGCCATGGTCGTAGAACAGGTCCGCGACCATCCGACGGGCCGCCCTGACATGTTGTCGACTCATTTCCACGTCGAGAACTTCGAAACCGACGTCCGGGTCCTCGACGGTCTGCCCGACCGTATCGCGCGCGACGCTGACCGAGTCGTCGATCCGTTCGAAGTCGAGGGCCACACGTCGGAGGTCGGGCCACAACACCGCTTGCCACGCGGTGGCTCCCCGTTCCAGCTCACGCATCAGCTCCGGCGGCAGTTCGGCGTCACCGCGGTGGGTGACGCTCACCCGAAGTCCGGTGTGCCACTGTTCAACCCGCACCTCGGCCGCCGGGTCTGTGGAGCGTTCGAGCGCGTCGGCGAGCACGGCGCAGACGGTGTCAGCCGCCGCGGTTCGCGCGGCAGCGGGCCAACCGGCCATCACTTCGTCGATCGCCGCTCGGGTCCGCGCTTGTGCCTGTGAATCTCCTACCGGCAGCATCAAGGTTGTCTGCGTGGGCGCTTCGGCGTCCGGAGCAACGGCGGCGATGGGTTCGGCGGGATCCTCTTCGACGACATTCGCCGGTTGGGTGTCGAATGCCGCGGGATTCTCGGCCTCGGTCGGCGCCAGCTCGAGGTCGTCGGTGTCGAGGCCAAGCGGTACGACGGCGACTCGCTCGCCGCTATTTCGCGCTGGATCCTCGCGATCGGCCAGTGCAGCAACAAGATTCGCTGCCCCGGGCGCGCCGTTACCGAGAACGGTCCACGCGGTGTAGCCCTCTGGGTGGTACTCGACGCCGTATCGGTCGGCGTAGTCCGGGATCAGGCTCAGCTGGGCGGCCCCCGCCCCGCGAACGTGCAGTTCGAGACCGAGTGCCGCACCATCGTCGGTTGTCAGCCGGGTCAGCACGAGCGCCCCCAGCGCCTCCTCACGGTTCAGAACGGTGTCCACCAGTTCGTCGACCAAAAGGGTTGCGGTGTCGAGCTGTTCGTCCGACCAGGCGTTCGCCGGAAGCGTCTGAATCATCAGCTCCGCCGTATTCGGTCGCGAGATCTGGCGAATCGCCCGTGTCGATAGCACCGTCTGACCATCGAGCACACGGAATTCCATGAGCCGCTCGCCAGATTCTCCGGAAACCTCGATCTGGAACCAACCCAGTTCGTCGACCGGGCGAGCCTCTGAAAGCATCTGTTCGGCCGTAGCCGCCAGCAGCCGCCGTTGCTTCGGCAGCCAGTCAGCTGTCAACTCGTCGACAACTGCCTGTATCTCCGTGACGTCGGTGGTAGCCGTTTGCCGCGGATCGAGCGCGAGCGCGATCCGCACCACGCGGCCCGACACATCCACCGAACGATCCGCTGCCAGCGACATCCCGGTCTCGCGCCCGTCGAGGTGCTGTCCGTATGCGATCGATAGGGTGTCGGTACCGTCCTCGGTCTGGACGGTCCGCAGCACGCACCATCCGTCCGCGCCTGCGGCCGATGTGAGCTGATCGATTGCGCCCCAGGCCAGCTCGGCCATCTCGTAGTCAAGCCACTCCGACAGAATCGGTGCGACCCGCGTCGCCAGCTCCCTAGCCCCCGCCCTGCGCAACACATCCAGGGTCCGCTCGAGCCGGATATCCGCAGCCGTCGGCTGCTCGACCATGGCCACGTAGCCGGTCACTCGCCGCCCGCGGTTGTCGGCCATCGAGACTTGGAGTTCCCGATCGCCCGATCGATCGACGAGACGCGCCGAGAGCTGCGCACTGGCAACCATCGGGTCGGTGAAGGCAGCGTTCACCACCTGAGCGACCAGCGACCGCACCACCGCGACCGCGTCGGCCGATTGGCCGACAATGAGCTGGTCGACCGCCGCGTTGACCGACTCCTCGAGTCGCTCCTGCACCTCGTCGGTATAGACGCCCGCGTCGTATTCGATCACCACGATGTCGGGCGACGTTCGAACCTCCGCCGCGTCGGAATCCCCTGTGGCCGAATCGCTCTCGTTGTCCTCAATGACCGCCCCGGATGCGGTCAGCCATGGGGCAAGCATCGATTCGTGCCACTCGTCTATCGCTGCCTCGGCCTGTACTGCATTGCGGCCCAGGTCTCTATGCGAATACCGGAAGGTGGTCACGCCATCGTGCCGGGTGAGTTCCAGGGTGACCCGCGCGCCGATCGGCTCGAATGCCAACGTCATCGACAGCCCGTCGGGAATCGGTGCGGTGTCAACAACATCTACCCGGTAATCCACACCGAAGCCGTGGCCGATCAGATCGGCACCGGAGCCACCACTATCGATCAATTCATCGACCGAAGGCGCGGTGTTGAACGATCGCCAGATCCGGCCGCTCATCGTTCCGTCGACCGTCACGGCTGACAGATCCACGTGGTGCCGGATCAACCAGTCCCGAAGCTGGACGACAAAAGTAAAGTGGTCTGCTACCTGCTCGGCGGGGAATTGCCCGCTCAGCGGCGTCAACCACTCGAGCTGACCGTTCCGGATCAACCACACGCCGAAAGCGATCGGGCCATCGTTCGGATTGTCGTAGGTGCTGTGCAAGACCGGATGCGTGCCACCGAGCCGACTTACCGCTTCTCCGGCGTCGTCAGCGTTCACCGAGCGGATGTCCTCGGGGTCGGCGCCGATCAGGAAGTACTCTGCTTCGTTGCTGTTGTACAGATGGTTACCCGGGCCGTAGAACAGTCCGTCCTGTTTCAGGGTCGGCTTTCGGACTTCGACGCCCCGGACCGCCTCGGGCTGGTGCGCGTTCGGCCTGCTCGGCTGTGCCACAACGTATTCGGCTGGACCTTGCGAGCCGGTCGCCGGTGGTGCGCCGACCGGCCCTGAGTTCGGGTCTTCAGGGTTCGGTGGTTGGCCGGGGAGGTTGTGGAAGAAGACGCCGCCGTGCTGGAGGTGGGCGGGAGCGTTCGGCTTTCCGGGTGCGGGGTTGTTGCCGATGGCTGTGTCGAGTTGTGCCATGGCAGTTCGGTGTTCGGCCACGACGTTGTCGATGATCTCGAGCAGTGGTTGTGCGGCGGTGTCGGTGGCTAGCTGTTCCTGGGCCGCGCGTGCGTGAACTCTGGCGGCGAGGTTTCGTGCTGTCAGTGGGTTGGCGACCTGGGCCATCAGGAGGTCGTAGACCAGGCTGTCTTCAGCAGGCGCTGTGGGTTGGTCGGAAGCGACCGTGGTATCGCCGGAATCCGTTGCGGTGTGTGCTGATTCGGTCTCAAGCGATTCGGAAGTCGTTGGTCCCGTGGCGGTTTCACCGTTGGGGTGCGAATTGCTCCCATTCCGATGCAGCCTGTTTGCGATATCCCTCGCTAGTAGGGCTTCCATTTCCGCAGGGGCGGATGACTCGGCCGCAGTGTCCAGATCGACCGCGTGAGCCCATCCCATTCCGGCGTTTGCGAGGGCCTGCTGCAGAGCCTCGTCCGGCCGCTCCCGGTAGAACACGACGTAGGGGATGTGGCTGGCCCCGACTCCACCATGAGTTTGGGTCAGTATGTGGGCATTGTTGCGGAATCGCTCCCCGTCATAGTCGCGGTCGATGCCCTCGAGTCCGAAGTAGCCGAACTCGCCGTGCTGACTCGGCGTCGCGCCGAACGACTCGGGCCGCGGATTGTCGACGCTGCTCGGTATGACTTTCGTGAATGTCGGACTGCCCACGCATGCCGTTGTCCGTGCCCGTTCCGCCCGGCCGACGATGAGATCCACGTCGCCGAATTCGCGAATGGTGGGCAGGTCGCCCTCTTGCAACCAGGAGAGCCGACCCGAGCGAATGCGCCCGTAGACCGGCCGCGATGCCACCGCAAGATCGAGTGGATGCCCGAACAACTCTTGTTCGAGCTCGGCTCTGGCCGCTAGCGGAATTTGCGCCAGCCGACTCCTACCGACGACCTCGAACAGCGTTTTGAATCTGCCATCGACGAGAATTTTGCGCAGGGTCGAGGTAGTGACGCGAACGAGGATATCGCCCCTGAACGCCTGCCTCAGCTCTTCGGTCATTCTCGCATCGAGCTCTTCGAGCGTGATGCCCAATTCCGCGGCCAGCGCCGCGGTCCGGCGCGCATTTCCGACATAGCGCTCGGCGTAGGCACGCTGGGTCTCGTCGGGAATGAGCCGCTGGGCCTCGGCCCGAAGTTCCTGCGCCCGCGGATCACTGGACTGCTCCGCGTCGAGAATTCGCTCGAACAATTCCATCGCTTCAGCACTCGGCCGACCAGGGAACTGCGGCAGCCCGCTGGCAGCCGCCGAATCCGCATGGTCTGCGGGGCTTTGCGAGGGGGGCGCCGCCGGTGCGCCGACCGGCCCCGAGTTCGCGTCGGTCTTCTGCTGCGTGCTCGCCGGGTGGGCCGCGTGCGGTGGCTGATGCGGTTCGGGCCATTGGGCGTGATTCGCCACCTTGGTGCCGCGACGGTTGGGCCTTTCGAGATAGCCTTCGTCGGCCAGTGCGCTATATGACGGTAGCAGCGCTGGCGGTGACAGGTTGAGCTGGCTGGCGAGTGCTTTGGCTGTGGGCAACCACGTGCCCTCCGCTATCGCACTCGACCGGATCGCCTCACGCAGTAGCATTTTCACGGTCTCGTGCCAACCAAGCCGCCGTGCGATTTCGGTCAATGGCTCGGTCGGCGATTGCGCGGCTAGTTTGTCCAGCAGCTGTTGTGGGGTCATCCGCACCGCGAGGGCGGGTGGCGGTCCGCTCGGCCATCGATCGCGGTCGGCCACTGTCGTGCCGTGCGTGGTTCTCACCAGATAGCCTTCGGTGGCCAGGTCCTGATAAGCCAAGTCCACGGTCCGCGGCGACAAATCGAGTTGTGTGGCGACCGGTGCGGCGGCGGGTATCTCCCTCGGCATTCGGCCCAACAGGATCGCCTGGCGCAAAGCCATTTTCACGGTTTCGCGCCAGCCGATGTCTTGCGCGATCTGCCTCAGCTCTTCGGCCGACAAGTCCGCCGGGAATACTTCCAGCAGCAACTCCGCGCGGTGCGTCGACCGCTCTTCGACGGGCTCGGTCGGCCGCAGTTGCGGATCTTCGGCGGGCTGGCGCGGACTGCGCCGAGCATTTCCGAGCATAAGCAGGGCGGTGGCATCGGCAGTCGCGAGTACTTGATCGATATCCCCCGTGAACTCGGCATTGTCAGCGATGACAAGTGCCTGCTCGGTGATGTCGTGAGCCAGCTGTTGCTGCTGGTCCGGATCGAGCTCTACAACGCCGCGTTCGACCGCTCGCGCCACCGCCGCCAGGGCATGCTCGAAGGTCTGTGCTTCGGGCCATTGATCGTGGCTCGCGACGGTAGTGCCGTGGGGGCTGGTCACGATGTAGCCTTCGGCGGCCAGTTCCGTATATACCGGGGGCAGAGCCGATTGCGGCAGACCAAGTTTGTCGGCGACTGTCTTGGCCGGGGGCAGGTGCGTCTGCTCCGCAATTCGGCCTGACCGGATTGCCTGGCGCAACTGCAGTTTGAATGCATTGCCCCCGCCGCGCTGACCGGTCCGGGGCGGTGAATCCGCGACGAGTTTGTCCAGCAGCTGCCGTGCGGTGAGGGGGTCCGGTGCCGGGTTGGTCGGCCATTGGTTTTCGTCGGTCACCGTGGTGCCGAGCTTGCCGCGGCTCACCAGATAGCCTTCGGTGGCCAGTTCCTGATAGGCCTTTGCGACACTCGACGGTGGCATTCCGAGAAGATCGGCGACCGCTCTGGCCGCACGCAGGCGCGTCCCCCTTGGAATTCGCTGTGACCGAATCGCCTGGCACAATGCCAATTTCACGGTGTCGCGCCAGCCGATGCTTTGCGCGATCTCTTTCAGTTCTTCGGCCGACAAGTCCGCCGGGAATACCTCCAGCAGCAACTCCGCGCGGTCCGTCGACCGCTCTTCGACGGGCTCGGTCGGCTGCCGCGGGGGACTGGGCTGGGTGTATCCGAGCAGAAACAGGGCACTGGCATCGGCAATTGGTAGTACTTGCTCGATATCCATTGTGGTACCGGCTTCATCAGCGATGAGCAGTGTCTGCTCGGTGATGTCGTGCGCCAGCTGCCGCTGTTGGTCCTGGTCGAGGTCGACGACACCGCGCTGGACCGCCCGCGCCACCACGGCAGATGCGTGCTCGAAGACTTGGCCAGCGATCTGATCGCGCAGCGGATTCGACGGGTGATGTGCCGCCATCCACGCCGCCACCGCGTGGAAGTGGTGCACCAACAACTGAAGTCGCCGTGGGTTGACCTCCGCCGGATGGTTCATCACGTCGCGCAACTCGTTCAGCCGCGAGAGTATGCCGTACAGATGCTGCTGGCGCGCCGCCTCGGCCTCCGCGTTCGACTCCGTCGGGATCCAGACCGCCGCGTTGACCCCCGCCAACACCGCCGCCAGCGATCGCGGATCGACCGCCGCCACCAGGTCCGCGACGGACGGACCATCCACGACCCCCGCGCCCGGGGGCCCGGCGGCCGCGGAATTGCTTGCGGCCGAATTTGTTTCACCGTGCGCAGTTTGATCGTGGTCGGTAGCGCTTGATGCTTGCGCAACGGTGGAGGGTGCGGGCTGGTCGGCGTGACCGCCGGGTTGCGTGGCCGGTGGGTTGTAGGTGACGCCGGGACCGCCTTCCGGCCACATGTATGTCACTCGACCTGCGGCATCGACATCGAGAACGAAGGTGACGCCGTCGTACTCGCAGTGCACCAACCATTGCCGATTCGGCCGATCGGGGTGATCGGCGAAGGCGTCGTTCTGGACGGCGCGTTCTGCCGCCGTCGCAACAATGGCCATAAAGCCGTCTTCGTCTTCGACCCAATCGGCCGGGAACTTGGCGAATCCTGGTGCCTTACTGTTCGGTCCACGACTGACCAGGACTTTGCGCACGGTCCGGCGGTTTATCGAAATCCGGGTCGGCGGCTGGGGTTGTGGAGGTGGCGGCGCCGGGTTCCGGACGACGCCAGGGCCGCTCGCGGGCCAGGCCGTGAGGATCCGCCCGTCCAACGCCACCCGAACGACTACATGAACGCCCTCATGAACTTGCTCGAGCTGCCAGAAGTGCGTGTCTCCGGTTCTACCGTCCAGTGACTCGCGCAACTCCGGGTCACTCCAGGCTTCGACGACGGCCCAGGTGACTTCGATGATTTTCTCATCGTCCCAGTCGGGCGGGAATTCGGTCTTACCTGGTTTGCCCGTACCGTGCCGGTGGCCTCCGCCGGTCGCATCGCCGTCCAGGATGTGTGTGCGCCGTTCTTCGTCCAGTCGGAGTGACTCTGATGGCGGCCGCGCGGGAAGGTCTGCGGTATCCCGCCGTGACTGGGCCGCCGCGGAAGTGCCTGCGGCCGAATCTGTTTCACCAACGCCGCCAGGATCTTGGTTCGGGTGTGCTGCGGTGCCGTCGAGTTCGGGATTCCTTGCGCCCGATTGGCGCCCGAGGCGTCCGTTGGGACCGGTTGGGCCATTTGTCGGGGGGTGGTGGTGCCGCCTCGAATCGAAATCGGCGGGACCGATCCCGATGGTGTGATGCGGCGGGCCTGCGTGGTGGTGTCGAGCGCCCGGGCCGGATGGTCGCTGACGTGTGGGACCGGGGGCCTGGCCCGTAGTCCTAGTCCCATTCCCCGGACGCCCAGAATCGGAGGGCTCGGGCAGGCTGAAGGTCGCGCCTGCTGCTGAGCCGGACATGAACGCCAGTCCGGTGAGGACGTCGGGATCGTCCGGTATCGGGTCGCTCGTGTACCGCAGCCGTCGGTATCCCAAATGCGCCACGGCATTCCAGACACGACGGCCGATATCCGGATCTATTACCTGCTTGCCACCGAGCACACGGAAGACCGCAGTGCGACTGACCCCGGCTGCCTGTGCAACGTCCTCGATTCGAACTCGCCGTAGAGTGCTCTGGCGTGGCAGTTCGGTCTCCAGTGCGACAGATAGGAGCTCGGGCAGTTGGCGAAGGACCGCTTGGCCGATTCGCTGAGAAGCTTGCGGCGGGAGGCCAACCGCAGAAGTAGCCTGTGCGGGTGTGTATCCGGCCAGATACCTCAATGTCGCATATGTCGCCAGCCTTTCCGGGAGCTGGCCGATAGCGTGCTCTAGCGCCTCCCTCGGCACAGCCACCGCGCCTGCGTGTGGGTCGGCGTCGGACTGTACGTACGGAAGCAGCGCACGGATCGCCCCCCAGACGCGGCACGCGATGGCCGGATCGATAATTTCGCCGCCGAGCACTGCCTGGACCTGCGCTTCGGTCGTACCAGCGCGCTGTGCCACGTCCGGAACCGTTAACGACTGATGTCCGCGTGCGCCGCCGGTCGTCGACGGTTGGTGCGGGTACTCGAGGCTCTCGGCAGCTTCGAGAACTTGCCTCACAGTATCCGGCTCGGGACCGGATCCGCCGAGTAGCACCCAATGCGCGGTTGCGATCTCGACATCGGCAGCTTGGGCAACGTCGGCCAAGGTTGGCTGGCTCGGTCTATCCACGAATTTTGGTCGGGCGGCCAGATTCTGCATTACCTCCGCCCCGGGCAGACCGATACCCGGCTCTGGCTTCAGTTCGAAGACAAGTCCGGTGGCCGCGTTCGGATCGGAGTCCAAAGGCGAAGCGCCGCGTCGGAAGCCCAGGCGATTAGCAGCCGTCGTTACCCGGTTCGCGGTCTCGTCAGTGACATCGTCACCCGCGAGCGCGTGGCCCGCCGTATCAGTGGTCGTTCCGGCGAGCCACGCCACGTCAGCGGCAGTTGCCTGTCGGACGCTGCCGTACACCACGGTGTCGTCACTGAGCTCAGCGGCGAAAAAGGCGCTGAGATAAGACAGCGCTGACCTGTGCAGCTCGTCGATATCGGCGTCGGCACCTAGAGCGGTGCCGATGTTCTCCGCCGCGCGACCCTCCAGGTAGCGAAGCGTGGCATACTCGGCCACATCCTCCGGCAAGTCCTCGACGGCGCGCTGCAGCGCCGAACGCGTGATTACGCGCAGCTGGGGGGCGCCTGGGGACTGAACTCGGAATCCGGCCGCGTCGGCGGCTTCGAGTACGCGGGCGGCTGTCTCCGGATCGCGGGTGTTCTCGCCGCGCATAACCCCGTAGACCCGCTGTCGAGATACCCCGACGCGGTCCGCCACCTCGGCTGCGGTGGCACCGGTCGCGACCTGGCCGGGGCTCGGCAGGCCATGATCCGAAGGCGGATTCAGCAGTCCTCGACGGCTGGCTGCCTCCCGGACGGCGGTCGCTATGCCCGATGTGAGCACGGGACCTTCCCGCAAGACCTTCTCGACCGTCCCCACTCCGACACCGGCTTCTCGGGCAACCGCCGCACGGGTGATTCTGCCGGTGTAGCCGATCTGCGCCGCGACGGTGAGCACCAACTGTCTGGTGCGTTCGTCGATCCCGCCGCGTGCGTTACCCAGGACCTTGTCGACCGTTGTAAGGCTGACTTCCGCCGCACGGGCGACGTCCGGCTTGGTGACCTGGTTCCAGTACCCGAGCCGATCGGCTGCCTCCCGCACTTGCGTGGCTGCCTCCTCGGAGACCGCAGACCGCCCCTGTAGCACCATCTCGACGATCTCGACACCGACGCCGACCTCGAGGGCTACCTCGGCGATGGCGGCGGTGCGTTCTGCCTCAAGTCGGGCCGCTGCTTCTGCCGCCTCTGGGTCGGGCGCGGCGGGAGTGGTATCGGCGGGTGGCTTGTCGTCGTGCCGCTGACTGCCGTCGTCGAGTGCTTCGTCAAATTCCTCAGGTGCCTGCAGGACCAACCTGCGGAGCGCACCGCGCTGTAGCACGCTGATGTTCGAGCCACGCAGCCTTGCGTTCATGGCCTCGGTGACAAGCTTTCGCTGAGTGGGATTCAGCTGACGCCACCGGCCTACGACATCCGCTGCGAGGCCACGCAACCACTCGCTGACATCCGTGTCCTCGGGAACCAGCCGCATGTGCGTCTCCGCAAAACGGAACACTATGCCGTTGATTTCGCGAGCCAACTGCACCACGGTTGCGGCATCCCGACCCTCCGGTGGCGCCGGAACACCGAGCAGGGCGAGTATTTTGCGGAATATGTCCGTCCCGTGCTGTTCGCGCAGTTCTTGTGGCGACGGTTGCGAGGCTGAATCGGCATTCGGTTTCCCGGCATGGCTGTCCGAATCGGCCGCTTGGTGCGGTGGCGGTGTGCCGGGATCGGACTCGGCTGGCGGTGCCTGCTCAGGTTCGCCACTTCGTCGCTGAGATTCTGCTCGCGCTTGCGGCTCTGCGTTTGTTGCGGAATCGGATCCGTTGTCCGTTCGATCCGTCGGCGAGCCCGGACGCGACGGGGGCGTCGCATCTGACCCTGGCTGATCGTCGCCCGGGATTGTCGTATCAGTGCGGGCTGATGCGTCACCCGGTGGCAAATGCAGTTCGAACCAGGTGGCTTTGCCGTTGTCCTGCACGGTGGTTCCGTGGTCGGCCGAGAGCATGTCTACCAAAGGGCCGCCGCGGCCGCGTTCGGCATCCCAGTCGGGCATGTCGGTGTCTTCTGGAACGACTGTGCTCTTGTCGGTGACCGTGAAACGGACCTTGCGGACGTCGTCGGTATCCGTCACGGTGAGGATGACCGCGACCTCGTGCGCAGTCCACCGCAGTGAATTCGCCACCGTCTCCGACACCAGCAGCTCTGCGGTATGGACCAGATCCTCGGTGAGCCAAGGGAACTTCTGCGGGAGCGATCGCACCCATGCGCGGGCACGTCCGGCGGGAACAACTCGCTCTCCTTCTGCACCTACTACGCCGGTATCTTCGCCGTCTCGGCGAACGATGAACTGTTCGCGGACCGGTGGATTAGACGGGCTGCTGCGCTTACGTGGTTGTGGGCGTGGCGGCGAGGTGGGTACCGGCGCAGGTGGTTCCGGGGGCGTCTGTGGTGTTTCGGGGGGTGGGGTCTTCGGTTTGGGTTTGCGCTTTTTGGGGTCGCTGGCTGACGCCTGAGCCATCGGGATCGGGCGTGCGGGGACGACTGGCTTTGGCAGGGGTCCGGCGGGTGTGGTTGGGGGGAGGCCGCCGCGGGTGGGTTCGGTGGTGAGGGGTGGGTTGTAGTTGGTGCTGTGGCGGTCGAGTTGGGGGGCGGTGGGTTCAGTTGGGGCGCCGGGGGTTCGGGGGTCGGGGGTGGTGACGTAGTGGGATGGTGGGTTGAGTTCTGTGGGGCGGTCGGCTGGTGTGGCGGGTAGGTGTGGTGCGGGGGTATTGGCGTGGCGGGGTAGGGGTGGTTCGGAGTCGTGGACGCGCGGCTTCTGCTCGTCGCCTTCGACGGGTGCGCCGGGGACGGCGTGGTCTGGAATCGGGACCTGTGGGCGATCGGTGAGGGGGACAGCGGGTCGACTTTCCGGCACGACCGGTGTGGTCGGGCGTGGGACGATCGGGATTGCGTTGGGGGGTGGGCCGTTTGGTGTGTCGGGTTGGCCGGGGATTTTGTAGGTGGTGCCCTGGGGTTGGGTGTATTCGTCGGGGGCGTTGTTGGGGTATTCGTCGATCTGTGGTTGGGCGGGGACGTAGCTGGGCATCGGGGGTGTGACGACAGTACCGATGCGGTCGGGGAATTCTTCTGGGTCGCCGGGGTTTTCGTCTTTGTCGGTGGACTGTCCGCCCGACATCGCGGGTGGCGGTGTCGAGGGTCCCGATGTGGCGTTGGTATTCGATGGTCCATGCCCGCTCGGCGGCATTCCACCGGACAGGGCTACCGGTGGAAGCACCGAGGCCGCGGAGTTGTTCGATTCCGTGCTGAGGGCTTCGGGCGGCTGTACCGAGTTGGCTTGTGCCGCTTGTGGCTTGGCGCGGTTGGCCTGCGTGCCCGGTGGGATGGCGGCCGACGTCGGTGCGGGCTGGTCGGCAACTGGCTCGTCGACGGAGAAGCCGCGGTCGACGAGGCTGGCTTCGTATGTGGTGGTTGGTAGTTCGCTCGTCCCTTGCTCGGCGGACGCGTGGGGGATGAGTGGTTCGCCGGTCAGTTCGGGCTGATTGCTGGTGCCAAGGAGATCGGTAGTCGTGACGGCATCGGCATGGGTCGGCGTGCTCGCTGTGGACACAGATCCGAGTGCGGTCTCGGATTCGCCTTCGGCGGCGGGGATGGTTCCGACGAGGCCTGGCTGCGCAGTCTCGGGTCGACTGCTGTGGAATTGGCCGGTGCCGGGGCGGCCGGTCGGTGCTGGGTTCGCCAGTGGGGTGATGGGGTTGTTCGGCGCGGGTTTGTAGGTGCCTCGGGTGAGTTCTTGCAGGGCTGCGTCCCACGAGCTCCAGCCGTTGTCGGGTGCGTTTCCCGCGGTGGTCGGTGGTTGGGTATCGCCCGAGGGGGACCCCTCGTCGTCGGGTAGGCCGAGTTCGTGGAAGAGGGCGCGGCCGACCTCCTCGATCTCGGCAATCGTCTGCTCATGCGGCCGAGCGGTGTGCCCGTCGACGGTGGTGTGTTTGTCGGCCGATTCGGGCTCCGTGGGGAGCAACAGACTCTCGAGCCAACTGTCATCGGGACGATCGAGTATTCGGCCGATCTCGGCTTCCTCCACGGGGCGGACCAACGTGTCCGTGCCTCGGGTGGGGCGGGTCGCCGTGGCGAGGCCGCCGCCGAGTACCTGCTCGGCGAGGTTGCGGCCGCGTGGTTCGGTGTGGGTGAGCACGGGCGCGGTCATCGCACCGGTGGGATTGGCGAGGGTTATGGCGAGATCGCGTCCCGTTGTGCGTGCCGACTGTCTGGTCGCGTTCGTGCGGACCGGTGGTGTGGCGGGTTGGGTGCGCCGACGGGCCGCGGGCTGTGGGATCGGAACCGGTATCGGTATCGGCGGGGGTTTGAGCGTCGACTTGACTGGTTCAGGTGGCGGTGTCTTGGGTTTGGGCTTCTTCTTGACGGCCGAGGCTTGGGCCATCATCGGGACCGGGCGTGCCGGAGCCACGGGTTGCGGCAGGGGTGCGGCGGGTGTGGTTGGGGGTACGCCGCCGCGGGTGGGTTCGGTGGTGAGGGGTGGGTTGTAGTTGGTGCTGTGGCGGTCGAGTTGGGGTGCGGTGGGTTGGGTTGGGGCGCCGGGGGTTGCGGGGTCGGGGGTGGTGGCGTAGTGGGATGGTGGGTTGAGTTCGGTGGGGCGGTCGGCTGGTGTGGCGGGTAGATGCGGTGCGGGGGTGTTGGCGTGCCGGGGCAGCGGTGGTTCGGAGTCGTGGACGCGGGGTTTCTGCCCGTCGCCTTCGGCGGGCGCGCCCGGCACGGCGTGGTCCGGAATCGGGAGCTGTGGGCGGTCCGTCAACGGTATGGCAGGTCCGGTCTCGGGCAGAGCCGGAGTCGACGGGTGCGGGACGATCGGGATCGCGTTGGGGGGTGGGCCATTCGGCGCGTCGGGTTGGCCGGGGATCTTGTAGGTGGTGCCGCCTGGTTGGGTGTACTCGTCGGGGGCGTTGTTGGGGTACTCGTCGATCTGTGGTTGGGCCGGGACGTAGCTGGGCATCGGCGGTGTGACGACAGTGCCGATGCGGTCGGGGAATTCTTCTGGGTCGCCGGGGTTTTCGTCGTTTCCGGTGGGCTGCCCGCCGGACATCGCGGGCGGCGGTGCCGAGAGTCCCGGGGCGGCATCAGGATTCGATGACACATTTCCGCCCAGTGCCGCGGCTCCAGCCAATGCTGCCGGTGGGATGGCCTGGGCTGCGAGGTTGTTCGCGGCAGCACCCGGAGACGCGGCATGCGGAAGCTGTGGGGAGTTGGCTGGTGTGCCTTGCGGGTGTGCTGGATTGGCTTGCGCCGCTGGTGTGGCTTGGGGTGTGTTGGCTGGTGTGCCTTGCGGGTGCGCCGGATTGGCTTGCGCCGCTTGTGGTGTGGCCTGCGGTGCATTGGCCTGTGCTGCCTGCGGGTTGACGGGCGGTTGTTGGGGCGGGTTGCCATGCGGTGCCGCGTGGGGTTGCTGGGGTGGCGTGGCCGGGGGCGTATTGGCCACGGGTGTGGCAGCGGGCGTTGCCGGTGCACCACCGGGACCGGTCTGTACCGTGGGGCTCTTCGCCTCTGTCGGCGTCGTGGACCCGCTGCCCGGCACCGGTTCGACCGGTGTGGTGGCTGCGGCGTGCGGCGTCGCCGTCGGCGAGGTACCGGTAGGTGTGACCGGCTCGTTGGGAACCGGCTCGTAGTCGAAGAAATCGAGGTCGAGGAGGATGGCCTCGTCGGGGTCGGGCGGTAGTTGGCCGGGCCCTTCCCCGGACGCGGGCGGACGCGAGCCCGGGCTGCCTCCGGTTGGTGGACCCCCGTGTGAGACAGGCGGTCCCGCGGTGACGCCGGGTCCGTTGCCGCCTCCGTTGCCGCCGAGATCTTTGGCGGTGCCCATGTGGGTGTTGTTCTCGACATGGGGGGCGTTGGCACTCATCGTCATCACCGATCCCGGTGTGGCGCTGGGCTGGCCCTCGGCGGCGACGATGGTTCCGGCGAGGCTCATCTGCGGAGTCTCGGGTCGGCTGCTGTGGAATTGGGCGGTTCCGGGCAGGCCGGTCGACGACGAGTTCCCCGGTGCGGCCACGATATCGGCAGGCGCGGTATCGAACTCTCCCGCGATGAGTCCTTCCAGCGCGTCATCCCACGGACTCGGGCCGTGGCCGGATTCGGATTTGTTTGTGGGGGAGGTCGGCGACGCGGAGGGATCCTGTGGCGTACCCGATGACGGTTGGTCGGTATCCGGAGGCCGCGAAGTGCCGCCCTCATCGAGTTTGCGGAAGGCATCTTCTAATGACCCGCCGCTCTCGTCATCGCGTAACGTGCCGAGCTCGTTGATATCGTCAACGGTCTTCTTGGGCGGCTGCCAGGGTCTGTGGCCATCATCGGTGGTTTCTCGGACCGGGAGTCCGTCACGCGAGCTGTTGTCCCGGGAACCGCCGATCTCGGGGACGGTCTCCTCGCGCGACCGGGGTGTGACGTCGCTACTCTGCGCCCTGGCCCAGTCCGGCGTTGATCGGACCGGGAGGCCATTGCTGTCGTCGCGACTGCCGCGAGAACCGCCGATCTCGGGGGCCGTCGCCTCAGGGGGCCGGGCGGTGCTGATGGCTCGGCTGACGCGCACCGCCGCGCCGATGCCCGCGATGGCGCCACTGGCGCCACCCATCGCCATCATCTGGACCATGAATCGGCCGGTGAGCTTGGTATCGGTGAGCTCGGATACGACGAACGCGGCACCGGCCCCACCCGCAGCTCCACCGGTAGCGCTGGCGAGTACGACGGCCACCACGCGTCCGGTCGTGCGTCCCATCGGTGTCGCGGCATTGGCCGCGATGCGGGTGAGCCCGGGCAGCACCGCGCGGGTAGCCAGCGCGCCGAACAGGCCACCGGCACCACCGGCGGTCGCCGCCACCCCGACCTGGTTCCAATCGATGCTGGTGCGGCGTCCGGGTTTGCCGTGGCCCTGGACGATTTGGACGTATTGCGCCCCGGCGACGACGCCGCCCATGGAGACCGCGCCCATGATGGCCGCGCGAATGGCGAGCGCCATTGTGGGGTAGCGCTGCATGAAGGCGCCGACGCGTTGGAAGAAGAATGCCATGGTGTCGCGGCGGGCGGCGGTGGCGGCGACATCGGCGGCGATGCGGTCGCTGGCGGCTTTCATCGGTACGGCGGTATCGATGAGGAGGTTGGCGAGCAGTACCGCCGCGATACCGATGACGATGTACTGCTCGAGTTCGATGGCGTTGGCCGAGTCGTAGAGGAGGGTGGCCATACCGTCGGCGAATTCGCGTTGATTGCGCGTATTGGCGATCTCGGTCTTCAGCTGTCGCTGGATCGCATCGCCCGCCTCACCCTGGATCGCGGCGGCCACTTCCTGTGCGAGTCGTTCCAGGTGCCGCAGCGTGACGGTGAGACTTTCGGCCGAGCGTGCCCAAGCGTCGGCCGCGGCGCGCATGTCGTCGGGTTTACCGACCGGGAAGTGGCCGATTACCCAGCGGGTCAGCCAGTCGGGCCAGTCGGGAGGGATAGTGACACTCACCGAGGCGTCGACCGCCCTCTCGCGCCCTCTACCAACAACCGATACAGCGCCCGCGCCGGACCGCACGCGTCATCGCCACGCAACTCGACCTCGACGAATGCCGCGACCAATGCCGCGCTCGGCTGGAACCGGCCGTCGAGGATGCTGTTGGCGCCCAATTGGTCTCGCCATCGCCGGTACCCGCCGACGATGCGGGCCAGGCTGTCCCTGGCACCCCAGGGCCCGTCGATGCGCCGATATTCGGTGATCAGCGCTCGCTGCGCGAGTCGCTGGATGGGCTGACCCGCCTGACTCTCCATGATCCGGCCGAGGTCGCCGACAATCGTCGAATACATCGGTCGCTCCTCGGATCCGGCTACAGAATTCCCGGATTGTATTGCGGCGGAGACCCTTTCGCTGAGTTGGGCCGGATTCGCGACGAGGGCGCGGTCGAGCAGGATCCAAGAGCCGGTACTCGCCTGCGACTCGTCCTCGCTTCGATCGCGGGTCACCCGGGATATCCGGCCGTCGCCGAGGTCGGTGATCTCGAGGCCGCCGAGTTCGACGAACGGATATTTGCCGAGAATATCGTCGATAGCCGCGGCCAATTGCGCGACCGTCTCCTGGCCGATACCCGAGGTGTCGAAGCCGACGATCTGCAGTCCGTGCCGATCGGCGAGCTCCCGCACCGCGGCCAGTGCTGCCGCATCGGTCGGCACTCGGGCCTGGGCCGCCTCGGGCGATTCACGTTTTTTCTTGCGCGACTTGTCCTTTCGTTTCTGATCGCCGGGCTGCGCCGCGCCAACCCCGGCCGGGGGCGGTGCGAAGACCTGTGCCGGTGGGCGAGCGCCGGTACGGACTCCCGACCAGGGGGTGCCCGACTGTATCGGCGGGAACGTCGCGCCCGGAGTCCGCGACCACGGGGTGCCTGTCGGCTTCTCGACGACCGCGGGATCACCGGTCCGAGGTGGCGCTGCGGCGGCGGGCGATGTCGCACCCGGCGCGGCTGGCATCGAATCGTCCGCGACCGACGGCGTCGCGGAATTGTCACCGTCGCCGGTCGAGCTTTGCGCCGCGGGCTGGGATGCGTCCGGTCCGGGCGGCGGTGTGCTCGAATCCGGATACACGGACTGCGGAGCGACCGGCGTGGGTGTGGCGACCGGACTGTAGCCGGGGGTCTCCGGTTGCGGGTAGGCGGTCGGGGTAGCGGTCGGTTGGGTGGACGAGGTGGGAGTGGAAGTGCTCGGATATGTCGGCGTCGCGTTCGCGTTCGTCGCGGAATCGGTTGCGGGCGAGGGGGCCAGGGGTGTACCGGTACCGGACCACACCGGATCCGGTGTGACGGATACCGGCGGGTTCGAGCCGGTGCTGCGGATCTGCTGACCGCTGTTGCGGTCCTGGTCATGTAGTGCATCGGCGACCTCGCTGACACCCTTGCTCAATCCGCGCAGATTGTCGACCAGGTTCTTGTAGCCCTCGAGCCCTTTCTTCGCCTGTGGCTCATAGGTTTCGCCGACCGTTCGCCCCGGCTCGTCGTCACCCCATGGTTTGCCCTCGTGAGCCAGGGCGTTCGTCAGTTCGGCCAGATCTTGGTGCGCGGATTCGGCGACCGCGGCGAGTTCGGTGACGAGCGCATGAATACGGTCCGGATCGATATGCAACGACTGGCCCATACCCGGTCACCCTTCAACCCTCACCAGCGAAACCGAGAAGGCGATTGCCTGGCGAAGAATCTTACTTCGGGCGCGCCCCACCTTCCCGATTCTGGGAATAGCCGTGCGTCTCGGCTTCTTCCGGTTGACGCAGGCTCGATGCGCCGAGTACCAGGTCGGGCAGGTCCGGCATGGCGTGCACGGCCGTGGCAACCGGGGCCAGGATCTGTGTGGTCTGCTCCCGCATGCGCCTGGCCGCCTCCCGTCCGGCCTCGGTGACCGACCGGCCCAGCTGCTCGGCGGTACTATGCGCGGCATCCTTGGTGAACCGCACGTCGATCAGCACACCAGAGTTGTCGACGGTCACCTGCACCAGACCGTCCGCCGAGGTCGCCTCGCATCGTGCGGTATCCAACTTCCGTTGCAGCTCGGCCCGGTGGGCGCGTTGTTCGCCGAGTGCGTCGAGAATGTTTTCGACCTGATTGCGGATCCCGAAGTTGGCCGAGCGCAATCCTTCTCGCTCCCAACGGTCCATGACTACCTTCCTTCGGGACGGCCGTGGCGTTCGGCGTATCGGCGTTCGAAGTCGGCGATGTAGCGCGGCGGATCGATGGACGACGACGACTGCTCCAGCAGACCGTCGTCGCCCAGGTAGAAGATGGCCCGATCGGTCGCGACCATCCCGGCGGGCACCGGCACATGCACCATCCAGCCGACGCTGAATCGTTCGGCGACCAACTGGTCGAGTGGATAGCCCGTGGTGTCGAGTACCCGCCCGGTGATGTAATCGCGCACTCGGGAGATCGCCTCCGCCGCCGGGATCGGTTCCAGGGTCGGCGGCGCCAATCCCGCCATCGAGTACTGATAGAGCGCACCGTCGATATCGAACCGGCCGTCCTCGCCGAATACATCCACCAGTTCCCGGCGGGTGACCCGGCCGACCTCGGCCGCCGCTAGCAGCGCGGCAATCGCTTCGCGCGCACCAGGTTTCGGCTCGCCGAGCAGATCGGCGACGATACCGAGCACGGTTTCCCTGGTCCACACGCCCGGCACCGCCACAGCGCACTCCTCCGCCGACGGCGACGCTCCGCGATACCAGCGCCCGGCCTCCCACCAGTAGCAGAACGACAGCAGACCCGATGCGGCGCGCGGGTCGAGCACCGGGTCGGCCACCCAATCCGGCGCTCCGGCATAGAGATTCGGCATCGGCTCGCCGCCGTTGTAGACCGCGTCCAGGGTCGGGGCATTCCACACCCCGCCCGAGAGCACCGCCCGTCCGGCCGGGAGCGCATGCAGCGTCGACCCGTCCAATGCCGCGCCGTCGAATACACCTGTCCACGGCTCCATGCGCGGACCCTGCTCCGACCGGGCGGCCACGAATGCCGCGGCGATTGTCGCCCAGCGCGCCCACATCTGCGGGAAGGGTGGAAATTCGTACTCCGCCAGTGTCGCCCACACCTGGGCGGATCGATCGGCGCGCGCCTGGGCCGCGGCCTGTTGTGGCGTGCGGCGCTGCCGGTCGCCGTGGCCGATGTAGGCGCCCAACCACACCGGTATCCTCGCGCGCGGATAAGCCTCGAGGTCCGCGCGATACGCCTCTGGAGCGAATAGCTGCCCAGGTGGGAACGGCTGTTCGCCGTAGTCGTAATCGATATCGAGCGAGCCGGACTCGGCCAGTACCACCAGCATCCGCCACCACGGTCCGCCATTGGCCCCGGCCGCGACCGTACGCATCTCCCGGACCAATGCCAGGACCGACTCGGGGGGCGATAGCGGAATCACCTGGTCGCCGACGGAGTACACGAGCTGTCCGACTTCGCCCGCCACGGTCACCGCGAATACCGCGTCCGCTTGCTGCCAGCCCGTCGGTCCGAGCGCTTTCAGCGCATCGGCGAGCTGCTGCTCGGCGGCTGATCCGCGTGGTTCGTCCGCCAAACAGTCCTCCTCATGCGAGACACCCGGCCCCTAATTTTGGGGTCTTCCCATAGCTGGGATGGCGCTCGAATCAGTCGGCCGAAACCTCGCTGCGATCGCCGCTCCACAGCGTGTGGTACTTGCCCGGCGCATCGATCCGCTCGTAGGTGTGCGCGCCGAAGAAGTCGCGCTGGCCCTGGGTGAGGGCGGCGGGCAGGCGTTCGGCGCGCAGGGCGTCGTAGTAGGAGAGCGAGGACGCGAACGCGGGCACCGGGATGCCGAGCAGGGTGGCGGTGGCGACCACGCGGCGCCAGCTGTCGATGGCCGTTTCGATCGCCGAACGGAAGTACGGTGCGAGGATCAGGCTGGGCAGTTCCGGATTCTGGTCGTAGGCCTCTTTGATCCGGTTCAGGAAGCGGGCCCGGATGATGCAGCCGCCGCGCCAGATGGTGGCCATATCGCCGGGACGCAGGCCCCAGTTGTATTCGGCACTGCCCGCCGCGATCTGATCGAAGCCCTGGGCGTACGCGACGATCTTCGACGCGTAGAGCGCCTGCCGGATGTCCTCGGTGAATTGTGCGACGTCGGTGGGCTTTTCGCCGAGCTTGCCAGCGGCGAGACCGACCGCGGCCTTGCGCTGCGCACGCGAGCCCGACAGCGCCCGCGCGAAGACCGCCTCGGCGATGCCGGTGACCGGGATGCCCAGATCGAGTGCGGACTTCACGGTCCAGCGACCGGTGCCCTTCTGCTCGGCCGCGTCGACGATGACATCCACCAGCGGCTGCCCGGTCTTCGCATCGACTTGGTTGAGCACCTCGGCGGTGATCTCGACCAGGTAGCTCTCGAGTTCGCCGGAGTTCCACTGCGTGAAGACATCGGCGATCTGCTTGGCGTCGAAGCCCAGCGCGTCGCGGAACAGGTGGTAGGCCTCGCCGATGAGCTGCATATCGGCGTATTCGATGCCGTTGTGCACCATCTTGACGAAGTGGCCGGAGCCGTCGGGGCCGATATGCGTGCAGCACGGTGTGCCGTCCACCTGCGCGGCAATCGATTCCAGCAGCGGCCCGAGGGATTCGTAGGACTCCTTGGGGCCACCCGGCATGATCGCCGGACCGTTGAGCGCGCCCTCCTCACCACCGGAGATGCCCGCGCCGACGAAGTTCAACCCACGCGCCTTCATGGCTGCCTCGCGGCGAATGGTGTCGGTGTAGAGCGCGTTGCCGCCGTCGATGATGATGTCGCCGGGCTCCATGGCGGCGGCCAGTTCCTCGATGACCGCGTCGGTCGGATCGCCCGCCTTGACCATGATCAGCACCCGGCGCGGCTTCTCCAGCGCCGCGACGAACTCCTCGATCGTTTCGGTGCGCACGAACTCGCCGTCGCCGCCGTGTTCGGCAAGCAGTGCGTCGGTCTTGGCGATGCTGCGGTTGTGCAGCGCCACCGTGTAACCGTGTTTGGCGAAGTTCCGGGCGATATTGCTACCCATGACCGCCAAGCCGGTAACCCCGATCTGTGCGGATCCTGTCGCGGACGCCATATATCAGCCCTCTCCGTTCGGCTTATCACCTACCGCAAGCAGCCTAGCCCTAGTGCTGTCGCGCCCTTCGCCGGTGTTCGCACACCCCATGCCCTGTTCGTCATCACTGGCGGGGCCCGGCCAGTCGGCGGGCGGCATGTCATCGGGCAATCCCGGATCGACGTAGGGGCTGGTCCGCCACTCGCAGGGTGAAGTGGGCGAAGGCGTCGCGGTCGGAGCTGTCGCGGATTCCGCGCTGCTCTTCGTAGAAGGTTCGGTGTTCGGTCGCGAGGTCGTCGAGGTCGAGCTGCGATCGACTCGGCTCGACCGGAATAAACGCCGATTTTGTTCAGTGTCCGGTCCAGGTGCGAACGGCGAACAGCTCTGGAAAGTAGGTGTGCTCGAGTGCGCGTTGCAGGAATCCGGCCCCGCTGGATCCGCCTGTCCCGCTGCGTCTTCCGATGACACGCAGCACCGTGCGCAGATGTCGGAACCGCCACAGCTGGAAATTCTCCTCCAGGTCGACCAGTTCCTCGAATGTCTCGTACACGGACCAATGTTCTTCCGGCGCTGCGTAAATCGATTGCACGAGGGCGAGCAGTTCGGGGTCGAGCGTATGGGCCTCGGTGATATCCCGTTCCAGTATCGAGCGCGGCACTTCCAGCCCGGTGCGGGCGAGATGACGCCAGAATGCGTCGTAGAGGGTCGGTTCGCGCAGGAGCGTAGCCAGCATCTCGTGCGCCGCGGGCTCGGATTCGAATACCCGAAGTACGGCCGCGTTCTTGTTACCGAGGATGAACTCTATGGCACGGTACTGATAGGACTGGAACCCCGACGAGTTCCCCAGAAATTCACGGAATTGCGCGTATTCGGTGGGTGTCAGCGTCGCGAGTACGGACCACTGCTCGGTCAGCGTCTTCTGGATATGTTTGACCCGCGCAATGCATTTGAGTGCGACGCCGATGTCGTCGGCATCGAGAGCCGCACGCGCGGCGCACAATTCGTGCAGCACCAGCTTCAGCCACAGCTCGGTGGTCTGGTGCTGAATGATGAACAGCAGCTCATCGTGCTGCTGCGGTCGACTGACCGGATGTTGCGCGCTCAACAAGGTACCGAGGTCCAGGTATGCGCCATAGCTCATGCGAGAGCTGAAGTCGGTGACAATATCGCGTTGGAGTGCGTCGCGTCGGATGGTCATCGGCGGCCCCGTTCTCCAGCGACCCCCGAGCTCACGGTATTACATGACTAAGACGCTCGCTAGGGTTGTGTCATTCGACGGTCGGGCGCGGCGGCGTCCGTGGCACCCAGGCTGGCGAGAAGGCGCAGATTGTCGTGGGATTCGCTGCCGGGCTCGGCGGAGAGGATGACAAGTTCGGTCCCGGTTTCCTCCGGCAACGCGAAGTTTTCCTGATGTAGATCCAGGGTGCCGACCAGGGGATGAATAAAGGCCTTGCGGCCGTGGGTTCGGGAGCGGACGTCCGCGCGCGCCCACAACTTGCGGAAGCGGTCGCTGTGTACGGCGAGTTCGCCGATCAGGGCCGACAGTTTCGGATCGTCGGGATACTTGCCCGCCGCGAGACGCAGGTGGCCGACGACATCGCGGGTACAAACCTCCCATTCGGCATAGATCGAGCGCGCGCCGCAGTCGTCCAAAAAGATGTGGCGGGCGATATTCAGGCCCTTCATCGGACTGTGCCCGTACAGCAGTTCCGCGAGCCGGTTGCCCGCCATCACGTCGAGGCGGTGATCGACTATGAATGCGGGTGCGTCGGGAATGAGATCCAGCACCCGCCGCAACTCGGGGCGGATGCGGACATTCGGTGCCGACTTCGCCGGACGCTGTGGGCGGCGGGCCAGCCGGTGCAGATGCTCGCGCTCCACCTCGTCGAGGCCGAGCACGCGGGCCAGCGCATCGAGGACCTGCGCGGACGGCTGCCGGGCACGTCCCTGCTCCAAGCGCACGTAGTAGTCGACACTCACCCCGGACAAATGCGCGACCTCCTCGCGGCGCAATCCGGCCACTCGGCGGCGCGAATCGGTCGCTATGCCGACGGATCCGGGATCCACCCGGGACCGCCGCGTGCGCAGGAAGTCGCTGAGCTCGTCCATCCCTCCAGTATTGCCACGGCTTCGCGGCGCGAGGGTGGTCCTGTCGATACCAGGAAGTCCCGTCCGATGGAAAAAGCGTCCCTGAACGGCGTCCGCGTGGCGTCCGAAGATCGAACACATCCGATCCGAAAGGAGCAGCAAATGCGGACACTCATCGTCCACGCCCACCCCGAACCGCGGTCACTCAACGGCACGCTCAAGGACATCGCGGTCACGACCCTTCGCGAGGCCGGGCACGAGGTGCAGGTCAGCGACCTGTACGCGATGCGATGGAGGGCGACGGTCGACGCCGACGATTTCGGCGAGCCGAGCGACCCACTGCGGGTCGCCGCGGACTCCGGCCGTGCGTACGACACCGGCACACTCAGCGCCGATATCGCGGCCGAGCAGGAGAAACTGCGCTGGGCCGACACCGTGATCTTCCAATTCCCGCTGTGGTGGTACTCGATGCCCGCGATCCTCAAGGGCTGGTTCGACCGGGTCTTCACCTACCACTTCGCCTACGGCGTAGGCGAACACAGCGACACCCGCTATGGCGACCGCTACGGCGAGGGCACCCTCGCGGGTAAGCGAGCCATGCTGTCGGTGACGATCGGCGGCCGCGAACCGCATTACAGCGACCGCGGCATCAACGGCCCCATCGACGATCTGCTCTTCCCGATCCAGCACGGCATCCTGTACTACCCCGGTATGGACGTGCTGCCGCCATTCACGATCTATGGCACGGACCGCATTTCGCCCGAAGACGTCACCGACGCTGCCAAGGCCTGGGAGCAGCGCCTGCTGACGATCGAACAAACAGATCCGATCGCCTTCCGCACCCAGAACGGCGGCGACTACGAAATGCCCGCTCTGCGGTTACGCGAAGGCCTGGAACCCAAGGGACGCACGGGGTTCGGAATACATATTCATGCCTGATCGGAGAGCCGTAGCCAGCGGCGCCGTCGCGTGACCGCGGGTATGCCCGGCGAGCGCGATGATCGGGATCCGATGGCGGGCTGGTCGATTCGGTGCTCAGCCGACTGCTTCAAGGTGAGATCGGCTAGAGCTGTGCTCGCTCGCAGGCGCATCGCCGACACACCGGTGGTGGTCGAGCGCGGCGCGGTCGAGCTCCGCGACGTGAGCGGGGCCGCTCCGCCGTGGTGAAACCACATGTGGCGCCTGCGGCTACGCGAGATGGCCCAGAATCGCTGTGGCGATGTCGATTCCGAGTGCGCAAGTGTCGATGACCGGTGCCGTGTCGCTGCCCGCGCCCGCGATGGCGACCTCGACGTTGAAGTGACGCGGGGTTCAGAGTTGGCGGGTTGATGGTGGGGTGAGGAGGGGGTGGGCGAAGTGCCAGATCTGGGCTGCGGCATCGAATTCGAGGGTTGTGGCTGCGCCGGGGGAGTTTGCCCATTCTGTGGGGACTGGTGTGCCTGGCCAGGTGTGGCTGCCGCCGAATACTGTCCATGCGGTGACCTGGGTTCCGCCGACGCCGCCGGTTGCCGTGTGGCGGCTCGAGTTGTCGGTCGTGATCGGGTTCCCGTCGTCTACGCAGCGATCGAGGCGCTGCCAGTGTCGGGCTGTTTCGAGCAATCCCAGTGTGCGGCCGCGAGGTTCGCCGTTGGCACCACGGCGACCGGAGTAGCCGCCGGTGATCGGTTGAATCGGGTCGGCATCGCCATTGATGAGCATCGCCGATACCGCGTGGGTGGGCCGCACATCCAACAATGCCGCAGGGAAACCCCCGGCGACGGCGGCGAATACCGGTACTCGATCGGCGGCTTCCAGTGCGAATCGGTGAGACATGAACGCGCCGTTGGAAATACCGGCCACGAGTGTCCGATCCGGGGCGGTGCCGAAGCGGTCGGCGCACCAATCGATCACCGCGCGCAGAAACGACACATCGTCCACACCGGCCTCGTCGGCCGTTGTGACCCCGCGTCCATCGGCCCAGCAGCCACCGTGACCATCGGGATAGGCGACGGCGATGCCCCATTCGTCGGCATGGGCGGCGAAACTGGTCCAGTCGTACATGATCGGCCGGGCATACGTCCTCGTGCTGCCCGAGAAATTGCCGTGCAGCACCAGCGCCAACGGCGCATTCCGTTCGCGCGGCGGACGCACGGCAAAGCCGCGTGCGAGCCCGTCGATGGTCAACTCACCGGTCACCAATTCATCGCCCACCAGCAGAGGTATACCACCGTCACGACCACCACTCCGGCCAGGTCAAGAGCTTCTCCGAGCTAGTGCCGGTCAGCGCGCCATCCGAGCAATGACCATCGGTCCAGCCTCGCCCGGCGCGGTTTGCCGCACAATCGCCATTCGTCCAGATCTGCTGGGGCGCAGTTGCACTGCTCGGTTTCAGGCGTCGACAAGGTGTGCGGCGCGGCGCTGCGCCCAGCGCGCTATCGGCCCGATGCCGAGACCGGCGCTGAGCAGTATGCCGCCGAGCAGAACCCATCCGGCTCGGCCCCAGGCAATGCAGATCACGCTCAGTAGAGCGGGGGCGGCGGCGATGAAGGCTCCCGTTCCCATGCCGAAGATCCCTTGATAGCGGCCATGTGCATGCTCCGGCGCCAGCGCGAAACTCAATTCGAATTCGCCTGCGGCGTGGCCGATTTCGCCCAATGTATGCACTATCACCGCGAGCGTCAGCACCGTCACGGCGAATACCGGCGAACCTGCGCCGCTTGCGCAGACCAGCAGGCAGCCCAGCGCCAACAGGACAGCGGCCCGGCGGGTGATGGCGATGCCATCGGCGATGGACTCGACGCGGCGGCCCGCGCGCACCTGGAGACCGACGACGAGCACGGTGTTCGTCAGCAGCAGCGGCGAGACCAGCCAGGCCGGAGCGGAGGTATGCGTGACGATCCACAGCGGCAACGCCACGGTGAGCACCGCATACTGCAGCGACAGCACGCCGTACACGCCGGTGACGGCCAGGAACGGCAGGTCCAACCGGTCGGGGCGCACAGTACGGTCGGGCCGAGGCAGCGGGGTCTGTGGTGGAATACGCGCGATTATCAGCGCGGTGAGCAGGAAGCTGGCGGCATCGATGAGGATCAGCGCCGAATACGCTGTGCGCGTATCGGATCGGATGGCCAGACCCGCACCGGCGGCACCCAGAGCCACACCGATATTGGTGACGGATCGCAGATAGCCGCGCAGCCGCGCTCGCCCATCCCCGCCGATCCGTGCGATCAGCGCACCACGCACCGCTCGGCTGCCCTGCTCGGCAATCCCGACCGCGGCCGCGACGACCACGAACACCGCGAAAGCGTGGACCAGGACAAGACTTCCGGTGGCGAGCGCCTCGGCAGTCAGCGTGATCAGATAGACCTCGCGCGCGCCGAAGCGATCAGCGAGGTGACCCATCACCGGCCCCGCACCGAGTCCGGCAACGCCCGCGATGGTCAGTCCGATTCCCACGTCGGTACCGCTCAGCCCGACCGAACGGGTCAAAAAGAGCACCGCACCGGCGAGATACAGACCGTTGCCGATGGCGGTGATCAGCACCGCGCAGGCCAGTGCCCGAGCCGCCCCGCTCACCACAGAACCATGGCTTCCGCAGGTCCGGGACACGGCAGATCCGCCCATTCTCCGGGCGGAATATCGCCGAGCGCGCCGATGAGCGCCACCGCCGTATTCGCATGGGTGACCACGACGAGGCGGCCGGTGGTCCGGGGCCGCCCGGCGCAATGGTCGAGCACTACGGGAACGGCCCGCCGCGCCACCGCCACCAGTCCTTCCCGGCCGTCGAACGCGCCGATGTCACCGGCCAGCCAGCGGGCGTAGCCATCCCGGCTGGCACTGGCGATTTGGCCGCGAGTACGGCCTTCCCATGATCCGAGCGCTTCTTCGCGCAGCCCGCTGTCGATCGTGATGCCCTGTGGGTCGAGTTCGGCGGCTGTGGCGATTGCCGCGGCGGTTTGTCGTGCCCGGGTCAGATCGCTGCTGAGGATGCGTTCCGGTCGCGGTCGCCGCAGTGCCCTGCCGAGTTCGGCCGCGCGGGTCCGCCCCTCCGCTGACAGGGGGATGTCGGTATGACCGCTGAATCGCCCCGCTCGTGACCATTCGGTCGGGCCGTGCCTGGCAATGACGATCTCCCAATCAGGTGCGGCCACCGGAGCCGCCCGAGACATCGATGGAACTGCCGGTCACATAGGAGCAGATCGGCGAAAGTAGCAGTGCCGCAAAGGGAGCCACCTCCTGTGGCGTTCCGAAGCGTCCCAGCAGTATGCCGCGGCGGCTCGCCTCGCCAGCGGACCAGTCCGCGAACGGCGCGGCCGAGTCGGCGGCCAGGTATCGGGCGTGCTGGCGGTCGGTCGCGATCGCACCGAGACTGATCGCATTGACCAGAATGCCGGACGGTGCCAATTCGACGGCGAGCGAACGGGTCAGATTGGCCACGGCGGCGCGCGTCGCGCTGACGGCGGCCATGCCCGGATCGGGTGCGTGCGCGGTGACACCGTTGACGACCACCACCCGCCCGGCGTCGGACCGGCGCAGTGCGGGCAGCGCCGAGGCGACCAGGTTCAGCACCGACCCCACTTTCACCCGGAATTGGTTGTGCCACTCCGATTCCGGTGTGCTCAGCACCCCGCCGGAGACTCCGGCTCCCGCATTGGCCAGCACACCGTCGAGCCGTCCGAATCGCTCGAGCGCCTGTCCGACGGCCTGTTCGAGGGCAACCGCATCCCGAACGTCGGCGGTGTGCGTCAGCAGCCGATCGGCGTGCTCAGGTGATAATGCGGCACGCATCTGCTCCAGAGCCGCGGTATCTCTGGCGCAGGTCGCGACAGCGGCACCCTCAGCGAGCAGCAGCGTCAGTACCGCTCGTCCGATGCCGCGGCTGCCGCCCGTGACGTAATAGGCGCGTCCGGCCAGTCCGAGATCCATTGCGGATCAGCAGTTTACCGTCGCGGAGAGCATGTGCTCGTCCAGCCATGCGATGACCGAGTCGTACACCCGTTGCACACCGATATGGTCGTCGGCCGCCAGCAGCGCATCGATCACATAATCGGACACCTTCGCGGCGCGGCCCTGGCGATCATCCCGATGGAAGCGCATGACGCCGGGCAAATCGCAGCGCAGACCAGCGGGAAGCGATCGCGGGGACCGCGGCACCACGATATCCCCATAGCAGCGGCCGGATTCGGGCATTGTGCGTTCGACCGGTACATCGATGCCAGCCTGCCCGAGACAGGAAGCCCGCTCCAGATCGATACCGAGTGCTGCGCAAGCGATCAGGTTCAGATTGCCGCCACCGGTGCGGCAGGCGATCTCGCAGAGCGTCGGGCCGTGGCGGGGATGATCGAAGAGCTCGCAATGAAAACTCATGGTCTCCTCCGGGGCGGGCAGTGCGCGCAGCAGCCGGGTGAGGTAATCGCGGGCCGCCGCGACCCGCGGATCGTCGGCGTCGAGCAGCAGAATGCCATGCGGCGCCAGCTCGACCAGCGAGCGCAGGCAGGTCCGGGTGTATGCCCCGACCATTACCGCCT
Source organism: Nocardia anaemiae NBRC 100462 (assembly GCF_001612725.1). Taxonomy (GTDB): domain Bacteria; phylum Actinomycetota; class Actinomycetes; order Mycobacteriales; family Mycobacteriaceae; genus Nocardia; species Nocardia anaemiae. The sequence goes on along the minus strand of NZ_BDAZ01000031.1, from coordinate 23,178 downwards.
GGACCTGTCCGGCTCGCATCAAGCCGTCCACCGAAAGCATCGGCCCCGCAACCCATTCCTCGACGAGATAATCGGTGGGATCGTCACACGACAGTGCGTGGGCTTGCACCCAGGACTCGATCTCGGTCCGGTCGTGCAGCACGACGACGCCAACCGAACCCGACCCGTCGACCGGTTTGACCACGACACCGTCGCGATGGCTGTCCGCGAAGTCCATCAGAGTGGCAACCGAGTCGACGGGCCGGTGCTCCGGAATACCCAGCCCGGCCCGGCCTGCCAGTGATTTCATGACGGACTTGTTCCGAAACGCGGTGGCCGATGCCAGGCCCTGCCCCGGAATGTCGAGGTGGTCGCGAAGTTCGGCGGCTCGGACGAGGTCACATTCGCTCAGCGCGATGATCCGGTCGAAGGGCGCTTCGGCATGTGCGGCCGCCACCGCTTGATCGACAGCTCGGTTGCGCTTCCAATCCGGAAAGAGGCTCGCGGTCGAGTATTGGTGTGGCCCAGCGAGAAATGTGCGACTCGCGGCGGTGTCCTCGGCGAAAAGTGTTGTCTGGATGTCGAATTCCGATAGCCAGCGGTCGTAGCGATGTGTGGTCAGCGGCTTCTTCGACAGCATCGCCACCCGAAGCGGACGCTCGCGGGTCAATTCACCCACCGAACCTCCTCGACCCACCAGCGCGTCGTCTCCCGGACTCGCTCCCGCACCTGTTCGGCGGTGTCGGCATGCACCGCGACCGCCGCCGCAGAATGCGCGGCATATTCGGGTCCGTGCGCGAAAGTTCCTGCGGGCATGTGTAATTCGAACTCGGTCCCGGGAACCGGACAGTCACCCGTTGGCGGCTCGAAGCGGCCGTGTCCCGGTGGGAAGAGTACCCAGCCTGCCGCGCGTCGGGGCGCGGTGGGTTGATGCGTCAGTTCGAGGCCAAGTCCGCACTGCCCGCGCAGATTCTCCCGGGACAGGTGGACACCGAACGCTTCCCGATAGGTGCGCGCAATGAGGGCGCCGCCGGTTCGGGAGGCGACCTCACAGAGCACCGGCCTGCCGTGGGCCGGTACCCATGCCTCCAGGTGGAAGCTCGTCGGGAAGGAGGGGGTCGGCAGTGCGCGGTGGACATCGGCGGCAAAGCGTTGCAGCAGAGTGGTTCTCGGGTCTTCGGGTCCGAGCAACACGCTGGACAACTCGGATTCGCGCTGTGCCGCTTCGGCATTGCCGCTGTTGTACTGGCTGGGCCAGCAGTGCACCACCGCCGCGTCGGCCATGACGCCGTCCACATGGAAGAAGTCGCCATCGATGTATTCCTCGGCGATCCACCGGCCCGAACGCTGCGGCGCCGCGGGCAATGCGCCCGAGGTCAGGAATGCGGTGACATCCGCTCCGTCGCGCAGGATGCGCACCCCGATGGATGCGGAGCCGCGACGTGGCTTCACGACGACCGGCAGTCCTGTCTCCTCGGTGAACTCGATCAGGTCGGTCGGCCGGTCGATCGCCCGCCGCCGAGGAGCCTCCACTCCGGCCGTATCCTTCATGATCAGCTTGTCGCGGTAGGCGAGCGCGGATGCCGTTGTCTGCCCGGGCAATCCGAGCCGGTCGCGCAGTCGTGCGCTGCGCAGCACATCGTCCTCACTCGAACTGGCGACGAGACCGACGCGGTGTTCGCGCGCCGCACATTCGGCCGTCCACTCCGTGGACCACGATTGGTAATCCGTTACGGTCCGGCAGTCCAGGAACCGCCCTCGCACGTCCGCGCCGACATCAGCCAACGCCTCTGGCACGGTGATGAGAACGGTGTCGGTCACGACTTCGGCGAGCCACTCGTGCAGTGGGCGCTCGATGAGCGGTTTGCGCGAGAGGAGCAAAATCCGCTGCGGACTCATTCGGCATTGACGACAGCGAGCGGCAATAGTGACGCGGGCTTCCACTCGGGCGCGGGGTTCACCACCGCGGTCGGCGACGACCAGTTCAGCCGCGCCGGGCACGACGCGACACCGTTGGCGTCCATGATCTTCGGATACAGCTCACGGCGGCGTCGCACGCACGCGAGCAGGCCACCGTCCTCGGGAAACCAGCTACCGAGGTATTCGTCGGAGAAATTGCACACCAGCGCGTGGCCGCAGGGCTCACAGTAGATCTTGGCCACATTGGCGCAATCCTTGACCGTGAATCCCAGATTCCGCGCGGGCGGATAGCAGGAGACGGTCACCTCCGGACCACCGGGTTGCTGGATCTCGTCGTACAGCTCTTCCATGATTCCGGTGAACCGATCGAACAGCACTTTCGGACTCAGGCTCAGCTCGGTCTGATTGGCCGCCGCGAGTCCGGACGGAATCCACGGCTTGATCTGCACGACATCGACGCCGATCTCGCGCATGATGCGATAGATCCGTGGCGCCTCGTCGAAGTTGTGCTTGCCGAGCCCGATTCGGATGAACACCCACAGTCCGGCCGCCTTGGCCAGCCGGATATTGCGCAGGATCAGTTCGGCGTCACCGTATTTCGAGCCCTTCATCAGGGCCGCCAACCGAGCGGCATCGGCGGTGTTGTAGGTGACCTTCACCCCGGACAACTTCATATCGACCAGTCGGGCGATCCGCTTCTCGTCCAGCAGCGTGCCATTGGTCACCAGGCGGGTGGTGATGCCGCGTTCGCCGAGCGGACGGAAGACCTCCTCGACGAGATCCAGCGCCATCAGGGGCTCACCGCCAGTGCCGTAGACCGCCTCGGGTCGTTCCGGCTCGGTCGGCGAGTCGATCCAGTCGAGCAGTGACTGTGTGAAGCGCCCGGTGTCCAACGGATTCAACCGTTTCCCGATGTAGTCCTCGTTCACGCAGAAGATGCAGGACCGATTGCATCCGTCGAGGAATTTGACCTCGACGCCGTCGACCGGCAGATAACCGGCCAAATCGGTTTGCGGGAAGTTCTCGACCCGGAACTTGCGGTATCTGTCCGAGAGCGCGTCCCGCTCGCTGGTCGTCACGACATCTCCTGTCCTGGAGTCGTTTTCGCACCCGTCACCCGCGAAAAGCGGCCCATTTCGAGCCAGGACAGATTGTGCGTCATCGGACAGGTGCGGGCTCTTCCCCGCACTGAGAACTCGATGCGCTCAGTTGATCGGCGCGGACTTACCGCCGAGTCTGCTTCGCGCCCATGGGAAGTCGCGGATCGATATCCATATCGGCCCATGTGCCGCGCAGCCACGTCTGTGCAGGGTCGTCGCTGATCCGCCAGGCCCGCTCCGGCCCTGGACCGGCCATGATGTTCAGGTAGTACATGTGATAGCCGGGCGCTGCGATGGACGGGCCGTGGTAGCCGTGCGGCACCAGCACCACATCGCCGTCCCGGACCTCCTCGAGCACATCGATCGGCCGCTCGGGGGTCCCGTACACGCGGTGGTACCCGAATCCGGGCGAATCGTCTGCGCCACGGGCGAATTCGAAGTAGTAGATCTCCTCGAGCGGGGTCTCGGTGTCGGAGAGCTCATCGTGTTTGTGCGCCGGATACGACGACCAGTTACCGCCTGGCGTGATCACCTCGCAGGCGATGATCGAATCGGCCTCGAAGGTGTCCGAGGTCGCGAAATTGTGCACCTGGCGACTGCAATTGCCCGCACCGCGCAACTCCACCGCCACGTCGGCCGCGGGCACATAGCGCAGTGGCAACTGCCGCTGGGCGCGGGCGCCGCCGAGCGCGAATCGTCCGCCAGCCGTACTGGTTACGGCGTAGGAGCGGTCCCTTCCGATGTAGGCGAAATCGGTCGGCCCGTCGAAAACGCTAGTGCGTCCCGCCAATTCGTACGTCTCGCCAGCACTTGCCACGATGCAGGATCCGGATAGCGGCACCACGACGATCTCATCGGAACGGCTGTGCGTGCGATGCGTCTGCCCCGGCGCGAGCTCGATGACGTGCAGGCTGGCATGATCCCACCCGGCCGCCTCCTGGGTGAGCGCCACCGTGTACGGCGCGCGATAGGTGCGGGCGGCGGGTACGAAATGCTTGCTGTGCATCGCCATCACCGCACCAGCGATACGGCCGCATCGACCGCGCCCGCGACATCGTCGTCCGGCGGGTACAGCAGCGCACGACCCACGATGAGCCCCCGAACACCGGGAAGCGCAAGGGCTTTCGCCCAACGTGCGTGGGTTTCGCCGGGACCGGTCTGCGGATCCCCGCCGAGCAGCAGGGTGGGTAGGGTGGTGGCATCCATGACGCGCTCCATCTCCGCGACGACGGGCAGCTTCAACCAGGTGTAGGCCGAGGTGGAGCCGAGCCCCTGCGCCAGATGCACGCTCTTGATGACCGCATCCGGTGACAGATCGTTGACCACCTTCGTTCCTGGCCCGTCGGGTCGGTGCGACATGAACGGCTCCAGCAATGCGGTCAATCCGAGCGCGGCGAGTTCGTCGATGGCGGCGGCGCTCGCGGTCATCATCGACAGCGTGCCGGGATCGGTGAGATCGAACCGGTTGAGCATCTTCGCGCCGTTGAGTCCGGCCGCGGCGGTCGCCCGCGCTGTATATCCGGTCATTCGATCGTCGAGCTCGAAATCCGCGCCCGCGATGCCGCCGCGGTTCATCGAGCTGAAGACGACCTTGTCCTCGAGCGCGCCGAGTAGTAGCAGATCCTCGATGATGTCCGCGGTGCCGAGCACACCGTCCACGCCCGGCCGGGCCAAAGCCGTCACCAACCGGTCCAGCAGTTCCCTGCGGCTGTTCATGGCGTAGGGGTTGCCCGACGCCGACAGCGCGCCGCGGGCCGGATGGTCGGCGGCGATGATCATCAATCGCCCGTCGCCGCGCACCAGATCGCGGCGGGTCCGGGTGGCGAAAGCTCTTGCGATGGCGGCGGGGTCGTCCGCACGCAACTCGGTCAGCTCGGCATAGGACCGCACTCCCGTCTTCCGGCCATCACCCCTCATCGAATCGCTGCGCGAGGCTACCTTCATTTCCGGGCCTTTCCAATCAATGACAGCGCGACGAGACCGTCGATTTCGGCGCTGGTCGGCATGGCGGTGGAGCATTCGAGTCGGGCGGCCACAATGGCACCGGCGGCATTGGCGCGGCGCAGGATGGTCTCCAGATCCCATCCGGCCAGTAGGCCGTGACACAAACTGCCGCCGAAGGCATCGCCCGCGCCTAGGCCATTGACCACCTCGACGGTGGCAGGAGGCACCACCACCGATTCGTGGCGGGTCTTGCCGAGCACGCCATCCGGCCCCTGTTTGACGATGGCCAGTTCCACACCCAGATCCAACAGCGCGTCGGCGGCGCGATGCGGGTCGGTCTCGTCGACGGCGATGCGGCATTCCTCGCGATTGCCGACCGCCACCGTCACCTGCGTCAGTGCCTCGCGCACGTGTGTGCGGGCTTGGTTCTCATCGGCCCAGAACATCGGCCGGTAGTCCAGGTCGAGTACAGTGAGCGGCTGCCGATCGCGGATCGACCAGGCATCGAAATGTGCTGTACGAGAAGGCTCTTGGGATAAGCCGGTGACCGTCGACCAGTACACGCCCGCCCCGCGGATGATGTCTGGATCCACCTGGCCGCTGGTGATCTGCAGGTCCGGCGCGCTGGGTTCGCGGTAGAAGTACAGCGGGAAATCGTCCGGCGGGAAGATCTCGCAGAAGGTCACCGGCGTCGGTAGACGATCGATGGTCTGCACGAGGGCATCCGATACGCCGAGCCGGACCAGTTCGCGCCGCACATACCGACCGAAGGGATCGGCGCCGACGCCGGACCACAACGCGGTGCGCCGACCGAGCCGCGCCGCCGCGACAGCCACATTGGCGGCGCTACCGCCGAGGAACTTGCCGAAGGTGTCGACATCCTCCAACCCCACCCCGGATTGGAGCGGATAGATGTCGACACCGACCCGACCGGTCGACACGACCTCGAATTGAGCATTCACAGGCTGACTCCAGGGTCCTAGGGCACGGGCATCGCCGCGTATCCAGACTGTGCGCTCGCCATACCTACTTGTCAAGGCTTTGTAAGGACATATGGACTTACAGACATAACCAACAAGCGCGGCTCGTCGTGATTTACAGTGGAAGAAACGGCGCTCACCCGCGCCCGCTCGCCCCGAGGAGCCGACGATGCCCGCGCCACTGGATGTCGCGATCGACCGCACCAGCCCGGTCCCGCTGTATTTCCAACTGGCACAGGGCATCGAGAAGGCCATCCTGGAAGGGCGGCTCGCGCCGGGAGACCGCCTGGAGAACGAGTTGGACCTGGCCAAACGGCTCAATCTGTCCCGGCCGACCACGCGGCAGGCGATCCAGGGTCTGGTCGATAAGGGACTGTTGCTGCGCAGACGCGGGGTAGGCACCCAGGTGGTGCAGAATCAGGTGCATCGCCCAGTCGAATTGACCAGTCTGTACGACGACCTGCTCACCGCGGGCCAGGAACCGACCACCGAATTGCTCGACTATCAGCTCGGCGCTCCGGATCCCGATATCGCCAAGGAACTCGGCGTGCCCGAGGACGCCCGCTTCGTGACCTTCCGCAGGCTGCGCCGCGCCGGGAGTGAGCCGCTGGCTGTCATGACCAATTACGTGCCCGCCGAATTCGCACCCGCACCCGACCAGCTCGAACTGCACGGATTCTATGAATGCCTGCGGGCCAAGGGAATCCACATCGCACTCGCCCGCCAGCGGATCGGCGCGCGCGGCGCCACCAGGGCCGAGGCGCGGCTGCTCGACGAGCGCACGAACGCGCCGTTGCTGACCATGCAGCGGGTCGCCTTCGATGACTCCGGGCATCCGATCGAAATGGGTAGGCATGTGTACCGCGCCTCGCGGCATTTCTTCGACACCACGGTGCTGAGCCGCTGACGGATCTCATCCGATAATTCCCAGCAGCGGAAATAGACCTGCTGATATCGGAGCATAAAATCTGCGAATATGACGGCGACAATGGATGCTTCGTGGCGGAACTGGTTACAGGAAAATCTCGCACGGGGTTGTTCTATCGAATCGGTGGTCGAATCGATGGTCAAGGGTGGTTTCGACCAGGATGTCGCCGCGACGGCGGTGCGTGCTTTCCTGGCGGGAGAGCTTCCCGGCCCCGCGCGCCACGAGTACGACGCGTGTCCGGTTTCGCCCGATGGAATTATTCACGCGCACGACCGCGCGATCCCCTCGATATTGCGGGTGGAGCGGCCGCAGCTGATTCTGTTCGCCGATGTGCTCTCCGACGAGGAATGTGATCAGGTTATCGAGCTGTCCGAAGGTAAATTGCAGCGGTCGACGATCGTCGATCCCGCCACCGGGCGTGCGGAGATAGTTGGGAATCGCTCCAGCGAAAGCACGTCTTTTCAGTTGTCCGAGACCCCATTGATCGACCGACTCGATCGGCGGATCTCCGCCCTGATGAACTGGCCGTTGGAAAACGGTGAGGGCCTGCAAATTCTGCGGTATGGAGTGGGCGGCGAGTACCGTGCCCATTTCGATTACTTTCCGCCGGACCAACCCGGCCACATCGCTCATATCGCTCGCGGCGGCCAGCGGACGGCGACACTCGTGGTCTACCTCAATGATGTCGAAGGCGGCGGTGACACCGTCTTTCCGGAGGCAGGCATTTCGATTTCTCCGCGCAAAGGCCATGCGCTCTATTTCCGATATTTCAATGACCTCGGACAGCTCGACCCGGCCACGAAGCATGCCGGAGCGCCGGTCCTGTCCGGCGAGAAATGGATCATGACCAAGTGGATGCGCCGCTACCGCTACTCTGGCTGAGGTGCGGGTCGCGGGGCGAAAGACCTTCTGCTACGGCTTCTCTCGGGATTCGGCGCGGCTCGACATGTGTACCAGGATGAGTCCGACCGCGGCTATGAGGAAGTTCTGCAGCGCCGCTGATGTGGCGTTCACTTGTTTGTTCGCCCACATCCGGAACCATTCGCCGCCGATGGTGAGGAAGCCCCCGGCGAACAGCAGGACCACCATGGTCCAGCCGAGACTCGACAACTTCGCGGCGAGTGCGGTTCTGGCGGAGTTCCGGCCGAACAGTGCCAACCAACCGGTTACTGCCGCGGCGAGTAGCACGAGAGCTACCAGATACTCCCAGGTCACGATCGCGATGTAAGCGATGAGGATGACCGTGCTGTTGGTGATGGCCCGCCAGTCGGTACCGGAATGGTGGATCGTGGCCTGCATCGACAGCACCGCTTGCACGCCCCGCCGGTTGGTATCGGTGTCGATACAGTTGGTGACGGCGACGATCAGGTAGTACAACCCGGTGATCGATGCCAGCACCGTCACGGCCGCTTCCCGGCTCCCGGCCACATCCAGGAACCGCTTACCACTCAGACCCACATCCGCCACCTCGGTCGATTGGCACAAGATCTCGCCGCCCACTACTCCGAGCGACCGCCCGGGCCATCATACTTCACTCCCCGTGATTCGAAATGCGCTAATTCACAAGGGTTTCGGCTCATCGTATATCGCGGTGGTTGTTGTATTCGGCTGTGCGGTCATTCGGCTATACCGACGAAGCGCGGCAGTGGACAGTCGGGTCCGCCGCCGCGCTTACGTCATCGGGATATGTTGGGGTGCAAGGGGTTACTGACCTGACTGGCACTGCGGGGGCGGACCTTGCGGTTGGTCGCCGGACGGCGGGCCATCCGGGTGGTCGCCAGGAGGCGGGCCCTGGTGGTCGCCGGGCGGCGGGCCCTGGTGGTCGCCGGGCGGCGGGCCCTGCGGGTGATCGCCAGGAGGCTGGCACTGCTGTCCGGGCATCGGTCCCTGTTGTCCGTCGGCGCTCGCCGGACCGGCTCCGATGCCGAGCATGCCGAGCGCGACGGCACCGGCGGCCGCGGTCACTGCCAGCTTCGATGTGAAACTCATCTACATTCCTCCTGTTGTCGGATCAGCTCCGAAACCATCGGCCACGTGCACGGGCCGACCCCGAGAATCGTTGAGTCCCAACATTTGTCCATCGTTGGCGGAAGTTAAGTGCCAGCTATGAACCGATCAGTTGCCGGTTCGAGTAGACGGCAGCATCGCCCGCCCCAGCGATTCCGACCGCGGCCAGGGTCTTCTTGGCGGACCATGTTCTCGCCTGCGCGGGTTGTGGTGTGCCCCATACGGTGTCGGGTTCCGATGGCGGCTCGAGAGTGGGATGGCTCATGGTGCTCCTTGCGGTGCGGACCGGATAAGTGCTCGGATCCGACCTCGGTCCGCCTACCTTGGCATGGGCTGTGCGCTGGTTCTGGATCGGCTGGGGGCGCGCTCACAGCTGACCCATAGATTCGGCACAGCTACCCCCCAGCATTCGCGGTCATGGTAGGACGATGTCCGCGATGAGCGCCGGGAGCGGCCCGGCCGAACGAGTAGTCATGCGCCGCGCCGATGGCAGCCCCATCACCGTGTTGGTCGTCGACGACGAGCCCGTGCTTGCCGAGATGATGTCGATGGCCCTGCGGTACGAAGGGTGGAAGGTCGCTACCGCGGGCGATGGTCGAACGGCCGTCGCGAAAGCGCGCGAGGTACGCCCGGATGTGGTCGTGCTCGATGTGATGTTGCCGGATATGACCGGGCTCGAGGTGCTGCGCAAGTTGCGCGCGCAGCTGCCGTATCTGCCGGTGCTCTTGCTGACCGCGAAGGATTCGGTCGAGGACCGCATCGCCGGGCTGACCGCGGGCGGCGACGACTACGTCACCAAACCCTTCAGCATCGAAGAGGTGGTGCTGCGGCTGCGTTCGCTGATGCGTCGCACCGGCGTAGCCACCGAGGACAGCGGCGCGCAGTTGGTGGTCGGTGATCTGGTGCTCGACGAGGACAGCCACGAGGTCACCCGGGCCGGTGAGCTGATCGTGCTGACCTCCACCGAATTCGAGTTGCTGCGATTCTTCATGCGCAATCCCAAGCGGGTGTTGAGTAAGACGCAGATCCTGGATCGGGTGTGGAGTTACGACTTCGGCGGCCGATCCAACATCGTCGAGCTGTATGTCTCGTATCTGCGCAAGAAGATCGATAGTGGACGGGCCCCGATGATCCACACCCTGCGCGGCGCCGGATATGTCCTCAAGCCCGCGGCCTGAGGTGCTGCGCCGAGTGCGGAAGCCGAGGCGCTGGTCGCTGCGGGCGCGCCTGTTGGTCGGGCAGGTGCTGTTGCTAGTGATCGTGGTCGTCGGCATCGGCGCGGCGACGGAATTCGCATTGCGGCAGTTCCTGGTACATCAGCTGGACACCGAGCTGATCGATGTGCAGAAGCGTTCACTCGGTGATGTCGGTGGCGGTCCGAGCCTCGGGCCACGACCGAGCGGCCAGCCGTCGATGCCGCCACCGCCGCCCCCGCCGCCGTCGGGTTCCGGTCCGGGACCGGACTTCCTGGATCGACGCGGCATCCAGCCCGACACGATCGGCGCGATCGTGAACCAGGGCACTGTCACCAAGGCGGGCCGGATCGGTGCCGACGGCACACAGCGTTCGCTCTCGCACAGCGCGCAACAGCAGCTTGCCGCGGTGCCAGCTGACGGGAAGCCGGTCGATGTCGCGCTCGACGGGCAGGGCCGCTATCGAGTGGTCGCGGATACGGCGTGGTCGGGTGAGATCGTTGTCACCGGTATGCCGTTGACCGCGGTCGACGCCACTCTGCTGCGTGTCTTGTTGATCTTGGGGATCGTCACAGCGATCGTGTCGATCATCGCGATCACGGTCGGCATCTGGCTCATTCGACACGCCCTCGCGCCACTGGATCGGGTCGCGGCGACGGCCGCGCGGGTGGCCGATCTGGAACTGGATCGCGGCGAAGTCGTTCTGCCCGTGCGGGTTCCGGCCGCGGATGCCGATCCGAGCACCGAGGTCGGGCAGCTCGGTGCGGCGGTGAACCGGATGCTCGATCACATCACCAGCGCGTTGTCGGCGCGTCATGACAGCGAGACTCGGGTCCGGCAATTCCTCGCCGATGCCAGTCATGAACTGCGCACTCCGCTGGCCGCCATTCGTGGCTATGCCGAACTGGCGCAACGCGAACGGGCCGAGGTGCCCGCCGAGGTGGCGTATGCGATGGGTCGGGTGGACTCCGAATCCCGGCGGATGACGGGCTTGGTCGAGGACATGCTGTTGCTCGCGCGGCTGGATTCCGGACGTGGGCTGGAGCATGAGCCGGTGGATCTGACCCAGCTCACGGTGGACGCGGTGAGCGACGCGCATATCGCCGGTCCCGAACACCGCTGGGATCTGGAGCTGCCCGACGAGCCGGTGGTGAGCACCGGTGACGCGGCTCGATTGCATCAGGTGCTCGCCAATCTGCTGACCAACGCGCGCGTCCACACCGGTCCTGGCACGACGGTGGTCACATCGCTCGAATTCAACGGCGACGGGGGAGCGGTGTGGCGGGTCACCGACTACGGTCCCGGTATCCCGGAAGCCCTGCAGCCGATGGTTTTTCATCGTTTCGCGCGCGGTGACTCGTCGCGGTCGCGACGGGCGGGCAGCACCGGTCTCGGGCTGGCGATCGTCGCGGCCGTCGTCAAGGCGCACGGCGGCGATATCTCGGTCGACAGTGTGCCCGGCCGCACCGAATTCACCGTGCGTCTGCCCGGCGCCGCTGCGGCGAATTGAGTGCTGCGCCACACAGCGAACTCACAGTTACGGCATAGCTTGCCACTACGTCCGCCCGCGACGATCGAAGCGTGACGACAACATTGCTGGGAGCTCCCGCCACGGCGGTCGAGCCATCGGGTGCGCGGTCATCGGCCAACTTCGCCGCCCAAACGATCGACGGCGTCACGGTCTACGACCTCACCACCACCCACTGACGATAAACACGTGAAGGACTCGATATGACCATGACCGAAGCGCGGCCCGTGCGGCACGCGGTACCAGCGGGTCCGCGGCACGCGGTCGCGCACCGAAAACGATCGACGCGCTGGCTGTTCGGCCCGTCCGATCAGCCACGCTGGGCACGCCCTGGATTGTGGACCCTGCTCGCGGCCGCCGCCGTCCTCTACCTGTGCGCACTCAGTAAATCCGGCTGGGCCAACGACTTCTACGCCGCCGCGGTCCAAGCGGGCACGCAGAGTTGGAAGGCGCTGCTGTTCGGTTCGCTGGATTCCGGCAATGCCATCACCGTCGACAAACCGCCCGCATCGCTGTGGGTGATGGGCTTGTCCGGCAGGCTGCTCGGCTTCAGTTCGTTCTCCATGCTGCTGCCGCAGGCGCTGATGGGCGTGGCATCGGTCGGTTTGGTGTACGCCGCGGTGCGCCGGTGGAGCGGCCCGGCCGCCGGGCTGCTCGCGGGTACGGCGCTCGCCGTGACTCCCGTTGCGGCACTGATGTTCCGGTTCAACAATCCGGACGCACTGTTGGTGCTACTGCTCGTCGTCGCGGCGTACTGCACCGTACGCGCCACTGAGCGCGGCAGCGGCCGCTGGCTCGTATTGGCGGGTGTGGCAGTAGGATTCGGCTTCCTCACCAAGATGATGCAGGCGTTCCTGGTACTACCCGCACTCGGACTGGTGTTCCTGGTCGCCGCACCGATCGGCTTCTGGCGTCGCATCGCCAAGCTGCTCGCCGCCTTCATGGCAATGGTGCTCTCGGGCGGCTGGTTCGTCGCCCTGGTCAGCTTGTGGCCCAGTGACTCGCGTCCGTACATCGGCGGCTCGACCGACAACAGCCTGCTCGACCTCGCGCTCGGCTACAACGGTCTCGGCCGTGTCCTCGGCGGCGGGGGCAACGGCGGTGGTGGCGGTGGCAACACAGGCTTCGGCGGCAGCACCGGGATCACCCGATTGTTCGGCGATTCGATGGGCACCGAAATCTCCTGGCTGCTGCCCGCGGCCTTGATCGGTCTGCTGGCCGGTCTGTGGTTCACCCGCCGCACCCCGCGGACCGATCGCACCCGTGCCGGTTTGATGCTGTGGGGCGGTTGGCTGCTAGTCACCGGTGTCGTATTCAGCTACATGCAGGGCACCATGCACCCGTACTACACCGTCGCCCTCGCCCCGGCGATCGCGGCGCTGATCGGTATCGCGGTGGTCGAATTATGGCGCGGTCGCCAATTCGTCACGGCGCGTATCGCACTCGCGGCCATGTCCGCCTCGACCGGTATCTGGAACTTCATTCTGCTCGACCGCACACCCGACTGGTACCCGGCGTTGCGCTGGATCGTGCTGATCGGTTCGATCGTGGTCGCGGCCATCGTCGTGGTCGGCGCACACCAGTTCGGCAGGTTAACCGCAGTCGTCGCCGTCGCCGGACTGCTGTTCGGCCTCGCGGGGACCACCGGGTATGCGATCGAGACCGCGGCGACCGCGCATTCCGGTTCCATTCCGACCTCTGGCCCGGCAGTCGCGGGTCGGGGGATGGGCGGACCGGGTGGCGGGGGCGCGGCGCCCGATGGATTCGGCGAATCTCCTACCGGCGCAACATCTTTCGGCGGCACGGCAGCTGAGCAAGCGGGTGCCGAACAGAAGGGGACCGAGCAGGCAAGCGCTGATGCGACCGCAAACCGTGACGGCGACGGCGGACCGGGCGGCTCGAATTCATCCAACACCGAACTGCAGCAGTTGGTGCGCGATACCGACACCCGTTGGGCCGCAGCGGCGGTGGGCTCGATGTCGGTGAGCGGTCTCGAATTGTCCACCGGCGCTTCGATTATGGCGATCGGTGGTTTCACCGGCAGCGACAACTCCCCGACACTCGCGCAATTCCAGCAGTACGTCGCGAACGGCGATATCGCGTACTTCATCGCGGGCGGCGGCATGGGCGGTGGCCCCGGCGGCGGATCGAACAGCAGCGCAAGCGAAATCACCGCATGGGTCAAGGCGCACTACACCGCCAGCACGATCGGCGGCACGACGGTCTACGACCTGCGCCAGCCCACCTCCTGACCACTCGGCCAAGGCGCGCCTGCCCTGAGCGGGCGCCGCCTTCGGACCCAAGCGGCGTGTACGGTACACGTATCGTGTAATATGCACATGCGGGCGTGGCGTTGACAGCGTGTGTGATACACATGCGGCATTGGTGATGCGCGCATCGGCAGAAGGGTCGGGATGGACAAGCCCACGCATTTGATCGAATTCGAGACCATGCTGCTCGGTCGATACAGTCTGGCGTCTCGGCGCGGTGCCAGCCGTATGGACCGCAGCGCCTATACCCTGCTCAACCGACTGCGCGGCGAAGGTCCGATGTCCATCGGCCAGCTGAGCGAGGCGCTGGGGTTGGAGGCGTCCACGCTGCGTCGGCAAACCGCCGCGATGATGCGTGCGGGCCTGATCGAACGGATTCCGGACCCCGAGGGCGGCATGGCTCGACTGTTCCGCATTACCCCCGAGGGCAGTCGCCAACTCGACTCCGACCGCACCAAGAGCGTCCGCGACCTGGACAACATCATGGCCGACTGGTCGCCCGACGATGTCGCCGCCTTCGCGGCCTATCTCGAACGCTTCAATACCGATATCGAGCGCTACCACGGCCGTCCTTGGCCGAGACATTCCATCATCAGCCGCTGATTCGCGCTTCCCGCAGACGCTGCACAGGGCGGCGTGGTGCGGGTCCGCACAGCCAGCGGGATTTCGCTCGGGGAAGCCCTCCGGCACAGTCGATCTCAGGATCAGGATTGTCGGCGAAAAGTGTCGGTGTTCGCCAGCACCGCGTGCGCCCAGGGCAGTTCGATTTCTGTCGGCTCCGCTTGCGGGTTCGGTGGCTTGACGGCCCGGTCGGAGACCACGTGCCATGCCATGTGCAGAGCGTCGCCACGCAGCAGCCCGGTAAATGAGGCGATCGTGCTGGGCTCGTCCGTGGTAGCGAATGCGAAGTGCAAACCTTTGCCTTTGCTCAGCCCGATGATCGGGAATGTCGACCCGGCAAATGCACTGTCGCCGAGCGCCGTTGTGAAGGTTCCCTCGATGCGCCCGCCGGTGTCGTCGGTGATGTGCAGGCGTGAGCCGTATTCATTCGTCCAGATGCCGGTCCATTTTTCCGATGCGTTCATGACTCCACTGTGCAAGATCCCGGCCACGACCGTAAGTGGTGCCTCGCCGGATGGTTATGTCGCCATGTGCTTCGCGTGGTAGCAGTCGTCGCAGACCTTTTCGCCGTGACCCCGTGGGGGCGACGCGATGGGCCCTTACGGTGAACCTGGCCATGTTCTCCCGAAAGTTCGCTGTGTGGCGCGATTTTAGCGATAGGGGGCATTTCTGCCACTGTTGTGGATGCTGTGCCAGCGGCCATGATCTCAGTATCCGCAGGAAACGCACGAGACAAAGGAAACGAACTCCATGATCGTCCGTTCACTGGAAGAGATCACCGGCACCGAACGAGAAGTGAAGGGCCCCAGGTGGAATAGCCGTCGTCTGGTGCTCGCCAAGGAGAAGGTCGGGTTCTCCTTGCACGACACCGTGGTGGACGCAGGCGCGGAGATCAAGATGTGGTACGCCGACCATATCGAGGCCGTCTACGTCATCGAGGGTCGTGGTGAACTGGTCGACGACGAGACCGGTGAACGGCATTGTCTCGAGCCGGGAGTGATGTACCTGGTCGACGCACACCAGCATCACACCCTGCGCGCCCACACCCGGTTCCGCGCGGTCTGCGTGTTCAACCCGCCCCTCACCGGCCGCGAGGTCCACGATGAGAACGGCGCCTTCCCCCTGCTGACGGAAGAGGATCAGTGAGCGACACCTTTCCCGAGTGCGAGCCGATACGCGGTTTCGCCAGTGACAACAACGCCTCCGTGCACCCGGACATCATGGCGGCGCTGGCCGCCGCCAACGACGGGCACCAGCCTGCCTACGGCGCGGATGTCCACACCGTTCGGCTGCGCGAACTGATCAAGGGCCATTTCGGCGAGCGTGCCGATGTCTATCCGGTCTTCAATGGCAGTGGCGCCAATGTGGTTGGGCTGCAGGCGATGTGCGAGCGGTGGAGCGCGGTGATCTGCCCGGAGTCCGCACACATCAACCTGGACGAGTGCGGCGCACCCGAGAAGGTGGCCGGGCTCAAGCTGATCCCGGTGCCCACCCCGGACGGCAAACTGACGCCGAAGTTGCTCGACCAGTACGCGTGGGGCTTCGGCGAGGAGCACCACGCCCAGCCCAAAGTTGTCTCTATCACGCAGAGCACCGAGCTCGGCACCCTCTACACGCCCGGCGAGATCGCGGCGATCGGTGCGCTGGCACGCGAGCGCGGCATGCTGCTGCACGTGGACGGCGCCCGACTGGCCAACGCGGCCGCCGCGCTCGATGTGCCGTTGCGCGCGTTGACCTCCGAAGTCGGGGTGGACGTGCTGTCGTTCGGCGGCACCAAGAACGGCTCGCTGCTCGGCGAGGCGATCGTGGTGCTCAACCCGGACGCGGTGCGTGGCGTGACGTACCTCCGCAAGGCCGCGATGCAGCTGGCCTCCAAGATGCGGTATGTGTCGGCGCAGCTCATCGCTCTGCTGGAGGGTGATCTGTGGCTGCGCAATGCCCGGCACGCCAACGCCATGGCGGCCCGGCTTGCCGCGGCCGTCGCCCGGGTGCCAGGCGTCGAGATCGTACGGCCGGTCCAGGCCAATGCCGTCTTCGCCATAATTCCCCGGGAGGTCACCGAGCGACTCCAGAAACGGTTCCGCTTCCACACCTGGGACGAACGCACCGGCGAGGTTCGTTGGATGTGCTCGTTCGACACCACCGAGGCCGACGTGGACGCCTTCGCGGAAGCGATCGCCCAAGAGATGGCCGCTTGAACGGGATTGCTCTCGGCGCACCAGGCAATCGCCGACCGAGTGCCCAGCACCGCCTTCACTGGTTGTGACCAGCGGAAAATCGCTCGATAAGCGGGCGTAGTCCGGCAGCCGTCCGAAGCGTCGTCCCTGTCGACACGTTATGTGACACCTACGGTTTGGCCGAGGAGGTGATCGGCGGTGCGGCCGGGGCATCGGAGTCGGGCAGCCCTGCGTAGTCGGGCAGTTCGACGCCGTGGATCGCACGCCCGATCAGCTCGGTAAACCATTCGCCGGTGAAATCGGGGATCGGCTCGGCGTCCGGTCCGGGGACGTCGCGGCTGCGCGCGTTCAACCGGCCGATCTCCTGGTTGGCCTCGACGAACGAGCGCATCCGCGCCTCGTATGCGGCGAACCCGGCCGCCGGGTCCCACCCGGCCGCGGCCAGCTCTCCGGCCAGCAGGTAGGCGCCGACCAGGGCCAGCCCGGTGCCCTGCCCGGACATCGGCGAAGAGCTGAACGCCGCGTCGCCGAGCAGCCCCACCCGTCCGTTCGACCAGCGGTCCATCACCACCTGGGCGACCTGATCGAGGTAGAAGTCCGGGGTGTCGTCAAGGTGCGCGAGGATGTCCGAGGTCAACCAGCCGAAACCGGCCATCCGCTCGCGCAGCAGCCGCTTCTGGCCCTCGACATCGCGGTAGTCGACGTCGAGGTCGGCCGCCGGGAAGGAGAACATGGCCATCGCCCGGGTGGCGTCCTGGATGGGCCGCAGGCCAGCGGAGCGTCCGGCTTCCTGGTACTCGATCAGCCAGCGGTCCAGCCCGAACTTGTTGGGCACACTGTAGAAGGCCAGCACATGCCCGAGGTGGCGGACGAACCGCTCACGCGGCCCGAAGACCATCGCACGCAGCCCCGAGTGCAGCCCATCCGCCCCGACCACAAGGTCGAAGCGCCGCCGCCCGCCGCCCTCGAAGGCGACGTCGACTCCGTCCGCGTCCTGGGTGAGTTCGGCGATCCGGTCGCCGAAGATGTACTCGACACCATCGCGGGTGTCGTCGTAGAGCACCCGGGACAGGTCGCCGCGCAGGATCTCGATCTCCGCGATGAACCCGTCACCACCGTGGTCGTCCGCGTGGAAGGTCTCCAGCACGTTCCCGTCCGCGTCCACGGTGTACGCGCCGACGGTCTCGGTACAGGCCGCGCGCACCGCCGCGTCCAGCCCCATTCGCCGGATGACCTCCTTGGTCACCCCGCGTGCGTCCACCGCCTGACCACCCGGGCGCAGCTCGGGGGCCCGCTCGACCACGGTCACCTCCGCGCCCCGCCTACGCAGCCAGTGGGCCAGCGCGGGCCCCGCGATGCTCGCCCCCGCAACCAACACCGTGGGACCGCTCACCCGCGCCCCCTGCTCACTCGTCCGGATCGTGTGCTCCTGTGCGGAGTCGTCGACGCTCATCATTGTCTCCATCTGTTTCCTGTCGCACTGGAACCGTCCCAGCACAGGCCCACCGCAATCGGTGTATCCAGCGGTATCGACGACGGATACACACCAAATTCATCGGTACAGCCGAAATCGCGTCCACGTTCCCACAAACACCCTGAACTCGGCATGACCGAGCGTTCCCAGGTGATCTCGGCAGTCGGGGGCATCAACCATGCGAGCAACCGCACTCGGATTGGCCAGACAGATGGTCACAGGCTGTGGGAACCGGTGGGGGAGACCGGGATTCATCACATCGGCTACTGGTCCGACGATGTGGCCGCCGAACTCGTGCGCCACGGATACGTCACCGAGGGCCACCCGGGCCGCTGACGCCAGGCGCCTGTTCTTCGCATTTCTGCGCGGCGCCAACGGTTTCCGGGTGGAACTGGTCGATCGGGCGGCGGAGCTGGGCCTGGCTCGCTGCTGGGCGCCGTCAGACGGCGCCGAGCATCTGCCCGGCTTCGACCACGTCGCGGGCGGCTGATTCGGACGCCAGTTCTATGCGCTTGGCCTTCGTCCTCGGGGAATGTGCATCACACACAGCGCGTGTATTGTTCATGCGAAATGTATGATGCACGTCTAGTGCATGATACACGTATGACTGTTGTGAGTCCGAGGGAGATTTGCGTGGACAAGCCTGATTCCGCTGTCCGGCCGGGCGCCATCCTGGCCGTGCTGGCCTATACCGGCATCGTCGCGTCGCTGATGCAGACGCTCGTGGTGCCATTGCTCGGCGAGTTGCCGCAGATTCTGAATTCCTCGGCGGCCAATACGTCCTGGGTGGTTACGGTCACCCTGCTCGTGGGCGCGGTCGCCACCCCGGTCGCCGGTCGCCTCGGCGATATGTTCGGCAAGCGCCGGATGGTGATCGCCTCGACCGTGCCGCTCATCGTCGGTTCGGTGGTCTGTGCCATGGCGGGTTCGTTGCTGCCGATGATCATCGGCCGCGGCCTGCAGGGCCTCGGCTTCGGCACCATCCCGCTGGCCGTCGCGCTGCTGCGCGACGTGCTGCCACCCGAGCGACTCGGCTCGGCCATCGCACTGATCAGTTCCTCGCTCGGTATCGGCGGCGCGCTCGGTCTGCCATTGGCGGCGGCGGTCACCGAGTACAGCAACTGGCGGGTGCTGTTCTGGGCGGCGGCGGTGCTGGTCGCCATCGCCACCGCGCTGATCACGGTGATCGTGCCGGAGGGTATTGCCGAGGGGCCGTCGGGTCACTTCGACGGACTCGGTGCGGTGCTGCTCGGCGGTGGTTTGGTAGCGCTGCTCCTCGCCGTGTCCAAGGGCGCGACGTGGGGTTGGACGAGTGGCAGCATCCTCGGCCTGTTCGTCGCGGCCGCGGTGCTGCTGCTGGTGTGGGGTTGGTGGGAGCTGCGGACCATCGAACCGCTGGTCGACCTGCGGGTCACCGCGCGGCCGCAGGTGCTGGTCACCAATCTCGCGACGGTCGCGATCGGCGTCGGCATGTACGCGTTGCAGCTCAGCGTCCCGCAGCTGATGCAGCTGCCGAGCTCACTCGGCTACGGTCTCGGCCAGTCGATGATGGCGATGGGTCTGTGGATGGCTCCCGCCGGAATCATGATGATGCTGATTTCGCCGGTGGGCGCGAAGCTTTCGGCATTGCGCGGTCCGAAGTTCACCCTTGTCGTCGGCGCCGCCGTCATGGCCGTCGGCTACGGCGCCGCGCAGGTCCTGATGGGCAGCACCTGGGGCCTACTGATCGTGAACATCATCTGCAGCTCAGGTGTCGGTTTCGCCTACGGTGCCATGCCCGCGCTGATCATGGGTGCAGTGCCGCAGTCGGAGACCGCCGCCGCCAATGGCTTCAACACGCTGATGCGCTCGATCGGCACCTCGATCTCTGCGGCCGTGGTCGGCGCGGTGCTCGCGCAGCTGACCGTCATGGTCGGCGGGCACAGCATTCCCACCGAGGACGGCTTCCGCGTCGCGTTCTTGATCGGCTGTGGCGTATCGGTTCTCGCGGCATTGATCGCCATGGCCATTCCGGTCCGTCGTGCGGTGACGGCTCACCCGGCCGAACATGCCGAACCCGAAGTCGTACGGGTCTGAGACCGAATCGCGGACAACGCTCACGCGCGCAGCGCGGCGCGGTGGGAACGGCGCCCCGAACCTGCACCGGCAGTAGGTGGCCTGTACCCGGCCAATGCATTGAACATTCCGGATACCGTCCAGCGCCATCTACCGCATAGCCACTGACGGCCTCGCACAGGCTATACCGTATGCGAGGTTGTCAGTAGGTGTGCGGCAGCACTGTCGGTGGTGGAGAGGCGCAGTGGCGCGGAGCAGTGCGGTGGTGGGGCAGTGCCAGCGGGCGAGGGCGTCGAGGTGGCGGCGCATCGGGTCGACGCGGCAATGGTCGGCCTCGCCCAGTCCCGGATGCTGCACCACACCGAACAGCCCGCCGACGCCCCGATCGGCAAGATCTTCTTCAGCGAACTCAATTACGACCTGGTCGAATTCGGGATGCGGCTACAGGGCACGGACGGACTGCTGACCGAGGCCGATCCGGACGCGGTCGCGGCGGGCTGGTGGCAGGACGCGCACCTGTATTCGCGTGCCTACACCATCGCCGGTGGTGCGAACGAGATCCTGCCGACCCAGATCCAGAGCGCGGACCGGGGCTACCCTGAGAATCCCGATGACAACCGGCGAGATCCGGACCCTGATTTCGGAGAGATCGAGTGCGGCGCCACCGAGCATGGGAAGTGCCAGTGGTTTTCGCTTCGTGCTGCGCGAGGAGGATGTGCGGCCAGCTGTAGCCGCGTATCCTCCCGCGATCAGCTGCTGGCGTCAGAACGAATAAGGGCCGAACCGGCCCCACGCGATCACGGCGGCAAGTATGAAAAGCACCACGCTGGGCGCGATTTCGGCCCATTCGCTGCGGCGCGCGTGCGTCAGGGCGGCGCCGATCATGATGATCGCGACGCCGACCGCGGCGATCGGAGTAAGTACCGGGACGATTCCGGTGAGCGCGGGCAGCACGAGGCCGAGTCCGCCCACCACCTCGACCGCGCCGATCGCCTTGACCTGCTGGTCGGTGAAGCTCTCGACCCAGGACATCTTGGCGGCGAGTTTTTCGCGCGGCTGGGCGAGTTTCCCGGCGCCAGCGGCTACCAAGACCAGTGCCAGCAGGCCCTGCAGGATCCAGAGGAAGACGTTCATCGAGAACTCCTAGTCAATCGCTCGACCGGAGGCGGTGAGCGAGGCGAACACGAACAGCATCGAAAGCGGACTTTACCCCGCTTTCATTCCCGACGGTAACTTGGAACCCGTGGAACCGACCGCGCTACACCTGGGCCTGCCGCGTAATGAACGCGGCGATGCCGCACGTAATCGACGACATCTGCTGGATGTGGCGCGGCAGTTGGTCGACGAACTCGGCGTCGAAAAGGTGACCATGGACGGACTGGCCGAACGCGCCGGACTGGGCAAGGGCACCGTATTTCGCCGATTCCGCACCAGAGCGGGCATCTTTCACGCGCTTATGGATGAGGACGAAAAGGCCTTCCAGCAATCGGTACTGTCGGGCCAACCACCACTAGGCCCCGGCGCCGCCCCGATCCAGCGACTGATCGCCTACGGACGCGCCCGCCTGGACTTCCTGTTCGACCACGTCGCGATCGCCCGCGCATCCTTGGACGCCAATCAGCCGATCCCCGTCGGCGCGGCCACCATCTCCCAATTCCACATCCGCATGCTGCTGAACCAGGCGCGCGTCGACATTCCGGACACCGACATCCTTGCCATCCAGCTGACCGCGGCCCTGGAAGCCCCCGTCCTGCTGTATCTGCACACCACGACCGCGGCGGATACCGCTGACGCGCGACAGCAATTGGCCGACGGCTGGCAGCGGCTGATCGAACGAATCGACACCCGGAAACCGATGGATGCCAGGATGATTCGATAGCCGAGCGCCGCACGGTCGCTTGACCTGGGTGGATGATCTTGCGCCCCACTCGGTTCGCGTCCAACGCTTTTCGCATACAACGCCAAAGGCTGGAACACCCTCGGCGACCTCGGATACGTAGACGAACACCGTCACCTACAGCCTCGGACATCGTCTACAGCGATCTCTTTACCGGCGCGCACGGGCAACTACCTGTGCGGCAGCATTATCGCGGCCGGACTCGATCCCGATGCCCTACCTGCATCGGACTCCGCGGCAATGAATTTCGCCGACGGAGCGCGAAGAATACGAGGGCGTGGCGCGATGTGTGGTGTGCCGGTCAGGGCATCGGCAGCATCGATGCGGCGCGTCCGACGGCTGCCGTCATCGAACGCCTCATCGATGAGTACGAGACTGCTCGGGCCCGGCTGTCGGCCGTGCCCGCGGTGCGTGAGGGGTGCGTCGGCAACCCAGCGCGGGGTCGACCGGTCGCTGGTGAGTCGTTGTGTAACTGTCATAACGCTGGGTATGGCGGGTTATGAGCGCTACTAGCTAAGAAGGTGAAATCCTGATGATGATGGATATGTTCTGGATGGCCGTGAACTACCTGCGTTCCATGATGGGCATGTAGTCCACGGCCACATCCAAGGCCGATTCCTGCCGTAATGTGGCAAGGACCGGCCGTCTCGTATCCGCTCAGAGCGTCAGCACCCCGTGTGATCTGAGAAGTTTGGCGAGATTGGTGCTCACCAGGCCCGCCGCCCGCCGCACCGCTTCGGCCACGGCCGGGACGCGCTGGACTTCGGCCACGGTCGCCGCCAGCGCCGCGACGATCTCACCCCCGGGCCCGTGCACCGGTGCCGCGACACAGGCGAGCCGGAATCGGCTCATATCGGTGTCATAGGCGAGATCGCTGCTCATGTCGACTCGGCGACGCCATTCACGCGACGAAAACCCCTCCGGCGGTGTGGGATTCGGGTGACCGAAGGCCAAGACCTGCTCTGCTGCCGTGCCCGGCGGCAGTAGCATTCCCGGCCGCAACGGAAAGATCTCGTCGATCTCGCGTCCGATGCCGCCGATGAGCATGGTGTTTCCTCGGTCGGCCACCGCGAGGCTGAAGCCGCCGCGATCGGATGCCGCGGTG
>NZ_BDAZ01000030.1 GCF_001612725.1 Nocardia anaemiae NBRC 100462 | reverse complement strand
AGCAACCGCGCCGGTTGCCAGGTCTGGCCGAGCCGGAACACCCGTGGGCCGATCCGGTAGCGGCCGCCGAGCCGCTGCACGGCTCCCTCCGCGACCAGCTGGTTGAGCAGCCGGTACGCCGTTGCCTTCGGTAATCCCGCTGCCGATGCCAACCGGGTCAAACCCATCGCGTTGCCGTGCGCGAGCACCTCGAGCAGGGCGAATGCCCCCTCGAGTACGCCACGCCCACCGATGGCCCCCGACTTCTGTGTGATCGCTTCGCTCACTGTCTGTCCTCCCGTGCAGATAGTGAGAAGCCTCCGACTTCCAGCTCTCACCCGCGTTTCACCGACGTCTCACGGTGCTGCGGGCTCAGGCGATCACCTGCCGGGCGGTTCTCCTTCGTCGTGAAATGTGCCCGGGGGTTCGCCCTCGTCGCGAACCGCCGCCGCCTTGACGATCTGTCGCTTCGCGCGGCTGGTGAATTCGTCGACGAGTCCGGCTGTCTCGATCGCATCGATCGCATCGATCGGGCGGATCGCATAATCCTTCGTGATGTCGTGATCGACCCGAAGATGGATGGCGGGCGGGACTTCGGGGTTGTCCATGATTGGCATCGACTCACTCCTCGGGTGTCGGTTGCCTGTCCACACTGGCTGGGCGGATGGGTAGGCGTCCAGGTCATAGTCCGCTGGGCGAACCCGGCATCGCACGACCGCGGGTGCGACTCAGCGGTTCGCTCAGCGAACCCTGGCCTCGACGCTCGCCCGTCTGCCGGGGCAGCATTGGCGGAAGCATTCACCGCGATCGCTGAAAGATGTTGCCTCGCTGGTGGAGTCGCTTCCAACGCAGTCTCATGGAGTAGCCGATGCCAATCATGGACAATCCCGAAGTCCCGCCCGCCATCCATCTTCAGGTCGATCACGATGTCGAGGCGCACTATGCGGTCCGCCCGATCGGTGAAGTCGAGGTGACCCGCGCGACCGGTCAGGTCGACAAGTTCCTCAACCGACCGTCGGGACTGATCAACAGATCGGAAGCCCTTCCCGACGCGGACGACGATTTCACGGTTCGGCCGATCGGCGTGGTCGAGGTGAGTATTACGGCCGGTCAGGTCGACAAGTTCCTCACCCGTCCATCAGGGCTGATTACGCGGTCGGAATCCATTCCGGAAGACGACGATGCCACGGTTCGCCCTATAAGCAAGCCCCAGGTGACAGCAGCGGACGGCTTGGTGGACGAGTTCGTCAATCGCCCCGCCGAGCTCGTCCGCCGCAGTAGGCAGGATGAGAAATGACCAGCGCGCCAACAGGTTTCGGCTTCGCCGACTGGTTCACGCCGCTGGATCTGGCGGGATTCCGCGACCGTGCGCTCGGCCGCGAGGTACTGGTCACCGAACCGCGCGCGGATCTGGCCGAACGGCTTCGCGACGCGCTCGCCACCCAATCCGTCGAGGATCTGTTCGTCAAGCGGGTTCGTCAGGTATCGGCCTGGTTTCCGCGGCTGGACGGCACGCTCAGTTCGGCGGTCATCCGACCGGACAGCGCGCGCACTTTCTACGAAGCCGGGACCACGCTGTTCTATCAGGACGTCGCCGACTTCGCCCCGTTGGCATTGGAAGCCGCCGACGCGTTCGGAGTGTCGGCCAAATCGGCGAAATGCCAGCTGTTCTGCAATCGCCCCGGCGCAGTCACCTCCGTGCATTTCGACCCGATCGATGTCATCACAGTGCAGCTGACCGGATGCAAGACCTGGCGCGTCGCCCCCAATCGCTTCGCCCCCGCGCCGTTGGAGGGGTGGGCGCCCGGCGATCCGGTGCCCGCGGTCATGCGCATCTACGGGGACGGTGAGCCGCCGTCGCAGATCCCCGACGACGCCACCGAATACCGTCTCGAACCCGGTGCGGTACTGCATGTTCCGCGCGGATACTGGCACGAGACCAGTTCCGACCAGGATTCGATCTCACTGCATATCCTGCTGATTCCACCGCTGCGGTTGGATTTCCTGCTGGCTTCACTGCGCAACGAACTGCTCCGCGAACCATACTGGCGCGAATCGGTATACGACCTCGACAGCACGCAGTGGCTGACCGCCGCCAAGGACGCTTTCGATGACGTGGTCGCCAGAATCAGCATTCGTGACCTGGCCCGGTCACCGATCCCCGATTTGCCGGTGACCCCCGAAACCAGCTTTGTCCGAGCCGGGCAATGCGCAGTGCACGTCGAGGCCACCGACGCTGAAACCGCCGAAATTTCCCTGACCGCCTATGGTTTCCGCGACTCGCCGACCACAACCGTAAAACTCGACCGAGGCTACCTACCCGCGTGCCAGTGGGTGAACCAGCTGCCGACCGGATTATCGCTGGACGTAGCCGATGTGCTCACCGCAGCACCGGAGCTGTCCAAAGCGGAGGTACAGCGACTGCTCGCCCTCCTCGAACGATCCCGACTCGTCCGCCGGATCGGGTAGTTGTCGGCGATCACGGGCAACCCCGCATCCGCCACATTCGCCATCGGTGGCCCGGAGAGTCCGAAGCCGGGCCGCCCGACGATCCCGACTCGTGCCGGGCCTCGAATAGTGCTGAGCGGCTATTGACAAGAATCGACATGGGAGTGCTATACATAGGGGAGGCTTACCTCTTTAGCTGAGGCTAACCTCGTCAACTGTCCGCTCGCACAATGAGGCATCGTGTACGTCTGTATCTGCAACGCCGTCTCCGAATCGGACGTGCACAGCTGTGTCGCCGCAGGCGCCAGCTCGACCGCGCAGGTCAAAAAGGCGTGCGGTTGGAAGCCCGGCTGCGGCAGCTGTACCCGGCGCCTCACCGAGCTGGTCGGCCGAGCCTGCGCGGCCCCTGCGCAAGACCTCGAGGCGCCCGCGGCATAGTCCGACACGATAGGCCGTCCTTACCGGTTCGCCGATTGTGAGCTGTGACACCATCACAGCCATGGAAGGCGATAAGGAAATCATCTCAGTGCTCAATGAGCAGCTGACAGCCGAACTCACGGCCATCAACCAGTACTTCCTGCACGCCAAGATGCAGGACAACTGGGGATTCACCAAACTTGCCAAGCACACCCGCCACGAGTCCATCGATGAGATGAAGCACGCGGAGGTGCTCACCGATCGCATCCTCTTCCTCGAAGGGCTGCCCAACTATCAGAAGCTCAATCCGCTGCGCATCGGCCAGACCGTCCCCGAACAGTTGCGGGCCGATCTGAAGATCGAGATGGAGGCGGTGGATCGGCTGCGCGGCGGTATCGAGCTGATGCGCTCGCGCGGTGATATCACCTCCGCGCGCATCTTCGAGGCCATTCTCGAGGATGAGGAATCGCACGTCGACTACCTGGAAACCGAACTCGATCTGCTCGAGAAGCTGGGCGAGCAACTGTACCTGCAGCGTTACACCGACACCCCGGAAGGCGACTGATATCGTCACCGGTTCCGGTCGGTCCTGGCGCCTGGAACCGGTGAATATCAGGTGCCGCACTCAGCGGATCGGCTGCGTGACGGCCTCGTGTTCGTCGTTGACGAGATGGAATGCGATCGCGAGATCATCGATTACCGCCTGCCACGCGGCCTGACTGCCCTCGCCGCGGGGATCGCGGGCGAGCGCCAGCAAAGTGGTCGCGGCATCAACGGCCTGAACCGCGGCAGCCAGCAGCGCGGGCACCGGGGTCGGGGCATTTCGGGAGGCCAAGGTGGCGATGTTGTGACGCAGCCACCGCGCGTCGAACTGTGCCTGCGCCGACACATCGCCGACGGCGTCTTGCTCCGCGGTCGCGGCCATCGACCAGTGGCCCGTGGATTGCCCCAGCGGGCCCTGGATTACCAAGTCACGCAGTTCACTACTGATCAAACCGTGTAGCCGACCCGCTAGCTCGGCGCGTTCGACGGGCGGCTCGGCCGACCAGCCGGAAGCAGTGTGCGCCATATCGGCCTGCAATACCGCCAGCACTGCTCGCAATTGCGCAGCTGTTGCCACCTACGCCCCTCTCCGTCGTTCATTCCGAGCTACCGTTGCGCGACAACACTTCGTGGACCAAACGACTGCTTCGAACCCTCCCTGCACCGTCCGCTGCACGGCCGTTCGCGTCGAAACGTCCGTCACCCGACGCTGAGTGCAGACACGACGATACAGAAGCAGACAATATCGAGCTACCGACAAGCGGCAGCCAATATTCGCCGGGCCCATTGCGCTCAGCTGGTTCACTACGCCGATAGGTCGGGTGGGGTCCCGCTTGGTGTGCGCGAGCCATGGTGGTGCGATATTGGAGGTGAAGCGACACAGTCCCTACTGAATCCGGAGGGCAGTGCGAATGCCGTCGAAAACTTGGAACATCTCGATCGCCATCGAAGAACTCGATCGCCTGACCAAAGTAAAAGCCCAGCTGATCGGCCGCGGAGATGAGCCATTGAGCGCGGCCGGGTCCGCTCACACCCATCCAGCCGACAAGAACGTACCCGCCATCGGCGATGAGCTCGCTTGTGCCCGCGCGCTACAAGATCTGGCTCACCAACTGCTGCACGCGGCCATAACAGATATCGAAGCCCACACGCACAAGCCGGTTCAGGGCTTGCAAGCCTGACATCTGACCTGTAACACGACCGTCGGGATGGAAACCAGCGCGTTCAAAACTTGAAACCATATGAACAAACCGGACCTGGTGCGGTTCGCTTCGTCGGCGGGCAACCGGGCGAAATCAATTGCGCGAACGCACCTCTGGTGCCTCTGTCGGGCGGCGGGCCCGTCACGTTAATATTGGGATGATTGCTTTCACCCGAATGCGGTGCGTCCGCACGACCGAAGGCTGGTGAGTCCGCCGATGTCGGTGTCGATGTTCGATGAGGCGCTTCCGCGCGGCGAACGTGATGGGGTCGGTCTACGCGTCGGTGCGATCATCGATCGTGGTGGGGAAGTGTTGCTACTGGAGGCGCACAGCACCGGGCCGCTTCCGCTCACCCGCAAGCTGCCGGGCGCCACTGTGGAACCGGGCGAATCGGTCTCCGCCGCGCTGATTCGCGGAGTCCGCGAAGAAACCGGGCTGACCGTCACCGATATCGGCCGCCACATCGGCGACTTCGACTACTTGTCCCCGGCCGGAAAGCCGGTGCGGCGCTTGCATTTCGCCGTTGAGGTAGCGCATACCAGCCCGATTGTCCTGTCCGCCCATGCCGATTACGTATGGGCACCCCTGGACGGCGAGCTGCTGGTAACGCCGTCCATTCGCGGCATCCTCGAGGCCTATCGGGATCTGCTCCACCGCTGAGCCCCCTTTCGATACTCGATATCCGCTGTGCCCGTGCGCTTTTCGTACTGTTGCCGCCCTGTCGACTTTGCCGTGCCCGCACTCTCGAGCACCAGATCTCGCTGAGCCACGCCGCTCTGTCGGCCAAGGGACCGGCCGGACTGGAGCGTGCACGGCATCCCATGTGATGGCGGTGCGGGGCGCCCGGCGCGCGATCGTGGCGCGACGCCGAGGATGAAGCGGTGGTTGCGCAGGGCCGGGATCACGCGGTCCACACGTAGCGGCCCGGACCGGTGCGGGCGAGTCATGCGGCGGTAAGGGGTTCGGATTGCTGATGTTACTAACTGTTCGGTGCGTCGGGACAGCGGATCCGGTGGCAACCTGGCTCAAATTCGTCGATTCTTCTCAGTTCTGATCTTGGCCTCCTTTCAATAAGTTACTCTGTATTCTTGATGCGAAGGAAGGAATCCGATGACCGCCACTGCTCGACAGCTGCCCACGCTGACCACCGAGGAAACCCGGATCCACATTCCGGCCATCCATCGCTCCCAGACCAAGCGACCGCTCAAAATCGCTGATGCACTGGACTTCTGGAATTTCGCCGGTGCCGCGGCCAATGTGGTGATGCAGATGGCCCGACCCGGTGTCGGCTATGGCGTCTCGGAGAGCCGAGTCGAGTCCGGCGCGCTCATGGTGCATCCGTGGAAGCGGGCCAGGACTACCACGCAGTACCTGGCGGTGGCGATCCTGGGCACCCAGGACGAGATCGACGCCTACCGCGAGGCGATCAACGTCGCCCACCGCCAGGTGCGCTCGGGTCCCGACAGTCCGGTCGCATACAACGCTTTCCACCGCGATCTCCAAAAGTGGGTCGCCGCTTGCCTTTTCATCGGCTTCGAAGACACCTACCAGTTGTTGCACGGCAAGATGAACGATGAACAGGCCGAACAGTTCTATCAGACCGCCTCCACCCTGGCCACCGGTGTGCAGGTCACCAAGGATATGTGGCCCGCCACCCGCAAGGACTTCGACCTGTACTGGAACGAGGCGAGCGGGCATGCCGTCCTCGACGACAAGGTCCGCGCGTACCTCGATGATCTGCTCAACCTCCGCATGATCCACTGGTATCTGCGGCTGCCGTTCCGAAACCTGTTGAGGTTCTTGACGATCGGCTTTCTGGCGCCGCACTTCAAGCAACAACTCCAGGTCGAATGGACCGATGCCGATCAACGACGCTTCGAACACCTCTTCCTGTTCGTCGGCTTCGTCAACCGCTTCATCCCCCGCTTCCTGCGCTTCGCCCCCACCTACGCGCTGATGCGAGACCTGCGCCGACGCATCCGCAAAAACAAAAGCCTCATCTGAGTCCACAACGCCGTCGAGCGCGAACGGCA
The DNA here is from genome assembly GCF_001612725.1 of Nocardia anaemiae NBRC 100462. Lineage (GTDB taxonomy): Bacteria > Actinomycetota > Actinomycetes > Mycobacteriales > Mycobacteriaceae > Nocardia > Nocardia anaemiae. Next base: position 61,046 of record NZ_BDAZ01000030.1, on the reverse strand, counting down.
AGCGGCCATCACGCCCGTCCCGGGCGCGTCGGTCGACCTGGTCGCGGTGGCACTACCAACCGGGACAGTGCGATGCCGCGCGGAGGTACTCGCCACAGGCCCGAACGGCCGAGCTGCGCTGTGGACGCTGGAACAGGGTTTCAGCGACGGCACCGGATGGTCGGACACCACCCGGGTTGTCAGCTCCGCCGGAACCAACAGTGGTTCCGTGCCGTCGGGATGGCCGGTTCCCCATATCGTCACCGCGGCCGACGGCACCGTCGTCCGGTGCACCGCACCGAGCGTGACCGTGGTCGGGTTCACCGTGAAATTGAATGTCTTGGAAGGGATCTCGGCCTAGGCAGCTTTGCGATAGGGCATCGGTGGAACAGGTCGCGGGTCACGGTGTGCTTGCGGGATCGCCTTGCGGAGGCAGCCGGTAACCCGCAGGGCCTCGCGAACAGTGCATTCGACTATCGCGGACACGGAGAGCGGACGCGCGAACGAGAGTGGGGATTTCCCTACTGCTTGTGACTACAACCGTCGGTCCAGACTCGGCTCACCAAACCTCGAGATCGTTCGGGTATAGCCCGGTTCGAAGACAGGCACTAGCGATGAGCGTTCACCACGTCGACACAGGCAGCACTGCTGCTGGACGAAACTCTCCCCACGACATCCGATCACAGGATTTAGGGGAGCACCGAGCACGAGAGACCCGGGGTACGTGCTACCCGCTCGATACCGATGAAGTTCAACGGATGGTGCTCCGGGCAGTGCGGGAGGCAACACCGGTCTACCCGTTGAGCACCGGCCGGAACTGGGGCATGGGCTCACGTAATCCGGTGATCGACGGCTGCACCATTCTCGATCTGAGCCGGATGAACACCATCCGGACACTCGACCTGGACCGGGGCTACGCCGTAGTCGAACCGGGGGTGACCCAACGCCAGCTCGTGGAACTGCTCGACGGTACACCGTGGATGCTGAACGTGACCTCGGGCTGTGCGGATGCCAGCATCGTCGGGAACACGATCGAACGCGGCGACGGCACTATCCGGCCGCGAGTCGAGGACCTTTTGGGACTCGAAGTCGTGCTCGGCACGGGTGAGATCATGACCACCGGCGGCCTCGACCGCAACGGCGGCTGGTCCGGCACAGCAGCCGGACCCGACCTGACTCGGGCTTTCCTGCAGAGCAATCTGGGTGTGGTCACCGCGATGGCGATCGGGTTCGTTCCGCGCCCGGAGGCGGTCACCCTCGTCAACGCGACCTACGCCAATGCCGCTCTCGCCGAGGCCGTCGACGCCGTGATCCGGGTCGGTCGGGCACGGGTCGCCACGCATGGCATGTTGCGGCTCAAGGAACTCTTCGTGGTGCCCGAAGCGGGGCGCGCCGCGCTTGCCGATACCGCCGACCCCGACATCTTCACCGTCCAGGTACCCCTGCTCGGGTCCCGCGAGGCTGTTCGGCTCGCCGAGAACGACATTCGCGCAACGCTCGTCGGAGTGGACGGGCTCATGTCATACCGCTCCCTGGACGCTGCGACCACGCCGATCGACGACCCGCTGTACCCGCGTACCCTGTTCGCCCGTGGGATCCCGTCCTGTCTGCATCTGCATCAGTCGCTGGGAGTCGACGAGTGTGCCGGAGCCGACGAGGCACGGATCGGCTGGCTGACGTTCCTGCCGGTAGTTCCGCTCCAGCAGAATGCGTTGAGCAAGGCGGTCGAGCTCTTCGGGTTCGAGGCGGAGCGCCACGGCGTCGCAGGCATGCTCGAGTTCAACGTGATCTCACAGCACACCACCAACATGGTCACGCAGATCCCGTTTGTGCGGAAGCCCGAAGCGATCGAGCGGGCGCACGCACTGCGCCGTGCGGTTCGCCGGGTGTTCCTGGAAGCGGGCTTCCCGCCCTACCGCTCCAACATCGACCAGATGCCAAGGGAACTCGCCGATCGGTCGGCCAGTTACCGAGACGGACCGCTCGACGGACTCAAACGGCTCTTCGATCCCGCCGACATCATCTCGCCCGGACGGTACCTGGTGGTGAACCGATGAACGCCATACCAAGGGCAGCACAAGCCACCCTGGACTTCGACTGTGTCATTCTCGGCGCTGGGATCGGCGGTGCCATGCTGGCCTTGTTGCTGGGGCGCCAGGGCCGCCGGGTGCTGGTGATCGACCCCAAGCCTGGTGTGGCCGCGCGCGGTGCCGAGATCCTCAAACCCCGTGGCATCCGTGTCCTCGCCGAGCAACGCTTGCTCGACACACTGGCGAGACGAGGTGCCTTGAAACGGCACGTCATCGACTACCACCACGACGGAAAGCTGCTCTTCTCCTACGATTTCGCCGAGCACACCCAGCTCGGTCATTTCTTGATCGCCCCCTACAGCGAGATCGTGGGAACGATCGTGGCGGCCTGCGCCGATCTGTCGCATGTGGACATCCGGTTCGGTTGCCGGATGGTCGATTTCGCGGTCGCCGATTCCATGGTCACCAGCTGCACGCTAGACGACGGCACCGAGTTGCGGACTCGGGTGCTGGTGGATTCCAGTGGATACAACGCAGGTCTGCGTGATTTCGTCGGCTCTGAACGGGATATCAACCGCTATCACCACGTCCTACGGACGAGCACGATTCCGATCACGGACAGTATCGCCAGGCGCAATCGGCTCTACTTCGATTCCCGTGGCTGGTTCGCCTACTTCTACCCAGTGAGTGCCGAGCTGGCCAGGGTGTTCGTCGGAGTTCCCCGGGAGCTCGAGAGGCCGGTGTTCGACGAACACGGCATCGATCTGAAAGGGCGGCTCAGTACCTTCGTCACCCAGAGCGACGACGCCCTCGCGCTGTTGGACGAGGACCGGTTCACGCCCGCACCCGTGACGGTTTTTACCAGCAAGCCGTACTACCGCGACAATGTGATTCTCCTTGGCGGCGTGGTGTTCTCCCCCCATCCGATGACCGGCCAGGGAATGAGCTACACCCTGGACGACGCGACCGTGTTGGCGGAGATCCTGGGCCGGGCCTGCGACGGCTGCGGCCAACTGGAGCCGCTGCTCCAGCAGCAGTACCAGATCCGCCGCTCGGTACACAACGACCTGGTGGAGTACGGCGACGCGCTCGCTCGCTCCTACCATGACCGCGCCGCTTACCTGTCCGCCTTCCACACCTCCCGGCACGGTGGAGACGGATGACGAGTCAGCGCATCGTCGCCGCGGCCTGCCGTCGATTCAATCGCCCGGTTGAGACACGCTGTCTCACCCACGGGCCGGTCGGATTCAGTGGTGGTCTTGCTGAGCTGCGACCAGGGCGGCGAGTTCGGCTCGGGAGGAGACGCCCAGCTTGGCGAACAGGCGGGTGAGGTGGGCTTCGATGGTCTTCTCGCTGACGTAGAGGTCTTCGGAGATCTGGCGGTTGGTTCTGCCCAGGACAATGCGGTTGACGATCTCGGTCTGCCGCTCGGTGAGATCGCCGAATCCAACGTTGGTCGCACGGGATCGGCTGCGGCGGCCGGATACGTGTCGCTCACCCACTCGGCGCAGCGCCAGGCGCGCTTGTTCGGCCAGACGTGCGGCGTTCTGGCTCTCGAAGATCACTAGCGCGCTGTCGAATTCACCTCTGGCGGCCGATTTCATACCCAGTTCGGCGAGGGCATGACCGAGCAACAGACGCGCCCGTGCGACTTCGAGCGAGCATCCGCCACGTTGGTACTCTGCGACCGCTTGCTCCGCATGGTCAGCGGCAGCACGAATCTCGCCTCGTGCGAGCAATACCCGGGCGCGGGTACTGCGGGTGTGGCCGATTCGCATAGGTAGAAACGGCGACGCATCGGCGATGGACTCGATCTGACGAGTCGCGTGCTCCGCGGCGTCGATCCGTCCGAGTGCCAGTTCGGCCTCGACGAGATACGGATGGAATTGCGGGATCAATGACGGGTAGATCTCGAATTGGCCCCCGGCGCCCAGGATCAGCCGACGGCCACGTCGATACCGACCCGCCTGGATCAGGACCATGCCGTATATCAGCGGTGGGTAGTAGGAGTATCGGCCCCTGGGCAGTTGTTCGGTGATACGGACCGCGCCCGCACCGGCAGTGAACGCTTGATCAGTGTGGCCGAGCAGGGACAAGATCCAGCAGCGTGTCGATTCGGCCATCGCCACCATCGGCGGGTTATCCAGCATCAGCGCTACCTCAACGGCCTCGTCGGCCACCGCGAGCCCGCGCTCGAGCTGCCCCTGCATCAGCAGAGCCAATCCCTGCAAATGCAGGAAGTCGACCAGACGTCTGCCATGTCCGGTTCTGCGGCAGAGCCGGATTCCTCGAGTCGTGTACTCGACGGTCATCGTGAACCGCTCCAGGGAAATCGCGGCGATCACCACATCGGCAAGTCCATCGATCAACGCGAGCGGTATTTCGGCGTCGGTGAGGGTGTCGAGGGTGCGCACGGCTTCGTCGAGGTCGGAGCCCGCTTCCCGCAGCGTGTCGCCGAGCTGCGTCGTCTTCAGGAACGCGCTTGCCGCGGTACCCAGGAAGTCCAGGTGCCGGTCGCCTCGCTCGCGCGCTGATCGCCGCACCTTCGCCGAGACGGCCACGGCCTCGGCCCAGTCCCGCAGCAGCAGATCGGTTTTGGCGAGTTGCAGTTCGAGCGCGGCCGCCGCCACACTGTCGGGTGGGACGAGGGCGAGCGCTGTCGCCAACAGATGTCGACCCTCGACTGCGTTGCCGAGCCCCTGTTCGATCACCGCGAGCATGGCCATCATGCGGGCGCGTTCACCGGGTTCGACGGGCGCGGTCAGTTCCAGAGTCCGACTCAGCACGTCTCGGCTCTCCCGAAGCCGACCGCAGGCATTCAAGACCTCGGCCAGCGATATCGACAGGGCGAGTCGGCGATCGACGGATTCCTCGTTCGGCAGCAGACGCAAGGCGGCCCGGAACCACCGGGCCGCGGCGACGGGAGCGCGCTGCGAGGCAGCTTTCCCAGCGTCGACGAGTACCGCGATGGCCTCTTCGTCTCCTGCCTCGCCGCAGTGTTCGAGGTGGTGCGCTCGGATCGACAGGGTGGTGCTGCGGTTCGCGAGCGCCTTCGCTGCCCGCTTGTGCGCATTTCTGCGCCAGCCATATCCGCTTCGTTCGTATACCGCACGTCGAATCAAGGGGTGGCGGAAGGCGAGCCGTCCAGGGGTTTCCGTTTCATAGATCAACCCACTCGCGACCAGTTCGTCCGTTGTCTGGAACATTTCGGTTTCGACCAGTTCGGCGATATCGCTCGCCAGCTCCAGATCGAATGGCTCGCCTGCTACCGCAGCGGCCTGCAGCAGGTTGCGTGCATGTGGGGACAGTGCCTGTATTTCCTGTTCCAGGACATCATGAACGATCGTGGGAATACTGTACGAATCGCCGATGCCGGTCCGATGCCCGCCGAGAAGGCCGTCGAGGCGAATTCGCGCACGCGAAACTTCCTGTAAATAGAATGGATTGCCACCACATTCGCGATAAAAGTCGGATAGATCGGCCGTTTCGATACTGTCCGACAGCAGTTCGGCGGCTTCGGCAATCGACAACGGCCCGAGTTCGAGTGATGACATGGTGTTGTCGTACACGGCTCGAGCCAGCGCGGTCGCGTGTGCGGTGGGAAGTTGCCGGGAGCGGTGTGCCAGCACCAAGGCACATCGCGGCACGGGGTTTCGCAGCAGGTGTGCGATCACCTCGAGCGAGGCGTGGTCGACCCAGTGGATGTCGTCGAGCACCAACAACAGTGGGCGCTGAGCCGCCAGCCATTGCAGCGCCATCCGTACACTGCGGTGACAGCGGTGCCGGTCTATTTGGGTGGATCGTGTCGGTGACCCGCTCCATCGGTGCAGGGCTGGGAGAATTCGACCCAGTTCCGACAGGCATTCCTCGCCGAGCGCCTTCAGGCTCGTTCGGGACAGTGAGCCGAGCGGTTCGTCGAATGCATCGATCACGACGGCGTAGGGGAATTCTCGCTCCAGTTCGGTGCCTCGGCCCTCCAGCACCTGGAAACCCTGGGCGATTGCTTCTCGGCGGATCTCTTGGAGGAGGCGGGTTTTGCCGATACCCGGCTCTCCGGTCACGGCGATCGCGGAGGTTCGGCTTTTCCGCGCGGCAGTGAGGACTCGGGTCAGCTTGCGCATCTCCTCGACCCGACCGACCAGTGGCCGGGCCACTCCACCCGCCGAGACCCCTGACATGTCACCTCCAGGCCCTGACAGTCGGGTTTCGCGGGGTATTTGCGAAATCTCCGGGCTGCATCCTAGCCAGCGTCAGTATCGGTGTCATGTCGATTGCCGGGCCCGATCGCGCTGCCATCCCCGTTGGAAAGTGCCGCCTCGGGACTCCTGCACGATTGGGTGACAGGTTGTCACCTATCCGTGCAGCAGTCCCGGAATCGCATATTTGTCGGTTATAAACACCTGCTGTGCAATGAATATGGAGCGTGTCCTGGCTATTGACGGTGAGGCGACCGAAGGTCTGCAGAGATCTCGCCGGAACCGCGGACCAGCAGGCGAGTGGGTATCACCTCGTGGCGGGGGAGGCCCTCGTCACCATCCAGGCGGGCGAAAAGGATTTCGGCGGCGACGCGGCCGATCGTCGCCGGGTCCTGGGTGATGGCGGTGAGCGCTGGCTGCAGCAGTTCGGCCAGCGGCAGGTCATCGAAACCGACTACGGCAATCCGGTTTTGCAAGCCACGCTTCCGGATCGCTTGCAGCACACCGACGGTCACCAGGTTCTGGGCGCCGAACAGGGCGGTAGGGCGGTCCGGGCGGTCGAGCAGCGCCCCGGCGGCGGCCTCGGCGGCCGCCGAGGAGTGCAAGTCGGCGCAGATCAGATCCGGATCGAGGGGGATGCCGGTGTGGGCGAGGCCCTCGATGTAGCCGGCGTAACGCTCGGCAGCGGTCCAGATCGTATGCAGGTCACCGAGATAGGCGATACGGCGGTGGCCCGCGGCGGCCAGGTGTTCGACGGCAAGGCGGGAGCCGGTGCGGTTGTCGACGGTGACACTGTCGATTTCGGTGGTGGCCGGCATGCGGTCCACGAATACGACCGGGGTACCGCGGCGTTGCTCGTGCAGCAGAGGGCCGTGATCGGTGCCTACCGGCATGACGATCAGTCCGTCCACCCGTCTGGACAGCAGGGCGTCCAGCACCTCGCGCTGACGGGCTGGGTTCTCGTCGCTGCTCACCGCGAAGACGAGGGTGCCCCGGCTGTGCGCGAAATCCTCGACCGCCCGGTGCAGCGCCGAGGCGTACGGGTTCGCGACATCCATCAGTACCAGACCGATCGCGGCGGTCTTCTGGCCGTGCCCGCGCAACGTGCTGGCCGCCAGGTTGTGCCGATAGTCGAGCATGGTTGCCGCATCGGTGACCCGCGCGGCCAGCTCCGGGGAAACGCCGCCCTCGCCGCGGACCACACGCGACACCGTTTTGATACTCACCCTCGCCAGCGCCGCCACATCGCGCATAGTGGCGCCCCGGCGCGGTGCCCGGGATTCTGACAACGCTGACATCGCAACCCTTTCCGTTCGCTTATGTTCGATCCGAGGACCGCCAAATATCCTAGAAGAAGCTTCTGGACGTGGCGTGGATCACGTTATATGGTCTTTGACAACGTTGTCTACGTAGTACCTGCAGGAGAACACCGATGTCCTCTCGTGTCGTCCGCATCGCCGCCGTCTGTTTCGCGGTCACCTCCCTGGCCTTCTCCGCCGTCGCGTGCGGCAAGGGGTCGAGCAACAACAACGGCCAGGTCGTCGTCGGGCTCATCACCAAGACCGACACCAACCCCTTCTTCGTGAAGATGAAGGAGGGTGCCCAGAAACAGGCCGATGCCGCTGGCGTCAAATTGCTCACGGCCGCAGGCAAGTTCGATGGTGACAACGCCAGCCAGGTGACGGCGATCGAGAACATGGTCAATGCGGGAGCCAAGGGCATCCTGCTCACCGCCAGCGATACCAAGGCGATCGTCCCCGCGGTCGAGAAGGCTCGTGCCAAGGGAGTCGAAGTGATCGCCCTCGACACCCCGACCGATCCGCAGAGTGCGGTCGACGCGCTGTTCGCCACCAATAACTTCACCGCCGGTCAGTTGATCGGCAACTATGCCAAGGCTGTCCAGGGTGACAAGCCGGTGAAGATCGCGATGATCGACCTCAACCCCGGCGTCACCGTCGGCGTATTGCGGCACAACGGATTCCTGTCCGGTTACGGCGCCGCGCAGGCCACTGCGGACATGACGCAGTACGTCACCGCACCGAACGTGGTATGTGCGCAGCCCGCTCAGGGTGACCAGGCGAAGTCGCAGACGGCGATGGAAACCTGCCTGCAGAAGGATCCGGACATCAACCTGGTCTACACCATCAACGAGCCGTCCGCGCTGGGTGCCTACACCGCGCTGAAGACCGCCGGCAAGGAGAACCAGGCGCTGATCGTCTCCGTCGACGGTGGGTGCACCGGCGTGCAGGCGGTCCGCGACGGCAAGATCGCCGCGACCTCGCAGCAGTACCCGCTGAAGATGGCCAGTGCGGGCGTGCAGGCGATCGTCGATTACGCCAAGAACGGCAACAAGACCAGCGGGTACACCGACACCGGCGTCACGCTGATCACCGCCAAGCCACAGCCCGGCGTCGACTCCAAGGACGTGCAGTACGGCCTGGACAACTGCTGGGGCTGAGAACCGCCGGGCCCCAGCGGGGGAAGAGCACACCGGGACGGCGAATCACGCTGCGACGTATGCCGGGACGGTGACCGCCCTCGTCGTCGCGGTGTGCGCTCGGCCCGGTCCACCTGATTTCGTCGATGAGCGAGGATTCGCATGACCGCAACCGCAACATCTCCCGCGCCACCGGAGCCGAAACAGTCGGCGCTGAACCGGATTCTATCGGTGCCGAACATCGGACCGGTGATCGCGATCCTGATCGCGGTGGTGTATTTCACCGCCCAGTCCGACCGGTTCCTGGCGGGTGACAACTTCTCGCTGATCGTGCAGCAGGTGATGGTGGTCGGCACGCTGGCGATCGGCCAGACGCTGATCATCCTCACCGCCGGTATCGATCTGTCCAATGGTGCGGTGATGGCGCTGGGCAACATCGCGATCACCAAGCTGGCCGTCGACACGGGTTTGCCTGTGCCGCTGGCGATTCTGCTCGGGCTTGTGCTGACTGCCGCGTTCGGATTGCTCAACGGCACACTGGTGAGCTTGATCAAATTGCCACCGTTCATCGTCACTCTCGGCACGTACGGCATCGCGTTCGCGCTCACCCACATCTACTCGCAGGAGCAGACGATTTCGGGTCTGCCGGACGCACTCACGTTCTTCGACAAGACATTTCCGCTGGGCGATACCGACATCACCTACGGGTCGGTGGCCATGCTGGTGTTGTTCGCGATCACCTGGTACGTGCTGCGGCTGACCGCGGCAGGGCGGCACGTCTACGCCGTCGGTAACAACCCGGAGGCGGCGCGGCTCAGCGGCATCGACACCCGCCGTGTGCTTCTCGCCGTCTACACAGTCGCGGGCCTGTTCTATGGCTTGGCGGCGCTGCTGCTGGTAGCCCGTACCGGCGTCGGCGACCCCAATGCCGGCCAGACCGACAATCTGGACTCGATCACCGCCGTGGTGCTCGGCGGCACCAGCCTGTTCGGCGGCCGTGGCAGCGTGATCGGCACCCTGCTCGGCGCGCTCATTGTCGGCATCATCCGTAACGGCCTGCAGTTGACGGGGGTGCCGTCGATCTATCAGACGCTGATCACCGGCATCCTTGTGATCGCTGCGGTGGCCGTGGATCAGTTCAACCGCAGGAGGCAGAAATGAGTGAGACAGCCACCGCAGACGACGGAGCTCAGGCCGCGATACAGCCGGTTCTGCAGGCAAAGGGCCTGGTAAAACGCTACGGTCAGGTTATCGCGCTCGACGGTGCGGATTTCGATCTGCTGCCGAACGAGATCCTCGCGGTCATCGGCGACAACGGCGCTGGGAAATCCTCGCTGATCAAGGCACTGTCCGGGGCACTGATCCCGGACGAGGGTGAGATCCTGCTCGATGGCAGACGGGTGCGCTTCCGGCGCCCGACCGACGCCCGCCGGGCCGGTATCGAGACCGTCTATCAGGATCTGGCGGTGGCACCAGCCCTGGATATCGCAGACAACCTGTTCCTGGGCCGGGAACTGCGCCGCCGTGGCATCCTCGGCTCGGTGCTCCGGATGATCGACAAGGATCACATGGTGCGAGAATCGCAGCAGCACATGTCGAATCTGAAGATCGGGATCCGATCTATGAAGCAAGCGGTGGAGACACTGTCCGGCGGTCAGCGCCAGGGGGTCGCGGTCGCGCGCAGCGCGGCCTTCGCGCGGCATGTGGTGATTATGGACGAGCCCACGGCGGCGCTGGGTGTCAAGGAGACGGGTATGGTGCTCGATCTGATCCGCGAGGTCCGCGACCGCGGTTTGGCGGTCATCGTGATCAGCCACAATATGCCGAACGTGTTCGAGATCGCCGACCGGGTGCACATCCAGCGGCTCGGCCGCCGGGTCGCGGTGATTCGCCCGCACGAGTTCTCCATGTCCGATGCGGTGGCGATCATGACCGGTGCGATGGCCGGTGCGGAGGTCGACAACAACCGTGTCCACCACTGAGGCCATGGCCGGGCATGGCCTGATCGCGGTCGCGGGGGAGGCACTGGTGGATCTGGTGCCCGCCGACGCCCCCGATCGCTTCCAGGCGGTGCCCGGCGGCAGCCCCGCGAATGTGGCCGTCGGCTTGGCCCGGCTCGGCGTGCCGGTGCGGATGCTGGCCCGCTTGGGTGGCGACCCGCTGGGCCATCGCATCCGAAAACACCTGCGGGACAACGCGGTCGCCCTCGACTATATTGTGAATGCCACCGAGCCGACCTCACTGGCGATTGTCGATGTCGACCCAGATGGCATGGCGCACTATGACTTTCGCGTCGATGGTACGGCCGACTGGCAGTGGACCGACTCCGAACTGTCCACCGCTCTCGACGGCAACGTGCTGGCCTTGCACACCGGCTCACTGGCGCTGACCGTGCCCCCTGGCGCCGACGCCTTGACCCGCCTGGTGGACCGTGCCCGGTCGACCGCCACCATCAGCTACGACCCGAATTTCCGCCCGCAGTTGATGATTCGAGACAACACCCTGGACCGAGTACACGCCATGCTCGCCCGCGCCGACATTGTGAAGGCCAGCGGCGAGGATCTGTCCTGGCTGTACCCTGGCCGTCGCCCCGAGGAGGTGGTCGCCGACTGGTCCGCCCGCGGCCCTGCTCTCGTGATCGTGACACTTGGCCCCGACGGCGCACTCGCCGCCACCGCCGCAGACGCCACCCCCATCCATCGCCCCGGCCACCCTGTCGAGGTGATCGACACGGTCGGCGCCGGAGACGCTTTCACGGCAGGCATCCTCGCCGGTCTGCGCACTCGCCATCTGCTCGGCGCCGCATATCGAGAAGCCTTGCGTGCCATCCCGAAACACGACCTCACCGCCATTCTCGACGAGGCCACCCTGGTCGCAGCGCTGACCTGCGGCCGCCGCGGAGCGGATCCGCCGGCGGCCGCCGAGCTGGTCAAAGGTCGGTGACGGATCGGGTGCTTCGGTGGCGGGCGACGGCCATAAGTCGAACTGGCCGAACCGAGGTCCCTCCGCGGATGTGATCGTCACCATCGACCCTGACTACCACCATCCCCTCAGCGGTCGAGTATGCGATCCAGATGTGGTGAGCCTCGAGCCCATTGAGGGCAACGATCTCCTCGACTCCGAGATCGACATGGATGACAGGATCGGGGTGGGGGACGAGAACCGACTCGTCGTTCCGTCGGCTCACGATGCTTGCCAGTCGGGCGGTTATAGGGCCAGCATGGCGGCGGCGACCTGGTCGGCCGCGGCGGGGCGCAGAGCGGTACCCATGTTGTCGAGGACGAGCAGTCGCGCCCCAGGGATTTCGGCGGCGAGGACCTCGCCGTTGCCGACCGGGAAGAACGGGTCGGCGCGACCGTGCACCACGAGGGTGGGCACGTCGAGCTCACCGAGCCGCTCCCGCCAGCGCGGGGCGCAGTCGATCCGGGAGAAGACCATCCCGAGCTGGTTCGCCTGGTGTACCGCGGGATTGCTCGACGGCGTCCGGTCCCAGATCCGGGCCGCGCTCGCCCGTGCCTGCTGCGGATCGTTGCCCAACGGCTCGGCCGCCGAGGCGGCGAACGCCGCGACGGCGTCCCGGTCGGTCCAGTCCGGCAGCGGGTGGGAGAACAGCGCGCCCATGACCGCGGGGTCGTGATCGGGCAGGTCCTCGTCGACCGGGCCCGGCGCCACCGGCCGAGTGCCGACGAGGGTCAGTGCGCAGAACACCTCCGGGTAGTCCAGCGCGGCGACCTGAGCGACCATCCCACCGACGCCGACTCCACCGAGATGGGCGGTCCCGGCACCGAGCACCTCGACCAGCGCGGCCGCGTCGGCGGAGAGATCTCGCAGGTCGTAGGCCGGATTCTCCGGGTCGAGGGTCGTCGACGCGCCGGAGTCTCGCAGGTCGTAGCGGACCACGCGCCGCCCGCCCGACGCGAGCCGCTCGCACAGCCCATCGGGCCAGGACAACATCGTTGTGCCGCCGACCAATAGGACCAGCGGATCGTCCTCGCGGCCGAAGCTCTCGATGCCGAGATCCACACCGTTGGCCCGCACCGAGGTCACGCCCAATCGAAACGGTCTCGTCATGCCTGGACTCCTGTCTGTCGGTATACCCAGAGGTATCGACGACAGATTCACCCGAAAGTAATCGGTGTAGCCGAGATCTAGCCGAACAATGTGACCGACGCAGACGCCGATAACGTCTTGGCGGGGTAGCTGATGCGTTTGGTTTGATACAGCTGTTCTGCTTGTTGTTGCCACCATTGCCCGCGCTGTGGCTGGCCGCACTCGGTCAACACGCCGCCCAGCATCGACATCGCGTCCGCGTCCGCTTCATATGCGCCGATCTCCAGCCACATGAGGGCCTCATCGACGCGATCGCGCGGCAGCAGTAACGCTGTCATTCCGGTGACGGCGTTGTAGTGCCCGGCGTTGATCGCTTTCGGAACCACTCCTCGGACTCCGAGCGTTTCGACAATAGTTGCCCGAGGCAGTCCATGGCATGGACCTGCCCGGCTTCGGCGGCCACCCGCACGAAGTGCTCCGACTTGGCGAGATCGCCGCGGTGCATGGCAACGACGCCATATCCGTAGTGCAAGCCGAACTGATTCGTCGAGCCTTGGGTGGCCAGGCTCTGACGATCGAGGATGTCGGCAGAGCCGGGGCTGAGCTCGCCGATCGCGCGACGCTACACCGCTGGCAGGGCTGCGTCCGCCGGGGAACCGGCCCGGTCGGCCGTGAGTGCGCCGGCCAGCGCCCAGGTGCGGTGCTGATCGTGCGGACCGGCCAAATCCGTGGTGGTCAGCACGACTTCGGTGGCGCCCGCGTCGTAGTAGCGCTGGATTCCGGCGGCGATGGTGTCCTCGTCGCCGATGAGCGCCAGTTCCGCCGCCCGCGAGGCACCTTCGAGTTCGATGACCCTGCGATAGGAAGGCACCTGCTCATAGAACGCGAGCTGTTGCACTGCCGTGGCACGGGTGCCCTCGACATCGGAGGTGACGACTGCCGGGACGAAGGCGATGATGCGCGGTGCGGTTTCCGATGTCTGCGTGATCACCGGCACGATGTGCTCGCTCAGGGTCTTCGGGCCCGCCAGATACGGCAGGATGCCGTCGGCGAGTTCGCCGGTGACGCGTAGTGCTTGCGGCCCCATCGCGGCCACCAGCACCGGTACGCGTGGTTGTGCCCCGGGCACCGCGGTCGGTAGCGGCGGTGTGACCGTCAGCAGTTCACCGTGGAAGTCGGCGGTGCCGGTGTCGAGCAATTCTCGTAGCGCGGTGAGGAACTCGCGTAAGCGGGTAATGGGCCGATCGAAGGAGGTGCCGAACGCACCGGCGGCCAGCGTCGAGCCGACGGCCAGACCCAGGTGATAGCGTCCGTGCGTCGCGGCTTGCGCGGTCTGTGCCTGTGAGGACACCAGCAGCGGGTGGCGGCCGACCACGGGGATGGCCGAGGTGCCGACCTGTAGGCCCGGCACCTCCCGGCCCACGATGGCGGCCAGGGCGGGGGAGTCGTAGTCCATCCGCTGTCCGAACCACACTGACCCGATACCCAGCTCGGCGACCGAGCGGGCCTGCGCCACGATCTGGTCGACGTAGTTGCCCGAATTCGAGGCAGCGAGCGCAATTCCGAGAGTCATGCCGGGGGCAACCTGGACGCGTGCGCGCCTGTTCCCGAACGGCGAGATGAAATCAGCTTGATCACAAGGGTTTTCGTCGCCACACGAGTCTGCGGGCCGATCGTCTGGGGAGGGTCGCGTCGATGCGGTGGTGGCGACCGGGCACGCTGTCATGAGGAGAACCTGTGCGCCACGAGTCCAGCAGGTGGACCCACCATCGCGGGTGATCGACTCCATCCGGGAACGGTCGCGGTGCCATAGGCGAGCGCCCTCGCGGCCTCGTCGCCTAACACGGCGGCCGGGTACCCGATCGCCGTGTCATGCGGCTCCGCGCAGCCTGGCCGCCGTCCACGTCGACCGTGATGGTTTCGAGGTGTTCCCCGAGCCCGCGCCCGGGTGTCATTCGCCGGTCTGATCGGCGGCGAAGCGGGCGGCGATCTCGGCGGCGGTCACCTTGGTCAGCTCGACGAGGAACGGGAGGCGCTCGGGGATCATTAGGGTGGTGGGGCCGCGCAGGCCGAGGGCGAAGCGGGCGTCGCCGGTGGGGGTGAGGATGGGCACGCCGATGGTGCGGAAGTCGGGATCGAGTTCTTCGTCGTTGTAGGCGTAGCCGCGGGATCGGGTGCGGGTGAGTTCTTCTCGCAGTTCGGTGGGGGTGGAGACCGAGCGGGCGGTGCCTTCGTCGTAGGGCAGGGTGGCCAGGAAGTCGTCGGGGGTGTCGGACCAGGCGAGCAAGGCTTTGCCCAGGGCGCTGGCGTGCAAGGGAAGTCGAACGCCCATGAGGCGGTGGCCGTCGCTGTCGCGCCAGCGGCTGGTGCCGAGCAGCACGGCGTGGATGCTGTGGCGGATGGCGACAGAGGCGCTGGCGCCGGTGGTGGCGGCGAGCTGTTCGAGGCTGGGTTCGGCGAGGTAGATGCGGTGCTGGCGGTAGGCGATCTGACCGTATTCGGCCAGGGCGCCGCCCATGCGGTAGCGGCTCGAGGTTTCGTTCTTGTCCAGGAATCCGGCCTGCACGAGGGCGCTCAATAGCCGGTGCGTGGTGCTGACCGCCAGGCCCTGCTGGCGGGCGATCTCGGATACGCCGCGTTCCTCGCCGCCGCGGAAGCAGTCCAGCACAGACAGGGCACGGGCGACGGTCTGCACTCCGGAAGCTTCCACGCCGGGACGGTAACACGGCGCGGCCGTGCCGCTGGCCGACAGCGCTTTTCCGCTATGTGGAAACCCTGGCGTGATCGGATTCTGCTCACGGTGAGCGAAAAGCGGCACGTCAGTTGAGCTTTCACCCGGTCGGCCGAAAATAGGTGTCCAATAACGCTTCCGCTGTGTACCTGTCAATCCTTCCGATCCCCGGAAAGCATTACCTCGCGACGCCGCAGCTGCACCCCTACTGTCGCTGCTCATGGATCGGCTTCGATCCCCGATTCGGAAGAGGTGTTCCACGATGTTCCGCACGCGCAGGCCGAACCGTTGGCGTCTGGCGCTCGCGCTCGCCCCTGTCGTTGCTCTGGTGGCGGCATGTGGCTCGGGAACCGCCACCGAGGCAGGCCCCCGGGCGGAGCTGGTGCTGAAGGTGGCCGACCCCGGCAATTCCGGTCCGCTGGCGGTGGCCAAGCGCGACGGCACCTTCGACAAGGCGCTCGCTCCGCTGGGCGCGAAGGTCGAATGGGTCACCACCACACCGGGATTCAGCTCCATGCTGAAACTGTTCAACACCAAGGAACTCGACGTCTCCGGTGCCGCGTTCAGCCCAGTGGTCGGCGCGCTGTCCAAGGATGTGGCCGTGCGCATCGTCGCGGTGCAGGACCCGGCGGGCAAGGATCAGAGCGGCATCATCGCGGGCAAGGATTCCGGCATCCACTCCGTCGCGGATCTGGTCGGCAAACGGGTCGCGGTCAATCCGGCCGCCAAAGGCGAATACATCCTGCTCAAGGCGCTGGCACAGGCCGGTATCCCGGCCGACAAGGTGACGCGAGTCCCGTTGCAGCAGAAGGACGCAGCCTCGGCGTTCGCGACCGGCAAGGTCGATGCGTGGGCGTCGTTCCTGGTGCCGTATCAGGAGGCCAAGGCCAACGGCGGCGTGGAGATCGCCACCGAACAAAGCATCGGCTCCAAGGACAACTCGGTGGTGGTGTTCCGCACCGAGATCATCGACAAGCGGCCCGAAGTCGCGGCCAAGTATCTCGAAGTGCTGCAGAGCCTGGCTGCTCAGCAGCACGACAATCCCGCCGGGTTCGAGAACGTCTTCGAGCAGACCGGTCCGCGCGCGCTCACTGGTGCGCGCCTGTCCGACGCTTTGCGGGTCGGGGCGGAGGCGACCGTGCCGCGGCTGCCGGTCGATTCCGATGCCGCCGATTTGGCCGATGTGGTGAATCTGTTCGCCGACAACGGTGTGATCACCCGCAAGATCACCGCCTCCGACATCTTCTACGACCTGAAGGCCAAGCTCACTCCTGAGCAACTGGCCGCGCTGAAGACGGGCCGCTGACATGGCTGTGCTCACTGCCCCCACCGCCGAGGAAGACCTCGGCACGCTCGCTGCGCCCCGCAGCCGGGTCGAGAAGTCCAGGCCCGCATGGCTGTCGGTACCGCTGCGTTTCCTGCTGCCCGCGTTGATCGTCGCCGCCTGGTGGATCGGCTCGGCCACCGGTGCGCTCTCGCCGCAGGTGCTGGCCGGACCGCCCAAGGTGTGGTCGGCGTTCACCGAACTGCTGGGCAGTGGCCAGCTGCTCGACTTCGCGGTGGCCTCCTTCACCCGCGCCGCGTTCGGTGTCGGGCTGGGCGTCGGTGTCGGGTTGCTGCTCGGCCTGATCGCCGGATTGTCCAGCCTCGGTGAGGAATTGGTGGACTCCACCATGCAGATCGTGCGCGCGGTGCCGTTCCTGGCGTTGGTGCCCTTGTTCATCGCCTGGTTCGGCATCGATGAGCTGTACAAGGTGGCACTCATCGCGGTGGCCACCGTCGCGCCCATGTATGCGTATACCTATCTGGGAGTGCGCAATGTGGACCGCAAAGTGGTCGAGGCTGCGCGTGGATTCGGTTTGAGCGGGGCGCGGCTGGTGCTCGAGGTGATCCTGCCCTCGGCGCTGCCGGGGATTCTCATGGCGCTGCGGGTGTGCTTGTCCATCAGTATCACCGGCCTCATCGCCGCCGAGCAGGTCGGTACCGCCGAAGGGGTGGGCTATCTGGTCACGTTGGCGCAGGAGTACAACCGCACCGATTACATGGTGCTGTGCGTGGTGCTGTATGCGGTGCTGGGCTTGATCTTCGACGCCGTGGTGCGGTTGGCCGAACGGTATGCGATGCCTTGGCGGCGGCAGGTGGCAATCCGATGACCGCCGTGGAACAGTCGCCGCGTGCCACCGCGCCGGTCGCCGTGCGGATCACCGGACTGCGCAAGGCCTTCGGTGACAAGATCGTCCTCGACGGGGTGGACCTGACCATTCGCCGTGGCGAGTTCGTGGTTCTGCTCGGCCCAAGCGGCACCGGCAAGACCACCCTGCTGCGACTGCTCACCGGCCTGGAAACCCCGGACGCAGGGCAGGTGCTGGTGCCCGCGGTGCGCACCACCGTCTATCAGGAGCCGAGGCTGATCCCGTCCAAGCGGGTGCTGGCCAATGTGACTGTCGGGCAACGCCGTTCGAAGCAGACCCGGGAGGCGGGCCTGCGCGCGCTGGCCGAGGTGCATCTGGGCGGCAAGGCCCGGCAGTGGCCTGCGACCCTGTCCGGTGGTGAAGCCCAGCGTGCGGCGTTGGCGCGGGCGCTGGTGCGCGAACCCGAACTGCTGTTGCTGGACGAGCCGTTCGCCGCGCTTGATGCGCTGACCCGGTTGCAGATGCAGGACCTGGTGGGGGAGTTGGTGACCCGTCACCACCCGGCGGTGCTCATGGTGACCCATGACGTGGACGAGGCGGTGCGCCTGGCCGACCGGGTGCTCATTCTCGATCGCGGCCGCTTCGCGGTGGACACCGAGATCGACCTGGCCCAACCGCGCGACGGCAACGACCCTGCCGCGCTGCGCTATCGCGCGGCCTTCCTCGCCGAACTCGGCGTCGGCACCGCGCCCTCGAAGAACTCAGGAGCATAGATGACCCCCACAGCACAGCCCGATCCTGCAGGCACCCTCTGGTACACCCGCTGCCCGGTGCCGACCGCCAGCGGGCTGGCTCACAGTCTGGGCTGGCTGGGCGAGACCGCCCGTACCCACGGCCTGGACTTCGCGGTCCTGCAGGACGCTGGCCCGGAGCTGGCCGCCCGCCACTTCGACCACACTCTCGCGGGCTTGGTGCGTGAAGGCGGCAACGTGCCCGCGCTGGCCGCGCGCGCTCAGCGCGCACCGACCCGGCTGATCGGGCTGACCTGGATCGACGAAGCGCAGGCCATTCTGGTCGGCCCGCAGTCGCCGGTGAGTTCACCGGCCGAACTGGCGGGGCTGCGGATCGGCATCCCGGCTTGGGCGCAGGATCAGGCGCGCAGCTTCCCGCGAGCGATGGCGCTGCACGGGTTCACCAGCGCCCTGCGCCTGGGCGGGCTCACCCTCGCCGATGTGCAGGTCGTGGAACTCGGTGTGGAGCGGGATCCGCAGGTGCGCACCGAGGTTCAGCAGCGTGCCCGGTCCATTACCTGGGGCGCCGACGAGTTGCTGACCGGTGCGGTGGACGCCATCTACGTCAAAGGTGCCCGCGCTCGAGAAGTCGCAGTGCGGCACGGGCTGCGGGTAGCGGTGGACCTGGATGCCACCGACACCAAACGTCTGCGCGTCAACAACGGCACCCCGCGCCCGATCACGGTGCATCAGGATCTGCTCGACACCAACCCGGACGCGGTGATCGGGTTCCTGGCTCAGAGCCTGCGGGCGGCGGACTGGGCGACCGACAATCTCGACGGTGTGCGGGAGGTGCTGCAACGCGAAACCCTGTCCGGGCCTGAGGGAGTCGTGGCCGCCTACGGCACCGAGTTCCATCGTGGTCTGCATCCGTCGCTGGATCTCGAACGCCTGGACCTGCTCGGGGTGCAGAAGCAGTTCCTCTACACCCACGGTTTCCTTGCCACCGATTTCGACCTCGACTCCTGGGTCGCCCACGAGCCGCTGGCGCGGGCACGTGAGCTGGTTGCCGCCGGGAAGGTCGCCGCATGACCGAGTCAGGGCCCGGAGGAGGCAGCTCGCGTAACCACGGAGGGCCCCTCGGGCATGCAAGAAGGGACACAGCATGACCGAATATCTGTGGCGGCTGCCAAGCCGTGGTGACGGCCGCCGGGCTCGCCCGCAGTTGCGTCACCGCGGTGGATTCGGTGACCCGGCCCCGACACCGGCTGGCGGACGCTTCGGTGCGCGCCCGGACGACCGGGAGCCGACCGATGTACGCCCCGGGCACCACGGACCTTTCGATGATCTGCACCAAGTGATCGACGCCGCCGAGCTGGCGGGCCTCGACGGTGTGCTCGCGCCGTACGACCCGCTGGGCGAGGAATCCTGGATCGTGGCCGGTGGTGCGTTGCGCGCCACCCGCCACGCGCGTGTCATCGTCGAATTCCAGCCTGCTTTCGGCACTCCGGTGTACGCGGCGAAGGTCTCGGCCACCCTGCAACGGCTGTCCGCGGGACGGCTGGGCTGGCGGCTGGCCGTCGACACCGACACCGAGGAAGCACGTACCCGCGGCGACCGGGTCGGCGGGGACGACCGGTACGCGCGGGCAGCGGAGTTCCTGACCGTGGTGCGCGGAGTGTGGAATGCCGACCCGGTGCCCGGTGCCGGATTCCAAGGCACCGGATTCGATTTCGCGGGCGAATACTACGACGTGATCGACGGCGGCTTCCGTGGCATCCTGTCCGGGTTGCCGTTCCCGACGGTGTACCTGTCGGGCACTTCGCAACCGGCACTGGATCTTTCGGCCCGCCACGGTGATGTGCACCTGTTCACCGAATCCACCGACGGTCCGGCCGCGGCGCTGGCGCGGCTGCGAGAGCGCACCGCCGAGACCGGTCGCCGGGTGCGCGCGGGGTTGGAGCTGCCGGTGATCGCCCGGGAAACCGAGGACGAGGCGTGGGCGCGCGCCGAACGCCAATGGCGCGAAGTACGTCCCGACGGTCCCGGCGCGCGATCGTTGCGTCTCGACGGTGCCCGCTGGGGCGGGTTCGCCGAGCTCGGCTACCCGCAGCCGGTCGGCCTGGTCGGCAGCTATGAGCATGTCGCCCAGCAGTTGCAGGCCTACGAGGCCGCCGGTTTCGAC
Source organism: Nocardia anaemiae NBRC 100462 (assembly GCF_001612725.1). GTDB lineage: Bacteria > Actinomycetota > Actinomycetes > Mycobacteriales > Mycobacteriaceae > Nocardia > Nocardia anaemiae. The sequence goes on along the minus strand of NZ_BDAZ01000030.1, from coordinate 40,575 downwards.
AGCATCGTGTTGTCCGGGCACCCGAACATCGAGGAAGTGCACCGCGCCAGTGAGCATTTGCTGTTCCTGGCCGACCCTGCCGGGCGCACCCTGCAGGAGACCACGGCATGAGCATCGACATCTATTGGCGCATCGGCATGGAAGGCGACCATGCCTCCCTGCGTACCCCGCGCCGCTACAACCGCGGCCACGCCAACGGCTACGGCCCGGGCAATATCGCCCCGGCCGTGCGCGGGGGCGCACTCGATGGCTACAGCTACATCGACCACGTCGCCGCCGTCGCCAGAGCCAGTGAATCGGCCGGGTTCCTTGGCGGTCTGTTGCCCTCGTTCCCGGTGACCGAGGACCCGTGGGCCTTTGCCGCCGCGCTGGCCCGCGAGACCACCACCTATCGGTTCATGGTTGCCTTCCAGCCAGGGTTCCTGCATCCGGTGCAGGCCGCGCGCATGTCAGCCAGCCTGCAACGCGCCACCGGCGGACGGCTGGTCTACAACATCATCAGCGGCGGCGGTGGCCCGGCCCAATTGTGGTGGGGGGGACAAGGTATCCCACGACGACCGCTACGCACGCACCAGCGAATTCCTCGATGTGCTGCGCGGGGTGTGGGACGGACAGCCGTTCACCTACGACGGCCGGTTCTTCGGCACCGATGCCGCCGCCTTGCCGCCGGGCCTGGCGGGGCAACCGTTCCCGGAGGTCTACTTCTCCGGGTCCTCGAGTGCTGCAGTGCAGGCCGCGGGCCGTCACGCCGACTACTACCTGTCCTGGCTCGAGCCCTACGCCGATCTGCGCGCCAAGTTCGACGGGGTCCGCACACACGCCGAAACGATCGGGCGCACACCGAAATTCGCGGTCCGCATCGACATCGTGGCCCGCCACACCGAGGAAGCGGCCTGGGCCGAGATCCGCAAAGGCTGGGCCTTCGTCGATCGCGACGCCGCCAACCGCGCCGCTCGAGGTGATTCGGTCGGCGCGGCCCGCATCAAAGGCTGGGTGCCCGAAACCATCACCGACTACCGCGATCTGGAAGTGCAGCCCAATGTCTGGTGCGGGTTCAGCCTGATTCGCGGCGGGCCCGCCTTCGGTCTGGTCGGCAGCTACGAACAGGTCGCCCAGCGCCTCGACGAGTTGATCGATCTCGGTGTGGACGCCTTCATTCTGGCCGGTAACCCGCATCTGGAAGAGGCCTACCGGATCGGTGAGGAAGTACTGCCGCTGCTGAGTCGCACCCGTCCGACCACTCCCGTGCTCACCCATACCTGAACAGGAGAAGCCATGACCACCACCGAGATTCGGCTCGACGAGACCGTGCAGGCCTTCGTCGTCGCCGCGACCCGCGACGCGGAGAAGGCCTTCCGAGTGCTGCGTGAGACCGGCACCGTCACCGGCAACGGCACCGTCAATTTCGTCGAACGCGTACCGGGCACCGACATCGCTGTCGCCCTCAACGAACCGGGCCCGTGGGCAGAGGACCGCACTGTCGTGCCGGTCGTCGTCGGCTTCGACGGAGAGGTGCTCTCGGGCACCGGATCCGCCGGGTTCGTCACCGGCTACGCCAAGGTGTTCCGCGCGCACCCCGAGATCACCTCCGTGGTGCACGTGCACAGCCCGTGGCTGGGCGGCTGGGCCCAGACCCACCGCGTATTTCCGATCCGCTACGCCGCGGTGCAGCGGCTGACCCTGTCGCGGCAGATCCCGCCGCATATCGACCGCAGCATCGGCGCCGGGGATTTCATCCTCGACCAACTCACGCGCGACCCCGACCTGATCGCCATCTTCGAAGCCAACGGCGGCGCCAACGTCATCGGCCGCGCCGGACTGCTCGAGCTGGCCAAGCTGGTGGTGCTGCTCGAGGAGGGCGCCCAGTATCAGGCCATCGCCGAAACACTCGGCGGCTCAGTAGATTTCGACAAATCCAACCTGGCCGTCCAATGGGGCCGCACCGGCCTCGCCGACGAAGCCCGCCGCCGCGGCCTGATCTGACCACGTCCCAGCACCCCCAGGAGACTTTCCATGTCCGTTCGTGTCGGCTACTTCCCGCACAACAACTCCCTGTTCGTCCTGCGCCACCGCGGCATCCTCGAGCGCACCCTGCCCGATGTGGAATGGGTAGACCTGCGCGCCCTGCCGCAGCCGGAACGCGTGGATGTGAAAACCGCACTGCCGTCGCTGCATTCGGACCTCTTGTTCACCGATCCCGGCTACGACTTCATCGGCACCGGCTTCACCCCGCCGGTCACCGCCTTGGCCCACGGCCGCGACATCGTCTACGTCGGCATCTCCGGTCCGCGCATCGAGAACGGGCGCCTGGTCACCAAGGCCGACAGCGGCATCGAATCGGTCGCCGACTTGACGGGCAAGCGCGTCGGCATCGCCCACGGCTCCTGGCAGACCACCCTGCTGCTGTTCGCGTTGGAGAAGGCCGGACTGGGCTGGGCCGACATCGAACCGGTCGACACCGATGTGCACGACGGTGGCGCCGCGCTGATAACCGGCGACCTCGATGCCTGGGTGGGCGCTTACCCGGGGTTGACCGCCGTGGAGGCCGTGACCGAACTGCGGACGCTGGTCGACACCGAGTCACTGTTCAGCCATCCTTCGCTGTGGTTCACTCGCCGCGACTTCGCCGAGAACAATCGCGAAGCCCTCGAGACGATCATTGCCGCGCTGCAGGAATCCGATGCGTGGATCGTGCAGAACCCGCGCGCGGCCGCCCAGTACTTCGTCGACGACATCGTCGCCCGGGGTGGCCGCGCCGATCTGGACGCATGGGAGGCGGCGCTGCGCGGGCGGCCGTTCGGCATCGGCCCGGTGACCGAGGAATTCCTCGACGAACAGCAGCACGCCGCGGACTTGCTAGCCGCGAACAGGCTAGTGCCCCGGACGATTCGCGTGCGCGAAGCGGTAGACGCATCGATCGGCGAGTTCGTCGCCGCGAGCCGCGAACCGGCGACCGCCAACTGACAAACGCTGTCCGGCCGCTCAACTGAGCGCGCAGCCCATACCGCAAGGTCGAGGTCGCAGCCCGACCACGTCGACCGATTTCGCGCAGTGGCCTACTGACGGCGCAGCGAGCCGATGGCATCGGCGAGTAGGTCGATGCCCTCGGCGACGGCCGGTTGGGTCAGGCTGCCGTACCCGAAGACCAGACCTTCCGGTCCCGCCTTCTCCACCCAGTAGGGCGCCAGGCCATAGACCCCGAGGCCGCGTTCCAGCGCTGCATTCGTCACAGCGGCTTCGGTGAGATCGGGCGGCAGCCAAGTCATCACATGCAGGCCCGCGGAGACTCCGATCGGCACGAGATCGGGCACCTGTTGGGCCAGTCGGCCGACGAGGGTGTCCCGCAACTGCCGGTACCGCGGCCGCATCCGGCGCAGGTGCCGATCGAACTCGCCCCGCGCGACGAAGTCCGCGAAGGTCAGCTGGTCGAACACCGGCGAGCCGCGATCGTCGATCACCTTGGCCGCCGACATCGGCTCGACCAGACGGCTCGGCAGGATCAGCCAGCCGAGCCGCAGTCCGGGCGCCAGCGTCTTGCTCGCCGTACCTGCGTAGATCACGGACTCCGGCGCCAGGCCCTGGATGGCGCCGATCGGCTCGCGGTCATAGCGGTACTCCGCGTCGTAGTCGTCCTCGATGACCAAGCCATCGTGCTCGGTGGCCCACGCGACCAACCCGGCCCGCGTCTGCGCCGAAGCCACCGCACCGGTCGGAAACTGGTGGGCCGCGGTCACCACGACGACGTCGGCTCCCGACCGCTCGAGCGCCTCCACATCCAGCCCGGTCTCGCGCACCGGCACACCGACCGTCTCCAACCCCGCCTTCGTCGCGACGGCACGAAGCTCATTGTCGGAGGGGTCCTCGACCGCCAGCCTGCGATACCCGGCAGCCACCAGCACCTGCAGGAGCAGCCGCGAACCCTGGGCGAATCCGCTGCAGATCAGCATGTTCTCCGGCCGCGCCGACGTACCGCGGACCCGGTTCAGGTAGTCGGCCAGAGACTCGCGCAGTTCGGCGGTGCCGCGCCCGTCCAGGTAGGCCAAGCTACTGTTCGGCGTCTCGTTGAGCACCTTGCGGATCGACCGCAACCAAGCAGCGCGAGGGAACTGGGAAACGTCCGGCTTGCTGTATTTGAAATCGATTCGGGGCGGTCGCTCGGTCGCCGCCGCGCTCTTCTGCTCCATCTGGATCCCCGCCGCCGCCTGCGCTACCTGCGTGTAACCGCCGGTCCGGCTGACCAGATATCCCTCGGCCACCAACTGCTGGTAAGCCTCGACAACCACGCCCCTGGACAGTCCTAGATCCGTCGCGAGGGCGCGAGTCGCAGGCATCACCGCGTCAGCCCGGAGCAGCCCCTGCCGGATCCGGTCCCGGATGCCACTTTCCAACTGCTGGTGCAGCGGCACGGACGAGTCGCGCCGGAGCTCGACGAACAGCTCACCCGCGCCCGAATTGGTCCTGGAACGACGCATAGAACTGGACCTTATCCAAGTACCGCTTCGCTGTCAGGGTGGTGAGCACACCACTTCCAACAGGAGTACGCGATGACCACCACCACTCTCACCCTCGAACTGCTGCACCCGGGACAGGCCGGGTACGACGAGGCGCGAACGGTCTGGAACGCGATGATCGACCGCCACCCGGCCGTGATCGCCCGCTGTCACAGCACCGCGGACGTCGCGGCGGCGGTCCGCTTCGCCCAGGACAGGAACCTGGAGATCGCTGTCCGCTGCGGCGGCCACAACATCGCCGGACTCGCCGTACCCGAGGGCGGCCTGATGATCGACCTGACACCGATGAACGCGGTCCGCGTCGACCCCGAGCGGCGGCTCGCCTGGATCCAGGGCGGCGCCCTGCTCGGCGAACTGGATCGCGCCACCCAGGAATACGGCCTGGCCACCACGGCAGGCAATGTGTCGCACACCGGCGTCGGCGGCCTCACTCTCGGCGGCGGGATGGGCTGGCTCGCCCGGCAGTTCGGACTCGCCTGCGACAACGTGGTTTCCTACGAACTCGTGACCGCCGAGGGCGACATCGTGACAGCGAGCGCGACCGAGAACCCCGAGCTGTTCTGGGGACTGCGCGGTGGTGGCGGCAACTTCGGCATCGTCACCTCGTTCGAGTTCCGCTTGCACCACATCGGCACCCGCACTCTCGTCGCCGAATTCACCTACGCCTGGGAAGAGGCCTTCGCCGTACTGCGAGGTTGGCGCGACCTGAACGCAACCGCACCCCGCCAGGCCACCTTCACCGCAAGCATCCGCGGCCAGGAACTGACCATCGGCTTCGTCTGGGTCGGCGACCCGGACGAGGGCGCCGACCTGATCGCGGCCTTCCGCGAACTCGGCACGATAGTTGCCGAGCACATCGAGGAGCTGTCCTACCTGACCCTGCAGAGCCGCGAAGACAGCGCGCAAGGACATCGGTTCCGCCGCTACTGGAAAGGCCACTACTTCAAGTCCCTGCCCGACGAGGCGATCCGCGCCCTGCTCCGCAACCCCGGCGTCGGCGCCAGCCTGCAGGCCTACGGCGGCGCGATCGCCGAGGTTCCCGACGACGACGCCGCCTTCAGCCACCGCGACACCGAGTTCGAGTTCGTCACCGCCACCCGCTGGGAGGACCCCGCCGACGACACCGAACGGATCGCCACGATCCGCGCGTACGCCGCCACCCTCGACCCATACGCTGGCGGCGCCTACGTCAACACCCTCAACGGCGACAGCGTCAGCCGCGCCTTCCCGCCAGCAAAGCTGGCCCGGCTGACCGCGCTTAAAAACGACTACGACCCCACCAACGTCTTCCACCTCAACCAGAACATCCGGCCGACCGCCTAGCGTTTGTTGTCCAAATGCTACGGGCCACCACCGCTGGCCACATCCACAGAGCCAGCCACCACGCCCGACCCAAGCGAAACCTCGCCCCCCAATCCAAGATCCGAATCCGGATTACCGACCGAACGTTGGCTGACGAGGCCGTGGCATCGTCGTCCCGAACGTGAGTTTAGACAGGAGCGGCAAAATGAAGCCTTCACGCAGCGGTCATCTCCCGATCAACGGTCTGAGTCTCTATCACGAGGTATATGGAGAGCTCGGCACACCGAAAACGACTCCATTGCTACTCATCCCCGGCTCGCACATGGCCACCGACTCGATGCAACCATGGGTGTCGGCTTTCGCGGGCACACGCACCGTGATCGTCTTCGATCAGCAGGGGCACGGCCGCACACCCGACACGTCGCGCGAGCTGTCCTACCCGCAGTTCGCTGACGATGCCGCAGCTTTGCTGCGCGCGTTGAAGATCGAGCGCGCGGACGTGATGGGCTACTCACAAGGCGGCGGAGTCGCGCTGCAACTCGCGATCCGGCACCCCGCACTGGTCAACAAACTGGTCACGCTGTCGGCCACCTACCGCAGGGACGGCTGGCCCGCGTCGGTGCTCGCCGACGTCGAGGATTCAGGAAGCACCACACAGTGGGCTGGCACGTCCGTCGAAAAGGCGTTCATGGCGCACACCCCGGACGCCGCCGCGTTCGAGGCCTACCTCGAAAAGATGAGGATCTTCGGCAACAACGAACAAAACATCAGCGACGCGGAGATGCGTTCGATCTCTGCGAACACGATGGTCATCGCGGGCGATACGGATGACGTGAAGCCGGAACATACGCTGGCGATGTTCAAGCTGCGCGGCGGCGATGCGGACGCGGCAATGTCGCGGGTAGGGGCTCCGGCCGCGCGCCTGGTGATTCTGCCGACGACGCATGTTGGCATCTTTTGGGAGTCAGCGGTATTGGCGCCAATGGTGAGCGCGTTTCTCGATGATGTGACGCCGCCGGTGCCGGACTTTTTCTGAGCACGCACGCCGGATCGCCACCGCAGGGCGGACTAACGGACAGACGGAAACCGCTGTGTCACAGGCGCATTCCGGACATGTGGCAGCCGGTACCGACAGTGTGAGAGCGCCAAGAGTTCCAGACGGACCCCGGTAAGCCGCATATCGCGCTGCCGCGAGACGATGCGGTCAACCCATCCGGTGCGCTTTCGCGGCGGCGTCGATGGCGAACTGGTCGGGCTCGATGCCATCGAGGCTTTACTCACGGCGTCCTGTCGATCACCGAGGCGAGCAGGTCGAGGGCTTTGTCGATATCGTCAGGTGAGATGGCGCCGTATCCCAGGATGAGGCCGTCTGCGCCGTCGGTCATCCGGTATCGGGACAGTGGCAGCAGCCCGAGGCCGTCGGCACGGGCGCGTCGGGCGATATCGCGCGCGTCGAGACCGGGCGCCGTCCACGCCGACAGGTGGAGTCCGACGGCGGACGGAATAACGGTCATCGACTTCGCGAAATTCGTTGTCAGCCGGTCGACGATCATATCGTGCCTGGCCTGGTACTCCCGGCGCATCCGGCGGATATGTTTGGCCAGCAACCCCTCTTCGATGAAGCCGACCAGAGCGGCCTGGTTCGGCCCTGGCGAATGCCAGTCGGTGACGAACTTCGCGGCCCGCAACGCCGACCGGAGCGCGGGCGGTGCGGCGACGAAGCCGAGCCGCAGCACCGGAAGCATGACCTTGGAAAAGGTTCCGACGTAGACAACCCGGCCAGCGGAATCGAGACTGTGCAGCGGCTGCAATGGCCGACCGCTATAGCGGAATTCGGTGTCGTAGTCGTCCTCGATCACCACGGCGTCGCGGCCGCGCGCCCAATCCAGCAGCGCGAGTCGGCGATTCAGCGACATCGCGATGCCCAACGGGAACTGGTGGGACGGCGTCACGTAGACGATCCTGGCGTGGTCGGGCAGTGCGTCGACGCGCAGTCCCTCCCGGTCGACCTCGACGCCGACGACTTCGGCTCCGAGGGTGCGGAACAGTTCGCGCACCGGTGAATAGCCGGGATCTTCGATCGCCACGCAGTCGCCGGGGCGCAGCAGCACCCGTCCGACGAGATCGAGCGCCTGCTGGATCCCCTGGGTGATGATGATGTTGTCGGCGGTCACCTTAACCGCGCGGGAGACGCCGATGTGACGCGCGATGGCGGTGCGCAGCGCGGGCAATCCGACCGGGTCGATGGGCATTCCGGTACCCATCGACGACGCCCGCAGCACCTGCGAGGTCAACCGCCGCCACGCCTCGTAGGGGAACAGCCGGACGTCAGGAATACCGGGGCGCATATCGTATTGCGGTGCGTCGGCGAAGAATTCGGCGGGCGGCACGGTGATATTCGCCCACGAGGGCAGTGGCCGGACCACCTGCTCTCCCTCGTACGGCGCCGGATCGACCAGCGCTGCGGGGGGTACCGCGCTGACGAATATCCCTGCCCCGATCCGGCTTTCGGCGATGCCATCGGCAACCAGCCGATCGTAGGCTCCGGTCACGGTATTGCGCGATACCGCCAGACGTCGCGCCAGTTCGCGCGACGGTGGCAGCGGCTGCCCCGGCACCAGCCGCCCGTCGAGGATCGCGGCCGCGAGCTGGCGGTAGATCTGACCGCCCAGATCGCCGCGACCCGATAACGTGACGTGAACGTCCACGATCAGTCTCGGCGGCGGGACGGCCGCACGAGATGGTACGCGGGTGCCGCGTTCATATATGAATTCGGTCGAGCATACGCGCAGCTTACTGAACAGCTCGAGGCACGCAACTTTTCCGATGCGGCCTCGTTTCACCCACCGAACTCGGGTGATCCCCGCACATTCGGACCTACGGATACGCGGATCCCGGTATCCGGTTACCTAACCGGATGGGATACGGCGTTCAGGTGGCGCGCACCAGATAGGGGGCGACACTGCCGAGTTTCTCGCAGGTTTCCTCGAATTCGCGTTCGGGACTGGATTGGCCGATTATGCCCGCGCCAGCACGCAGCCACGCCACGCCGCCGCTCTGGTACACCGCGCGCAATACCAGCGTCGCCTCCAGCGAACCGTTCGCCGAAACCGTGACCACCGCACCGGAGTACAGCCCGCGGGGTTCATCGTGACGGAATATGGCGTCGACAGCGGCCCGCTTCGGTATGCCCGAGGCGGTGACCGACGGGAAAAGCGCTTCCAGCGCATCCCAGCTGGTCCGATCGCCGCCGAGCCGTCCGCGTACCGTCGAAGCCAGATGCTGGACGCTGCCCCGCTCCCGGACCGCCATGAAATCGGCGACGGCCGACGAACCCGGTTCGGCGATAGAGACCATCTCCGCGAAGGATGTCCGCACCGAAACGGCATGCTCCATAATCTCTTTCGGATCCGATTCGAGGCTATCGCGGGCGGCGAGATCGGCGACCGCACCCCGGCCGAATGCTCTGGTGCCCGCCAGCGGCTCGGTGGTGACCACCCCCTCGTCGTCGACGGAGACCACGAGTTCCGGGCTGAATCCCGCCGCCGCCAGATCGCCGAGCCGCAGCAGGAATGAGCGGGCCGGGGTGTTGTGCATCCGGCCGAGGCGATAGCTGGCGGGTAGATCCACCCGGAACGGCAATTCGACCCGGCGCGACAGGATCACCTTCTGGTAGCGGCCTGTGGCGATCTCGGCGACGGCTGCCGCGACCCGCTCCCGGTAGCCACTCGGATCGGCGCTGATATCGGTGGGGTGCCCCATCGGGGGCGGTCCGGCGGGTGCGCCGAGCAGTTCCTCGATCGCGACGAGTTCGGCGGTACTCGCCCCGTTCACGGTCACCTCCGCATCGGTGACGGTCACCTCCATGCGGGGAATCATCAAGTGCGCCAACTTTGTTCCACCGGACAGATACTGTTGCGCGTCGAGCGTGTACGCGCAGGACTCGAATCCGATCCAGCCGTACGCGGTACCCGATGCCCCCGCGCCACAGCCGACCCGCAACGATTCCAGCGCACGTGCGAGCGCCGCTACCGGTCGGCCCGTCCAGCCCCGCGTGGTCTGATGGCCCGCCGTGGTGACCCGCAGCTGGTCGGTATCGAGTTCGATAGCGCCCAAGGGGGCGGCGGCGAAGACCCACTGACCCGGCCGCTCGTAGATGACGTGATCACCGAACAGGCCCGATCCGGCCAGTCGCGCCATCGCGGTCACCGGATCGACAGCGGCCTCGACGCGCAGGAATTCCGGGGTTGTCACGCGGTTCTCCGTTCCGAGGTATTCGATTCGACCGCAATGGATTTCGCATCGAGTAGCCGCTCGACGAGATCTAGGATATGCGCGAGCGAGGTGAACGATACGTTCCCGACCTCGGGGATCTCGATGCCGTACGCCTTTTCCAGGCGTGCGGCGAGCTCGAGTTCGAGCAGTGAGTCGACATTCAATTCATCCGCGAAATCGGCCTGATCGGTCACCTCGGTAACCGGAAGCTCGAGGACGGCGGCGACAAGTACTCGCAACTCCTCGATATCCGCCGTCGGCCGTGCATTACTCGTCATCGTCATTCCTGATCGGGTGTGGGATTACCGGAAATACGCGGGCCGAGTAGTTGCAGCGTCGCGGCGTCGCCGTGTGGCCCGCTGGCGCATGTCGCGTAGACCGGTCCGGTATCGGCGGTACCGAGATAGTCGATCGCCGCCACGCATTGCAGGACACCGAGGGCGCCCGAACTGTCCCCGAGCGGCCCGGTCAGGTCGGCGGTCGGGATCGGCGCGGTGATATCCGGCGGCAGTGCGGTCGGCGTCAGCCAGAGCGCCCGCGGTCGCGCCGCGACATCGATCATGGCGGCCACCTGGCTGAGAGCCATTGTCCGAGAACGACTCCCGACTACAGCGCGCACCGTGGCCCGCCGATATTCGGCATGGGCGTTCGATTCCATGACGACGGCCGCTGCCCCGTCGAATACCGCACCGTCCTGATCCGCGCCGAGTAGTCGCCGCACCTGCGGGGTATCTGGTTCGACGCCGACCACGACCGCGATATCGGCGCGACCCGCGGTGATGAGGTCATCGGCCCAGTACAGCGCGTCGATTCCGCTGGTGCCGCCATTGCAGAGCGTCAGATTGGGCCCGCGCAATCGGTGCCGGATCGCGATCCAAGCGGCGATGGCATTGGCCGAAACGTGGGGCAGCCCCAAGGGACTCAGACCCGCGGTGGTTTCCTCGGCGATGCGGTCGGTGAATTCGCAGGCGCTGTCGATATTTCCGTAGTTAGAGCTGACCACGGTGGCGGTCGTGGCGTTCGCGGCGACCGAATCCAAATCCGCGTCGGCGAGCGCGCGCTCGACCGCGCGCAGGGCCAGTCGCGATGCCCGATCCTTGTGCCGCATCTCGCGTCCGCTCAGGTCGATCGGCGCTTCGGCGCGTCCACGTTCCGAAGGATCGCGCAGGAGATCGGCCGCGGTCGCTAGCCCGTTGATGGCGAGACCGACCCCGGTCACGACCGATGGCTGCCGCTTCACATCCGGCCCTTCTCGATAACGGCGACCGCGTTGATACCACCGAATCCGAAGGCGTCGATCTGGGCTATCGCGAGGTCGGCGCGGACGGTTTCCCCGGCCAGCCGCAGCGGCGCGGCCTCGGCGATCGGATCGGTGAGGCCGAGTATCGGGGGCACCTGCCCGCGCCGCATCGCGATAATCGCCATGATGAGGCTGAGCAGCCCGGAACCGCCGAGGGTATGACCGGTCATCGACTTGATCGCGGTCATCGTGGGCGGCGAATCGAGGGCGCCGAATACATCGGCCAGCACCGACGCCTCGACCGCGTCGTTGAGTTGGGTGCCGCTGCCGTGCAACATCACCAGGTCGATATCCGCCACGCCGACACCCGCGCGTTTATGGGCGTCGGCGATGACTGCGCGAATACTTGCCGGATCGGGCGCGGTGGCATGGCGCGCGTCGCAGTTCATACCGACGCCGCGCAGCCGCGCGTATCCGCTGTCCCCGGTTCCGGCCCGGCGCAGGACCACCGCCACCGCGCCTTCGCCCATGATCATGCCCGCGCGGCCGGAATCGAACGGGCGCACAGCACTCGGCACCCCGCTCTGCACCCGGTCGATCGTGCCGAACGCGCTTTCGGTGATCGAATCCGTACCGGCGACTATTACCGTATCGGCCCGGCCCAATTCGATCAGATCCGTCGCCATACCCAGTGCGTAAAGCGATGCGGCGCAGGCACTCGCGACGGTGTGCACCGCGCCGATTCGTGGGTCCTCGCGCAGTGCCGCCGCGAAGTCGAGCCGCCGGGGATCGAGCTGCGGGGCGGACGGCGAGTTCGCCTTCTTCCACCAGAGCTCGACCGAACGCTGTTCTCGCAGTGTGGTTCCCACCAATACCGGGTACCGATCGGCGGTGGGCGGGAGCTCGGCGTCCGCCAGCGCCTGCTCGACCACCGCGCGCAACCAGCGCGTCGCGCGGAAGGGGCGATCGATATCCGCGGGACCGCGATCATCTATTTCGTAGGCGTGGCGGGTCCGGTATCTCGTCGCGTCGAATGCGCGCAGTCTGCCCACGCCGCTGCGCCCGGCGCACAACGCGTCGAAGATCCGGTCGGGACTGTCCCCGATGGATGCGACCGCCGCCATCCCGCTGATCTCCCACGACATCAGCGTGCGCCGATCGCCTGGAGCTGGTTGCGCGCGAGTTTGCCCGTCGAGGTGGTCGGCAGCGCGTCGACGATTTCGACGCGCCCGGGTCGCTTGAATGAGGCGAGGTCGGCGCGCAGCGCTGCGACGACGGCCCGGCGCACCACGGCGGTCTCGAACCTACCGTCCGGCACGACGAACGCGACGGCATGGGCGAGTCCGTGCCGGTCCTCCGTCGCGACGACGGCGCAATCACGTACTCCGCTCACGGCGCGGATCACCGTCTCGATATCGGCAGGCGCGACTTTGTAGCCGCCGAGATTCATGAAATCATCGGCCCGTCCGAGATATCGGATGGGTCCCGCACCCGAGCGTCGGACGATGTCACCGGTGTAGGCGCCACCCGCGTCGAATGTCGCGCGGGTCGCCTCCGGCCGATCGAGATAACCGGTCGCCACGGAGGGGCAGGCGATATGCAGGCGGCCCTCCACCTCCTCACCGGTCAGTATCGCGCCGTCGTCGCCGCGAATCGTCGCGTGCACACCCGGTACCGGTGTGCCGATGGTGCCCGGCGCCGGCTCGGACGGCGATGTCGATACGGCGATATACAGGACTTCCGTCGTCCCGAGACCGTTGACGAGGGGAACTCCGAGCCGCCGCATGATCCGTTCGCTCAGGTCGGCGGGCAGACCCTCACCCGCCGCAACCGCCACCCGCAGCCTGCTATCCGCGGTGCGGTCGAACAATTCGATGAGCGCGGCGTACAGGCGCGGCACCGAGAACAGGATCGTCGGGTTGTGGCGGCGCAGCGCGTGGGCGACCACAGGGGCATCCACACCGCCGCGCAGCAGCACCGTGGTCGCACCGGCGTGCAGCGGCAGCAGCAACGAATTGCCGAAACCGTAGGCGAAGGAGAGTTTCGCGGTCGACAACACCGTATCGGCCTCGGTGAGCGCGAGAATTGTGCCGAATCCGGCGGGTCCCGAGATCAGGGCGGCCGCCCGGTGCGGCACACCCTTGGGGACCCCGGTGCTACCGGAGGTGTATTGCAGGAGCGCGACCTGATCCGGCGACCACGGCGCGGGCTGAGCGTGGTCCGACGATTCTGGCGACCGCCGCTGCCGCAGTATCAGCTCGCGGATGGTATCGCCGTCGAGCTGTGCCGTATGCGGTAATACGGCTGCCAGACCGTCCCTTCTCGACGCGGGTACGTCGAGGTAGACGAACTCGACCCCGCAGTCGGCGGCGATGAACGCGATCTCCTTATCCGCCGACGCCGGATTCACCGGTACCGCGGCACATCCGTGCCACCACAGTCCGAGGATCGCCACCACGGTCGCGACCGAATCGTCGGCGAGCACCATCGCCCGAGTGCGCGGCACCACCTCGGCGTCGGCGAGGAGCCCGGCGAATAGGCCTGCGGCCCTGAATAATTCGGCATAGGTAACCTGGCCTATCTCGGAATCGAGGTAGGCCGCACGGTCTTTGCGCGGCGAGTCGATATGCTTTCCGACGAAGAAGTCGATGAGGTTCACTTGCGAACACCGCCGTCGACGACCGCGAGTACGTCACCCAGCGAATCCACGGTTTCGACCGATCCGTCGACCAGCGCGACGCCGAATTCACGTTCTATACGCGCCAATATCTCGGCCTTCTCGAGTGATGTGGCGCAAAGATCATCATAGAAATGCGCTCTGAAATCGATTCCGTCTTCGTCGACCTCGAGAACGTCGGCGGCTATCGCACGTAACCGCAGGGTATTTCGGTCGCTTTCGTCGTGGCGGTGCTCGGGTACAGCCATGGGATGTCCTCACGGATAACGTTGTCCAGAGTCGAGGAGGTGGGCACCGCCATGTGCTCCGGGACGGATATGCGCGGCCCATCACCGGATGGACGCCAATTCCTGGTGCCTGCCCACCTTTTCGTCCTCGTTCGGTTGAACCGTATAAGCCGCCGACCCCGCGGAAAAGGGCCAATATCAACGAATTCGAGTGGGCCGGTCGGCGCGACTCGAATGCGGATACGTTGGTCGGTCTCTGGTCATCGACACAGGTCGGCCCGGTGGGCAGCTGCGTGAGAGAACGGTGCACCCCTTATCCGTCGACGCGGCGCAAGGGCGCACCGGTCGTCCGATGACCGACGCGGAGTCGTCACTCGACCTAGATCTACGTCCCCGGAAATATCGCCCGCCGATATTTGTCGGCTCGGGAGCGCTCAGTCCGCGCCGGGCTTCGAGAACGCCGTCGCGTTCGTTGGCGCCGGAGCGCCCGCCTCGGCGGGCAGTGGCAACGACAGATAGTCGAACCTGCGACCGGTGAGCTCCGCCGTGAGCGGGCCCCGTCGGGGTGTGCCGTCGAGATCGTAGAACATCGCACTCGCCGAGCCGCTGAATTCGTCGCCGCGCACGGTCAATTCGAAACGCACAATCCCCCGGTATACCGACTCCGGATTCGCGCGGTCGACGGTGAACTCGAGGAATGCGCCCGATACCGTCGCGCCATCCGCCCGCCAGTTACCCATACCGTTGCTATCGCTGGTGACGCGGTTGCCGTGATCCGGATTCGACTGCGCCATAGTGCCGTCCGGGTGGAACGTCATGACGTGATATGCGAACGGTGCGCCGTCGGCTCGCACTTCCCAGACGCCGACGATACTCATCGCGCCCCGCACAAATCGGCCAGAAGTTGTATGCCACGGCCGATCTCGGCGGTCGGCACATTCGCGAAACTCAGCCGGATCCCGTTGCGCGGCGGATCGTCGGCGGCATAGAACATCGCGCCGGGCAGGAACGCCACACCGGCATCCAGCGCCGGTCCGATCAGCGCACCCGCGTCGAAATCACCGGGGCCCTCGACCCATACGAACATCCCGCCCTCCGGTTCGGTCCAGGAGAATCCGGGTGGCAGATACGCACCGAGCGCCGCGGTGAGCGTGGCCAGCTTGGCCGCATAACTCTCGACCGCATGGGCCACATGGGCGGCACCTTTCACATCGCGCAGGAATGCGGTCGCGATGGCCTGGTTGAAGGTCGAGGTCTGCATATCGATGCCCTGCTTCAGCGCGAGTACATGGTCGAGCAGTTCCTCGGGCAGCACCGCGATACCGATCCGCAGCGCCGGTGCGAGGGTTTTCGACAGTGACGTTATGTAGACGGTGTTATCCGGCGCGACGGACCAGAACGCGGGTAGCGGCGTGCCCCGGTACCGGAGATCTACGTAGACATCGTCCTCCACCACCGTCGCGCCGTGCCGCTTGACGACCTCGGCCACCTGCGTGCGGCGCACCGCCGACATGGTCCGACCGGTCGGGTTCTGGAAGGTCGGCAAGAGATAGACGAATGCCACGCGCTGCCCACTCAGCGCGACATCCAATGCGGCGGGCAGGATTCCGTCACCATCGGATTCCACCCCGATGACCTGCGCCCCGTGACTACGGAACACCTTCACCGCGGGACCGTAGGTCGGTATTTCCACCAGCACCGTGGCGCCAGGATCGAGCAGCGCCATACAGACATTGTGCAGCGCACCCGATCCGCCCGTCGCGATATGTAGCCGATCGGCCGGGCACCCGATCCCCCGTGCCGCCAGCAGCAGCCGCGCCTGTTCGATCAGTGGCGGGAACCCCCGGGTCATCCCGTACTGCAATACCGAATTCCCGTACTCCGCATAGACATCCGCGGCCAACGACGCCACCAGCTCGCCGGGCAGCAGTGCCGGATCCGGCGCGCCGACAGCGAAGGAGATCACCTCGGGACGGCGGGCCAGCGTCGCGAAGATATCGTCGATCGGCCCACTGCGCACCGCGGCGGCGCCACGGCTGACCCGGGTGGTCACGGTCTCGCGCTTACCATCGCGGGGTCACATCGTAGCCGCGCGACCACGTCGGCCACCCCACCGTCGAATTCCGGTGTCAGCACTACATCTTCGTTGAACATCGGATCGGTACGCATCTCGACCGCCACCAGCTCCTCGGTCTCACTGAGGTTGACGGCCACGTGCACCACGCCCTCCGGGATATAGATGAATTCGCCCGGTCCGTGCAGATATGGCGTCAATTCAGGCCCGATCAGCGTCGCCGCCGTGCCCTGCAAGCAGATGACGATGATCTCGGTGTGCGCATGGTAATGCGCCCGCGAGGCTTTTCCCGGCGCCATATTCACCATTCCGGCCGAAATACCATGGCTCCCTGAGGTTTCCCGTGTGACACACGGGACCAAGTGCTGTCCCTGCCGCCCGATCTTCTCCGCCATATCGGCTGCGGCTATTACCCGGACGGCCTTCGAAATGTTCACTATCGGCATCCCATACTAATCGGTCTGGATGACTGGAAGATAAGTCATTCTCACCGGTGGGGCGAGTGCGAAAACCGTGTCAACCCGAAGTTCCCCGAGCCGTCGCCGCTCGAGTCCTGTCACCGTCCGACCGGTTTCGCGGGGCTCGACCGCTCGCGCCGCACTGGATCATCTCAGGAAGCGCGCCAGGTGCCGTCGGGCGGGTAGACCCGGATCTGGTGGCGCAGTGGATGGCCGAGGTGCAAGCCCCACCGTGCCGAAGCCGTCGCCCGTTCGCGGCCGATCGGCACCTCAACCTGCAGATGACCTACCACCCCGCAAACGTGGCGGAACGCCAGGGTTGCGCGACGGCCGTCGGCGGTACTGAACATCAGGCTGATGGGGCGATCACGGTCGTTCGTGTTGCGATCGGGCCGTGACGGCGGCGACCGACACCAAGCCGAAACTGCGCTAAACCGCTTCCGCGGCACTATCGACTGTTGGGATCCGCAGTTGCTGTTTGCGGGCAGTTACGCCGATGTCGTTGGGCGCGCGTCGACTACACCGCCGGGGATTTCCTGAATTTCGAAGCGACTCAACGGAAATCGTTAGGGTCGAATAGGTGCCCGAATTTGTCCATCTTGGTCTCCAGATAGCTGTCGCGGTCTTGTCCGCGAAACTTCTGCGGGACCCGGTCGGCAATCCGGATGCCGTGTTTGCGCAGACCGGCGATCTTTGCCGGGTTGTTCGTCATCAACCGGACCTCCCCGACGCCGATATAGCGGAGCATGAACGCGCCGTGGCTGTAGCGCCGGAGGTCGT
Organism: Nocardia anaemiae NBRC 100462; assembly: GCF_001612725.1. Classification (GTDB taxonomy): domain Bacteria; phylum Actinomycetota; class Actinomycetes; order Mycobacteriales; family Mycobacteriaceae; genus Nocardia; species Nocardia anaemiae. Next base: position 23,031 of record NZ_BDAZ01000030.1, on the reverse strand, counting down.
ATGGCAGGTGGAGGTGGTCGAACGCCTGCACGGTGTCGAGCCCCTTGTCCTCCTCCCGGTAGGCCGTCGCTTTGTTGAGCAACCCGACACCGCGTCCCTCGTGACCACCGCTCCAGCCCCCACCTTCGTCGAAGTAGACGAGAACCCCGGCGCCTTCGGCGCGCATCTGGTCGAGCGCACTTATCATCTGGCGGTAGCAATCACATCTGGTGGAGCGCAGGGTGTCGCCGTAGAGGCACCGCGAATGCGCCCGGACCAGGGGCGGCCTGGCATGCAACTGCTCGTAGGTGCCCACGACCGCCGCGACGACCGCCCCCTCGCCCAGCATCGGTGACTGATAGACGTGGAGCTGCAGCGTGCCCCAGTCCTCGGTGGGCAGCGTATGGATGATCACAGGGTCGCCGGGGATCGGCCCTTCGTCCCGGCGGCCACCATAAAAGCTGAGTTGGGGAGCCGCACGGCGTCTTTCGGCCAATTCCGCCATCAGCGGACCGCCGAGCGGGCCGCGCAGTGTCGGGTATCCCGGCCGGTGCAGTTGGACGTGATCCGGCCGATAGACCAGGTACGGATTGTGCGGGCCGAAGCGGGCCAGCGCGACGGCGGCCTCCTCAGCGAAGCGGACATCGCGCACATCGACACCCGCTAATGCGTGCGAGTCCGCACCGACTATCCCGACAACAAGGTTGGCGACGGTCCGCAGGCGCTCCTGGATATCACTGTCGGCTTGTGCGCCCGTCCGATGCAGCGAATCGAGAATAGCCGCCTCGGCACCTGCCCCGACATCGAGAGCAGCCACCACTGCCGAATAGTGCTCAGACGGTACGGACTGCGCGAAATCCGTTACTGCCCGGCTCAATTCGTCATATGCATCAGTGGCGATACGCTCCGCCAACGAGTCCGCCGGGCCGTGCAGCGCCCTGTCCACGAAAGTGATCGCAGACAACGCATCCCGATGATGGGCTTGCAGGTGCATCAGCGTCGGTAGGCCGAGCCGGTATTCGATCCGCTCGGACGGCGTATCGTCGTGCCGCCACTGTGGCGAATCCCGGTACGCATTGGACGTACCCGGTCCGGTGCGCATCTCGAACAACGCATCGACCATCTCTAGTCGACCGGTCGGCGTCAGGTGCAGCGCGTTTACGATCGCTTCGAAATGCTCCTCCGGCACAGCGCGTGCTATTACGCGCAGGCGGTCGTCGATCACCCGGTTCAGATCCGCCGCATCGATATCCACCTGTTCACGAAATCCCGGCCACGGCGGATTCAGCGCTTCATCCAACCGCCGCGCCTTCTCGGCAGACCCTGGGTATCGATCCAGTACATGACGTGTATCGACATCGAGACGATCCACCAGCGATAGGGTCGCGGGCTCGGAGCGGAGCCAATCGAGATCGACCAGAGGCCAGCTCTCGGCCGGACGAGCTGAGCCGCCACCGGGCTCGTCCGGCACAGCAGGCATGTGTGGGTGTGCGGTGCCGTCCGCGCCACTGATGGCTGCCTGTGTGCCGGACTCTTGCGGCAGCGGAACCGACTCTGTTCGCCGTGGTGTGACCGCCGCCGTCTCGGTTTGCTGCCTGGTTTCAGATCCGGGTTCGGCGGTTTCGGAGGTGTCGGAGCGGTTGCCCGCGTGGGGGGAAACGGCCTGCTCCTCGACGGTCCTGGCTCGTCGCGACCAAGGTGTCTCGGGCCTCCCGTCCCGATTCGATTCGGTGTCGGGGGCCGACGGCCGCGGCGACAGGCTCGGCGCCGAGTCCGTACGCCGCCTGATCCAGCCCGACAAGATTTCCGAAAACAATGCGGGATTGATCTCAGAGGGCGGACGCCACGCCTGCGCCGCCTGTTCGTACGCATACGCATACGCCAGCAACCGCGCGTCCGTATGTGGCTTGCCGACCAGCGTCGCCCCCAGCGGCTGACCGGTGCGCGGATGGTAACCGATCGGGATTGTCACCGCCGGATACTTTGCCCGGGCGTGCACCTTGTGTGCGGTGTCCTGGAAGAACAGCAAAACATCCGCGCCGCTCGCATCGAATGCCCGCTCGAGTCGCTGCTGCGCATCCCTGGTGGCATGGTCGAGGTGAGCGTGATACTTCGCCAGTACCGCTGGATCGTCCAGATCGATGGCGTTGGCGGCAATCAACCTGCTCTGTCCGTACGGAATCGCGCCCTCGATGATGTGATCGTCATTGAAACGGATCAAGTCTGCCAACGTCTTGATCGGCGCGTCCGCGGGCAGCCGGTCCAAGTACTGATTCATATCCCGCGCGAATTCAAAGTTGGCGATCGCGCTGGGTAGGTCGGCCTCGTGCACTTCGACCGGTGTCAGCGTCGCGCCCTGCTCCCTGAATACATCCTGCGCGCCTTCGAAAAAGTAGGGCGCTCCAATCGTCCCGATCCGAACGTTGCGCAGGGCATCGACCGACAATTCCGCAGTGAAATCGATGTCGGCGACAGGCGCTGCCGCCGGATCCTGCGGGTCAGCTGCGGTCAACACGGTGAGCAGGATCGCGGCGTCGAATACCGTGCGCGCTATCGGCCCCGCGATGTCCAGGGATAATGCAGTCGGCATGATCCCGGTCCTGCTCACCCCACCGGTGGGTTTGATCGTAACCACAGAGTTGGCCGCCGCCGGAGCGACGAGCGAGCCCGCCGTCTCCGTCCCGATGGCCGCCGCAGCCAACGCGGCCGCGACGGAAACCGCCGATCCAGTACTGGACCCGCCCGGGTCAAGACCCGCGCCGTACGCGTTCAGCACGGTTCCGCCGAGGCCACTGTGGCCGCTCGGCATTTCGTCGGCGACGAAATTCGCGAGTTCGGTCAAGTTGGTTTTGCCCAGAATTATCGCTCCCGCCTCGCGCAGCCGCCGCACCACGAAAGCGTCACCGCTGGGGTAGGAGTCTTGGAACGCCACCGCCCCACCGGTCGTGGGCAGCCCGGCGACATCGATATTGTCCTTGATCAGAATGGGAATCCCGTGCAGCGGTCCACGGATGTGCCCCCGTCGGCGTTCGGCATCCAACCGCTCGGCGTCCGCGATCGCCTCGGGGTTCAATACCCGAATCGCATTCAGGCGCGGGCCTGCCTTGTCCAGCATCTGGATTCGCCGCTGATACGCCTCGACGAGTTCCACCGAGGTCATCACCCCATCGGTCAGCGCGCGCTGAAGCGTGCTGATGTCTGCCCGTTCCAGATCGACGGTGGTTTCGGTCGAGTACGACCCCCCGGCACCGATCTGCAGGTCGGGTGGGTACGCATCGGTTCCGGCTCCCGGCAATCGCATTGCGTTGCCTGCCTGGTCGAAACCCATTATCCAGATTCGGACCGGAACCTCCGATACCGTCGAGCCGTCCCATGGCTCGTACCGTCCCCTGCCCGGATCTTGCAGTTCGATCCAGCCGTCGTCCCGGCGCTCGTCGTAGTGGTACTCCAGGCGATAGGTGTAGGCGCCGACGCCGTCCGCATCTGCCGCGTGTACCTCATCGACCACCACGACCGAGAACCCGTCACGTTGCGGTACGGGCAGGCGCGCCACCCTGGTGAGCAGCGCTCGCTCGAGCAGCCGATGCGAATGGTCGGCGTCGACGGGGATCGGCTGCGGATCGCCGTGTAGCAACGACGCATACCTTTCGAACGCAAAGCCGCCGGGTCCGACCCGGCCCGGCACGACGATGCGCTCGTTGCCGGTCCGATCCCGATGCAGCGCCGCGGTCAACGGCGCGCTTTGACTCATCGCATGACCGTCACGAGGAATATCCGCGTGGTCGGACCGGACGATCAGATCATCGGCCTCCCCGGCGATGTCGAGCGCCGAATCCAGCCACTGATCCAGATTCGCGTCGAACCGATCGATATGCGTTGTCCGGTCGGCGATCTCGTCGGCGGCCTCGACCATCGTGATGAGGTAGCGGCAGTGTTCGGCACGCTCCCGCACCGCGCTGCCTCGCGGATGAGCATCCGCCAGTTGACGCGATACCGGTGTGAGTGCCGCAGACACCGAACGCATCTCCAGCGCTTCGGCCGATATCGAGTCCAGCTCGCGCAGCCGTTCCGGAGTATCCGATCCGAGCACCAGCACGAGCCAGCGCAGGTCCTGTTTCACCATGCGCCGCAACGCTTCCCGCATCTCGGGAAGCGTGTTCCAGCGGCTCGGATTCACATCGATACGCGTGGCGGCCTGCCACAGCCGATACTCGGCCGCGGCGCGCTGCCTTTCGGCATCATGTCGGCTGCGCACCAGCTGGTCGAGTTCCCTCGCATGCGTACGCAGCCGTTCATGTCGATAGCGCCACGGAGTCTCGGCATCAAAGGCATCGATCAGCCGACGCAGTCCGATGTAGCGCTCGGCAAGGTCTACCGCTCGAGCAGCCTCGCCACGCGCCCGTAACGCGGCCACCCGCCGACCCACTTCGTCGAGGGGCGCCTCCCCCCACCCGTCGCCGGGTAGCTCGAGTTCGCACTTTCGCGCCGCCGCGCGCAGGATCATCGGGTCCGGATCGAGTGCTCCCCGGCTCCACCGACGATCCAGCGGGTACTTGCGCAGTTGGTCCGACTCCAGACGCGTCCGCACCTCTTGCCCGAGTTTCCGACGATGGTCGGTTTCGTCTATCGCCGCGATTACCGTATCGATACGCGTGAGTTGCGTACGCGCGCGGGCGATTTCGTGCACGAGACCGATGGCGGTTTCGAGCCGGTCGGATCGCTTGGACTGCAGACTCATCAACCGCATCAGGTCTTGCCCGCCCGCACCGAGTTCGTCGAGCGCCGGAAGATCAATGTCGAACTCCCCGCCGAGTCCGTCCACCAGGGCGATGAAGCTATCTTCTCGAGCACGCGCGACATCGTCGCGCACAGCCGCCAAACCTGCGCGCAACGGCGCCAAGCCTTCGCTCGACTCCAGGGCATCGGACAGGTCGTACGTATGCGACGAAGATCTGGGCGGCGCTGCCGACACGCCCGACAGCGCTGCGGTGGCATGCTCGATCGCGGCATCCATATCAGCGTTCAGCCGATATATCGCGTCGTAGAGTTCGGCAACCATGGTCGCTCGCTGCATCAATCGACGCAGCTCCTCGGTACCGCCCGCGTCCCCGGAGCGCCGGGCAGCAGCCAGCAGGCGCCGCAGGCGAGCGACCAGTAGTCGCACCCCTGGACGTGAGTCCCAGGTCGGCAGACCGTATTGCCGTGCGGCCGAGAAGATCTGGCGGTACGACGGCCCGAGCGTCCGCAGCAAGCGCTCGTAGTCCTCCACCACCATGCCCAGCGTGTGGAGCGCATCTGCCTGCCCCTGCAGACGACGGACAGCCTCGATATGCCGAGCCACTGTGGCAAGCAGGGACTCGATCAGTCGAACCGGCGCATCGAGCGGCCGGAAGCCGGCGGCCGCGAGTGCCAGACCCTGCGCCCGGGCGATCAGCCGGAACGCTTCGTCGGCGCGCCGCGCCAGCTCGTCTTCCACCGCCTCGACCGCCCCGGCCCATGCGTGCAGGCGATGCACCTCGTCGATAAGTTTTGCAACCGCAGCGTATTCGGCGAAAACTCGTCCAGCAGCTGTGCGCTCGGGTGTCGGGTAACCCTGTTCCTGGCGCTGCGCCAGCACATGTCGAATCCAGTCGTCGTCCACCAGCTCGCCGTGCTCGATCTCGAGCATTTCGACCAGTTCACGGCGAACCTGCCGATACTCGATGAACCAGCTCTCCCAGGTGGACGATCCGGTGCGCAACAGCTCGTCGGCATCGATATTGTGCGGCCCGAGCAGTTCGACCAGTTCCTGCCGCAGCCGCGCGGCTCGGTCCCCGACCCGGCGCGCTACCGCCCGCCGGATATCCGACTCGGTGTTCCCGCTGTTCGACGCGGATGGCTCATGCGGTCTTCTGCCGATCTGACCGTCCGGCAGTGGGCTGGGCATGGAGTCGCTGGTGGCACCGGCGTATCGCCCGCGTTCGACGTCGGCGGGTAGTGGGATCACACCACTTCCGGCTCGACGGCGAGCGATCCGGGGGAGGGCGTCGCCGTGTCCGGCGGTGATTTGCGCGGTGTTGGCCAGTGCTTCGTTGGGCCGCCCGGTCGTCGGATCGTAGTGTAAATAGCCCTGATGCACGGCCTCTGCACCGGCGAAATCCGGTGAGTCGGGGAATTCGGCGCCGAGGCGTTGGGCGCCGAATGCCTCGGTCGCGGGGTCCATGCCGTGGCCGAGCCGCGGGTTGACGCGGCTCTGCGCGCCGGGCCGGTCCGCTCCGAACATCGTTACCGGATCGCGCCACGACGCGAAGATATAGACATTGTCCGCGCCGATGCCGAACTCCGCGGCATGGCGGACAGGGCCCGCCCCCGGGGACCCCGAGAGGGTGATCGAGCCGACCAGACCGGCCAGCCTGCCGCCGCGACCGGCATAACAAGTGGTGACCGAACCGTAGCTGTGCCCATAGAGCCGGTTGACAAGCCGGGTGGGGGCGGCCGTTCCGGCGCGACGACGGGTGGCGTGCAATGCCGCGATGTCACACAGCAACCGGTCCCCGCCGACCTGTGCGCGGCGGCGGAACGCGGCCTTCACATAGCCGGTGTACAGCGACCCGGCCGGCGCGTCGTACCCGATCCAGATGATGGATGCCAGCTCGAGCGACGGCTCGACGCGCAGCGTCTCCTCGTACAGGTTGCGCAGCGGCTTGGCCTGGTATGCCAGCGAGGCCGAGGTCGTATCCGTGCCGGGCACATGCCAATTCACCGTATGCGCGGTGTCCACATTGCCGAGCGAGACGACGGCCTTGCCTTTGCCATGGAACGCGGTGGAATCGTAGGACAGCAGGTGTACCGGCGGACTGCCGGGCATCTCGGTGGCTTGACGGTCCAGCTGTTGCAGGTGATTTCGGATATGGATCAGGTTGCTGAGCTGTTTCCTCTCGGCGGCGGTGAGGTCGGTCCGGATCCAGTTGAGCATTCCCACACCTACCGGCTTGCGGGCGGTGAACTCGTCCAGCTCCCGGCGGATCGACAGCCGGTTGGCGTGGTCGCGGATCACGGCCGGAAGGCCGTCGGCGTTGCCGATCTGGTGCGGGTAGACCTGGATGAGTGCCCGTTGCGCGCTGCTCAGCCCACCTGGTTCGGCGGGGTCGCTCAGCGAGTCCCACCACTGGCTGTTCTCGATCGCACGCCGTCGTGCGGACCCCGCCGTCAGGCGATACGCCCACCGCTGCAACCTATCCGCGGTGCCGAAGCCACCCGCGCGCAGCGCCTCAGCGGCGAGTCGCCGCTGTTCGTCGTCGAAACCATGATCCATGGGCAACGAGCGCCAGTGGTATGCCGGGGTCGGGTCCGGCTGCGCCGGGTCGTGCCGGTCCAGCCAATCCACGAGCGCGTCCAGATATTGGTCCGCCGTATACGTCTGGGCGACCGCAGAATTCGTACGCTGCACCGCGGCAAGAAGTTCGTTCTCCGCGGGGTGATGTTCGGTCTGGAATCTGCTTCTGTCCGAAGTGTTCTCCCCGTCGATCAACATTCCCGCACGAGTCGCTATTCGCGTTGCGACATCTCGGACGATATCAACCGCGTACGAACCGCGCACGGAGTCATCGATATCGAAGTTGGCCGGTGACGGTGCCGATCCGAACCGGTTGATCAGGAACTGGCGTTCGGCCGCGGCGAGTTCGTCGAGTGCGGTCCGCAGTTCGGTCGGACTCGCCTCTGCCAGCGCGGTGGCCAGCACCGCCTGCGACCGGTTGTGTTCGGCCACAAGCATACTCGCGGACCGACGCGCGGCGAGCAGCGCCATGTGGCGGATCACCTGAATGCGCGCGCCCGCCCGGACTGGGCGTAGCGCCGCCCGATGATCCGCACCGAGCCCTCGCATGATGCGTTCCAGCTGCTCGGGGCCCGCCTCGGCGATCAATTGCTGCGGCCCTGGCTGGTCAGCACCTATCAGGGCGGCGTACATGGCCGCTCGGAAACGGTCGGATTCCGATGTGGTGGACGGGTCGGCAGGACGGGCCGCTGTCACCAGCCGGGTCCGCTGAATTCTGAGCTTGCGGCGGACGCTGGCCAGCGTCGCCAGCACCGCACGCTCGGAAAGATTGCGCAGCATCGCAATTTCGATGTGCGTCATACCATTTCGTGCGTGTGCAAGAATTTCGGTCTCGGGGGGTGTGAGCGATAGTCCGTCAACCATCTCGCGCGACCAAGGCATCGTCTCACCGCGCGCTTCGATCCAACCGCCTTCCAGAAAGCCTGATGAATCGCGACTATCGCCGTCGTGTGGACGGCTGCCGATCATCGTCGCCCGATCACGACCGCTTATCCGCGGGCGGCTGCCGATGAAATCCTGTGCGACGCCCGGTCGGTCGGCGCGCGGAGGCGAGACCGTATCGAGTGGAGGTGAATCGTCCGTATCGGCGATCGGCAATGGCGGCAGGACAACCGGGCCGTTCGCTGGTAATACGTTTCCGGCAGGGCCATATTTGACTACGACCAGGCTGTTCGTATCCGGGGGAACCATCACATCGGCCGGACGCGCACCGTAGGAGTATTCATGGATACTGTCGTCGCGTGATTCGTAGAACTCGAGCACCCCTGCGGTTTTGCCGCGGGTCAACACAACCGTGTGCGCGGATCGCGAATCGCGGAAATCGACCGGCGGACCGTCGACTATGCCGCGCTGCCAGTGCACCACGAGAGCCGTCGTTCCCGGGGGGTCGTTGGACAGTTGCTGCTCCAACAACCCCCAGGTGGCCACCTCGTGAAAGGTGCCTCCCGCTGCCCGATGCGCCGGTAGCGGCAGCACTCCCCGCTCAGTAATCTGGGCGGGTCCCCATGTTCCCACGTGTGCGCCAGTCACCTCGTGTACCCGATCGAGACCGCGCCGGAAACACACCACAGCATCCCGCCGCCGACCCTTATCGAGTACCTCGGTCAACCATTCGACGAAATCGGACTGACTTCTCGAATACGCCTGGAGATCCACGTCGTGCGGTAAGAACAATGGCCTACCGAACAAGAATTCGTGGACAATGGCGGCAAAGATTCTGATCGTCGTGTCACTGCCACGATTGATCAGCGGCGCATGGAATAGCAGATAAACCGTGTTCGCGAAATTCCGGACGGTGTCTGGTGAAGGTTTGGAGGACCGTTCCAGCAGTACGCCGATTTCGGCGATCGCGGCGTCGAAGATCCGTCGCTGATCGGCTGGGTCCGCTGTTACGGTGACGAACTTCTCGGCACCATGATCGAACGGGTCCACTCGGCCCGGCGAACCTTGTTGCTTGGCGGTGCCGACAGCATCCGCCGCCGCGCCCATCAGCAGGGTATTGCTGTTGACCCGGGTTCCGTCGGGTAACTCCAGGACGTTCTGCAATGTCTCGTTATGCGGCGACTCCGCGGCGAAACGGGCTCTGATGCGTTCGCCGGTCGTGAAGAACGCGCGGAAAGCGGGAGTTTCCGAGCCTCCTTCCCATTGTCCACTTTCCGGGTCGAATCGGGCCCCATCGAGTTCGCGACCACGAACACCGAACATGTCGACATTCGGATCACCGACCACGAGTCGCCTGCGGAATTTGTCCGGTTTGATGACATTGGGATCGCGTCGCGCATTGTGGCGCGCCAAAGCCGGGTGCATATCGCGTGCACCCTGATCGTCGGCGCGCTCACGCGCCCAGACCGCGCGCTCATAACGTTGCTGCGAAACCCATGCATACAGTTCGAACAATGCCCTGCGGCGAGCCGCGGACGTCGCCGCCGCCAACCAGCGGCCGCGGAGCTTCCCGAATCCTCGATCGGCGGTATGCGCCTGCCACAGGGAATACATCCGAAGCGCCGCGATACGCGCCGGGTCGGTGCTCGACATCACCACATCGGGAGCCGGGAACTGCCCGCTGAGGAACGTGCCCGATCCATGACCGGCCGTCAGGCCGAGGTCGGACCGCGTGCCGGATCGGCTACCGGCAAGCCCTGAAGGCTGAGCACGCCCGCGCCGATCCGCCACGGCCGCAGATCCGGTCGACCAGGGCGTGGGCGTCGACACCGAGCCCGACCTCGGCCGACTGCCGATGCGGCCCTTGGGTTTCGGGTTGCCCTCGGCCGTCTCGGTGACGCTGCTCGGCACCGACTGCGGATCGGTTTCGGTTCGCCCGCTCCATGGTGTACGTCGCTGGTTCTGCTCCGGCGAGGCGTACGGGGGAAGCTGCTCCATATCGCTTTTCAAGATTCGAGCAGACTCGTGGGCGAGGGGGTTGGCGAGCCTTGCGGAGTCCGTTCCGGGATAATCGGAGCGAGGGGGCTGGAGCGAAGTCTCCGATGCGGGTGCATCGGGATCAGTTGCGGCGCTTGCCGGTTCGACGCGGTCGGGCTGTTGCGAGTGAAGGCCTCGGGCCGTCCTGGAGCGGACATCGCTGGACGGGTCACCCGATGGTCTGCTGCCGATCAAACCTTCAGGAAGGTCCGGGTGCGCGGTGAAGTGCGCTGATTCGACATGTGGCGGCTGGAGATTCGCGACGTACTCGTGGATCACCCATCGCGGGGTACCGACGACGTTGCCATTGATCTGCGCGTCGGCGAATCCGACGGCCAGGGCCTCGCTGTCGCGTGTGGTCTTGGCCAGGCGGTTGCGCCATCGCTCGTAACCTTCGATCAGTCCGCGCTCTTGAAGCTTCGCATGGGCGTCGCGCAGCACGACGGTGAGGTTCCGGCTGAGTTCTCCCCCGGTGGCTTGGTCGATCGCGTGGGCGAACTCGTGGCAGACATCATCTGCGTACGGTTGCCCACTGCTCGGATGCACCCCGTATCGGAGGTCCCGGTCGCTGGCAGCGACAGCCCAATCTCGATCAGCCGCGAACTGCATACTGAATGTCAATTCCGCCCGGACGGTGGAACGATCGACATACTTACCGTGCTTGTTCGGCTCGGGGGCGGTCGTGGCGCGCGCGCCGAACAGGAAGTCGATTCTCAGTTTGCGAATGTTGGTCATGAGCATCCGGAAACCGGGGGCGTATCGATACCTATCGAGCAGGTCATCCAGTTTTGCCAAGATTTCCCCGACAGTCTCCTTCGGGACATGGGGACTGTCGAACCCGGCCAACTCGAGATATGGGTGCCTGAGCAAGAAGTCTTCGATCAGCCGGGTCTTGGCCTGGGCGTCGTCGTCGAGCCTGGCCATGCGCAGCGGACTCTCGGCGTGCTGGGCAATCTCACGCAGCGAATCCATCGCCGCCCTCTGTGTATTGAGCACCGTCCTCGAGAGCGACTCGGGAAATGCCATCTGTTCCAACAGGTCCCCCGCATACATCACAACCTGTCCGATGTCGACGATGGCTTGCCGGGGGAGGTGGTGATCTTGCCATACCTTGCGACCGTCGACGTAGCGGACGAAGGCAGCGGCGAAGGGGCTCTTCTTGCCGGTGATGGCCGCTGAAATGCCCAGCAAGTCGGCCGCGCGGGGGTCGCGAGAGGCTCCTTCGTACTGGTAATCGCGGTAGAGGACATGGAATTCGGGCGGACTCAGGCGCACCTCGGCAATCGGTGCTCCCATGGCCCGGCAAATCAGTGCCTGCGCCCACTCCCGCATGGCATGTTCGGCATAGCGGTAGGTCTCTCGCAGGACTTGGACGCCGTCTTCGAAGGTCATCAGTTCGATCTCGACGCCCGGCCGTCCCCGCAAAGCCTCGATCTTCTCCACCTCGGGTGTCTCCCGGGCCATGTCGGCATCGCTTCGGCGGCCGGTGCCTGCTCCATCGATGAGACTCGATTGCTGGGTACCGCCGAGGCGGTCTGTGCGACCGCGGTCCGATGGGGCACCGAGGGCTTTGGCGATTTCGGCGCGCAGTTCTGCCGGGGATTCGGCCTGTAGGTGGGGTAGGGCCTTTGCCAGTACGTCGTGTTCGGGGAAGACGCCGGTTGCTGGTGCGATTCGCCAGGCGGCGCCGGGGGTTGGCCGCTCGGCGACCACCCGGAAACGGTTCGAGCCGACGTCTACGAACATCTCCTTGACGGAGACGCCTGGTGCGGGGGTCGGCCAGCGGGACCGCATCGGGTGCATTTCGAACTCGGGCGGTGGGTACTTGATCGGTTTCTGGCCGGTGGCCAGCCGATAGATGGTGCCGAGGGGAGTGTGCGGATGCAGTGGTTCGGCTTCGCCAGCCCAGAACGCTTCGGGACCGGCTTCGGCGGGGCGCACATGGCGTCGACCAGGCGTAGTGGATATGTAGCTGTATCCCGACAGTTTCTCCGGTCCAGTATCGAGCCAAGTGACGAAAGAGAGTTCGCGGCCGCTGTGGTTGAGGTAGGTGTCGAGTAGGTCGGCCATGATCAGGTGGGTGTAGGGCCTGACGTTGTCCAGCGCGTGACCGCCTTCATGCTGGATCAGGCGGTAGAACGGTCTGATCTGGGAACCGTCGCGATGGAGACCGGCAGAAACGAATTCTTTGCGCATTTCGTGGTATTGGTGCGCGTCGAGGACTCGGCGCAGATTGACCTTGATGATGCTGCCGGGTTCACCATCCCGATAGTTCGTCGGATCCGTATGTGCGCCAGCCTGTTTGTTCGGCAGTTCGCTCGGGTCGACCACACGGACTTCACGGATATTGATGTGTGGATACCTGGTGTAGAGGTCGTCGATGGCGCGCGCGATATCCCGCAGTGCCTCGGGATCGGCGCCCGGGTGATCGAATCCGACTATCCGTTCCAGCCGCGGCCATTTGGCCGTCAATTCGGCGGCAATCAGAACCGGATCGACGCCGTGCCAGGCGAGTAGCGGAGTTTCGCCGTTCGGCGGACGGCTGCCGATTGTCCCGGCGGGACCATCGGGTTCAGTGGTATTGCCTCGGCCGAGGTGCTCGGCGATGACTCGGTCCATGTCGGCCTGGTCGGTGCCGGGCGACCGATCTGCTTGCCGCTCGACTACTTCGAACACTCGATGTGCGGCAGCGGGCTCGGTGCCGAAGGTCAAATGCGCCGCGCGTCGCACATAGGCCGATACCGCTGGGTCGTCAACAAGTTTGCGCCAGCCCGACCATGAGCGCAGGTAGGCCGCGAGTGCCGTGCCCGCTTCGCGAGCGATCCGTTCGGTATCCACCAGTGCGTACACGTTCCGAGAATGCACTTCGCCGAATTGGCGATCGGTATCGCGAAATAGTTCTTTCCAGATCTCCGCCGCCATTTCAGCGTTACGGTCACAGTAGCCGATCGCTCGATCCACGAGTGCCTGTAGATCATCCACACCGACTTCTTCGAGGGCCTGCTCGAGAGATTTCTGGATGACGACGCCCACCTGCTGGATGAAGGCGGTGCGCCACTTGATACGTTTTTCGTCGCCCGTGTGCAAGGGCTTGAAAGGCGCCACCTCGATGCGATATCCGTGCGCTTGCAATACCGCGATGAAGGCGATGTCTTCATTGTAGGTGTGCGGTATCGGAACACGGCGTACACCTTGGTCATCCATCAAAAGAAACGCCCCAGTGATGGGGACGGCTCCCTCCAGAGCGTCCTCTCGCTCGGTACCGTCATATGTTGGCACGAATCGATAATTGGTCTGATGTCTGGCCGTGGAATCCGACGCCAGCGCATGCTTTGCATGCTCGGCGTCGTACACATCCGCCCGCCCGACATATTCTGCGCCCACTACGCGGTCATCGGAAATCGGCCTGGAGAGCAGGTCGGCGATCGCTTCGGAATCTACCTGATGCACTTTTCCTCGAAAAGTACCTTCGGACAATCTCATATCATCGTCGAGAAAGAGAACTCTACTCCCTGGAGCAGCGGTGGCCGCCGCAACGAAATGCGCCAGCCCTCTGATGCCCGCGTGGTTCCATTCGGCACGCCCCAATTCCTTGAAGGCATACCGCGCATACGCCTCAGCGGCCTCGTCCGGCCATGGGAGATTGCGTAGAAGTTCACGTCGACGAGACTCGTCAATATAAACCGTCCGAAACGGCGCACTTTTCAATGCCAGACGATTGTGCGCCCTGTTGATCCAATCCACAGAATCGTCATACACGAACACCGCGTTCACTGCGGGAATCACGGCCGCGATATCGGAGATAATTTCGTTCAAGCGTTGCGGGCCATCTTTGGTGCAGATATGAACGTTGATCGGTGGAGCGGTATGCTGTGTCGACCCAGGAACACCCAGAATAGGAATTCGTGTATCCGCGGTTACTGGCGGCTCGGCTATATCGTGGACTGCGGGTCCGGCCGATCGCGCCGAGGAATCGAGTACGGCGCTGCCCACCGGATTATTCGCCGGTTCGGTTCGGACGACGCGCCTGGCCGGATGGTCGGCGCTCGTGAACTCGACAGTGCGGCCGCCGGGTTCGCCGGTAACCGCGATGGTGAGTTCACCGGGCGCGAAGCCGGACGCCTCCTCGGCCAGCGATTCGGCGAACCGCGGTGCCTCCGGCAGCAGCGCGATCAGCACAGCCCGCAGGTCATCGCGCACAACGGTCGGAAAACTTATGCGCAGGACCGTCGGCGTTGTCGGTCCCGCCGTCTGCAAATCGAGCACCCAATTCCCGGCGCGGATACCGAGAGCGGTCGCTTCACCCCGCCGATCGGTGTGCACCTCGACATCCGAGGCTCGGCAGCGGTTGATCAATTCCCCCACGACCGGCGCGAATCGCGCGATATACGCCGGTCCTCCCAGTTCGCCCCTGATAAGGAAACGCGCACGGCGGGCGACGGCCCCAGCGGCGTGACCCACGGTGATCGGTACCATCACCGGGCCTGCGGGGCGATCGGTGATCTCGGTCCAGTCTCGGCCTGTATCGGTGATCGGTGACGAGAAATCGAGCAGCACACGATGGCGTGGATGCGGCTCCGTCACGGATAGCGGGCGCGACTCCTCGACTCGGAACTGGCAGTTCGCGCCCGCCAATGCGAGGTTCAACATCGCCGGACTCGGCGGCGTGCCGTGCGCGTTGTAATCCAGCTGAGCGCGCAATCGTAGCTGTCGATCCGCACCTTCATTCACGGTCAGCACAATCGCCGCGTCGGCGTCGGTGCCGGGCTCGGAGTCCCCGGCCGCAGAGGTGGAAGAAACGAGTTCGGCTATTCGTATGACCGCATCGATCACGTCCCGTGCGGTATCGGGCCCAACACCCTCCGGCAGTTGACGCATGAGGTTTTGGGTAATGGTGCTCAGGCTCCAGGGCTGCGTGCCCGGTCGAATTACCTGCTGCCCCCGGAAGCCCTCATACTTCGCCTGCATGTCGAAGGCATGCTCGCGCGCCTCCTCGAGGACATCTGTTAGCGAGTATTTCGCGTCGGTCTCCAGTTTGTGGGCAATTCGCTGCAACGCCGTGGCGTTATCGCGGCGAATATCACGATTGTCGCCGTACAAATTGTCGGGATAGGCTCGACTGAAATCCGGGTCGGTAAATCCAGCAATAATCCGCAGCCGAGCGGCGATCGCGCGTTTAACCACACTGCGGCGCACCGGGCCCTCCGGACGGCGGACCTCGCTCAGTCCCTCTTCCTGCAACAGATCTCGGGACGCCCGCGCGAACGCATCCTCCACCGCATGGGGTCCGGATAGGATGCCGAGCCCCCGACCGGCAACCCACTGTTCGATGTCGGATCCAGGTTGCAACTCGATCGACGTGCGTTGTTGCCGCAATGCCTGCACACCTCGAGCGAAAAGTTCCGCAGAAGGAGGGCCGATCAGGTGCGGACGCGCAGATTCCGACGCCGGACCTGTTGCACCCAGGCGACGGGTCAGGATGTCGGTGAACCATACGATGAAGTCAGACTGGTTGCGCGCCTTGGCCTGTGAATCGAGATCGTGTGGTAACCGCACCGGCCGACCGAATGCGAAGGTCATTGTGGTGGCCGCGAACATCCGGATGGTCGCATCGCTGCCCCCGATAATCAGCGGCGCTTGAAAGAGCAGATAAACCACGTTGGCGAAATGTCGCAAGGTGTCGGACGAGGGATTCGGCGAGCGAACCGCGACGAGCGTGGCGAGTTCGGTCATGGCGGCATCAAAAATCCGCTGCTGATCAGCGGCCGAAGCCGTTTCGATCGCAAACTTGTCACGATCGAAACGACGCACGAGGTTTCCGTCCACACGGGTCCCGTTTGGAAGTTCCACAGTATTTACCAGCACCGCGGGGTCTTCCGCCTCGTCCCTCATTCGCGCACGGAGAATGCGGCCGATGGCGGATGCCGTCCAAAACGCCTGCGTCCCCACACCGCCGTGCCACTGCCCGGTCCCGGAATCGCGGTCGATCCCAGCGCGCAACCACATCAAGTCGCCGTACATCTCGACATCATTTACACCGCGAGTGAACCTGGTTCGGAAGTATTCGGGATCCTTTTTCCCATCGATACCCACGATATTCGGGTCGCGCGCCACCGCCCAGACCTGACGCAGGTACCGCTGATTCGAGATCCAGAAGTACAGCTGCGTCAGCAGCTCTCGCTTAGCCTCAGGGACGTCTGCCGAATCCCATTGGCCGCTGAGCCCATTCAGTCCCTGATTGGCGACATGGGCCATCCAAAGCGAAAAACCCCACAGCGCCGCATTGATATCCGGATCATTGGTCGTCATCCGCCGTCCGGGCGGCGGGAAATGCGTACTGCGAAGCGGCCCCATTCCGGCCCACGCCGCGGGTATTCGGATCCGACCGCGCTCCAGAAAATCGGATGAATCACGCCCCTCGCCTTCGTGCGGGCGGCGCCCGATCCGATCGCCGGGTGCCTGGTCCGCGGTGCCTGGACGTGTCAGCTCGGTGATGACGGGCGGCCCAGTGGGAACAAACAACAGTTCCAGCGCCGCGAATTCGTCGAGCGGCGCGGACGAGCGCAGCACCCGATGAAATTCCATGACCACGCGGCCGGTGAAATAGTTGCCCGGCGGGAATGGACGGCCCGTGCCACCCAGAGCCCGATATCGCTGCCGCACCGGTTCTAGTTCGAACAATGCCACCGGGTCGAGAGTGGGGTCCGATTCGACCCGGGCCTTCCATTTCCGATAGCGAGCACTGCCCTGCCGAACTTGCTCGGCCCACTCCGCTGGTGAGCTGAATATGTCCTTGTTGAAGGAGGGGAGAGCGCTGGGTGGCTGCCCCGCGCACTCCAGCGACCAATACAGGGCGACCCGCGAGGCGCGGCCGTTGAAATCTGTCGAGAAAGGGTGGACCGATATCTGGCCCTGTTGCAGGTCCGCGGCCACCTGGTACGGGTCGTATCCCGGTTCGGCGATGGCCTCGTTGTACCGGGCGCACAACTGCGCCAGCTCGTCGCGCATCGCCGTCGCCGAGCCGTACCACGGATAGACGATGAACGCCGCCGTGGCCTGTCGCACAGACCTCGGGTTCGGCCGCTCGAAGCCAGCGAGCGGGTCGGACAGCAGATGGGCCAGCTCCTCGTCGGACAGCGGGGACGACACGAACCTGAGCGTGCGGGCGCCGGGGACTCCATCGATGCGCGGAACGGCCATGAACCCGTAAGGCAGGGCGCCATGTCCGTACGGTTCGGGAACGTAGGTGAGCCGAGGATTGTTCAGGACGGCGCTGATTTCGTCGGCCGTCAGCGGCACGCCCTGCGCGGCCCGCATGATGTTGGCGCCACCCGGCGAATCGCCGTCGCCCCGGAACCGCCCGGCGCACTCGGGTTTCACCCGAACCGCGAGCCGACGATGGATCTCCGCTAGAAACTCCACCGACGGTGCCTGCTCGGATCTCGAGCGTGCGAAGACGCGAGCATCCAGCCAGCCCGCCCACCCCTCGGGACCGTCGAAAATGTCCTGCGGGCGTTCCTGGGCCGAGACCAGGGCGACTTCGCGATAGGCGTCCTCCATGAACAGGGCCAGTTCCAGGGCGCGCTCCGCCTCGCTGGTGATTCCCAACGCGTGCTCCAGCACGCCGATCTGGTCTTGGATTTCCAGATCGAGGAATCCCCGCTCCCCGCCCGGGTCCGCCGCACCGGCATAGTGCTCGACGAGTGCCCGTCCCTTCGTGGGTTCGTGACCTTCGGGGCGGTCCGCTCTCGTGTCGGCGCGTAGTCGGGCGGTCGCAGCGCCGATATGCGGCGCGACATCCGGCACG
This sequence comes from Nocardia anaemiae NBRC 100462, assembly GCF_001612725.1. Lineage (GTDB taxonomy): Bacteria > Actinomycetota > Actinomycetes > Mycobacteriales > Mycobacteriaceae > Nocardia > Nocardia anaemiae. The sequence goes on along the minus strand of NZ_BDAZ01000030.1, from coordinate 5,011 downwards.
GGAGAACCCGGCTCCTGTTCGGGTTCCGGTTCGGAGGCACGAGCGCCGTCGGGTGGGCGGTTGCCCATGCGGGCGAAATCGGCCGGATGGGCAGGGCTCGGCTCCCCTGCCGCTCATCGCTGGCTGGCCGAGCGGATCTTCGTCGTCGAATGGCCTCGGCTTGGCCAGTACCGATTCGCCGATCGCGTTGATATCCCGGATATGTTCCGGGGAGACGCTGACCCTCTCCGGTTCCTCAATGAGGTCGCCGTTCGGCTTGAAGTCGATGGTCCAGAACGCGCGCTTGGACTCGGGCAGGTTATCGATGAATTTCTGCTGTTCGCGCTGCCAGGTATCGAATTCGACGGCACTGTTCAGCAGGGTGCGTCGATCGGCCAGGTCGTGCGGGGTGAAGTCGAGGTTGCCGTTTTCATCTGCGGCGAGGTCCACCACGACCAATTTCGCGTCCTCGCCGGGTTTGCTGGCGTTGACCAGGAGGACGAGGTGGTTGTCGGCGTCGTCGCTGCCGTCTTTGTTGGTGTCCTTCCATTTGTAGACCAGGACCTGGATGCCGCCGGGACGCTGTTTCAGGGATTCGACGGCTTTGTCCAGTGAGTCGAATCCGTTTGGTACGCCACCGCGGAACGATTCTTGGACCGTGCTCCAGTCGTGGCCCCGCAGCGGTAGGCCGCCGGTTGGCATGGTGAAGACGTGCTTGTTTTCCGGGCACAGCACTCGCATGGCGGTCACGCCGTTGTTGACGCAGTTGTTGGGGCTGCGTAGGTGGATTTGCGTGATCAGATCGAGCAGGGCCGCGGTGGCCAGGTAGTAGGAGGCCGCGGCGAGAACGTTTTCGGCGACGGGATCGGTGGCGTCCGCTTCGCGGGCTGCGGTGTCGTTCGTGTTGACGTCGCCGGTGGGATTGTGGATGCCGGTGTCGGACAGGTGCTGGGCGACCGCTTCACCGACGATGTCTCGGGCTATCGCGGGGGTGATGTCCGAGGGTGGGAACCCGAGTGTGTTCGCGAGATCGTGCTGAGCTTCGGCCAGCGCGATGCCGACCTGCCGCAGCCCCTCGGCACCTGCGACCTCCTCGGGAGACCAGTCGAGTTGCTGGGCGAGTTCGTCGCGCCGGGGGGTGAGCTGCTCGAGTGCTTGTTCGTCGGTGAGCAGCGCGTACTGGATGGCGGCTGCGCGGGCGGTCGCATCGACCTGCTGCCGCAACGTAGCGACCACGGCGGGCGAAAGGTTTGCTTCGTGCAGCAGCCTCTGAAGTGGGTCGCCAGTACCGTCGGCGCTGGGGGTCTGGGTGCCGACGCTTCGGGTGCCGGGGGCGGCGTATTGGATTTCGGAGTTGGCGTGGTGGGTGTCGGGGTTGGAGGTGTCGGCGGGGACTTGATCGAGCACTGCGGCGGCGGTCAGGGCCGGGGCGGGAATTCCCAACAGTCTGGCGAGCCGCGTGGATCGGTCCACCAGTTGGTCGGGTGCGCCGATGTTCGCATTGCCAGGGTGCCAGGGTGTCAACGCGGCGATGAGGGCTTCGGGGGCGGTGATCGGTGCGTTGTGGAGGATGAAGTCGGCGGTGGCGTGGTACTGGGCGCGCTGTTGCAATCCGGGTACGAGTGAGCCGAGCTTGTCACTGGCCTCGACGACGTCGTTGTGCGTCTCGGCTGTCGGCTCGGCCCGGTGCTGGGCCACTGCTTGGTTGTATTGCACCACCGCTTCGCGGACCCCGCGCAGGTGCATGGCGTTGCGGATCAGCTCGTCCTGCGGCGACATCAATGCTTGTGCGGTGCCGGGTTTGCCGTTGCGCGCGGTGCGGTTCTTGGCCTGGTCGTAGATGTAGGACTGTTCGGGGACCTCCGTCATCCACACGTGCATGCCGCCCTTGGCGAGCACGGCGTCGGATACGGCGATGTCCACACCACGTTGGCCCTGCCGGTTGATCACCAGGATCTTGCCCTGCTCACCGGCGGCGTCGAAGACCTTCTGCAACTCGGCTTCCGAGTCGGCGCCCCACTTGGCGATCCGGTCGTTGTCGACCGCCTCGATCGCCTCCCGTGGCACTCCGGCCCGCAGCAGAGCGCGGACCTGTTTTTCGACCAGATCGTTGCGGTGGCAGAGGATCTCCTGGAAGCGGCCGTTGCCGCCGTCCCACATCTGGTGGGCGTATCCGGCCACCGCATTCAGCTTGGCCCGAGTGTTCTCGTGCAGGTCGGCCTGGCCCTCCACCAGCTGCGACGGGTTGTAGGGATCGATTTTGTGCGGTGCGTCGAGCCCGTACACCATCTTCAGCACGCCACCCAGATCGTCCAGCGTGCCCGAGGCGCCGGTGATGTGGTCGAAAAAGCGGTTGGTGCCGTATATCTCGGCCGCGGTGATGCTCTTCGACGAGTCCGCGTCGGCGCGCACCACAATCCCGTGCTGCTCGGCGTTCATCCCCTCGGCCTCGGCGGCCCGGATCTCCTTGGCCTCGACGGCCTGGGCCAGGCTCGCCTTGCCCGGCTCTGCGCTCCAGCGTGATTCGCTCGAGGTCTTCGGATTGCGTTGCAGGCCGTGCTCGGCCTGGTCGATGATGACGATCTTGCCCTGATCCATCACGTAATGGGTCTTGTTGCGGGTGGTGAACTCGGCGGAGGCGGCCATCTCCAGCCGCGACAACCCCATCTGCCGCAACCACCGCTCACCACCCGGCAGCGCCTCGACCTTCGCCCGTCCCGCCGGTGTCAGCGCCGCCTGGCCGTCGTACCAGTACTCGGTGTCGATGTCGAGGGTGCCGTCGGACCGTTCGACGTCGACTTCCTCGGCGATCTGTTTCAGGCCGAAATCCTCGTGCGACAGCTGCCCTTTCGCGAGCGCGTCGGCGAGGAAGTCATGCGCGTCGAAGACCTCACGGACTGTTGCCTCGGGCGCGGGGCCAGCGGCGATCTCGGATTGGATGAAGATCTTCTCACCGCGGTCTATGATCGCGTCCATTTCGTCGATCACCGCCCGGCGCGGCGGCATGTGACCGGCGTTGCACAGATGCCCGACGGTCTCGCCGGTGGCCACCACGATCGCGGGCCGGCCCGGTGTCACCGAACCGAACCCGGTCTCCTGATCGGCTCGCAACACGTCGATGCCGTAGCGGCTGAGCACCCGCCGGTACTCGGTGAACTCCCGATGCGCCAGTCCGTCCGCGGTCGTCACCAGCAGCGCCGAACCGTGCCGGACCGCCTGATTCAACGAGTACGACATGAACATCAGCGTCTTGCCCTGCCCCGGCAGCATCTGTACCGGTCGCCCGGCCATCTCGAACCTGCCCTCGAGCTGCGGCGCACGCAACACCATCCCACCGGGTACCTCGTCGATCGTGCCGCGCCGAATGATCTCCATCCCCGCTACCAGCGATTCGTGTTCGTCGGGGTGGAACAGCCCGGCCTGCAACACCTCATCCGGCATGTTCGACAGCTTCAGCGCCTCGGGGACGTGGTCACCCGAGCGCGCATGGAAATCGGCCAGCACGTCCTCGGCATGATCGCGAGAAGTCGTGGTCGACGAGCCCGTTTCGTCGCCGGGAGGCGGGGCCGGACCGGTATCCCGCCCCGCCTCGGCATCGGCCGGTGTCCTCTGGGCGGGCACACCGGTCTGGGCGCCGTGCTCCACCGCGGAGCCGTGCTCATCGCTCGCTGGCGCCCGCCGTCCGTCGGAGGTGGCCGCCGCCGAGTCGTCCGGAGCCGCGTGCTCACCGTTGTCCGCTGAAATCTTTTGTGGTCCAGAGGGTTCCGCACCGGACTCCACTCGTGGAGCGCCTCGGCTCGACTCGTTACCATCCGGATGCCGCTCGGCGCTGGCGGCATGCTTTACGGTGGCGGGCACGTCGGGGCCGTGCTGGGTTGCATCCACCGAAACCTTCGGCGGTGCGGCGGTTTCCGCACTGGACAATACCGGCGGCGGGCCGTGCTCCACGGTCCGGTCGCGCGCGTTGCCTGCCGACGGATGCTGCCCGGCGGTGTGCTGGGGGGTGTCGGTCGCACGCCGTGTCGGCGCCGATGCATCCGGGGCCGCCGCTTGCGATTCCGGCCTCGTGAGTGACAGGGCATCGGCCGATGTTCGTTGTCCGTCGTCTGCCGCGCGCGGGGTAACATCCACCGAAACCTTCGGCGGCGCAGCTGTCTTGGCACCGACCGGGACCGATGGTGCGGCCGCGCTCGCATGGGCATCGGATCCGGCGGGGACCGCTATCGGCGCAGCAGGCACCGTCATGCCCCCGCTGGATGCGGCATCGACCGGCGTCGAACCCGGCCGCGCGGGCCCCGCCGCCCCTGGCGCGGTGTTCGCCGTCGCGTTGGGTACCGGCGCCTGACTCTCGGTGGTCGCCGCGTTCGGAGCGGCCATCGATGCCTGTCGCGAGGCCTCCCACGCCTGCTTCGCCTCCGCCGAAATCTCCACCGGCGGTGCGGCCGCGGGCAGATCGGGCCTGGTGAACAGACCGCTGCCGTCGACCGCCGACTCGGTAGCGGGACGGGAACCAGCAGTGTGGCTGCCGGGTTGAGCATGCACGGTGCCCGCGAACGCGCCGTTGAGCATCGGCGCCAGAATATGGTCGAAATCCTCCGGCCAGCCGGTGATCATGGCCGCCGCGCCCAGACCCGCCGCCGCGCCAGCCATCCCGTGCACCAGACCGGCCAGCGTTCGGCTGGTCTGCATCATGGGAATCACCGCGGGCGCCACCCGCGCGGCCAGTGTGCCGCCCACCGCGCCACCGGCACCCGACGCCGCCGCCGCGAGTATCGACTTCACGTCGATACCGTTCGGGTTCTCGCCGTTGTCCCCGACCGGGGACGCATGCCGGTAACCGGCCTCGACCTGCAGTAGTTGCACGCCGCCATCCACGGCCGTCGGCAGCAGCGCCGCCCGGCCCACCGTGACCGCGAACCGGACCGGTCCCACCGCCGACAGCTTGGTCGCGGCGTCCACCGCGAGCCGTTCGTAGGCCTGCTTCAGGCCCGCCCGCATCACCTCGACCTCGGCGCGGCCCTCCGTCAGCGCC
>NZ_BDAZ01000029.1 GCF_001612725.1 Nocardia anaemiae NBRC 100462 | reverse complement strand
TCCTTTGTAATCGACCCCCGCACGGTAACGGGATGACGCGGTGGTGTGTCCCGACACGCCAATCGAGAACGATGACGACAGCCTGAAGGCGTAATGGACCGAGCACACGCTCAACTCAGCCGGGTTTGACGGCATTCACGATCGCCGAGTACACCGTCGGCCACCGAATGGGCCGGGATGATCTCGACATCACCAAATCCCGGCGCCTCCAGGTGGTTTCGATACTCGGTGAACGACAGGGCACCTGCGATGCAGCCGACGTCCTCCCCGCGCCCGGCACGATCGGCCGGGCTCAGGGCGTCCTCGGCGACGACGTCGGAGATAGCGATCCGCCCGCCCGGGACCAACACCCGCGCCATGTCGGCGAACACCGCGGGCTTGGCGGTCAACAGGTTGAGCACGCAATTGGAGATCAGATCCACCAACGAGTCCCCTCCAGACGTTCGGTCGCCGTACATCTGCCGCCACGAATCATCCATCCATCGCGCTCCCCGCCAACGTGATCGACGAGTACGGCCGCTCAGGTAGGGGATTACTCAATCGCGACCTGTCGGCGCGGCAATGCCGCGAACACCACTTGCCTGCTTCCGACAGGTATCGCGTTCGGTGATGTGACTCCTTCGCTTGTAAGGAGCGCGGGCGCCGAGAGGTAGTTCCACGATGCCTGGCCGGGGTTCCAGGTTGTAGCTGTTGGCGTCCACTATGTACATGCGCCACAGGCTGCTCTGTGCTTGTCGGCGTCAGATCCGCGCGGGGCGGGCACCGCGGCGCCGTGGCCGCATCTGGTACAGGCGATACCAGGCCAGTGTGAGGAAGACGGCCGCTAGAGCGGCGACGACGCCCATGTCGAGCAGCCACGTGCCGAGGGTGTGTTTCCAGAGCGGGTCGGGTCCACCATCGTGCGGTGAGAGGGTATCCAGGTCGAGACTGGCCGCTCCGGCGCCGTAGCCCCAGCGGGACGGCGACAGGTAGGACAGCTGTTGCAGAACGGGTGTGCCAGGCAGCCGTACCAGACCGCCGGTGAGCACGAGTTGCGCCATCGACAGCACGATCAACAGCGGCAGCGTCTTTTCCGAGGTGTTCACCGACACCGACACCAGCAAGCCCAATGCCAGCGACGCGATGCCAAGCATCGCCATCGCCAAGATCAATTCCACCTCGACCGAGGTGAATATCCCTTTCGGCGGAAAACTCTCACCGATAGTGCCGATCAAGAACAGAACGGCCGCCTGAAGGACGGTGATCACACCCAAGACCAGCAGTTTCGACATCAAATAGACCCCGGCCGACAGGCCTGCCGCACGTTCTCTGCGGTAGATCGTCTGCTCCTTGACGATCTCGCGAATCGAGTTGCCGGTGCCGACGAAGCATGCGCCGAATATCAAGATCATGAGCTTGGTCGGGGCGTCGGTATTGGTTCCCGGTGCCCCGGTGAACCCCTCGCCCGACGGGATCGCAGCGATCAAACCACCCAGCAGCAGCGGCATCACGCCGAGCAACGCCAAATAGCTGCGGTCCGAGGCGATCACCGCCAGGTACCGCCTGCACAGGGTGCTGAGCTGGCTGAGCTTGGACTGCGGCGCGGGCGGCGGTGCCGGTACGTGTACTTCCGTCGACCCGATGTCGTCGGTCGGCGCGACCGCGACGTAGTTCTCGAAGCGCGGGGAGTCCCGGAACTCACTGGCCCAGTCGCGGTCCTCCTCCCGGTCGAATGCTTGGAACACCTCGGCCCAACTGCGCTGCCCGAATTCCTGCAACCCCTCTGCGGGCGGTCCGTAATAGGCCAGCCGACCGCCGGGCACCAGCACCAGCAGGCGGTCGCAGGAATCGAGATTCGCCACGCTGTGCGTGACGACGATGACGGTGCGTCCGTCGTGGGCGAGTTCGGACAGCATTTCCATGACCGTCTTGTCCAGGCCAGGGTCGAGGCCGGAGGTGGGTTCGTCGAGGAACAACAGGGACGGTTTGGTCAGCAGCTCCAGTGCGACGCTGACCCGTTTGCGCTGGCCGCCCGAGAGCCGATCGATGCGGGTATCGGCGTGCCGCGTCAAACCGAGCTCGTCGAGGACCTCGTCGACGCGCTGCTCGCGTTCCTCGCTGCGCGTGTCTCCAGGGAAGCGAAGTTCGGCCGCGTAGAGCAGTGCACGTCGCGTCGGCAGCTGGTTGTGCAGGATGTCCTCCTGCGGGACCAGGCCGATGCGGTGCCGCAGCTCGTCGTAATCGGTATACAGGTCGCGTCCGTCGTAGCGGACCGTCCCTTCCGTCGCGGGCCGCAACCCGGTGACCGCGCCCAACAACGTCGACTTGCCCGCTCCGCTGGGCCCGATGACCCCGACGAGCGAGCGCTGCGGGATAGGAAAGGTCACCTCGTCGAGAAGAACTTTGCCTTCCGGGGTCCGCACGATGAGGTTTTGCACGCAGACCGAGATGTCCCCGGTGTCGACGGACTCGCGTAGTTCGTTGCCGACGAGCCGGTAGGTGGTGTGGCCCATGCCGATCAAGTCGGATTCGGACAGGTCCGCGGCCTCGACCCGGTGGCCGTTGACGTAGGTGCCGTTGTGGCTGTCGAGATCGACGACTCGATACCTGCCGTCGGCCGTCACCCGCAGTTCGGCATGATGGCGAGAGACCATGAGGTCGTGCACGACGATGTCGTTGTCGGCGGCACGCCCGATCCGAAGCGTGTCCGAGGTGATCCGTACAGCCGCGCTGGGATGGGCGGCCGGAGGCGACGACCGCGACACTCGCCGGGGCAGGCCCGGCTCGAACTTGGTGATCGTGGCGTCATCGTCGAGGTCATAACCGGGATCCGGGACGACCATCGTGTCCCCACCTATATCACCATCGGTCTCGGGTTCGAGGCCAGGTGATGTTTCCAGCGAGCAGGACAACTGCGCACCGTCTTTGGCGTGACCGAGCTGGAAGGTCTCGTCGTGGTCGATCAGCATCCGCTCGACGCGGTGACCGTCGAAAAAGGTGCCGTTGAGGCTGTGCGCGTCCTCGATTTCCCAACCACGCGATCCCTGCTCCAACACCGCATGCAAGGTCGAAACACGCGGATCGGTGACAACAATGTCTGCGGCCGGATCGCGACCGACATTGTATGCACCCCCGGCGCGTAGCCGATAGACGCGTTCTCGCGTCTGCACCACAAGAACCGGCGACTCGGAGAATTCCGTGGAGGACCGCTCATCCGCCATAACAGGAGTATACGACCGTGCCGAACTATCGCGGCGATAATCGACCACAACGAGCCATCCCGAAATGTCCGCTTTATCTAGTTTCAGGTCTTGAGCCAAACCGGCCTGACCAGCGCAAACATGGTCCGGCGAGCGGAGAGGTAACGGCATTCGATCTCGCGGAATCCGCCGCGTAGCCCCTCAGCGGAAACACAGCCGAGACCGGCCGAACAAATGCTGGCGGAATTCGAAATTCCAAACCGAAAAAACCTGACGCAAGATCGAAGCCGAATATTTCTCAATTCGTTTCGTGCACCGATTTTGTTCGCGCGCAGAGCTTGGATTTCACATCTCGCGCGGTATTGACAGCGACCACCACCGATCACGAACCACCGGACATTCTGTGTCGACAGTGCCGAAAAACGTTACAACTCAATACAATACGGACATCGCAACATTGTCAGTGACGCTATGCGCCGCTCCAGCGAACCCGATAGCCTCCACTTGAACACCAATTCGCGTCATTGATGACGCAGATTCGTGATCGATTCCCCTCTCGCGCACAGATTCGTGCACACGATCGATTCAGGCGGGCGATCCCGGCAGCGCTGGACTGAACTTGCTGCACACATATGCGAAAAGGACACCGCGCACCGCCGAGACCCCGCCGAAGTCGTGCAAATACTCGCACTCAGTCACGACAACGGATGGAACATCACGCGGATCGCTCGCGAGATCAACCGCAGCCGATCCACTGTTAGCGGGATCATCAGCCAAGCGGCCGAGATCCAGCACGATCGAAGCGGCACACGACATCCCCCAGATGACAAACCACTGCCGTCTGGTCGCCGAGCCCATCTACTCCGACCTCATCCAGTTGTGGCGCCAAAGGCAACGACAGCAGGGGATCCGCGGCGAGAACATGTTCCAGGTTCGTATGCCGACCGATCATGGCGACGGCAAATTGAACGTCCGGAAATGCCGATTTCCGTGCACGCCCGACGGGTGCGGGGGACATCATCGCTTACAGTAAAGCCGTTGATCCTGATGAGCGTGGGTGCGTTCGAACCGTGACATCCGGCGGTGCTGTTTCGTTTGCCTGTCGGCAATACGCGACAACGAAGGACCAAGCATGCAAGCCATCATCGTTGGGAATCGTGGCGCCGGGATGACCCTGACTCACGACCTGCCTTACCCCCACGCCGCCGAGAACGACGTGATCGTGAAAGTACACGCCGCCGGGTTCACCCGTGGCGAGCTGGACTGGCCCGGCACCTGGACCGACCGCGCCGGGCGGGACCGGACCCCGAGCGTGCCCGGCCACGAATTGTCTGGAGTGATCGTCGAGCTGGGGTACGGCACCACGGGTTTGACCGTCGGCCAGCGTGTCTTCGGTCTCGCCGACTGGACCCGCAACGGCACACTGGCCGAATACGCCGCGGTGGAAGCCCGCAACCTCGCTCCCCTGCCCGCAGATATCGACCACACCGTGGCGGCCGCGCTGCCGATCTCGGGGCTGACCGCCTGGCAGGGCCTATTCGACCACGCCCGCCTCGCCACCGGTCAGACCGTCCTGATCCACGGCGCAGCCGGCGGTGTCGGCTCGATCGCGGTGCAACTCGCCCGCGAGGCCGGGGCCCGAGTCATCGGCACCGGCCGGGCCCGCGACCGCGACCGCGCGCTCACGTTCGGTGTGCACACCTTCCTGGCCCTGGACACCGAGCCGCTGGAGCAGGTCGGCGAAGTCGATGTGGTATTCGACGTAATCGGCGGAGACATCCTGGATCGCTCGATCACCCTGGTACGCACCGGGGGAACCCTGGTCACCATCGCCATGCCACCCACGATCCAGCCCGACAACGGGCGCGCCGTCTTTTTCGTCGTCGAACCCGACCGGACCCAACTCACCGAGCTCGCCACGCGCGTGCGCGACGGCCGCATCAAGCCAGCCGTCGGTGCTGTCCGCCCCCTCGCCGAAGCACCCGACGCCTTCAAACCCGGCAAGTACAGCCCCGGCAAGACAATCATCCGCGTCAGCGACGAATGAATACACACCGCCGTTCACCCTGATTACGATCGGTCGCCGGGTCGGACGTCTGGGCCCCGATCCCACGCCGATGCTTCCGACTGCAAAAGATACGAGAACAGCAACAGCGCCGACTGCAACCAGAGCGAGTGACGGCTCATACCGCTTCCCGCGCTGACCGAACCAGCCAGCGCGAAGGGGCGAAAGATCAACGCGCCGAGGGCTTCCGGCATCAAGCGGGCATACGGACATACCGAATAGCGTGCGTCGCCCTATCCGCTAGCCGCATGAAATCGGTCAGAGCAGTGTCAGATACAACGGGTCTTGTTGTTGACACGTTCTCGACACTGCCTACCAGGATCGCTCAGGGTGGTTCTCGATGTTCGAAGTCCGTCTGTACTGGGCGGTCTGGGCACATTGCCCCGTGCCGTGGATAGTGTTGGCACGTAGCATTTTTCAAGCATCGATGTTGGTTTCAATGGGTGCGGTATCGGCTCGGCTGGCGGGGCGGCGCAGAATCCGGCGGTCAGAACATCGATGACCTCGCCCGGTACCGCGGAGTGGGTGTCTGCAATTGACTCATGAGGCACGCGGATTCTCGAGAATAACCAAACGGTCGTACCAGAACGGGCAGACCGAACCTCGATAGTCGCGTTTGCGTTCGACGTCGGTGGGGATCGGTAGCGTCACCACCGTGGAAACAGGGCAACATATCCGAGAGCTCGCGGACCGCATTGTGGCGCTGCGCGACGCCTACTATCAGGGCTCGCCGCTGGTCGCGGACGCCGAGTACGACGCGATCGAGGACGAGCTGCGCGGCCTGATCGAGGCGCATCCCCACCTCGCGCCGGACCCGAATCCGCTGGATCAGGTCGGCGCGCCCGCGGTGCTGCACGCCCCGATACGGCACTCGCGTCCGATGCTGTCACTGGAGAAGGCCACCAAGCCCGAGCAGGTGGCGGCGTTCTTCAACCGCTTCCCCGGCCAGCCGGTGGTGGTGATGCCGAAGCTCGACGGCTTGTCCCTGGCCTTGGTCTTCGAGGACGGGCGGCTGGTGCGTGCCGTGACCCGGGGTGATGGCACCACCGGTGACGACGTGACGATGCTGGTCCGGGAGTTGGTCGATGGTGTCCCTGAGGGGATCAAGGTCGCGGGGCGGGTGGAGGTGCGTGGCGAGGCAGTGATGCTCAGGTCGACCTTCCTCGCCTACAACACGGCGCATCCGGACAAGCCGCTGATCAATCCGCGCAACGCCGCGGCGGGGACGCTGCGCGCGAAGGATCCGGCCACGGTCTCCGAGCGGCGGTTGCAGTTCTTCGGCTTCGACTTGGATACCTCTGCCGGTGGCACTGCGGTCGACCTGGGCGAGGGTCTGCGAGAGCTCGGGATCGCGGGTGCGCAGATGCGGCTGTGCGCCGACGCCGAACAGGCACAGGCGGCGATCACCGCGATCGAGCAAGGCCGCAACGAGCTGGACTACGACCTCGACGGCGCGGTGCTGCGACTGGCCGACCGCGATGCCTACGCGTCGGCCGGGACTCGATCGAACTCCCCGCGCGGCGCGCTGGCATTCAAGTTCGCCGCCGAGGAGAAAACCACCTTGCTGGCCGAGGTGGTCTGGGATGTCGGCAAGACCGGCAAGATCGTCCCGGTCGCATGGCTGGAACCGGTGTTCGTGGGCGGCACAACGGTCACGAAGGCGACGCTGGCCAACCAAGAGGTGATCCGCGCTCGCGACATCAAGATCGGTGACACCGTCCTAGTGCGTCGGGCGGGCGATGTGATCCCGTTCGTCGCGGGCGTGCTCGACGCCTCGAAACGCACGGGCGAGGAGCGCGAGATCGTGCCGCCCACCGCCTGCCCATCGTGCGAGCAGCCAGTGACCGAGCAGGGCAACAGCCGGGAGCTGTTCTGCACCAACGTCTCCTGCCCCGCGCAAACGGTGCGCAGGCTGATCCACTGGGCGTCGCGGGCGGCGGCCGACATCGACGCCATCGGGCCGGTGTGGATCGAACGACTGGCCGAGGCGGGCATCCTCGAGCGCCCGTCGGACTTCTACACGCTGACCAAGGAGCGCCTGCTCGAGTTCGACCGCATCGGCGAGGTCTCGGCTGCGCGCATGATCGACTCGATCGATGCCAGCCGCCAAGTCGGCCTGCGCCGCGCGCTGATCGGCCTGGCGATCCCGATGGCTTCCGACGGCACCGCCGCTCGCCTGGCCCGGGCGGGATTCGGCTCCCTCGAGGAGGTCGCCGACGCGGGCGAGGAACGGCTCGTTGCGGTCGAGGACATCGGGCCGAAGGTCGCCTCCTCCCTGGTCGCGCACCTGGCTCGCCTGCGTCCGGAACTAGAGCGGCTACGAGCCGCGGGCGTAAGCCTCGACGTGCGCGAGGAAGACCTCCCCCCGGTCGTCGCGGCAGGCGCACCCCTGGCCGGCAAGACGGTAGTGATCACCGGCGCTATCAGCGACCCGCGCTCCGGCGAAAAAATCGCCCGCCCGACATTCCAACGCCTCTGTGAGAAGGCGGGCGCGACCGCCGCGTCCTCGGTCTCGGCGAACACCGACCTACTCATCACCGGCGCGGGCGTCGGCGAGAGCAAGCTGACCAAGGCCGAGAAGCTCGGCGTCAAGGTCGTCGACCAAGGCGAGATCTGGAGCCTGCTGATCGCCGCCAAGGTCATCTAGACCGCAGCGTCCAACAGATGCCCGGCTGATCAGGCCGGGTAGTTCCGAGGCCGCGGGTGACCGGTACGCATGGTGTCGGCAGTTCGACGAGCGGTGTCGGACCGAAGGCGACTGGATCGGTGTGCCCCGGTCGGTCCGAGTGGGCGGGGCGAGCAGCAGCCGCCGTGACGTGGACTACGGTCGCATCGTGACGATGCGGTGGAAGTACTGACCATGCGATATGTGCGGGTCCGGGTGCGGCGGCTGCCGTCCGCGATCGGGTATCTGGCGGTCGGCGGCGCGACCTCGGTCCTGGCCATGTTCGCGTTGATAGGTCTGCTCGTCGTGGCGGCGCTGAGCCTCATCGGTGTGGGGATTCCGGCGATTCCCGAGGCGATGCGGGTGATCCGGCCCCTGGTCGGGGCCGATCGGCGCAGGGCGGCGCGGCGACTCGGTGCGCCGATCGAGGCGGTTTATCGGCCGATGGACGGCGATCTGCGGCAGCGGCTCGGGACGGCATTTACCGATCCGGCCAATCGCCGCGATATCGGGTGGCTGCTGCTGCATGCGCTGACCGGGAGCTATGTCGCGATTCTGGCGGTCGCGTTGCCGGTCAGTGCGGTCAATCAGCTGTTGATTCCGGCGTATTGGCAGTTGCTGCCCGCGGGCACGGTCGCCAACTTCGGTTTCACCGTCGACTCGTGGCCGAAGGCAGTACTGAGCCTGGTGATCGCGGTGCCGGTTGCCGCGGTAGCGCTGCAACTGCCGATGATCGCGGACTGGCAGGCTGTGGCCGCCCGCACGTTGTTGTCGCCCTCGGAGGATAGCCTGCTGGCCCATCGGGTTGCCGCGCTCACCGCGACCAGGGCGGCCGCGCTGGATGCGCACGGTGCCGAACTGCGCCGGATCGAGCGCGATCTGCACGATGGCGCGCAGGCCAGGATCGCCGCGGTGATCATGCAGCTGGGGTTGGCCGATCAACTGCGTGAACAGGATCCGGAAGCGGCGCAGAGCATGGTGCGCAAGGCACAGGACACCGCGACTGCCGCGCTCGCGGAGCTGCGTGATGTGGTGCGCAGTGTCTATCCGCCGGTGCTGTCGGATCGTGGGCTGTCCAGCGCATTGTCCGCACTCGCCGCGCGCAGTCCCATTCCCGTGGTGCTGGATTCGAGTCGGGTGGGCAGGCTTGCGGCGGCAGTCGAGGCAGCGGCCTATTTCGTTATTGCCGAAGCCTTGACGAATGCCACCAAACACTCTGGAGCCCAGTCCATTTCGATTGTGCTCGACGGTGCCGACGAGGTACTGACGATCGTGATCACCGATGACGGTGTCGGCGGTGCGCGGGAGACGTACGGCGGTGGCCTGGCCGGCATACGGCGGCGGGCCGAGGCCCTGGACGGGCGGATGGGGCTCACCAGCCCCGTCGGTGGCCCTACTGTGTTGCGAGTGGAGCTGCCGTGCGGGTCATGATCGCCGAGGATGACACCCTCCTTCGGGAGGGGTTGGTGTTGTTGCTGACCACCGCGGGTATCGAGGTGGCCGCGGCCTTCGACAATGCGGACGATTTCCTGGCCGCGGTGGCCGCCGACCGGCCGGATGCGGTGGTCGTCGACATACGATTGCCGCCGACATTCACCGATGACGGCCTGCGCGCCGCCGTACGCGCCCGCGAGCTGCATCCGGGCCTGCCGGTGCTCGTGTTGTCGGCGTATGTGGAGGACTCCTACGCCGCCGAACTACTCGGCGGCGGTGCCGGTGGCGTCGGCTATCTGCTCAAGGAGCGGGTCGGCAAGGTCGACCGATTCCTCGATTCGCTGCGCCGCGTCGTCGACGGCGGGACCGCGATGGATCCCGAGGTGATCTCGCAATTATTGGTGCGGCGCAAGGCGGATGATCCGTTGGCCGCATTGACCGCCCGGGAGCGGGAGGTGCTCGCGTTGATGGCGGAGGGGCTTAGCAATGCCACCATTGCCGAGCGGTTGGTGGTCACCGAAGGTGCTGTGCACAAACATATTCGGAATATTTTCGCGAAACTCGGATTGGCGGCCGATGATGTCGGTCATCGCCGTGTGCTCGCGGTGCTCGCATATCTGAACGCGTGAATTCCGCTCCTCCGGGATCCCCCGAACTGTGTTGTGGTTCAGGCGATCCCTTTCGAGTCATTCAGCGTGACAGGTCACGTCCGTGGCCGGGAGCGTGCCGTCGCGGAGGTAGGTGTTCACCAGATCGTATGTGCAATTGTTCGGGTAGTTCCCGAAGATCCAGTGGATCGGGACATCCTGCAGGGTGACCATGCGGGATGCGGTCAGATCCCGGTGCATGGCGACGGCCCCCGGATAGGATGTGCGGGTGTCGCCGGTGGACTGCAGGATCAGCGTCGGCACCGAATTACGTACCCGCGTCGGCGATTCGGCGGGCGGTTCCCAGAACGCACACGATGTCAGATTATTGACGAAGTCGCCGAATATCGGTTGGCTGGCGCGGGCGGCCTCGATATTGCCCCAGTACCAGGCCGGATCCCTTGGTGCTGCCACGTCGCCGCACATGATGGCGAGCTGTGCCGAATTGTCGCGTGGTTGTGCGTTGAGCAGGAAGGCCAGCTCCGCATGCAATTCGGGCGCGAGCTCGACCGTTTTGCCGTCAGCCGCGTCGGCGAGCTGACCTACCGTGGCGGCCAGCGTCGGATACTTTCGCGGGGCGTCCAGTTCGATGAACAGCAGTACCGGCAAGGTGTGGTCGTCGATGGTGAAGTCGCCGAACCGGATCGGGTCCGCGGCCGAGCGACGGATCAGCTCCAGCACCTTCTCGCGCACCTGTTGGCGGGTTGCGCCCAGGTGATATTCGCCCTCGTGCGCCGCGGTCCAGTCCGCCCAGCTATCCAGCGCCGCCTCATTGGCCGGACCCATATCCTGCATCATGCCGACGGGCCCGTACCGATCTGGATCGGCGCTGCTGTCCAATATGATTCGGTCGCTGCGATCCGGAAACATCTGAGTGAAGACCGCTCCCAGGTAGGTGCCATATGAGGTGCCGAAGTAGCTGACCCGCTCCTCCCCGAGCGCGCCGCGGATCACATCCATATCCCGCGCGGTATTGCGTGTGGTGTAGTAGCGCAGTCGCTCACCCTCGCTGATCGCGCAGCGGTTTGCCAGATCCTGCTGTGTGGCAACGGATTCGGCGAAGCTGGTGGCGTCTGTCCCTGCGGCTTGCAGGCCGAAGCCGCGCGGCCAGTGACAGTCGAGGGGTGACGAGCGCCCGACCCCGCGCGGGTCTATGCCGATCAGGTCGTAGCGGGCGCGTACGTCGGGGGCCATCGCCGCACCGACATCGACCATGAAATCGAGCCCCTCCCCGCCGGGGCCGCCGGAGTTGGACAGGATTACCCCGTGCCGCCGCGCGGGATCGGTCGCGGTCATGCGTGAGATCACCACGGTGATCGTCTCCCCTTGCGGGGCACTATAATTCAGCGGCACAGTCACATCGGCGCATTCGGCATCCGCTTGGTCCAGGCGCGGGTTGTCGCACGACTTCCATTGCAGCGGTTGGCTATAGAAGTGCTCCACGTCCGGACCGTTCGGGGCGGCAGGGGTGGTGCAGGCGAGTCCCGTGCCCGCGAGCAGAGCGGCGAAGCCGACCTGGACGGCCATCGTCACCTTATTGCGTAGCACTGTCGAACCTTTCGTTTCTCGATCGTATGTTTTCGCTGGTCATCCGCCACAGACGGCGATATCGAATACCTTCTCCACCGCGTCGAATGCCACTTGACTGTTGGGCAGTTGGTTCGTGCTCACCACAACCGCGGTCCCGTCGGCGGCGACGCCGGTGCGGACTTCGAAGCCGGGGATACTGCCGCCGTGCCCCCAGACCTCCTTGCCGCACGGCGCCAGGCGACGGATCAACCCCAATCCGTATCCCTCGCCGGGTCCGCGGTCGAATGGGACGGTCCGCTGCATCTGCGCGAATTGCGCCGCGGGCAAAAGCCTTCCGCTCAACAATGCGATGAAGAATCGATTCAGGTCCGATCCGTTCGAGATCATCGCGCCTGCCGTCCCCGCCCACGAGGTATTCAGGTCGGTGAAATCTATTCGCTTACCATCGATTTCGTGATAGCCGGACGGATGTGGGTCGCGGATTCCGGTGTCGCCGTCGGCCGGGAAGTACGTCGCTCGCAAATCGAGTGGTTCGATGATCCTGCGGGTGATCTCCGCGGCGGGCGGCTGGCCGGTGACGCGTTCGATGAGCATGCCGAGCAGGATGTAATTGGTGTTGGTGTAGACCGATTTCGCGCCGGGTTCGAAATCCGGCGGCATCGTTATGGCCATGCGGACCAGGTCAGCGGGGGCGAACTGCTGGCGCCGGGTCGCATCCGAGATGGGGTCCAGCTGATTGCCCGTAGTCTCCATACCGCCCTCGACGCTGCCATGCCCCAGGTAGTCGGGCACACCGCTGGTGTGCTGGAGCAACTGCCGCACGGTGATCCGATTGCCGTCGTTCCCAGTGCCCTGCACCACACCTGGGAGATACCGTTCCACGGGTGCGTCGAGCTCGACCTTGCCTTCGGCCACCAATTGCAGAATCACCGTCGCCACGAATGTTTTGGTATTGCTGCCGATCCGCACCTGCGCGTTATCGGCGAACGGCGTGCCCGTTCGCAGGTCGCCAACGCCCGCGGTCAGCGTGCGATGCCCGCCCGGACCGTCGATTACCGCCTGCACGCCGGGCAAGCCGTTCTTGACCACCTGATCCATTGCGGCGGTCAACTCCTGGGACGGTGCCGAGGCGATGGGTGTCGTGCATGCCGCAGTGGTCAAGATCGCCATCATCGCGATTCCCGATAACGCGCTCATGCTGGAATGGCGCCGAAATACCTTCATGAGCGGTGATTTCCTCCAGTTCTAACGCGGGAGTCATCGATGCTCCCTTGCGATTCGAGCCTAGAAATCCGTACTGGTCACGCCCATGCCGCGCGCACCCGAATTCCGGGTAGAGCGCACTGGTGTCGGTTGGTGGTGCCAGCACTACCAACAACTCTGCTGATAGTCGGTGTGGTGATCTCGTGGGGCTGGATTCGACTCACTGGGCCGGGACTGCGGAACTGCGGCGATGGCGCATCCAGCCGCGGACACCGATGGCGAGCGGTACCAGGACGGTGAGAAACCCGGACACGGGCTCGAATACGAGGCCGAACGCGGTGAGAACGGCGATTGCAGTGAGGATCGGCGCTGGTACGTAGCCGTGGGTTCGCTCCGTGTCGATTACGGATCCAGCGCTTCCAGATCGGGGTCGTCGCCGCACTGTCTGGAGCCGACCCGCTGCTCACCGCCGCGATGCACCTGCCGCGGTATTGCCGGGCGCATCCCACCGAAGCCCGTGCGATGAAAATGTTCCGGCGCGAGGAACTGCTCGAAGTGGGCCCCGACGAGTTGCGCGCTGACATCGCCGCGGTCAACGACCGAATGAACGACGCGCTGCGAGCCGCCGTCGTGTCGGAGTTCGGCGACGCTGACGAGCATCGCATGGCGATCGCGGTGGCCGCCGTCAAGGCGATTCCCTATGGACTCGTCCGCGAGTACATCGCGGGTGCGGCCCCGATTCCGGACTGGGTCGACGACGTCATCGCCACCGCGACGGCCGCCGTTGTCCGCATCGTGGGGCAGGTAAACGGCGTATAGCATTCTCGCGCATCGGGATCGACGCTTCATGGCTGTTCCCGCAGGGCGGCTACCGGGCAGGAGTCGATGACTGTCCGGGCGACGGCGACGTGTTCGGCCGGACCCGAGGCGACCGCGATTAGACACCCGCCTGTCGAACCTGGGCCGACGGCTCGTTCTAGCGCTTGCCTCGCTCGGTATATAGCACTAGCTTATTAGTCGCATTATTGACTATTAAAGGATGCACCTAGGCACCGTGCCGCAGTCGAGGTGCGCCACGAAAGGTCCCCTATGGGTCACTACAAGAGCAACGTCCGCGACCTCGAGTTCAACATGTTCGAGGTCATGGGCCTGGATGCGATCCTTCGGTCCGGTAGCTTCGCGGGTTTGGACTCGGACACGGTCCGTTCCATGCTCGCCGAGGCCGCGCGGCAGGCCGAAGGTCCCGTCGCCGCGTCCTTCGCCGACGCCGACCGCAATCCGCCGATCTTCGATCCCGAAACGCATTCGGTCGCGTTACCGGACGACTTCAAGAAGTCGGTGCGCACCTGGCAGGACGCGGAGTGGTTCCTCCTCGGCCTGCCCGACGAACTGGGCGGCACTCCCGCGCCGTGGATGGTGACGTGGGCGGTCAACGAGCTGTTGCTCGGCGCGAATCCCGCTGTCTTCTTCTACATGCTGGGGCCCGTGATGGCCGATGTCCTGTTCCGGGTCGGCAATGACGAGCAGAAACGGTGGGCGAAGATCGCGATCGATCGACGTTGGGGCGCGACGATGGTGCTCACCGAGCCGGACGCGGGCTCCGACGTCGGGGCGGGCCGCACGAAGGCCGTGAAACAAGACGACGGCAGCTGGCACATCGAAGGCGTGAAGCGTTTCATCACCGGCGCCGAGTCCGATGACCTGGCGGAGAACATCTTCCACCTCGTTCTCGCACGCCCAGAGGGAGCAGGCCCTGGCACGAAAGGTTTGAGCCTCTTCTTCGTGCCGAAATTCCATTTCGACTCACACACCGGCGAACTCGGCGACCGCAATGGAGCGTTCGTCACCAATGTTGAGCACAAGATGGGCTTGAAAGCTTCGGCCACATGCGAACTCACCTTCGGCGGCCACGGCGTTCCGGCCCGGGGCTGGCTGGTCGGTGACAGCCATGACGGGATCGCCCAGATGTTCAAAGTGATCGAGAACGCGCGAATGTCGGTGGGTACGAAGGCAATCGCAACTCTGTCCACCGGCTACCTCAACGCGCTCGAGTACGCGAAGACCCGGGTGCAAGGCCCTGACTTGACCCAGATGGCGGACAAGGCCGCCCCGCGCGTAACCATCCTTCGCCATCCCGACGTGCGTCGCAGCCTGATGATGCAGAAGGCCTACGCCGAGGGGCTACGCGCTGTGTACATATACACGGCCGCACATCAAGACCCAGCCAGTGCCGAGCACGTGTCCGGTGCCGACGCCGACCTCGCTCGCCGGGTGAACGACCTACTGCTTCCAATCGTCAAGGGCGTCGGCTCCGAACGCGCCTACCAGCATCTGACCGATTCGCTGCAGACGTTCGGCGGCTCCGGCTTCCTGCAGGACTACCCGATCGAACAGTACATCCGCGACGCGAAGATCGACTCACTCTACGAGGGCACCACCGCCATCCAGGCGCTGGACTTCTTCTTCCGCAAGATCGCCCGCGACCAGGGCGTCGCCCTCACCCACCTGCAGAGCCAGATTTCGATCTTCCTCGAACGCTCGAACACAGCCACACTCCCGACCGATCTGCACGCTGCGCTGGCCACGGCACTCGCTGACCTACAGACGATGACACAAGCCTTGTTCGGCTATTTGATGGCCGCACAGGAACGGCCCAGCGAGCTGTACAAGATCGGACTTGCCTCGGTGCGGTTCTTGATGGCGTTCGGTGACCTCATGATCGGATGGCGGCTACTGGAGCAGGCCGAAATCGCGCTCGCCGCCCTCAGTGACCGACCGTCAAAGACGGATCGCGAGTTCTACGAGGGCAAAGTAGCCGTCGCCGACTTCTTCGCCAGGACTGTCCTGCCGGATCTGGCCTCCGCCAGACGATTCGTCACCTCTGTGACAACAACGCTGATGGAACTGCCTGACAGTGCGTTCTGAAACCACAGGAACCGACTTCGTCTGCTGAAATCGAACCCCTCGCTCGCCGCCCGGGCGGCGAACTGGCGCGATTTCCGGGGCGTTCAGTCGGTGGCCCATATCGGAACAAGTCCCGTCACGTTTGTTTCGTCGTTCCGACGCCATTGTCGCGGGTTTCGATAGCCTTGACGGTCTTGTCGAGGGCATGGCGCAGGACGCGTTTGCCGACGGTTCCGACCACGACGCCGAGGACCCGTCCCTTGAGGTTTTTGCCCTCTCGCACGATGACGACATCCACATCGGTCTTCCCGTCGGGCCGACGGTTGAAGGTGTAGGTGTGACCGGAATGGCCGCCCCATACGTTCGAGTCAGTGGTTGTCATGACGACACGGTCCGGGTTCGACCAGTCATAGTGCAGGCGTTCCCAGATGCCGCGTGATCCTTCCGTGACGTCGGCTTCACGGCGGCCCTTGTTGTGCACTTCGAGGTATTCGTCGGCGCTGTTGCCGAATACCTGCGAGCGGCCGGGTCCGAAGTCGGTGAGCGCGGCGACGAACTGCTCCGGTGTCGAGTTCGTCGTTTCCTTGAAGTGGATGGTGGACATTGCCTGTTCCTTCACGTTCGGATATTTGCTTCAAAGGTGACGGGCAGCGGTTCTGGGGCAGGCTCGTGTCGCTCCCGTCGGCATCGACGGCACCGGTGGACAACCAGGAAGTGAGAGCGATCCGAGCGAGGCCTCATCGAGTGTGTGCGCATCCACGAGTGCGCTGGTACCGGCTCCTAGCAGCGTCGACTCTAGACAGTGCCGACCGTATGACCGCCCTATACCTGCGTCCCTATTGACGAAGCATGAGCTGCGGACGTATGTCGGCGCAAGAGCGCAATTGTGATCTTTTCCTCCGGCGGTGGACTCGAAGATGTTTTGGATTTCCCTGCCAGGGCGGCCGCGATCACCGAAGCACTTGTCGGCGCGGGCACGCACGTGCGCCGGTTATCGGCCGGTCCGGTCCGAGGGGGGCCCGCCGGATTCCCTGTCTGATCGCTGCGTTGCGGCCCGAACGCCGGACGGTTTTCGGCGCTCGGGCGAGCGCGTTTCCGCGACGGAACTTGCTGTTGAGTTCTGCTGGCCGGTGTCGCTGCGAAGTGCTCGGAGGCGCTGCCTGCGGGCCAATCGGAGACCCCACACGCTCAGCGAACCGGCGAGACTCATGTAGACGGCGTAGACGACTACGACCAGCAGTGAGCCGTAGTCGCGTGACCAACTCCTTACCAGCAGGAGCCCGGCGAACCCGGCGCCGATCAACACGATGCCCAGAACCAGTGCGGGCGCTCCGAGTGCGAGGATATCGTCGGACTCGTGCTCGGTATTCGGCGAGGGAAGCTTTTCGGCGCTGTTCGTCGCCGGCTGGGCATAGATGGCCGGTGTATCCGATCGCCGCGATAGTGATTCCTTCAGATTGAGCGCAATCAATTCTTTCTCCTGGATGGGCACCGCCCTGCTGTGCGGTTCGCTCGAGATCGACGCCAGAAGAGTAGATCGGCACACAGGTCGCGCCATTGTTGCGCGAGTACGAATTCTTACCGCACGTTTGTCACTAGAAAGAGCGCTACGCCGGGTCCCGGCGCAATGCCGCGCCCCCGTACCACTGGCACACCAACAACGCCATCTCGACCTCGAGCCGATCGTCGTCTATCGGTCGGCCCCGCCGCGCAATCGCTCGCGCCACCCGATACCTCACGGAATTGAAGTGCAGATTCATTTCCGCGGCCGCGGCCTTGTAGCTCGATCCGGTGCGCAGGAACACCCGCAAGGTCTCCCGCAGCCGCTCGTCATTGTCGCTGTCGCAGGCCAGATCGCCGAGCACCTCGCTGACCCAGTCCCGCGCTTCGGCCATGTCACCACCCAGCAGCGCCGCGGCCGACAACCCCGGATCGGTCGCGGAGAAGACCATCGGATCGTCCGCGCCGCGGGCGAGCGCGACCGCACGCGCAGCCTGAGCGTGCCGATGTGATCTGCGGAAGCCCTCGATTCCGGCGCCGGGTGTGCCGATCGCGAAGCAGGGAGCCTCGGTCCGGTCGCGTGCGAACCTGCGTACTGCGCCGACCGGGTCGGCGGGCAACGATCGGAAGGGCAACCAGGCCCATGCGCTGACCTGATCGACGGCGGCGAACAGCGGGCCCGCCGACGTCTTCGCCGCTTCGGCCAACTCCCGCACGAACCGCTGCATCCGGCGCAGTTCGTCACCGTCGGTGCTCAGCTCCGGATACCACAGCACCAGCGCGAGGTGATGCCAGCGCAGCGGATAGCGGATCGACTCGGTCGCCGCGTCGACGTCGATGACGCTCGTCTCGGTGAGCACTTCACGAACCTGGAGTGCGCGGATGCTGTTCTGATTCTCCAACCACTGTTCCCGCTCGCCTTGGTAGGCGGCGACGACCTGCCGGGTGATCCAGTCGATGTAATTGAACAGCGTCGTAGTGATGGCCTGTAGGACGTCGAGCCGCTGCGGCGCCGCGATGTCAGTGGCGCGCACTTCCGCGAATACCAGTTCGCTCATCCGTCGCTGCCCCACCCAATAGGCGCGAATCAACGCATTGAGCGAAACTCCATGCTGGGCCAGGCGTTTGGCGTACTCGGTCGCCGCCGTCGGCGCCCGGACACGCGTGACCGGAATATCGTGGCGTAGCGCATGCAACAGTGTCTCGACATTTGCTTCCACGCTCGACCCGAGCAGTTCCCGCGAAGGCGTGTCCTCGCGCAGTTCGGCTATCTCTTCCTCGAGTTTGCGACAGATGGTCGCGCCGATTTCCGTCACCCGCTCGTTCATCCGGGCGGCGACGCCCGCGACGTAGTGGCCGAGCTCGACTTCGCTATCGCGACGAAAAATCGTCACACGATTATTGTAGGTACCGCGCTGCGACGGCACGGAAATAATGTTCGCCGACGGCGCGGACACGATTGTTTCCGGCGTGCTGGCAAAGTCCGCAAGGTGCCCGGCGGCTATCGGGTGGGCGGACGCTTCGGCCAGTCTGCACTCCCACTGGACCACCAACGGGGCGCTACTTGTCGACGACAACGATCAGGTGCTCGACCAGGTCGCGGTGGCGATCCCCCGGACTTTCCAGCGAGCAGTCGTTGCGACGGAGACCGCACGCATTCGGCGGCCATGTATGACATCCGCTCGCGAACACGAGTTGCTGACCGCCGCGCCGACCCTGGCGATCGATAGTGCATCGGAGCCCGAATCGGCGGCTCAGATTTGGCGTGCGGTCCAACCGCGGGGGCGGTTCAGATGTCCGACAAGGCCGATCGGGCGACGCTACGGCAACTGCAGCAGCGTCGGCGCACCGGAGGGGTTCGAATTCAGTAGCCAGCTGCCGTTGATTGCACGACGACACACCGGGGTCGCGGCTGGAACCGTGGATGTCGAGCCCGAATCCGGCCGAACCTCGGTGTGGACGGGCGCACCACGATCACGTCTACGAAAGGGCGCCCCATGTCCGGAAAGTCCCGTGTCGATTTCTGGTTCGACCCTTTGTGCCCGTGGAGCTGGATCACCTCCCGCTGGCTTGTCGAGGCGCGGCAGGTACGGGAGTTCGAGCTGTCGTTCCACGTGATGAGCCTGGTGATCCTCAACGAGGGTGATCTGCCGCATCAGCTCGACGACCCGGAGATGATGAAGAAGGTGTGGGCGCCGGTGCGGGTGGCGGCCGCCGCCGAGTTCGCTGCGGGCCCGGAGATTCTCGGGCCGCTCTACACCGCGATGGGCTCGCGGATCCACCACTCCGGCAACACGGGCTTCCACGATGTCGTGGCACGCGACTTCGACGCGCTGATCGCGCAGTCGCTGCACGAGGTCGGGCTGCCGAGCGAACTGGCCGCCGCGGCGAGGTCCGATGAGTACGACGAGGCGTTGCGCACGAGTACCAGCGCGGGCATGGATGTGCCCGGCGCCGGGATCGGCACCCCAACCATCCACATCGACGGGGCCGCGTTCTTCGGGCCGGTATTCGGCCGGATTCCCCGCGGCGAGTGGGCCGGTGAGCTGTGGGACGCGGCGGTGACCTTCGCGTCCTATCCGCACTTCTGGGAACTCAAGCGCGACCGCGGTGACCTGGAGCCGCAGTTCGACTGATCACCACACATCAACCCGGTTTTACACCGCACCGAGAGGGGATTTCTCATGTCCGACAAGACTCATGTCGACTTCTTCTTCGATCCGTTCTGCCCGTGGGCGTGGATCACGTCCCGCTGGATCGTCGAGGCCCAGCGGGTTCGTGAGTTCGATGTGTCGTTTCACGTGATGAGCCTGGCGATCCTGAACGACGGCGATCTGCCGCCCCAGTTGAACGACCCACGAATGCTGCGGAAGGTGTGGGCCCCGGTGCGGGTGGCGGCCGCCGCCGAGCAGACCGCGGGCCCGCAGGTTCTCGGGCCGCTCTACACCGCGATGGGCTCGCGAATCCACAACGGGGACAACAGGAGTTTCGGCGACCTGCTGACGAAGGACTTCGACCAGATCGTCGAAGAGTCGCTGCGCGAGGTAGGGCTGCCGGGCGAGCTGGCCGCGGCGGCGACCTCGCCGGAATACGACACCGCATTGCGTCGGAGCACCGCCGAGGGCACGAGCGTTGCCGGTGCCATTGCCGGGACGCCGACCATGCACATCGACGGAGTCGCGTTCTTCGGACCGGTGCTGTCGCGGATCCCGCGCGGCGAGCAGGCGGGCAGGCTTTGGGATGCCGCAACGGCCTTCGCGTCCTACCCCGATTTCTGGGAGCTCAAGCGTGCCCAGCCTGCGGATCTGCGGCCCGAGGTCGACTGACGATGTCGGATGCGCTGGCAGGCACCGGGCCACTGCGGCCCGGCGAACTCGCCCACGCCGCGGTGATGGCCGCGGTCTGCAGTGCCATCGCGGTCAGTGCCGTCGCTCTGCCGTTCGCGGCCGGGCTGGCGGTGCTGGCCACGGTGCCGATGGCGCTGCTGGCCTACCGTCACAGGCTCCGTGTCCTGGGCGCTGCCGCGGTCGCGGGTGCGCTGGTGTCGTTTCTTGCCGTGGGCCTCGGCGGCCCATGCGTGATCGCGCTGAGCGTCTACATCGGCGGCCTGATCGGACTGCTGAAGCGTCATGACGCGAACGGTCCGGTCGTGCTCGTCGGCGCGCTGGCCGCGGGCACGGTGTTCGCCACATGCCTGCTGGCGCTGCTGACGGTGCTGTCGCA
The DNA here is from genome assembly GCF_001612725.1 of Nocardia anaemiae NBRC 100462. Taxonomy (GTDB): domain Bacteria; phylum Actinomycetota; class Actinomycetes; order Mycobacteriales; family Mycobacteriaceae; genus Nocardia; species Nocardia anaemiae. The sequence continues at coordinate 170,544 of NZ_BDAZ01000029.1, read as the reverse complement.
GCTGCGCCAGCTGATCTTCGACCTCGTCACCGTCACCTGCCACGGCCTCGCGGCCCTCGTCGGCGCCCTGCCCGTCGGCGCGCCGGTTGGCCGGGGGTTGCGCGGCCTCGCCGCGACGCTGATCGGCCACTGGCCGGTGTTCATCGCCGCGGTGTCGATCCTGGCGATCGCCGCGGGCACCATGATCGGCTGGTGGGCGGTCCGGCGCATCTTCGCGCGGCTGGGCGGTGTGCCCGACGTGCACCAGCTCGACCGGGCGGTCGATGATCGCCCGGTCGCGCCCATACCCGCCGTACTGCGGGAGACATCCTTTCGCTATCCCGGCACCGATCGCGACGCGGTCGGCCCCCTGAACCTGAGCGTCGAGGCCGGTGAACACTTGGCCGTCATCGGCGCCAACGGGTCCGGCAAAACCACGCTCATGCTGCTCCTGGCGGGACGCACTCCGACTTCGGGCACCCTGGTCCGGCCCGGGTCGGTGGGGCTGGGCAACGTCGGCGGCACCGCGGTGGTCCTGCAGCACCCCGAAACCCAGGTACTGGGCATGCGGGTGGCCGACGACGTGGTCTGGGGTCTGCCGCCCGGGACTGCTACCGATGTCGACGGGGTCCTCGCCGAGGTGGGGCTGGCCGGTCTCGGTGAGCACGACACCGATGGACTCTCCGGCGGCCAGCTGCAACGGCTCGCCGTCGCCGCCGCGCTGGCACGCGAGCCGCGGCTGTTGATCGCCGACGAGATCACCAGCATGGTCGACCAGACCGGCCGCGAGACGCTGCTGCGGGCGTTGGCGGGGCTGACGCGGCACCGCGACATGGCGCTGGTCCACATCACCCACTACGCCAGCGAGGCCGTCACCGCCGACCGCATCCTCGACCTCACCGGCGCCGACGACAACCTCGACATGGTGCCCACCGCTCCCGCGCCCACCCGGAAGCCGAGCCACCAACCCGCACACCGGTTACTCGAGCTGACCGGAGTCGGGTACCGGTATGCGAGCGGTACGCCCTGGGCGTCAACGGCGTTGGAAGGTATCGACCTCGTCATCGGTGAGGGCGATGGGGTGCTGATCCACGGGCTCAACGGATCGGGAAAGTCGACGCTCGCGTGGATCATGGCCGGACTGCTCGTTCCGACCGCCGGGCAGTGCCTGCTCGACGGCCGTCCGGTCGCAGAGCAGGTCGGGGCGGTGGCCATCGCGTTCCAGGCCGCCAGACTCCAGCTGCTGCGGGGCCGCGTCGACGCCGAGATCGCCGACGCGGCCGGATTCGACCACCAGGACCGCCGCCGCGTGGACGACGCCCTGGCCGCCGTCGGCCTCGAGCCGGGCCTCGCGAGCAGGCGCATCGACCAGCTCAGCGGCGGGCAGATGCGCCGCGTCGCCCTCGCCGGTCTCCTGGCGCGCAACCCCCGCGCGCTCATCCTCGACGAACCATTGGCCGGACTCGACGCTGCCAGCGCCCGTGGACTCCTGGAGCTACTGTCCGGCCTGCGCCGCAGCCGAGGGCTCACGGTGATCGTCATCTCGCACGACTTCTCCGGTCTGGAGGAGCTGTGCCCACGCACGCTGCATTTGTGCAACGGCACTCTGGCGCCGGAGCCGACCAGCACCGGAGGTATCTCATGAGCAGACCGAAGACCAGCTCCCCAGCACGTCCGCTGGTGCTCATGCGGCCAGTGCCCGGCAGAACACCTGTACACGCACTGTGGGCAGGCACCAAGCTGATCACCGTCATGCTATTGGCGGCGCTGCTCACGTTCTTCCCGGGATGGCCCTCGATCACACTGGTCGCGGTCTTCGTGCTCGCTACTGCCCGACTGGCCGGAGTACCCCGGGGCGCAGTGCCGTCGATGCCGCGCACGCTGTGGATCATGCTGGCCGCCGGGGCGGTGGTGACCGCGGCCTCGGGTGGTGCCCCGACGCTGGGCTGGGGATCGGTCCGCCTCGGCGTCGGCGGCCTGCTGGACTATCTGCAACTGATCCTGCTCGCCGTCGTGCTGCTGGGAGTGTGTGCCCTGGTGTCGTGGACTACCAACGCCGCCGAGGTGGCGCCCGCGGTGTCGACGCTGGGCAGACCGCTTCGGGCGCTGCGGCTGCCGGTCGACGACTGGGCCGCGACCATCGCCCTGGCGCTGCGGGCGTTCCCGATGCTGAGCCGGGAGTTCCGCGTGCTCTCCGCCGCGCGCCGGTTACGTCCCCGCCCCGCCACCACCACTCGGCGCGACGGGCTGGCGCGGCGGTCCACCGACCTCATCGATCTGCTCACCGCCGCGATGACCGCGGCATTGCGCCGCGCCGACGAGATGGGTGACGCGATTACCGCACGCGGTGGCTCCGGCCAGCTCGCCGCCCTCCCCGCACGGCCGCGGACAGCCGACGCCCTCGCGTTGGCGGTGGTCTTCGCGGTATGCGGTCTGTCGATCTACCTCGAAACGGGCACCTCCCTGGCCGTCGGCAGCTAACCCGCCACACCTTGTGCGCGGCCGACGGCGCCTGCGTCACAAGCGCCCGGGCCAGGACGCGAGACAATCGAACTGAACTCACACCACCCGAAAGAGGACGAGCACCCCATGGTCAGCGTGGACGATTACGCCGTGCGGCATCCGCAGGTGACCGACGCCGTCATCGTGATGGCGCTGCTCGGCGCCGCGGTCCTCGGGGTGTACATGGTCGGGCCCGGCGAACCTCGCACCGGCGATCCCTGGCCCGGCGTGGTGGTGACCGGGCTGGCCTGTCTGGCGGCGTTCGGCGCACGCGAACACCCACGCATCACCGTCGTGGCGGCCACCGCCTGCACCCTTGCCGCGGGCGGCCTCGGCTACCTGTTGACCCCGCTGCTACTGGCACCGGTGATGGTCGCGCTGTACTGGCTCGCGGTCACCACCTCCTCCCGGGCGACCTGGGCCTATGGCGGCACCGCCACCGTGCTGGTCGTCGGCGTCGCCGTCGGGACCGACCTCGACGCGATGCTGGCCCTGCGCGCCGTCGGACCCGCACTATGGCTGATACTGCCCCTGGCCTTGGGCAGCCGGACACGGCTACGCCACGCATACCTCGACGCCGTCCACGCCCGCGCCGAACACGCCGAACGCGCCCGCGACGAAGAAGCCCGGCTGCGCGTCACCGAAGAACGCATACGCATCGCCCGCGATCTCCACGACATCGTCGCCCACCACATGGCGGTCGCCAACGCCCAGGCCGGTACCGCCGCCCACCTCCTCGCCTCCCAGCCCGCGCTCACCAGGCAAATCCTCACCGAACTGCAAACCACCACCGCCACCGCCATGCTCGAACTCCGCGACACTGTCGGTGTCCTTCGCCGCAGCACCACCGATACCGACACCGTCGAGCCCGTCCCTGGACTGGCCCAGCTTCCCGGCCTGCTGCAGACCTGCCGATCCGCGGGCCTGGCAGTCGACCTGCACGTCGAAGGCCAACCCCGCGAGCTGCCACCCGGAATCGACCTGACCGCCTACCGCATCATCCAAGAAGCCCTCACCAACGCCACCAAACACGCTGCATCGGCGGCCGCTACCCTGCACGTGCGCTACGGCACCACCGACCTCACCATCACCGTTAGCAACGCCACCCACGAAGGCCACCGCAGCCACCCCGGCTACGGCATCATCGGGATGCGAGAACGTGCCAACACCGTCGGCGGCGAGCTACGCGTCACCGACAAAGCCGCCGACTTCGAAGTCGCCGCAATCCTCCCGCTGTCCAACCACCCCGTGCACACTCCGCAGGCGGCCCAATGACCATCCGAGTCCTGCTTGCCGACGATCAGGCCCTGCTGCGCGGCACCTTCCAGATGCTCATCGACTCCTGCGACGACCTCGAGGTCGTCGCCCAAGCCGCTGACGGCGCCCAAGCCATCGACCTCGCCCGGACACATCGCCCCGACATCGTCATCATGGACATACGGATGCCCGGAACCGACGGGCTGACCGCCACCGAAACCATCTGCGCCGACCCCCACCTGACCGACACCCGCGTACTGATCCTCACCACCTTCGAAAACGACGAACACGTCGCCCGCGCCCTGCGCGCCGGTGCCAGCGGCTTCCTCGGCAAATACGTCACCACCGACACCCTGCTCGACGCCATCCGCACCATCGCCGCCGGTGACAGCCTGCTCTCACCGGGCGCAACCAAGGCCCTCATCACCCAATTCCTCGCCACCCCAGCACCGCACACGGCACCCACCACCCCGGGAATCGACGACCTCACCAACCGCGAACGCGAAGTCACCCGCCTAGCCGCAGCCGGGAAATCCAACCACGAAATCGCCGGCGAACTCCACCTCAGTGTGCTCACCGTCCGCACCCACATCCAGCGAGCCATGACCAAACTCGACGCCCGCGACCGAGCCCAACTAGTCGTTCTCGCATACCGCAACGGCCTGGCCACCCCGCAACCCGGCACCACCTGAAATCCACGACCACAGCTCGGGTTCCGTCGCAGACTCGACCACCGCCGGTCCGACCGTCTGGGGCGCGGTGAGCTGCTCCGCGACGCCGGACCGGTCACGGCAGATGACCCGGCCCCGGCCCCGTCACCATCGGATGGATATCGGCCTCCGCACTCGGAACTTCGCCTCTGGCACCGCTCTTCGCACACAGTTCGGATTGCCGCGACGAGTTCGAGTACCGAGGTTTGTCTATATATGTAGCCCCTTCTCGGGGCCGTTCCGGTCGTCCGGCCTGAGCTGATACATCGAAGGAGATCACCCTCATGGTGAGTATTGCGAATAAGGCAGTCCTGGTCACCGGCAGTAACCGAGGCATCGGTCAGGCTTTGGTCGAAGAAGCCCTCAACCGGGGCGCCAAACGGGTGTATGCCGCGGCACGTGTGCCGTTGGCCCACCCCGATACACGGGTTACACCCCTGACTCTGGATGTGACCGACAGGCAACAAATCCAGAACGCCGTCGCAGATATCGAGGCTCTCGATATTTTGATCAACAACGCTGGCGTGGCAATTTACGACGAGTTGAGCGATCGGTCGATACTCGAACAGCACCTCGCCGTCAATGTTTTCGGCACATTCGATGTGACCAATGCTTTCCTGCCATTGTTGGCCAGTTCCAAAGGGGCCGTCGTCAACAACTTGTCGATGAACGCGCTCGTCCCCATGCAGATCATTCCGTCCTATTCGGTTTCGAAGGCGGCTGGGTTCTCGATGACGCAGTCACTGCGAGCGCTGGTGGCCAGGCAGGGCGTAGCGGTACATGCGGTCCTGACCGGCATCGTCGATACCGATATGAGTCGGGATCTCGACATTCCCAAGGCGTCTCCGGAATCAGTCGCGCGAGCTGTTTTCGACGGGCTGGAAAAAGACGAGGAAGAGATCTTCCCCGATGTGGTTTCGGAGACCTTGGCCGAGGGCTGGCGCAATGGAGCGCTGAAGTCGCTCGAGCGTCAGAACGCGACTATGACCGACCAATTTCGGGCCCAGCAATCAGCCTAGGGAAGGTGAGCCGATCATGGTGAACTACATGAGCACGAAAGCTTTGGTTATCGGTGCTGGTAGCGGTGTCGGCCACGCCACCGTCAGCGCCCTCACCGCCGCCGGAGTCCCTGTTGTCGCCTCCGGTAGCGAGCGCGATGCCACTGACCCCGGACACGTCGCTGCCCTCCTCACCGAGGCCGATCCGGACCTCATTGTCGTCACCGCGGGCACACGCCCGCAGATGGCCCCGATCGAGGAACAGAGCTGGGAGTCGTTTTCGAAGCCATGGAACGTCGACGTCAAGATCGCCTTCGAGGTCGGCCGCGCCGCGCTGGCACGCCCCCTGCGTCCGAATTCGACCGTGCTGATCGTATCGAGCGGCGCCGGGCTCGACGGCTCTCCGCTCTCGGGCGGCTACGCCGGTGCCAAGCGGACGCAGATGTTCCTCGCCGAGTACTTCCAGCGCGCCGCTGACGCGCGCGGACTTTCGATCCGGTTCCTCGCCCTGGCACCGCGTCAGTTCCTTGTCGGTACCGCGATCGGGGATGCGGCGGCCGTCGCCTACAGCGCCGGGACCGGCTTGTCGGTCGAGGACTTTATGAAGAAGCGCTTTCCGGCGCCGCTCGACGCAGCCGACGTCGCGAGCGCCATTGTCTCGATCGTCTCTGGCAAAGAGCATCGGAAAGAAACACTGCTGGGCGTCACCGGTAATGGCCTCGAAGTGGTTTGAACTCGCACGCTACCTCGACGGAGGCCGCCGTGGCTCGGATACCCCGGTGACATGGCGGCCTCCACGGTGCATGCGCGCACGAATAGGTCTCGCCTCACGGCCGCGTGCCGCGCGGATCAGCTGATGGTGCCGCGGTGAATACCTCGGGGAGCCCGAACGTCGCGATCAGATCGGCGTCGATGAAGGCGTTGATTCGTGCGATGCGCCCACCGATCAGCGACAGCACCTGCAGACCGTACGCGCGAAACGCTCCATCCTCGGCACGCAGATACACCGCGACCGCAGGCGCACCGTTGGCTCGCGTCGCTGTCATGCGCCATTGGTCCGGGGTATGCAGGACGGCGTCGGCAAGGAATTCGCACACGGCATCGCGGCCGGTGAACCACGTTGGAATGGGGGGCATCTCGAGTTCGACGTCGGTTCGAAGCAGCTCGGCGAGTGCGGTGACATCCGCATGTTCGAAGGCCGACATGTACCGGTCCAGCAGATTCCGCAACTCGGGTTCGTCGGGCTCGGTCAGCTCGTCCTGGATGGGCCCGATGTGTGACAGCTGTGTTCGGGCTCGTTGTAGCGCACTGTTGACTGCCGTGACGGAGGTATCCAGCACGTCGGCAACCTCTTTGGCATTCCAACCGAGGACATCGCGCAGGATCAGCACAGCCCGCTGTCGGGCGGACAGATGCTGCAGGGCCGCGACGAATGCCAGCCGCACTCCGTGGCGGCGCGACACTACCGTCGCGGGGTCGCCGGTAGATCCGCTCAGCAGACTGTCGGGGGCGGGCTGCAGCCAGTTGATCTCCGGATCTGCCGGGCCGAGTGTGACTCCGGCGTGGTCGGCCGGTGCGTTCAGTCCCGAAGGCAGTGGGCGGCGTTTCTGCCCCTTGAGCGCGTTCAAGCATGTTGTGGTCGCGATCTTGTAAAGCCACACTCGCACCGACGATCGGCCTTCGAACCGGTTGTAATAACGCCATGCGCGCAGGTAGGTCTCTTGAACAAGGTCTTCGGATTCGTGAATGGACCCGAGCATGCGATAACAGTGCGCCAGCAATTCGGGGCGATAACTCTCGATAAGTTGCGCGAAATCCGCGGGACCGGGAACAGGCATCGTCACGCCACCGATCCGAGGCCGTGACGCCGAAAGGTGTCGACATCCCAGGTGCGGCTGAAGCCTTCGAGCGCCAGCGTCCGTCCTCGTCGCGAGGCGGATGGAGTTTCGAGTTCTGTCGTCATGTGATCTCCCGAGCCCGGCCCTAGCCGTGTTGATCTTTGGCATCTCATCGAGTTCCCCGCTCAGTCGGACTGCCGATCGAGTGGCACACCACGATTCGGTTGTGGCGTCCTAATAGAGACAACTGGGCCGGTGTGAATTCATCGCAAAACTGAATCCCGTCCGGGAAACGTCGCCGCGGCTGCGCACGCTTCATCCGCAGCCCTGATCCTCGCACTCAGTCCTGGGCCGCTGGCCGCTTCGGCAGCAGGAACACGACAATGCCCGCGATGACAGCGATGACGAACGTGCCGAAGGACGCGACGGCAAAAGCGTGCCCGGCGGCGGCAACTGTGCCGACTGCCTCGGGATGAAACGAGCTGAAGTAGACCGCCCCGATGATGGCAACACCAAGCGCCCCGCCACACTGCTGGGCCGTCGACAACGCGCCTGACGCGATACCGGCCGACTCCGGCCTGACGCGGCTGAGCACCGTGTTGAGCGCTGGCGTGATGACCAGTCCGCCACCGACACTCTGCAGAATGAGGGTGGGGATCACGAGCAGCGGAGTGATCCGCGGGCCGGACACCAGTAGCAGACCGGTCGCCAGGTAACCGCTCGCCAATATGACCGCCCCGACCTCGAGGACACGTCGTCCATATTTCGGGATGATCCGGCTCGCCACCATGCTGAACACGAAGAATGCGGTGGCTGCCGGTGTATAGACCAGACCCGCACCGAGCGCCGACATTTCGAGACCTTGCTGCATCGTTACCGACAAGGCCAGGTAATACGAGTAGATCAGCGCGTACAGGGCCAGCACGAGGATGATCCCGAGCGAAAACGAGCGCTGTCCGAACAGCGTCAGCGGTACCAGCGGGTCCCCGCCCCGCCGTTCCAGACTCCGCTCGATCGCGACGAAAAGGCCGAACGCGACCGCGCTGCCCGCGAAGCAAGCCCAGATCCACCATGGCCAGCCTGCCTGCTGCCCCTGGATCAGCGGCAGCACCAGAAGGAAGAGGGCCGCGCTGAGCACCAGGACGCCGGGCAAGTCCAGCTTGCGGGTGGCGGCTGAGCGCGTCGGCGGCACGTATCGCACGGCGAGCAGGAGCATGGCGATTCCGATCGGCACGTTCACCCAGAACACCAGGCGCCAGCCGGAATCGAACAGATCGGCGCCGATCAGCAGTCCGCCGATGACCTGTCCGCCGATGGTGGCCGTACCCATGACGATGCCGAGCACGCCGTAGACGGTGTGCCGCTTCGCCGCGGGCACCAGCACCGTGACGTACGCGAACACCTGAGGAACCATCAGGGCGGCGCCTAGGCCCTGGACGACACGCGCGGCGATCAGGCTGCCCGCGTTCGGTGACAGCGCGCAAGCGACCGATGACAGCGTGAACAGTGCCACCCCGAGCAGGAAAATCCGCTTGCCACCGTACAGGTCGGCCAGGCGCGTAGCGGTAATGATGAAGACCGCGTAACTCAGCTGATAGCCCGCAAGCACCCACTGCACATCGCTGGCGGAGGCATGTAGGTCCGCGACGATCGAGGGGTCGGCGACCACGACGATGAACGAGTCGAGCACCGCCATGAACAGGGCGGTCAAAACGACCGACATTGTCATCCACGGAATGCCATCGGCTTCCGCGGTGACTACCGGCTGATCAGCTGATCGAATATTTGCCACGATTAAGAGACCTCTTTATTCGTCGCCAGCTTCTTCACCACCTCGGCCGCCATAACGGCCTGACCCGATGTCGAGAAGTGGATCCGATCCGCACTGAGCAGGTCGGCGCGGTTGTTGATCGGGTGATCCCACATGTCCACCACGATGGCGTCGTACTCGGCGGCCAGCCCGCGCACGATCTCGTTGACCGCGGAAATCCGCTCCGCCCAGTCAGGGAAAACCGGGACCACATACGCCCTGCCGAGGGTGAAAGTGGTCAGCATCGCGCCGGTCCCCTTGGCCAGGTCGTACATCTGCCGAAGCGTTCGCTCTATCGCGTCGAAGTCCGGCTTACGCCGCACGATGTCGTTGGCACCGCATGGCACGTGCAGCAGGTCCGGTGCGAACTCGACCATGCGGGCCGCCTGGTTCTCGAGCGTCTGGGCGGTGGTTGCCCCGATCTCGGAGGTATTGAGGTAGGCCAGATCCGGCCGGACCGAACGCAAGATCCCAGCAACCCGGTCAGACCAGCCCTGATCCCGGTAGCCCGGAGTGGGATCGCCGGTTCCCGCCGAAAGGCTGTCGCCGATAACGGCATACCTGCCCCACGGTGCCCCGGTCAGCAATGCCACGGCATCCGCCTGGTCCAGGCAGAACGGGTCGGTCACCTCGGTGAAGACGTGTTGGTTCACAGAGAAGACAATACGGTCGGCCGTATGTTTTCTCAAGGCTGTGTGGTTTCGTCCACGATCCAGGCGGCGATCTGAGCCCGTGAGTTGAATCCGAGCTTGGTCAGGATGTGTTCGACGTGGCCTTGGGCAGTGCGTTGCGAGATCACCAATTTGGCGGCGATCTGTCTGTTGCTGAGTCCCTGGGCTATCAGGTCGGCGACCTGTCGCTCACGCTTGGTCAGTTTCGCGGACGCGCGCGCTGCCTCGGCGTGCTTCTCCCCGAGCGCATACGCCACAGCGGCATCCATCTCGAGTTCCCGACCTTGCCGAAAGGCCGCGTCGAATCTGCGGGTGCCGAGGGTATGGCGCGTCGTCCGCTCACATTCCGCATGAAAGCGCGACATGTTCCGCAGGACCGCCCGCACGCTGCTGCCTCCCAGCCAGTTTCCCTGGGCCGCCCCAAGCAGCACGGCCGCGCGGTCGGCGTCGCCCCGGTCGGCGGCAGTCCAGGCCAGCGCATCCAGCGTGAACGCGGTGAACACCGGACTATTCGACCGACGGTTGACTCGCAATGCCTCCTCGAGCAACCGTTGGGCACGTCCTCGCTCGCCTTGCAGCCATGCGGCGACGCCCAAACCGCGCAACGCGGCCGAACGATAGATCAGTTCACCCTGCGCTTCGGTGATGGACAGCACTCGACGGTAGTGCTCGGTCGCCGGGGTCATCTGGCCGCGCAGTTCATATGACCACGCGAGGATGGTCAGAGCGCTGATGTAGAGCTCGCCCGTCTGGTTCGAGCTGAGCATCGCGACAGCGCGTTCGAGGGCGGAGGATGCGTCGGCCGCCGCGCCGCCAGCGAGTGCGACGATGCCGGATGCGTAGGCGAGCTGTCCCTGGATGGCGGGGGTGGGTTCTTGTGCGGCGAGGACGCGCCCCTCTTCCAAAAGGGTTGCGGCAGCCTGGAAATCGCCCTGCGGCGCGGCAACCTCGCAGGCGGCGCGTAGCCCACTGATGCGGTCGGGTATGGATTGCGCGCCCGGGTGAGCGAGAACGCGGTCGATCCAGGTTCGGCCTTCCCCGTACAGACCGCGAAGGCTCCAGAATTGGTGTAGCGCAGCGGCGGTGCGCAGCCCGGCTGCCGCGGCCTCGTCGGTGCCCTCGGAAAGGCAGGTTTCGAGCGCGTCACGCACGTTGGGTAGCTCGCGTTCGAGGCGGGCGATCCAGTATGGCTGCCGGTCGCTGATCCATCCGGCTTCGGCGTCCAGCACCAATTGTTGGTACCAATCGCGATGCCGTCGACGCATCTCGGCGGCCTCGCCGGAGTCCCGCAATCTTTGCCGACCGTAGTCACTCAGCGTCTCGAGCATTCGGAAACGCACGGCGGTGTGCGATTCCTCCCGGATCAGAATCGACTTGTCCACCAGTGCGGACAGCACGTCGAGCGGCCTGTGCGGCGCCAGGCCGACGCCACATATCTGTTCGACGGCGTCGAGTTCGCAGCTCCCGGCGAATACCGATAACCGGGCCCACAGCAGCTGCTCGGCCGGAGTACACAACTCGTAACTCCAGTCGACACACCACTGCAGCGCCTGCTGCCGGGTCGGCGCGGTACGACTGCCACGGGTGAGCAGCGTGAACCGATCATCGAGACGTTGCAGGATCTGCTGCGGTGACATCATGCGCATCCGGGCCGCGGCCAACTCGATCGCCAGCGGCAATCCATCGAGCCGCGCACAAATCCGGGTGACGGCGGACATGTTGTCCTTGTCGAGTGCGAAACCCGGCACGGCCGCCGCCGCACGGTCGGCGAACAGCGTCACCGCGTCGAAACGGGGCAGCCCAGGCAACGTCGGCTCCCGATCCTGATCCGGGACCGTCAGCGGCGACACCCGCAGCACCGCCTCCCCGGCGATATTCAAGGGTTCTCGGCTGGTGGCCAGCATCCGCAGGCGCGGGCATGTCCGCAGCAATGCCTCGGTCAACTTCGCCGCGGCTTCCACCATGTGCTCGCAGTTGTCCAGTACGAGCAGGGTTTCCCGCGGGGCCAGAAATTTGATCACAACCTCGAGCAACGGACTCGGCGCCGCGTCCCGCACACCAAGAGCGGCGGCCACGACATCGACCAATAGCGCGACATCGGAGACCTCGGCCAGTTCGACCAACCACACCCCATCGGCGAAATCCCGCTGCGCCTGCGACGCGGCCCGCAGCGCCAGCCGCGTCTTGCCCACACCCCCGATACCCGTCAACGTGACCAGCCGGGACACCGAAAGAAGCTTCTTCACCTCCGACAATTCAGTGCGCCGACCGACGAAACTGGTCAGCTCGAGCGGCAGACTGCCGCCACTGTTGCGGCTCATCGCGAATTCCACCACCGCCGACACATCGTCGGGGATACCGCCATCCCGGAGGTCGAGCACCGGCTGGGTGGTGATCCGCAATGTCTCCGAACACCAGGCAACATGCACTCACCTTTCGCCAATGCCCAGCGTATCGCCGACGAGTCCGGAGGGTCTCGAACGCGAACGGACCCGTAAATGCCTTCCATTTCGACGCACCATCGATTAATGTGTCGTTATATAGCGGTACGTTAATTGACGGAAAGATAGTTCGATGGAGATCGCAACGAAGTTCTGGACAGTGCGTCGCGTGGTGGTCGCGACGCTGATCAGCATCGCGCTGGTGCTGCTGACGATCGCATCGCCGCACCTTTTCGAGGCCTCGGCCGGACCTCGGGATTCGCACAGCCCCGGCGGCGGCCACGGCGGCTACGGAGCGGGATCGCGCCCCAACAGCAGCGACCACAGTCAGCGCAACAGCGGCTACGGCAGCGGAGTGCGCTCCAACAGCGACGGCCACGATCAGTACCGAGGCCGCACCGAGAACCCCTGTCAGTACACCCCGACCGGGACGTGCGGCGCGCGCTGACGACAAGGTCGACCCGCCTGCCGCCACCGGCACGATCGGCCGACGCCCTGAGCTGAACCTCGACCACGCCCCTTCTCCCACAAGGCCTTTCACCCGATCGCCGAATGGAGCCATCTGGCTCACGGTCATTTATCATTTGATGACCGGCCGCGGCCAGTGCCGGACTCGGTCCGGCACTCTGGCGAGGTGCGGCACAGTGTGGTCGGGAGGGAGTCTGGTGGTTGGCGAGTACACGCCGGTGGTCGAGGCGCGGCTCGCCACGATGCGGGCAGAGCATGAGGCGTTGGTTCGGTCGCGGGGATGGTCGCTGCGGGAGCTGTTCAGCACTCCCGACTGCGACATCGTCGACTTCTGTCAGGGTTTCGCGCCGAATCGGTTCGGGGCGTTGGCATGTGCGGAGGTGGAACAATTCTGCCGCGGGTACGGGATCTGGTTGGACGCCGGAGGCGCGCACTACAACAGCATGACTCCGTATCTGCATCCGCATGCCGTCACCGCCGAGCGGATGACGATTATCGGGATCTATAACGCGATCCTGTTCTGGCTCAACGATACTGTCGGCCGCGAGAAGTTCGCCCACCTGACGGATACCGAAAAACAGCGGGCCCGCGCGACGGTGGCAGACCTCTGCCGACTTCTCGATACCCGTTGCGCCGCAACCAATCCCACTCCGGTGGAGGCTGCGACCGGGAAGTTCCTCGAGCGGGTGGCGGCCTGGGCGGACCCGGACTGGCTGCAACGGTTCCTCGATTCGACCATCGACCATCTGCGTCCGGCCATCCGGGATCAGAACGCCCGCGCCCGCGGCGAGTTGCTCGCCGTAGCGGACTACATCGACCTGCGCGCGCAGGTGTCGGGCATGTATCCGGCGATCGCGCTGTGCGAGTTCGGCCGCGACGAATATCTGCCTTGGGATCGAATTCGCGCCGTCGGGCTCGACGCCGACCTGCGGCAGCTGCGGCGCTCGACCGTGGAGATCGGAGCGCTGATGAACGACATGTTCTCCTTCGAAAAGGAATGCATCCACGACCGCGCCGATTTCAACCTGATCCCCGTCTGCCTGCTGAACAACCCGGGTGCCACCCTCGCCGACGCTGTGCACGATGCCGCACGACTCGTGCGCGACCGCCTGACCGAATTCCGCAGCATTCGAGCCAGGATCGAGAGCCAGTGCGAGAAGGTCACCGACAGCTCCGTCGCCGATTCGGTATCGGCCCATATCGAGGACCTGCTCGGCTGCGTGCAGGCCACCTGGGTATGGCAGAACACAACCCTCAGATATAAGGGGGCATCGATCTTCGACGAGAACCGTCTTTCGTGAATATTGCCCGACCCGGAAATTTCCACACGAAACGGTCTGCACGGTCTATCGTTCGGTTGGACGCAACGCCGCTCTCGGTCAGGGGTATGTCGAGCGGCGCAAGGTATCGAAGGGCTGTGGTGGACGACTCCCAGTGTGCGGCACTGGCTCGAGCCTGGTGGCAAACGCTTGCCGCCGCCGATGGCATGCGTATGCCCGATGACTTCGGAGACCAACAGTTATCCGGACTGATCCATGACCTTTCCGCAGCCATCGAGGCCGACCCCTTCGACGTGACCGTGGGCAGCCGAGTCGGGGCGGCGCTATCGGCTGCCCGCTTGGCCGAGGATCTGGTGCCGACGGTGTCGGCGCAGGTGTTGTATCGGCTGGCCGACTACTCCGATCGGCCCGACGCCCGACAGCGCCTCGCCGGACTGCTGGCCGCTCTCGGACAAGGTCATCAGGCACACCGCGATGAGTCTCGCGCACAGCAGTATTCAACCGAGCAGGACGAACAGGATACGAGATATCGCATCCTGTTCGACAATACGGCCGTCGCGATCGCCATCGGCGACACCAATGGCACACTGCTGGAAGCCAATCGGGGTCTGGCCGACATGATCGGCGTACCGGTCGAGGCGCTGCGCGGGATCTCGGTGTACGACTTCGCCCATCCCGACGACCGAGACGATATCCGTGCCCTGCTCTACGAACAGCTGGTCCCTACCGGGGCGGGCACGGTCCGACTCGAGCGTCGACTGGTACGTGCCGACGGCAGCGTCGGGTGGATGTCATTCGCCATCTCCTATGTCAAAGGAAACGACGGAAAGCCGGACTACCTGCTGGCCATCGGAGCCGACAGCACCGAAGAACACCGGCTCCAACAGGAACTTCGCAAACAGGCCCGACATGACCCGCTCACCGGCCTGCCGAACCGACGCTACCTACTCGAGCGGATCGAGGGACTCATCGCGACCGCCGACGAAAGCGACCGGGCCGGGCTATGTTTCGCGGATCTCGATCACTTCAAATATGTCAACGACCGCTTCGGCCACGGAACCGGCGATAAAGTCCTGGTCGCGGTGGCCACCCGCTTGCACGACAAACTGTCTGGCTACGACTGCCTCATTTCCCGGCTCGGCGGCGACGAGTTCGTCGTCCTGATCCCGCCCCCGGCCACCGCTGACCAGATAACCGCGATCGCGGACCGACTATTGTCGGTATTCCCCGAGCCCATCACCATCGATGGCCAGCAACTGCGAGTAGCGGCCAGCATCGGTGCGGTGATCACACCGATCGCCGGAGCCAATGCCGAATCCCTGCTCGACGCCGCCGACGCCAGCCTCTACTACGCGAAAACCAACGAAAAGGGGCACTGGGTCCTGCACACCCTGCAAGCCCCGACCTGAGGTCAGAGCTTGATGGCAAGGGTGGCGGGGAAAGACCGTGTTCACGCCCCCTCACGCAGGGGTGGTTTGCGCGAACCAGTTCATGGCTACTGCTAGGTGGATGCCGGTGCCGATGCGGCCATCGGCCGACTATCGGGGCTGGAGACTGGCCCGCGGGAAATGCAGTTCGGTCACCTCGGCCGACTGTGACGGCAAGCGGAAGGAACCAGACAGATGCTGATGCTCACCCCTAGCGCCATCGAGGCAGTTCGCACCATCACCTCGGCAGAGGGCATACCGACGGATGCCGGGCTGCGGATCTCCACCACGGATGGCGCCCAGACCATGTCGCTGGCGATAACCGCGGGACCGGCCGAGCAGGACCAGGTCTTGACCGCGGAGGGGTCGCGGATCTTCCTGGACGAGCAGGCCGCGGCCTTCTTGGACGACAAGATCCTCGATACCGAACTGGACCCGAACGGCCAGGGCACCTTCGTTCTCGCCCAGCAGGACCAAGGCGGCACCGGGCAGTAGTCCGGATCGGACGCTAATCCTGCGGGAATCCCCAGCAGGGATAGTCGCGGCCCGCATCAACAAGCCCGACGCTTTGCGGTGTCCGACAGATGACGTGCGGCTTGTGGCGATAATCGACAACCAGGTGCCGAGTCGCAGCCTTTTCGCCGGTGAACGTCTGATGACATTGGGAACAATGGCAGACATTGTGCGCGCTCAGCGGCCACCAGGACCGGCAGCCCCCGCATTTCACCGTCTCCGGTGATCTCGTCTTCATGATCATTCACTCACTCGCGCACCCCGGACATGGTCCGCCATCAACACCTCGGTCGTACCCGTATCGGGCTCTGGCACACCTTCGATACATGGTCATCCCTGCGGCGTTGGTGTCGGCTCCCCCGGTCCACTGGTGATGATCTCGATCACCGCCGCGACCAGTCGGCCGTGGGGATCGCACAGGCGCGGCAGCGATCTACGATCGACCAGTAGTGAGCCGAGAGTGAGATCTACCAGTTCGGCGCCGACCTGCTCGGCGGAACTACGCCCTTCCGGCTCGAACCACGTCCACGCCCATTGTGCGGCACCGAAGATGAGCAGGCTCCGGATACTGGTATCGACAGCGCGGAACTCGCCCGCGGCAATGCCCGCATCGACCACGCTGTGCAGGATTCCGATATAACTCCTGCGCAGCTTGCGCCCCTCGGACTCCTCATCCTCCTGCGCCAGCCGCGCGACCTCACGCTGGAACGCGACGGTCCGATTTCGATCGTGCACCTGGTAGAGCATGGCCGCGTGCAATAGCCCGGCCAACTGCTCGGTCGGGGTAGCGAACTCCGCCACGATTCGCCGAGCCTCATCGATCCGGCGCCGCATATAGGAAACGTGCAGCGCTTCCAACAACCGCGCCTTCGTGCCGTAGTGGTGCACGATCAAGCCCTGTGAGATGCCCAGCTCGCTCGCTACACCGCTGAAACTGGTCCCGTCATAGCCCTTCTCGGCGACGTGGCGCGTGAATATATCGAGAATCGCGCCCGACTTGCCCGGTCCCGTCGCAGGCCCACTCACTGATCCCACCCCTCCTCGGCCAAATTTCCGCCAAACTCTAGCACCCGCTACCTGCTCGATCAGCCGTTGACTGAGTGCGCAGTCAGTATTAGCATTATGCGCCGAGCCGCAGCGCTGCGCTCACCGCATCAACCATTCATCTCGAAATAGTCGAGCACGACCTATGCATCAGCACGCCCATCTCGCCGAGGCTGTCAACCAACGAGCCTCAGAACACGTCACATGACCGGCCGCTACGTCAGCACCGACCGCAGATGGCGGTCCGTGGCGCCGTGAGCACTCGCTGCCGGAAGGACATGTGATTCCCATGGACGCGGGTTTAGCGGCGACGGAGGATGACCGAGCGATAGACGCGGCATCTGTGCTCTCGCCGGAACAACTATTGGCCGCGATCGCCGGGCGTCTCACCGAGCCGTTCCCACTGATCACCTGGGCGCGAGAACTCGGCGATCTGCATGCTGCCCTGATTTCGGCGGTTTTGAATCCGCAACGGCACCCACCCGAGGTCACCGAGACAGCGCTGCATGCGGATATCGCGAAGGTCATCGACAAGATCAACTCTTGGGCAGCCTCCTACGTCCGCCACAGTCGGTGCGCCCGCCGCCATACGCACACCTTCGGTGAGGTGATCAGCCATGTCGCGAAGACCTACGCCGAGGCATGGTGGACCGTACTGCACACCGACTGCGAGGAGCTTCGGCACTCGGCATGGGTCCATCTAGGCGAGGTCCGGGACGGCTACGCGCACCTCATCGGCGATATCCGGGCAGGCCGCGTCCAACTCCCAGTGGGCTGGCCAGGCATCCGCCGCACCCGACAAGCTGACGGCGCGTTCACAAATCAGGAGACCGACGCTGATGGGGATCGCGGCGAAGGTGGCCTCGACCGCGCACTACCCGCGTGCTGAACGT
The DNA here is from genome assembly GCF_001612725.1 of Nocardia anaemiae NBRC 100462. GTDB lineage: Bacteria > Actinomycetota > Actinomycetes > Mycobacteriales > Mycobacteriaceae > Nocardia > Nocardia anaemiae. The sequence continues at coordinate 152,713 of NZ_BDAZ01000029.1, read as the reverse complement.
TCTCATCCGATAATGCGCGCGCCGTAGAGGCGTCCACTCGACGAAGATCAATAGCGGCGGTTTGCTCGTGCCGACGCCGGGTACGACCGATCCACCCAACCAGAGTGCGTTCAGCCTGAAAGGCGCGAACCATGAGGATCTGTCCAGGAACACTGCTCGTACCCGCCGCGACGGCCGAACAAGCCGCAGCTGTCGAGGTCAAGGCGATCAGGCGCAGTCCGGTTCCGTACGCCGAAGTCGAGCCGCACGGCGGCGGGCAGCGGCGGCCCATGCTCCTGCGGGATCTCGAACGCGACTATCGGCTCCCCACACCCGGGACTTTCACCTCGCGATGATCCACAACGGCATCGAGGTGCGGCATGATCGGCTACTACATCCATCACCACGGCTGCGGCCACCTGACGCGGGCGCGAACCATCTGCGCCCATCTCGATGAACCGGTGACCGCGCTGTCCTCGATGCCGTTCACCGGGGAGGACATTTTCGACGAGGTGATCCGCCTGCCGTTCGACAATCTCGCCCCCGAACTCGAAGACCCAACCGCCGCAGGCGTTTTCCATTGGGCACCGAGGCACGAGCCAGGTCTGGCCGCCCGCATGGCGGCCGTCGCGGCGTGGATCGCACAGGCACACCCACGCGCGTTGGTCGTCGACGTATCGGTGGAGGTCGGCCTTTTGGCCCGGCTGCACGGCATTCCGGTCATTTCGATGGGGCTGCCCGGCGTGCGCACCGACCAGCCGCATCAACTCGTGCACCGGATCGCCGACCTGATCATCGCGGCTTGGCCACGCGAACTCTACGATCCGGACTGGTTGCGTCCGTACGCCGACAAGACCAGATATGTCGGCGGCATCGGCCGTTTCACCGACCGCCCCCGGATGCGCACGCCGCACACCGACCGCCCGACGATCCTGGTCCTCGGCGGCGTGGGCGGCGCGGTGTTCACCGCCGCGATGATCCGCGCCTGCGCCGACCAGTATCCCGAATACCATTGGCGCACAGTCGGTGTCGAGCGCTGGGTCGAGGACCCGTGGCCGTCGCTGTGCACCGCGGATGTCATCGTTTCGCATGCCGGTCAAGCCGCGGTATCCGATATCGCCAGCGCGGCCAAACCGGCGATCATCATTCCCGCCGAGCGTCCGTTCGGCGAACAGGACGCGACCGCGCGCGCACTGGACGTGGCCGGTCTCGCGGTGGTATCGCCGCGATGGCCCGACCTGTCCGCGTGGCCCGAGCTGATTTCCCGCGCGCGCGGACTGGATCCGGGCAGGTGGCGGCGCTGGGGTACCCGCGACGCCGCACACCGCGCCGCCGCCGCGATCGCGGCCACCATGGGCCCGATCGCAAGGAGAGCGTCATGAGAAAGGCGGTCATCACCAGCGACTTCACCGATGCCGGACTGCCGGTTAGGTTGCCCGGTTGCGGGTAGTGCCCAAAGGCGGCCGGTATTCGGCTGCGATGCCCTGGCCGAGTGTTCGGGTGAGGAGTCCACATGAGAGCAGTGACTTGGCAGGCGCCGCGCACGGTAGCGGTCGAGGAGGTCCCCGATCCGCGGATCGAGGAACCCACCGACGCGATCGTGCGGGTGACATCGTCGGCGATCTGCGGATCGGATCTGCACCTCTACGAGGTGCTTGGCGCGTACCTGAACGCGGGTGACGTGCTCGGGCACGAACCGATCGGCATCGTCGAAGAAACCGGCCCCGCGGTCAGCACACTGACTCGCGGCGACCGGGTCGTCGTGCCGTTCCAGATCAGTTGCGGCGACTGCTATATGTGCTCGTGCGGGCTGCCGACCCAGTGTGAAACCACACAGGTGCGCGAATATGGCAGCGGCGCAGCACTTTTCGGATATTCCAAGCTGTACGGCCAGGTTCCGGGCGGACAGGCGGAATATCTGCGGGTGCCGCATGCCGACGCCACGCACATCAGCGTGCCGCACGGCCCGGACGACACCCGATTCCTATACCTGTCCGATGTGCTGCCCACCGCGTGGCAGGCGGTGGAATACGCGTCCGTGCCCGCGGGCGGCTCGGTTACCGTGCTCGGCCTCGGGCCGATCGGCGATATGGCCTGCCGGATCGCCGCGCATCGCGGATTGCGGGTGATCGGGGTGGACCGAGTGCCCGAGCGGTTGGCCCGGGTGGCCGCGCGCGGCATCGAGGTGATCGACTGCGATATCGATTCGGCAGTCGGTGATGTCATCCGCGAGCGCACCGATGGCCGCGGCACCGACGCGGTGATCGATGCGGTCGGCATGGAGGCGCACGGGTCACCGGTCGCGGCGATGGCGCAGCGCGCTGCCGCGTTGCTGCCCGATCGCGTCGCACGGCGCGTCACCGACACGGTGGGGGTGGATCGGCTGGCCGCTCTGCACAGCGCGATCGATATCGTGCGCCGCGGCGGAACGATCTCGCTGGTCGGTGTCTACGGCGGCATGGTGGACCCGATTCCGATGCGAATCCTGTTCGACAAGCAGATCCAGCTCCGCATGGGCCAGGCCAACGTAACCCGCTGGGCGCCCGAGATTCTGGCACTGCTTGGCGACGACGATCCGCTCGGCGTGGAAAGCTTTGCCACCCACCGGCTTCCACTATCCGAGGCGCCCGACGCCTATCGGATGTTCCAGCGCAAAACCGACGGTGCGGTGAAGATCGTGCTCGACCCGACCTGAAAGGCGGTGCGACATGCGGGTAGTCGTTCTCGGCGCCACCGGCAATGTCGGAACCAGCGTGATCGAGGCACTGGCCGAGGAGCCGGAGGTCACCTCCATCCTCGGACTGGCACGGCGGGTACCCGAACGCCCGCATCCGGCGGCGCAGTTCATTGCCGTCGATATGCGCGGCGACGATCTGGCCGGATGGTTCGCCGGTGCGGATGCGGTGGTGCATTTGGCGTGGCTGTTCCAGCCGACCCACCGGCCGATGGTCACCTGGCGGGCCAACGTCGACGGGACCGCCCGGGTATTCGACGCGGTCGCGGCCGCCCGGGTGCCGACCCTGGTCTACGCATCCTCGGTCGGCGCGTACTCCCCAGTCACCGATGACCGTGCGGTTTCGGAGGACTGGCCGACCGAGGGCTGGCCGCCCGCGGCATATATGCGCGAAAAGGCCTATGTCGAGCGGCTGCTGGATCTGTTCGAACGCGAGCATCCCGAGTGCCGGGTCGTGCGGATGCGACCGGCCTTCACCTTCCGCCGCGAATCGGCGGCCCAGCAGCGGCGGCTGTTCGCGGGCCCGCTGCTGCCCAATCGGCTCGTCCGACCGAATCTCATTCCGCTGCTGCCGATTCCGCGCGGCATGCGATTCCAGGCCGCACACAGCCATGACATCGGCCGCGCCTACAGCCGAGCGATCGTCTCCGACGTCCGCGGCCCGTTCAACCTCGCCGCCGATCCGGTCCTCGATCGAACTCAGTTGGGCCGGGTTTTCCACGCCCGCACGGTCACGATGCCACCGTCGGTGGTTCGCGCCGCGCTGGCCGTGGGATGGCGACTGCATACGGTGCCTGCACCGGCCGAGCTATTCGACGCGATGATGCGGCTCCCGGTACTCGACACCACCCGGGCGCGCACCGAACTGCAGTGGACTCCGCGCTTCAGCGCCACCGAGGCACTCGAGGACATGCTCGCCGGTCTGCGAACCGGCGCGGGCGGACCCACCCCGCCATTGGCGGCCGACGCGGCCGGACCATTGCGCCTGCGCGAATTCGCCACCGGTGTCGGCGGCAGCGAGCCCGTCGATCGCTGGGGACCCTGACGATTATCCGGTAATGCCCTGCGGCACTTCGGCTTCGGCGCGGTGCCCGAATCGGCGTTCGAGTTCGACACCCTCGATATCGAGGTCGGGGACGTAGCGCGCGAACCAGCGCGGGTGGTACCACATGCGGTTTCCGATGATGGCCATGACCGCGGGCACCAGGGTCAGCCGGACGATGAAGGCATCGAGCAGCACACCGACCGCGAGGGTGAACGCCAAGGGTTTGACGATCGGGTTGTCGGTGGTGGTGAAGGCGACGAAGACCGCGAACATGATCAGCGCCGCCGCGGTGACGACACGCGCGGAGTGGGCGACGCCGTTCTGCACCGAACTGATCGCCGCACCACTGCGCGTGTGTTCCTCCTTGATCCTGGACACGACGAAGATCTGATAGTCACTGGACAGGCCGAAGATGATGGCCAGCGTGATGATCGGAAGGAAGCTCAGCGTCTGCGCCTTGGTGACATCGAAAAGGCTTGCACCCCAGCCCCATTGGAAGACCGCGACCTGCGCCCCGAGGGCGGCGAAGACCGAAAGGATGAACCCGACGATAGACGACAGCGGCACGAGAATCGTGCGGAACGCGATCGTGAGCAATACCAGTGCCAGACCCACGACGACCGCCAGGAAGATGGGCAGCGCCTTGGCCAACTGGTCCGAGGTGTCGATGTTGGCGGCGGTGGTGCCACCGACCAGATACGTTGCGCCGGTGCCGCTTTCGATGCGGTCGCGATCGTCGCGCAGTCGGTTCACCAGATCGGTCGTCGCGGAATCGTTGGGACCGGTCTTCGGGATCACCTGGATCAGCAGCAATCCGTTATCGGAGCCAGCGGGCTGGACGACGGCCACGTCGGGCTCCTGCCGCAGTCGGCCCATCAGTGTCTGTCCGGCGTCCGGGCTGGTCGCGGCCGACAGATCGGCCACAACGAGCAGTGGTCCGTTGAAACCGGGACCGAATGAATCGCTGACGATGCCGTATGCCTTGCGCGCCGTACTCGACTCCGATTGCGTTGCACCACTGGGCAATCCGAGGTCCATGCGGGTGGCCGGTACGGCCAGGACGGCGAGAATCGCGATACCGAGTACCAGCATCGGGATTCGGAATCGGGTGACGAATCGGCCCCACGCGTGTCCGAATGTGCGCTCGGGCTCGTAGGCGGCGATGCGCGCGACCTCTTCGGGCTTGCCAGGATGCAGCGGCGGCGAGATGAACTTGGCGACCATGTCACCGGCGAAGCCGAGTAGCGCGGGCAGCAGCGTGAGTGCGACCAGCATAGCGACCAGCACCGCACCCGCAGCCGTCAGCCCCATCACGGTGAGGAAGGGAATGCCCGCGACCGCGAGACCGCAGAGTGCGATGATCACGGTTATCGCCGCGAACACCACCGAACTGCCCGCGGTTCCAACCGCCAGCGGAATCGACTCGGCCGCAGCCATTCCCAGCACGATCTGGTGTCGATGCCGCGACAGGATGAACAGTGCGTAGTCGATGCCACAGGACAGACCGAGCATCAGCGCCAGCGACGTGGCCGCCGAGGCGACATCGACGAACGCGGCCACGCCCAGAATCCCGGTGAGTCCGATACCCACGCCCACCAACGCCGTGATGATGGGCAGTCCGGCCGCGACCACCGCGCCGAAGGTGATCAGCAGCACAATGAATGCCGCGACGATGCCGAGAACCTCTGGGGTATGCGGGATCTCGGCCGTGAAGCCCGGATACACCGCACCGGAGAATTCCACCGTGAGACCGGTATCGCGAGCCGAATCGGCGATGTGATTCACCTTGTCGAGGGTGTCCTCGCCGACATCCCCGGCCGATACCGAGAACTGCACACTGCCCAGCGCCACGCGCTGATTCGGCGATACCGCCTGCGCCTGGAACGGGTCGACTACCGCCGCGACCTGCGACAGTCCCCTCAACCCGGCCATCACCTGTTCGATCTCGGCGCTCACTTGCTGGTCGGTCACCTTGGCCATGCCGGGGGTTTGGAAGACAACCTGCATCTGCGCGCCACTGAACGCGGGCATTCGCTGCTGCAGCAATGACACCGCATCCTGCGACTCGGTGCCGGGGACGGTGAAATTGTCGTTGGTCTTGCCACCGGTTCCAGCCGCGAAAACGATCGCGCCGACCAGCGCGACGATCCACAGTGCCAGCACCCACCAGCGGCGACGTGCTACGACCTGGCCGAGGGCGAACAGATACCGGGACATACGGGTCCTCTCACCGAGACACCAATTGACACGTCAGCAGAGCGATTCACACAACGCTCGGTACGATATCACACTAATTGACGATTTCCTCATAAGCGCTGCAATGGTCAGCAACCCTCGACGGGTGTCGGAGCACAGCATCCGTCAGAGTGGCGTCGATATCGGAAATGACCGCCCAGTCCGTGCCGCCCCCGGGCAGCGCGGTCTTGATGAAGAACGACGCCACGGCGACCTCGACCGCATAGCAACTGCGGTCGTCGCGGCCGAATCCCGAGAGCCGCAGCGGAATTGGAAGCCACCGGGCCCGAATCGGGTTGAATAAGCCGATCGCCAAATGATGACGCCCGACAAGGAAATAACTGTTCCGGAAAAGTCCGGCACATGTACCGTCGCGCACATGGCTTGCAGAATCACCCAACTCCTCATCGACTGCGCCGACCCACAAAGGCTGGGAGACTTCTGGTGCGAGGTTCTCGGCTACGTCGAACTCGGCTGGGAGGATGGCGCCTTGGAGATCGGCCCGCCCGGAATCGGATTCGGCGGGCCGCAGCCCACACTGATGTTCATCCCCAGCATCGAGCCGAAGCGCGGGAAGCTGCGGATGCACTTCGACGTGAACCCCACCGATCGCGATCAGGACGCGGAACTGGAGCGGTTGCTCGCCGCGGGTGCGCGGAGGGTCGATATCGGCCAGACCGACGCCGTACCGTGGCATGTGCTCGCCGACCCGGAGGGAAACGAATTCTGCCTGCTCCGGCACCCGGTCGAGGCGGTCGAAAGCCATCAGACCACGCGGTGATGCCGTCTTGTCGAGCGGTCACTCGGGCCGCTGTCGGTGTCTGATCGGCGAGTGCCTGGTCGGGCCGGATCGCGGGCGGCTATACCTTCAATCGAACGATCTTGACGTGTAGTCTTGTCAGTCGGATCAATGCATTTTGGATAGGGGCTCGCGGCCCCGTCGCCGGGTGTGCGCCATATGCGATCACCTTGCCGGGGGAACATCGGATCCGTCACTACGGAGACCTCATGAGTTCACCGAATCGATTCGACGAAGTTCAGACTCGTGTAGCAGATCTCGCTCCCGTGTTCCGCAAACCGCTGGACTCGCCGTACGAGATCTCGAACGAATTGTTCGCCGCACTCCGACACGTCCTGCACGACGTGGGCGGACAGCCGGATGTGCCGATCGAGTACCGGGAAAAGGTCGAAGAACCCTGGGAGATGAATACCTACGTCACCTGCGAATGCCTGGGCTGGCGTGGCGCGTGGAATTCCGAGGAACGCAGGCGAGCCGAGAACGATCTCGGCGCGACGCTGTACTTCGGCCTGCCCTATTACGCGCGCTGGGCGACCGTCGCGGCGAAGGTGCTGATCAATAAGGGTTTGATCACCCCGGACGAACTGTCCGCGAAATTGGACGAGGTACGCGCACGGTTGGAGGCGCGGCAATGACCAGGAAGTACCAGATCGGCGATCGCGTCCGGGTGCGAAACGCGACATCGATGTTCCACACTCGCACCCAGGCCTACACCCGCGGTCGAACGGGTGTCGTCGTCGAATACCGGCCCGAATGGGTGATTCCGGAAGATGAGGCGTGGGGGCGTGAGGACGGTCGCTTCGAACCGTTCTACGTCGTGCGGTTCCGCCAGACAGATCTTTGGCCCAAATACACCGGCTTCGACGTCGACACCTTGGAGACCGAGGTCTCCGAGCGCTGGCTCGAGCCCGCAGAGGAGGATGCCAAGTGAGTCAGACCCACGATCACGGGGCGCACGCGCCGATCCAGACGAGCTCGCAAATCAGCGAGTTCGAGATTCTGGAGACGGCGGTCCGCGAGCTCGCCATCGAAAAGGGCCTCTTTTCGCGAGAGGACCATCGACGGTTCGCCGAATGGGCCGAATCGGTCGGTCCGCACGGCGGATCGAAACTGGTCGCGAAGGCGTGGACCGATCCCGATTTCAAGGCGCGCCTGCTCGCCGACGGCACGGAGACATGCAAGGAAGTCGGCATCGACTGGCGTGACCCGACCGGATCCGGCACGCCGAGCGACTACACCTACTTCTACGTGCTGGAGAACACGCCCGAGGTGCACAACGTGATCGTCTGCACGCTGTGTTCGTGCTACCCGCGCCCGGTTCTCGGCATGTCGCCGGACTGGTACCGCACCCCCAATTACCGTCGGCGCATGGTGCGTTGGCCCCGCGAGGTGCTGGCCGAATTCGGCCTGCACATTCCGCCCGAGGTCGAGGTCAGGGTGCACGATTCGAATCAGAAGTCCCGGTTCATGGTGATGCCGATGCGCCCGGCTGGCACCGAGGGCTGGACGGAGGAGCAGTTGGCGGCAATCGTCACCCGGGACACGATGATCGGCGTTGCCGTGCCGCAGGTCGACTGGACCGCGCAGGCGCCGCCGGACCAGGCCGAGGCCACCTCGGGAAGGAGTGGGCAGTGACAAGCGGTCCCTACGACGTTCTGCTGGGCACCCTGGATCCCCAGTCGCGACGGGAGAGCGCGCTTCCCGAACTCGATCGCAAGCCCGACACATGGGAGTCGAGCATGCAGGCGACGTGCGAATGCCTGTCCTGGCGTGGCGCATTGGACAACTTGGAGCGCCGCCATGCCGAGGATGCGCTCGGTGAGACGATCTACCACGACTTTCCGGTACACACCCGATCGGTGGTCGTGACGGCGCATACGCTGATGGATCGCGGATTGATCGTCCCGGAGGAGTTGCGCGCGCGCATGGACGCGGTGCGGGCGCGGTTCAACCGGCAGTAGTCCCCGCGGTATCAGCCCTCGGGGTAGAAGACGAACAAGGTGCAGCCGGTGGTCGACTGCGGGATATGTGACGATCCGGCCGGAGCGTGGATGAACGATCCGGCCGGATAGTCACGGAATCCGTCGTTGAATGTGCCGGATACCACGAAGACTTCCTCCGGCCCCGGCTCGTGCAGATCGATGCCCTCCCATGCGGTACCCGGATCCATTTCCAGCACATACGCTTTCGCGCCGTTCGCCCCGCTCCACAGCGCCCGCGAGCGAATGCCCGGAAACAGCTCTCGCACAGGCGAATCCGCGACGGTGGTCCACTCGTACCCAGGGAACTCGGTGATCTCCATATCTCTACAACCCCCGGTTTCGGCCGGACTATTCCGCCGACGGCAGACCAGTGCAGATAGCAACTGTTGCATACTGCCTCGGTCCGGTAGTGTCTCGGACTCGTGGCATCGAGTGCGGCGGTTGGATCACCGAAGGATGTATATCGATGGGGGACGATAACCGGAGTCGGTGTGATCGTCGGCTATGCGGCGGTACTGCTGGCGAACGGGCGGCACTTCTATACCGATGACACCGAATCCCAATACGGTCCGATGTGGGTCATGCTCGGTCGACATCTGCGGGAGGGGCGTTTTCCCGCGCTGGTGCCGTGGGAGTGGATGTCGGGCAACTATGCGCTGGAAGAAGCCGGAATCTACAACCCGCCGCAGCTGCTGGTCGACCTGATCGCGCCGTCTGTCGACAATCTCGCACTGTTCGTCACAGTGGTGAAGCTGGTCTTCTCGATCATCGCCGCGCTCGGGGTGTTCCGGATCTGTTCGGCCTATGGCGCGCGTGCGCCGTGGGCGGCGGTCGCCGGGATCGCGTTCACGCTGAGCGGCTGGTTCCTGTTCTTCGACGAAGCCAGCTGGGCGACCTCGCTGACCGGCACCGCGTGGATGGTGCACGCATGGGCCGCGGCGGTGCGTTATTCGCGTGGCCGGGGCGGCCCGATTCCGGTCTTCGTATTCCTGTATCTGGCGATCTCGGTCCAATATGTCTTTCCCGCGGTCGAATCGGCATTGATGATCGGGGCGGTCGCCGCCGGCGAGTTCTTCTACCACCGCGGGTGGCGCCCCTCGATCCGGCTGCTGCTCGCGGCGGGATGCGCGGGACTCGCGGGCCTGGCGACCTATCTGCCCGGCGTGCTGTCCTCCGCGGTGACCTGGCGGGGAAATCAGCGAGTGCTCAATGATCCGTTCCTGACCGTGCCGTGGTCGGAATCGCTGAATGCCAGCCTGCCGAGCACCGTTCCCGCGTTCACCGGATGGTGGGGTTTCATACAGCCGCTGCCCATGGTGTACATCGCGTGGTTCCTGATTCCCGCGCTGGCATTCATCGATTGGCGGGCGGCGCTGAATTCGGCGCGGGACCTCGGGTCCATCGCGATCTTCGCGGCGGGAATGTTGATGTGGACCGCGGGGCCGGGGCGCATCGGCCCGCTGCGGTGGCCCGCGCGAGTGCTGCCGATGCTTGCGCTCGGCCTGTTGGTTCTGGTGTGCGTATTGCTCAGTCGCCACGGGACTTTCGAGCAGTGGCGCCGCCGCGGGACGGCGGCGGGGGTGCTGATCGGGTTGCTGTTCCTGCGGTCGTTCTCGGCGGCGCCCGCACTGCTGGTGTGGCATCTGGTCGCGGTCGTCGCGGTGACCGCGCTCGGGGCCGCGGTGCTGTGGGTGATCCGCACCCGAGGGGTCGCGATGGCCTGCCTGCTGACCATTGTGGCGATGTTCCCGATCGCCTACTCGCAGGTGCGCGGCGCACCGCCCACGCCGATGTCGTACAACTTTCCGGAACGGCGCTCGGAAATGCAGGCGAAGTTCCCCGATTTCCCCGGTGTCACACTGCAACTCGCCGATCGGGCACTGGTGCAGCCGAGCGATCAGAGCCTCGCGGGCGCGTACGGGTCCCTCGCCTTCGGCAACTACGCAAAGAACCTGCGCCGGGATTACGTCAACGCATACACCCCGATCGGCTACGCCGCCTTCAGTGCGCTGCTGTGCATGGGTTGGGACGGCAGCACATGTCCGGACGCCTACCGCCGCGCATTCGCGATCGAATCATCCACTGGCAAAACGATTGTCGATCTGATGAAGGTAGATCGAGTCGTCCTGCAGCGGGCCCAATTCCCCGATGCCCGCGATCATCCGGCCCCGCCGGGCTGGCAGTGGATCGACTATCCGGGCCACGAGCGCTACATCTGGGTGCTCGAACGCGTCGACGGCCCGCTCTCGACCCGCAACGGTCTGATCGCCGATACCCAAGGCGCGCAGGCGAGTTCGGTATCGCGGGACAGCGTCACCAGCCGGGTCCGGGTCAGCTCATCCGGCGGCGGACGTGTCGTTTTCGCACGGCTCGGCTGGCCTGGTTATCGAATCACGCTGAACGGCAAGGAAATTCCGTTCACCACCGTCGCGGGCACCTTCATTGCCGTCGACATCCCACCGAACACCGACAATGCGGACTTGCTGCTCACCTGGCGGCCACCCGGCTGGAAGATCAGCATTGCGGCGGCCCTTGCCGGACTCGCCGGGCTGGCCGCATTGCAGTGGGCTCATATCCGCCACCGGCGTCGACCCTTGGATGCCGCGCCCGACGTGTCTGCGCCCGAGGAACCCGAGCACCAGGCGGATCTGGTAGCCGCACGATAGGGCCCTACAGCGGATACGCCTGCAGCCCCTTGGCGGCTCCGCACTCCTCCCCCGCCGTTGTGAACGCGGCCAGCGCTCGCACCAGACCCTGGCGTTGCGCGGCGGGCATGGTCTGCACGACACGGGCGATCTCGGCGCGACGGCGCGCGGTCACCTCGGTGACGACGCGGCTACCGTGCTCGGTGAGATCGACGATCTGCTCGCGTCGGGACTGCGGATTGGGTTGGCGGGTCAGCAATTCCGCGGAAACCAGCCGCTCGACCATCCTGGTCGCGGTCGACGGCTGCACATCCAGTTGCTGAGCCAAGGTGGCCAGATTGCTCGGCCCCTGGGTCGCCAGGATTACCAGGGTGCGGAACTGCGGCAGCGTGATCGTGTCGTCGACGTGCGCGATCGAGCGAGCCGAGATGGCCATGAGCAGGCGGGACGCGGTCAGCAATGCGTCGGTGACCTCGTCGACCGAGTCCGATGGTGTCGAGCGGGCTGACGTCGCCATCATCCTCCTCCGTCGGTGCGACGTTAGGACCTTACCCGCTGACCCAATCTTGCTTATGGCAACTATTGCATAGCGCCACTATCTCAGCTAGATTGGGCATACGCCCAAGGCGATTGTCCAACCGGCCAGACGAGAGGGTTTACGGTGGTCACAGCGGCGGAGCAGGGCCGGGAAACCCGGGCCCGACTGATGACGGCGGCCACCGAACTGATCGCCGAGCACGGGTGGGGCGCGGTGACCACCCGGATGGTGGCCGAGCGTGCCGGGCTCCGCCCCGGACTGGTGCACTACCACTTCACCTCGGTGACCGACCTGCTGATCGATGCTTCGCTGCAGACGGCGCGCACCGAGTACGACAACGTCATGACCGGGGTGCTCGCGGCATCCGGACCGGCCGCGATGCGCCAGATCCTCACCGCGATCAGTTCCTACACCTCGACCGATCCGGCAACGGTTGCCATGAGCGAGATGATGCTCGCCGCCACCCGGCACGAACGCCTGCGCCGCGAGCTCGGCCGGTTCGTCGCCGAGGCCAGGGCCGCGCTGACCGAATGGTTCCGCGAACAACAGGTGGTGACCGATCCGGCGGCGACGGCGGCCGTGGTGCTGGCCCTGATCGATGGCCTGATCCTGCACCGACTGATCGACCCCACCCTGGGATCGATCGATGTGACCGGCCCACTGCTGCGCGCGGCCGGGTTGACCGAACCGATTGCGAGCGAAGGGAACTCCAGTGACCATCCACCCGAAGGCCAGCGAAACCAGGACTGACGGTCGCCGCGGCGGAGCCACCCTGCGCGGCGTGCACAAGACCTACGGCGCGGGCGAAGCAACCGTGCACGCGCTCAGCGATATCGACCTCGATATCGAACCGGGCGAGTTGGTAGCGGTGCTCGGTGCCAGCGGGTCGGGCAAGACCACCCTGCTGAACGTCATCGGCGGCATCGAAAGCCTCGACAGCGGCTCGATAGTCGTTGCGGGTCAGGATATTTCGCGAACCCACCCGGCTGCGCTCGGTGGTTTCCGGCGGGCGCATGTCGGATTCGTCTTCCAGTTCTTCAATCTGATACCCAGCCTCACCGCTCGCGAGAACATCGAAGTAATCATGGAATTGACCGGCCGCGGCGATCGCCGCGAGGTGCCGAAACTACTGGCGGCGGTCGGACTATCCGACCGCGCCGAGCACTTCCCGGCCCAACTGTCCGGCGGCCAGCAGCAGCGAGTCTCGATCGCGCGGGCCCTCGCGACCGACCCGGACCTGCTGCTGGCCGACGAACCGACCGGCGCGCTGGATGTCGCCACCGGCCGTGGCGTACTCGAATTGCTGCAGCAGACCAGCCGTGCTGGGCGCGGGGTCATCATGGTCACGCACAACGAGGTGGCCGCGGCGATCGCCGACCGAGTTGTGCGGATGCGCGACGGCCGGATCGTGGCCAGCGAGATCAACACCGAGCCCGCCGACGCGGCGACCATTCGGTGGTGAGGGCCGATGTTGGTGCCATCGAATCGGGTTCTGGTCCGCAAGACAGGGCGCGACCTGCGGCGACGCACGGCGCAGTTGGCCGCGATCGCGGTGACCGTGCTACTCGGGGTGTTGCTGTTCGTCGCCAGCTACGACTCATTCCGCAACCTCGAAACCTCTTATCGGCAAACCTATGAGCGGTTGCATTTGGCCGACTTCACCGCTCGCGGTGGCGATCCGCTGGCCATCGCCGCCGCTGTCCGGGACTCCGCCGGTGTGCTGCGGGTCGCGGCGCGCACCCAGGCCGATGTGCCGATGTCGATCGGCGCGACCGAGCTCGTCGGCCGGATCACCGGATCCGGTACCGCTGGTATCGACGAAATCGACCTGACCGCAGGCACTTTGCCCGATCCGACGCACCCGGACCAGGTAGTCGTAGAACACCATGCCGCCCAGACCTTCGGCCTGACCATCGGCAGCCGATTGCGGATCTTCGACGGGACCCAATGGCGGCAGGTCACCGTCAGTGGCGTGGCCCGATCCGCGGAATATCTGTGGCCCGCACGCAGCCGCCAGGACATCGTCGGTGATCCCCATGCATTCGCGGTCGTCTTCGCACCGCAGGCCGTGGCGGTATCGCTGGCCGGACAGCCCGGTCCGAACCAGACCCTGATCGAAATGTCGCCCACCGCAACGACATCGGAGCGTGATCGAGTCGTCGATCTGCTGCGGTCGGCCGGTGCGGCCGCAGTCGAACCGCGGCGCGAGCAGCCGTCGAATGCCGCACTGCACGAAGACCTCGACGGATTCGCCCAAATCGCCGTCGGGTTCCCCGCACTCTTCCTCATCGCGGCCGCCATCGCGGAATACGTGCTGATCACCCGCTTGGTGCAGGCCGAACGCCCGATCATCGGCACCCTGCTCGCCATGGGCGCCCGCCGTCGGGCGGTGATCGGTCACTATGTCGGTTACGGCATCGCCATCACCGGGGTCGGCGCGCTGCTCGGTGTACTCAGCGGATTCGTCGTCACCTCCGCGGTGACCGCCGCCTACACCAGGCAGATCGGCATTCCCGATACCGTTGTCGAGCACCGGATGGCCACGGCTGTCATCGGTTTCGCGCTCGGTCTGCTCACCGGAGTCATCGCCGCCCTGGTCCCGGCGATCGGCGCGGCCCGCATCGCACCCGCGGCTGCGATGCGCGGTGACGGTGACCGTCCGGCACCCACCGGACGGTTCGCTCGCCGCACCGCACACTGGCACCGGTTACCCGTGGTCGCGCGAATGGCCGTGCGCTCGTTGACAAGAGGCCGACGGCGGACCCTCGCGACCATGACCGGAACCGTACTCGCGCTGGTACTGATCCTTGCCTCCGTCGGGATGCTCACCAGCATGCGCGCCATGCTGAACGTCCAATTCGGCGCGGTTCAAAAGGAAGACGCGACCGTGCTCGTCGCACCGGGAACCACTGATCTACTGACGCGGCTGCGATCTGTCCCCGGCGTCGCCGCGGTGGAGCCGAGCACGATGACACCCGTTACGGTCGCCGCGAACGGCGACTCCTACTCGACGACGCTGACCGGCCTGCCCGCGCAGACCACCATGCACGGCTTCCGCGATCCGGACGGCGGCACCCGGCAGCTGCCCATCGAGGGCGTATTGGCGGGCGCGCCACTGGCCGCGAAACTGGGCGTCCATGTCGGCGATATCCTCACCGTGACACCCGCTTTCGGTGCGCCACGGCAACAGCGCCTCGCCGGATTCGTCGACGAACCACTCGGCACCGTCCTCTACGCGACCGACACCACCGCCCACACGATCGGCGGGCTCGGCACGACCGGCTACCTGCTCCGATACGCCCCTGGCGTCGACCGAAATGCTCTGCGCGCCACTATGACCGAACTGCCCGGAGTCATCGCCTACACCGACACTCACGCGCTGGAAGACCAGGTCGAGAAATTCCTCGGCCTGCTCTGGATATTCATCGTCGTCATGCTCACCCTCGGCGCGACGCTGGCATTCACCGTCATCTACGTGACCATGACCGTCAATCTCGCCGAACGGACCACCGAACTGGCCACCCTGCGCGCCACGGGCGTCTCGGTGCGCCGACTCACCGCGGCACTGGCCATCGAAAACCTCACCGCTACACTGCTCGCGGTGCCGCTCGGACTGGCGGCGGGCATTGCCACCGCCTGGGCGTTCCTGCGCTCGTTCACCAGCGATATGTTCGATATCGACCTCGTCATCGGCGCGATACCACCATTGCTGGCGGTTGCCGCGGTAGTCGCGGCCGCCGCACTGTCGCAACTGCCCGCTGGCCGACTCGTGCAACGCATAGACGTCGCCCGCGTGGTCCGCGAGCGAGCACGGTAACCTGCGAGGCCGATGTTTCGATCGAAGAAGATGGGCACCCCCAGATGGCTGATTTCGCCGAGCGGTTGAACAAGCTATTCGAAACCGTGCATCCCCCGGGCCGCCGCTCGCATACCAATGCCGAGGTCGCGGACGCGTTGACGAACTCCGGACACCCGATCTCGAAACCCTATCTGTCCCAGCTTCGGTCGGGCCAGCGTGCCAACCCGTCCAGCGAGACCATGGCCGCCCTCGCCAAATTCTTCAAGGTCAAACCGGACTACTTCTTCAACGACGTCTACGCCGCCAAAATCGACCACGACCTGGAGCTGCTGTCCCAGCTTCAGGGCTATCACCTGCGCCGACTATCGAGCCGAGCTTTCGACCTCTCCGAGGAATCGCAGAATCTGCTGGCCACCATGGCGGAGAAATTGCGGGCGAGCGAAGGACTACCCGCCGCGCCGCCGGACACCGACGACTCAGGACCCGATCACCCCTGAGGCCGTGCCCGGTGATCGTCTGGATTCGGCGAAGGTGCAGGCGACCAGGCTCGATCTGAGATACCAGGCGTCGGTGGCGTTTTCGGGATCGAATCCGGTCAATTCGGCGATTCTGATCAGGCGGCGGCGCACGGCGCTGGTCGAGACGCCGAGTCGGCGGGCGGTTGGCCCGCGTTTGCCCTGTGCGGCCAAGTAGATGCGCAGGGTACTGAGAAGTCCGGGCTCGGTCCGCAGCGGATCGAGGATCGCTCGCAGATGCCGGTAGCCGGGACCGGGTCGGACCAGTTGGTACTCATGTGCCAGATCTTCGAACCGGTGCACACCCGGTCCGCGGTTCAGGCGCAGGGCGAGATCGAGCAGTTGGTGTACCCGCTCTGCCGCGGCCGGAATGCGGCCACGCGGCGACGCGGCGAATGTCGCGGTTATCGGGGCGGCAGCGGCGCGGGCCAGCCGGGCGACCAGATCGTCCAGCCATTCATCGGTATCGGACGCGAATTCCGTTGGGATGAGGATGGTTCCGCCGTCGACGCTGAGCATCGATAGCGCCCGGCATTCGCGAATGGTCGCCAATTCGGCTTGGACGCGGCGCAGCTTGCGGCGCGCGACCACCCGGGAGTCGAGCCGAGCATCGTTTTCGTCGGCATGCCGCCCCAGCGCGATCGCGATCACGAAGTAGGACGGCGAAAGTTCGGTGCCGCATCGGTGTGCCATCGTCGCATCCGCTTTTCCGGCCAGCAGTGCCGATACCAGTGTCTGCGCGGCGACTCTACGATCGCCGGTCATGGCACGCACTTCGCCGACGTACCCGCGCAATACCGCGGTCGAAAGCTGCTGTGTCGCTTGGATCAGCCGCACGCCGTCGGTGTAGAGCTCCTGGCGAACCAACCGCGGTCGATCGGCGGCGACGAGTTCGAAACCGGCTTTGATACCGGCGTGCATGACCTGCTGGATCAGCGCGACCGGCAACTCCCGATCCGCCATTCTGGCCGCGATGGACTCGAGCCGGGCGACGGTCCGCTCGGGAACCGGTCTACCCGTGCGCATCGCTGCCGTGAGGGCCTCCAGACCGCAGCGTGCGACCGTGATCAGCTCAGCATGAACGGCACCGTCGATGCCCTCGACCGATACGCTCTGGAGACGGTTCACGATCTTGCGCGACAAAGCCAGGTAGTTCGGCTCGATCGAATCATTCATAGCCGTCATGGCATTTCCCCGCTCCGATCGCGGCCCCCGATACCGTGAAATAACATCCGAGAATTCCCCAGACATCAGATTATCGGCGATACGCACCCGGCCAGCCGATGGTGAAGCGACACAAAATATTCGCCGTACTTCGATGACACCCATGCCAGGCCTGCCGAAGCAGATCTCGCGGACCGAAAATGGTGACGCCGATACCGATCGCGATCAACGGAGGTCATGCGAACGGCGGCAAGGCATCTCACACGCTGGTAATGACCGCGGTCAGCGTCTTCGCGTACCGGTCGATCGACGCGTGCGCCTGCGGGGTGTCGGGAAACATCAGGCTCAGGGTGGTCACATCGTTGAACCGGTTGATCCAGAGGTAGACCTCGCTCGCGCTGGTTCGATTGCCGTACAGGCCGCCGTTGATCCGATCGAACATTTCCGCACCGGCCATCCTGCGGACATCGACATACGACAGCATGGGCGCGGCCCAGCCCGGCTTGGTCCGAATGCCCAGATCCGAGGTCACCAGCTCGAGCACCCGGTGCGGCGAAATATCGGTCAGATCCTTGGCGCGCTCGGCCGCATCCTGGACCGAGGGCACGAGCGAGGTGAAGGTGTCATCCGGACGGATCGCCGCGGTGACCGGAATGAGGTTGGTGTACCAGCCCACCGAGTTCGCCTCGCCCGGAGTCGCGCGGGTGTTGGCAGGCGTGAGTCCGAAATACCGATCCCGACCGGTCAATTCGAGCTCCGTCATGGCCAGCGCGGTGAACAGTCCGCCGACGAACCGGCCACCGTGGTCCTGGCAGACCTGTTCGAATCGCAATGCTTCGGCCTCGCTCATCAGTGGCAGCGTCACCTGCGCACCTCGGATGCCACCGCCGGTCTGTCCGAGATCCAATGGGAACGACGGCATGTCACCGTCATTGAGCTGTAGCAGCTCGACCCAATGCCGGATCTGCGGCGACTCGAGCGTGAGCTGTTCATTGAGCGCACGCTCGCGCGCACAGTATGCGAGGTGACCGTCGACCGGTGCGGAAGGCACTCGGCCGCCGGACAATTCGTTGCCGTACAGGGTCAGCAGATCGACGCATGACAACGCCTGCGCGACCCCGTCGGTATGCAGATGATCCACGGCCGCGTACACCGTAAACGAATCACCGTGATCGATGGTGCCGAAACTGAAGCAATCCCATTCGAACGGACCCGGTGTTTCGGCCTGTATCCGCTCGCGAATCGCATCGCTATCGGTGAATACACCATGGTCGGTAGCAACGAATTCGATGTCCTCCGGCCGCGCCACATGGCGCACGATCCGGCCGTCGGCAGTAAACGAAAACCAGCTCGAAAACGTGTCGTGCCGACGCAGGAATGCGTTGAATGTGCGGGTCAGCGCATCGTGGACCGGAGCGCCGGGAATATCGAAGGCAATCATGCACAGTCGCGATGCGCGAACGCTGGCATCGGCATTGCGATACGCGGTCCGCAGATACGCCTCCTGCTGGTAAGAGGGGCTTATCGGGTGTATCGGAGCCGTCCGCACCGCCGCCCGCGAACTCGGTGACGCCGTCCATGCGGTGAGCCGACCGCTTTCAGGATGCCATTCATCGAAAAAACCGAAATTGACCAATGGATGCCCTCGATTCGTGAAGCCGGGAGAATCTCAGTCAACGTGATGAATTGCCGGTCGGCCATGGCCGGGCTCGAACTTTGTGAGGTTCCCCAGAACTAATGGATTTCGCCGAAAGAACATCCAAATGGCCTTATCCATCCTGGCAATCTGCGGCTACCGTGACCACGGCAATAGGTCGTGGGAAGGAGGAGTGAGTGCGAACTGCGACAGGGCTCATAACGCTCATCTCCGCATTGAGTGTGGCCGCCGTGCCCGCTACCGCGCGCTCGGAACCCAGCGGCGCGATCACGGTCGCCGCGGCGACCGTCGCCGCGCGCCCGGCCGCCGACGGCTCCGCCCTCATCGGCATCGTCGAGAATCCGGACGGCATGCTCGACCTGCGCGTCCACTCGGTCGCGATGGATACCGATATCGTTGTCAAAGTGCTTCGGGCACCGGATAGTTCGCTACCGGCGCCCACGCTGTACCTGCTCAACGGCGCCAGCGGTGGCGCGGATGCCAGTAGTTGGCCCGAGCAGACCGATATCGTCGACTTCTTCCGGGACAAGCGGGTCACGGTCGTCACCCCGATGGGCGGCAATGGCAGCTACTTCACCGATTGGCGCAACGACGATCTGATCCTGGGCCGCCAACGCTGGACGACCTTCCTGACCGGCGAACTGCCGCCGATCATCGACTCGGCCTTCAACGGCAGCGGCGCCAACGCGATCGCGGGTATCTCCATGGCCGCGACATCGGTATTCCAACTCGCACTCGCCGCACCCGGGCGCTACCGGGCCATCGGCTCCTACAGCGGTTGCGTACGGACCAGTGACCCGCTGGGGCAAGCCATGATCGACGCGGTCGTGCTGCGCTGGCGCGGCAATCCGATCAATATGTGGGGGCCGCCGAACGATCCGGCCTGGGCCGCCAACGACCCCTATGAGCATGCCGAAATGCTGCGCGGCACAGCCATTTACGTCTCGACCGGAACCGGTGTCCCCGGGTCCCTCGATACCCTCGACGGTCACGGTATCCGAGGCAACGGGGGCAAATTCGTCAGCCAGCTCGTCAACGGCGGTGTGCTGGAGGCCATCACCAACCAATGCGCGCACGCACTGCGCGAGCGCCTCAGGCAACTGGACATCCCCGCCACCTTCGACCTGCGCCCCACCGGCACCCACTCGTGGGGCTATTGGCAGCAAGACCTGCACACGTCGTGGCCGATGATCCGCGACGCGCTCACCGGGTAGCGCACCAGCTCAGTTCAGCCGAGCGCCGACCCGGGCCATGGGCGGTGCCCATCCGGGCCGCTGCGGACTGTGGGGCGCCGGGGGCGTCGGTGTGTTCGTCGCTGTTCGCTTCGCCCCGCTCAATGCTTGGTCGGTAAGGGTCGCATCGGAGATGTGGCCACGAGCCACACGCAGCAACTGTTGGTTCGTGGGATCACCCAATGCGTCGTTGACGCTGTCCAGGACGCGATCCGCCTGCCTACTTCCGATCGCCCCCATCATGCGCTGGGCGGAGAGCTGATCGAATGTAGTACCGGCCAACGGGCCGGTGGCGGCAGCGCCATTGGCCACTCGTTGGAGATCCTGAACCACTTCCGCGGAAGGTGCGTTCAGGTACGCACTGACGAATTGCTCCTCCGCACCGTTGGCTACGCCCTGATCGAGCGTGACGCCAGCGGGGACCGAGCGCCGGTACCGGAATGCCGCGGCCTGCAAGGTGGCCAGATCCGCCGCGACTTCGCCTGGGTCGCTGCCACCCGCGATGAGGCGTAGCGAGGAATCCTGTACGCGCTGGACCGCCGCGACCACGTGGCCGAGGTGGTTGTTGGCCATCGTCCAGTCCTTGGAGTTGCCATCGACGATCGACCACGAGCGAATGGCGTTGAAAACGATGTCCTCGTCGGTGAATCCGGCGGCGAGCAGCGCGGCCGGTGCATCGCTGATCTTCCCGCCGATATCCTCCAAACCCTGTAGCGCCGCTGCCGCGCCGCGAACTGTATTGATGCCGCCACCCGGCGCGGCGAGCGCGGCCTCCCGGGCAGCTCTGCCGAACACCGGTCGGTGCACGTAGGCCTGGGCGTAGTAGCCCTCGGGGCCGCCCATACCCGGCGCGCCCCAGAATCCCCATTGCCCCAATTGGGCCGCACGCTCCGTGCGCGCGAAGGGCCGCAGCGGTGAACGGGTCCGGCCCAACAGCCATTCGGTCGCAGGCGAATTGCTGACGGTGCTGAAGGCGGCAAGAGCAGGCAACATGCCCATACGCATGGAGTGCGCCGCCCCGGCCGCGCCCATGCCGAGGGCGGTCGCGCTGCCACCGGAACCGCGCGCGCCACCACCGCTGCCCTGCACGGCCAGTGCGAACCGATTCGCGATCCACTCGTTGCCGCGGTCCAGACTCTTGCTGAGGCGCTTCAGCTGAAGGATCGCCACGATTTCGAAGATCGCGCCGATGATGAACACCACCATGACCTGATCACCGGCCAGCTTGAACAGGTCCCCCAGGATCAGCACATACACGCCGAGAAAGATGGTGTAGGCCGTCATGCGCGCCGCGGCGACGAAGCTGTCGACGACATTGCGGATCAGGAACGTCTGTGTGGGCCCGTATACGAATCCGCCTGCGGCGAAACCGAATATCGACATCAATCCGTGGTAGACGGTGTCGAGTGCGGCCCGGATCACCTTGATCGCGAGCACGGCCCCGAAGGCGAGCAGGATCGCCCCGGCCAGCAGCAGTAATAGGCCGGTGCCGATCTGTTCGAAGTTCGGATTCTCCATCGATTCCTTGGCCACGCCGTCCCCGCAGGCGCCGATGCCCTTTTTCACCCGGTCTTCACTGCGCGCCGTGACACCGGCCGACCACGCGGCACGGCATGACGCCTGTTCGTCGACCACATGCCCGAAGTTCCAGACCTGCAACGGACGGCGGGCGAAGTTGTCGGTCAGCGTGCCCTGCATCGTCGCCACCATGTGGGACGGATCGACGTTGTTATTGCCGTTCAGTCCGGCCGCCACCGAAATGCCGAGATCACGGCCCTTCGCCAGCAGACCGTCCGAGGACAGCACATCGGCAAGTGGCTCGGCCAGGAAGATCGGCCCCAGCAATCCGACCATGATCATGGTCACCACTTGCAGGGTGGCCTTGGAGTACAGACCGCGCACGACGAACCACGCGACGAAGAATGCGCCGATCGTGGCCGCGGTCACCAACATGATCGGCGTCGCGATCTGCCCGGTCAGGCTGTGCGCCACCCCGAGCAATGCTCGCGAGAAGAGGTTCAGCCACTCGAAACTCAGGGCGTAGCCGATCAGCCAGATCGCCGTGATCACAAGGATTTTCCAGCCCGCGAACTCCAGGCCGATGACCAGGGATATCGCGGTGTCGCCCGGATTCAGTACACCACCGTGGTCGGTGGCGAAGACATAGCTGGCGGCCTCGACGCTCGAGGAGTCGGCGACGTGAGTCCAGCCGAGCGCACTGCCCACCGACGATCCGGCGCTGCGGGTGCCGCTTTCGGCCGTGGCCGAGGCCGTGGCGCCGAGCAGACCGGGGAAGACGACCAGAACGAAGACAGTCAGCAGGACCCCGACCGTCCAGCGGCGTCGCCGCGTCGCGCGGATCCAGCTCCGACACCGCCGCAGCACCGCGGGCACCTGCCATCGATCCGGATCCCAGTAATCCGAACTCCAGTTGTTCACCACTACAACCTGATTCGTTTACGCGCACCCGAATCGCAGGCACGGCATGGCCAGACGAGCATCGAAGCGGACAAACCATCGGAGCTGCTCAACAGACTCCGAAAACGACCACTCAAACGCTAACCACGCGCCGTGAACGCACCCCCTCGTGTCAGTGAACAGCGCACAGCGAAACCAACAGAGCCCGTAGGCTTTTCGCCTCCACCGCGACCGCGGCTGTTCACCGTTTGTTAGCCCCGCTGGGTCGCGGAATATTTGCGCGGCCCGACGCATGGTCGGGTGCGGACGCCACTATTGCGACACGGATGGCCGCACGGGATGCGGCTACTAGAGCGGATCCGGATTGGCGTAGCGCGACTTGGGGGCCTCGATGATCACTTCCGGTTCGGCGGACGGCCCCAGGGGCGGACGCTCGGCCACTACCGGAAATTGGCCGGTGTGATGTTGGCGAATGCGCGCTATTCGCAATACTTTTCGGCGGGCCAGGAACCAGCCCCCGATCAGGGCCGGGCCCATGATTACCAGCATGGCGAGTACGGCGGTGCGCTGGACCATATCGCCGCTACAGGCCATCAGGATTACCACGGTGGCGAGGAAGATCAGAGTCGCCACATCGGTATAGGGAGCGCCGGGTAGTCGCGAGGCCGGACGCCAGGCCAGGCCGCGACGCCACTCGCGCCAGAGTCGCAGGTGACAGAGCACGACCGCGGTCCACGACACAATGGTGCCGAGGGCCGATACGTTCAGCACGATCTCGAAGGCCTTGTCCGGCACAACCGCGTCGAGTCCGACACCGATCAGGGCGATCGCGCCGGTGGCGAGAATGCCCACGTACGGTACGCCCGTCCGCGACATGCGCGAGGCCACACCGGGTGCGCTGCCGTTCATCGACATCGAACGCAGAATCCGGCCGGTCGAGTACAGCCCGGCATTGAGACTGGAAAAGGCGGCGGTGAGCACGATCAGATTCATGACCGAACCGGCCGCTGGCACACCGATTTTCGCGAAGAACGTGACGAACGGACTCTCACCGGCCCGAAAGACCGTATAGGGCAACAGCAATCCGAGCAGTACCAGGGATCCGACGTAGAACAGTCCGATGCGGGCGATGACGGAGTTGATCGACCGCGGCATGATCGTCTCCGGATGCTCGGCCTCACCGGCCGCGATGCCGACCAGTTCGACCGCGGCATAGGCGAATACGACACCGGTGGTCACCGTCACCAGCGGTAACAGTCCAGCCGGGAACAAGCCGCCGTGGTGGGTGATCACACCAACACCTGTCGAGGCACCCTGAATCTTGAAGCGGCCCACCAGGAATATCGTGCCGATGAGCATAAAGCCCGCCAGCGCAACGACTTTGATCAGCGCCACCCAGAACTCGAGTTCGCCGAACCAGCGCACCGAGATGAGGTTGGTACTCACCACCGCGATCAGGGCGATCAGCGCGATCACCCAGTGCGGGACGCCCCCGAACGCTCCCCAATAGTGCGCATAGCTGGCGATGGCGGTGATATCGACGATCCCGGTCATACACCAGTGGAAGAAGTAGGTCCACCCGACCGCGAAAGCCAGCTTCTCCCCATAGAACTCGCGCGCATAGGAGACGAACGATCCGGCGGAGGGCCGATGCAGTACCAGTTCGCCGAGCGCGCGCAGGATGAAGAAGACGAATACGCCACACAGCGCATACACCAGGAACAATCCCGGTCCAGCGCTGGCCAGGCGGCCACCGGCACCGAGAAATAGCCCGGTGCCGATCACCCCGCCGATCGCGATCATCTGCACTTGGCGCGCGCGCAGCGATCTGCGATAACCGACATCCTCGGCATGCAGCGCTTCTGCGAGCGCCGATAACTCAACTGGTCCCCGAACTGCGATCACGACCAGGCCTTCCAGTGCGGGAAGTCATGTCGCGGACAATGTACCGTTATTTAGCGGTACATTCAACGCGTTTCATTTGAAGCTTCAACGGGTACTCTGTCGAGCCCGTGCATTCCAAGCCTCCTGGCCGACCGGATTAGTGCAGCTGCACAAGAGCCGAGGTCGAGGCTCTGCATCATGCCGATAGCCCCGCGCCGTCACTTGCGGTGAGCTGGATCCAGCAGGCCGAACCCATAATCGGCCGCGGATCAATGCGGATTCGGAGGATGTGGTGAAGCGATCTCGGCGGCGGCTCGCGGTACTCGCGGTGACGGCAGCTCTGGCGGTGGCAGCGGGTCCGGCGATCGGCAGTGCCGGGGTGGCGGCCGCCGATCCGGCATTCCCGCCGAATTTCCCCCCGGACCAGAATCAGCTGCCGCAATTGCCGACGGAGCCGCAGATCTACGATCTGTTGCCGATCCCGGCACCGGATCAGGACCCGTGGTACGACGATCCCGCGGATCTCGCGTCGTATCAGCCGGGCCAGATCGTGCGCAGCCGCGAAGTGCAGACGCGGGTGCTCGGCATCCCCTTCCCGGTGTACACCAAGCAGCTGCTGTTCCGCTCGAACGATGTGCACGACAATCCGATCGTCACCGCGACAACCATTGTGGTGCCCGGTATTCCGTGGCAAGGCAGCCCGCGGCCGGTGCTGTCCTACCAAGAGGCGATCGACTCCACCGATTCGTCGTGCAATCCCTCGCATACCATGCAGACCGGCACCATGAAAGAGTCCGCGCTGGTGATCTATTGGCTGGCAGAGGGTTTCGCGATCAACGTGCCGGATTTCGACGGAAAGTTCAATACCTTCAACACCTATGCCGAGGGCAAGATGGTCCTCGACAGCCTGCGCGCCATGAAGAACGATCCCGCCCTCGGACTCACCGATTCCGGCATCGCGCTGTACGGATATTCCGGCGGCGGTTCGGGTTCCCTTCGCGCGGCGGAGTTGCGCGCGAGCTACGCACCCGATGTGCGGCTGCTCGGCACCACCATCGGCGGCACACCTGGCGACCTGGTGGCGGAGGCCAGGTATGCGACCCGAGCCGAACCCGGGCTCACCGGTACGAGCAACTTCACCATGTGGCTCGGTTTCGCGAGTCTGGCCCGGGAGTATCCGGACGTCTTCGATCCCGCCGATCTGCTGACCGCCGAGGGGCAGCAGATCATCCGGGACGTCCAAAGTCGTTGCTACGCAACCATTGCCCTCACCGGTATCTATCGCCCCATCAGTGCCTACTACCAACCGGGCAAGTCACTGGAGTCGTCCCAGGAGGTCCTTCGGGTACTGCGGGACAACAGCTTGGGCAAATACCTCCCGGATACGCCGATCCTGTGGTGGCACGGACTGTGGGATGAACTGATTCCACCGTCGGTTGTCCTGCCGACCGTCCAAAGCTACTGGGAGCGTGGCGCGGACCTGCGCTTCTACACCGTTCCCGTGCCCGAACACATCGTCAATGCCGTCACCGGCTGGCCGCCCGCCGTCGTCTGGACCAGCGCGGTGCTGCGCGGCCTGCCGCCCGGACCGAGGTTCAAGGCGGATTTCCAGCCGCTGCCGCCCGGCTTTCCCGGAAGCTGAAATCGTCTGTGTCCGAACTCGATCCGCCGGTTGCGAAATGCTGCCGGTAACGGTCGGGTGTGGTGGCCAGCTGCCGGGAGAAGACCCGATGCAGCGTCTCTCCGTGTTTGTAGCCGACTGCCTTGGCGATCGCGAGCACAGTCAGGTCCGTCGTCTCCAGTAGTCGCCGGGCCGCCTCGACCCGCAGATTCTCTACGAAAGCGGCTGGGGTACTGCCCGTTTCAGCACGGAAGGCGCGGGCGAAGGCGCGCTCGCTCAGACCGGCTCGCGCCGCCAACGCGGCCACGCTCAGATCTTCGTCCAAATGATCGGGCAACCATTGCTGTACGGCTCGGATAGCCGGGGTACGGGCGGGTTGCGCACGTAGTTGAGCGCTGAATTGCGCTTGGCCGCCCGGTCTTCGGGTGAAAACGACGAACCATCGGGCGATCAACTGCGCCACCTCGGTGCCGTGATCGGCCTCGACCAGGGCCAGCGCGAGATCGATACTCGCGGTGACCCCCGCCGAGGTCCACCGGTTGCCATCGTTGACGTAGATCCGGTCCGGTTCGACCAGCACCCGCGGGAAACGCTCGGCCATCACCGCACACGCGCCCCAATGCGTTGTCGCACGATAGCCGTCGAGCAGTCCGGCCCCGGCCAGCAGGAGCGAACCGGCGCATACCGACGCCACCCGCCGCGAACGCCGGGCAATGGCGGGCAACTCGCGGACCACCTCGGCCGATACCGATGGGACGAAGGCGCCGTTGCCGCCGATCACGATCATGGTGTCGATCTCGTCGTCACCGGCGGCGATCTCCGGCAGGGCATGGTCGACATTCATCGTCAGACCGCCCTCCACCGCGACGGCGCCCGCGCGCGGCGACGCCGTCAGCAAGCGGTAGGCCGGTGCGCCGACAATAGCGTTCGCCGCACCGAAAATGTCCATGGGACCGGCCAATTCGATCAGCTGGATGCCGTCGTAGACCACGAGGACAACCGTGCGAGGCGTCGACACATCCCTATCATCACCGCACGCCCCCAGGACTGTCACGGCAATGTGCAGTCCGATCACCCCGCGTGCCGGACCGGTGCGGCCACACCGGCGGCATGCCGTCCTAGGAACGGAATGATCAATTCGGCGACCCGGTCACCGAATTGCGCGTGCGGATAGTGCCCGCCGTTCTCGATCACGGCCACCTTGCCGATGCCCATGGGCATGGCCGCGACGATGGCCATGGCCTCGGCCCTCGGGTCCGGGAAATCGGGATCCTCGGCGCCCATGATCACCAGCGTCGGCCGGTGCACCTGCGGCAGCGCCGCCTCGGCATCGGCCGGAGTTGTCTTGCCGGTCTTGCGGAACTCGCGCCACCGGCCGGGTTCGCACAGGGTCGTGCACACGCCGTCGAGGTAGCTCGGAAAGTCCTCAGGCTTGGTCGGATACGCGATATCGAGGTACCTGCGCCACAGCCGCGGCGAACCGAGCAGCAGCGTGCCGAGCAACCGCACCAGCCCGCGTCGGTACCGCGGCACCGTCCACAAGGCAGCGATATCGAGTCGCTGCCTCCTGGTGAACGGGTTGATCTCGACGATGGCGGTGACCAGTTCCGGCGCCTCGGCCGCGGCGATGGTAGCCGCCCCGCCGGACAGCGAGTGGCCGACGATGACCGCCGGGCCGCCGAAATGCCGGATCACACTGAGCAGATCGCCCGCGACATCCGTGCGGCTGATGGCCGCCTTACCGGTCACCGACGGCCAGCCGGGGCTGGATTCGCCGTGCCCGCGCAGGTCGGCATTGACCACCCGGTAGCCCGCGGCAATAAGCCGGGGTACGAGATGGCGGTAGTCGTGCCGGGAAGTTCCGATGCCGTGCGAGAGCAGCACCAGCGGTCCGTCCCCGACGACATCGCAGGCGATCCGCCCCTCCTCGAATGTCACGAACTCGGTCATTTGTCTTACCTTCCAGGCGTTTTCGAAAGGTCGCGATGCGCGCGATGTGCTCGAATTGAACGCCGCGATCGCGCTGTTGTCGGTAGCCCCGACCGGATCGGTCAGATAGACAGCAGATTTCGTCAGTGCCTGATCCCATCGGCACGCACCGGCTTTCCGGCCGCCTCGGCGCGAGCTACCTTTCAGCTAGAACTGCGCGTTAAACTGTGACAGGCGTCACATTTTATGGCGCGGCACCGCGGGGTGGTGTGGTGCCCCATCGAGGGTCGGGGCAGCGATACCGAGGAGAACAACCATGTCCGGACTGGTGCACAAGAGCTTCGACAAGCCCGAGGAGACCCGCTTGTTCGAGGATGGCAAGGGCAAACTCGATCTGGTCAATCTCGATGGCGGCCCGGTCGGCCGGGCGGTTTTCGAACCCGGCTGGCGGTGGTCGCAGCACGTCAAGCCGATCGCCCAGACCGACAGCTGCGAATCGGCCCATATGGGCTACTGCCTCTCGGGCCGACTGATGGTGGCCATGAACGACGGCGAACAACAGGAATACGGCCCCGGCGACTTCATGATCGTCCCGCCCGGACACGATGCCTGGGTCGTTGGCGATGAACCCTGCGTCATGCTCGACTGGCAGGGCGTCGCCGACTACGCCAAGCGGTGAGCGCTCAGTCCCAACTCGGCGCGGCGTCGTAGCGGCGGCGCATCTGGCGGCGGCGGTAGAACACCTCGTCCACCGAGAGGGTCGTGGTGGTCACCGGCGCCAGGCGGATATTGAGGCCGAGTTCCCTGATGCGGTGCTCCAGATCGATGCGACGCTCCGGCGGCAGGTTGGACCACATCGTTTCGAAGCGGCCGCGAACCGGGGTGTCGGCGGCGGCGATCAGGTCCAGCAGCAGCGGCCAGTCGTGGGCGTCGGTGGCGATGCCGGGCAGTGCGGACACCATCGCATCGTTCATCTGCGCGAGCAGGGCTATCATCCGGCGCTGGATTGCGGCGTCGGCGTGTGCCATCAGGCTGAAAAGTCCACGCCACAGCTCGGATTCGATGCGACCCTCCAGGCTGCCGACGAGTCCGGCCAGCGCCGCGTCGTTGGCAATGATCGGATTCGCGGCCAGGGCTCCCAATGCCCATTTACTCAGGCGCCCGATGAATGTCAGCAACTCCGGTGCGGCACCGGCCCGCAGGTAGGTGGCGATGAGATTGCCGATCATTTCGGTGGACCCGACGCTGAGCAGGACATCGCCGATCGATGCGGTCAGATCGGCCTCACAGCGCGCGAACGTCGACAGCGCGGCCAACTGCAGCCCCGTCGACCCGGTGAGCACGGTGTGCAACATGCGCGGGACCCGCTGCCGCGGCCCGACCAGCAGTTGCCGGAAGATGGCGCTCACGCCTGCGACAGAGTAGGCGTAGGCGGCCGAGAAGATCAGTCCCTCGTCATCGAGTACGCCCTGTTCGAAGGCCGCGACCAGGGTCGGTGTGGCGAAGGCGTCGAGGAACGGCCCGGCGGTGATGTAATCCTTGCGGGCCAGCATTTCATTGAGAATCCGCACGATGGGTTCCGGTGGCGCAACCTCGGCGAGCTGGCCGACAGTGCGCGGATCCATATACGGCGCACAGTCGGCCACATACGCGGGCGCGAGCATGGCGACCGTCTCGGCCGCCTTCTTCGGGTGATCGACACCGACCGCGCCCGCGGCCCGGCCCGTCATCATCGGCGGCACGATGCGCTGCACCAGCGGCATCGAGATGCGCAGCGGAATGATCGGCACCAGTTTGCTGATCCGCTCGAACGTCTCGTTGTGCTGGTCGAAGATCAGCCCCGCCAGCCGTTCCTGGAGTTCGTGCAGATTCTCACTGCCCAACCGCTCCAGATGCGCGAGTCGCTCCACGGGAGCGTGCAAAGTCCGTGACAGCAGGACGATCTGGGCACCGGTTACCAGATCACTCATCAGCCGAGCCGGCTCCCGAACATGATCTTCTTCGTCACCGCCCGGAACGGCCGGGGCAGCGCGCCGACCATCTCATCGATGGCCTCGATGAGCGCCGCCGTCTCGAGTTGTTTGGCCGCGCGGAACATCTCGAGCAGTTCGGCGGCCTCCTGTTCGGTGATCATCCCGGTTGCCGCCAGCGGCCCGCGTAGTTCGTGTTCTAGGTCGGTCCTGGCGGTCATAGGGCTACCCATTCTTCTTCTATCGCAACGTCGATCACTCGTGAAAGCCCCGAGCATAGGGGTCTCGGCGACCGAGCGGGGCAGTGCGTAAAGAATTCGTTATCCAAAGATCTTCATAACTTTTTTGAGAGGGTTGACTTCCTTTTTATTTGTGCCGCAAGACAACTCGGGTTTTGTTCTCACTCACGGGAAGTTGCGCGTTCGGCTGTGCGCACACATCTGTTTGTATCTGGGCATGATCGATTGGTGTCGGCTCACCCGAGTCCATTCCTGCCTCGGGAGCCACCCATGCCGACATCCGGCCTGACGCGCCGGTCGTTCCTCGGCGCGGCGGGCATCGCTACCCTCGCGCTCACCGCCGCGTGCACCGGCTTCGCCACCACGGGCAGTGGCGGCATGCTCTTTCTCTCAACCCAATTCCGCCCCGCCGACGAGGCCGAGCGGTTCCGCGACCTGCTCGGCAAGACGGCGCCGGGCGTCAGCTATGTGACCATCGAGGAGAGTCCGTTCGCGAGTCAGGTGCGCAGCCAGGTCGGGGCCGGTTCGACGCAGGTCGGTCTGCTGGGCGGGTTGCACGGCGATATCGCACCGCTGGCCGACGGCTATCTCGAGGATCTCACCGGGCTGCTCGCCGACCTCGGCAACCGCGGCTGGCCCGCCGCCTACCTGCAACTCGCGCGGGCCGGTACCGACCGGACGTGGTACATCCCCTGGGCCACAGCGAGTTACCTGCTCGCCGCGCACGCCGAGGCGCTGCAACACCTGCCATCGGGCGCGGACGCCACGGCACTGACCTACGACCAGTTCCTCGACTGGGCGATCGCCGCGCGTCGCGCCAATGGCAACCGACCGATGCTCGGACTGCCCGCCGGGCCGAAGGGACTGCTGCATCGCTTCACCCAGGGCTATCTGCTGCCGTCGTTCACGGGTGGTCAGATCACCGGCTTCCGCTCGGCCGAGGCCGTGACGGCCTGGCAGTACTTCCGCGAACTGTGGGCCAACTGCGCACAGTCGAGTACGAATTACGACTTCATGCAGGAGCCGCTGGCCAGCGGCGAGGTGCGGATGGCATGGGATCACGTCGTGCGCCTGGTACACGCACCCGAGCACGACCCGCGGGACTGGCGCATGCTGCCCGCACCACGTGGCAAACACGGCCTCGGCTATATGGCCGTGGTCGCCGGACTCGCGATTCCCAAGGGCGGCACCGATACCGAACTCGCCCAGCGCACCATCAGCGCGCTGACCAAACCGGAAACCCAGATCGACCTGCTGCGCTCCAATGGCTTCTTCCCGTCGGTCGACACCGTCATCCCGGACGATCTGCCTCCGGCGATAAAACTCGAGGCCGATGCCGTGCACCGGCAGCAGCAGGCGCAGGGTGCGATCCTGTCGCTGCCGCCGGTCGGTCTCGGTCAGCGCGAGGGTGAGGTGAGCAAGGTGTTCAAGGACAGCTTCCGCTCGATTGTGTTGGACGGAGCCGATATTCGGGCCACACTCGATCAGCAGGCCCGGGTGCTGCAGGGCATTCTCGACGAGCTGAAGGTGCCGTGCTGGGCACCCGATCCCGTCGCCGACATCTGCGCGGTGGGGTAGATATGCGAGCGCGACTCGGTTCCCCGTGGATTCTGCTGCTGCCCTCGATCGTGCTGCTGGCCGCGTTGTTCGGTTGGCCATTGGTGCGTGCGGTCTTCGACGCGTTCAGCGACGATCACGGCTTCACACTCGCGCACTGGAAGCGCTTGTTCGATGACCCGTATTTCTCTACCGCGCTGCGTAATACGCTGTTGTTGATCGTGATCGTGGTGCCGATCCAGCTGGTGCTCGCGGTCGGTATGGCGCTGCTGATGCAGGCGCGTCCGCGGTTCGCCAGCGGTCACTTCTACCTGTGGTGCGTGCCGCTGGCGATCTCCGAACTGGCCGCCGGACTGGTGTGGTTGTCGATCTTCGGCAATCGCGGATACCTGAACTCACTGCTGGTCTGGCTCGGTCTGTCCGAGGACGGTGTGCAGTGGCTGAACTATCAGCACACCGGCACCATGCTGCTCGCGGTGGTGATCGCCGAGATCTGGCGGGCGACCTCACTGGTCTTCGTCATCGTGGTGGCGGGCGTGCAGCTGATTCCACGGGATTACGACGAAGCGGCGCAGGTGTTCGGGGCGAACTTCTGGCAGCGGCTGCGCCATGTGACGCTGCCGCAGCTCGGACCGAGTCTGCAGGTGGCGCTGATCCTGCGCACCATCCTCGCGCTGCAGGCGTTCGCCGTGGCGCAGGCACTCACCGGCCGCGACTTTCCGCTGCTGGTCGGCGAGACCTACGAGTGGTATTCGAATCTGCAGAATCCGGCGGTGGCGAGCGCCGTATCGCTTGTGGTGCTGGCCATTTCGCTCGGTACCGCGGTGTTCTATCTGCGGACCGTCAGGGCACCGGAGGGGTCGCGATGAGTGAGGCCACCGTGCTGCCGCCGATCGATCGCGCACCGCTGCGCCGACGCCGGTGGCGGGCCATCGGAGTGCAGGTGGCTTGCATCGCGGTGACGCTGTTCATGGCACTGCCGATCGTGCTGATCGGACTCGCCGCGGTGTCCTCGCGCGCGGCGCTGAACGAGTTCCCGAAGCCATTGCTGCCAAGTGAATTCTCCACCGAGACGCTGCAGTCGTTCTTCCGCGCGACCGGAACCGTTCCGGCGCTGGGCAACTCGGTGCTCGTCGGGCTATACACGGTGTTCTGGTCGCTGGTGATCGGCGCTCCGGCCGGATACGCGTTGGCTCGCACCGCCTTCCGCGGAAAAGACACCTACCAGATCTTCATCCTGTTCGTGCGAGCGCTGCCGATCGTGGTGCTGTCGGTGCCGCTGGCCACGATGTTTCTGCGACTGGATGTCTACGACACCGTCTTCGCCGTGACGCTCGTACACTCCACGCTCGCGCTGCCCACCACCGTGCTCATTACCGCGAGCATCTTCGTCGCGGTACCGGCCGACCTCGAGGAGGCGGCGCGCGTCTTCGGCTGCACACGCTGGCAGGCCGCGCGCAAAGTCGTTGTGCCGCTGGCGCTTCCCGGCCTCGCGGCGTCGTCGATCTTCACGTTCGTGCTGTCGTGGAACGAGATCCTCGGCGCAACCATCGTGACGCTCGGACATCGCACGCTGCCCGCGCAGGTGCTCACCACGCTCGGCGAGGCGTCTACGCCGTACCGGTTCGCGGGCGGGTTCGCGTTGATCATTCCGGCGCTGGTCTTCATCTTCGTGATGCGGCGCTACCTGGTGAATATGTGGGGGACGACGCTGAGATGACACTGCTTGGGATGACACAGCTCGGGATGACAGAGGTGTACGGCATATGGCCGAAGTGATTCTGCGGGACCTGGTGAAGACCTATCCCGGCGGCACGACACGCGCCACCGACCGGGTCTCGCTCGAGGTCGCCGACGGCGAATTCATGGTGCTGCTCGGGCCGTCCGGCTGCGGTAAGACGACGCTGCTGCGCATGATCGCCGGGCTGGAACTGCCGGATGCAGGGCAGATCGTGATCGGCGGCAAGGATGTCACCTATCTGGAACCACGGCGGCGCAACCTGTCGATGGTGTTCCAGTCCTATGCCGTCTTCCCCAATAAGAAGGTCGCCGACAATATCGGCTTCGGCCTGCGGGTGCACGGTGTGCCCGCCGAGGAGATCCGGCGCAAGGTCGCATGGGCCGCGGATCTGCTGCAGCTCACACCGTACCTGGATCGGTACCCGGCGAAGTTGTCCGGCGGCCAGCGCCAGCGCGTCGCGGTGGCGCGCGCGATCGTTATGGACGCCGATGTGCTGCTCATGGACGAGCCGCTATCCAATCTGGATGCGCTGCTACGGCTTTCGTTTCGCGCCGAGTTGAAGAAGCTGGTCGGCGAGCTCGGCACCACCACGATCTATGTCACCCACGACCAGGTCGAGGCGCTGTCGCTCGGCGATCGCGTCGCGGTCATGTGCGATGGGGTGATCGTCCAAAGTGGTTCGCCGACAGCGGTTTACGACGGTCCGGCGACCGAATTCGTCGGTGGCTTCCTCGGCAGCCCACCGATGAACTTCCTCACCGGAATCGTCGACACCGGCGCGGCCGGACCGCATATCGACCTCGGCGGCCAGTCCCTGCCGGTGCCCGCCGCGCTCGCATCGTTCAACGGAAAGAAGCTCGATCTCGGCATCCGACCCGAGGCCATTGTCGTCGGCGACGAGGCAGGCGCCGATTGGGTGCGCGCCGAACTCCAGGTGCTGGAGCCGCTCGGCTCGTCCACCCTGCTGACCACCGATGTCAGCGGACAGACCGTCAAGATTCAGACGCGGCCCGGCTTCCGGGCCGACCAGGGCGATGCGCTGAACCTGCACCTGCCAGCGCAGGCGTGCCGCTGGTACGACCCGGAAACCGGGTTATTGCTGGCGGACTCAGCGTAGATATCCGGTGGAGACTTCGCCGTATCCGATCAATTCGACGGAATATTGCGCAGGCGATCCCTCTGTCGATACCAGTGCGCCGTCGAGAGTACGTTTGGCTTGCTGCAGGATACGGCAGCTCGGCGAACAGATATTGTGGATGGCCATCGCACGCCGTGCCTGTCCCGGGGTCAATTCACCGGGGTCGGTGAAACAGTCGCCGATATTGGAGATTATCGATCGCATTTCAGCTAACCAACTCTCACTGGCACGGGTTCTTCTTCCGCGATTCGACCACGACCGATGGTGAGCGACACCAAAGTAATATTGCCGATTGCGGTAATCAGCGGGCCCGCGAGGGTGGCGAATTGATATCCACTTGCCAATAGCACTCCCAGCACACCGAGCGCACCGGCGAAGGCATTCGCGGCGAACATTTGCCAGGTTTCTTCCTGAGGCTTCGACCAGGCGTGCCGCAGCGTCGGAATCGTGGCTATGAGGTTGGCACAGATGGCCACCACCGCGCCGAAGGTCTTATCCGAAATTTCCACTGTGACCAGCACACATGCAGTGGAGGAGAGCAGACATGCCCAATCGATATTGTCCCCCGGCCGCAGACTCACCCCGCGGCTCAGACCGAGAGCTATCACCGCGACGTTCATACTCGCCGACGCGGCATTGATACCGGCGGCGAGATATGCGCCCGCCATATATGCGACCACCGCGAATACGGTATTGGCGGTACACCAGGCCACCCAGGACGCCATCCGCGGTCGCGTGCCGCCGTCCAGAATTCCGACCAGATATGCGACTACTCCATACAGTGAGATGCCGACGCTGACCAAAGCTGCCGACGTACTCGGACTCCAGAACTCACTCACGTGCACCATTCCTCATTTTTCGCGCAGACATGCGCAAGACAGCCACAAACGGCGATTCCACCCGCATACGAACACACCGAAGGAGACATATCCGGTGCGACGATGGGAACCGTATCTGCCGTGGATGAACACTTCGGGATGATTTGTTCGTTCGCGATTGAAAGTATCGTTACACGGAGGTTCTGGCGTCACAAACGCAGCAGGTCGGCCGTAACGAACTTTTACGTGGGTAACTGGTGCTTAACAGATATCGTTACTGGGCTCACATCAGTGCGGAATCGACATTGATCCGCCATGTCGATGACAAGCAGGCCGCAGACACACGAAGACCCCAGCCGTAGCTGGGGTCTCCCGTGGTTACGCCGACCGTTGTGCGAGTCGAAACCTCTGCACCCCGGCCTCGGTTACAGAGCCTGCCACACTCGCGGGGAATCGTCGCGCCGAGTACGACGGCTTCCGGACGCCACCGCACACTTGCAGATGTAAGTCCGGTCGAATCGTGCTCAACCAGGCAATATGCGTCGACAAGAAGGGCTCGGAGATAACGAAACGGCAACATCGTGATCATCCCGTGTCCAAACTGTTCGACTCGGAATCCAGGGCTCATGACGAGATCCCCGGCGGATCATGCAGCCGCCGTGCCGTTTTCGAGTTCGGCGGCCGTAGCGCACCGGACTCGGACTACCGTGGCAGCAATGACCGTTCACCCTGCTGGAGGCCTTTTGCGCAGCATCGCCCGGGTACTGTTCGTCATCTCGGCGCTCCTCGGCCTTGCCCTACCGACCGTGCCCGCCGCGTTCGGCGCACCGATCACCGATGACGTCACGACCGGGAAGATCGATGAGTTGCTGGCAGTGCGGGCCGCCGCACCGGGTGCGAGCAAGGGCGAGCTGATCGATCGGCTGTCGGCTCGGCTGCTCGGCACGCCGTACGGCGCGGATATGCTCATCGGCTCGGCGGACCAGCCCGAGCAGTTGGTCATCGACCTGCGGCGGGTGGACTGCTTCACCTACCTCGACTATGTCGAAGCCCTCAGCAGGTCCACCGATCAGGATCAGTTCGTGGCGAATCTGATCGCGACCCGCTACACCGACAGCCGCGTCGAGTTCCGCCAGCGCAAGCACTTCTTCAGCGATTGGTCGCATACCGCGCGCAGCGCGGCCACCGACATCACCGGCACGCTGAGCCCGGCCGCGGTGGCCGTCACCAAACACCTCAACGCGAAAGCCGATGGCGGGACGTATCTTCCGGGCCTGCCGGTGGTCGATCGCGCTATCACCTACATCCCGAGCGCCGCTGTGGACCAGGGCGTCATCGGTGGACTCCGCACCGGCGACTACATCGGCGCGTACGCCGACCAGCCGGGACTCGATGTCACCCACGTCGGCATCTTCGTCATGACACCGAGCGGCCCGGTCTTCCGCAACGCATCCTCACTCGCCGCCGATAACAAGGTGGTCGACTCCCCCTTCGCCGACTACCTGCGCACGATTCCGGGCATCATGGTGCTCCGCGCGCAGTAATCGCCGCGTGCACGAGAATCGAACCGGCCACCGCGTCATCGACGAAGCGGATGGCGGCGAGGGCCTAATTCGTCGGTCGGATCACGGTATGGTCGTCGCCACACCCGACTCGTCCGCTGCCTGCACGGCACCGGCGAGTCGAATCGCTCACCATGATCCGCTCCCGCGGTTGACCGCTCGTGCCGCCTCACTTCTGCCGAACCTCGGTGGCCGGTTCGCATTCAACTGTCCCCGACGGGCACGGGAGTAGACAGAGCCGGGATGCCCTGGATCCGGGGACATTGGTCCCGGCAGATGCTGTCAACCGGCGAATCGGGTATCCGTCCGCGGTGTGATCAGTCCGAGTCCACGGGTGACCATCGACCTTCGAGAACAGGCGCAAGGCCTGTATCGACCGGCCCATCGCCCGACGAGAGTCGAGGGTATGACCGATACCAGCCTCACCCGCGTACGTTCCGTGCCGGACCATTCCACGGTGGTGGCGGCCATGCGTTCGGCCTGCCGTGCGCCGTCGTTGCACAACACCCAGCCGTGGCGCTGGGTATTCGACGGCACCCGGCTGCACCTGTACCGCGACAACGACCGCCTCCTGACCTCGGCGGACCCACTGGGTAGGCAACTGGTTATCAGCTGCGGCGCGATGCTGCACCATGTGCGGACCGTATTCGCGGCCAAGGGCTGGCACACCGATACCACCCGGCTGCCCGATACCGGCCGCCCCGACTATCTGGCGGTTATCGAATTCCGGCCCTGGCCCGAGCCGCCGACCGGCGTGCTGGCCCGCGCCCGCGCCATCGAGCGGCGACGTACCGACCGACTGCCGCTGCTCGCACCGACCGGCATGGCGCAGCTGCTGCACGCCGGACGGATGCTGGTGACACCGCACGACCTCGACCTCGATCTCCTCCACGAAAGCGCGCGCTCCAAGTTCGCGGTCGCTTCCGACCATGCCACTGCGCTGCGCCGCCACGACATCGAATACCAAAGCGAATTGCATTGGTGGGCTGGGCATTCCGGCGATCCGGAAGGCGTTCCGCGCGAGGCTCTGGTCTCCGATGCCGAATTCGCCCGCGTCGATGTCGGCCGCGCCTTCCCGGCGGCGCCGCATTCGTCGCGTCGCGGTGATCTCGAGGACCAGGCGCGACTGTTGGTGCTCAGTTCGCCGCGCGAATCGGTCAGCGCATGGCTGCACACCGGCGAAGCGCTTTCCGCTCTGCTGCTGGAATGCACGACGGCGGGCCTGGCCAGTTGCTCGATGACCCACATCACCGAAATGCCTTCGGCCCGAATGGTTATCGCGGGTATGCTACCCCATCCCGGCACCCCGCAGGTGGTCATCCGGGTAGGCACCGCACCCGACGACGAACCCGAAACCCCACCTACGCCGCGCCGCCCACTCGCCGACATCCTGACAATCCGGCAATGAGCCCGAACGGCCGGGGCGGTAGCTCCCGGCCGTTCAGTGTGCCGCTATCTCGGCGGTTTCGAAGGGATCCGGTCGTCCTCGACCGACCGACGCGGTGTCATGGGCAGCTGCTCGGAGCTCGTCGGCGCCCAACCGATCCTGATCAAGGCCTGCGGATACCGGTTATCGTCGAGGACCCCGGCCCGGACCCGATGACGCAGCGCCGGGATCTCGAGCGGTTCGGTCAACACACAGGTGGCCAGGCCGACATTGGTGGCCGTGAGCAGCACCGCGCTCAATGCCTCACCCGCGCACAGTCGCGAGCCTCGATCGTCGCCCGCGGTGGCGAGCACCAGCAGTTCGGCGAAATCGGGTTCGTCCGCCTCCTCGACCAACCGCGGGTCGGCGAACACTCCCGCATGGTGCTCGGCCGCGACCCGCAGCGTATCGATCAAGCAGTCCCGTGACCGGCCGGTCACCTGCCGCACAGCCGCCCCCAGCGTCGCGGCGCGTTCGTGGAGCAGCACTGAATACCCTGGCGGCACCGGCCTCGAGCTGAAATGCCGACGATCGGTCTTTCTGCGGGTGATCGCGGCACTCAGCGCGATATCTTGCGGATTGGGCCGATGCCGCACCAGTTCGATCGATGCCAGGTGGTTCGATTCGGCCGGGTTCGGCAGCCGATGCACCACCGCCGACCAGCCGAGTGCGGCGAAGGCGACCCGCAGATGATGCAGTGCCGCACCACAACTCAACACCATGTCACGTTGATCCGGATCGGTGGCGGGCAGCGCCCGCGCGGGATCCAGATACAGCTGCACGGCGTGCTCGCCGATCCGCCATCGCCACGGTTGGGTGTTGTGTACCGACGGCGCCCGCACCGCGAGCGCAAGCGCCACCCGCACGGTGTGATCATCGGGCCATCCGTGATCCATGGTGTCCTTTCCTCCATCCCGATTCACGCTGCCACCGCGGCGCTATCGCTGGTTAGAGCAGGACGCCCCCTCCTCGCGGGACTTCGGACGGATATCATCAGCCGCCTGGGGGCCGAACTCGACGGAGCAAGGGACTTTTGTCACCAAACCGGGGTCGATCTCCGGCACGCCGCGTCCGCTCGCTCAGTAGGGTCGAAATCAATCGAGCGAGGTGATTCGGGATGACCAGCGTGTTCTTGGTCGATGACCATCAGATCGTGCGTCGTGGCGTGAAGGATCTGATCGAGTCCGAGCCCGATCTCGAGGTCGTCGGCGAAGCGGGCACGGTTTCGCAGGCCTTGGCGCGCATACCCGCGCTCCGGCCGCAGGTCGTGGTGCTCGATGTGCGTCTGCCCGACGGCAATGGCATCGAACTGTGCCGTGAACTGCTGGATCAGCATCCCGAGCTGCGCTGTCTGATACTCACCTCGTTCACCGACGAGCAGGCCATGCTCGATGCCATCCTGGCCGGTGCCAGCGGATATGTGGTCAAGGACATCGACACCATGGAGCTGATCGAGGCCATTCGCGAGGTCGGCGCGGGTAAGTCGCTGCTGGACAATCGCGCGGCCGCGGCGCTGATGGCGAAGCTGCGTGCGGAGGCCGCGGCCAAGACCGGGCCGCTGGCCGGTCTCACCGAACAGGAACGGACCCTGCTGAAGCTGCTCGGCGAGGGACTGACCAATCGGCAGATCGGGGATCGGATGTTCCTGGCGGAGAAGACCGTGAAGAACTATGTCTCCCGGCTGCTGACCAAACTCGGCGTCGAACGCCGCACTCAGGCCGCGGTGCTGGCCTCGAAACTCGAGCCGCCGACGCGGAAACCGGAGTAACCCACCTGCAGTTTCGGAGCAGAATACTCAGTATGGAAGACAAGTCGACCGTGTCCGGCCAGCTGCCGGTTACGGAAACTTTGTCCCAGCTGCGGCTGCGTGAACTGCTCGGCGAGGTCCAAGATCGCATCGCCCAGATCGTCGTCGTCCGCGACCGGATGGACCGGCTGATCGAGGCGATGCTCGTGGTCACCGCGGGATTGGACCTCGACAACACGCTGCGCTCGATCGTGCACACCGCCATCGAACTGGTCGACTCCGAGTACGGCGCGCTCGGCGTGCGCGAATCCGATAAGACCAGCAACGAGCTCGCCGAATTCGTGTACGAGGGCATCGACGACCGGACCCGGGTCATGATCGGTGATCTGCCGCGCGGTCACGGTGTCCTCGGCCTGCTCTTCGAACAACCGAAACCCATTCGGCTGCCGGATCTTTCGAAGCATCCCTCATCGGTCGGCTTTCCCGCCCACCACCCGCCGATGCACACCTTCCTCGGCGTACCGGTGAAGGTGCGCGACGAGATCTTCGGCAACCTGTACCTGACCGAGAAGACCGGTGGTCAGGAATTCACCGAGGACGACGAGGTCGTGGTGCAGGCGCTGGCCGCCGCCGCGGGCATCGCCATCGCCAACGCCCGCCTCTACGAACAATCCCGGATCCGCCAGCAATGGCTGGAAGCCAACCGCGATGTGGCCACCGAACTGCTCGCGGGCGGCGAACCGGGTACCGCACTCGAACTGGTCGCCGACCGGGCTTTGACGCTCACCCACTCCGCGTGCACCTTCCTCGCACTCCGGGAGGACCCCGATATCCCCGCCGAGGATGTCACCGAACTCGTGGTGGTCGCCGCCGCGGGCGTCGGTTCCGAGGAGCTGATCGGCGAGCGCATCCCGATGGACGAATCGAATTCCGGTGAAGCCTTCCGGTCCGGCCAGGTCGTCGCGGTGAATGAACTGCGCTTCCGGCCGCACTTCTATGAGCCATCGAAATTCGGGCCCGCGCTGGTCCTACCGTTATGCGCCGAGGACACCGTCATCGGTGTGCTCGTCGCCGTGCAACCGCCGGGTGCGCAGCCATTGGACCAGGCCGGGCAGTCGATGATGGCCGCCTTCTCCGACCAGGCCGCCCTGGCCCTACAGCAGGCGACCACCCAGCGGCGGATGCGCGAACTCGATGTGCTTTCCGAGCGCGACCGGATCGCGCGTGACCTGCACGACCACGTGATCCAGCGCCTGTTCGCGGTCGGTCTCTCGCTGCAGAGCACCGCCCAGCGGGCCCAGTTACCCGAGGTCAAATCTCGGCTCACCGAGACCATTCAGGACGTCCAGTCGATCGTGCAGGAGATCCGGCATTCGATCTTCGATCTGCACAGCAGCACCACCGCGGATGCCCCGACGCTGCGCAAGCGGTTGCACGGCATCATCGCCGACATGATCGGAGACAGCGGGCTGCGCACCTCGATTCGGCTGGCCGGACCGGTCTCGGTGCTGGCGCCGCCGCTGTCGGAGGATGTCGAGGCGGTGCTGCGCGAAGCGGTGAGCAATGCGGTGCGGCATGCGTCGGCGACGACGGTATCGGTCCAGCTCCGGGTGCGCGACGACGTCACCATCGAGATCGTCGACGATGGTGTCGGCGTCCCCGACAACTTCGAGCGGATGAGCGGATTGGCGAATCTGGCGACCCGCGCCGAGCAGGCGGGCGGCAGCTTCAGTGTCACGCGGGGCGAGGAGGGGGGCACGGTATTGCGCTGGTCGGCGCCGCTGCCCTGAGCGGTCTTTGGACCCTGTGGTTCGTGACCAATGCCAGGCGTGCGCGCGGGCCTCGGATTCCTACCCTACGGGCAGCTGATCGATCGGAAACCCGAAGGGACCGCCCATGACCACCCAGCACCACAATGACCCACACCGGCTGGCGTCGGCGGAAATAGTGGTCGGAACCGATGGCTCCGAAGCGGCCGATCTCGCCGTCCGGTGGGCCGCCGAAACCGCGGCCCAGCGGGGTAGGCGCCTGCGCATCGTGCACGGTCTCGATCTCACGGCGGGGTCGGACTACGGGCTCTATGACGTGATCATGCCGCCGGTGATCGATGCGATCCGACGCGAAGGCGCGGACACGCTGCGCACGGCTCGCCGACTCGCCCAGCAGGTCGATCCGGGCCTGACCGTGGAAACCGAACTCTCCGAAGCCGATCCGGCCCATCTGTTGATCGAGCTGTCCGAGGCGGCGCATCTGGTCGCGATCGGCACGGCCGGTTCCGGCGGCGCCCTGGGCCATCACGGATCGACGCTGCTCGCGGTCGCAAGCCACGGCCGCGGTCCGATCGTGGTTGTGCGCGATACCGGCACCGAACAGCAGACCCGACGCATCGGCCCGGTCGTACTCGGCGCCGACGGCGGACCGGTCAGCGCGGCCGCCGTCGGGGCCGCGTTCGCCGAGGCCAGCGAGCGCAGAACCCGACTCGTCGCCGTCCACGCCTGGAGCGACCTGTATTACGACCGCTTCGCCGGACTCCCCTACGCCGTCTCCGATCACGATGCCGAAACCGTCGGGCAGGCGATCCTGGCCGAACAGCTCACAGGCTGGCAGGAGAAATACCCGGATGTGCAGGTCATCCGCAAGGTGTACCTGTCAGGGCCGCGCCAAGCGCTGCGCGAATGGTCGCGGTCGGCGCAGTTGCTGGTGGTCGGCAGCCGGGGACGCGGTGGATTCCGCGGACTGCTGCTCGGCTCTACCAGCAACGCACTGGTGCAGACCGCGCACTGCCCGGTCATGGTCGTCCACCCGCAGTAGCGTAGAAGGGGGCACGAAATCCCATGTCTACCAACCTCAATCCCCCCGTACTCGTCGGCGTCGACGGCTCCGAGTCCGCCACCGAGGCACTGCGCTGGGCCGCGGTCGATGCCGTCCGCCACCGCGCGCCCATGCACATCGTGTACGGCATCGGCGCTCCGATGGACTTCGGTCCAGGAATCGCCTTCGATCAGATCGATTACGACGCCTATCGAGCGACCGGTGCCGCCGCCGTCGACACCGCCCGCGCCGACGCGACCGCGGCCGCCGCCCCCGTCGGCGACCTCGATATCACCACCTTCGTGGTCGACGCACCGCCGATCCCGGTGCTGCTCGACCGCTCCAAGGATGCGCGCATGCTCGTGGTCGGCACCCGTGGTCTCGGCGCCTTCCGCCGCGCCCTGCTCGGCTCGGTGAGCACCGCCGTCGCGAGGCACGCGCACTGCCCGGTCGCCGTCATTCCCGAACCCGAGAACGACAAAGCCGATCGGCTGCGCGGACCGGTGCTCGTCGGTGTCGACGGCTCTCCCAGCGCCACCCGCGCCATCGAGGTCGCCTTCGACCAGGCCGCCCATCGCGAGGTCGGCGTGCGCGCGGTGCTCGCCTGGTCCGAATTCAACCGCTACATCTCCCGCGACGATATGCAGAAAGAGGCCGAGGAGCTGCTGTCGGAAAGCCTGGCGGGTTGTGCGGAACAGTATCCGGACCTGACGGTCGAGCGCGTGGTCGTCGAGGATCGACCCGCAAGATGTCTACTCGCCGAGGCCGAATACGCCCAACTGATCGTCCTCGGCAGCCGCGGCCGCGGCGGATTCGCGGGCATGACGCTCGGCTCGGTCAGCCAGGCCGTCCTGCATGCCACCGACTGCCCACTCATCATCGCCCGTCCCTGATACCCGGCCCGCCCGGGCGGTGCTCCGGCGCTGACCGTGGGCGCGGGCATGGCAACGTTCACAGGTTGCGTTAATCGGGGCGCACGGTGGTGTTCACATCCTGTTTACGATGTCGGAATGCTGATTGAGGGCGCGCAGGAGAGATCGGTTGCACCTCCGGACGAAGCGGGGACTGCGCGTCCGTGGCGATCTCGGTTGATCTGGGGCAGTG
This sequence comes from Nocardia anaemiae NBRC 100462, assembly GCF_001612725.1. Lineage (GTDB taxonomy): Bacteria > Actinomycetota > Actinomycetes > Mycobacteriales > Mycobacteriaceae > Nocardia > Nocardia anaemiae. The sequence continues at coordinate 108,424 of NZ_BDAZ01000029.1, read as the reverse complement.
TCATCGGCGCGGTCGCGGTGTTGGTCGCGGGGCAGTTGATGGCGGTGCATATCAATGCGCTCGGGCCGCTGACCAGTCTTGCCTGGGATTATGTCGGGCGACCCAAATCGGCGACCACGCCGTGGGCCGGATTTCTGCTGGCGCTGATCGGCGTCTCCTGGAATGTGCGGGTGCGTGCGCTGGCGGCCGCGGTCGGCATCGATGTGGTCTTCGTGATCATTCGGGCGATCGAGGGGCGGCTGTTCACGGTCGGCAACGGTCCGACCATCGTGCTCACCGCGCTGGCGGTGATCGCGGCGGTGCGCTGGACCGGTGCGCGGCGCGAAACCGCGCTGCGCACAATCGCTCTCGGTGCGCTGCTGATTCTGGCGACAAAGGTCGGCGAGATCTGGCTGGACATCACCGCATGGGCCTGCCCGACCGTGCTCGACCCCTATGCGGAACTGGCCGATCACGCGCTCGGCAATCCGTCCTGGCTCATCGGACAGGCGCTCGACGCGGCCGGACCGGTGCCACTGGGTGTGGTGCGCTGGGTGTATTTCGAACTGCCGGTCGCGGCCATCGTGGTCGCGGCATGGCAGCTGCGCGGCGTGACCGCGGGTGTGTGGCCGCGCCACTATCTGGTGCGTACATTCTTGACGCTCGGCGTGGTCGGTCCGTTGTTCTATGTGGTCTTCCCGGTGGTCGGGCCGGTGCTCGCGTTCGGTCCCGAGGGGCAGGGGTTCGAACTCGCCGATGTCTGGCCGAATGTCGTTGCGGCACTGCCGTCCTCGGTCGATTCGATGCCGTTCGACGCCATCACACCGCGCAACTGCATGCCGTCACTGCATACGGCGTGGGCGCTGTCGCTGTTCATCCATTCTCGGCGCGGACCGCTCTGGTTGCGCTGGGGTGGTGCGTTCTGGCTGGTCTGCACCCTGGTCGCGACGCTGGGACTCGGCGCCCACTACGGTGTCGACCTCGTCGCGGGCGCGACACTGTGCCTGACCGTCGAATCCGTGCTGCGCGAGCCGGACCGGGGTTGGGACCGCGCCCGCGCACAGGTGGTGGCCTTCGGCATCGCGACCTTCGCGGGGGTGCTGCTCTGCGTACGTTTCCTCGCGCTGCCGATGGCGAATTACCCGTTCCCGTTCGGTGTCGCGGTTCTCGGTGTATTCGCCGCGCTGGCGTTCACCTTCTACCGCACCTGGTTCGCGGAACAGGTGACGGACGTCTCGGAAAAGTTAGTGAGCCGCTAACTCCGGCAGCGCGAGGGTCTTCCGTGCCAGACTGGCGGCGTGAGTGAGCAGGACGGCACCGACAAGACCCGCCCACCGACCCGCGACCGCGGCGACGCGATCGGCGCCGGACTCATCTGGCTGGCCAAATGGTCGCTGTGCATTGTGGCGATCGCGGCGGGCGCGTGGGTGCTCGGTACCGTCGTCGCCGCCCTCTGGGTGGTGCTGCTGCCGCTCGCGCTGGCGTTGATCGTCGCGACGATACTGTGGCCGCCGACCCGCTGGCTCACCGCGCACGGCCTTCGGCCGGGTCTCGCGGCGGCGCTCACCCTGCTCGGATTCATCGGGGTCCTCGCCGGTGTCATCGCACTGATCGTCCCGTCGGTCGTGGACCAGGCCCCGGAGCTGGCCGACAAATCCACCGAGGGCGTCAACAAGGTGCGCGATTGGCTGCACGGTCCGCCGCTGCGGATCCGCGAGGAGCAGTTGCAGGCCGCGGTGGAGGCGATCACCCAGCGGCTGAAGTCCAGTTCGGAACAGATCGCCTCCGGCGTTTTCACCGGCGTGACCACCGCGACCTCCACGCTGGTGACGCTGTTCCTGGTGCTGGTCCTGGCATTCTTCTTCATCAAGGACGGTCCACGGCTGCTGCCGTGGCTGCATGCCGTCCTCGGCAGTCGCGGGGGCAGGCACCTCGAGGAGGTGCTGAATCGGATCTGGTCCACTCTGGGCGGATTCATCCGCGTCCAGGCGCTGGTCAGTCTGATCGATGCGGTGTTCATCGGAGCCGGACTGGTGATCCTGCACGTCCCACTCGCATTCGTGCTCGCGGTGATCACCTTCATGGGCGGTTTCGTGCCGATGGTCGGCGCATTCGTGGCCGGGGCGCTGGCGGTGCTCGTCGCATTGGTCGGCAATGGTGTCACCACGGCGCTGATCGTGCTCGGCATCATCATCGCCGTCCAGCAATTGGAAGGCAATGTGCTGCAACCGGTTCTGCAGGGCCGCAGCATGCAATTGCATGCCGTGGTGGTACTCGTCGCGATCACCGCGGGCGGCTCGCTCTACGGCATTGTCGGCGCCTTCCTCGCGGTTCCGGTAGCGGCCGTGATCGCGGTGATAGCCCGCTACCTGGGCGAACAGATCGACGTCGTCACCGCACCCCCCGAGGAATCCGAAGAGGCCGAGCCCGCACCGGAGTAAGGGTGCCGAGCGCATTGCCGAATTGCCGCGCCGAAGGCAAAACACATCAAATCAGTTTGATGTATTCTCGCTTACGTGACCTCCCATCGAGTGCCGGTTCCGCTGCTGATGCGCATGGCGGCGCATCCGCTGCGCTGGGCACTGATGACCGAGTTGGCCGCGAGTGATCGCCGCGTGCGGGAGTTGGTCGCCGCCGTCGACGAGCCACAGAATCTGGTGTCCTACCACCTGCGCCTGCTGCGCTCGGCCGGGCTGGTGACGGTGCGGCGCAGCAACTTCGACGGTCGCGACAGCTACTACCACCTCGACCTGTCCCGCTGCGCAAGCGCATTCGGCGAGGCGGCGACCGCACTGCATCCGGCGCTGGCGCCGACGCGCCGACCATGGCCGAAGGGCAGCTCGGTGTTGTTCCTGTGCACCGGAAACAGTGCGCGTTCCCCGATCGCCGAGGCCCTGCTGCGCCGCCGCGTCGAGGGCATCGACGTCGCGAGCGCAGGCAGTCATCCCGCACCGCGACTACATCCGAACGCGGTGCGAGTCCTGCACGAGGACTACGACATCGACCTCGAACCCCGGTTACCGCAATCGCTCGACGCCGTCGCGGCGCGGCATTTCGATTACGTGATCACGTTGTGCGACAAGATCCGCGAGGTCCCGCGCGACCACGGATCGGCCGTCGAAACGCATTGGAGCCTGCCCGATCCGTCCGCCGCAGCTCCCACCGATAGTGCGGCTTATCCGGAATTCCGAAGTGTCGCAACCGAACTCGATACCCGAATCGGCTTCCTGCCGCTGTAGAAACAAGGAGATCCGTCATGACGACGACCGCACCGACCGAACTCGCCCGCATCCGCTATCTCATCGACGATGTACGGGCGGCTGTCGACTTCTACACCACCCACCTCGGCTTCACCGTCGACTTCGACGCCGCCCCCGCCTTCGCCGCCGTCGTACGCGGCCCGCTCCAGCTGCTACTTGCCGGACCCAAGAGCTCAGCGGCGCGTCCGATGCCCGACGGCGCGGTCCCGACTCCCGGCGGCTGGAACCGCCTCCAGCTCGTCGTCGACGATATCGCCGCCGAGGTCGAGCGGCTCCGAGCAGCCGGGGTCACCTTCCGCAACGACATCATCAGCGGCCCCGGCGGACAACAGGTCCTGCTGCAAGATCCGGCGGGCAACCTCGTCGAACTGTTCCAACCCGCACCCCGCTGATGCGCTTGACCCACCCAGCGCCCGCCTCGGTACCGAGGAGCTGTCGCAGAGCGAGTGACTATCGCGCACAGGCTATTTGCTATGCGTGATAGTCACTGGCTTTGCGTCAGCGAGGCGGCTCGGCGAGTGTTCGGTGGAGCTATGCGGAGTACTTGTAGAAGCCCTCTCCGGTGGCGATGCCGAGCTTGCCCTTATCGATGTAGTTGGTCTTGAGCCAGGCCGCTAGTTCCTGGCCGTCCTCGCTGTTGACCAGGATGTTGTAGGGGGTGGTCAGGCCGATGACGTCGAGCATCTGGAATGGCCCGACCGGTGCGCCCGTGCCGATCCGCCAGGTCTTGTCGACCGCCTCCGGTTCGGCGAATCCGCCCGCGCCGAGGGCCATGGCCGCATTCAGCAGTGGCACGAGTAGCGAATTGAGGACGTAGCCCGCCTTTTCCTTGTGCAGTTCGATCGGCTCCATGCCGATCGCGGCGGCGAACTCGACGACCGCCCGAAAGACCTGCGGATCGGTTTCGGAGGTGCCCATCACCTCGGCGGTGTTGTACCGCCACACCAGATTCGCGAAGTGCAGCGCGAGGAATTTATCGGGGCGGCCGGTGTAGTCCTTCATATCGCTGGGCAGCAGGGTGGACGAATTGGTGGCGAAGATCGTCTTTTCCGGCGCGAGTTCGCCCAGTTGCCGGTAGGTCTGCTCCTTGATGGTGAGCACCTCAGGCACCGCCTCGATCACGAGGTCGGCATCCCGCACGGCCGCGGCGAGGTCCGTGGTCACGACGATGCCCGCCTCGGTCTTCTCTGCCTTGCTGTCACCGCCCGGCACTTCGATGCGATAAGTCGCCGCGAGCTTGGCGAAACGCTCGCGGGCACCGGCGATCGCCTCGTCGCTGATGTCGTAGGCGGTGACATCGAATCCGTGGAATGCGGTCTGGAACGCGATCTGCGATCCCAGCACCCCGGTGCCGAGGACGGTCACCTTGCGAATCGTCATTGCTGTCTCCTTACTCCGCGGGGCACGGAGTGCCCGGGATGTCATCGGTGTGGTCGAGGAAGATCATCGTCGGTCGCGCACCACCGCGGCGAGGAAGAAGGCCAGGTGGTCGTGGGCACGGCGGCGTCCTTCGGCGCGGGCCGCCGACGGGCCGTGCAGGTAGACCAATCGCACGAAACCCAGCGGCGCCAGCAGTTCCCACATCAAGGCTTCACCGGTGGACTCCCCGGTGCGCAGGCGCGCGGTTACCACTTCGGTCAGTTGTCCGCGATCCGCCCAGATCGGAAAGTACGGAGCCAGCGCGGCCGCCCCCTTGCCGAGCATGTCGGTGACCAGGCGTGGATCGTTCGGAATCGCTTGGCGCAGTAAGAGTTTGGTGAACTTGCGGGATTCGTCGGTATCGAAGATGTCCAGTATTCGATCGACGGTTTCGGTCAGGAAGCCGCGCGGATCATCCGGGGGCGTATCGGGGTCCGGAAGCAACTCGGCGATCACCGTGTCCACCGCGCCGACACCGGCCTGGGCGGTCAGCTCCCGGTAGATCGCGTCTTTATTGGCGAAGTGAGCGTAGAGACCGCCATCGGACAGACCTGCGGCGCGCGCGATCATCCGCACCGAGGTGGCGGCGTAGCCATGCTCGACGAATAGATCCAGCGCGGCGGCGAGCAGCAGCGCACGGGTATCACCCGCCTCGTCCTTGCGCGGGCGGCCGACGCGCCGTGGCGGAGTCACCGTCATGGGCTCAGATTAGACGACCACTGGTTAATAATCGATCGATTGATTATTATCGAGTCGAGCGCTCGAGAAGCAGTCATCCATCGTGAGGATCATGCTCATGTCGAAACATCTACTGTCCCAAGAGATTTCCGAACGACCGGCAGGCTATGCCGGACCGAATCTGAGCCCGACCGGCCTGCGGTTGATACCGCATCCGATCGGCGAGGGCGTCGTCGCGCTGATGGCCAATGTGCCGCCGAAGGACAATAACGGCGTCATCTTCGGCGACCGGGCCGCATTGGTCGTCGACGCTGGCATCACGCCGACGATCGGAACCCAGATCCGAACTCTGGCAACCGATCTCGCCGACTCTCCATTGCGTTACCTGGTGAACACCACCTACCATGGCGATCACACCTTCGGGAATACCGCCTTCGACGATCTGACCGTCATCACCTCGCGCGCCAATCGCGACAATATGCACGACCTCGGCTACGAGAAGGACATCCGCTCGCGCAATATGTACGGCGACGAGGAGCTGTTCGGCGAGGTCACCCGCTGGCGGCTGCCGGATCTGACGTTCGAGACGGCCATGGAGATCGATCTCGGCGGCCGCACCGTCGAATTGCACCACTTCGGTCCCGGCAACGGTCCGGGCGACACCATCGTCTACGTGCCTTCACAGCGCACTGCCTGGACCGGAAACTTCCTGACCGGCGCGGGCTCCGCACACATGCTGTTGCAGGGCGGCCCCGAGCCCTACATCGGCTCGCTGCGCGCCATGCAGCAGGCCCTGCCCGACCTCGAGACGATCGTCCCTGGTCACGGTCCGATGGGCCGCGGTCCACGCGCGATCACCGTGCTCATCGACTATCTCGAACGCCTACGCGACGAAGTATCGGCCGCATTCGAGGCGGGCCGCACGCTGGATGAAACCTACGAGCTGTGCACCGATCCCTGGGCCACCGACCTCGACCCCGAATTCGCCACTGCGCTCAGCGAATACGAGATCCCGTTCGAGCTTGCCGAGCAGGGCTTCCTCGAATTGTGCCGAAACCTGCACCGTCTCAACATCATGACCACCTATCGCGTCTGCGAACAGCTCACGGTTCGGTCCTAGCCAACTCACAGCCACGGGCTAGGGTGCGCAAATATACAGGACCAGCGGCCGGACCAGCAGCGGCATGATCAGCAGCCCCAGGGCCACGGCTTCTGGTTCTTCGGCTAGTGGATTCCGCTGCCCTGATCCCGACTCGATGCGAAAGGCCCTGTGTCCGTTGGACATGGGGCCTTCGTCGGTTTGTCCGCCCACAGCGTAATGCCCGGCCGGATCGGCGGCCGCGGTCTTAGGCTCGTGCTATGACCGAGCTGCACTCGATCCAAGGTGGACCCGACGACCGACCTCGGCACACCGAGGAACCGCTGTGGCGGGAGGTGCTCGGGGAACGACTGCGCACATTGCGGCAGGAGCAACACGAGACACTCGTCGAAACCGCCGGTCGTGCGGGCATTTCGCCGCAGTACCTGTCCGAGGTGGAGCGCGGCCGCAAGGAACCGTCGAGCGAGATGATCGCCGCGCTGGCCGGTGCGCTCGGCACCACCCTGTTCGGTCTCACCGAGCAGGTCGCCGACGAATTGCGCGCTCATCGTCGACTCACCTTCGCCCGGCAGTCGGTTCCCCGCGCGAGCTCCACCCCCACTCTGATGGCACTCGCGGCCTAGTCCACAACCACCATTCGACTGCGCTCGACGCAAGCCCCACGCACGCATGGCTAGACGCTGATCAGGCGGCGCGGGCACCCAGCACGTTGTCGACCAGTCCGTAGTCGACGGCCGCCTGTGCGGTGAAGACGCGGTCGCGGTCGGTGTCGTGCCGCAGTCGCTCGGCTGGTTGGCCGGTGTGTCGCGACAGGATCGACTCGATTTCGGCGCGCATCCGCACCAACTCGTCGGCCTGCAGGATCAGGTCGGGAATCGCGCCCTGACCGCGGGCGGCGGGCTGATGCAGAACTACCCGGGCGTGCGGCAGCAGGGAGCGGCGACCGGGTTCGCCACCGGCCAGCAGGACCGCGCCGACCGCGATGGCCTGGCCGACGCAAGTGGTCGCCACCGGCGCTTTGATGAATTGCATGGTGTCGTACACCGCGAGCATGGCGGACAGATCGCCGCCCTCGCAGTTGATGTACAGGTTGATCTCCTGTTCCGGACTCTCCGACTCCAGGTGCAATAGCTGGGCGATCAGCGCGTTGGCCACACCGGAATCGATCGGGGTGCCGAGGTAGACGATCCGCTCGGCGAGCAGGTGCGAGTAGATATCGGTGATCCGCTCGCCGCCGCGCGGATGCTGGGCGATGACATTGGGAATGGTGTAGGTCATGCCGAAATTCCGATCCGCTGGCGCTGGGGCACGATCTGCCCGAACGAGCCGACAATGTGGTCGATGAAGCCGTACTCCTTGGCCTGCGCCGCGCTGAACCAGCGGTCGTGCAGCGAATCCTCGTAGATGCGGTCGTAGGGCTGGCCGGTATCGCCCGCGATGATGCCGAGCACCGTCTCCACGGTGTAGCGCAAGTCATCGGCTTGAACCTCGACGTCGACGGCGCTGCCGCCGATTCCGGCCGAGCCCTGATGCATCAACACCCGGGCGTGCGGCAAGGCGAACCGCCGCCCCGGTGTACCCGCGGACAAGAGGAATTGCCCTGCGCTGCAAGCCAATCCGAGCGCCAAGGTGGAGACCTCGCACGGCACCAGTCGCATCACATCGCGAATGGCGAGCATTGCCGGAACCGAACCACCTGGAGAGTGGATCCACAATGAGATCCCCGCATCGGGATCCTCGGCCGCCAAGGTGAGCAGCTGCGTCATCAGCAGCGTCCCGTTGTCGTCGTCGAGGGGTCCGTCCAGCACCAGGATCCGCCTGCTGAGCAGCTGCTCCCTGGCGCGCCAACTGAACAACGGTGTCTTGTCATCGTGAGCCATGACTCCACCGTGCCGCGCGGCTACCGGAAAAATCTCGCCACGCTGCCCTCAGCAGATCTGCTCACAGCAGCGTCAGTCGTGCGAATGCGCGTGGATGCGCGCCTGCACCTCGGGACGCCGCAGCGGCGGCACGGTCTTCGGTGGCACCTTCCGGTCGGGCAATTGTTCGAGCAGCCGCATGGTCGCGGCCGCGATATCGGCGACGGCGGCGTCAACCGCAGGGCGCGTAGCTGCGGAAATGCTGGACAGCCCGCCGACCTTGCGGACGTACTGCAATGCCGCGGCATGCACTTCTTCCGGGGTGGCCGCGGGCTCGAGCCCACGCAGAGCGGTGATATTTCGGCACATATCCCGAGGCTAGCCCGGTTCGGCCCGGGTTTTAAGGGGTGCTGCGGACGTCGCCGATTCCGCGCGCACATCGCGTCGATAGGCGAGGTTGATCCGAGCCGCACCCCAGGACAGCCCCCAGATGAGAATCAACGAGCAGACGAGTACGACCAGCGATGCCACATTGATCAGCCAGGAGGGGCGGTCGAATGAGCGTTCACGTTGGAGCACAGTGATTTCGGGGACGAAGGGTCGGGTGAACTGGTCCAGCGCCGGAACTTCGGCGGCATCGATGCCGGGGTCGTGGGGCATGTAGATCGGTAGTGCAGTCAGCATTCGGCCGTCGTGCACCCGCAAGATGGTCTTCCAAGTGCCGTATGCCGGAACCGGTTTCGTGCTGACATAGTGTCCCTCACCGACCCTGCGCAGCTGATCGATCACCAATCCGCGCCCGGGGCTCGAGGAACCGATGCCACCCTGCCAGGCCAGAATCTGCACCCACTCGGGATCAGCGCCCACCAAATCCTTGGGTGCCAGCGTGATATCGGCGTTCACCATCCGGCCGTCGGTCACGGCTGCCGCATCACGCAATTGCACTGTCGCCGAGGCATTTTCGGGAACATTCACGCGCAGGCCATTCGCGGTGGCAGCCGCGGTGATCAGCACCGCCGCGATCACGATGCCACGGCGAATCGCGACACGCGGCAGCTCTTCGCCCCGCAGGACCATGCCGAGCAGCACGCCGACCGCACCGCCCGCAATACCCACCGGCACCGCCATTACCAATAGCTCCGGCCACCTACCGGTCGGCCAGGAGTCCACGAACATCCTTGTTACCCATAGCGATTCGAGCCAGAGCCCGAGAGTGGCCGCGACCAGTCCGGTCAGCGCACCCCACCGAACCGGTCTGGAGGTGGGCAGCAGTGCCATCAGTTCCACGATCAGCGCGATACCGAGATACAGCGGAAATACGTTGTGCGGCGCGCCGAGCAGCGGACCGACCACGACCGCTACCACGGTGCGGACGAAGATCGCGAATGCAACCGCCGCCAACGCGCCACCGCGCCCCAGCGTGTAGCGCGCCGAAACCAGCGCGATGGTACTCGCGGCCGCGATCAGCATCGGCTGGAAGACCAGACGGAATTGTTCGACGCCGAAATCGAATTCGACCTGATACACCGACAGGCCGATCAGCAGACCGCCGAAGGCGAAGGTGCGGATCAGCCACAGCAGTGGTCCGTCGGTGCGGTCCGGATCGGGACGGTCGAGGCGGCCTTCGAATTCCAGCAGCAGCACGGCGACCAGCGATAAACCAGCACCGCCGATCAGCATCAGGTGCGTCGGACCCCACAGGGTGACGTCCTGGCCGAACAGCCGATGCCAGATGTCGTCGAGCGGAAAGCCGATGAGGGCGTACAGTCCGGCGCCCGCCATCAGCACGCCGCCGACCGGCGCGTACCAGTCGCGGGTGATCCGGATCGCGGCCGGACCCGGTTTCTCCTCTCGCGGCAGGATGATGGCCAGCATTCCGGCCATGAACAGGAAGAACAGGCCGATCATGATGAAGTAGTGCGCCGGATTCGCCAGCGGGCCCTCGTCGCGGCCCTTGCCGATATGCAGGCTCACATCCCAGATGAAGCCGAATAGCGCGGTGAGAATGGTGGCGATGAACAGCGCGAGCGGCAGCGCGACCCAGCCGGGCCGGTTACTGAGCCGTCCGAGTCCATCGGCGGCGCTTTGCAGCCAGGTGATGCGGCGGGCGCGGTGCAGATACCCGACCACGGCCAGCACGGCGGCGATCGCGATCGCCGTGCCGGTCAGTATCGCGACCTGGTCCAATGCGGCTCCGCCCCCTTCGGACCCGTCCGCGAACAGCACCGTTACCTGCCTCATCACATGACACTTTCTGGTGTTGTCGAGCGTCGCGTGGCTGGCCGTGCGCGGTCCGCTTCATTGGGGGCCTCGTCCTCGTTGACGGTGCCGGGCAGCCTCGCATGTCGCTATGACCTTCACCTCCCGAAGGTCGGCATGTCTGTCGCATACCCGCTGACGCGGCAGCCAATCCAGCGCCGGTGAGAGCCGTGGCGAGTGGCTAAACTCCCAGCCAACAACCACTTTCGGTGCCCGTTTGCATCCGGCGATGCCGGGTAGTTGCCGAATATGGGTAGGCGTGATGGTTTGGCACCGTGGTGGATCGAGGCGTCGACGGCGGCGGTAACCGGTGCGGTGCGCACCGGCGTTTCGACGGCTGTCGGATTGGGCGTACAACTCGTCGAAGCACCGTTGCATGCGGCCGAACACGCGGCAGGAGCCGTGGTCGATGCCGCGACATCGGTCATCGACACGGCCGCTGCCGGAGTCGACGAAATGGCTCCCACGCCGGAGAGCCCGCTCGGTGACGACCTACTCGATCTGGTCGATCCGCATGAGCGGCGCGCCAACCGTCGGGTGGCCATGCGTGATGACAAGGCGACCATCGAGGTGCGCGGCCTGAGTTCCGAGCGCGGCGCGGCCCTCGCGCGGACATTGGACGAGCGGCTGGGCAAGTTGCGTGGGGTGCGGTGGTCACGGGTCAACGCGGTGACCGGCCGGGTGGTCGCCACGCTGCGCGACGGCGCGACCGGACTACCGGAACTGCTCGAGGCCATCGAGGGGATCGAGGCCGATAACAATGTCGCCGAGGTGGACTGGAGTCGCAGCGTCGAATACCCGGAGGACAGGGAACCGTTGCTGGCGGCGGGAATTCAGGTGGCCAGCGAGGTATTCGCCATTGCGGTGTCCACTTTCGGCGCGCGGCTGCCGTTCGGTGGTCCGGCGCGCGCGGTGCGGGCCGCGGCCACCTTCGTCGACACCCAACCGCGACTGCGCACGATGCTCGAATCGCGCATCGGGCGCTCCCGCACAGATATGGCTCTCACCGTCGTCACCGCGATCGGAACCGCATTAGGCGAAGACGCCGCGGATGGACTGTCGAATCTGCTGGCCGATACGGCCCAACGCACCTTTCTCTTCGGTGAGGCCATCTCCCAGCGGTTGGCGTGGCGCAACTGGGAGTCCGAACTGGTACGCCGCGAACACCCCGACGTAACCGAACCCCTACCGCCCTACACCCGCCCCACCGACCTGCCGGGCGGCCCGATCGAACGCGTCGCCGACGAAACCGCGGCCGGATCGCTGCTCGGCACCGCCGCATTCGTCGGACTCGGCCGCCTTGGCGATGCCGCCGACGCCCTCGGCCTCGGCGCACCGAAGGCCGCCCGGGCCTCCCGCGAGGCCTACGCCGCCAGCGTCGATATGGTCCTCGCGCGGACGGGCGTGCTGACCTTGCATCGAGGCGCGTGGCGGCGATTGGACCGCCTGACCACGCTGGTGATCGACGGCGAGGCACTGCTCACGTCACGTCGGCTGGTACTCGATGTCGAGTCGGCTGATGACGAATGGTCGACGGGGAAGGTCTGGAGTGCGGCCCAGCGATTGCTGTGGTCGTCGGAGGGTGACGCGGGGACCGCGACCGAGGACGGGGAGGCCGCGACTGCGGCCGACAAGCAGACTGCGACCGACGGCAACAAGAACGCCGCCACCAACGGCCACAAGCAGGACGAAACCGGAACAGACGAGAAGGCCGCGACGGTCGGCGACAAGAAGGCCACCACCGACGGCAACGATGTGGCCGCGAGTAAGGGCGCCAGGTACGCCGCGACCGAGGTCGAGAAGCAGACCGCGAGCCGAGATAAGAGCCGAGCCACCGCGTGGACGGGCGGGGAAGCCGCTGACAAGAACGCCGCCACAGGGAACTACGAGGCAGCCGCAACTGATGGCGACCAAGAGACCGCGGCGGAGGACGAGGCGCTGCGGCTGGTGCATCCAAGGAGTGGGGCTCGTGATCGTGGGGCCACCATCCGGCCGGTCTGGCGCGAACTTCGCGACGGTGACCGGACGGTCGGGCGCGTATTGCTCGGGCGGGAACTCGATCCGAGCGCGCACGATGTGTTGACCGCGGCGCGGCGAGCCGGGTTGCGGGTGGTGCTCGTCGCGCATGAGGATGCGAACGAATTGCGTTCGCTCGCTGATGAATTCGTTGCCGCGACGGCATCGATGAGCAAGCTGGTCGAGCGTCTGCAGCAGGACGGGCAGGTTGTCGCGGTGTTGAGCCCGTGCGCCCATAAAGCATTGGCCCGGGCCGATGTAGCGCTCGGATTGTTCCGCGGCGACCGTTGCCAACCGCCGTGGGCCGCCGATGCCATCTGCCGGGATCTGGACCAGGTGCAGCGGGTGCTCGCGACGGTCGCGCCCGCGCGGCAGGTCAGTGAACGCGGGCGCACCCTGGCGCTGTCGGCGTGCGCGCTGGGCGGGCTGCTGCTCGCCGTCACCCCGACCAGGAAGGCTCGATCAACGCCGATGGTCGCCGCGCAGCTGACCGCGCTGACGACCGGAGCGCGCCGAGGGATTCGAGCGGCCACATCCGCACCGCCCACCACCATCGCACCCCTATTGCCTTGGCACGCACTGGAATCCAACGAAGTACTGGGACGTCTACCGCAACCCCCGGCACTCGACGAGCGCGCGATCCCGGCCCGAGCCGAAAGCAGCTTGATCACGAAGACTCTCGCGCCGGTGACCTCCTTCGCGCGCCATCTGCGCCACGAACTGGATGACCCGCTTACGCCGATCCTCAGCGTCGGTGCCGTCGCCACCGCCATACTCGGCGAGCCGTCCGATGCCATACTGCTCGCCTCGGTGCTGACGGTGAATGCGGTGATATCGGCCGCTCAGCGTCAGCGCGCCGAGAGCGAATTGCAGGACCTGCTCGAAGGCGAACAACTCACCGGCCGCCTGATCGACCGCGCCGCGATCGACGAATCCGAACAGACCGAAGTATCCGTGCCCGCGGACGCTCTCGCCATCGGCGACATCGTGGTCGTGCGGGCGGGCGATGTGGTGCCCGCCGATGCGCGACTGTTGCGCGTGGACGAACTGGAAATGGACGAATCCGGTCTGACCGGCGAATCGGTGACGGTCGAAAAGAGTCTCGCGGCCACACCCGGCGCTGCACTGGGCGAACGCGCCTGCATGATCTTCGCGGGCAGCACGGTGGTGAACGGGACGGGCCTGGCCGTCGTGGTCGCCGTGGGCTCCGACACCCAGGCCGGTCGCGCGGCCGCGGGCGCGGTGCCGCCGGACAAGGGCGGCGTACAGGCCCAACTGCGGCAGCTCACCAAAAACGCCCTCCCGCTCACCCTTTCGGGTGGCGCACTGGTCACCGCGCTCGGCGGCCTGCGTGGGCGGATGCTGCGCGATGCGATCTCCGACGGTGTCTCGGTCGCGGTGGCCGCGGTGCCGGAGGGGTTGCCGCTGGTCGCCACGGTGGCGCAGCTGGCGGCCGCGCGGCGGCTGTCGCGCTACGGCGTGCTGGTCCGCGCCAGCCGCACCGTCGAGGCGCTCGGCCGCGTCGACACCCTGTGCTTCGATAAGACCGGCACGCTCACTGAGGGGCGGCTGCGGCTCACCATGCTGGCCGACCTGGATACCCAGTGGGCGGCCGATGACGAGTCCGACGATGCGCGCCGACTGCTGCGCGCCGCCGCCCGCGCCTGCCCGGATCCGGACGATGGACCGGTGCTGCACGCCACCGACCGCGCCGTCCTGGATGCGGCCGAAAGTCTCGGTGACGAGGCGCGCCGGTGGGATCCGATCGAGGAGATCCCGTTCGAATCCAATCGCGGCTATGCCGCGGTGCTCGGCCAGACGACGCGCAGACTGCGCCTGATCGTCAAGGGCGCACCGGAGGTCGTCCTCCCCCGCTGCACCAAATCGCCTACCGGAGAACAATTCTCCGATGATGTGCACAAGTGCGCGCGGGAGGTTGTCGACAGCCTCGCCGAACAGGGCCTGCGCGTACTCGTCGTTGCCCGTCGCGATTTCTCCGACGAGCCAGGTGATGTCGAAGGCGCCGTCGACAAACTCACGCTGCTCGGCTTCCTCGGCATCGCCGACACCCCGCGGCCACAGACGCTGCCGCTGGTAACCGCCTTGCAGCACAACGGTATCGGGGTGCGCATGATCACCGGCGACCATCCGGTCACGGCGGCGGCGGTGGCCCGCCAACTCGGCATTGCGGTCGATACCGTCACCACCGGTGCCGATCTGGATCGGCTCGACGATTCCGAACAGGCCGAGCTCATCGAACGCAGCACTGTCTTCGCCAGGGTCGATCCGGAGCAGAAGGTGCGCATCGTGGCCGCGCTGCGCCGCAACGGACATGTGGTCGGCATGACCGGCGACGGCAGCAATGATGCGGCGGCCATCCGCAGCGCCGACATCGGAATCGGTTTGGCCGCACGGGGATCCGCGGCCGCCCGCAATGCGGCGGATCTGGTGCTCACAGATCCGAATCCGCTCGCACTGCTGCACGCGGTGGTGGAGGGACGCGGCATGTGGCAGCGCATTACCGATGCGGTGGGCGTGCTGGTCGGCGGCAATGCCGGGGAGATCGCGTTCACCGTCTACGGCACCGTGGTCGGTGGACGGGCACCGCTGGGCACCAGGCAATTCCTGCTGGTGAACATGCTCACCGATATGTTTCCCGCACTGGCCCTGGCCCTTTCACCGGATCGCGACAGCCCGGACCCGCACGATACGGAGCACGGCACCGAGCAGCGGGCACGACAATTGGCCGAAATTCCGCCCGCCAGCCTGGGGCCCGACCTCACCCGCACGATCGCGGTGCGCGGCATAGCCACTGCGGCGGGTGCCTGCACCGCGTGGACGATCGGCCGCTACACCGGAACCCAGCGCCGCGCGGCCACCATCGGACTGGTCGCACTCATCGGCACCCAACTCGGGCAGACACTCCTCTCCGGCCGCCGCAGTCCCCTGGTCTGGGTCACCACCGCGGCCAGCGGTGTGGTTCTCGGTGCGGTGGTCATGGTTCCGGGGCTGTCGGCCTATTTCGGTTGCACACCATTGGGTCCCGTCGGCTGGACCATCGCCACCACCTCCTCCGCCGCCGCAACCGCGGGCTCAACCATCCTCCCGCGCCTCCTACCCGGCGCTCGAGAAGCCTGAACGCACTACAACCAGCCAGTGCCAACCAGTCCGGCGACCACTGCCGCGCCGAAGACCAGCCAGGCCGCGTAGTCACCCACATGTCCGCTGTGCAGTCGGTGTAATGCGGTCTCTGCCGCGGTAATCAGTCGGTTCGGCGACCTTCCGCGTGCGTGCAATGTGCCGAAGTGCAGCGTGGCAAGGGCGATGAGCACGGCCAGGACGGTCGACAGCAGACCGAACGCCAAGCCTGCTCCGGTCCATTCGATATGCGGAGCCGCACCGGGGTGGCCGGTCGTATTGCCGAGCAGCGCCGCCGCCCGGTAAGCCTCGGGATCGACGAAAGTCGCGGCGGCGGGACCGATGGCTCGCGTGAATCCGGTTGGCAGACCGAGTAATAGCGCGACGAGCAATAGAGCCAGCACCGCCGCCATCATCGTGATCGGCGTCCGGTTGCGAGGCGCGGCGACATCGGGGATCTCGTGTTCCCCGGTGGTCTCCTCGGGATCGAGCTTGTGCTCGGGCACCTCGCCCACACCGAAACACACCCGTAGCCCCGCACGCAATGCCGCGCCACCGGTCAATGCCGATACGACGATCACCAGCGCCACAAGCAGAATCGACGCGTCGGATTCCTCGAGCAAGGCCTTGCCCAGTCCCGCACCGAAGGGCGGCAACCCCGCCAATATCAATGCCGACACCACGAACAGCACACCGATGGTCCGCTGCCCACGCGCCCGGCCATGCAAGCTGAATTCATCCACACTGCGATACCGCGACAGCAGCACACCGGTCAGCAGGAACAGCGCGCCCTTCACCGCGGCATGACCACCGAGATATAGCGCCGACGCGGCCACGCCGAGCGGCGACAAAGCGGCGAGACCGAGAATGAACAAACCGATATGCGCGATCGTCGAATATGCGAGCAGCCGTTTGATATGCCGCTGTAGCACACACATCACCGCACCGAGCACGGCGGTGAAGATGCCCAACACCAACAACATTCGGCGCACACCCGGAGCGGGAAGCACAGTATCGAATACCGTCCAATACACCCGTGCCAACCCATACACACCCAGCGGCGCCATCACACCGGAGAACAGCACACAGACCGGCGAAGGTGCGACGGCGTGCGCATCGGCCAACCAGAAATGGAACGGTACCGCCGCCGCCTTGACCAGCCAACCGGTGGCGATGAGCACGAATGCCGCCAGAACAAGAGCATCACCCGCCCGCGTTTCGACCGCAATCCCCAACTGCGCCAGGCCCAGTTGCCCGGTTCGCGCATACAGCAGTCCGATGCCGAACAGGCAGAGATACGCGCCGAGCGAATTGATCACCCCGAAATTCAGTCCGGCCTGCACGGATTCGGGTTCCTCGATCTTCAGTCCGGTCAACGCGTAGGCCGCGACGCCCATCAGTTCGAAGAAGACGAACATGTCGAAAATGTCACCGGTCAGCGCGAATCCGGTCATTCCGGTGGCGAAGAGCAGGACCAGCGCCGGATAGTGCGCGTGCAGATTGTCGAAGTACCGCCAGCCGAACAGCAGCGCGGTCGTAGTGAGCAATGCGATCAGCAATGCCATCGCGGCACCGAGCCGATCGGCGACCAGCACGATCCCGACGGTCAGCCCCGGTCGCGGTTCCCACCCACCGGCCCAGGACACCACCGTGCCCGCACCGGTTTCATACAGCAGCCATCCGGCCAGAATCGTCCCGGCAAGCGCGGTGCCGGTGCCGATAACATCGATCAGCAACCTGGGCAATATCCGACCGAAGGCGAGCAGCACACAGGAACCGGCGACCGGCAGCGCGATCAGGAGTGCCGGGAGTGCCTGATCGACGGGGACCATCAGCCACGCAGCGCGTGCAGTTCGTCGGGCACGACGGTGCCGTGCCGCTTGGCGATCTGCACCACCAGGGCCAGCAGCAACGCGGTCACCGTCGCCGAGACCACGATGTCGGTCAATGCCATGGCCTGTACCACCGGGTCCACCGCGGGCGAGCCCGGCGGATTGGCGGATCCGAAAATCGGTGCGGTCGCGCCCTTTTGGTAGCCGATGGCCAATAGCAGGACATAGGTTCCGGATTGTCCGATGGATACGCACACCACGGTGTGCACCAGATGTCTGCTGCGTACCACGCCGAAAATGCCGATCAGCAATAGCCATCCGGCGATCACATAGGGAAATTCGGTCATCGCGACGCCCGCCTCTCCGTAGTCAGATACTCGTCGAGGAACTGCGCGAGCAGTACGACGACACCACTGCCGACCGCGAGACCGACCGCCACGCTGAACAGCGGCACGGTACCGGCCGACAGCAGGCGGCCGAATTGCCCGAGCGGCAGAATATTCGCCAGATACCCGGCACCACTGAGGATTCCGGCCAGACCGAGCGCCACCACCGTGCCCATGCCCGCTGCCTCGCCGAACTCGTACCAGACCAGCGGACGCACCCGCCGCAGCGCGCGATAATTGCCAGCCACGTACAGCAGATGCAGGCCGGTGGCCAGCACCACACCACCCTGGAAGCCGCCGCCCGGCGTGAGATGTCCGTGCACCACAACATCCGCGCCGATCATCAGCGTCACCGGCAACAGGGCATAGCCCAGGAATCGAGTGGCCTGCACAATGCGACCCACGTCCTCCGATTGCCGTTGCGGCCGTTGCCCTTCCGGGCGCAATAACGTCGCGGCCCCGAGCACCGCGGCCACCAGAATGGCCTCCTCGCCGAAGGTATCGAGGCCACGTTGATCGAAATTGACCGAGGAAACCGCATTCGGACTGTGCTGCTCCAGCGACACACGGACCGCGGCGTCCCGATACGGATGGTCGGTGCCGCCGAATCCGGGCATCCGGAACAGCGCGAGCCCGAGCAATACGACAAGTCCGACCCCGCCGACGAGGAAGATCACCAGTCGCGCACCGTGCCTCATGACCGTCGCCTCCGATCCACGGCACGCACGGCGAGCAATACCATCAGCGGCACCACCGCGGTACCCACCGCGACCTGTGACAACGCCACATCCGGTGCCCCGAGCACGAGGAATGCGGGTGCCAGCAGCGCACCGAATACCGCAAGCGATACCGCCTGCCGCTGTGGCTGTGCGGTGAATACGACGACCGTGCCCGCCACCGCGACGAGCCCGAGGGTGATCACGATCAGGGCGCTCATTGCGGAGCCTCGATTCTGCCGTCGGTGCGGGCATTGAGCCTGCCGATGGCGGCACTCAGCGCCGGGCCGGTGAGCGCCAGCAGTAGGAGGGTCACCGCGACGATCGCCGTGGTGAGTCCCGGCCCCTGCGCGATCAGCACCGCGAACGCGATGATCGGACCGGCCACCGAGCTGATAATCGATGAATAATGCAGTCGCGCATAGACCGAACGCGGCCGGAGCGCGGCCACCGACGCCGCCACCGCGGCCAGGGTGCCGATCGTGAGCAGTGTGTCGACGAAGAAGCTAGTCATCGCGCACCCCCAGCAGGCGCGTGAAAACCAGCGTGCCCGCGAAGGACAGCAGGACCAGCACCAGCGGCACGATCAGATAGTCCGGTCTGCCGAGTCCCAGACTCAGCAGTATCAGGACAAGGATCAACAGCGAGCCGACCAGTTGCAGCCCGACGAGCCGATGCGCCGCCGGGCCCCGGCTGGACAGCAGCAGCGCGGGCCCGATCCCACCGACCAGCAGCACACCCGATGCGAGCAGCCAAGGCGCGGTGGACATTTCGATCAGCCCCCGAACATCCGCCGCAGCCGAGTCATGGGTGTCGCGAGTACATGCATCAGCAAGCCGTCGTTATCGGCATCGATGACGACCGAGCCCGGCGTCGCCGAGAGCACTCCGGTGATCAATGCCGCCCGGCCCGCTCGCCGCCGCGCATCGGTTTCCGCGTCGAGCTCGTCCTCCTCGAACCGCCCGACCGGCCTGCCGCGCGCGGCGGCCGACAGGACAGCCCAGCTGTCGCTCATAATCGCGCCGGGCAGTGCTGCCAAGAGTTGCGCGATCCTATCCGGCGGCCGCCAATTACCCTGCACCGCAAGACGTCCCACCCGCCCCGCCCAGGCAGCGGGTAGGGCGAGCACGGCCGCCGCGGCCAGCTCTTGGAGACCGAACGAGGTCAGCGTCGCCAGCCACAGCAATACCAGCACCGCCCACCAGCCGCGGATTTCCACCGCGGCCACGATGCGGGCGCTCATCCGTCGTCTTCTCGACGCCAGTCCCGCACCGCGTCACGCGCCCGGTCGAATATCGCCAGCGGCGGACCGGCCAGCAGATTCGCCAGCGCGGATTCCCCGGTCTTCGGATGCGGCCGAGTCGGCGCGACCGCTTCGGCGGCGCGTACCGAACCCGCCATCCGCTGCAACTGATGCATCGAAAACTGTTGGCGCAACAGCGCGAATTCCTCGTTCTCCTCGCGGCTGGCATGGTCGATCACCGCATCGGCGAATTCCGCCAGCTCGGCATCGAAATCCGGGTGGTCGACACCGAGTTCGTAGAGGTCGGCGAGCGCGGACTTGGCGTGGTTCTCCTCGTCCCGACGCTCATCGACCATCTGTTCGGCTCCGAAACGGGCACGGGCGGCGACGGGATGCACGGCCTCGGCTTCGGCGCTCTCGTGCACCGCGAGCAGCCGAACCAGCTCGTTGAACAGCTCCGACTTATCGCCATGTCCGGATTTCAATTGGGCGAGCAGGCCTTTGATCCGCCGGTGCTGAGCCATCAGCAGATCCACGACGTCCTCGGTCGCTGGCAGGGTCATGACGACGAATTCCGATGCGGCACGAATTCCTGCGCCTTGGACTTCACGCCCTGCCACATCAGATGCCAGCCATCCGGATCGCCGCGCATCACCGCCTCGGCGGTGTCCTTCATCTGCTCATAGGTCGCATGCGGCGGAATCGGCGGCACCTCGGGATCGCAGCGCACGTCGAGCAGTACCGGACGATCCGCGCTGAGCGCCTGCCGCCACGCGTCGGCGAGATTGTCCGGATCGTCGATCGCGATCGACGGCAGACCCATACAGCGCGCGAGGTCCGCGTAGGAGGTCTCCGGCAGTATCTGCGACTCTTCGAATTTCGGCGCACCGCCCATGGCGCGCAACTCCCAGGTGACCTGGTTGAGATCGTTATTGTGGAAGACGCAGATGACCAGCCGCGGATCACTCCACTGCCGGTAATAGCGGGCGATGGTGAGCAGTTCGGCCATCCCGTTCATCTGCATGGCACCGTCACCGACCAATGCGATGGCCGGACGCTCCGGATGCGCGAACTTCGCCCCGATCGCATAGGGCACACCGGGTCCCATGGTCGCCAGGGTGCCCGACAGCGAGCCGCGGGTACCGATGCGGAAGCGCAGGCAGCGGGCATACCAGTTGGTGGACGAGCCGGAGTCCGCGGTGACGATCGCATTCTCCGGAAGCTGCTGCGACAGTTCCCAAACCACGCGCATCGGGTTGACCGGCTTGGCCTGCAACATCGCCTGCCGCTCGACCGTCTCCCACCAGCGGGCCACATTCTGCTCGATCTTCTCCCGCCAGGAGCGATCCTCCTTGCGGCGCAGCAGCGGAATGAGCTCGGCCAGTGTGGCTTTCGCATCACCGACCAGATTCACCTCGGTCGGATATCGCATGCCGATCATGGTGCCGTCGATATCGATCTGCACCGCGCGCGCCTGACCGAACTCCGGCATGAACTGGGTGTAGGGGAAATTCGACCCGATGGTGACCAGAGTGTCGCAGTCGCGCATCATCTCATAGCTCGGCCTGCTGCCGAGCAATCCGATCGGCCCGGTGACGAAGGGCAGATCATCGGGCAGCACATCCTTGCCGAGCAGCGCCTTCGCCACGCCGGCACCGGTGAGCTCGGCGAGTTCGACCACCTCGCGCGCGGCCGAGCGTGCGCCCTGACCGACGAGCACCGCGACCTTGGATCCGGCGTCGATGATCTCGGCGGCGCGTTCGATCTCGGGGTACGGCGCGATCACCGTCGCGGTCAACGCATGCGGTGGACTGGACGGCACCTGCTTGAACTCGTGTTCCGGCGGCTCGTACGGCTCTTCCTGCAGATCGGCCGGAATGATCACCGCCGTCGGCGCATGCCGGGTCATCGCCGTGCGGAACGCCCGGTCCAGCGCGTTCGGCAACTGGCTCGAGACATTGACCTCGACCAGATAGTCGCTGGCGACGTCCTTGAACAGGCTCTGCAGATCGACTTCCTGCTGATAGCTGCCGCCCATGGCGCTGCGCGCGGTCTGACCGACGATCGCGACGACCGGGACATGGTCGAGTTTGGCATCGTAGAGACCGTTGAGCAGATGGATCGCCCCTGGCCCCGAGGTGGCCGTGCAGACGCCGACCTTACCGCTGAATTTGGCGAAACCGGTGGCTTGGAAGGCCGCCATTTCCTCGTGCCTGGCCTGCACGAATTGTGGTTTGTTATCCGCGCGGCCGAAAGCGGCGACCAGACCGTTGATGCCGTCGCCGGGGTATCCGAAGACTTGGTTGACGCCCCACTCCCGTAGTCGTTGCAGGACGTAATCACCAACCTGTTGTTTCATGAGGACTCCTGTTCGGTATCCGGGTTGGTCAGACCGGTCATACCCAGCGAATGGGCAGGCAATCAGCGGGTGTGCCGCGCACCGAAGTGGGTAGCCGCTCTGTGCCGAGACAGGAGGGGTGCCGAATGATTGATCTCCCGCTGACGCGACTCGCGGCCGAACTCACCGAGCAGGTTGCCGGGGAAGTGCGCTTCGATCCCGGATCCCGGGCCACATACTCCACTGATGCCTCGAACTACCGTGCGGTGCCGCTCGGCGTGGTAGTGCCGCGCACACCCGAGGATGCCGCCGCCGCCATCGCGGTGTGCCGCGAGCACGACATGCCGGTGCTCTCGCGCGGCGGCGGCACCAGTCTGGCCGGTCAATGCTGCAATGCGGCCGTGGTGCTGGATTGGAGCAAATACTGCGATCGGCTGATCTCGGTCGATACGGCGGCCCGCACCGCGATCGTGGAACCGGGCATCGCACTCGACCCGCTCAATGCGCAGTTGGCGCGGTTCGACCTGATGGTCGGCCCGAAACCCGCGACGCATGTCAGCTGCACGATCGGCGGGATGATCGGCAACAACTCCTGCGGATCGACGGCGCAGGCGTACGGGAAGATGGTCGATTCGGTGCGGCGGCTGGAAATCCTGACCTACGACGGTTTGCGCGGTTGGGTCGGCGCGGATTCCCAGGATGAGTTTCCCGAACTGCTGGACGGCCTGCGGCGGATCCGCGATGAGTACGCGCCGGATATCCGCACGCACTATCCCGATATTCCGCGCCGGGTGTCGGGCTACAACCTCGATTCGCTCCTGCCGGAGCATGGCTTCGATCTCGCGAAACTGCTCGTCGGCAGTGAGTCCACGCTGGTGACGGTGCTGCGCGCCGAAATCGAACTCGTGCAGCGCCCGAAGGCGGTGGCGCTGACCGTACTCGGTTACCCCGATATCTACGATGCCGCCGATGCGGTGCCGATCGTCTTGCGGCACAACCCGACCGCCCTGGAAGGCGTGGACCACCGACTGGTCCAACTGGAACATATCGAACATCTGGCCGCGGGTGCTATCGCACAGCTGCCGGACGGAAACGGTTGGCTGATGGCCCAATTCGAAGGCGCCGACCAGGACGAAGCCGACCGTCGCGCGCAGGCGATGGTCGAGGAAGTGACCATGGAAACCGGTGCGACCTCGACAATGATCGATGACCCCGCGCGCGAGGCGGAGATCTGGACGGCCAGGGAAGCGGGCCTCGGTGCCACCGCCTTTCCGCCCGACAGTCCGGAAACCCATGAGGGTTGGGAGGATGCCGCGGTCCCGCCCGACCGGCTCGGCGACTATCTGCGCGACTTCGAAAGTCTGCTCACCGATTTCGATTACCAGTCGTCCTCGCTGTACGGCCACTTCGGCCACGGCTGCGTGCACACCCGTATACCGTTCGATCTCCGTAGCGCGGAAGGCATTTCCAGGTACCGCAGCTTCGCCGAGCAGAGCGCACAGCTGGTAGCGCGGTACGGCGGATCGCTGTCCGGTGAACACGGCGACGGACAGTCGCGCGGCGAACTGCTGCCGATCATGTTCGGCGACCGGGTCGTCGAGGCATTCGGCGCGGTCAAGCATCTGTTCGATCCACGCAATCGGATGAATCCCGGCAAGGTGGTACACCCGCGACCACTGGATCAGGATCTGCGCCAAGGTGCGGACTATCGACCGTGGAATCCGGTGACGCACTTCACTTTCCCGGAGGACGACCACCGGTTCAGCGTGGCCGCCGCGCGCTGTGTCGGCGTCGGCAAGTGCCGCGGTCACGAGGGCGGGGTGATGTGCCCGAGCTACCGGGCGACCAGGGAGGAGGAACACTCCACCCGCGGTCGCGCGCGACTGCTGTTCGAAATGCTCCAGGGTGAGGTGATCACCGATGGCTGGCGCTCCACCGAGGTGCGCGATGCGCTCGATCTGTGCCTGGCCTGCAAGGGCTGCCGCAGCGACTGCCCGGTCGATGTCGATATGGCCACCTACAAGGCCGAATTCCTGTCCCACCACTACGAACACCGCGTCCGGCCGATGGCGCACTACTCGATGGGCTGGATCCCGCTGTGGGCCCGGCTCGCCACCGCCGTATCCGCACCGGCCAATGCGCTGGCGCAGAGCCGGGGCCCGGGTGGGCTGCTCAAACGTCTGGGCGGCGTCGACCCGCGCCGGGAACTGCCGCGCTTCGCCCGCGAGCGCTTCACCGAGAAGTTCGCCCGCCGCACACCGGACGAGCGCGGCCATCGCGGCCGAGTGCTGCTGTGGCCCGACACCTTCACCAATAACTTTGCTCCCGAAATAGCCGAAGCCGCGGTGACCGTATTGGAGGCGGCCGGATTCGAGATCGAAATACCCAGCCGCACAGTCTGTTGCGGACTGACCTGGATCTCCACCGGCCAATTACCCACCGCGAAACGAGTGCTGCGCCGCACCCTGCGTCAGCTCGAACCCCAGCTGCGCTCGAGCACCCCCATCGTCGTGCTCGAACCCAGCTGCGCCGCCGTCTTCCGCGCCGATCTGCCCGAACTGCTGCCCGGCGACGAAGACGCCCACCGCCTGGCGAATCAGGTCCGCACCCTCGGCGAAATCCTCACCGAACAAGCCGACGACTGGGAACCGCCGCGCCTCGACGCGCACGCCATGGTCCAGCCGCACTGCCACCAGCACGCGGTCCTGCACTACGAGGCCGACCAAAGGCTGTTGACCGCAACGGGACTCGACGTCGAAGTACTCGATGCCGGATGCTGCGGCCTGGCCGGAAACTTCGGCTTCGAACGCGGCCACTACGACGTCTCGGTGGCCTGCGCCGAGGACAAACTGATGCCGACCATTCGCAAACGCGACCCCGAGACACTCGTGCTGGCAGACGGATTCAGCTGCCGAACCCAAATCGAACACCTGGATCCACAAGCCCGACCTCGGCACGCGGCACAGGTCCTCGCCGAGGCGCTGCGCCGCGGGTGAATCAGTCGGTGTCGAACAGCCGATCGGCGGGCGGGAGTTGGCTGATGGTGTTGGAAATCTGGGCGACCAGGGCCCAGGGACGTTCGGTATCGGTGGTGGCCTTGCCACTGGTGAGGATCGCGCCGGAGAGTCCGCGGGTGGGGTCGGCCCAGCCGTATTGGGTTGTCAGGCCGCTGCGGCCGAAATGCGACTGGGTATTTCGCCCGAACTTCGAGCGGCGAGCGCCGAGTTCGAAGCCCGCGCGGCTCACCCGTCCGGCCAGACCGGGCATGCGGGGCGCGGGCCGGATCGCCGCGCGCAGGGTGTCCGGCTCGATGATCCGCACGCCGTCGAGTTCACCACCGCGAGTGAGGATTTCGTAGAAACGAGACAGTTCGTAGGCCGTGGTGACGATATTGCCCGACGGCAGTTCGGCGGTCAGGAAATCCCGATTCGCGGAACGGGCGGTCGCACCGTCCATCCGACCACCCAGCGCCTTGCGTGCCAAAAGCATCGACATTCGGGACGGCGGCGGGCCGGTCTTCACACTGGGCACGACCTTGTCGACATCCTCGGGACGGACTCCGAAGTTGGTCCAGCGGAAGCCCAATGGCTCGAGCACCTGTTCGGCGAGATGTTCGCGCATCCGCTTCCCGGTGGCCCGCTGCACCAGCAGTCGCTGGATCAAGCCACTGGTCAATGCGTGATAGACCCGGAATCGACCCGGCCGCCAACTCGGCACCAGATCGGCCAAGCCCCGCACGGCCAACTCCTCGTCCAGCACCAACTCGACGCCCTTGTACGGCGGCGTAATGAACGGCACACCCGCCGAATGCGACAGCACATCGCCGATGGTGATCGCATCCTTGCCGTGCGCCGCGAACTCGGGAATGTATTCGCACACCGGATCATTCAGCGCGAACGCACCCTGCTCGATCAGCATGAACATCAGCGTCGCCGACACGCCCTTGGCCGTGGAGAACCCGCAGAACAGCGTGTCCGGCGTCGCGAGCACTCGCTCCGCATCCGGGCCGTCCTTCGGCGCATTCCCCCAGCCGTGCCCGATCGCCCGATTCAGCACGATCTTCCCGTTGCGCCGCAGACAGGTCTGAATCGCGGGCGTCGTCCCCATCCGGTACCACGCCCGCACCGAGGCCCACAGTGCGGTGACATCCGCGTTAGTCAACCCGGCATCGGCCGGATCGTCCTCGTGCCCGACCGTCGTCACCGCGTCCAGATCATCGGCGACGGTCACCAACGTGCCAGGAACCACCTTCACCCGGCCAGCATATCGACGCTGATCCCGCCCCCGATCGAGCCCACGCTTCGGTCCTGGTTTCGCGCGGCGAGCCGGGGTACTCGACGAGCAGGAGGTGTGACATGCCAAAGGAATGGAGCAATAAACAGGAACGGCAGTACGAGCACATCAAGGACTCGGCAGAAGACCGGGGCGCGAGCCAGAAGCGGGCCAAGGAAATCGCCGCTCGGACGGTCAATAAGAATCGCGCCCAAGCCGGGCAGACCAAGACCGCCAGCCGTACCTCGATAAAGGACAAGTCGCCACAGCAGCGCGGCGGACAGCGCTCGGGGCGCAGCGGTCCGAAGGGCCCGACCCGTGACCAGCTGTACAACGAAGCCAGACAGCGCAATATCAAGGGCCGCTCGAAGATGAACAAGGGTCAGCTCGAGCGAGCATTGGGGAAGGGCTGAGGATATGGCCGTGCCGGGCGCCGCGGAATTCGTGCCGCCGCACGCGAGCCTGGCCGAGTTACGGCAGGCCTCGTGCGGCTGCCATGGCTGCGATCTCTACCGGCACGCCACCCAGACGGTTTTCGGGGAAGGTCCGGAAGACGCCGACGTGGTCATGATCGGTGAGCAGCCCGGCGACCAGGAGGACGTGCGGGGACACCCGTTCGTCGGCCCCGCCGGGCGGTTGCTCGACCGTGCGATCGCCGAGGTCGGAATCGATCGCGACCGGATCTATGTGACCAATGCGGTCAAGCACTTCAAATTCGAGGAGCGCGGTAAGCGCCGCATCCACAAGCAACCCGGACGCACCGAAATCGTCGCCTGTTCGGCCTGGCTCGAGGCCGAGTTGCGGGTCATCGAACCACAACTGGTGGTTTGTCTGGGCGCTATCGCCGCGAAGGCCGTGCTCGGTCCCTCCTTCAAGGTCTCCGAGCGGCGCGGTGAGGTCATAACGATGCCGGATTACGCGGTGATCGCGACCGTGCATCCATCGTCGGTGCTGCGTGCTCCCGATCGCGACGAGGCCTATACCGCATTCGTCGCGGACTTGAAAAGGTTGCGAACGGTCTGCGGTGGTATACGACCGATGTGACGGCCGAAAATATCACCCGGCCGCATGTACTGCGCGAATACGCGTTCCTCGGGGACGGCGAGCGCGGTGTGCTGGTCGGTCCACACGGTGACTTCGCATGGATGTGCGCACCGCGCTGGCACAGCGACGCGGTTTTCGCCGGGCTGGTCGGCGGCGACGGCGTGTATTCGGTGACGCCGTCCGGGCGTCTGGTGTGGGGCGGGTACTACCAGACGGGCACGTTGATCTGGAATTCGCACTGGCTGGTCGGCTCGTCGGTGGTCGAATGCCGGGAGGCGCTGGCCTTTCCCGGTGATCCGCATCGGGTCGTTGTGCTGCGCCGGATCGTCGCGGTGCACGGCGATGCCGAGGTCGAGGTGGTGCTGCGGCCCGCCGGGCAGTTCGGTGCAGCGAAGGCACGAGACCTACACCGCACAGATGACGGGGTATGGCTCGCGCGAGTCGGTGACCTCGCACTGCGTTGGACGGGTGGCGCGTCCGCGTCGGTCCGCGACGACCGCGGGTGGACCGATCGGATAACGCTGCGGCAAGGCGAGATTCACGATCTCGTCCTCGAATTGTCCGATATCGCATTGCCCGACGAACCACCCGATCCGCATGCGGCATGGGCGCAGACCGAATCGGCTTGGCAACGTCAGGTGCCGAAACTGGGCCCCTGCGCCGCGCCCCGCGACACCGTTCAGGCCTACGCGGTCATGCGCGGTATGACCAGTTCCACCAACGGCATGGTCGCCGCGGCCACCACGAGCCTGCCCGAACGCGCGGACCGCGGCGAGAACTACGACTACCGCTACGTGTGGATCCGCGACCAATGTTTCGCCGGTCAGGCCGTGGCCGCCGACGGCCCACATCCGTTGTTGGACAATGCGTTACAGTTCGTGGCCGAACGACTGCTCACCGATGGGCCCCAGGTATTGCCCGCGTGCACGGTCACCGGCGGACCCATCCCGGAGCCGAGAAATCTGGACCTACCCGGCTATCCGGGCGGTCGTACCGTTGTCGGCAACCGGGTGCGCGAGCAGTCGCAACTCGATGTATTCGGCGAGGCACTGCTGCTGTTCGCCGCGGGCGCGCGGCACGACCGGCTCACCGAGGACAGCCGCAAGGCGATCGCGGTGGCGGTCGCCGCGGTCGCCGAACGCTGGCGTCGACCGGATGCGGGCATCTGGGAAATCGAGAACCGGCACTGGACCCATTCCCGGCTGGCCTGCGTCAGCGGCCTACGCGCGGTTGCCGCCATTGCCGACACCGGTGCCGATCCGGTGTTCTGTACCGCGCTGGCCGATACCATCATGGCCGAAACCGCCCGCACCAGCGTGCATCCCAGCGGTGCGTGGCAGCAGGCCCCCGATGCGGCGGGTGTCGACGCGGCCCTGCTGCTCCCCGCAATCCGTGGCGGTGTACCCGCCGACGATCCGCGCAGCCTGGCCACCTATCGGGCCGTCGAGCGCGAATTGTGCACGGATTACTACGTTTATCGCTATGCCCACGACGAGCAGCCGCTGGAGACGAACGAGGGCGCATTCCTGTTCTGCGGATTCATCATGGCAATCGCCGCAGCCCAACTGGGACACCCGGTTTCGGCGGCACGCTACTTCGAGCGCAATCGCGCGGCCTGCGGTACGCCCGGATTGTTCGCCGAGGAATTCGATGTCCGGCAGCGGCAGCTGCGCGGCAATATGCCGCAGGCCTTTGTGCACGCGATGCTGTTCGAATCCTCGGTCCTGCTCCCCCGATTCGGCGCCGACCACGAGTAAGGAGTTGTGATGAGTTTCGAACCCCGAGTAGTCGTGATCACCGGGGCGAGTGCGGGCATCGGTCGCGCGACCGCGCGCGAATTCGCTTCGAGCGGTTGCAAAGTCGCACTGCTCGCCCGCGGCGATGCCGGGCTCGCGGCCGCGGCCGATGATGTGCGCGCCGCGGGTGGTGAGCCGCTGACGATTCCGGTCGATGTCGCGGACTACGCGGCGGTCGAGGCCGCGGCGACCCGGACCGAGGAGGTGCTCGGGCCGATCGATGTCTGGGTCAACTCGGCCTTCACCTCGGTATTCGCCCCGTTCGAGCAGATCGCGGCCGCGGAGTTTCGGCGGGTCACCGAAGTCACCTATCTCGGCACCGTGCACGGCACCATGGCCGCGCTCTCGCGCATGCGGGCGCGCGATCGCGGCGCTGTCGTGCAGGTCGGCTCGGCGCTCGGTGCCCGCTCGATTCCACTGCAGTCGGCGTATTGCGCGGCTAAACACGCGATCAACGGGTTCACCGAATCGGTGCGGGTAGAGCTGATGCACGAGGGCAGCAATGTGCACATCACGCTGGTGCAGGCGCCCGCGGTGAATACGCCACAATTCTCCTGGGTGCTGTCGCGCCTGCCGAAGCGGCCACAGCCGGTGCCGCCGATCTACCAACCCGAGATCATCGCGCGCTCGATCGCCTTCGCCGCGAAACATCCTGAGCGCAAAGAGTATTGGGTCGGCGCGAGCACCACCGGAACCCTGCTCGCACAACGGCTCGCACCCAGCCTGCTCGACCGATATCTGGCCCGCACCGGCTACGACTCGCAACAGACCGACGCCGATGCCGACGCACGGGCCGACAATCTCTGGGAGCCGGTCGACCGGTCCGGTGGACCCGACTTCGGCGCACACGGCGAGTTCGATGACCGTGCGCACCGGCGCAGTACGCAGGCATGGTTGAGCCGCGGGCTCGAGACATTGGCCAGCGGTTTACGTAGGCATTAGCCGCTCCGGGGCGATTAGCTGACCGTAGCGCGGGTATGGCGCACATATGGTCCCGACGATCGACCAACTGCTGCACGCGCTGACCCGCGCGGTGAATACGCTGGTGGATGCCGATATCCGCTTCGCGGTCGCGGGTGGTTGCGCGGTGTACGCGCGCGGTGGGCCCGCCTCGGAGCACGATGTCGACATCTTCATCAAACCGGCCGACCTGCCAGCGGCCCGCAGCGCGTTGGCCCGCGGCGGATTGCGGGTCGCCGAGCCGCCCGAAGACTGGCTGACCAAGGTCTATGACAGCGGTGTGCTCATCGACCTGATTTTCCGGCCGAACAACCGGGCCGTCACCGACGAATTACTCGATCGCGCGGAAATGATGCGCATCGGCCCGACGATGGCGCCGGTGATCAGCGCGAGCGACCTGATGATCGACAAATTACTGGTATTCGACGCGCACCGACTCGACCTGAGTCCGCTGCTGACGATCGCGCGCGATCTGCGCGAACAGGTGGATTGGGATCGGGTGCGCAAGGAAACCGATGTTTCGCCGTATGCCAGGGCCTTCCTCGGACTGTTGGACGATCTCGGAGTAATCGAGCCGAAACGGGTGGTGTGAATGGAACGACCGCAATATCTGGTCGCGCATCTGCGCCGGGCGCTGGCCGAGGATCCGCGCACCGCCGAACTCGGTGTGCAGGTGACGATCCGCGGCGATGTCGTCGTCCTCGACGGCGAGGTGAGCAGTATCGAACGCAAGCTGCAGATGGAAAAGGTGGTGCGCGAACAGCTTCCGCGCGCCCGCATCCACAACGACGTGCACGTCACACCGCCATGCGCGCCGGGGGCCGCCGAGGCGCTGGCGGACTGAGACCGGAAAGGAGGGCGGCCCATGCGGATCGCGGCAATCGGTGACGTCCATCTCGGCGCGGAGTCGGGCGGCGAACTGCGCCCGGCACTGGCGGAACTGCCCGACCGCGCCGATGTGCTGCTGCTGGCCGGTGACCTCACCCGGCACGGCACCATCGAGGAAGGCCGCGTCGTGGCCGCGGAATTCGCCGATCTCGGTGTCCCGGTCGTGGCGGTACTCGGAAATCACGACCATCACAGCGACGCACAGCACGAGATCACGGCCGAACTCACCGATCACGGCATCACCGTATTGGAGGGCACCGCGACGAAATTCGCGGTGGATGGCCATTCCCTCGGCATCGCGGGAACGAAGGGCTTCGGCGGCGGCTTCGCGGGTAAATGCGCGAGCGTCTTCGGCGAGCGGGTGATGCGCGAATTCGCCGCGCACTCCGTCGATCTAGCGGAGATGCTGCGCGAGGCGCTTGCGGGCCTGCACACCGATATCACCATCGCGCTGACCCATTACTCCCCCATCAGCGACACCCTGCACGGCGAACCGCGCGAGATCTACCCGTTCCTCGGGTCCTATCTGCTCGGCGAAACCATCGATGACCAGCGCGTCGACCTCGCGATCCACGGGCACGCGCATGCGGGTATCGAGCGCGGCACCACGCCGGGCGGCATCCGGGTGCGCAATGTGGCTCAACCTGTGGTGCGCACCGCCTACGTCGTCTACGAGCTGAAGCCGGAAACAAAAGAATAATAAGGAGTACCGATGCCCTCGATCGGATCCATCGCCGCTCTGGCCGCGGTGATCATGGCGGCGGGCCTGCTGGTCGGCTGCGCCGACAACGGCCCACTGGACCCGGTGCCAGCGACGCCGACCTCCCATCCCGACATCACCATCACCTTCTCGTCCCCGGGCAGTTCCGCGCAGATGCCCAATCCGGACGAGATCACCCCGACCGCGGCAAAGCAGCTGTGCGACATGCTGAAACCGGAGGTCGACCGTTGGCGCACCGAGGGCGCGCAGCTCGGCAAGCTCGGCTTCAACGGCACGGTGCACGATTGGGCGGCCCGCAACGGCGGCCTCAACGACACCGTCCTGAAGGACCGGGCGATCGTCGATCGCATCACCACCACCGAATGTCCGGATATCCGGCAGAAGGTGCTCGACGCACTGGATATCAGCACCCTTGCCGACGGCTTGGCGGGCTTCGGCCGCTGAGCGATTACGAGGAGACAGTGGCGCGGATTCCGGCCAGGATGACCCGCACCCCGCGCTCGTATTCCGCATCGGTATCGGTGTCGAACAGATCGGCCACCATCCGGGCGGTCCGCGGATAGCGCTCGGCATCGACGGTCTGCGCCATCCGCTCGGGAGCGTAGGGATTGCCGTCGGCGTATTCCGCGCCGGATTGCGCCTGTTCCTCGATAACGAAGCCGACCGTGTAGTGCAGCAGGATCGGGAACACGCGCTCGGCATCGACCCGCGCGAAACCCGCGTCCTCTAGCGTGCGCAAGGTCAATTCGACGGTGCGCCACATGGCTTCATCGCTGACAAAGGTACCGGCCAGCACCTTCGCCCCGTCCCGATAGCGCAGCATCGACCGGCGCAACCGCCCGGCCACCGCCACCACCCAGTCCTGCCAGTCCTCGCCCTGCCTGGGCGCCTCGATCCCGTCGACAGCGGAGACGAATACCCGCCGGGCCATCGCATCGAGCAGTTCGCGCTTGTTCTTGATATGCCAATAGAGCGCGGGCGCCTGCACGTCCAGGGCCGCGGCCACCTTCCGCATGGTCAGTCCGTCGAGGCCGACCTCGTCGAGCAAACCCAATGCCGCCTCGGCGATCACCGTCGCATCGATCTTCACTGTCACCTCCTGCTGTCCGACGCTTGACAGCTTAACAATGTTCTGGTCTCCTTAACAACGTTAAATCGCTTAACGTTGTTAAGGAGACCGATATGGAAACGACCGATGTGGTGATCGCCGGGGCCGGACCGACCGGGCTGATGCTGGCCTACGAACTGCGCCTGGCCGGTGTGGAGGTCGCACTCGTCGACGGACTTGCCGCGCGCACCGGCGAATCGCGGGCCGGTGGCATCCACGCTCGCACCATGGAAATCCTCGATCAGCGCGGGCTGCTCGACGGATTGCTCCCGCTCGGCCGGGTCATGCAAGCCGGGCACTTCGGCGGCCTGCCGCTGGATTTCAGCGACTTCGACACCCGCTACCCATTCACCCTCGCCGTCCTGCAGTCGGTGATCGAACGCGAACTCGACCAGCACGCAACCGAACTCGGTGCGACAGTGCGGTGGAGCTCGCCCGTGGTCGGCTTCGGTCAAGACGCGTCGGGCGTCGAGGTGGAAATCGGCGGGTCGAATCCGCGCCGGATTCGCGCCGCCTACCTGGTCGGCTGCGACGGTGGCCGCAGCGCGGTACGCAAACTGGCGGGCATCGATTACGTCGGCACCGACGCGACCGTGACGGGCATGCTCGCCGATGTCGAATTGGCCGATCCGCCCGCACAGCCCTTCTTCGGACACCGCGCCGGTGCGGGCGATTTCTCCGCGGTCCAATTCGAGCCCGGGTGGTACCGACTGCTCGTGCAGCGCCACGACCTCGTCCTGGACCGCGGCGCCGAACTGAGCTTCGAGGACTTCCGCGCCAACTTCACCGAGGTCGCGGGCACCGACTTCGGCATGCACAGCCCGCGCTGGATCTCGCACTACGGCGATGCCGCCCGCCAGGCCGACCGCTACCGCGTCGGCCGGGTCTTCCTGGCCGGGGACGCCGCGCACATCCACTACCCCGCGGGCGGACAGGGCCAGAACCTGGGACTGCAGGATGCGGTGAATCTCGGCTGGAAGCTCGCCGCAACCTTGCGCGGCAACGCATCCGACGAACTGCTCGACACCTATGAGTCCGAGCGCCACCCCATCGCGGCCCGCGTCCTGCACAACACCCGCGCCCAGACCGCCCTCGGACGCCCCGGCCCGCACATCGACGCACTGCGCGACATCATGAGCGATCTGATCGATATGGACCAGGTGCGCCACCGCCTCGGCCTGATGATCAACGCCCTCGACATCCGCTACGACATCAAGGGCCAGCACCCGCTCATCGGCCGCCGGGTCCCCGATGCCGACCTCACCACCGCGGACGGCGACACCCGGGTGCACGAGCTGCTGCGCGCGGGCCGCCCGGTCCTGTTGGTGCTCAATGGAAACGACGTTCCGACGGTCCCGGAATGGCACGACCGGATCGAGATCATCAGCGCTGTCGGCCGCGCCGAGCAGTGGGCCATCCCCGGTTTCGGGGCGATCCAAGCCCCCGCCGCCGTCCTGCTGCGCCCCGACGGCTACGTCGCGTGGGCTACCGGCGAACCAACCGCCGCGGGTTTGTCCGAAGCACTCAGCACCTGGGTCGGCGCTACCGAACGGCACCCGAGCCAGCGCCCCGATCGGCAGCGCGTCAGCAATCAATAGTTGCCGCTCAGACGCGGCATCACGATATCGCGGTGAACACGCGATTCGCTGCCGCGCACCGACCCCAGCTCGGGGTATCGGTAGCCTCTTTGTAATTCCTTTACAAAGACATGACCGAAATTAGGCACGCCGATCGAATAAACCGGACAATAGCGAACATCGGAGCGGTGACCGTTTTGTCCGATTCGATGCGACACAACGAGAGCGCTGATTGATCTTGTCGACCCCCGTGTGACACTGTCGCCCAATGGACATCGTCCGAAATCTCGCCCGAGAAAGATCAAAAACGTTGCCTTCCAAAAGGGTTGTTAATGTGTATGCTATCGATCAATTAAGACCCCACTACGAGGTGGGATGACCGGCGAAGGCGGTGTCGCAGTGGATGTCAACGCACTCCGAATGCGCCGTGCGACTGTCTTTGCTCTCGGCGTCGGCGTGCTCATCCTGGCAGCTACCGGTCCGCTCGACCGGCTGCTGCTCGGTCTGTTCATCTGCATCGGACTCGGACTCGGTTGGCTGAATGCCCAACTCACCCGACTGACGGTCAACCGAGTCGCCGACGCCGAGAAACCGAGGAAACAGGGGTTGTACCTCTCCTCGGCGACTCGACTGATCGCAATAACCGGCGGTTCGCTCGCAGTGGGTTTCCTGGCAAGGCCGCACGGCATCGGAATCTTCTTCGGTCTGGCCGCCTTTCAAGTGATTCTGGTGTTGGTCACCGTCTTGCCTGAAGTGAAGGAGCTTCGCCAGCAATCATGACGAATCAACTCGCCTTCATCGCCCGGTCGGCGCTTCCGGTGCTCGCCCAGGAAGCGCCCGCCGAAGAGCCGAAAATCAAGGTCGGCGAACACGCGGTCGCGCACCTGTGGGGTATGGACTTCAATGTCGACACGATCATCTCGACCGCCATCGCGGCGGCGATCGTGCTCGGCCTCGCGTTCTACCTGCGGGCGAAGCTGACCTCGGGCGTACCCAACGGCGTGCAGCTGTTCTTCGAGACCGTCACGGTCCAGATGCGCAACCAGGTGGAAAGCGCAATCGGCATGAAGGTCGCGCCGTTCGCGCTGCCATTGGCCGTCACGCTGTTCATCTACATCCTGTTGTCGAACTGGCTGTCGGTGCTGCCGGTGCAGTACGGACACGGTGAATTGATCGCACCGCCCGCGTCTGACGTCAATTTCGTCTACGCGCTGGCCCTGTTCGTTTTCATCATGTATCAGGGTGCGGGTGTGTACCGGCGTGGCCCGGGTGGGCATGCCAAGCAGTTGCTGAAGGGCCACACCGGATGGGGCCCGATGGTTTTCATCAATGTCATCGAGGAAGTCGCCAAACCGCTCTCGCTGTCGCTGCGATTGTTCGGCAACATGTTCGCGGGCGGCGTGATGGTCTCGGTGATCGCACTGTTCCCGTTCTGGATCAGCTGGGGGCCGAATGCCATCTGGAAACTCTTCGACCTTTTCGTCGGAGCCATCCAGGCATTCATCTTCTCGCTGCTGACCGTCCTCTACTTCAGTCAGTCGATGTCGCTGGAGCACGAACACTAGCTCCGGCGACTGCTTTCGGGTCGCTCTAAACAACGACAGATCGGCGCCGCCGATCGAGCACAGTAAAGAACAGGAAGTGAAAAATGGCAGACGCAACAACGGCGGCCATCGTCCAGGGCGCGCTCATCGGCGGCGGCATCATTATGGGCGGTGGCGCCATCGGCGCGGGTATCGGTGACGGACTCGCCGGCGCCGCGTTGATCAACGGCGTTGCCCGTCAGCCGGAAGCCGAAGGTCGCCTCCGCGGTAACTTCTTCCTTACCGTCGGTCTGGTCGAGGCGGCGTACTTCATCAATCTAGCGTTCATGGCGCTTTTCGTATTCGCTACTCCAGGTAAGTAATTCAGTATGACGCCGCGAACGGATGTTATTGCCGAGGGGAACTTCCTGATCCCCAACGGCACATTCTTCGCCGAGCTGTTGATCTTCCTGATCGTGCTCGGGGTCATGTGGCTGTTCGTCGTTCCGCCGATACGCAAGGTATTGGCGGAACGCGAGGCGAGAGTCGCCGAGACCGCGGTCGACAACAAGGAAGCCAAAGCCTTGTTCGCCGACGCCGAAGCGAAATATCAGGCGGCCGTCGCGCAGGCGCGCAGTGAAGCGGTCGAGATCAGGAACCAGGCGAGGCACGAGGGCCGAATCATCCTCGAGCAGTTGCGAAGTGAGGCGCAGGACGAGGCCGACAGGATCGTCGCGGAATCCGCGACGGAACTTCGGGCCAAAGCGGACCAAGTGGCCGCGGAGCTGCGTGAGGCTGTCGAACCGCTCGCCGAGACATTGGCCGATCGCGTGCTCGGCATCAAGGATCGGCACGCCGGCTCCAGCGCCGGCCATCAGTCAGAACGAGCGTAGCCAATGAACCTCAACAGCGGCATCCTTGCCGAAGGGGCCATCCACGCGGCCGAGTCCGAGGACTCGGGCATCTTCCACATCACCTTCGACTGGCCGATCTTCTTCAGCCAGCTCTTCGGTTTCGCGGTCATCATCTTCGTCATCGTCAAATGGGTGGCGCCGCCGGTGAAACGGCTGATGGCCAAGGCACAGAACAATATTCAGAAACAGCTCGAGGAGAACCAGCAGGCGGCCGACCGGCTCGTCGAGGCCAAACGGGCCTACGACAATGCGGTCACCGACGCCCAGGCCGAACTCGAGCACATCCGCGAGGACGCGCGCGCCGACGCCGAACGCATCATCGCCAAGATGCGCGAATTCGCCGACGCCGAGGTCGCCCGGGTCCGCAGCCAGGGCCGCGACCAGATCGCCCAGATGCGCACCCAGCTCATCCGCGATCTGAAGGACGAGCTGATCACCACGGTCATGGACAGCACCGAGGAAAAGGTGCGCTACGAGATCGGCGCCACCCACGTGGCCGCCGACAGCATCGACAAATTCCTCGAGGACCTCGAGGCCATGGCCAACGCGGAGCCGCCGGTCCGACGCCGCGCCCAGCCCTGGGCGTTGTAGAACCCGGTGGTCACCGGACCGCATGCCCTGGCATGCTGGCCGAGTGGGCACCGCGCAGATCACGATAGATTTCGCGCCCGAATTGCGGCTGTTCGTCGCGGCCGCACAGCGGGACGGTCGCTCTGCCCTGCGGATCGACAGCGTGTCGACGCTCGGACATATCGTGGAATCGCTCGGCGTGCCGCTCACCGAGGTCGGCGAACTGCTGGTCGATGGTCGGTCGATGCACCCGGCGCATCTGCCCGCCGACGGCGAGGCGGTCTCGGTGCGCGCCGTGGCGCGTCCGCAGCGATTCGACGAGCCGCTGCGCTTCCTGCTGGATATCCACCTCGGCACCCTGGCGCGGCGGCTGCGGCTGCTCGGCGTCGACACCGCCTACGAGAATCCGGATATCGGCGATGCCGCGCTCGCCACCCGCTCGGCGACCGAACATCGCATCCTGCTCTCCCGCGACCGCGGACTGCTGCGTCGGCGTGAAATCTTCGCTGGCGCATACATTTACAGTCACCGCCCGGTCGAACAGCTGGACGACGTGCTATCGCGTTTCGCACCACCTCTCGCGCCATGGACCCGCTGCACGGCCTGCAACGGCCCCCTGCGCGTGACCGATAAGCACACCCTGCGTGGAAACCTGCCGAACGACACCGAACGCACCTACGACGCGTTCGCACAGTGCATCGACTGCGGCCGAACCTATTGGAAGGGTGCGCATCACGCGCGTCTCGACGCGATCGTCACGCACGCCCTCCACTTCGGCACTTGACCGCATTATCGGAATCAGGCTCCGAACGCGCCCTCTAATCGACTGCGGGAGCCGGGGTGAACGAGGCGGGCCACGCTGACCAGCGCGCTCGCGGACCAGGTGCGGCGGCGGATCTGGAGGCAGGGTTCGGTGCGGCGGATGCGAAGTAGTCGGCAGTCCTCCTGGCTGCCCTGCACCGCCTCGACGACATGTTCGCCACGTACCAGCGGGGCCACCGCGCTGAGGTAGCGGTTCGGGGTGATCTCGGCGAAATTCTGGTCGAGGTAGCCGGGTGCGGCGGCGGGGTTGACGTAGCGGTCCTCCACCTGGATCGGCACCTCGTCGTCGAAATGCACCAGCAGCGAATGGAATACCGAATCGGTCGGCCAATGGTCGAGCAGTGGATCGGCGGTGTCGAGCGGTTCGCTGCGCAGGAAGATGACCTCGGTGCGGTGCCGGTGACCGCGCTGTTGGATCTCATCGGCGATATTGCGCACCTCGAACAGCGGCGAGGCCACCTTGGCGGGCGCGACGAAGGTGCCGACCCCCATCATCCGAACCACCACCCCGGCCGCGGCCAATTCACGCAGTGCGCGGTTGACCGTCATGCGGGAGATGCCGAGAGCGTCGACCAGCTGATGCTCCGAGGGCAGCTGATCCCCCGCGCCCCAGCGTCCGGCATCGATCTGGGTGCGGATCAGGGTCTTGATCCGCTCATATGCCGGTGCCGTATCGGGTCCGGACGTCGCGAACAAGGCCGCCAGATCTGCATCGCCCACCAGGCGGGCCATCGCCACCACCTCTCACGTCGCCTGGCCGCAACCTTAGCCGTTCCGGTTGACAGGCACTTGTATATACAGGACTATGCATCTGGGCAGGCTGCCCCAGCTGCCCTTCTCCTGATGGAAGGCGGATCCATGCCGCACAACGACGAATTCGACGCCGGACTGCGGATCGAGCGCCGCACCATCGAAGTAATTCCGGATGCCGAACGCCACGGCACCGCGCGCAACCAATTCACCCTGTGGTTCGGGGCGAATATGCAGATCACCGCCATCGTCGACGGTGCGCTGGCGGTGGTGTTCGGCGCCGATGCGCTGTGGGCGATCGTCGGATTGCTGCTCGGCAATATTCTCGGCGGCATAGTCATGGCACTGCATTCGGCACAGGGCCCGCGGCTCGGATTGCCGCAAATGATCTCCAGCCGAGCGCAATTCGGCGTCCTCGGTGCGGTGATGCCACTGCTGCTCGTGATCGTGATGTATCTCGGCTTCGCCGCGACCGGTACGGTCTTGGCCGGTCAGGCGGTGAACAAGATTCTGCACGTGGACAATTCGACCGTCGGCATTCTCGTCTTCGGTGGGCTCACGGCCCTGGTCGCGGTGACCGGCTACCGACTGATCCACGTCATCGGGCGAATCGCCACCGTGGTCGGCATCATCGGCTTCACCTACCTGACGATCCGTCTGTTCGCCGAATACGACGTCAGCGCCTACGTCGGTGCCAAATCCTTCGACATCGTGACCTTCGTCCTCGCGGTCTCCCTCGGCGCGGGATGGCAGCTGACCTTCGGACCGTACGTCGCGGACTATTCGCGCTATTTGCCCCGCACCACCAGTGCACGGACCACCTTCTGGTCCACCTTCGCGGGCAGCGTGCTCGGCTCCCAGTGGGCGATGACGCTCGGCGCACTGGTGGCCGCCGTCGCCGGAAAGGCCTTCCTGGGCAACCAAGTCGGCTTCATCGGCGACCTCGCGGGCCCGTCCGCGATCGCGCTGTTGATCTACCTGGTGATCGTGGTCGGCAAGCTGACGGTGAACTGTCTGAACGCCTATGGCGGATTCATGTCCATCCTGACTTCGGTGACCGCGTTCAACGGCCGCTCGCACACCACCCAGGCCGCACGGACGGCCTATATCGTCGGCTTCACCGTGGTTTCGATGCTGATCGCCATCGGGGCCAGCGCCGACTTCCTCAACAACTTCAAGAATTTCGTGCTCGTCCTGCTCATGGTTTTCACCCCATGGAGTGCGATCAATCTGATCGACTACTACCTGGTCTCGCGCGAGCGCATCGATATCCCCGCGCTCTACGATCCGGAGGGCCGCTACGGACGCTGGAACGGCACCGCACTGGCCTGCTACACCCTCGGCATCCTGGCTCAGATCCCCTTCCTCGCACAGAAGCTCTACACCGGCCCGATCACCGATATGCTCGGCGGCGCGGATATCTCATGGATCGTCGGCATCGTGTTCACGGCGGCGATCTACTACCCACTCGCACGTCGCACGAGCAATCCGCCGGACGGGATGATCTACCCCGCCGCCACGGTTGCGTCGACCCGGGTTTCGGCCGAGTAACGCGCCGCTCTGCCGCGAATCCCGTGATGTGCTGGTCGATTTCGGCCGCCCACGAGCTTGCTCAATCATAACTAGTTACCGGCAAGTCGGGTGTAGACCTTGGTAGACCGATTCGCACGCACACGCCGGGAGGGGTTTTGCGCATCGATGTGGGCCGGGATCTGCGCGAGCGCGCCGACCAGAATGACGATCTTTCCGAATGGCGGCCAGTTCATTTCGATCTGGCCATCGATAGGGACCGGTCGGCATTATCCGAACTGCTGGCCGCAACGGACGTGCGGGTACTCGACACACTTTCCGACCAATTGCGGCAACTCGTGCTGGCACGCGAACCTGCCTGCTCCACTGCCGAATTGGACGAGCGAGTGCGGCTGCGACTGGGTGAGACAGATCCCGCCGAATACGGCAGGTGGGTGTGGTATCCATGGTCGGCCGATCTGGTACATGTATTGCCCGAGGCGGAATTTCGCGAGGTCCGCACCGACCGCAACCGCTATCGGATCACCCGGGAAGAACAGCAGCGGCTGGCGCGGATGCGGATCGGCGTGGTCGGGCTGTCGGTCGGCAATGCGGCAGCGCTCACCCTCGCACTCGAAGGGATCGGCGGTTCGTTCAAGATCGCGGACTGCGGGCGGCTCGACCTGTCGAATCTGAATCGCATCCGCGCCCGCGTGGCCGACCTCGGCATCGAGAAGTCCGTCATGGCGGCGCGGCAGATGTTCGAGATCGATCCGTATCTCCGAATAGAACGGTGCCCGAGGGGAATTCGTCCGGAGGCGATCGATGATTTCCTGCTCGGCGGCGGCGGTCTCGATCTGGTGGTCGAGGGGTGCGATGATCTGCACACCAAGGCCCTGGTCCGGGAGCGAGCGCGGGTCCACGGCATTCCGGTGCTCATGCCGATCGGCGATCGCGGACTGCTCGATATCGAACGGTTCGATATCGAACCGGATCGGCCGATCTTCCATGGTCTGCTCGGTTCGGTACGGGCCGCAGATCTGCGCGACCTGACCACATCGGCGAAGCTCCCGCACGTCCTGGGAATCCTCGACGCGGCACGGATCAGCACCCGCGCGGCGGCGTCGCTGCCCGAGCTCGGGCGGACGATCGGCAGCTGGCCACAACTGGCCTCCGGCGCCGCGCTGGGCGGCGCGATCGTCGCCGATGCGGCACGGCGACTGCTGCTCGGCGAACCGGTCGCATCCGGGCGCTACTACGTCGATCCAGCCGAGTTGATCGACGCGGGCCACGGCAGCCATCATGAACCTGCCCCGCCCGCCCCACTATTCGCGGTCGCCGAAGAGGCACGGAGGGATCCGCCGCTGCCACCGCAGCCGTCCGAGCGCGGGGTAGTATCCGACGATGCCGTGCGGTGGATAGCGGCCATGGGCGCACTCGCCCCATCCGCACATAACGCGCAGCCGTGGGCGCTGACCTGGCGGCGCGCTACCGCGGTCTTGGAGTGCCGTCACGATCCGAAACGTGATCTGCCCAGCCTCGACTTCGCCCACGGCGCAACGTGGGTCGCTTTCGGTGCGCTGCTCGAGAATATCGAGCTGGCGGCCGGGCAGCTCGGACTGCGCACGCGAATCCGAACCTGGCCCGACGCCGACCTCGTCGCCACGGTCGAACTGTCCGGCGCACCGGAACTGGAGGGATCACCGCTCGTCGCGCAGATCCCGACCCGGGTCACCAACCGGCGTCGCGAGTTGCGGCGACCGCTCGACGCGGAGCTGGCACGATCGCTGGTCGCGGCCTGCGCCGAATTCGGCGGACGGTTGCAATTGTCCTGTGAAAGAACGGAATTGGCGGAGATCGGCGCGCTGATCGGCGCGGCGGATCGCATCGGTCTGCTGAACCGAGCAATGCATCGCGACACGATGAGCAGCTACCGGTGGACACCCGAGGAGGTACGAGCCGAACCCTATGGGATCGATATCGCGACCGCCGAACTCACCGAGGCCGAACGTGCCGCGCTGCGCCTGCTCGGGCAGTGGCGGGTCGCGGAATCTCTGGCCGAGATCGGCGGTGGCCGCGCG
Organism: Nocardia anaemiae NBRC 100462; assembly: GCF_001612725.1. Lineage (GTDB taxonomy): Bacteria > Actinomycetota > Actinomycetes > Mycobacteriales > Mycobacteriaceae > Nocardia > Nocardia anaemiae. The sequence continues at coordinate 65,667 of NZ_BDAZ01000029.1, read as the reverse complement.
CTGGAAGACCTTTCGCGGCGCGCGGTGACCGGCGCCGCCGCGGTGGGGCTGCTGACGGTGCCGGGGGTGTCACGCGAAAGCTACCTGCTCGGCGGACGCGCCATGCAGCGGATGTGGCTCACCGCTGCGGCCGAAGGCATTGCGCTGCAACCGATGACCGCACTGCCCTACCTCTTCGCCCGCCTCGAGCGCGGCGGTGGCCACGGACTCGGCAAGCGCGAGCAGGCCGAACTCCGGGAGCTGCGCGTGCGCTATCGCCGGGTGTTCGATACCGATGCGGACCATGCCGAGGTGCTGCTGTTCCGACTCGCGCACGCGGGACCTCCGACGGCGCGGTCGCTGCGCCGTCCGTTGGTTCAGGTCCTCGAATTCGCCTGAGCCGCGCGCTGACTACGAGGCGTGGTGCGTCGGGTGGTAGTGCTCCCAGGCGTCGGCCAGCGCCTTGCGTACCTCCGGGGGAAGGTAATCCCGGATTTCCGCACACAGATGGACGCTGTTACCGCAGTCGTCGCACCAGATCCGCACCGTGCGTGCGTCCTTGGCGACGGCTTCGGCGATCCAGTCGGCGCGCATATTGCCGTGGTCGACGGTGGCTACCCATCTGTCCCCGTAACCATCGACATCCTTATGGATGGCATTGACCATGGTCACCGCGAACATCGGGTTGGGCTGAGCCTTCTTCTTCGTCATAGCGGAACCCTCCAGCCCTCGAGCGAAATGTTCATGCCACTCAGCAACCCGGTGGTGACCGGTTGCCTCGCGACGCAGGAAGCAACCGTAACTCCGGCCGACCCGCCCGGCAAGCGTCCACTTCGGGTGGAAACCGAAGGGAATCCGCAGGTAAAGAGATCGCAAAGCCGCTAGCCGCATTACCGGTATGGCGCGACGGCTGCCCGTGCCAACGCACTGAACGGCTGCCTGATGGTGGCACAGCAACCGCTCCACAAACGAGTATCCGGCGGCCCGGTCTCCGTCACCAGCGCCTCTGCGGAAACCGGTGTGCGCTACCGGGTTCCGGCGTTTATCAAGGGGAAGGGGTTGGGCACGAAGGGGAGTCGGGATTGCGACGCCGCAGGAGTGGGAAACGGATCGAACGCTCGGCTGAGTGCTCGCTGAGTGCCGACCAGCCGTCCTTGCGCAGATGTATCCACGCCGCGATCAGGACGATGAGGAATTCGATGACGTAGCCGTTGATCAAGACCTTGGTGATCGGCCACCACGGCGGCAGCAGGAACACTCCGATCGACACCCAGGTCTTGCTCCAGTGATACGTCCAGGAGGCGGTCACGGTGAACAGCACCGCCGCCGCCACCCACCAGCGCCAGTTGTCCAGCCCCTTGTGCACGAGGAAGACGAACAGCGGCACGAACCACACCCAGTGATGCCCCCAGGAGAACGGCGATATCGCGCACGCGGTGAGACCGGCCAGGGTGATCGACAGCAGCCGCTCACCCCGCTGATACAGCGCCGTCGTGACCATCAGGCTGGCGATGGTGACCGACCCCGCGATGAGCAACCACAACCACACCGGGGCGGGGCCGCCGAGCAGATGTGCGATGACGCCGCGGATGGACTGGTTCGAGGGGTGATTGTCCTCCGCGATCCGGTTGGATTGGAAAAACGTCGAGGTCCAGTACTGCCGGGAATCGGTGGGCAGGATGAGCCAGGCGAAAGCCACGGTGGCCAGAAAGGTCACGAATGCGGTAATCGCCGAGCGCCATTGCCGCAGTGCCACGAAATAAGCGACGAAGTACATCGGGGTGAGTTTGATACCCGCCGCGATTCCGGCGCCGACGCCGCGCAGTTTGCTTCGGTCCGCGCGCAGGGCGTCCAGCAGCACCAGCAGCATCAGCACCAGGTTGATCTGCCCGAAGTAGAGCGTCTGGCGGACCGGCTCGATGAATACACAGGTGGCCGCGATCAGCACGCTGACCACCACCAGCCGAGTCGTGATCCGATAGCCGAGCAGCCGCCAGCTGAGCAGTACACAGGCGATGAGTATGGCGAGGTTGAACACCAGCCAGGTGTTCGTCACGAACCCCCACGGCACCATGTAGATCGGCACGAACGCGATGGTGGAGAACGGCGTGTAGGTGTACAGCAGCCCGCGCATGGTCGGCTCGGTGTACAGCGGAATGTCGTGCACGATGCGAAACGCACCGTCGCGATAGATGTGCACGTCCAGGCCACCGACCAGGAACCCGCCCTTGTCCAGGAAGGGATCGATGGTGGTGAAGAGCAGGATCACCGACAGCAGGGCACTACCGGCGAGCAGGTATATCGCTGGTCCCGTACGCGGAAACTCCAGCTTCCGGGTGTCTCGCACCGATCCGCTATGACCGAGGCGACACCGTCGCGCGATTCGAGGTACAGGATCCTGTGGGGTGATAAGACCTCATCACGACGACCGATCCATCCCTTCGTCCCGCACCTGCTGCACTACGGCGATAACCAGTTTTTAACGTACCTAATGACCCGCGCCTGCATCATGCCCCGAAGTGCCGGGGCAAGCAAGCGGCGGGATCATCGTTGCCTGCTGGCCCTGGCCCGCCTGCGCTCCGCCTGTAGTTCGGCGAGTTCTTGCTCGAGCATCTCCGCGATGCGGAACTGCCCGGTGTCGTGGATATCGGGCGTGCGAACCACCTGCAGATGCGAATCCGGCTCGGAGGATGTGTTGGTCTTGGCGCGCGCGTTGGCGTTCTCGGTCGACCTGCTGTCCTTGCGGCCCTCGAGCGAACTGGGCTTGCGCGCCGTCGCCGCGGCCGAACCGTTGCCCCGGCGAAGTGCCGACACGACCGACGGCTTGGTCTCCGCGGCGGGCTTGTCCGGGCTCGCCGGGGCGGCCTTGCGCGCGGGCGCCTTGGCCGGGGGCGGCGGGCTGTCGACCTTCGCGACGGGCTTGGTCTCGGCGATCGGCTCCGGCTCCGGCGGTGCGAAGGGGTTGTTCTTCGCGACGACCGGCTTCGCGGCCACCGGCGCGGTCGGCTCCTTGACGACAGCGGGACGGTTCTCCGTCTTCGGGGGCGCGGGCCGCTGCTGGGCCTCCGCATTCTCCGGCGACTGGCCGTTGGTCGGCGCGCGACGCTTCTCGGGTGCGTCCGAGCCCTCTTGCGCGGCAGGGCTTTCCCCGTCGGTCGACTCCTCGACCTCGACCGCTTCGGCCTCCACGATCGCGTCGGCATCCAGCTCCGCGTCCTGTTGCGCACCGTCGGTGGCCGACGGCGCCTCGTATTCCGCGGACTCCTTCTCCGCCCCCGGCGCCACCAGGGCCGCCTGGGTATTCGCGCGATAGGACGCGATCGATGGCATCGTCTGCTTGAGTTGTTCGGCCGGATCGGGCAATTCGCGGACCTGCTCGGTGGCCCGGTAGATGGCCAGGCCGTAGCGTGCGCTGGCCGCGTCGTGGATGAGCAGGGCGACACCGATCATCACCGGCGCGACCGCGTGCACACCGGTCTCGTACCATTCCCCGTCCCGCAGGTACGGGTATGTGTTGAGCGTGACAGTCAATGACAGCAGGGCGATTTCGGCGGCGGCGACCTGTCGGCGGTTGTCGATCACGCCCCATTCGGCGACCTTGTTGGTGCCGACCATGATGATGATCAAGCAGACGCTGATCATCGCCTCGATGAGGTAGCTGAACCAGTACAGCGGATCGCCCGGCCCGCCCGGCGCGATGTTGTGCTGCACATTGACCGCGGACCACAGCATGCCCGCCGCCACCACGCCCGCCAGCGCGCGCAGTGACCATCCCCGATGCCGGTACAGCGACGCCAATTTGGCATGCGGGCTGGACTCCCGCCGCTGCGCCGCAATTGCCTTGCGGGCTACCAATAGATCTCTGATGTCGGCCTTCTCGATCGCTTCCGTGGTCTGCCTGGCGCGGTCGGCCGCGGCGGCCGCGGCCTGCACCTGTTTCCATCGCTGTGCGCGATCCTCGCCGCGAATCTTCTCCGCGAGCTCACGCTCGGCGACCAGTTCGTCCTCGGAGAGCGCCTCGGTCAGCGCGGGATCGAACTGGTAGGCCAGTCGGCCCCGAGCCCGCTCGACCCTTCTCGCGAGCTGTCCGACCTCGTCCTCGACAGGATGATGCTCGATGGTCAATTCGACTCCCCGCGGGAGAGATTCGACGGCAGACAAGTGATCACGCGTGGGAACGGCACCAGACATTCATAGTCGATGCACCGTTGCCAGCGAAACTGTCAATTTGCCGTCAGTGGGTTGTCTTGCGGCGTGCCGCGCGCGACACACGCATCCGAAGTTTCGATTTAACGACGATTCGGCACTTGCGAACGCCGCTCGCGGCGCCATGAACATACGCTTCACCGGCCCGGATTCGCTGCGGCGCAACTGCTTGCCGCCAGCTAACAGCCAACCAGTCGGTTCGTTCAAGGGGTGCCGACACATTCGGGCGTGTCGCCGCCAACTGATCGATAGGTCAGGTGATTTCGGGTCCGCATGCGCCGCGACGTAGTCATCGTGCGTTCATGCCGCGTCCGACAGCGCTTCGCGCCAGTGCCAGGTGTCGGTGTACTGGTGCAGTGCGAGCAGCTTTTCGTCGGCGATATGCCAGATGTGGGCGAATTCGGCGGCCACATGCTTGCCGGTGGCGCGCGCGGTGCCGCGGTAGTGGCCGGTGACGATGACGGTGTTCGGATAGGCGTCGAACCATTCCTCGGCGAAGGGCGCGATCTCGTATTCGCGGAACACCGGCTGCCAGATACCCGCGAGCGCCGTTTCGGGGCTCTGCGCCTGCGTGACGGTCACGCTGGGCATTCCTGGAGCCACCCAGCCCTGGAAGCGCGGATGCAGCGCATCGAGGATGCCCGCGGGGTCTCCGGATTGCGTTGCTTTGTAGAACTTTTCGACTACGTCTCGGTTGCTCATATCGCCCATATTAGAGGGATCGTTCTACATCGACCAGGGGGATCGGCCGGTGATCCGCGGCACAAACTCCTCAGTTGGCGCGGATGCGGGATCGCAGTGCGAGAACGCCTGCGGCCGAGCCGATCATGGCGAGGCCGACGACCCACAGTCCGGCTCGCTGGGTGCCGGTCAGGTCCTTCAGCGCACCGGTGACGTACGGCGCGACGAACCCGCTGACATTGCCGATGGAGTTGATCAGGGCGATTCCGCCCGCCGCGGCCGCGCCGGAGAGAAAGGTGCTCGGCAGCGCCCAGAAGGTGGGCAGCGCCGCGAGCACACCGACGGCACAGACGGTGACCGCGACCATGGCGGCGAACGGGTTGCCCAGATACAGCGCCACCGGAATGGCGAGCCCGCCGACCAGCGCGGGTAGTGCGACATGCCAGGCTCGCTCACCGGTTCGATCGCCGTGTCTGCTCCACAGCACCATCACCACGGCGCCGATCACATAGGGCACCGCATTGATGAGCCCGCGCTGCACCACCGAATAGTGGGTGCCGTACTGCTGTTGGAAGCCGTTGATGATGGTGGGCAGGAAGAATCCGAGTGCGTACAGGCCGTAGACGATGCCGCCGTAGATGAAGGCGAGGCCGAGTACGCGGGGATGGGTGAGCGCCTTGCGCACTGTCCAGTGTTCGACCCGCGCCGCCTGCTCTTTGTCGAGTTCGGCGGTGAGCCAATGTCTTTCGGCCTCGGTCAGCCAGTTGGCCTGTGCCGGACGGTCGGTGAGGAAGAACCAGGTGACCACCGCCAGCACGATCGCGGGCAAGCCCTCGACCAGGAACATGAACCGCCAACCGCTCAGGCCGAATACACCATCGCCGTACTGGATGATCAGACTCGACACCGTCGAGCCCAAGGCGGTCGAAATCGGCACCGCCGTCATGAACAATGCGACGATCTTGGCGCGCTGGGTCTGCGGAAACCAGTAGGTGAGATACAGCAGGATGCCGGGAAAGAATCCGGCCTCGACCACGCCGAGGGTGAATCGCAGGATATAGAGCCAGGTTTCGTTGGGCACGAACGCCATGGCGGTGGCGACCACACCCCAACTCACCATGATTCTGGCGATCCAGCGGCGCGCACCGAACCGGTGCAGCGCCAGATTGCTCGGCACCTCCAGCACGAGATAGCCGATGAAGAAGATGCCGGAGGCGAACCCGAAGGCCGTCTCGGTCAGTCCCAGCTCCGTTTTCATACCGCTCGGCCCGGCGAAACCGATATTGACCCGGTCCAGGTAGTTGATGAAATACAGCAGCCCGAGATAGGGCACCAGTCGAATCGTGACCTTGCGCAACGTCGCGCGGGACACCTCGGGCGTTCCATCCATTCGCGAACTCTCGACCCGCATCCCTTGCGGCGTCAAGTTCCCATGACCGGGACGCCGTGACCCGCGCATGCACAGGATTCGAAAGCGGTCTGTGAGAGGGTCGAACTCGTGGGTGTCGGCAGATTTCGGTTAGCGGCCGCTATCGGAGCGGTCGCCATGAGCGTGTCGACCGGTGTCGCACAAGCCGATAGTTCTGACCGGGTCGTTCCTGACGGTCAGGTGTCGGAGTCGGTGGTGACCGGGGATGGGTCCAGGATTACCGCGGTTCAGGCTCGCGACGATCGGCATCTCACGTTGACGGTGTATTCGGCGGCGATGGGCCGGGAGTTCTCGGTGCAGGTGCAGCGGCCCGCGGATACCGCGGTGCCGCGGCCGACGTTGTATCTGCTGGCCGGGGTCGACGGTGGAGTCGATGGGGCGACCTGGGGCACGAAGACCGATGTCATGGGGTTTTTCGGGGATAAGAATGTCAATGTGGTGCAGCCGCTCGGCGGGGCGTACAGCTACTACGCCGATTGGCGGGCGGCGGACCCGGCGTTGGGGGTCAACAAGTGGCAGACCTATCTGACTCGGGAATTGCCGCCGCTGATCGATGCCGCGTTGGGCACCACCGGACGCAATGCCATCGCGGGGATCTCCACCTCCGGTACATCAGTGCTGTCACTGGCGATTTCGAATCCGGGGTTGTACCGGTCCGTCGGGGCGTTCAGCGGATGCGCGCAGATCAGCGATCCGGTTGGTCAGGCATTCGTCGCGATGTCGGTGCGCAAGGGCGGTGGCGATCCGGTGAATATGTATGGGCCGCCGGACGATCCGATGTGGTCGGCGAACGATCCGTATGTCAATGCCGAAGCCCTGCGCGGGCTGAATCTGTACCTGTCGGCGGGGAGCGGATTGCCCGGGCCGTTCGACACTCCCACCGACCCACACACGCAGAGCTGGGCAGAGGGCGGGCTCCCCCTGCAGGTGACGACGGGCGGTGCGATCGAGGGGGCGACCGCCTGGTGCACCCGCAATATGCGAGCCAGGCTGAATCAGCTCGGCATCGCGGCCACCTACGACCTCGAACCCACCGGCACCCACTCCTGGGGTTACTGGGAACGCGCGCTGAAGGATTCCTGGCCGGTTCTCGCCAATGGCCTGGGCATCTGATGGCCGATTTGTAGCAGCGAAGTGAGGTCGGCGCGGTTCAATTGTCCGATGGCACCGGACCCAGCCGAGCACCATCCAACATCTAGGAGGATTCGTGTCCGAAACCGTGCGTGGCGTGGTTGCCCGTAGTAAGGGCGCACCGGTCGAGCTCGTCGATATCGTGATCCCGGATCCCGGGCCGCACGATGTGGTGGTGCGCATCCAGTCCTGTGGGGTGTGCCATACCGATCTGCACTATCGCGAGGGCGGTATCAACGACGAGTTCCCGTTCCTGCTCGGGCACGAGGCCGCGGGCGTCGTGGAGACCGTCGGGGACGCGGTAACCCATGTGGTCGCGGGCGATTTCGTCATTCTGAACTGGCGCGCGGTGTGCGGCGAATGTCGCGCGTGTAAGCGCGGCCGCCCGTGGTACTGCTTCGCCAGCCACAATGCCAGCAAGAAGATGACGCTCGCCGACGGCACCGAACTCAGCCCCGCCCTCGGCATCGGCGCATTCGCGGATAAGACACTGGTACACGAGGGCCAGTGCACCAAGGTCGACCCGGCTGCCGACCCGGCCGTGGCCGGGCTGCTCGGCTGCGGCGTCATGGCGGGTATCGGCGCGGCAATGAATACCGGCAATGTGTCGCGCGGCGATACGGTGGCGGTCATCGGCTGCGGCGGTGTCGGCGACGCCGCCATCGCGGGTGCGCGGCTCGCCGGTGCGCGGACCATTATCGCGATCGACCGCGATCCCCAGAAGCTCAGCTGGGCAACGGAATTCGGTGCGACGCACACGATCGATGCGAGCAAAACCGATGTCGTCGAACAGATCCAGGAATACACCGACGGTTTCGGCGCGGATGTGGTCATCGATGCGGTCGGCCGCCCGGAAACCTGGAGGCAGGCCTTCTACGGCCGCGACCTTGCGGGCACCGTGGTACTGGTCGGCGTCCCGACCCCGGATATGACCATCGATATGCCGCTGATCGACCTGTTCTCCCGTGGCGGTGCGCTGAAATCCTCCTGGTACGGCGACAGCCTGCCGGAACGCGATTTCCCGATGCTGATCGATCTGTATCTGCAGGGCCGACTTCCCTTGGAGCGCTTCGTCACCGAGCGCATCGCTTTGGACCAGGTCGAGAAGGCCTTCTCCGCAATGCATGCGGGTGCGGTGCTGCGGTCGGTGGTGGTCTGGTGAGCCTGCGCATCGATCGCGTCGTCACCTCCGGCACCTTCGCACTCGACGGCGGCACCTGGGACGTCGACAACAATGTGTGGTTGATCGGCGACGATACCGAGGTGGTCATCGTCGATGCGGCCCATGATGCCGACGCGATCATCGAAGCCGTCGGCGCTCGCAATGTCCGCGCGGTCGTCTGCACCCACGGTCACAACGACCACGTCACCGTCGCACCGGAACTGGCCGAACGCCTCGACACCCCGATCCTGCTGCATCCGGGCGACGACCCGCTCTGGCGTATGACCCACCCCGACGTCGACTACCGATCACTGGCCGATACGCAGCGAATCACCGTGGCGGGCACCGATATCGAAGTCCTGCACACTCCCGGCCACTCCCCCGGCTCCGTCTCGCTCTACCTCCCCGAAGCCACCGCCCTCTTTACCGGCGACACCCTGTTCAACGGCGGCCCCGGCGCCACCGGCCGCTCATTCTCCGACTTCGACACCATCATCGATTCCATCCGAGACCGCCTCCTGACCCTCCCCGACGAAACCACCGTCCACACCGGCCACGGCGACAACACCACCATCGGCACCGAAAAACCCGCCCTGTCCGACTGGATCGCCCGCGGCCACTGAGCCCCGATCAAGATCAGGTGGCGCTGGTGGCGGGGGCTTCTCGACATTTGCCGCCCTGGATTCCACCTGATCTTGATTATTCGACGTATGCCTTGATGCGCTCGAGGGTTTGGCGCATGCCGTCGCGGTTGGTTTTGCTGCGGGCGCGGCCTGCGATGAGCCAGTAGAGGCGCAGGGCTCGGGTGTTTTCGTTGAGTTGGAAGGATTCGGTTACGTCGGTGCCGCCCTCGACGGCCTCGAAACGGTAGCGCCAGGTATTGACCGACATCCCGCGTGGTCCGAGCACGGTGAAGGCGAACTCACGTCCTGGCTCGCACGCGACGATCCGGCAGACCGTCCAATACTTCAGGCCCCAGCCATTGCGGTTGACGTGCCCGCGGAACTTGACGCCGACGGCGGGAGCCGTTGCGCCACCGAGCCATTCGGTGTCGAAGGTCTCCGGCGAGAACTTCCCGGTATTCGTGATATCGCTGACCAGCTCCCAGATCTTCTCGGCGGGCGCTGCCATTCGAACCGTCACGCTATCGTGCATGCCTGCACGCTAGCAGGCGCCTTCTGAGACAGGTCCGCTCAGTGCGGATCGGTCTCGGTCCAGAAGGTGACCAAGTCGGCGCAGACGCGGGCCGGACGGTCCTCGTTCGGTAGGTGGCCGACGCCGTCGTAAACCGCGGTACGCGCGCCCAATTCCTCGGCATAGCGTTCGTGGACGCTCGGCGGCCACAGATCACCGGAGTTGCCGTAGGCGATGAGAATCGGAAGGCCAGCGGCGCGCAGCGCGGCGGTGCAGTCTGTCGGACCCTCCATCACCCGCATGATGCCGACCAAATTCGCCTTCTTGGTTCGGAAGATGCGGTTGCGCAGGAATTCGAGTTTCGCGGGCGGAACCAGCGGGCCGATAGCCTGACTCAGCTGCTCCCACAGCGCTTTCTGGCCACCGCGTTCGATGAGTTGGGCGACCAATTGCGGTGGCGCGAAATTGATATCGGAGGTCGAGGACGGACCGGAGGCGAGCAGGGTGAGGCTGCGGAAGCGGTCCGGATGCGCGGCAAGGGCGGCACGGGCGACGTAGCCGCCGAACGAGTGGCCCACCAGGTGAATCGGTGTGTCGTTGGAGATCTGGTCGGTGACCAGGATCAGATCCTCGGCGAAATCGGCCATGGTGTATCCGGATACGTCGTCCGGACCGTCGGACTGCCACTGTCCGCGCTGATCGTAAGCGACACAACGGAATCCGGCCGCGGACAGCCTCGGCAGCATGGCCTCGAAGTCCTCTTTGGAGCCGGTGAAGCCGGGGACCAATAGCACCGTGCCGCGAATTTCGACATCGTGCGGAGGCACGGATTCCAAGGCGGCCAGTGTGCCCGCCCCGCCGTGCAGGGTGAAGGATGTGGACTGCGCGGTGGCGTGGCTCATCGGTTTCCTCCATCGTGCTCGGCACTAGTGCGGCAACACCCTCCATTCTAACCGAGCGCGCATTCGGGATTGTTATTTATTCGAGATATTTCAGAACAAAGTCATCGGCTCGGTCGGAATGGGCTCGGGCAGCGGCTCGCGTTCGGGCAGTCGGGCGCGTACCTCGTCGTGGAAGCGGCGGGCGAGGTGCAGCGAGGACGCGTTGTCCGGGGTGTGGATGAAAACCGTTGGCGAGCGCCCCTCGTGCAGCCACGCGATGACGATGTCGAGCCACCGCTGCCAGCCAGCAATCGTGCGCTCGGCCGAATCGCGGCCGTGATAGCGGACGATCGGGAATTCGGTGAGCGCTCGGGTGCGGCGCGGCACCCGCGGTTTCTTCGCCCGCGCCTCGGCCTCCGCGGCGCTCTCGGCGGGTCCTTCGAAAAGCAAAGCGGTGTCGAAGGGCACCCATTCGGCACCTACCCGCGCAAGTACGTGCTCCAATTGCCGTGCGGCACTTTGATTTTCGAAGAATGCCGGATGACGGACCTCGACAGCGGACCGGTACGAGTCGGGCAGCGTGCGCAGGAATCCGGCCAGCGTTGCGAGATCGGTCGGCCCGAATGAGCCCGGCAACTGCACCCAGAGCGCATGGATGCGCGGGCCGAGCGGTTCCATCGCATTCAGGAAGGTGCGCAGTTCTACCTCCGCACCGTGCAGTCTGCGCTCGTGCGTGATCGGCTTGGGCAGTTTGATGACGAAACGGAAGTCGGGATCGGTCTGCTTCGCCCACGACTCCACCGTGTTGCGCGTCGGCGTCGCATAGAAGGTCGTATTGCCTTCCACCGCAGTGCACCATGAGGCGTAATGCCGCAGTCGCTCCGCCGGAACCGGTTGATATTCCTGCCATGCCGCGTGCGTCCACATCGCACATCCCACGTGAAGCCGCATGACAACGACGCTAACGCACCAACCGGCCACCCGTCCGGGCGGTCGAGCGGGCTCACGTACGCTGACGGCTCCACCTCCAGCACCTCGGGAAAGAGATCATGACGCGGTTCGAGAACGTCAGTGTGGCCAAGAAGGCCAATGTGTACTTCGACGGCAAGTGCATCAGCCACAACATCGAGCTGGCCGATGGCACCGCGAAGTCGGTCGGCGTCATCCTGCCGTCCACCCTGACGTTCAATACGGTCGAGCCGGAGATCATGGAGCTGGTCCAGGGCGAGTGCAAGGTCACCCTGGCCGGTGAAACCGAAGCCGTGACGTACGTGGGCGGCGAATCGTTCGAGGTGCCGGGCAATAGCTCATTCGAGATCGAGGTGCTTTCGACGGTGCACTACGTCTGCCACTTCGGCTGAGCCGGTCAGACGGGCACCGCACCCAGACCAGCTGCCAGCGCGGTCAATACATCCGCGCATCCGGCATCGACGGTGAGCGCGGCGAGGTCATCACCGCGGGTCCGGCCACGGTTCACGATGGCGACCGGCTTGCCCTGTTTCGCCGCGTATCGCACGAACCGCAGCCCGGACATCACCGTCAGCGACGATCCCGCCACCAATAGCGCGTCGGCCGCCTCGACCACTTCGAACGCGGCCGCGACGCGCTGCTTGGGGACGTTCTCCCCGAAGTACACGATGTCCGGTTTGAGCATGCCGCCGCAGTGCGCGCAGTCCACCATCCGGAAATTCGCGGTATCGGCGACCACCGCATCCGCATCGGGCGCGACCTCGACCCCGGTGGCCGTCGCCGATGCCGCGAACCCCGGATTGGCCGCCTCCAACCGCTCGGCCAAGGTCATTCGCGAAATCAGCGCCTCGCAGCCGAGACACCGCACTCGCGCATAGGTTCCGTGCAGATCGATGACCCGCCGGTGCCCCGCCTTGGTATGCAGCAGATCGACATTCTGCGTGATCAAACCGGTGACGACGCCGGACCGCTCCAACCGGGCCAGCGCCCGATGCGCCGCATTCGGCCGTGACCCGTCCATGGCCCGCCACCCGATATGGTTGCGCGCCCAGTACCGCTGCCGAAACGCCGCGTCGCCCACGAACTGCTGATACGTCATCGGTGTCCGCACCGGCGAACCCGGCCCCCGGTAATCCGGAATCCCGCTGTCGGTCGACACCCCGGCCCCCGTCAGCACCGCCACCCGCCGCCCCGTCAGGAGCCCGGACAAGCGCTCGACAGCGGCGGAATCAGCGGACATGGAATTCAGCGTAAGCGCCGCCGCCCGGTCGGTGCCCCCGGGCGGCGGCGAAGGCATTGCGTCGGTCCCGATCAGGCCTGCAGGGCGACCTCGATTTCCAGGGTGAGGGTGATCTTGTCGCCGATCACCGCGCCGCCGTCGGGCAGCGGCATATCGATGGTGATGCCGAAGTCGCGACGGTTGATGACGGTCTTGGCCTCGAAACCGGCGACCGGGCCCTGGCCCATGCCGGGGTTGACGCCGAGGAATTCGACATCGAGGGAGACCGGGCGGGTGGTGCCGCGGATGGTGAAGTCACCGTCGACGACGAAATCCTCGCCGTTGACACGGAATCCGGTCGACTTGAAGGTGGCCACCGGGAAGTCGGCGGCGTGGAAGAAGTCGGCGGTGCGCAGGTGCGCGTCGCGCTGCTCGTTGTCGGTGGTCACCGAGTCGACGAGGATCTCGGCCTCGGCCGAGGCGGTGCCGTCTTCATTGATGACCAGCTTGCCGGAGAAGTCGGCGAAGCGACCGCGGACCTTGCTGACCATCAGGTGACGCACGGTGAATCCGAGGGTGGAGTGGGCGGGATCGATGACCCAGGTGCCTGCGGTCAGGTTCTTGGCGGTGGTGGTCGACATTGTCGTTCTCCTCATATAGTTGAGATTTCAATTACGTGGATACAGGTATTCAGTTCTGGCATTACCGGACGGTGCGCCGTTGCACCGGGGATCAGGTCGCGGCGACGAATTCCGCTGCCGCACGGCCTATTCCGACGAGTAGCCGGTGGGAGCGCCCAGTCACTGCGCGACCTCGACGGCCTCGTCCCTGGCCGCGACCAATGACGCATGAGTCGGCGCGTCCGGCACATGAGCCGGACGCAGTGCGTCGAACTCCTTGCGCAGCACCGGAACTACCTCCGCACCGAGCAGATCGAGTTGTTCCAGGACCGTTTTCAACGGTAGACCGGCGTGGTCCATCAGGAACAGCTGTCGCTGATAGTCGCCGAAGCTTTCCCGGAACGTCATGGTCTTTTCGATCACCTGCTGCGGACTACCGACGGTCAGCGGCGTCTGCTCGGTGAAATCCTCGAGCGACGGGCCGTGGCCGTAGACGGGCGCGTTGTCGAAGTATGGCCGGAATTCGCGCACCGCGTCCTGGGAGTTCTTGCGCATGAACACCTGTCCGCCGAGGCCGACTATGGCCTGGTCGGCAGAGCCGTGGCCGTAGTGCTCGAACCGGCTCCGGTATAGCTCGATCAGCCGCTGGAAGTGCTCCTTCGGCCAGAAAATATTGTTCGCGAAGAAGCCGTCGCCGTAATAGGCGGCCTGCTCGGCGATTTCCGGGCTGCGGATCGACCCGTGCCAGACGAACGGTGGCACACCGTCCAGCGGTCGCGGGGTCGCGGTGAACGCCTGCAACGGAGTACGGAACCGCCCCTCCCAGTCGACCACATCCTCGCGCCAGAGCCGGTGCAGCAGATGGTAGTTCTCGATGGCCAGCGCGATGCCGTCGCGAATATCCTTGCCGAACCAAGGGTAGACGGGGCCGGTATTGCCGCGGCCGAGCATCAGATCGACGCGACCGTCGGCCAGATGCTGCAGCATGGCGAAGTCCTCGGCGATCTTCACCGGGTCGTTGGTGGTGATGAGGGTCGTCGCGGTGGACAGCTGCAACCGCTCGGTCCGCGCCGCGATATAGCCGAGCATCGTGGTCGGCGAGGACGGCACGAACGGCGGGTTGTGATGTTCGCCGGTGGCGAATACGTCCAGGCCGACCTCTTCGGCCTTGCGCGCGATCGCGACCATCGCCTTGATGCGCTCGTGTTCGGTCGGGGCCCGACCTGTCGTCGGGTCGACCGTCACATCGCCAACGGTGAAAATTCCGAACTGCACGCCGCCTCCTCTCGGAAAGTCTGACACCTATTTGGTGGATATGGCAACCAACAGGGTGGTGTCGTCATCTATTCCCCGGCCTCCCGGGTCACTTGCGAAGGCGTGACTCCAGGCCGTCCATCACACAGAGCAGACCGAAATCGAAGGCCATCGCGCGGGCGGTCTGATAATCGGCGGGTTGCATCTTCCGGTAGTCGTCGAGCATCTCCGGATAATCGGAGGCGAGTTCATCCATGACATCGAGCACAGTCTCCTTGTCGAAACCCTTGTCGCCGAATGCCTTCGCCGCGGTGATCTCCGGGATGACCTGCCCGAGTACATAACTGGTCACGGTGCCACTCGCGAGGTAGATGTCGACGCCGGTGAATCCGGCGCTGATGAAGGTGCGGCGCAGGCGATCACTGAGTTCGAAGGCCTTCGGGCCGACGCTCGGCAGCGAGCCGATCAAGGTGGTCACCCAGGGATGGTCGATCATGGTGAGCCGGAAGTTGTAGGCGTAGGTGGTGACGACCTCACGCCATGAAGCCTGCTCCGGATCCGGGATCCGCACCAGCCCCCAGATCTCGTCGAGGACGAGTTCGAGCAGTTCATCCTTATTCGCGACATGCCAGTAGAGGCTCGTCGCGCCCGCATCGAGCTTCGCGCCGAGCCTGCGCATGCTCAGCGCACCGAGGCCTTCGGCGTCCAATACCTCGATTGCGGCGGCGACGATCTGGTCGCGGCGCAGTCCGGCCGCCTTCGGCTGGCGCGGCTCACGGGTCCACACCGAGGAGAACTGCTGCTTTGTCACAGCTCCGCCTCGCTAGCGCTCGGCTCCGCTGCGACAAGATCTGCTGCGTCTTCGGTTCCTTCGCTGCGCTCAGTCACAACGCCAGCATAATTCTCTCGCACATTGTGCGATTCTATCGTACAGTGTTCGAGTGGAATCGAACGTTGTACGAGATCCTCGCCGCTGGTGGATTCTGGGGGTCCTCTGTCTGTCTCTGCTGGTGCTGATGATCGACGGCACTGTGCTCAATATCGCTATTCCGTCGCTGATCCGGGAACTCGACGCGACCCCGTCGGATGTCCAGTGGATCCTCGACGCCTATGTCCTCGTCTTCGCTGGACTGTTGCTCACCGCGGGCAGCCTGTCCGACCGGTTCGGACGGCGGCGCATGCTGGTGCTCGGGCTGGCACTGTTCGGCGCGGCGTCGCTTGCCGCCGTATTGGCGACCGAGCCATGGCAAGTGGTCGGGGCCCGCGCACTGATGGGCGTCGGCGGTTCGCTGCTCATGCCATCGACCCTGTCCATCCTGATGATCACCTTCGCCGAAGACGAGCGGCGCAAGGCGATGGCGGCTTGGTCCACCGTCTCGATGGTCGGCATCGTGCTCGGGCCGACGCTGGGCGGGTTTCTGCTGCAGCACTATTGGTGGGGTTCGGTGTTCCTGCTCAATATTCCGGTCGCGGTGCTGGCGATTGTCGCCGCGCTGGTTCTGATGCCGGAAACCACCGGTGAGCAGCGGCCGGTCGACCTGATCGGGGTACTGCTCTCCATCGTCGCGCTCACCTCGACGGTCTACGTCATCATCGAGCGGGAGTGGAATATTCCGATGATCGGCCTCGCCGTGGTCACCGGTCTGGCATTCGTGGTCTGGGAGAGCCGGTCGGCGCATCCGATGCTGCCGCTGGCGGTATTCCGCAATCGCGATTTCACCGGCACCTGCTGCACGCTGCTGCTGATGGTGTTCGGCATGGGTGCGATCATGCTGATGCTCACCCAGTACCTGCAGTTCGTGCTCGGCTACGGGCCGATGAAGGCGGGTCTTGCTCTGCTGCCGTACGCGGTGGCCGCGGCGGTATGCAATGGTCTCGGCGCGACGCTGGGCAAGAAGTTGAGTAATAAGACGCTCATCGTCGCCGGTCTGCTCGTCATGGGCGTGGCGTTCGCGATCCTGGCCGTCGGTACCGGATATTTCGCGGTGCTGGCAAGCATGCTGGTCATGGGGATCGGCGGTGGTCTGGCGGGCCCGGCCGCGTATGCCGCGATCATGAGCGCGATTCCGCTGGAGCACGCGGGCGTCGGCTCGGCCATGAACGACACGCTGCAGCAGGTCGGCATGGCGATCAGCATCGCGATCCTCGGCAGCGTACTGGCCGGTGTGTTCACCGCCCATATGCCCGACGACGCACCCGATGCCGCACGTGAATCCATCGGCGCCGCTTTCCAACTCGGCTATATCGAACCGGCCAAGGACGCGTTCACCGATGCGATGTCGACCGGCGCCTGGATCAGTGCGGGCTTCAGCATCGCCGCCGCCCTACTCGGATTGGCGCTGCTGCGGACACGTCCCGCGCCGCAGATCGACACGCCGGAGGAAGTAACCGTGCCATAGCTGGCGTCGATTTTTCGTCCCGAATCCGGTCCGCTCGCACGCAGGCTCGGCTAGGCTCCCCTCGACCTTCTTGCCGCGCAAATGAGTACATTTGCACGGGAGCATCTCGAGCAGGAGCGTCGAGCCTGCGTGTGCGTTTGCCAACATCGAAAATCCTGGTGACGGAATGGAATACCGAATGAAGCTTTGCGATAGCACTGCGGCGGCGATCCTTGTCATCGGTGCCGTGACCCTGGGCGCCGGAGTCTCGCATGCCGAGCCGGTCGCCGCGCCCGCGCGGCAGGACATCACCTACTCGGTCAAGCTGGTCGAGAAGACCGTCGTCGCCAGCGTGCGCGGCGGCACATTCACACTCGCCAAGGCGGCGGAAAGCGAGCTCGCGGCGGGCGGTGACGGGCGGCTGGTCGACAAGGACGGCACCTTGGTCGACAAGGAGGGCAAGGCCGCCGATATCGCCGACGTGGTCGATGTCGTCGATCTGGCCGATACCGACGGCCACGTCGTTTTGACACTGCCATTGCGATTCCGGGTCGCCGATACCGACATTCCGGTCAAGCCCGCGGTCGAAAAGGACGGCACCGTCCTGGAACTGGCGCCGCAGAAGCCCGCCGGACTCGACGTCTCCCAGCCACTGGCCGTCAAGCCGGTGGCATCGATGACCGAAAACTACCGCGCCCGTGACGAATTCGCCACCCAGTTCGGTCTGGCCACGGCGGTCGGCGGCTTCGTCGGAACCGCCATCGGCGCGGTCGTCGGATGTGTCGCAACCATTGCCGCCGGATGCATCCTCGGCTTGACCACCGGTGCGGCCCTCGGCGGGATCATCGGCACGATCGCCGTTGGCGGACCGGTGCTGATCGCGTCCGGCGTGGATTACGTCAATACGATGTTGGCTCCGGACGGGACCACACGGTTCGCGGATAAGACGACCCAAGCCGCGCCGACCACCACGGCCGCACCGAAATAGGGCCCTCAACCGCAGAAGGCGGCGTCTACCAGGCCGTCCATGGCGGCCCGGTAGCCGAGGCCGTACATGGGCGGCACTTGGTTGAGGCCGACGGTGATCGAGCGGCGAGGGGTGTAGCCGCCGAAGACGAAGAATCCGTCCATGGCGCCGCCGTGGCTCCAGATATCCATGCCGCAGGCATTGGTGCGGTGGAACAGACCGAGACCGACATCGTCGGCCAGGGCTGGGTCGCCGCCGTGGATGGTGCGCTGCATTTCGGCGAGCTCGGTCGGGCCGAGCAGTTCTCCGGTGAGCAGGGCGGTGAAGAAGCGGTTCAGGTCGGCGTCGGTGGAGACGAGTGCGCCATCGGCCAGGCCCCAGCCCGGGTCGATATCGGTGATGTCGACCTGGGTGCCGTTGAAGATCTGATATGCGCGCGGATGCGGACCGCGAATCACGTTCTCGTGCGGGAAGGCGGGCCAATAGGTGTCGCGCAGTTGCAGCGGCTCGAGGATCCGTGCGGTCACCTCGGCGCCGACCGGTCGTCCCGTGACCTGCTCGATCAGCTTTCCGGCAAGCAGGTAGTTGGTATTGGAGTAACTGAAAGCCGAACCGGGTGCGAACAGCGCGGGCATATCCAAACCGAGTCGGATCAGCTGATCCGAGGTTTGGTACCGCTGCAACGCCTCGACCGAGCCCCATTCCAATCGAACGAGATAGTCCGGAATTCCGCTGGTGTGCTGCAACAGATTTCGGACGGTGATCAGATTCCCGTCGCCGCCGGGGCCGCGCACCACACCGGGCAGATAATCCTCGATCGGAGCATCGAGCTGGATACGCCCCTCCCCCACCAACTGCAGCACAACGGTCGCCACGAATGTCTTGGTATTGCTGGCGATCCGGACCTGTGCATCATCCGGAAACGCCGCGCGCGACGCGAGATCGCCGACGCCGCTGTTGAATTGGGTCGCGTCGCCGTCGGCGGTAACGACCAGCTGCGCACCCGGCACGAAAGTCGAGCGGACCAGGTCATCCAGGCGGGATTGCAGCACGTTGAGGCGCACCGGCGCCGGTTGGGCCGAGGACGCCGCGAGGTTCGGCAGCACCGAAATCATCATCAGCGCCGCGACCAGAGTCGTCGTTAGCTTGAACCGCCGCATTCGTCCTCCATCCCCACGGCCCGCTCGGCCGTTCCTTCGGTGCGGAGAGTTGTACCGGCATGGGTCCCGTTCGGTTCGAAGAAAAATCCGGCGCGGGCGCGTCGTCGGTCGCAGTGTCGGGTCGGACCGGCACCGAACACGAGCCACACGGGAGCAGCCATGTATACGAGACTAGATCGTGAATCCGTGCAGATCACAGTGTCCGATTCTTGCCCGCTCGGAGCGGCGTCGGTAAGACTGGAAAGGTTGAACCGGCCCTTTCCAATGACCGGCCAGCAGTCACCAGCGAGTGCGACTAGTTGTCAGCGGGTATGACCCGAGCGTGCGCTGTGTCGAATAACCCGAGACGAAAGCTGAGGCGGCGAGAATGATCCGGGACCCAGGTCGCCGCCATGGATGACGACACCGTCGAGATTCCCAAAATCACCGAAACTCGCCAGCCAAGACACCGACGAGCCGGACCGAACCCACATCGCGGCCGCAGAGCGGCAAAAATGGCGATGCGAGTGCTCACGTCGATTGCCGCGCTCGCCGTCCTGTCCGGCACCGGATTCGCCTGGTCGGCCAAGACCGAATTCGATAACGGCTTCACCCACACCGACGCGATCGGCAAGGACGCGCCCCGCTCACTCGGCGGCGATCTGAATATCCTGCTGATCGGCCTGGATACCCGCAAAGACCTGGACGGCAAGGATTTGCCCAAGGAGATCCTGGACCAGTTGCATGCGGGCGATGGCGACAACGGCGGCTACAACGCGAATTCACTCATCCTGCTGCACATTCCCGCGGATATGCACAAAATCGTCGCCTTCTCCATTCCACGCGACGACTATGTCGCGGTTTCCGGCATTCCGGGCTACGACCACGCCAAGATCAAGGAGGCCTACGGGCTGAAGAAGGCCGCCACCGAGACCAAACTGGAAAATTCGGGCATGAAGGACAAGGTGGCCTTGGAACGCGCGGGCCGCGAGGCGGGGCGAGCATCCATTGTCCAGACGGTGCGCAATCTGGTCGGCGTCCCGATCGACCGCTTCGCCGAAATCTCGCTCGTGGGCTTCTACGACCTGGCCGATAAGCTCGGCGGCGTCGATGTCTGCCTCAACCACGCGGTCAACGACAGCTACTACTCCGGCGCCGTCTTCCCCGCGGGCCCGCAGCACCTCGACGCCGCCAATGCGCTCTCGTTCGTGCGCCAACGCCACGGATTGGAGAACGGCGACCTCGACCGCACACACCGCCAGCAGGCCTTCCTGACCTCGGTCGCCAAATCGCTGAAGGACACCGGCACGCTGACCAACTTCAGCAAGCTCTCCGGTCTGATGGACGTGGCGCACCGCGATATCGTGCTGTCCGACGGCTGGAACCTGCTCGACTTCGCCCGCGACCTCGGCTCGGCGGGCTCGATCTCGGTCGAATTCCGGACACTGCCGGTGCTGCGCTACGACGTTATCGACGGTCAGGACGTCAATATCGTCGATCCGGCGGCCATCAAGAAGGAAGTGCGCGCGGCCTTCGGCATCGAAACCACCCCGACCACCTCGACACGTACCCCGACCAGCATCGTCGATGTCCGCAATGCGAGCGGATACACAGGCCGGGCCAACCAACTCTCCACCGCTTTCACCAGGCGTGGCTATACGGCGGGCACAGTGGACACCGTTACCACCCGTGCCACCTCCACCATCGCCTACGGCACCGGCGCCGAGACCGATGCCGCGCAGCTGGGCGACATCCTCGGCCTCACCGCGACCGCATCGCCGAATGTCGAGCCCGGCCACATCACCGTGGTCATCGGGACCGATTTCACCATGCCTGCCGAACTCCGGCCGACCACCAGCGCGACCCCGACCACTACCTCCGCCGAGCCCGCGCCCGATGCGGGCAAGCCCGTCGCGACCACGATCGGCAGCAGTGTGCCCTGCGTCAACTGAGCTCGGAAGTTCGCGCAGGTCACACCCGCGGCGGCGAAATGGGCCCGAAATGACCGGTAAACTACGGCACGGGCCAGTACGTCGTAGGTGCGCCGCAGGGAACGCACGGCGAAACACAGGAGAGTCATGTCGAGTCGCCGCTTCCGGTGGAGAACAGCTGCGGGTTTTGCTTTGGTGATGACGTTGCTCGTCGCCGGATGTTCGTCCAAGTCGGAAGCTCCCACTACCCAGGCCGGACCACCGCCGCCCGCGATCGTCATCACGCCCGGCGGTGGCAATAATGTCGATCCGCTCGCGCCGGTCGTGGTGACCGCGAACGACGGCATGCTGACCTCGGTGAAACTGACCAATGAGGCGGGCCGTTCGATCGAGGGCATCTACACCCCGGACAAGACGGCGTGGAAGCCCGTCGATCCACTCGGCTACGGGCACACCTACACGATCAGCGCCGAAAGCCTCACCATCACCGGCCGAGTCGGACCGATCACCTCGACCTTCAGCACGCTCGCGCCGAACAACCAGACCAAGGTCTACATGACAACCACCGGCGGCCAACCGCTGACGGACGGCGGCACCTTCGGTGTCGGCACCGTCGTGGTCGCGCATTTCGATGAGGATGTCCCGGATAAGGCCGTTGCCGAGAAGCGGCTCTCGGTGACGACCAACCCGCCGGTCGACGGTTCCTGGTACTGGCTCGACAAGCGCAACGCGCACTGGCGGCCGCAGCACTACTACGCGCCGGGCACCAAAGTGACCGCCACGGCGAACATCTACGGCGCGGACCTCGGCGGTGGTCTCTACGGCCAGGAGGACACCAAGACCACCTTCACCATCGGCCCGTCGCATGTCTCCATTGCCGACGACAACACCAAACAGGTACAGGTTTTCGAGAACGGCAATCTGATCCGCACCATGCCCACCTCCATGGGTAGAGGTGGCAGCGAGGTCATCGCGGGTAAGACGCTGAGCTTCTGGACCCAGCCGGGCATCTACACCGTGATGGACAAGGGCAATCCGGTGATCATGGACTCCTCCACCTACGGCCTGCCGGTCAACTCCCGGCTCGGCTACAAGGAGGCCATCGGCTGGGCCACCCGCATCAGCACCGACGGCATCTACCTGCACCAGCTCGATTCCACGGTCTGGGCGCAGGGCAGCCAGAACCTCTCGCACGGCTGCTTGAACCTGAGCGCCGCGAATGCCCAGTGGTTCTACAACTTTTCGATTCCGGGCGATGTGGTCGAGGTCCGCAATACCGGCGGCGCACCGCTCGAGGTCTGGCAGAACGGCGACTGGGGCGTGCCGTGGGACGAGTGGCTCGAGGGCAGCGCGCTGCGCTGAGTCATTGTGGGCCGGACCGGAATTTCCGGACGAAAGTTCTCGGTGTGGCAGAATCGTCGGCATTATGACCGTCTTGACCAGCGCTTCTCCGGACCGATTACCCCGAGGGCCGCATCGCTTGACCCGGGACGAAGTCGTGACGTCACAGCGTGAGCGGCTATATCTCGCCGCTTTGGAAGCGGTCGCCGAGCTCGGCTACGGCCCGACCACGATCACCGATATCGTCGGGCGGGCCCGGGTGGCCCGGCGCACGTTCTACGGATTGTTCGAGAGCAAAGAGGAATGCTTCACCGCCGCTTTCGATTTCGCGGTCGAGACGATCACCCGCGAGCTCGACCGGGTGGTCACCGAATCCGGCGCCGACACCTTCGACGAGTTGGTGCGCACCACGCTGGAGACCTACCTCGAGTTCCTCGCGGCCGAGCCCGCCGCCGCACGGGCGCTGCATATCGAAACCCTCGCCGCCGGACCGGGACTCATTGCGCGGCGGGCCCGCACGCATCGGATGTTCGGCTACCGAATGATCGCGGCGGCCCGAATCGGTGTGCGCGCGGGCGAACTTCGCACCGAACCCGATCCGGGACTCCTCGACGTGCTGCTCGGCGGTATCGACGATCGCGTCCGCGCCACCCTCATCGATTCCGGCCCGCACAACCTACCGGCGCTGGCTCCCACCCTCACCCACGCCGCCCTACTCCTACTCGGTTCCGGCCCCGGCCCGACCACCATCTCGCCGAAGGAAGTCGAAAGGCGGCCCGAGCCCACTCCGTGAGCGACCATTCGACTACCGTCACCACGGCGCGGACGGGAGCTACCAGCCAGGGGTGCCGTCGACCGGAATGTTCAGCCAGCTGGGCTGGTTCGGGTCCAGCTCGATGTGTTGGGGGCGCAGGCCGCTCTCATTCAGCAAGGGGCGCAAGGGAAGACTGCTCGGGAAGTTTCCGGCGTAGATGTCGACGCGCAGCCGGTGCCCCGGTTGCAGTACGCCGTCGGTGGCGAACATGCCGATATCGATGACCGTCGGCAGGCCGGGCACGATCGGTTCGCGGGTGTCCAGGGTCAGGTAGGGGTAGGGGTCGGTGTAGTCGCCGTTGGCCGAGCGGGTGGCCTTGCTCTCGTCGACCGCGCGCAGGGATGCGGTGCGCTGGCCGTGTGTCCATTGGGTCGAACGTCCGTCCGGCGCAACATCGTTCAATGTCACGGTCCAGTAGCCGTCGGTCGCGTCCAGGACCGTATTGAGGTGTATCGCGATCGGGCCGGAGATCTGCGTCGGCACGGCGACCGGCGCGCTGGTGAAGGTCAGACCGTTCGTCTCGGCGATCCGCGAATCCTTGGTGCAGATATCCGGTAGCGGCAGGATGCCCGCCGTACCCTGCGCACCGTCGCGCGAGCAGAGCGTGGTCAGGCCGGGCGCGATGGTAACCCGCGCGGGTCCACCGGGCTGCGCGGTGAGGCTGCCGTCGTAGGCGCTGCCCGGCGCGGTGCCGGAGGCCGCCGCGTTCAAATACATACGGCGGTAATCCATATCGGGCCGCGGGAAGGCCGAGGTGTGGGTCCAGCCGCCGCCCTGCTGCCACAGGGTGACCTGGTCGTAGTCATCGATGCCGTTATCGATGCCCTTGAGCCACTTGTCGAACCACGCGCGCTGCAATACGTCCAGGGCCGCCGGTCCGTCGGCGTCACCCATGCCCGCGCCGGTGGTGATGTGATAGTTGTTGTCCATCACCAGTTTCTTCTGGCTGTCCGGCACATTGATCGCGTTATAGACCCGCGGCGAGGAGTAGGCGAAAATGTCCTGCCA
The DNA here is from genome assembly GCF_001612725.1 of Nocardia anaemiae NBRC 100462. Classification (GTDB taxonomy): domain Bacteria; phylum Actinomycetota; class Actinomycetes; order Mycobacteriales; family Mycobacteriaceae; genus Nocardia; species Nocardia anaemiae. The sequence goes on along the minus strand of NZ_BDAZ01000029.1, from coordinate 41,424 downwards.
GCCGCCGTAGACGAAGGTCGGCACGTCGATGCGGTCGGGATGTCCGATCCAGGCCGTACGCAACGGACTTCCATCGTCGAGCACCGAATACATTTCGGGCGGAATCTGATCCATGCTCTGGGTGCCCAGCGCCATGATGATCATATTGAAGAAGGTGAACGGGTCGCGGACGCGGTCCGCCAGCCAGGTCCAGTCGAATTTGCCTGCCAGCATGGACACTACATCGGGAATCAGCTTCGAGCCGTCGACGGCGAGCAGCCATTCCGGGATGAACCCGATGCCGAGTGCGCCACCGGGCGCGGCCACGTCGCGAATCAGATCGCTGCCCGGCACGATCGGGAAGATCGCCTGCAGCGCAGCGGGTCTGCGCTCCGCGGTCTGCAACTGATTGATGGCCGAGTAGGAGATGCCGCTCATGCCGATCTTGCCATTGGACCAGGGCTGCGCCGCGGCCCAGTCCACCACCTCGACGCCGTCCTGCTGCTCGCGGTCCCCGAACACCTGCCAGATACCCTCGGAGAAGCCGGTGCCGCGCACGTCCACCACGACCTGGGTGTAGCCGCTCTGCACCAGTTTGCGATCCACGGCGAAGGTGCGCGCGGTGCCACCCGCCAATGCCTGTGCCAGATCGCTGATTCCACTCAGGCCGTAGGCGGAGAGATCGAAGCCGTGCAATGCCTGCATCAGCGGCTCCGCCAGGCCCGGAATGGCGAGCACGGAGTCGGCGATATTCGCCACCAGCTTGGTATAGGGCGTGAGGTTCACGATGGTCGGCGTCGGCTCGACGATCGGGCGGCCCGAAGCATCGGCCGGGTGGTACACGTTCGCCTTCAACACCGTGCCGTCACTCATGGTGATCGGGATGTCCCAGTCGATATAGACGTTCGGAAACTGTTGCGGCCCTGCGTGCGTCGCGGTGAATTGCGCATCCAGGCCCAGCGTGGCCTGGGTCGGCGCGGCCGCGACAACGGCTCCGGCAAACACGGTGAAGGTGGCTATCGCGGCAGCCACTGCCTTAATCGGACGTCGACGTCGGATCATGTTCGCCAAACCCTCCCGGCAATGAGGAACTACCCCGTTCCCATCATCGAGTGGGTACAGTAACGTGCATCACCGTTGGTGCGCAACCACGACTCGCGACAACGCTCTGTGCAGCACACCTCCGGCTATGAACCACATTTAAGTTGCCAGGCATTCTCCCTGATTCGATTGTGCCGCAAGCGAACCGCCGCACCCTTGCCCCCAACTCCTTCTTCAGGGCTTCTTCGTTTCAGCGCCACTCGCCTCGCCGCCGACTCTCCCACGGCGCTCGGCACTCGTCCACGTTCCCGCGCTGATTCGCGGTGCCTGTGGCTTTCCTACACAGGATGGAACACGTGACAAGCGGATCATCTCGGCCCTGTCCTGCTGCGGCCGTATACATCTCAGTGTTGATTTCGTGCCGATGGCGAGAGCGCGGGTGTGCGATGTGCTGAGACCGCCGGTTTGTGAGACGTTGTGTCACGGCCTTCCGGTATCCCAGTCCTGCGGGCGGATGCGACGGCGATCTAGTCGGACGCTGAAGGTGCCGCCCGGCCAGGTCAGGGTGTTGGTGCCGTCCTCGTCGATGAAATAGCTGGTGCAACCGCCGGTCGACCACACCCGGGTGCCGAGCAGTTTCCGTGCGCGCGTGACCCATTCGCGCTCGGCGTGCTCGGACGGGCTGTAGCGGCGAATCCCGTTGGCCCGCATATGCTCGATCGTCCTGGCGATCAGTTTCGTGGTGGGTTCGATGGCGAGGAACTGCGAGGTGTGGGGCAGCGCGGTATTCGGTCCGGTGACCGCGAACAGATTCGGCAGTCCCGCGAATGCGATGCCGCGATAGGCGCGAAACCCATCGCGCTGGAACTTCTTTCGCGTCGAGGTTGTCGCGGTGCGAAAGTCCGGGAAGTGCGCGATGGAATCCTGGACGTGGAATCCGGTGGCCCAGACGATCGCATCGACCTCGTGCAGCGCACCATCGGCGGTGCGGATGCCGGTCGCGGTGATCTCGGTGATCTTCTCGGTGCTCAGCCGCACATTCGGGCGGGTGAACGAGCGGTAGTACTCGTCGGAGACCATCGGCCGCTTGCACCCGAAGGCGTAGTCGGGCGTGAGTTTGCGCCGCAATTCGGGATCGGGAATCTGCTTGGCCAGTACTTTGCGAACGACCCACTCGTAGATCGAAACCATTCGCGGATGGAATTCCGCGAAGTGCATGGCCTCCAGGAACAGGAAGACGAATCCGCGCGCCGCCAGCCGAATCGGCGGCACGGCACGCAGGATCTTGCGGACCGTCGGTGGAATCGGCCGGTCCAGACGCGGAATCACCCAGGCCGGAGTGCGCTGGAACGAGATCAGCTCGCCCGCCGACTTCGCCAGCGCGGGCACGATCTGCACCGCGCTCGCACCGGCACCGACCACCGCGATCCGCTTGCCCGCGGGTTCGAATGATCGGTCCCATTTGCTCGAATGCATCTGCGGCCCAGCGAAATCGGTGCGACCCGGAATTTCCGGAATCGCCTCGGCGTGCAGGGAGAAGTAGCCCATGACGACGGCGCGGGCCCGGACCAGTCTGCCGTCGCTCAGCCGCAGCACCCACTGTTCGGCCTCGTCGTCGAAATCCGCCTCGGCCACATCACTGTTCAGCCGCACATGCCGCCGCAGATCAAAGGTGTCGACGACCTGCTCGGTGTAGGCGCGCAATTCGGGCTGTGTGGCGTACACGCGGGTCCAATTCGCGTTCGGCGCGAAGGAATACGAGTACAGCACCGATGGCACGTCCACCGCGCAGCCGGGATAGACGTTATCGCGCCAGGTACCACCGACGGCGTCGGCACGTTCCAAGATGACGAAGTTGTCATTGCCGAGACGGCGTAGGTTGACCGCGACGCCGAGCCCGCTGAAGCCCGAGCCGATAATCGCCACATCGTAATTCGACATGGACGTCATCCAGCGGCTAGCTGTGTACGGCCCGGCAGGAGCAGGTCGGTGAGTTCATCGAGCGCGACATCCATGGCTCCGGTGAGGTACGACATCGGCGGCAGCTTGTCCCGCACACCGAGGACACCGAAATGCAGCGCACCCGAATAGCCGATGCAGGTGAAGTTCAGTGGATTGCCGTGCATGAGCAGCGAGATCGGGTAGATCGTCTCCAGCCGAGCACCGTTCCAATACAGCGGGTTTCGTGGTCCTGGCACATTGGAGATGCCCATGGGGTGCGAGGCCGCGGTATTGGTGAAGCCGAAGCTGAGCCCGAGGATCCACGGCAGAGTAACCGCGAGGCCGTAGCCGATGACCTCGTTCGGGGCCATCTCACCCATATGCTGTTTCGCGGCGCGGATGTAGTACTTGACCGCACTCAGCCGGTCGCGCGGATCGGCGATATCGGTGGCCAGCGCGGTGAACATCATGCCAGCGCGGGTGCCCGCGCGAGCGTCGTCCTCCGCACGCAGATCGGTGGGCACGCCCGCGGTCAACGACTCTTCGGGCAATGTGGCGTGATCGGTCAGGTAGGTGCGCAGCCCCGTGCTTACCAGATACAGCACGATGTCGTTGATCGTGCAGTCACCGGCCTTCGCCAATTGCTTGAACAGCGCGAGATCGTATCGACGCCTGGACAGATCGCGCGCACCGGTAATGGTGCCGTCGAGAATGGTTTCCGGCTGCTGATATGCCTGCTGCGCCATCGTCTTATCGCCGCGTGCAAGTCGGAAGGCATCGCGGGCGGCGGATCCGACACCGCGCAACAAGGCCAGCACGCCGGTCAATGCGGTCAGCAAGGAACGGAAAGGATTCGCCTTCTCGGCCTGCCCCGATTCGGCCGCGGGCCGGACGGTGAACAGGTCCGGCACATCGCGGGCGGCGGCATCCTCGGTGAACGTATCGGTGAACAACCGCATGGCGGACGCACCGTCGAGGAGGCTGTGATGCACCTTGAGCAGAAGTGCGAAACGGTCCTGCGCGAGCCCCTCGATGACGTGCAATTCCCATGGCGGACGGCTCATATCGAGCTGCTTCTGGTGGATCGACGCCACGAGCTCGGTCAGCTGGTCCTGGCTGCCCGGCTCCGGCAGCGTCCACTCCCGGATGTGCTCGCTGAGGTCGATATCGTCGACCTCACGCACCAGCGCCGCGACACCCGGCGGTGGGAACTTCAGCGGTCGGAAGTTCCACGGTTGCGGCAGGCTCGCCGGTGCGTCCAGTCCGGCTCGCCACTGCCGGAGGAACTGAGCCGCACCGCCCTCGGGCGCGGTGAATTCCAGCAGGAAGGCGATATGCATCGGCATATCGGCGGATTCGAGCGACAGCCAGACACCGTCGGTCGCGGTCAATCGATGCAATGACATCTACATCCTTGGATTGGTGGGTCAGGCGGGCCGTCGGCTCAGTTCGAGATCGAGATCGATGGGGATGACGGCGAAGTGGAAGCGATCTTTCGGCGCCCGCGCACCCGCGGGCAGACGCACCTCGAAGTCGCGGCAGACCATGCCGGTCACATTCTTGATCTCCAACATCGCCAACCCGCGCCCAGGACAGAACCGCGGACCTGCCCCGAATGGCGTGGAGACCTCGGGCCGATGGGTGCCGTGCCCGTTGCGCAACCAGCGATCCGGGTCGAAGCGCAGCGCGTCCTCGAAGTTGGTCTCCTGCAGGCTCGCATGCTGCACGTTGACGATCACCCAGGTGCCCGCCGGGATATGCACACCATCGATCGTGGTATCGACGGCGGCCTCGAGTCCGACGATCGGTGTCGTCGGCCGCAGCCGCATCGATTCGGCGACAACGGCTTCCAGATACGGCTGCCGGTCCAGCGCCGAGGGGATCTCGGCGACCTCGTCGCGAATCCGTTCCTGCACAGCGGGATTGCCAGCGAGGTGGTAGAGCAGCCAGGCCATGGCATTGCTGGTGGTGTCCTGACCGGCGATGAGGATGGTCAGCGCCTCGGCGAACAGTTGGTCATCGGTGAAGGAGGCGCTGCCGTCCTGCGCCAACAGGAAGGCCTCGATGAAATTGGTCGGCGCCGCAGGCAGATTCGCGCGGGCCCGGCTGATCACGCCGTTGAGATCGGTGCGCAGCGCGGCGAGCGCGCGCTCCAGCGCTCGGTCGTCCGGAAGTTTGAGGTAGCGCCAGTACGGGAGCGGGCTGTTGATCCGCCGGTTGATGAGCGGGAAGATCAGCTCCAGGTGCCGCTGGATGATGTCGCCGGACTGTTCGATGGTGTTGATGTCGTAGTCGAAGGTCAGCTTAGCGGTGACGTCCACCGTATAGCGAGTCAGATCGGCGCGAATATCCTTGGGCGACTGCCGTTCCCAACGCCGTTGCAGCCGTCCGGTGATCGTCTCCAGGGTGGAGTGGAAGCTGCGCAGATGCGAGGCATTGAAGGCGGGCATCGCCAGCTTGCGACGCAGCCGCCACGCCTCGCCCTCCAGCGAGAACAGTCCGTTCGAACCCATCTCGGCCATGACCGACTCGATCGCCGACTGCCGCCGGAAGCCACCGGGGCGATCCCGGAAGATCTCGCGGTTCAGATCGGGATCACTCACGACGACGATGTGTCGCCCCGGCATCTTCAACTGGTAGAGCGGGCCGTACTCATCGCACCACTCGTCGAACTGACGGTGCAGCAACGAGGGCCGCATCTGCGGGAGATTCCCCAGCAACGGCCACCGGCTCGGCCCGGGGAGATCATCCACGGTCCTGGCGGGCGAGATCGAGACGGACAAAGCTGGCGCCTAACGTCGAAAGAACGGGTGGTGTCTCGGCGGTCTAGAAAAAGGCGCGAGAATTTTGTCTCGGAGCACAAAGAAAGGTCCGCCGATTTTCTTCGCGAATGCGATCAGAGTCGAAAATGACGACAGCCTCCCCGCGGTCGAAACATTTGGCCAGACCATACGGACAGCCTGCTGCCAAGAATGCCGAGGCGGGCGATGACTCAGCGCGAACAATGGCGACCGTAGCCATCCCGAGCAGGCGGTGTCAACCATGACGATTCGTCATCGTTGACTTTCCGCAGGTAGAAGCAAAATAGTGAGGAACGCAACAGTACCCCATCCAGAGGTATGAATCTGAAACAAAGCCTGGTCGCTGACTGTGTTGCGAAATGCGCTATCCCCCAACGCGCGCCGACGCCGCAGCGTGCGGTCGGGGCCGCAGCGCGCAGAAAATGCCAAGGAAAACCGAAAGTTATTCGGAATTGGCGAATCGCGGCTAGACTCTGCCCGGATCGGTCGGATGTCCAGGTTCGATCCCGCCTGTGCGAGTTACTCCTGGGAGTTCAGTTCCGAATTAGTCCGGTCCTGGGTTCACAAGGAGAAACAATGCAAGTTTTCGGCTGCTGGAACCAGCTCTTCGGAAAAATGAGACCGGCGGTCGCCGCGGCGGCGATGACAGTCGCGGCGAGCGCCGCTATCACCGGGCAAGCGAGCGCCGAACCGGCCGAGGGCACCCATTATGTGGCTCTCGGTGATTCCTTCGCCGCGGGCGCGGGTGTATTTCCGCAAGCCGAGCTCGCCACCTGTTCACGGTCCGCGGTCAACTATCCGGCACTGGTCGCGCAGGAGCTCGGCGTCGCGACGTTCAAGGACGTCACCTGTGGCGGGGCCACATTGGACGATCTCACCAGCCCACAGCGCGGCATCGTCTCCGGAACCGCCGCACCGCAGTTCGATGCGCTGACACCGGACACCACCTTGGTCACAATGACCATGGGCGGCAACGACATCGGCCTGGCGAAGCAGGCCCTGCTGTGCGGAAATGCCCTGCCCGAGCCCTATGGCACGTCGTGCGCGGACACCTTCACGGCGAACGGCGTCGACACCTTCGCGGAACGGACCACGGCCCTGGCACCGGTCTACGGGGACGCGATCGATGCGATCCGCTCGCGCGCGCCCGAAGCCACGATCGTGATCGTCGGATACCCGACCGCCTCGCGCGCGGGCGCCTGCCCGGGGCAACAGCCCGCTTGGCCGCGCGACGCCGACTACCTCCAAGACGTGCTGGTCAACCTCAATACGCTGCTGCGCGACGTCTCCGCCGCCCACGGCGCGATCTTCGTCGACACGGCGACGTCCAGCATGGGACACGATATGTGCGCCGCACCCGACCAGCAGTGGATCAACGGCCTGATTCCATCGCTATCGACGCCGTCGTTCGTTCCCCTGCACCCCAACACCTTCGGTGAGCAGAACATCGCGCAGCAGGTCGTCGCCACGCTGCGGTGAGAGGCCGTAGACACGCCGAAACCGCCGCTGTCAATGGCGATTCGCTAGTCTGCGAACAATGGACGCAGCAGAGTGCACCGCATGAGACGGGCCCAGGGCCGGGCCGGTCACCAGGATCGTCGTCGAGCGATCCTGGAGGCTGCCCTCGAGGTTTTCGCCGAACGCGGCTACCAGGGCGCGACCATTGCGATCGTCGCGGAGCGGGTCGGACTCAGCCAGCAGGGCGTACTGCACTACTTCCCCAATAAGCAGACGCTGCTGGCGAATGTGCTCGCGCTGCGCGATCAGAACGATCTGGACGTCCTGCTCGCCACCGCACAGGGCCGGGCAACAACCCTGGAACTCCTGGCCGAGCTGGTCGAACGCAATGCCGAGCGGCCCGGAATCGTGCAGTCGTTCACGGTGCTCGCGGCCGAGAGCGTCACCCAGGATCATCCGGCGCGCGACTACTTCGTCGATCGATACGCGCAGGCTCGGGAAATGCTGGCGGCCTTCCTGGAGCGCGACCTGGGCGGCGATCCGCCGCGCGGCGTCTCACATCGAGATGCCGCCGTTTTGCTGATCGCGGTCTTGGACGGGTTGCAGCAGCAGTGGCTGCTATCGCCGGACGAAGTGGATATGCCCGCGCTGCTGCGCAAGTTCCTGCAATTGATCCGCCCGGACAACGGTTCGGGTTAATAACGTATCGATAACATTCCCTACCGGTTACTAGGTACATCGACCATACTTCGAGGTAGCTGCCCCGCGCGTCAGACGAACAAGGGAGTCGACCGACATGGCGAATGACCGAGCCGACCGCGAGGCAGTGGTCGAAAAGGCCTTGGCCGCACTGGATCTGGATGCCCGGTGCCGCCTGCTCGCCGGACAGGATATGTGGTCTCTGCCCGCGATTCCGGAGATCGGGCTGGCATCGGTCGTGATGTCCGACGGTCCGATCGGTGTGCGCGGTGTGCACTGGAGTCCGGAGGATACCTCGATCGCGCTGCCGAGCCCGACAGCACTGGCCGCCACCTGGGATCCGACGCTGGCCCGGCGGGCCGGGCAGCTGCTCGCGCAGGAGGCGCGGCGCAAGGGCGTGCATATGCTGCTCGCTCCGACGCTGAATCTGCATCGAAGTCCGTTGGGCGGCAGGCATTTCGAGTGCTACTCGGAGGATCCGCTGTTGACCGGTGTGATCGGCGCGTCCTATGTGACCGGGGTGCAGGAAGGTGGTGTGGCCGCGACACCGAAGCATTTCGTGGCCAATGATTCCGAGACCGACCGATTCACCGTCGATGTGCGGGTATCCCAGCGGGCGCTGCACGAGCTGTATCTGGCGCCGTTCGAGACCGTGGTCGAGCAGGCCGAGCCGTGGGCCTTGATGGCGGCATACAACAGCGTCAACGGTGTCACGATGACCGAGCACAACACATTGCAGAACGAAATCCTGCGTGCGCGATGGGGTTTCGACGGCGCTATCGTCTCGGACTGGACGGCGGCTCGCAATACCGTCGGCGCGGCGGTCGGCGGGCTCGATATCGCGATGCCCGGACCGCAGGGCGTCTTCGGGCAGGCACTCGCGGAAGCGGTTCGCGCAGGCCAGGTTTCGGCCGAAACAGTCGAGCGGAGGGTACGGCATGTGCTTCGGCTGGCCGCGCGCGTCGGCGCGTTGGCCGGGGCGCCACCGGAAATCGCGACCGAGCCCGCGACGATCAACGGCGACGCACTGGCTCGCGAGATCGCCCAACGCTCGATTGTGCTGCTGCGCAACGAGAACGGCGTCCTACCGCTCGGCAAGGTCGGCCGCATCGCGCTGATCGGGCAGACCGCCGACCAGCCGAGGGCGCTCGGCGGCGGTAGCGCGCAGGTCTTCCCGCCGCACACCGTCTCACCGCTCGAGGGTTTGCGGGCCATGCTCGATGCGGATACCGAACTGGTCTACGCCGTCGGTGCGGATCCCCGAGTCAACGTTCCCGCCGCCAAGGAGGGTTTCGATCTGCGGGTCCAACTGTACGGCGCAGCTGACCGCCTGCTCGGCGAGCATCCGCTGCCGGAGGCGACGATCGAATGGATCGGTGAATTCCCGGACGATATCGGAGTCGGGGAACTGCATCGAGTGGTTGTCACCGGCACATTCACGCCACGGGCGACAGGAACGCATACCTTGGCCATCGCGGGCGTCGGCCCGTTCCGGCTGACGGTCGGCGATATGACTTGTCTCGACGACACCATCGTCCCGGAGGGTGATCCGCTGGCCGCCTTCCTCCGCCCGCCGGAGACGCTTGTCGAGGTCGAACTCACTGCGGGACAGCAGGTTGCGGTGAACCTGACGCATACCGTGACGACGCGGCCCGAATTGCCCATTGCCTTCGAGAAGTTCTCGCTCGGCCATCAGGAACCGAATATCGACCCCGAGGCGCTCATCGAAGAAGCGGTCGCGGCGGCGGCTTCGGCCGATGTGGCCGTGGTGGTCGTCGCCACTACTCCCGAAGTGGAGAGCGAAAGCTTCGACCGCACATCGCTTTCGCTACCCGGTCGACAGGATGAGCTCGTCGCGCGGGTCGCCGCCGTCAATCCGCGCACCGTCGTCGTGGTGAATACCGGATCACCTGTGCACATGCCATGGGCCGAGGATGTCGCCGCGGTCATGCTCACCTGGTTTCCGGGGCAAGAAGGCGGTGCCGCACTGGCCGACGTGCTGATGGGACGGGCCGAACCGAGCGGACGGCTGCCCACCACCTGGCCCGCGCATGAGGACGACGCGCCGGTACTGAATGTCACGCCCACCGATGGCACCCTCGCCTACGAGGAAGATATCTACATCGGATACCGGGCGTGGCAATGTCTTTCGACCGCTCCCGCGTACTGGTTCGGGCACGGAATCGGATACACCACCTGGGACTACGAGAGCGCTGTGTTCGCTGCCGATCCGGTGGCCGACAGGGTTCTCGGCACGCTGACCGTCCGGGTTCGCAATACCGGTGATCGTCCCGGCCGCGAAACGATCCAGACGTATATCGCTCCTTCATCCCGACCGGAACGCCGACTGGCCGCCTTCGCGGTCGTCGAAGCCAAGCCGGGCGAGACGGCCGAGGCGGCGATGCCGATCCCCCGCCGAGCCGCCGAAACCTGGGATGAGGCAACCGAAACCTGGGTACTGCCCACCGCCGCATACGACCTGCTGACCGGTCGATCGGTCGCCGATATCCGGCTGACCACCGCCATCTAAGGACCGCAGGTAGGGCCGCATATCGGGCAGTGAAATAGTCACGATTTCCCGACTCGATATGCCGACCGGCGGCAGATGGCGTAGCTTTCAGCGGACCGGCCGGTTGGTGCCGGACAGCTTGCCGGGAAGCTCCGAGGAAACATGCACGGTCCCAATGAACCGGTCTCGACGGTTCTGTACTACGTCTTCTTGCTCTTCTACGGCGCACAGGATGCGTTGGGCAGGACGTTCATCCTGGACTGACCGAGCCGTCGCAGCATACCGAGCAGTCCGCGTGGCTGCTCGGATACCGTGGTGCTCGCGCCCGTCGCCACCTCGCTGATCATCACCGAGGAATAGCTCGGTCCTGCGTGACGGGTAGGGTTCGGCGTATGCAGCTCGGTCAGCCAAGTCGCACCGCTCTCGCCACCGCCTATGCGCGGGCCTACCACCAGATCGCGACTGAGCCGCGCATCTTCACCGATCCGCTGGCCATTCGAATCGCGGGCATCACGCCCGATCAACTGGCCGAGCTGGAGACCACCACGCTCCCGGACGGCGACACCGACATGCGCCGCCGACGGCGTCTGTTCCTGGCCGCCCGTGCGCGCTTCGCGGAGGACACCGTTGCCGACGCGGTGGCAACGGGCAACCGGCAGGTGGTGATTCTCGGCGCCGGACTGGACACCTTCGCCTATCGCAACCCACATCCGGACGTGCGGGTGTTCGAGGTCGATCATCCGGATACCCAGGAATGGAAGCGGCAGCGGCTCGATGCGGCGGGCATCCAACTCCCGGCTTCGATGACCTTCGCCCCGGTCGACTTCGAAAGTCAAACGCTAGCAGCAGGATTGGCGTCCGCTGGATTCGATCGGAGTCGACCGGCAGTATTCGTCTGGCTCGGCGTCATCATGTATCTGACTCGGGACGCGATCCTGGACACCCTACGGTTCGTCGCGGGCCAGGCGATACCCGTACGGCTGGTCTTCGACTATCTCTATCCCGCTTCGGGTTCCACGCCCGAGGAGATGGGTGAGCGCACAGCGCGAGCCGATCGAGTGGCGGCCGTCGGTGAGCCTTGGCTGAGCTTCTTCACCGCGGATGACATCGCGAATGTCTTGCAGGAGACTGGGTTCGACCGAGTCGACGACCGCGACGCACCGAACCTCATCGCCGGTTACCTCGGTATCGAACCGCGACAGGGTTCCACCGTTCCGCCACATGTGCTGTGTGCCATGCGAACCCAGTAGGTCAGCAGCCGAGCTGGTCTGCCAGATCGAGGAAGTCGGTGGCATTGACGTCGAAGTCGTCGTCGAAGGAAACATCCACGTCACCGCCTTCGCCGAACTCGAGCGGCCGTGCGACGAAAGCGGTTCGGAAGCCGAGTGCGCCCGCGGCCTGAATGTCGTACTTGTGGCTGGCGACCATCATGATCTGCGACGGCTCGAGCCCGAGAAACCGTGCGGCCATGCGATACACCGTGGGGTCGGGCTTGAACGCGCCCGCCATCTCGGCGGTGAATACCGCATCCCACGGCAGGGCGGCGCGCTTCGACATATTCACCACGGCGGCGACATCCGCATTCGACAAGGTCGCGATCGTAAATTTGCTTGCGAGCCTATTCAATCCGGGCACGACATCGGGCCATGGTTCGAGTCGCTGCCAGGCGAGGGTGAGATCGGCGCGTTGGTCGGGTGACAGGTCGATGCCGTAGTCACCCAATAGGCCGTCCAGTGCGTTGGCGTAGACGGAATGGACGGTGACCCAATCGTCTCGGTCGGGCTTTGCCTTCCGCAGAGTGGCGAAGTATTCGGCACGCCAGTGGTCTACGAAACCTGGCCAATCGATGTGGCGGTATCGGGTACCACCGATGCGGCGCGCTTCGGCGCAGACGGTGGAATGAAAGTCCGTCGCCGTACCCTGCACATCGAAAAGTAATGCCCGCAACATAATTCGTACCTTTCCCTACGGGCGCTGGACCAGCAGATAGCTGCGCCGACTCGGGTGTTCGACATCCGGATGCGGTTCCCGGTCCATGCGCGCGGTAGGGACCAGTCCGGCCGCCGCCAAGGCATCGGATTCCGGGGCCGGGTCCAGGTAATGGAAGGTGAGGTCGACCTGGTGGCCCCACCAATCGGTGAGCATCTTGGCCGCACCGACCGGAAAGTCCGCATCGCTGGTGTGAAATGCGATGAGCGCGTTCCCACCCGGACGCAAAACCCGCGCGAATTCCGCATAGGCCGCCGCGCGCCGCTGCTCGTCCAAATGGATCACCGCATACAGACAGACCACCCCCGCCAGCGATTGCGACCGCACCGGCAGCGCGGTCATATCGGCCGCACCAACCGCCACCGAAGTAGTCCGCCGCGCCACTCCACACATCCCAGGCGAAAGATCCATCCCGATAACCCGCACCCCGCGAGCTATGAGGTACGCCGCGACATGCCCCGGCCCACAACCGATATCCGCGACCACGCCCCCACCCGCGAGCTCGGCAACCACCCCCAACATCCCCCGATCCAACGGCTTACCACGCAACTCATCCCCGAGCTCATCGGCATAACGCTCGGCAACCAGGTCGTAACTGTGTCGCGCGCCGATCATTCAGCCAGCGTAGTTCGGACCCGAATCCCGCGCCTGCCGTGGATCATCCGCCCCCGAAATGGGCAGCCGCAGTCCGCGCCCATGGGCGGAGAACGCCACACCCGACTGCGGCTCACGGGGTCGGTACCACCGCCGCGCAGTCGCCACGGCGCGGGACAGACCAGGCATCCGCTGGTCTGCCGTGGAGCAGGTCCGCACGCACCGGTACAGGCGCGTGCCGGGTTCACCGCACGCAGACGGCGCCAGCCGCCACGGCAGCCCGTGAAAACCGCGCCCCAGTCACCACACACGCCAGCCGCCACGGCCCGCACCGTGGCGACTGTGCGTCGGGTTCACCGCACTCGGAAAACGGTGAGCCGCCAGTCCGTTGAGCGGGTGCGGGCGATGCGGGCGGCGATGGCGAAGTGTTGGCGGCCGCGGTCGTAGGAGGCGAAGACCTCGGCGGTCGAAGGGTCGACCATCATCAGGCTCGCGCGGTAGAGCACCGCAACGCCTAGTGTGCGGCCGGGTGCGAGGTCGGCTCGGACTATCGTCCGCACCGCCGAGACCACTGCGGGGGTGGCCATTCTGGTGAGTTGGGCGACAGGGCGGCGGTGGTCGAGTATCTCGAGTGCCAGTCGCAGCGCACGCTCGACGAATTGCTGTGCCGTCGAATCCAATTCGACGACAGCAGGCAGCTCGGCATGTCCGGCGCTGACCGCCCGCCGCACACCCGGCGGGCCGGATCGTCCGGTCTGATCATTCCGCGGTAACGGCGTACGGCACGGCGACGCACGCGGCGGATCCTCGAATTCCGCACGGCCCCCGCCCGGACGGTACGGCAACAATGGCGGCTCAGTCCTCGGCGCATACGAAAGCCCCGACGGATGTCTCTCCACGCAAACCCCCAATAAGTTCGAACTACAACCCCCGAGCTCGGACCGCGCCAGCATTCCACGAATATCGCCGCAGGTAAACCACCCAAGCGACCGCTCTGGCGTACCGCAGGATCAAGATCAGGTGGCACTGGTGGCGGCGTCTTCTCCTTGACCGATGCCCGCACAGATTCCACCTGATCTTGATGCGAGTCAGATGGAGATGCGAGCCAGGGTTTGTAGGGGGTCGGTGAGGACGTCGGCGAAGGCGAGTTCGGCGGCGCCTACCAGGGGCGCGTCGTCGGCTAGGGCCGAGGTGCGCAGTCGAACGCGTTCACGCACCGCGAGCAGGCCGTTCACCGCGAGCCTGCTGCGAACCTGGGCGGCGGAGGCGAGGTAGATCTCGCGAAGCACGCCACCGAATACCACCATCGTCGGATTGAAGATATTGACCAGGTTGGCGACGCCGTACCCGAGCCAATCGCCGACCTGATGCAATGCATCTCGGGCGGTGGCATCACCGCGCGCGGCAGCATCCACGATCGCCTCCACCGCCGCACGCCCGGTGAGATCCGCCCGCCCTACCGCCGCAATCAACGCTAGTTCGCCCGCCTCGGCCTCCAGGCAGCCATGCGACCCGCACGTACACGCCCGCCCACCCGGATTGACGATCATGTGCCCCACCTCACCGCCATAGCCGCCCTCCCCACCGAGCAGCTTGCCGCCCATGATGATTCCGCCGCCGATACCGACCTCACCGTGCAGGTAGATCATGTCCGCGACCCCGATGCCGACACCGCGCTCCCGCTCGGCAAGCGCACCGAGATTGGCATTGTTACCGACCGCGACGCGCAACCCGAGACGCTCCGAAAGCAGCGCCCCGATCGGGACATCCACCCAGCCGATATTCGGCCCGTATCGAACGACCCCGTCCTCTTCACGCACCATCCCGCAGAACGCGACTCCCACACCCACGCATACGGTCTCGGGCCCGGACCGGCGAATCATGTTCTCCGCGAGGGCCGCCAGCGCACCGATCACGTCATTCGGATCGAATGTCCCACTGGGGCGGCGTGTTTCCCGCCGATCGAGAATCACTCCACCCAAGCCGACCCGAGCCACCGCGAGCCGGTCCGCCCCGACATCCAGCGCCAACCCATAGACTCGCTCCGATTCGGGCCGCACCACCAGCGACGGCCGCCCCGCCTTCCCCGTCTGTCCCGGCAGTTCCTCGGTGACCAGACCGGCCGCGGCGAGGTCGGCGGTCAGGGCCAGGATGGTGCTGCGATTGAGTCCCATCCGCTCGGCGAGCGCCGCCCGCGACATGGGCCCGCTGGAGTGGACATGGCGCAGCAGCACGGCGAGGTTCTGCCGCCGGATCTCGTCCGGGGAAGGTGCAGCTCTCATTCGGGCGAACCTCCTCCCGGTCGTCGGTCAACTTCCTGGCAACGCACGCTTGCGCGACAGCGCGTCCACTCCCGCTGCCAACAGCAGCACGAATCCTGTCACAACGAATTTGGTGCCCGCGCTGTAGCCCATCAGGCCCATTCCGTTATTGATCACCGCGACCACCGCCGCACCGAGCACCGCATCGAGCATCCGGCCGCGCCCACCGAACAGACTCGTACCGCCGATCACGGCCGCTCCGACAGCGGTCAGCAACACATCGCTGCCGCCGGTATTCGGATCGACGGAGTTGGCGCGCGATGCCGCGATCAGTCCGCCCACCGCCGCCATCGTCGAACACAGCACGAAGGCGAAGATCTTGATCCGATCGACCGGAATGCCCGCCCGCCGAGCGGCTTCCGCGCTGCCGCCGACCGCGTAGATATGTCGGCCGAACGAGGTGCGGTTGAGCACGAACGTCCAAAGCAGCAGCAGCGCAATGATCAACGGCACAACTATCGGCATGCCCTTGAGCGAGTTGATCGCCGGGTTGCGGCTGCGTTCGTCATTGAGGATCAGCACCGCAGCGCCCGCCACCACGGCGACCGCGGCGATCCGAAGTGCGATCACCGGCGCGGTCTCCCCGGTTAGACCAAGCTTGGTGCGTGCCCGCAGTTTTCGGTATTGGATGGCCGCGAATCCGGCCAGCAGCACCACGTACATGACCCAGCCGAGCCAAGGCGGCACATTCTTATTGGCGATCGACAGGATCGTCTCGTCGTGAATCGAGATATTGCGGCCGCCGTCCATGATCTTCAGCGCCACACCCTGCAATGCCAGGAATGCCGCCAATGTCACCACGAACGAAGGGATTCCGATCTTCACCACGATCGTGCCGATGGTCAGGCCGATCGCGACGCCGGTGAGCAGCGAGACGAGAACCGCCGCGTACCAAGGCCATCCCTTATCCGTGAGCAATACCGCGAGCACCGCCGCACACACACCACTGGCGAATCCGGCGGACAGATCGATCTCACCGAGCAGCAGTACGAATATCAGTCCCATGGCGATCACCGCGACGGCCGCGCCCTGGGTGAGCAGATTCGCGAAATTGCCCTGCGTCATGAACACCGGCCGCGCGATCCAGAACACCACAGACAGCACCGCCAGCGCGATAATCGACGGCAACGCACCCATATTCCCGCTGCGCACCCGTCCGACATACGAGTTGACCAGCTCGGTCACCGGCGAGGACGTGGCCTCGAACTTATCCGTAACCACGGCGCTCATACGCTTGCTCCATTTCCGAGGCCGAGACTTCCGCTACGACCGGCGGTGATCAATTCGACCACCTGCGCGTGCGTCACGTCGGCGGTGCGCACTTGGGCCGCCATCCGGCCGAGATACAGGGCGGCGATCCGATCCGAGACCGCGAAGACGTCGTTCATATTGTGCGAAATCAACACCACCGCAAGGCCTTTGTCGGCAAGTCGACGAACCAACTCGAGCACCTGCTGGGTCTGAGCGACACCCAGCGCGGCTGTCGGCTCGTCCAGGATCACCACTTTGCTGTTCCACAGCACGGCTTTCGCGATCGCCACCGTCTGGCGTTGACCACCGGACAGACTCGCCACCTGCTGTCGCACCGACTTCACCGTCCGAACCGATAAGCCCGCCAGAGTCTTTCCGGCCAGCTCCTCCATCCCGTACTCGTCGAGGACCAGGCCGTGCTTCTTCTCCCGGCCGAGGAACATGTTCTGCACGATGTCGAGGTTGTCGCAGAGCGCGAGATCCTGGTACACGATCTCGATCCCGAGATCGGCGGCGTCACGCGGACTGTGCACACGCACCGGCTTGCCCTCGAAAAGGAATTCACCCGAATCGATCGGATGAGTGCCGCCGATGCACTTGACCAGGGTGGACTTGCCCGCGCCGTTATCGCCGACCAGTGCCGTCACCTCACCCGTGTACGCGGAGAAGGCGACCTCGTGCAAGACATGGACGGGACCGAAACTCTTTTCTATCCCGCGTAATTCGATGACCGGGGTCTCCGGCATGGGTACAGCTCCTCAAGTTGGGGCGCCCCTTCCGCGGTCCCCTCATCGAATCGCGGAAGGGGCGGTGTACACGATCAGCGGACCCCGTTATCCGCGCAGAGCTTGGCGAATTCGCCGGTGCACAGCTCGGCCTTGGTGACGTAGCCGTCCGCGACAACGTCGTTCACGTTCTCCTTGAAGATCGCCTTCGGTTCCAGCAGCACCGCGGGCACTTTCGCCTTCGCTTCGGGATCGTCGACGGTGCTGGTCGCCTCGCCCTTCTCACCCTTCGCGAGCGCGATCGCCAACTTCGCGCCGGCGTCGGCCTCCTGCTTGACCGCCTTGTAGACGGTCATGCACTGATCGCCCGCGAGCACGTTCTGCAGGCCCTGGACCGTGGCATCCTGGCCGGTAACCGGGATCTGGCCGTTCAGCTTCTGCTTCTTCAGCACCGCGATCGCGGCATTGCCGAGCCCGTCGTTGGCCGCGAGCACACCGCCGAGATTCGGTGTGCCGGTGAGCATCTGCTCGAAGATGGTGCCCGCCTTGGTGTTATCCCACTCCGGCACCGCCTGATCCGGTCCCTTCGCATACTCACCGGAATCGAACTTCGGCTTCAGCACGCTGTCGTAACCATTCTTGAAAAGCGTCGCGTTGTTGTCGGTGGGACTACCGTTCAGATACGCGACGATCGGATTGACCGCCTTCTTATCGCTGAGACACTTGGCAAGCCCGTCGCCCATCAACTTGCCGACCTTCACATTGTCGAACGACACATAGAACGGCGCCCCGCCGCCGAGAGTCAGTCTGTCGTAATCGATGACGGTCACCCCCTGCGACTTCGCCTTTTGAATCACAGCCTTGCCGGTCCCGCTGTCGAGGTTGGTGATCATCAGCACCGAGGCACCTTTGGTGATCATCTGATCCGCAATGGTCTGAAAGGCGTTCTTATCGCCCTGCGCGTTCTGGATATCCGCCTTGATCCCCGCCGCGTCGAACGCGGCCTGCAGATACTTCCGATCCGCCGTCTCCCACCGTGCGGATGACTTGCTATCCGGCAGGATCACCCCGATCTTGGCGCCCCCACCGGCGTCCTTGTTGTCGTCCCCGCAGGCAGTGAGCGAGGTGAGAAGCGCGACCGATACGGCCGCAATGCCGAGGATCCCCTTACGCATGAGGGCGAGCCTTTCGTCGAACCACCGCCCGATCAGACCGGGCGGTCGAGCAAGAGCGAATGTTGTTCGCAACAACTTATTCCACTGTGAGCCGAAGCACAGCCGTTTCGCAAAGATATTTGTTGTTGGCGATAACAATCCGGTTTCGACGGCTGCGCGACTTGCAGCCGAGCTGCGAGGAAGCCCCGCTCCTCCATCTCAGCGACGCTACGGAGGACTTTGCTGCCATGTACTGTCAGACCGAACGTGACGGATGAGGGGGTCCCATGTCGAACGATTCGGCCAGTTCCGCTGCGCTCGAGGTCATTCCGGAAGAAGTAAAAGAAGTCGGGCGGTTCGCCTATCGGGTCGCGACGGAGTTGCGTTCGGGATCTTCATCATTGGACGTCGAGGTGCAGAGCGTTTTGAGCACCTGGCGTGGTATCGCCGCCGACGCTTACGGATCCGGCTGGGAGGAGTTGCGCCGGGGCGCGAGCGAGGTCTGGGAGGCGTTGTTCGAGTTGGCCGAGAAGTTGGGCATCACCGCCGAGACCTACCAAACAGCCGATTCGGCTCGCGCGTCGACATTCAGCTCACTCGATCTGTGAGCTGGTGTGACATGTCCGACGAAGTAAGAGAATTCAAGGTCAACCTCGCGCAGCTCGAGGATCTGACGGCCCGGATCCGCGGGTTCAAGGAGTTCGCGTCGGGCTACCTGGCCGAACTCGACAACAAGGCGAACGCGCTGGGTTCGATGTGGACAGGGCAGGCGGCCGCCGCTTACGCCGAGGCGCATCGTGAGTGGGCGGTCGGTGCGGCAGATGTGCAGGACGGTCTACAGGCAGTACAAGATGCCACCGTTCGAGCGCGCGAAAGCTACTCCGGAGCTGTGACAACGAATCTGCGGATGCTCGGTCGATGACAGACGAACTAACCGTTGACCCGAACGTCTACTACACGGTTGCGACGCGTTGTCATGAAGCGGCTCTTGACATGTACCAGGCGTATGCGGCATCGGTGGAGTCGCTCAAGCAACACACCGGTGGGATGGCGGGCTCATTCGATGCCGCCCAGCAGTGGGCAAGGTCGTATGACGAAGGCGCACTAGGGGTTCTGGTGGGTTGGGAAACGGCGATCAGAGCCGCCGAGAACTACGCCGACGTATTGCGCCAGGCTGGCTATAACCACGCTACCGCCGAACACGACGCGGCAGGAGCTGCGGGTGAGCCGCCGTCGCCACCGCCGCTGCCGCCAACTTCTCCGGGCTGTACGCCTTCCTCGCCACCATCCGCTGGCGGCCCCGGCCATGGACTCATAGACGGTGGGCTCGGGCTTGCTGCCAAAGTAGGAGTACCAGTACCCGACGGCAATGTCGACAAACTGGAGAACGCGCAGAAGATCTGGACCTATTTGGCAAGTGGTCAAGAGGTTACGGCAGCTGCGGAGAAGCTCGAGGGACTATCAGCTTTATTCGACGGGGTAAATTCTGACGAGGTACCGTTCATCGTCGAGGACTTGAACGAGCTATCTACTTCAGTCCAGGATCTGAAAAGCGCGTCCAGCGACCAGGCCGCATCGTGTGAAGAATATAGGAACCACACCAACGAGCTTCGTGATCAACTCAAAGGGATTATTGTCGACTTCGCAACAGAGCTGGCGGTCGATGCAGTATTCGCTGCGGCATCTTCGGCAGTAAGCTTTGGCCTGGGAACTGCCATCGGTGCCGCCAAACTGGCGAAGACAATCGAAAAGTTCCACAAGATCATCGAAAGAGCTATCGATGCGTGGAACGCGACAAAGAACATCGCGCGTGGAGTTCGCGCAACCATCACCACAACCGCAAAACGTGCATGGGACAAGCTGCAAAGGCTCGTCGAACTGGGAAAGAAGGTCTATCAAAAGTGGCGAAAGAAGCTTCCTGGCGATCCGGCCTCAACGCCTCCGACACCATCCAAGGCACAGGAGATCATCAAGAATGCAGATCGGACCGGTTCGGGGCTGAAGAGCGATCCGTGGCATCGTTCGGCGTCGTTCCCAATTGACGAAATCGGCACGAAGGGCACGGTATCCGAGATCGTCGGCGGTGACGGGGTAACGCGTACACTGGTCCAGATGCCGGGCGAGGTGAACGGCGTGCCCGGCCGATTCGAATGGATTATCGACGGAGATAAGGTGACTCATCAGATGTTTGTCCGCAATGGAACGATCAACGGGATTCCGATCAAGCCATGAACGATTCGGTGAAGTTCAAGATTCCAGCGGATTTCGTCGCTTCGTGGGCGTACCTCACTCCAGGCGAGCTGCGCTATGGCTACCAGAACGACTGGTTGACATCGGAAGATGTAGTGCAGCTGACACTCACCAGTGTAGTGCCCAGCAGCACCAAGATGGACGTCGTATCGGACATATCGTTGCTGCTTTCGGATGAGTTGTACCGACTTCCCGAGCTGATGGACAAGCTTGCGGACCATAACGATGAAGTCTGGATCTATCTGACCCTGGCGTGGGTTCACGAAAATCAAAGCAAATTCGACGAGCCACTACAAACGGTCGAGCTGCTCTACGCGGATTTCGGCTACCCAGATGACGTTGCTGCATTTGTCCGGTTCATGCCCCCGCCCACCGGCGGCCTTCCTGGAATGCTCGGGATAAAGCAGCGCTGGCAACAGTATTTAGTCGATAAGCGCGCTCACTTTCTCGGTAGAGCGCCAGAGCATATTGGCGAAGAATCGAGCTGAAGTCCGATCCTCGCCTGGCCTCGGCTTTCGACCGCCGACCAGGCGTGCAATCCTTGACCGCCGAGCCAAGTAGGTTAATTCCATTCGCTCTCGACCAGAGGACACCGCCGATGCCGCTCGGAATCAAGAAGATCCGTCAAGTGAAGCTGCCCGTCACCAACCTCGCGACGAGCGTTGCCTGGTACCGCCAACTCCTGGACTTGGAGCCCATCTTCGAGTTCTACGAGGAAGGCGCCGTCCGCGGCGTAGTCCTCCTCGAGCCGAACGCCGACCTCCACATCGGCTTGCGCGAACGCGCCTACTGCGCCAGCCACCCCCACCTCAACGACTTCGACGCCTTCGCCCTCAAAGTTGACTCCCTCGACACCTTCACCGAACTGATCAAGCGCGCCGACGAACTCGGCACCCCCCACGGCGAGATCCACGACCGGGGGCCATACGGCGCCGCGCTCGACATCAGCGATCCAGACGGCACTGTGATCCGGTTCCTCTACGAACCCGATACCTACCCAACTGGTTTCGCAGGATTGGAATTCGGCCCCGACGGCACTCCAACTGGATATGAGCAGTCGCGGCTGAGCGACAAGCCGTCGTGAATCCGCTTGGGTCCGTTTACTTCAACAGGCTGTAGCGGTTCGTCCTTCGGTCCATACTCGAAGCCGCGCTCGAGCGGGACCGTACTCGCTCCAGCACGATCCAATCGCCCAGTACTTGTCTGCGATGCCATGAGGGCTTGCCCCGCACTGTTCGAATACCAGTCGACACTCGAGCTATGTTCTCCAAGTGGATGATTCGGGCGCACTCTTTGAGCTTTCCTCGACGGCGACACCGAGGCCACGACTCGAAGACGAGGCTCTTGATGCTGTCGTGGAATGGTTTCGACAGCAGGAGGACGTGGAGAACCGATTCGCGAGCAGTCTCCGCCAAGCGTTCGATGAGGTCCTAGACGGACAACGGACCGGCCGCTACGACATAGCCCTACTCGACAAGAACGAAAAAACCTACCTGGGTACGAAGGTAGAGATCGTTGTCCGCGCCGCTTTCGAGTTGCCGCAAGGCGATCGCATGGACTACAAGATCGCGGGCCACGATGTCGACGCCAAATGGTCGATCCACAGCTCTTGGTCGATCCCCCGGGAAGCGATGGGACATATCTGCTTACTCATGTCAGCAAGCGATCGCAAGCAGACCTTCGATATCGGGATCGTCCGTATTCGCCGCGAGCTTTTGAATGTCGGGGAGAACCAGGACGGGAAGAAAACCCTCAGCAAGGACGGGCGAGGGCAGGTCGTCTGGCTATTCCGCTCAGCACCGCTACCAGCGAATCTGCTGCTCTCGCTCCCTGCCGACACCACAACCAAGATCTTCGCTGCTGGGTCAGGACAGCAGCGCATCATCGAACTCCTGCGTCAGGTTCGTGGCGTACTGATCGACCGGAACACCGCGATCACCGTCGGCCAGCAGCTAGATGGAATGAAGCGTTGCCGCGACGCACGACGGGTGTTGAGTCGAGAGGGTATCGCTGTCTTGGGTCACCAAAACGACAGCCCGAAGATCGCACAAGCTCTGAATCTGCCCGTACCCACAAAAGGCAGCCTTATATCAGTAC
This sequence comes from Nocardia anaemiae NBRC 100462, assembly GCF_001612725.1. GTDB lineage: Bacteria > Actinomycetota > Actinomycetes > Mycobacteriales > Mycobacteriaceae > Nocardia > Nocardia anaemiae. Next base: position 18,615 of record NZ_BDAZ01000029.1, on the reverse strand, counting down.
GACTGGCCCGTGTACCCGAGAACACCGCAGATCGACCGACCGCGGTAATCGCTGGCCAGCGCTTCGCGGTGGCCGACAACGACGAGCCCACCATCCCACTCCCACCGATCCACTACTGACGCATCTCGCACAACCGGCACAGCATTGGCGGATTATCGGAATTGCCATCGGTGCCGTTGAGGTAGGGCTTGAGGTGATGGGCGATCGCTTCGGCAAGCATGGGCGGGACGGCGTTGCCGATCTGTCGAGCGACTTCGATCTTGCTGCCACACCAGCCGAACGAGTCAGGAAAGGTTTGCAGGCGCGCGGCTTCGAAGTGGGTGATCGGTCGGTCGACGCTGCGGCTGGGGTCGCTGTCCCAATGCGGGTGCAGGTATTGGCCTTTTTCTGGCTTATAGAACTCCGTGCGGATAGTCAACGAAGGCATGTCCCAGCGCATGCGTCCCATAACGTCAGTGGTGCCGGTCTTCTTCTCCCGCCAGCAGCGCGACAACAGATGATCCGGCAGGTTGAAACGGCCGCCACCCGGAGGGATGTGGCGGTAGCGCTCCAGTGACAGCGCGGTTGGGTTGCGACCAATGTGCAGTTCGGGGGTCTTGAACACTCCCCGGATCCGCTCGCCGAACACCTCGGTCCACGACTCCGGAAACTCCTTCGTCGCTGGTACCTCGGGCAAACCAGCTAGCACGTCACGGGTGATGTGCCACTCCGGCCCGTCCCCCATTGTCCCCGGCCGCCGATGCGTTGGCCTGGGCATCGGGATCGCGCCGATACGGGAGCCGATGACAATAGTCCGCTTGCGCCGCTGCGGCACCCCGTAGTCCGAGGCGAGCAACAGTTGCGAATCCAGTTCGTAATCCTCGAGCAGCCCTCCCGGTTCCGCTTCGGCTTTGAGGAGAGCGAACTCACTGGAGGAGAAGAACCGGTCAACATTCTCGATGACGAAGACCATGGGATTAGCCAGCCGAACGAAGCGAATGTACTGCTTCCACAGCTTGTTACGAGGATCATCGACATTCTTCGACCCCAGGTTGGAGAACCCCTGGCAAGGTGGACCACCGATGACCACATCCGCCTGCGGGATCTCGCTGTCTGGGATATCGACAATATCGGCGTAATGAGTATGTCCCTCACCGAAGTTCGCAGCATAGGTCGCAGCAGCTTCGCGATTGAACTCGACGGCCATCACCGGATCGAAGCCCCCGGCGGAGACGAATCCTGAGGTCATTCCCCCGCAACCTGCGAACAGGTCGATCACCGTCCACGTTCCTGAGCCCACGTTTTGCAACACTAGCCGACCCCTCCGACACAGCGTCGGATTCCCCACCGTGATCCGGACCCAAATTTCTCAGTCATCGCATATGCCCATTTCACAGGCGGCTATCCACCAGCGGCGTTGCGAGGGGCTGCCCGCGGCCTTCCTGCATTGGCTGGTCCGCGACACCGACGAGCTACCACCACGGACGCCTGATCCGATTCCGCCGCTACCATCCAGCACCGACTGACGGCCCGCCCTCACGGCTGTGGGTTGTCGGCGGGACGCTCTACTCTCCCGTCCACAGATGTTTCTCGAGCTATTGGTAGGTTTGTGATGCAGATGCATCAGACGAGCGGCGCCGAGGTTGTGCGTCTGTTCACGAACAGCGGGCGCACCGCGAGTACAGCGCTCAAAACGTGGCGGCGCAGGCCGGGTCGAGAGTACGTGGCGGAAAAGGTCCTCGCTCACGTCACTACAGCCGCCTATACGGTTGCCTCCGAAGACATCTCACAGCTCGCGACGCCACACTCGCTCGGGTCGATCTCGCGCAGGCAGGCACAAAAGATCGCTTCCATCAGGGACTGGAACCCCGACTTCGCGTTCACCCATCTCTTCCATTTTGCCCTCGAAGACCTCGGTGGAGTCTTCACGTGGGACCAGTTCCAGCAATGGTCCCGCCAGCCACACGTGCAGCCCTGGCTGTGGGTACCGGCGCACGCTGCGGTCGAGCGCGCCCGGGAGCAGGGTTTCACCTATCCGCAGGCACGTGACGCGATGCGCTGGCGGATCGGCATCGCTTACTACTCATTCCTGCGCGAGCTCTACGTGATAGCAGCCCTACGGGAGCGCGGCCTTCCGATGCGGTGCCATCCCCTCGCCGACGCGTTGTTCCGGATCGATGCCTGGTGCGACGACGTTCTGCTCGAACTGTTCATCAGCAACAACACGTTTCGAGCAGGCACCGCTCACCCCACAGGACGCAAGCCGGGGGTAAGCGCTTACTTCTCCGACCAACCCCGATTCAAGATGGTCAGCTACGAGATGCAGCCACAACGTATCTACGGCCGGGTGCACCTGCCGAGTCCAGCCCAAGTCGACGGCTGCGCTACAACGATCCGACAAGCACTCGCCGCGCCGGCCATCGGGGATGGCGGGCGTTGAAGTGGCGGCGGTCGAAATGATCGACATTGATGATCAGCCGACGTGCCTGGGTCGAAAGCCGAGCAATTATCACCGGCGAAGAATCGCGTCGTGACGTAGTTGGAGGCGGGGACATACCAACCTTCCCCGGCGCAATATTCTTGGGGTGGTAGGGAGGAGTTGTGGTGGAGACGTGTCCGATTGGGACCTCTGGTCGAGCTCGGTGGCGGGAGCATGGTGGGTGGCGGGGGGCGGTGCGGAGGGCTGAACTTCCTGGTGGGCAATCGGTTTGGGTCGTCAGTGGGTATGACGAGGTGGCCGGGCTGTTGGGGGATGTGCGGCTCAGTGTGGATAAGCGGTACTCCGGGGGTGGGTATTCGGGGTTTTCGTTGCCGCCGGTCTTGGATCGGAATCTGCTGAATTTGGATGGTGCCGAGCATGGGCGGCTGCGGGGACTTGCGGGTCCGGCGTTTTCGCGGAGATCGGCCGATTCGCTTCGGAGGGTAGTGCAGCGGATCAGTGCGGCCACGTTCCAGAATCTGGCCGAAAAGGCTAGTGGCACAGTCGATCTGCTGGACGAGCTCTGTGTTCCGGTGCCTGCGGTCGTGATCGGTGAGTTGCTCGGTGTGCCTGCCGATCGGTATGGGGGGTTGCGGGATGCAGCTGCTGTGATGGTGACGTTCGATGCCTCGTCGAAGGAGTCCGCGGTTCGGCTGGCGGAGGCGGTCGAGTGGATGGCGGGGACGTTCACGAGTGTGGTGCGGGACAAGCGGGATGAGCCGGGGGATGATCTGATCAGTGGGTGGGTGCGGGCTCGGGATGACGCGGACTTGTTGTCCGAGGACGAGTTGGTTTCGTTGGCGTTTTTGATGATGTTGGCGGGGCTGGAGAATGCGGTTCATTTGTGCGGCAACATATTTGCGGCGCTCTTGGCGACTGGTGTGCCAACAGACTGGATGGCTCGGCGTGATGAGTTGATGGAGGCCGCCAACCCGTTGCCGTTCGCTATTCGGCGATTCGCTGTCAGCGACTTGACGATTGGCGACCGGATCATCCCCAGGGGCGACACCGTACTGTTGTCGGTATTCGGTGCCGATTCGGATCCTGCCCGCAATGGGCGACCGAGCCTGATGTTCGGGCGCGGACCCCACTATTGCCTGGGCGCACAGGTCAGCGATCTGATCGTCGACGCGGTGGTGCCGGAGTTGTTCGTTCGGTATCCGCGAGTGCGCCTGGCTGTACCGGAATCCGAGCTGGAGTATCGGGCATCATGGCGGTCTCATGGGTTGGTTGCGTTGCCGGTGATGCTCCGGGAATGATCCTGGTCCCAGGAGACGGTGCACGACGAGGAGCCGTGGGGCAGTGCATACTCGCCCGCCCTCGAGCTGGTGGTGAAAGTGGTGCAGGACTGGGCTTCTCAGCGGCCGGGGGTGGCGAGAGGCACTGTCGTGGGAGCGGATCGACCTCCAAGGCTAGGCGAATCCTTTACCAGCGACGACGCGATCGTCAGCAGCCGCGCGCCCAAGCTCAGGCGGAGCGACGGGTGCGGTGCTCCGCGACGTGCACGCGGGTCGAACAGCGAGTCGAACAGTACCTGCGCCTGCCGTTGCGTGAGGTGTCGACGAAGACAACGCCGCAACCCTCGCGGGCGCAGCGGCCGATGCGGCCCGGATCCTCACAGAAGAGCTCCGCGAGTCCGGCCGCGGTGTACGCCTTGACGCGCTCGTCGGTGGGCGCATCCTCGCGGGCATAGTGCAGGTGGGGTGCGCGGCCGTCATGGGTGGAGATGTAGGGCTGGCTGGTGGTCTCGGCCAGTAAGGCGTTGAGCAGGTCGACGCTCGGTTCGGTGAAGACCTCGTCGAGACGCACTGTCCAGCGGCGCAACTCGGCGGTCTGCCGGGCATTGAGGGTGCCGAGCGGCTTGTATCCGGAATCGGCGAGCAGTTGCAGCAGGTCCTGCCGCGGGCCCGCGTTCACCAGGCGGGCGGCGAGTTCGGCCGCCGCGCCGCCGTAAGGGTTGAAATGCACTAAGCCATTACATCAGGCTGGACGCATGATCGCTACCTGCCCGTCTTGCTCCTGGTCGTCCCCTACCGTCGTGTCGTCACACGGCGCCACCACCTACCTGCGCTGCATCTGCGGGCGGTGGCTGATCAGCGAGCACGGGGCGGTGGTGGCGCAGGCAGGGCCAAGCACGCTGGCGGCGCTATCCCACCGCTAGCCACTCCGGAGCCAGCACCGACCAGACCTCCACGTCGAATCGTTGACCACGATGCGGGTAAAACTGCCGCAGCACACCGTCTTTGGTCATTCCCAACCGCCGCGCCACCGCGATGCTGGCGTGATTCGGCGACGCGACCAGCCACTCCATCCGGTGGATGCCGCGCTCTCGGATTGCCCAGTCGATGATCACGCGGGCGGCCCGGGTCGCCAGTCCACGGCCCGCGGCCGATGGTTCCAACCAGCAGCCCGCCTCGGCGACGCCCAGCGCGAGATCCATCGTCCGGAACAGGACGCTGCCGACCAACGTGCCGTCCAGCCGGATCCCATAGATCCGGCCGGTGTCGGCCGCCGCCTTCTCCGCGTACTCGCGCAGGTAAGCGCGACTCGACTCCAGATCCGCTACGGCGTCGGCAACTTTGATGTATTGCCCGATGGACTCGCGCCCACGGTCCATATGTTCCAGGAACTCCGTTGCATGCCGCGGTTCGAGCGGACGCAACTCGGCACCGTCCGCACCGAGGGATATCGCGAACATCGTGACCTTCCGTTGGTAGCTAATGCCGGAGTCGGCGTCCTCCCGCGGTCTTGTTGCGGTACATCGCGGTGTCGACGGCGTGCATCATTTCGTCGATGTCGGCGGGGCGGTCTTCGACGAAAACCGTTCCGATACTGGCGCCTACGACCACGGGCCGTCCGGCCACCTGCATCGGGGTAGCGAGGCCGTCGAGCAGGAGCGCGGAAATCGCTTCCAATTGCTCTGTGCCCGTGCACTTCTCGACTAGTACGATGAACTCGTCGCCGCCGATTCGCGCGACCAATCCGCCAACGGATTCGACGGATGCACGCAGCCGCTGGGCAACGTCGCGCAGCACCCGATCTCCTACCGTATGCCCCCACACATCGTTCACTTCCTTGAACCCGTCGAGGTCCAGATAGCAAACACCAACTGGCGGAACAGCATTCGCCAGCCGATTGAAGAAGAGGACGCGGTTGGGTAGACCGGTCAGGCTGTCGTGGTTGGCATCGTGCCACAGCTGGTCGGCCAGTTGTTTGCGTTCGGTGACGTCGACGGCGACGCCGATCAGGAAGCGGACCTGCCCACTGCTGTCGCGGACCGCGGACATGGACAGGTCGATGCTGGTGATGGTGCCGTCACGTCGGAGATGGTCGGTTTCGAGGCGGAAGCGGTCGGTCCGACCGCTGAGTAGATGCTCCAAATTGGCATATGCGTCACCGATATTCGCGGGACCGAGCAATTCGGCGACCGACCGACCCGGCATCATGGCCGCGGGTAGTCCGAGCATATCGGCCATGGCCGCGTTCACCTCCAGTACCCGACCGGTGACGTCGACCGTCCCGATTCCAACCGACGCTCCCGCGAAGACCGCTTCGAACCTGGCCTCCGACAATTGCCTTCGCACCTCGGCCTCCTGCGCGGCCGAAAACGCCGCTGCGAGTGTGGTTTCCTGCTCCCCTAACGCCGCGTTCCGCAGCGCTGAGGTGAAGCCAGCGGCGAACTCGGCAGCGACAACTATCGCACGCTCGCGAACTACCACGTAATCGGATTCGGTTCCGGTGGGGCAGATTTCACGAACCATATCCCGGCAGATAACCAGAACCGAACGGCTGACGGCGATCTGATCACGATAATTGGCCGCGACGAGTACCGCGGCGGCGTCCTGGGCAACCGTGACCTCCCGCGTCCCGCGCAGGGCCGCGACCAGCACATCAGCGAGTTCCGCCAACAGAGTTTCGATTTGGCTTCGGGTGAGGATCGGAGCGACCGCGCCGTCGAGCGCATCCGCCCATCGCATTGCCAGCTCACGCGTCCCCACACGAACCCCCTGCCACGGCTCCGGTCAGACCTTCCGGCCGACGCCCGCCAGGCCGAGCGACCGGCCCGGCGTCTCGTATAGGTCGCGCTCGGATTCCGGTCGCCAGGCGGGTAGCTCGACGACGCCGGGTTCGACCAACTGCCACCCGTCGAACATCGCGGAGATGCCGTCCCTCGAACGGAAGTGGATGCCGACGCGGGTCACATCGGCCGCATTTCGGCCGAGCCTGCCCGCATCCTCTGGACGCGACTCCGATGTCAGATGCGAGATCGCGACGTAGCTTCCGGTGGGGACCGCAGCACGCAGGGCGGTAACCTTCTCGACCGGCTGGTCCTCGTCGGATAGCAAGTGCAGCACGGCGACCAGCAGCACCCCGACCGGTTGCTCGAAATCGATGAGGCCGGTCTCGCGGACTCGGGCCAGCAGCTCGTCGGGCTTGCGCAGGTCTGCTTCGATGGCCGCGACCTTGTCGTTGTCCAGCAGGATCGCGCGGGCGTGGGCGATGGCGACCGGATCGATATCGGCGTAGAGCACGCGAATCTCCGGGTCCACCGACTGTGCGATCTCGTGCACATTGCCCGCGGTCGGAATGCCCGAACCGATATCGAGGAACTGACGCACCCCCTGGTCGGCCAGGAAGCGGACCGCGCGGCGCAGGAAAGCCCGGTTGCTCAGCGCCAGGCGAGGCAGGTCGGGCACCAGTTGCTTGCCTGCCTCGGCGGCCTTGCGATCGATTTCGAAGTTGTGTGAGCCGCCCAGCAAGGCGTCATACATCCGTGCCGGGCTCGCCTGTCGCATATCCACGCCCTCGGGCGCCCACGCCGGCCTGTCCATCGCATCCCCTCTGCATTCACCATCGGACCAACCCATCCAGGTCCGCACCGCCGGATACCGCGTTGTTGATCACCGAGAGGTGCAGTCCGCATAGTAGTCGGGCCGGTCGGTCCGAATGATCACGAATTCGCCACTGTTGAGCTGGGGCTTCGAGGCCGAACCATATTCATACATGCGCATGATTGCAAGATCCGCTACGCTGTCGAACGGCAGCATTATCCAGCGGAAGGGGCGTTCGACTATGGGCGAGCAGTGCGTGTCGCCGAAGCGGTCGGCAATGCTGGTCAGCGAGGCTGAGCACACGGATCATGATCACGCGCACTCCGACCATTCGGACAAACACGCCCACGACCACGGTGGCTCGGCGGATTCGAATCCGCGCTGGCTGGCCATCGCGCTCGGATTGATCGTCGCGTTCATGGTCGCCGAGGTGGTCGTCGGTCTGCTGGCACAATCGCTCGCGCTGATCTCCGATGCCGCGCACATGCTCACCGATGCCGCCTCGATCGTGCTCGCGATGATCGCGATCCGGTTGGCACGACGTCCGGCGCAGGGGCGATACACCTACGGGTTCAAGCGGGTCGAAATCCTTTCGGCACAGGCCAATGGGATCACGTTGCTGCTGCTCGCGGCGTGGTTCGTATACGAGGGCATCAATCGGCTGATCAATCCGCCGGATGTCGAAGGCCCGCTGGTGTTGATCACGGCATTGGTCGGGATCGTGGTCAATATCGCCGCCGCGTGGAGCATCAGCCGCGCCAACCGGACCAGCCTGAATGTCGAGGGCGCGTTCCAGCACATCCTCAACGACCTCTATGCCTTCATCGGGACCGCCATCGCGGGCGCGGTGGTGTGGTTGGCCGGATTCGCCCGCGCCGATGCGATCGCGGCTCTGGTAGTCGCGGCATTGATGATCAAGGCGGGCTGGTCCCTGGTTCGGGAATCGGGGCGGATCTTCCTGGAAGCCGCGCCCGCCCATCTGAATCCCGACGCGATCGGAGCGCGCATCGTCGCGGTCCGGCAGGTGACCGAGGTCCATGACCTGCATGTCTGGCAGATAACCTCCGGACAGGCGTCGCTATCGGCGCATGTCCTCGTCGACGATGCCGCCGACTGCCATGCGATTCGATCGACGATCGAGACCGTGCTGCACGACGAATTCGGTTTGGCACATACGACTTTGCAGGTGGATCACTCCTCGGACCTGGAGGTTTCCCCCGACGATGCGCACTGTGCCGACGCGCACGGGCCGGTGCACCGGTCCTGATCGCTCGTTTGACCTTCCAGCTACCTGAGACTCCATGATGAGCCGGTGGCGGGCGACGGGTTGATCACGATCGGCGGGTTGGCGCGGGCCTGTGGGCTCACGGCGAGTGCGCTGCGGTTTTACGACGATTGTGGGTTGCTGGTTCCGGTTCGGGTGGACGAGCTGACCGGATATCGGTACTACAGCGAGGCGCAGATCGAGCGCGGGGTGATGATTCGGCGGCTACGGGGCATCGGGGTGCCGCTCGAGGTTGTTTCGGAGATTTTGAACGGCGACGGGGCGCGGGCCGAGCGGTTGCTCGACGAGCATGTGGCGGAGCTTGCGCGGCGGACTCGGGAGGCTGCCGCAGTGGCGCGGGTGATCAAGGCGGAGATGGGGGCGGGCGTGGTGTTGTCGGCGGCGGTGTTGGCGGCGGCCATCGAGCAGGTGCGGTCGGCGGCGGCTCTGGATCGCGAAATACCCGTGCTGACTGGGGTTTTGGTGGAGTCGGATGCTGACTCGGTCACGTTGACGGCCACGGATCGGTATCGACTTTCGACACGGGCGATGGCGCCGGTGCGGCCGAGTGGTACGGCGTGGTCGGCGGTTGTCGATGCGGGTGAGTTGGGTGGAATCGGTTCCTGGCTGCGGGGATTGGATGAGGTGATCGTGCGTGCCGCTGGTGGAGCGCTCGTATTCACCTCCGGGAGTGCGGCCGACGATGTACTCGTCTCGACCGGCGACGGATCCGAGCGGCGCTGCCGCACCATCAATGAAGCGTTTCCGGATTATCGGGCGATGCTGGCGGGGTTGGGGGCGGTTCGGACGAGGGTGGTAGTGGGGCGCGATGCGTTGCTCACCGTATTAGAGGATGGCGGCGCTTCACCGGTCATGTTCTCGGTCAACGGGTCTGGGCTTTTCGTGACGTGCGATGAGCAACTCGGAACCGGCGTCGTGACCTGCGGTGGGCACTTCTGGCCCGACTCACCCTGTTCTCCCGAGCCGCAGCCGAGTTCGAGCCTGCACATTCCGGCAGCGGTTACCGGACCGAGTATCGAACTTGCCTTCTTCCCCACGACATTACGACCCGCATTGGTGAGTGCGATCGGTCCGGAAATCATGCTCGATATCGCTGCGGCCGACGCACCCGTGGTCGTTCGTTCCGCGACGGACGGTGAGCTCACCACGCTGGTAATGCCAACTGCTGTTATGAATTCGAAGGAGTACGGCAGATGAATGCCGCTGGTGAAACGATGGAGGCCATTGCGCAGGCGGTCGAGCTCGGGCGGACGGGCTCGCCCGAGGCCGCGCGGGAAGCCCTGCTCGGGATATGGGCGGCGATCGGTCCGCTCGGTGATCCATTGCATCGGTGCATGTTGTCGCACTATCTCGCCGATCTGTACGACGATGCGGCACAGGCGCTTTGCTGGGATGTTCGGGCGTTGGACGCGGCGGACAGTCTGACCGATGAGCGGTTGCATCGGCACGATGCGAATATTGATGTGCGCGGTTTCTATCCGTCGCTGCATTTGAATCTGGCGGATAACTATCGGCGGCTCGGTTCGTTCGATGCGGCGCAGAGCGAGATCGACGCGGCGCGCGGGTGCGTGGATGCGCTCGGCGACGACGGTTACGGGGCAATGATTCGCACCGCGATTGATGAAGTCGCCGAAGCGATTCGGATGCGGACGACCGCTCGACGGGCCTCGGCTCCAAGCGGACGCGGGTAGTGTTCCGAATCTCGAACCGCCCTGACCCGAGGCCGTGATTACGTCTCGTCGGGAACGGCGAGGGAGATGGCAGCCAGACGGTTCGGGTCGGCGATGATTTCGATGGCGGTTATCCGATGGCCGGTGATGGTGAATGCGAGCAGACACTCCAGGTTTCCATTGGGTGCGACCACCAGTCCCATGTGGCCGTCGAGCAGGGCGGGGCGGGTGTAGCGGGCCTGGCTGGAGAACATCAGGGCGCTGGCGGTGACGCGGCGAGCGCCACTCATGCGAATCGGGTGTCCGCTGGGTGCGGCGTCGGCGTCGGCGTGCAGTTCGACGTCCGGGTCGAGTACGGCTATCAGCGCGTGGAAGTCACCGGCGCGGGCCGCCCGCAGGAAGGCATCGACAACCGCACGTTCATCGGCGATGCGGCCGGTCTCGGCCACGGGTGCGCCACGGACGCGGCGGCGGGCGCGGGCGCCCAGTTGCGCGGCAGCGGCTGGCGTGCGTCCGAGGATGGGCGCGAGTTCGGCGTATGGCAGATCGAACAGGTCGTGCAGCACGAAAGTCAGCCGCTCGGCCGGACTGAGGGTGTCGAGCACGACCAGCAGTGCGAGCCCGACCGAGTCGGCCAGCACCGCCTCTTCTTCCGGATCCGCGGAATCCGCGGGAACCGTGGGCAGCTCGGTCGGTAGCGCACCGACCGGGTCTTCGCGGCGGGCTTTGCGGGCGCGCAACATATCCAGGCAGATGTGGGCGACGACCGCGGTCAACCAGTTGCGCAGGTTGCGCACGCCTTCGGTGTCGGCGCGGTCCAGCCGCAGCCATGCCTGTTGCACGGCGTCATCGGCCTCGCTCGCGGAGCCGAGCATGCGGTAGGCGACGGCACCGAGATGGGCGCGGTGGTCTTCGAAGCGCTGCACGAGCCACTGGGTCTCGTCGGTCATCGGCGGTCTCCTTCCGTCCGATTCACCCGTCATGTCGACGGGTCGTATTCCGTCATATCTATGACGGACGAAACCGCGGTGACATGACACGCCCGCGGACCCATCTCGGATGGAAGGGCGAACCGATGCACAAGACATCCGAACTGCGCCCAACACTGGAGCCGACGCCGGATCGGCGGCGCTGGCTCGCACTGGTGGTATTGCTGGTGGCCGGGTTCATGGACCTACTCGATGTGACGATCGTGAATGTGGCGCTGCCGACGATCCAAAGCGATCTGAACGCACCCTACGCGGATCTGGAGTGGGTGGTGTCGGGTTATCTGCTCGGATTCGCGGCGATGCTGATCACCGGCGGCCGACTCGGCGATCTGATCGGCCGCAAAACCATCCTGCTCGTCGGCCTGACCCTGTTCACGCTCGCATCGCTGGCATGCGGAATCGCCCCCGGCCCGGCCTGGCTGATCGCCGCGCGAATAGTCCAGGGCGCGACCGCCGGGCTGATGATCCCGCAGATCCTGGCGATCATGCACGTATCGTTTCCCGCCGCCGAACGCGGGAAGGTATTCGGCATCTGGGGCGGTGTGCTCGGCTCGGCATCGGTGGCCGGATTGATCGTGGGCGGAATCCTGGTGCAGGCCAACCTTTTCGGCTGGGCGTGGCGGCCGATATTCCTGGTCAATGTGCCCGTCGGGATGCTCGCCATTCCCGCGGCGATGATGCTGGTGCGGCAGTCCCGCTCGGCAACGGCGGATCGATTGGATCCGCTCGGCACCGTCCTCGCGATCGCTGCGGTACTGCTGCTGGTCTATCCGCTGACCGAGGGACGCACCCTCGGGTGGCCGGTGTGGACCTTCGCGCTGATGGCCGCCGCCGCACTTCTGCTTGCGGTATTCGTCGCCTACGAGCGACGTCGGAGCGCGACGGTCGGCTCGCCGCTGGTGGTGCTGAATCTGTTCCGGGAGCGCACATTCAGTGCCGGAATGGCCGTGTGGCTGTTGTTCTGGATCGCCCTCGGCGGCTACTTCCTGGTGTGGACGCTGTATCTGCAGGCGGGGCTCGGCTGGACACCGCTGCGGGCCGGGCTGAGCGCAGCGCCGTTCGCGGTGGCCGCTGCGGCCGGAGCCGGAACCAGTGTGCAGGTGTTCGTGCCGCGCTACGGGCGGATGGTGCTGTTCGCTGGCGCGATGATCAATGCCGCGGGGTTCGGGCTGTACCTCTATCTGGCCGCGCACTACGGCTCCGGCATCACCTCCGCGCAGATGTTGGCACCGCTCGCGATCAGCGGATTCGGGTTCGGACTCTTCGCCGCCCCTACCGTCGACCTGATCCTGTCCGGGGTTCCCGGCCACGATGCCGGGTCCGCGTCCGGACAGTTGTCGACCATTCAGCAGGTCGGCATGGCGCTGGGTGTCGCGCTGGCCGGGGTGTTCTTCTTCACCCAACTCGACAACACCTCCGACCACGGCACCACCGCGGCCATCCCCACCCTCCAACAGCGACTGACCGACCTCGACATCCCGGCCACCGCTCGCGACCAGATACGCAAGCAATTCCGTGCCTGCGTACACGCCCGCTCCGCCGCCACCGACCCCACGGCCATACCGTCCAGCTGTCAGCCCGCACCCGGACAACCCGATCCACTAGCGCAAGTACTCACCGAGGCCGGACTCGAAGCCAACGCGCACAACATGTCTCACACCTTCGCCCAAACCCTGTGGTGGGCCATCGGCATTCTGATCGCCGTCGCCGCGGGAGTATTCGCGCTGCCGCGACGGTTGCGGGATGACCGGCCCCGCGGTCGTGAGCACCGTTTCGTACACTGTGCAAGACTGCACTGGTGGCTGAGACCGCTGAACTAGTTACCAACGTTTCCGATACCGCCCGCTGGGTGGCCGCCTTCCGCGCCGCCGAATCCGCGCGCCCGGATGCCCTCTTTCATGACCCCCTCGCCGACCGGGTCGCCGGGGAGCGGGGCCGCGCCATAGCCGCCCAGACACCGCGCTTGATGCACAATGGCTGGAATCTGGTCACGCGGACCAAACTCATCGACGACCTGATCCTGAAGACCATCGCGCAGGGCTGCGATCGGGTGATCAATATGGCCGCGGGTATGGATACTCGCCCGTACCGTTTGGATCTGCCCGCCGAATTCCGTTGGATAGAGGCCGATCTCCCCGCATTGGTCGCCGAGAAGAACGAGCTGCTGAACCGGGAATCACCACGCTGCGCACTCACCCGCACGGCGGTGGATCTCGCCGATCCCGAGGTGCGAGGGCAGTTCCTGGACGAGGCTCTCGCGGGCGCGCAGCGAGCGCTTGTGCTCACCGAGGGGCTGGTCTACTACCTCAGCGAGGACGATGTCACCGGCTTGGCCGCGGCGCTGGCTCGTCCTGAAATCGCTTGGTGGGCAATGGATGTCACCAACCAGGCGATTTTGAAGCGGATGAGTAAAGCCACCACGAAACTGCTGGCCAATGCACCATGGCAGTTCGGTCCGGTCGACCCGCTCGGCTTCTTCGCCGACCTCGGCTGGACGGCCGACGAGGTGGAACCTCTGGTCTCGGCGGCACACCGGTTCCATCGGCTGCCCTGGTTCATGAAGCCGACGACACTTTTCCCGGAGACGGACCCCCGCAAGCCCACGTGGAAGCCTTGGAGTTCGGTGGTGCGGCTCACCCATGGGTAATAGTTGGCTACGTCGCCTGTCCCCGGCGTCGGCGGCTGGATCTCATAAACTTGTCTGCTTTCCACATGCCGGCGGCTCCGCCATATCTTTCGGCCCAGTGGCCGAGTGCCTGGGGCCGGAATATGAGGTTTTTGCTGTCCAGTATCCGGGGCGACAGGACAGACGACTCGAACCCCTGGTCGGCAATATCGCGGACCTCGTCGACGGACTGCTTCCCGAGCTGATCGCGGAAGTCGGTGATGCCGAGGAATTTTCCTTGTTCGGGCACAGTATGGGATCTGTCGTAGCTTTCGAGGCATGCCGTCGGCTCGAGCACGAATCGGGAGCGAGCGCGCGAGTGCTGTTCGCCTCCGGTCGGCGCGCGCCTTCGGCTGCGCTACCCGAACTGCGAATGCATCTGCTGAGCGATCGAGAACTCGCTGACCACCTGGTGCGGTTCGGCGGTACACCATCGGCGTTGCTCGAGGATCCCGAATTTCGCGAGCTGATCCTGTCGATCGTCAGGAACGACTACCGCGCCATCGAGAACTACGAGTCCAGTACGGACGCGAAGGTCAGCAGCCCTATCGTCGCTATTGTCGGCGATCGCGATCCCGACGCGAGTCTCGCGCAAATCGAGGTATGGGGCGCGCACACCACCGGCAGCTTCTTCGCGAAATCATTTCCAGGCGGTCATTTCTTCATCGATTCGAATCGCCACCCGATAGCACAGCTGATTCGCGATCATTGCGCCCGAGCGCTCGCGCGCTAGAGCCGCGACGACCGGGTGAGCGACTCGCCCACCCGGTCGTTGGTCCTAACCCTCTAGCCAGCCCTCGATCACTTCGGCAACACCCGCTGAACCGTCCTCCAGAATCGAGAAGTGGTCAGCCGGTACCGAAACAACGGTATGCGTCGAATCCCACGGTTCGGCCTGCCAGTCCACGCGATCCGACGAGTTCCCCAGGAAGCTCTGGGTGCATTGGATGAACAGCGTGGGCGTGGTGACGGAGCCGGGCATCATCTCCCCTAGGAGCTGCACATACCGGCCCATGCCGGTCAGCCGGGCGTGGTCGAAACGGCCGAACATCGCTTCGTTGGACACCATGTGTTCAGCCATCGCCCGAAGTAGCCATTCGCCATCCTCGTGCAAGTGGTAGGTGTCCAACATGACCACGCCGGTGGGCGCTGGACCACCAGCCGCTTCCAGGTGCTCGGTGACGAGGTAGGCCAGCAGGCCACCCGAGGAGTAGCCGAGTAGAACGAACGGATCCCCTTGCGCCGCTTCGAGGACGGAGCGCGCCAATGCTTCCGCGGCCGCCGACAGCGTCGCGGGCAGTGGCTCGCCCGTCCGGCAACCGATCGGAGGCAGCGCCAAAACGTCATGGGCAGTTCCCAAATGCGATGCGATCCGAGCGTATTGATGTGCGCCGCCGGTGGCCAGTGGCGGAGCGAGGCAGATGATTCGCGGCAGGTCGGGGCCCGCGGCGAGTCGGGTGGGCACCGGCAGTCGGTCCAGTTCGCGCGCCGAGGCGAACTGCTCGCGCAGCTCCGCCACCGCCCGCAACAAGGCGAAGCCGTTGCCGAACTGGCCGGACGCTACCGCGCCACGGAACATCCCGTACAACGAGTCGTCCGCGCCACCGGGTTCCTGATCCTTTCGTGAGTCCGTGGTGAGCTCCTTCTGCAGGTATCGGGCCAGTGCTGCCGGTGTCTTGTGATCGAAGATCGCGGCGGTCGGCAGCGTCAGTCCGGTGGAAGCATTGAGCGAGGTTCGCAACTCCATAGCAGCCAGTGAGTCGAACCCGGATTCGAGGAAGTCCCGCTCGGGGTCGAGTGCATCGACGCTCTCATGCCCCAGCAGCCTGGCGGCGTTCTCGAGGATGTGCGTACGCAGCAACTGTTCCTGTTCGGACTCCGAGAGCTGTGCCAGTCGCCTGCGCAGCGCCCCCACATCGTGCGTTCCGGTGCTCGGCCGACGCCCGGTCCGCTTGGCCAAGTCCCGCAGCAGCGCGGGCACCGCGTCCCGAGCACGCAGTGCGGCCAAGTCGATCTCGACCGGTACCTGCACCGGACGGTCCGAAGTTAATGCCGCATCGAACAATTCGAGCGCCTTGTCCGCGGTCAGTGGCGGCAGACCCTGGCGGCGCATGCGCTGACGGTCGGCCTGGCTGAGCCACTGCGAGAGTCCGGTTTCGATGTCCCAGAGGCCATAAGCCAGCGAGGTGGCAGGCAAACCTTCGGCGTGCCGGTGGGTCGCGAGCGCGTCGAGGAACAGGTTGGCCGCGGCATAGCCGCCCTGACCCGCGGGCAGTATCGAGCCTGCCACCGAGGAGATCATCACGAAGGCGGACAGCCCGGCTTCCCGGGTGAGCTCGTGTAGGTACCAGGCGGCGTCGGCCTTGGCACCGAGGGAGTAGTCGATCTGCTCCGGGGTCAAGGTGTCGACCAGTCCGTTGTGCGCGACGCCAGCCACATGGACGATCGCGCCCAGCGGATGCTCCGCGGGTATCGAGGCCAGCAGGTCTCGCAGCGCCTCATGGTTTCCGACATCGCAAGCGGCTACCCGAACCTCGGCGCCGAGAGCGCCGAGCTCTTCGATGAGATCCGCGGCGGCGGCCGGTCCACGTCGGCCGACCAACAGCAGGTGCCGCACACCGTGCTCGCTCACCAGATGCTTGGCGAGGTAGCTACCGATCCCGCCGGTACCACCGGTGATCAACACGGTCCGCTCGGAATCCCAGGGTGTCGGCCACTCCGATTCGGGTGATGCGGCACGAATGAGCCGTGGCACCTGTGTCCCATCACCGTCGACTTCCAGTTCCGGCTCGCCCGTCAGCGCTGCTGCCACCAGGTGATCCGCCGTTGTCGCCGCGGGGGCCTCGATGAGCACGATCCGACCCGGGTTCTCCGCTTGCGCCGCGCGCACCAGACCCCACACCGCAGCCGCGGCCGGGTCGGCCGTGCTGTCGGTGATCACGGCCAAAGTACTTGCGGCGTAGCATTCTTCGCTCGAGAACTGCTGGAGGACACCGAGCGTGTGATGCAACGCCGTGCGCAGCCGGACCGGCATCTCGGCGCCGTCGACCGGCGGTCGGAAGAGCAAAACCGAGGCCGACTCGGCCGCGCCCCATTCGGCCCAGGAAACTCCTGCTCCGGATCGCAGCTGTGGACCGGTCCGCCAAGTTAGCTCGTAGAGCGCGTCATGCGACCGGGGTGCGGCCGAGAGCAGTTCGGCGGACAACGGACGCAATGCGAGGGACTGTACCGAAAGCAGTGGCGCGCCACCGAAATCGGCCATTGTCAGGGTGAACGTCCCCTGATTCGGCTCGGTCAACCGAACCCGCACCCGCCGGGCGCCGTCGGCATGCAGACGCACCGAAGACCAAGCGAAGGGAACGAGGGTCGGCCGCTCGGCATGGTCGTCCATGTCCTGCGGAAGGCTGAAGGGCAGGGCGTGCATAGTCGCATCGAGCAGCGCCGGATGTACGCCATAGCCCTGCGCAGTGGTCTGCTCGGGTAGCGCGACTTCAGCGAAGAGATCCGCGCCGCGCCGCCACAGGGCTACCAGTCCTTGGAAGGTGGGCCCGTAGTTGTACCCGTGGTCGGCGATTTTGTCATAAGCGCCATCCAATCTCACTTCCATGGCACCGGCCGGTGGCCACTGAACGAAGTCCTCCCAGTCTTCCGGTTCTTCGGTTTCCGCGCCCGGACGCACGGCACCTTGCGCATGGTGGGTCCACGGGACCGACGGATCGTCCGCATCCGTGCGCGAGTAGATGTCGACCCTTCGGCGACCGGTCTCATCGCCGTCACCGACGATCACCTGGATCTGCACTCCGCCAAGCCCCTGGAACACCAGCGGCGCCAGCAGAGTGAGTTCCTCCAGTTCCGGACAGTCGACCTGGTTTCCGGCGTGCAGGGCCAGCTCGACGAATCCGGTGCCGGGGAGCAGCACGGTACCGAGCACGTCATGATCGGCCAGCCAGGGCTGGGTGTCCGCGGACAGGCGGCCGGTGAATCTGACGCCCCCGCCCTCCGCCTGCGGCACCATCGCGCCCAGCATGGGGTGTTCGGTGGACCGCAGACCGAGCGCGTGTGCCTCGCCGGTGTGCAGTGGACCCGTGGTCCAGAAGCGGCGGTGCTGGAAGCTGTATGTCGGGAGATCGATCTTCGCAGCTCCAGCGCCGACATAGTAGCTCGACCAGTCCACCGTCGAACCCATGACGTGCAAACGGGCCAGCCCCGTCAGCAGGGTGGCCGGGTCCGCGTTGTTTCGTTTGGTCAGCGCGATTGTGGTTGCGGTGTCGAGAGTTCGGGCGATCATCGGAGTCAGCACGGCATCCGGCCCGACCTCGGCAAACCTCGAAACACCCATATCCGCCATCGTGGCGACCGCATCGGCGAATCGCACCGTCTCACGGACCTGACCCACCCAGTACGACGGATCGGTCATCTCGTCGGTGATTCGGGCACCGATCAGTGTCGACACCAGCGCGATGCTCGGACGGGCGAAGGCCAAACCAGCTATCGCCGTGGCGAATTCGGCCAGCATCGGCTCCATCAACGCCGAATGGAACGCATGCGACACCCGCAACCTGTGCGTCCGCCACCCCTTTTCGACACACGCCTCGACAACAGCGGTGACATCATCTTCGACACCAGAGAGCACCACCGATGACGGACCATTCACCGCCGCGATCGACACCCCACCGATAAGCAGCGGCAACACCTCGGCCTCCGACGCACCGACGG
>NZ_BDAZ01000028.1 GCF_001612725.1 Nocardia anaemiae NBRC 100462 | reverse complement strand
ACCTCGGCCTCCGACGCACCGACGGCCACCATCGCCCCACCAGTAGGCAGTGCCTGCATCAACCTGCCACGCGCCGCAACTAACACACACGCATCCGCCAACGACAACACACCGGCCACATGCGCCGCAGCCACCTCACCGATCGAATGACCGGCAACGACGTCCGGGCGCATGCCCCATGATTCGAGCAGCCGGAACAACGCCACCTCGAACGCGAACAGCCCCGCTTGCGCGAACACCGTCTGATCGACCAGATCATCGTCGGCCAACGCCACACTCAACGAAACCTGCTGTTCCAGAAGCGGATCCAGCTCACCGATGATCCCCTCGAAATGCTCGGCAAACACCGGATACGCATCACGAAGCTCGGCGGCCATACCGGCCCACTGCGCACCCTGACCCGAGAACACCACACCCGTCGAACCCGATACCACACGACCCGACACCACACCGGGAGCTTGCATCCCCGCAGCCAGCGCCCGTACACCCGCGAGCAGACCATCGCGATCCTCGGCCACGACTACAGCACGATGCTCGAAGACGCTCCGGGTGGATGCCAGCGAAAAACCGACATCGATCGGATCATGTTCGCCCACACGCGATATCAAACGATCAGCCTGACCGGCAAGAGCCTCGCCGCTGCGCGCCGAGAGCACCCACGGCAGCACGGCCGGGACAGTCTCGACCACCGGCACCGGCGCCACGATTGGGGCCGGGGCTTGCTCGATGATGACGTGAGCGTTCGTGCCGCTGATACCGAACGAGGACACACCGGCACGACGTGGCCGATCAACTTCCGGCCACGCCACCGAATCGGTCAACAACCGGATATTTCCTTCGGACCAATCGACTTTGGTGCTGGGCTGATCGACGTGCAGCGTTTTCGGCAGCACGCCGTGGCGCATCGCCATGATCATCTTGATCACACCACCGACACCCGCGGCAGCTTGAGCGTGACCGATGTTGGACTTCAACGAACCCAACCACAACGGACGATCCGCATCACGGTCCTGCCCATAGGTGGCCAAAAGCGCTTGCGCCTCAATCGGATCACCCAGAGTGGTGCCGGTGCCGTGGGCTTCAACCGCATCGACCTCGACCGGGGAGACCCCTGCATTAGCCAAGGCCTGACGGATCACCCGTCGCTGCGAGGGACCATTCGGGGCGGTCAACCCATTCGAGGCACCATCCTGATTCACCGCCGAACCAGCGATCACCGCAAGAACTTCATGACCATTACGGCGCGCATCGGACAGCCGCTCGAGCACCAGCATGCCAACACCTTCGGACCAACCGACCCCGTCGGCCGCATCGGCGAAGGACTTACAGCGTCCATCCGGAGACAGCCCCCGCTGACGGCTGAATTCGACCAAGGTCTCCGGGGTCGACATCACCGTCACACCACCGGCCAAGGCCAGATCGGACTCGCCCGACCGCAGCGACTGCGCAGCCAGATGCATCGCCACCAGCGACGACGAACACGCCGTATCCACCGACACCGCCGGACCCTCCAGCCCGAGCGTGTACGCGACGCGACCGGAGACCAAGCTCCCGCCAGCATTATTACCGGTTCCCTGGGCGTAGTCGTGGTACATCACGCCGGTGAACACCCCGGTCGAACTGCCACGCAGGACCGCCGGATCCACACCGGCGCGCTCCAGCGCCTCCCACGTCGTTTCCAGTAGTTGCCGCTGCTGGGGATCCATCAGCGTGGCTTCATTGGGGCTGATTCCGAAGAAGTCCGGATCGAAATCGGCAGCGGTGTGCAGGAACCCGCCTTCCCGGGTGTAGGTCTTTCCCGCGCGGCCAGGTTCTGGATCATAGATGCCGGTGACATCCCAGCCTCGGTCGACCGGGAACGTCGACACCGCATCCCCGCCGAGACGAACCAATTCCCAGAGTTCTTCGGGGGAAGTGACCCCGCCGGGATACCGGCATGCCATTCCGACCACGGCGATCGGCTCATGGTCGACAGTCCTGCTCGCGGTGACCTGGATGTCCTGACCGGTGCCGGTGAGCTCGTCGGCCAGATGCTTCGCCAGCGCCAGCGGTGACGGGTAATCGAACACCAGCGTCGCGGGCAACGGCAGACCCGTCACGGATTTCAGGGCATTACGGAACTCGATCGCGGTGACCGAATCGAAGCCCAGCTCGCTGAAAGCCTTATCCGCCGCAACCGCATTCGCGTTCTGGTGACCGAGAATGGTCGCGACCTGACCGCGCACGATCTCGACCAGCACACCGAGACGCTCACTGTCCGGCGTATCGAACAGACGCGTGCGCAGTGCCGCGGCCGCACCCGAGACCGCTTTGCGGCGATGCGGGATCAACGCGGAAAACAGTGCGGGCGTGGCGAATCCCGCGCTGCGCAAGGCATCCAGATCCAGACGGGCGAGCACGGGAGCCGCCGCGTCGATCTCGGCGGCCGCGTCGAACAGCGCGAGGCCCTGCTCCTCCGACAACGGCAGCAAGCCCGAACGAGACATGCGGCGCCGGTCGACATCGCTGAGCTCGGCGGCCATGCCCCCGTCCATGCTCCAGAGACCCCAGGCGAGGGACTGCCCACAGCGGCCGGATGCCCTGCGATGTGCCGCAAGAGCATCCAGGCACGCGTTGGCCGCAGCATAGTTGCCTTGCCCCGGGTTACCGAACGCACCAGCCACCGAACTGAACAGCACGAACGCCTTCAACGGGAGATCGGCGGTCAGTGCATGCAGATGCAGGGCAGCATCGACCTTCGGTGCCAACACCGCGTCCAAACGCTCCGCGGTCAGCGAACCGATGGCGCCATCGTCGAGCACACCAGCCATATGGAACACACCGGTGAGTGGACGGCCCGCGGGAATTTCGGCCAATATACCCGCGAGCGCAGCGCGGTCGGCCACATCGCAGGCGACGAAATCGGCCTCGGCACCGAGACTCTGCAACTCGGCCCGCAATTCGGCTGCGCCGGGAGCGGATCCGCCACGCCTGCTCACCAGCAGAAGGTGACGGACACCGCGGGTGGCGACCAGGTGCCGGGCGAACAACGCGCCGAGGGTGCCGCCCGCACCGGTGATCAGAACAGTATCGTCGGGATCGAAGGAAACGGACGTGCCCGAAGTGGCTGTGCTGGCAGCCGTTCGGCTCAGCCGCGCACTGTGTGCTCGCCCGTCACGCACCGCCACCTGAGGTTCGGCCGCGGCCACGATCCCACCGAGCAGCCCACCGAGTTCGGCGTCGGCGTCGATCAAGACGATCCGGCCCGGATTCTCTGCCTGAGCCGAACGGACCAGACCGTGCACCGCGGCACCGGCGAGGTTCGTAATATCTTCCCCCGCAACCGATACCGCGCCACTGGTTCGGACCACCAGCACGGCATCGACGAAGCGATGCTCTGTCGTCCAGGATTGCAATACCGCCAAAACCCCATGCGTCGCAGCGTGAATGGCAGCGGGATCATTGCCCACGGGGCCGTCCAACACCACTACCTGCGGCACCTCGTCACCGAGATCCGCCCACGAGACGGCGCTGACCTCGGTCTCGGCTATCGAGATCGGTGTCCAGCCGACCTGGAAGACAGCGGTGCGGGCAATGGGTGTGCCAGCGTTGAGCTGCGCGGGATCGATCGGCCGGGTAGCCAAATGTCGAACCGTCGCCACCGGGGTACCTGTGGTGTCCGCCAGATCCAAGGCAACGCCGCGCTCACCGACACGGGTGAGCCGAACACGCAACGCATCGGCCCCGGCCGCATACACACCGACACCGGACCATTCGAACGGCAATGCCGGGCCGCTGCCCTCTGGTTTGTCGTCGGCGAACCGCAAAGCATGCAGAGCGGCATCGAGCAATGCCGGATGCACACCGAACCGCTGCGCCTCGGACCGAGCCACCTCGGGCAACTCGACCTCGGCATAGAGCAGCCCCTCGGCTCCCCGCCACACGGCCCGCAGCGCCTGGAACGCCGGGCCGTAGTGATAGCCCTGCGCATCCAGAGAGTCGTAGACAGCATCGATATCCACGGCGACCGCACCGGCCGGTGGCCACTGCGCCAGATCCACTGTCGCGCTGACGGTTCCGGACGCGAGCACACCCTCGGCATGCAACGTCCACGACGAGGCCGCATCAGCACCGTCGTCGGGACGGGAGAAGATCCGCACCGCGCGACGACCCGACTCGTCCTCCCCATCGACGACGACACGCACCGCCACACCACCGGTCTCCGACAACACCAGCGGAGCCTGCAGCACCAACTCCTCCAGCAGCGAGTAGCCGAGCTGTTCTCCGGCATGCAGGGCGAGTTCGACAAAACCGGTACCCGGCAACAACACGGTGTCCATCACCATGTGATCGGCCACCCACGGATGCGTCTGCACCGACAAGCGGCCACCGAGTGCGACCGCATCGGAGTCCGGTTGCGCCACCACCGCCGAAACCAGCGGATGCCCCGTAGCCCCGAAACCCATCAAACGGGCATCACCACCAGCCGCGGGCACTTCGGCCATCCAATACCGCCGACGCTGGAAGGCATAGGTGGGCAAATCAATTCGCTTGGCTCCGGTACCGGAGTACAGACCGGCCCAATCCACTTCGGCACCCGACACGAACAAGCCAGCGACCCCACCCAACACCGCCGAAGCGTCGGCCCGATCCCGACGAGCCAACGCCACCACCGTCGGAGTCGAGGCGGTGGGTCCTGTTGTCGCCACATCCTCGAGAATCTGGGTAATCATCGGCGACAGCACGGCATCGGGCCCGACCTCGGCGAACCGGGTCACGCCCATACCGGCGGCCGTGACCACCGCATCGGCGAACCGCACAGTCTCACGAACCTGACCCACCCAGTACAACGGATCGGTCATCTCATCGGTGACCTGGGCACCGGTCACCGTCGACACCAACGGAATGCTCGGTGGCGCGAACGTCAAACCTTCTATCGCCGTGGCGAATTCGGCCAGCATCGGTTCCATCGAAGCCGAATGGAAAGCGTGCGACACCCGCAATCGGTGTGTGCGCCAGCCCTTTTCGATACAACGATCGACAACAGTGGCGACATCATCTTCGACACCCGAGAGCACCACCGACGATGGACCATTCACCGCCGCGATCGACACCCCGCCAGCCAGCAGCGGCAACACATCGGCCTCCGACGCGCCCACGGCCACCATCGCCCCACCAGTAGGCAACGCCTGCATCAACCTGCCACGCGCCGCAACGAGCACACAGGCATCCGCCAACGACAACACCCCGGCCACATGCGCGGCAGCGATCTCACCGATCGAATGACCCGCTACGACGTCAGCGCGCACACCCCACGACTCGAGCAAACGGAACAACGCCACCTCGAACGCGAACAAACCCGCCTGAGCGAACACCGTCCGGTCGATCACATCCTCGGACACCAACGCCGCACTCAACGAAACCGTCTGTTCCAGAAGCGGATCCAACTCAGCGACGATCGCATCAAATGCCTCGGCGAACACCGGATACGCATCACGCAGCTCAGCGGCCATGCCCGCCCACTGCGCACCCTGACCCGAGAACACCAGCCCCGTCGAACCCGACACAACACGACCCGACACCACACCGGGAGTAATTTCGCCGCGACCCAACGCTTGTACGCCAGCCCGCAAGCCATCGCGCTCAGGTGCCAACACCACGGCCCGATGCTCGAACAACACCCGCGAGGTCACCAGCGAGAACCCGATGTCGATCGGGTCGTGGTCGTGGATATGCGCGGCCAGACGCCTGGCCTGATCAGCAAGAGCCTCGGTATTGCGTGCCGAGAGCACCCACGGCGACACCCCACCAGCCGGAACGGACTTGATCACCGGCACGGGAGCCGGTTCCGCTGGGGCCTGTTCGACGATGACGTGAGCATTCGTGCCGCTGATACCGAAGGAGGACACACCAGCACGACGTGGCCGATCAACTTCCGGCCACGCCACCGAATCGGTCAACAACTGGATATGGCCTTCAGACCAATCGACCTTCGTGGAGGGCTGATCGACATGCAGCGTTCGAGGTAGAACCCCGTGGCGCATCGCCATGACCATCTTGATCACACCACCCACACCGGCCGCGGCCTGAGCATGACCGATATTGGACTTCAACGAACCCAACCACAACGGACGATCCGCATCACGGTCCTGCCCATAGGTGGCCAAAAGCGCTTGCGCCTCAATCGGATCACCCAAAGTCGTACCGGTGCCGTGGGCCTCCACCGCATCCACCTCGACCGGGGAGACCCCGGCATTAGCCAACGCCTGACGGATCACCCGCCGCTGCGACGGACCATTCGGCGCAGTCAACCCATTCGAGGCACCATCCTGATTCACCGCCGAACCAGCGACTACCGCAAGAACTTCATGACCATTGCGCTTAGCGTCGGACAACCGCTCGAGCACCAACATGCCAGCGCCCTCAGCCCAACCCACACCATCGGCCGCATCGGCGAAGGACTTACACCGCCCATCCGGAGACAGACCCCGCTGACGACTGAACTCGACGAACACATCCGGTGTCGCGAGCACGGCCACACCACCGGCCAAGGCCAGATCACACTCCCCCGACCGCAACGACTGCGCAGCCAAATGCAACGCCACCAGCGATGACGAACACGCCGTATCCACCGACACCGCCGGACCCTCGAAACCCAACGTGTAGGCGATCCGACCGGAAACCAGACTCCCACCAGCGCTGTTACCTTTGTCGGTTCCCTGCGCGTAGTCGTGGTACATCACGCCGGTGAACACACCGGTTGGACTGCCCCGCAATACCGCCGGATCAATACCGGCGCGTTCCAATGCCTCCCACGAAGTCTCCAACAGCAACCGCTGCTGCGGATCCATCGACGTGGCTTCGTTAGGGCTGATCCCGAAGAAGTCCGCATCGAAATCCGCTGCCGAATATAGGAACCCACCGTTGCGCGCGTAGGTCTTACCCGCCTTACCTGGCTCCGGATCGTAGATGGCCTCGATATCCCAGCCACGATCCGTCGGCATCGCACCGTTGGCATCGATCCCGTCGGCAACCAACCGCCACAGGTCTTCCGGCGAGGCGACGTCGCCCGGGTACCGACAGCTCATCGCGACAATCGCGATCGGATCATCATCGACTCGAGCCCGACTGACCACAACCTCATCAGCAGCCACCGTGCCGCTGAGTTCCGAGCCGATGAACTCGGCAACGATCTGTGGGTTCGGATAATCGAAAATAAGCGTGGCCGGAAGCTTCAGTCCAGTCGCAGTATTGAGCCTGTTGCGGAACTCGACAGCACCGAGAGAGTCGAACCCCAGCTCCTGGAAAGCCCGCTGCGGCTCAACAGCATCCATAGAAGCATGTCCGAGGATCTCGGCGGCTGCCGATCGAACGAGGTCGAGCACAGCAGTGTGACGATCGGCATCCGACAGGCTGGCCAGCTTGCGGGCAAATGCGTGATCCGCGTCCGGAGTTCGGGACCGGCGACGCACCGGGACCGGCACAATCGCACGCAGCAGAGCCGAAACCTGCTCACCCCGGGTCCGAAGCGCAGCCGGATCGACCCGCAACGCCACCAGCTGAGCAGATTCGGTGGCGATCGCCATGTCGAAGAGGGCGAGGCCTTCGGCTTCGGTCAGCGGCGGGAAACCCTGGCGACGTATCCGCTCGATATCAGCCTCGGACAGCATGGCCCCGAGGCCGGTAGCTGTCGCCCACAAGCCGAAATCCACCGTAGTCGCAGGCAACCCCAGACTGCGCCGGTGAGCCGCGAGAGCATCCAGGAAAACATTCGCCGCAGCATAATTCGCTTGACCGGCGGCCAGCACCAGCCCGCCCACCGACGACACGAGTACGAACATCGAAAGTGCGTGTTCATGGGTGAGCTCATGAAGATGCCACGCCGCATCGACCTTCGGCCGGAACACATAATCGATCCGGTCCGCGGTAATCGACTCGATCAGACCATTGTCACCGGTTCCGGCGGCGTGAACTATGCCCACCAGTGGATGCTGGTCCGGGATGCTGCCGAGAAGTGCCGCCAGTGCGTCCCGATCAGAAACATCACACGCGGCAATACGCACCTGCGCACCGAGCTCCACCAGCTCATCCCGCAACTGGATAGCACCGGGAGCATCCAGACCACGACGAGACGTCAAAAGCAGATGCCCCACACCGTGATCGGTCACGAGATGTCGAGCGATCAAGGCACCGAGACCACCGGTCCCACCGGTAATCAATACGGTGCCAGGTTCTGCCAGCCGAACAACCTCGCCAGTCGCGTGACGACGCAACCGCGGAGCCAGCAGAGCCGCATCACGTAGCGCGGCCTCCGGCTCCGCCGCAGCGGTCGCTGCCACCGTCGCGACAGCGACCGCGTCACGGTCCTGGTCGGGCTGATCCAGGTCCAGAAGCTGGAACCGACCCGGGTGCTCGGCCTGCGCGGCACGCAACAAACCCCACACCGGCGCCTGACCCAGATCCACCTGCTCCGAATCAGCAACAGACACAGCCTGTCTGGTCAACACAACCAAACGAGAGTCAGCGAAGCGACTATCGCTCAACCACAGTTGGACAGTGTCGAGGACACCGTTTACCACGCGCCGTGCGGCCTCCGGCGGCGCACTCTCATGGGCGGGGCACTCCAACAAGACGATCTCGGGAATAACCGGATCCGCTACCGCATCCAGCTCAGCGATCATTGCCGCAAGATCGCGATAACGCGGCACATCCCCGGAGCTCTGACCAGAACCCAACACCGCCAAGTGTTTCGGCTCGACAGTCACCGCCGACGATTGCCGAACAGCGACCCAATCCACGCCGAACAAGGCATCCGATACCGGGTTCGCGTTGAGCCGATCGGCAGACACCGGCCGAGAAACAAGAGCGCCCACCGACAACACCGGGCGACCATGCTCATCAGCCATCTGCACGGCGAACCTGTCGCCCTCGAGCACAATCCGGACCCGCACCACTGCCGCA
>NZ_BDAZ01000027.1 GCF_001612725.1 Nocardia anaemiae NBRC 100462 | reverse complement strand
ACCGCACCTGCGGATAATCACCCGGCAATCGCGTAGTTGGCTCACCGAGCGCCTCAGTAAGCGCACGCGTCATGCGCACGAACGCGTCCCACACGTTGTCGGCCTCATCGGAGTCGATGTCGGTCACCCGTTGCACGATGTGGTGGGCCTGTCCATCCAAGCCGTCGACACGGCCACTCGCCAGCCCGAATCCTGTATCAAGGCGTGCCGAATCCGGGCCTATTCGCTCGACATGCCAACCGAATTCCGCGGCCAGTTCCGGCACGTCAGCCAACCGCCACGACCAATCCAGCGACCGCAATCGAAGCGCCAGCACGACAATCTCGGCGTCGTCCAGCGCCCGCCAACCCGTCATAACCCCGCCCTATCGTCACTCTCAACACGGCCAGTCCGCTCTCGCCCACCCTCGCACATGCACGCGCCTGGCATGATCCGCAAGGACCAGTCCTGTCGACGGGCGTTATCAATCTTCCTGGTCGAGGGCGCTGAGCCAGTCGTTGGTCACCAGCTGTAACCGGACCGTGTGGTGGAAATCGATCAGCCGCAGGGTTGTTTCCGGACCGGCCCAGCGGATTTCGGGAACCCTAATGTCGAGGCGAGCGGTTGGTTCGCCGATGGATCTGTTCAGTATGTCCGCCATCCGGGCATATGCCGCCACCGTTTTATCGCGGCCGTCCGGGGTGTCAGGCGCCGGGGTACTGACAGTGACTTCGATGCGTACCGCGTCGCCGTCGAAGCCGATGATGTCGACGGTGTCGGGGCCGAGACCGGAGGCGAACTGAACCTGGTCCGTCGAGTGGATCGTGGGTTCTTGCCAACCGAATACGATCACCAAGCGCAGCAGATCGTCCATCCGCCACGACCAGACCAGCGTACGCAGTTTCTCGGCGAGATCGGCGATCTCGTTGTCGGACAACGCCTGCCATCCGATAGGCCGCGGCATCGGCTGTGCGACGGGTATGTGGTCGGCGACGAAGAGGGGTTTCGACGCAGGTCGAACTGCGGGGCGTGTCAACACCTTTTCGGTGGCCGCCGCGTAGTCGAATGTCAGGTCGTCGTCGGAAGTGATACGGGCTCGCGGTGCTTCGGGGGGGCGGTGTGCCGTATGTGAAGGTGGCGCCCCACATTCGCGTGCTGGATTCTTCCAGAATTCTGCGTGCGCGCTCCAGTAAGGCAGCGCTGGGCACTGCGTCGCTTACCGTTGCATCCGCTGACAGATGCCGACCGATGACAGTCAGTCCTGCTGCGCGGCAGCCGACTTCGACGAGCCCGATCGCTGTCGCGATGTCGAAAAACGGGAGGGCATCAATAGTGATGGACCATTCATCGGCGCCGGTGCGCAACAGCGTGATAGCGGCGGCGCGAATTGACGGGTATCGCGGGTGGTTTCGGATTTGGCACCCCAATTCGCTGCCCACTGCATCCTCGGCAGCTCCGGATGGGGTAAGCCCGATGACCGCTCGAAGTTCCTCGCGTTGAGCTTGATCGAGCCGACCAGTTGTGACCAGGCGAAACCGCCGCTCCAGCCTCATTCAAGGCCTCCCGATGTTGCCTTCACGACTGCGCTACCAGGCGCTCGGGCGTTGTGCCGCTGTCCAGCCACGCAACTGCGATCTTTCTCGCAACGGCCCGATAGAGCATATCGTCGGTGCCGTTCTCCGACGCGATTACCTCGGTGGTCTTGTTCAGGACCAACATTGTACTGGCTGCCTTGTGTATCGGTGTACCGGTAGCGAACACGCTCCTCGTCTTCCTCAATTTTCTCGATTTCTGCGTATAGCGCCAAGGTCATGCTCTCCTTGTCCCGAAAGCTCGAATGACAACCGATCAATCCTGACGTGCCAGCCCGAGCAGTGGCAGGTGAAGGTCGCGTTCGTCCGCGTTCTTGTTCCACGCGGTGTAGGTCAACGACCCCGGGTCGCTGATTCGGAAAGCGTCACGGAGTCCGGTCACCACCATTGCCGCCAACTGGCGGTATATGGCTGAATTGACCGGCCATGGCAGTTCGATCCACCAATAGGGGCCATGGTCGTCATCGGGTTCCTGCCAGCCTGACTCGGTGATCAGGCGGTGACCCGTTTCGTCAGGCCGTGCGGCGGGTTCGAGGAACTCATCACCTACCAATTCGGCCAGTAGCTCGTTATCGGTCTGCGCGAACTGCGCGAACCGCTGGTGGCCTGAAGGAGGTCCCGCTTCGACGATCTTCACAATCGCGCCTGCCGGCAGTACAGCTAACTGCTCGGCCAGTCGCTCGGTAAATTCCGCCCATTCCGTCATGTCAGGCCCTGCCGTTCGAATTCGGTGGATCTATCGAGAGCCGCCAGCGAGATATTCGTCTGATACGTCAGCTGGACAGTATGTGCGAGACTCAGATTCCTCAGGCGCACTGTTGTTTCCGGGAATGCCCAACGGATTTCTACGAGTCCGGTCGCAACCGCGCTCGCGGAGTCGGTCACCATCGACTCGACTACCCAGTCGCGGCCTGTTACCGCAACGCTGCTCAGCCCGATATCGCAGTCGAGCATGACCCAATCCGCTAGGGTCATTAATACATACCAGTCGAACCTTTCCCCTATCGAAGGCACATCCTGCAGCTGCCACGACCAGTCCAACGACCGCAGTTCGACTATCTCGTCATCGGTCAGCGCACGCCATCTCACCATCGATTCACCTTATTCATATTGCCGGATCGGACGGCTGGTACCAGTGAAAATCGGAGATCCGATTATCGACAAACCGATCGATGCCACGGTCATGGCCATGCATTAGCGCTGGCGCAGAGACGCGCTTCAGTAGCAATAGCCCTCAGCGCATCCGGATCTATCTCGGGGCCACTGGATCAGTTGATGGTGCGTTCCTCGCTCAATGGGTTACCGGCCGCATCGACTTCCTCATAGTCGATACTGAATTCGACTTTCGCGCTCCGGCACTGCGCGGCAAGTTCATGTAGCCGGGCAACGGCGGCCTCGACGGCGCCATCGATGTGGCCTTCGAGGAGGAAATAATTCGGGGGATTCTGCGGTGATGCCTCATAGCAGAGCAGTTCGAAGTCGTCTGTTTCGTAGTGCGTTTCCCATCCTCGGCGAGGCCGCACACGTAGATCGTCGGTCGAAAGCCACGATCTCAATATCTGCTCGACAATTTCCGGATCATCGGTTTCGAAGCTTCCGTGGAACGACGTACTCGGCACGAATCTACTCCAATCTCACAATCGTAATCTCAGCTATTCTACCGAGCGGTGTCTGGCTTCGTCTTCATCGTAGAAGGTCGTGATACCCGGGCTCTGCCGCAGAATCATGCGGATCGAGGGCGGCTGGTAGGCGAGTGTCAACGTGTTCTCGATGCCTTCCCATTGGGCCCACATGTTTGTTCCGGTGGCGCGCCTGGTCGGCTCGCCGTAGCTTGCGGTAAGAGCCGTTGTCATTCGAGTGAAGGTCTCATCTAGTTGTGAGCGACTGTTGTCGTCACCAGTCAGGGTGGCGACCGGCAGATCAATGAATTCGGCATCGCCACCGCTGCCACCGATGTAACAGTTACCAGGAACGGATCTGGTGTCCATGGTGATTTGGTCGGATTCTACGTTTTCCAGTGACCAGAACGTTGCGGCGCCGCCGAGGCCGAGCAGGTCATCCATCCGCCACGACCAAACCATGTTACGGAGTTCACCGGCTAGTTCGACAAGCTCGTCGTCCTCCAGTGCTGATCGTCGAAAAGGTGGGGTGCGGAGTTGGTTTTCCTTGGCAGACCGGAACGGTCGGGTTTCGGGATCGACCTCATATACGAACGGTTCGAACGCCGAGCTCGGAGTCCCGTCACGCAGTACTCGGTCAACGATCTTGTCTGCTTTTCGACGTCTTTCCGGATCGCCGACGACGGCCGACCGTATCGGGATGGTGTCGTGGATCGCGTAGATAGAGGGATCGAAAGGTGGCAGGGGTTGATCGACGACCGCAGTGGCGTCATCGAGTGTGGATATCGGCGTGGTAGAGGTAGGCGAGCGTTCCGGTGATGCAATTTCGGTCTTGGCTGAGGGGGGTTCGGCAGCTGGTCGTCGACGCTCGGCAATAGTGAACCCTACTGCACGGCAGCCTAATTCGGCGAGACAGAGCCACTTGGTGTATTTTGTGCCGGGTATGGCATCGAGGGTGAGGGTCAATTCTCTGGTGCCGGTGCGCACCAGAGCGAGAACTGTCGAGGTGACCGTTCGGTATTTGGGGTGCTGTTCGGTCCGGCGACCCAATTCGGTGCCAACGGGGTCGACCCCGCTTCCGGATAGGCTGAGCCCCAGGCAGTCTCGCAGTTGATCGAGGTGGGATGGGTCGAGCCGATCGTGCAGGACCAGCGTCAGTTGTCTTTTCAGAAGTTTCACGTCGCATCGATCCAGTTACGCCCCAGCAATGAAAGGATCAGAAGCTTGTTATCGTCATTCGATTTCCGCGCGTCGTGAACCGGGCGCGTCGCGATCAACCAATTATCGACATGGTCGGTGTCCGGTAGTTGCCAACCGGCATCGCTAATTCGTAGTTGCCCCTCCGAGGTTGGGCGGCCGATCGGATCAAGGTGTGCATCACCAGACGATTCGGCCACCATCAACTCCTTGTCTATGGCGAATTGAACGAACCTGCTGATCGTGCTGACGGTCATCACTGCAAGCTTCTCGGTCAGTGACTCGGCGAATGGCGCCGGTTCGGTCACCGCTAGTGTTCCTTTTCCTGTGGAGACCCGTTAAAAGCGTGTGTCGATCGACGCCATTCCATCACGTGATCACCTTTAGTTGCTCGATCCCTGGCCAACACCGGTATCCAATATCCTTCCGCTCACGCTAGCGTTCGCGCTCCAGCCCTCGCTCGAGCGCCTCGATCTCCTTGGCTCTTGTCCGGTGCGGGGCCTCTTCGGGACGCTCCCGAACAGACTCGCGCGCATCCTGGCCTTGACTGAGCTCCCATAGGAAGCGTTGGGCAATGATTTCGCTCGGGAACCCGCGGTCGATTCCCTTGGCAGCTTCCGCATAGCGGCGCGCGAGCGAGTCGTACGGAACTTCGATCGGTTCTCGTCCAGGCTGCCGGTAAATCAACACCCCCTTCTCCGCAGACCTTCCGATCGGATCGTGATTGCGGACCAATTGATAGACTTTCGGATCGAGGGTCCGCATTTTATCCGCAGTCAGCTCGAGGACCTTTGTCTGCCCGACGGTCTCGTTGTGGTCCTGCCGAACGAGTTCACGACCCAAAACATCTAATACATTTTCATATGTCCGGGCGCGTTCGGCCTCCAAAATCCGAGTCGTGATATCGGTCTGCACGCGATTCAGCCCCAGCGTTTCGAGCGCGCGTGAATCGACTGCTCGTTCATGTTCCACAGCACGGTGAATCTGGTTGTACATCTCGCGCACCTGCGCGGGATCGGGTTCCTTGCCCAGCGCGGCGGCTTGTTCGAGTTCCCGGGCCCGCTCGCGGATTAGTTCCACGAATTGTGCAGTTGCTCGTTCCTCCGGTTCGCGAGCCTCCATGACCTTTTCGGTAGCCTGGCGCACGAATTCATTTCGGAACGCATCGCTAGCTCTGCCGAGGGTACTCGCGCGATCAAGTTCCAGCCCGTGAGCGACAATTCGTTCATGCTTCGGATCCAGCCCCAGTTTCTGAAGCGCTCGAGCTTCCATTTCTTGCTCATGCCGAATGACGCGTTCCACGGCATCGTAGTTATGTAGCACATCGGCCAGTTCCGGGGCCTTGCCCTCAGCAAGGATGCGCTCCAATTCACGAGCTCTGTCCAGTTCGTGCTGGACGAATCGTGCACGTTCCTCGAGGTGTCCTTCGCGAAATTCTAATACCTTCTGGGTGGCAGTCTCTAGGAGGTGTCGTTCGGCAACTTGGAGTTCAGCTGTTACCGAATGATTTTGCTCGTAGGTGCTGATTTCCAGAAGGTGCTCGACCATTTTCGCCGAGTTGCCCAGGTCGAAGTCGCGCAGCACGTCCAGGCGGCTTTCGAGTTCGAGCCGTTGCGCCGTGGTCAAATGATCTCTTGCCAAAACGAGATCCCTGCTCACCCCGGCCAGTGGACCTCCCCGCTCCAGTGCGCTCCATGCCCGGTCGAGAGCTTCCTTTGCTTGGGCGTGCGCGATCGTTGCCTCGATATTCGGCAGTCGGTCATTCGCCAGCTCGACGACCAGCTCCATACTTTCCCGCCAATAGGGGGCGATGGTCTCCAACACCTGCTCGCGCTGGGCCGCGAAATCGCGGGCCAGCTCCTGCTCACGTTGCGTGATCAGGTCGCGTGGGGGAGGGCTGGCGCGCTGATTGCCGTCGAGATTTTCGGCAACATCGGGAACCGGTTTGTCGTTTGGGAGCTCACCCTGGAAGCGGTAGAGGTCCTCGATCGCGCGCTGCGCTTCGCGCTCTCGGGCCCCGTTCAACCGGTCGGCTAGTTCCTGTGCCCGATCCTTATCGGTTGTTTCGACGACAGGAAGTTCGGGACTTGAATCGAACGCGCTATCCGGAACGATCAAAGATATGTCCTCGATGTTCAATTCTGGATATTTTGACTGAATTTCCTTGGCTGCCGCTTTGAGTGGCTTGGAGATATCGGATGTGGATCTGACAACTCCTTTCAGGACGGCGTTCGAGAATGTTCTTGCTTGGCTGTTGTAGGCGTTCTTGTTGGCATCTATTTGCTGAGCTAGATCCCATATTTCGGATCGGGTGAGATCTTTCAGCTTCAACGGCACTGTCGGCGCTGCATCAGCAGCTCGGATTGCGGCGCGACCGTCAAAGCGATCGGCAAGCAATTCATAGAACCGGTCCCGTTCGATAACGAGCGCGAAATCTACATCTTTCGCTTCGGGTTTGCGCAGCGCGGACCCTTGAATGTACGGGTCGAGGTCACCGAGTCCTGCGCGGTGGAGAGCTTCGTGAAAATCTCGAGCGAAGGCGTTGAAATGTTCGGCGCTGTCGAAGCGGTACGGGTAGCCGCGTTCCGAAACAACGTTGGCCCAATTATCTATGTGGCGCGCGAGGGTTTCTGCGTCAACAGGTTTCGCGATGCGCGATCCGGTCTGTATGAGATCGGCGATGCTGCGATCGCTGAGTCCGTGCTGGCGCCCTTGCTCGACCAGTGCGTTGAGCTCTCGGTCGCTGTAGCTGAGCGCGAATTTCTCGGGATCGCCTGCGACTCGATCCCGGACCTTGTCGATGAGTTCCTTGGCGGGGGTCTGTGATCGGTCGTCGGAGATGCGGCGACTGAGTTCGCTCTTGTCGACCGGCTCGCGGGACTGATTGCCGCCAGAGCTTTCTGCCTCGCGGGCGGGTTGGGTGGTGTGCTCGGGCTTGCCGATATTGAGGTTGTCCTGTAACGGATTCCGCGTAAGGCTCGGGTCGCTGCGATCGATATGGGGCTGGTCGCGATGTTGCGGTGCTTCAAATTGCCGGGGCTCGTCGAACACGGATCGACTACGCGGCTGGTCCGGCGGTTCGATATGGTCCCGAGGTACGTCGAACCCCTCTGTGCCGGCTGGTACCCAGTCGGGCGCCGACACCGATGTTGGAGCTTCAACACCTCGCTGTAGCTCCGTGTGGTCGGGGCCTAGTCCTCGAAGGTCCCCTGTTCCGGCCAGGTCCCGTCCTGGCGGGATTTCCATTCCGCCCACGCCGCTGCGCGTGTCGCGCGCGCCCAGGTCGGCCGAGTATTGAGTGGGTGCTTGGTGATGGTCAGTTGGAATTCCTCGGTCGGCTCCGGGGGTTGGACCAGCGACTCGATCCGGACTTGATACTGGATCATCTCCGAGTCCTCGTGTGTGCGTTGGATTGTCGTCCGGGTGCGATGTGGGTAGATCTGGGCGCCCTGGACCGGTTGGCCCGCTTCGATCGCCTGGTCGTACATCTCCCCGACCGTGAACGGATCCAGACTCGGGTGTACCGTCACCACGCCCGTTTCCCGGTTCACCACGTAACTGGTGAGGCCCAGATCCATGCCCCGCGCTGTCTCCTCCGGGGTGAGTTTCGGACGGCACACCCATCCGTGCTGGAACGAAATCGGCCCTTCGAACTGCAGACTCGGGAATGCCTGGGCCAGATACTGCTGGACCTGTTCCTCGGTTTGGAACCTTTGTGCCGCCATGTGATCCTCCATTCGGGTCGCAAATCATGAATCGCACCCCCATCGACCTGTCGACCAGGTGCGCCGGCGGCTTATCGGAGATGATCGGCGGCTTCGGTTGCGCGTCCACCCACATCGGCCCGCTCGCCCCGTGCGGGTAGACGATCGCGGTAGCGTGCGAACCCCCCATGATCGGGCTGCCGTCCGGGTTGTAGAGCTTTTGCCCAGTTTGCGGGTCGCGGGCGTGCCAGGCGTTGTGCACGTATGCCGATGCACCCGGTCCTTGTTGAGCTACCCAGTCATGCAATGCCTGGAACTGCTCGGGTATCGATCTGCCGCCGTCGTTGAAATGTTGCCAGGTGCCGCCGATCCACGCTTCGGCGCGCTGTAGACCGAGCGCTTCACCTGCGCGGGTGTCGATGCTGCCGTCAGGCAACACATCCGGCCATCGAGGGGCAGCGACTATCGGCCGACCGTTGTGCGTGGACAGGATGGCCATCGTGCAATCACTGCAGTCGTTGCTACGGCCCGGTTTCGTGGGGCCACCATCGTTGATGTGCTCTGCGTACAAGTGAGGATCGGCACCGACAAGGAATCGATTGCCAGAACGGACGGAATCCTCGACTACGTGCTGATACGCGGGATCCTCGATATCGGTAAGGTTGCCTTCTCCGATGACCCGACTATCCGCAACGTCGCCGCGGGTGACTGGGGTATTGGCCTTAGCGATGTCGTTGCTGAGCTGGCGAATCTCGTCCGGGCTCAACCCATGTCCACGTTGGCCTGGTTCCGATGGCAGTCCGAGATGGTCGCGTAACTGCTGGGCGATTGTGTCGGGATGGCTGTCGGGATGCCAGGGGCCAGAGGTGTCACTGACGTGGATGTGGAGGTTCGCTGCCGCCGGATCCGGTGTGTGCACCAAGTCGATCAATATCCGGTCACCGGATAACAACCGCTGACCGTGATTGAAGGTCAGATCCGTTGCCAACTGCGCCCTTTCCCACAACCGCGCCACCTGTTCCGGGGATACGCTGCGGTCGGCGGTGACATGCACCTTGATGCCGGCTACCGCGACGGGGCCTTGGTGCTCATCGGGGTAGCGTCGGAAGTCATAGGCGGGCTTGGTATTCGGTCCATGCTCGGTTGGCACCGGAGTGGAATGGCCGCCGTCGGGCAGTTGCTGGCGGTACCACTCACGTACCTGTCGGACTTGTTGTGCCTGCTGCAACTCCTGAGGCGACAGGTGTTGTGGATCCTGGTGCGGGCCGGGCTGGTCCGGCCTCGGCGCTCTGCTCGGTTGTTGGGGATCGTCTGGGATCTGTGGACCGCGCTGCGGTGTGCGTGAATCCGGTTGCGGTGGTGTGTGTTCCGCAGGACCTGCATGTCGTGCCCGTGTTGGCGGGACTGACGTGTGTGACTCGGTAACTCGCGGGGATGTCGAGCTACGAGGGGATTCGT
Organism: Nocardia anaemiae NBRC 100462; assembly: GCF_001612725.1. Classification (GTDB taxonomy): domain Bacteria; phylum Actinomycetota; class Actinomycetes; order Mycobacteriales; family Mycobacteriaceae; genus Nocardia; species Nocardia anaemiae. The sequence goes on along the minus strand of NZ_BDAZ01000027.1, from coordinate 37,823 downwards.
GAGGTGCCACCGGAGTGCGGGGCAGCGGGGGTGAGACCTGGTGCGGGCTGAGTTCTGGTGGACGCGGGTGCGATGTCGACGGTGTGCGGGTTACCGGTTGGTGTGGTCCTGGCGTCACATTCGTTGGTGAGCGATGCGGTGCAGGAGGGACGGGTCGGTGTGTTTCAGGGGAATGCCGCGTCGGCGGTGTCGGAGAGTGCGACTCCGGCGCAGGCGCATGTGGTGTCGGCAGCGGTGACTCGGGGGCACGCGAGGACGTCCAGGGCGCGTGCGGCGAGGATGATTCCGAAGCGTGCGGCGACACCGAATGCGGTTGCGCCTGTGAATGATCTGGCGATACAGGCTGCCGGGGGCCCGGGTCAGGCGTGGTTGGTGGATGTGGTGTCGCTGGCGCGTGAGGTATCGGTGGCAGCGATTCCGGCGCTCGCGACGACCTCCAGGGTTCCTGTGGTGCTGGAGACTGGGACTCCGGAGCAGGATCGTGGGGGTGCCATTGTTGGGCGTCGAGCCAGTTGCGCACCTGGATGTCGTGGGGGCTCTCGCCCGGTGGGTGGGCGCGTGCGGCGGCGATTTCTTGCTGGGTGGGTTGGTAGCGGCCGATGTGGGGGTTGTATTCGCCGCTGTAGAACGGGTCCATGGGGATGAGGCGGCCGTCGTTGAATCTGGCGACGTATCTGTCGACTGTGGGGTCGAAGCCCGGTCGGTGCGGCGGCGGCTCCGGTTCCGGTGCTCGCGTCGACGATATTTCCGGGTGGGCGACCGGATTATCGTGCGGTGCAACCGATTCGGCCCTGCCCCCGTGTCCTGTTCCTGAGCGATCCGTTCCGTGTCCTGTGGACTGATGACCATCGCGGCTCGTGCCGAGGTCATGGGTTTCGGCGAATCGCGGGTTGTCGAGATGGGCGAAGCGCGGGTTGTAGACAGGTTCGCCGACCTGGACAGACATCTGAGTGCCGTGGGCGTCGAGGATGATCTCCCGCGGCCAGATTCGGTACACGGTGTCGCCAGAGATTCCGCCAGGGGCCAAGACTTCGGCTTCCTGGTGGCTGCCTGCGTGGTACCGGCTGTGGGCAGTGGCGTCGTGGAAGGTGGCGTCCACGTCGATGCCGTGCGGGTGGTAGAGCTCATGCATGTACAGCGTCTGCCGGTAGGTGCCGTCGGGTAGACGTTGTAGTTTCCCCTCGTCAGCGAGCCGGTTCAGGTCGTTGCGGGCGATCTCCGCTCCCCGGGCAATGGTGTGCTCGGGACTTCGCGACAGCGACACGAACCCGTCAGCCTGGCCGGTGCTGGTGTGGCCGACGTGTGCGCCGATGTTGAGGTTGCTGGGGTCCCGCGGCGCGAAGCCGGGGCCGAAGATCTCCACACCGCGCGAATCCATCCGGAACAGCGCGTTCTTGGCGTCCAGGAACGCATCCCCCGCACTGAGGTCACGCCATATCGGTGACAGATCGTCGCCCTGATGGCTGACCACAATCTTCGTGGGGTCGATCGGTGCCGCACTGTCGTTCAGCGCGTCCCGTGGCATGGACCGCGTCAGGTGATCGGGCAACTCGCTGTCGTGGCATCCCGGTTCGAACGCGTCGGGTTCGACGCTCGAGTAGAGCCGTTTCTCCGGCGAGTTGGCTAGCTCATGGGCCACGACGTCGGTGAGGTAGCGCGGGTCGAGCTGGTCGGGAGTCTCGATCCGCAGTTGCCGCTGACCCTTGTAGACACCATAGTCAGCGAGAACCAGCTTGCCGTCCTGAAGCCCGCGGACGACGTCGTCGAACGAGAGGCCATGCTGCGCGGCGTACTTCTCGACGAACTTCTGCTCGTGATAGGCCAACTCGAACGGCGCGGCGCCGGGCTGTTGGGTCCATGCGGACCGTTCCGCTGGAGCGTCCGCAACGCTGGATTCGTCACGCGGCCCTGGATGGTTGTGGTCTGTTGCCGAGTCGTGGGCGCCGGGGGCGGGAAAGGCGTGCTCGCCTTCACCAGGCACTCCACGCCGAGATGGACTATCGACCGGTTCGGGGGCCGATGTGTCGCGGCGCTCGCTCCCGTCGGCTAGGAGGCGATTACCCCGTTCTGCGGCCACGCTTTCTCGCGTTTGGCCCGCAGCATGATCTGTCCCGCCGCGGACCGGAAAATCACGTCCTCCGGTTGGTCCGTGCGGGCGGTGTTGTTCGTTGTATCGATCGTCAGGATGCGATCGAGGTTGTCCCTGGTCTCCCCGAACTGGTATTCCACCTCGTTCGGGTCGTTCCTGATTCGGTTGTAGTAGATCAGTAGCGCCATCGTGTCGTCCCCATAGTGTGTCGTAGCGTTCGCCGCTGCGCGGTGCCGCAACCGGTGCCCAGTTGTGGTCGATATTGGCGTGTGCGTGGGCGTCTTGATAGAGGGCCCCCGGGTTGTCGCGATAGTAGTTCGACTCCGCCAGTTCGTGTTCGAGCAGCACCATATCGGCGGGGTGCGGCCGACCGGATCGCAGTCGTATCCATGCTTCGGCGATGTCAGGGTCCGCGTCGTAGCGTCGGTGTGCGACGGTTCCGTCGTAGTCCTGAATCGGATGTTCTTCACGGAACAGGTGGTTCTTGATCTGCTCGACGTCGTCGCGGGTGAAATGCGTCCCGTCCTCACGTGGATGGTCGGCGAGAACACGGGCGATGTCGTCGATATCGCGGTCGTCGCTTCGGAAATGGTCGTAGGCGTCTTCGGCCCATTCGAACGCTGCGAAATCGTCGCGTGGCCGGACCGCTCCACCCGAATATGCGAGGTCCGGTTCGTCTGGTGTGGTGGCCTCACGCGGCGAGTGATCAGTCGAATCCGGGTGTGGCGAGTCGGCGCGACGCTCACCTGGTGCCGAAGAACCTCCACGGTTGTCACCGCTGGAAGGCGGGTGCGCGAGGACCTGCGGTGCCTGGTTGCCCGTGCCCCCGGTCGAGGTGTCGCGAACTTCTGGCTCCGGTGTGTGATCGTTCCTACCGTCGGGACGGTCCGAACGATCGGCGGTTCGTCGAGGTGGGACGTTGTCGGGTTCGTCGCCAGGTGCACGGTGGCTGCGGGGTTGCGTATTGCGGTCCGCGGCAGGTGGATTGCGGTCGGCGGCTGGCGCGCGGTTGGCAGCAGATTCCGGGGAGCGGGGCGCGACGCGTTGTCCCGTGTCCGTGCTGCGCGAATTCGCCGAGTTTACGGTCTCTCGTGGCGGGGAGGCGGTGTCACGTGGCCCAGGCAGGTGGGTATCGGGTCGACTGGCTGAGTTGGGGTGTGGTGACCGGTCACCGGTCCCGTTGGCCGGTGTCCGGTCAGTTGGCTGGTGCGGCGTGGAATCGAGACGTGGTGTGCTGCCAGCGGCTTCACGTGTGGGGGGTGTTGCCGCCGTCCGATCCGGGGTGTCGACACTACTGGGTGAACGAGGGGATTCGCTGGGGCGCTGTGGGGTTGTGGCGCGGTCGGTCGAGGCAGGTGTGTCTGATCGGGGCGAAACCTCCGAACCTTGGGGAAGGTCGGTGGATGCCCGAGCCGTACCGGCAGGCGAGGGACGGTCGCCGACGGCGGTAGCCGCGTTGGAGACAGGTGTCCCATGCGCGACTTGTCGGTCCGGTGTGGGTGTCGTGGTTGTCGCCGACGGCGCCTGTCCTACAGTGCCACGGTCGGGCGTCGAGGGCCCGGCGGCGCTGCCAGCTGGTGCGGCAGAGGGGTCGGAGGAAATGGAACGGCTATCGCCGGTATGGCCCGTTCCTATTGAATTGGATTGGCCCCCAACCGGATTCTCATGGCCGACGGCCGAAGTGGAAGTAGGGCCGTGGGTTTCCTGGACTCCTGTGGTGGTCGCGGCGGCCGAGGAGGTGCTCGCCTCTGGGTGCGTTGTGCTGGACGAGGGCGTTGTGTCGGTGTGGGTTTGGGTCGTCGGTGTGGACGCGGCGGTGGTGGAGGGTTGCTCGCTGCCGGCTGTGACGGGGGATTCACGGGAGGACTCGATGTGGGTACTGGCTGATGATCCGGTCTCGTGCGTAGGGACGACGTCATGTGGTTTGACGCGACCGAATCCGGCGCCTGCGCCGTCGGCGACAGTGCTGAAATCGACGTGTCCCCCGGACGCTGCGGCAGCGGCTGCGGTGTTGCCGGCGATGTTGCCGGGGACTGCACCCACGCCGCGGGTCAGTACTCCGCCCAGCGAATTCGATCCGACGTCGGTGCCCACCGCAGTAGCCAGACTCTGGCCGGCTTTTGCCGCGATCGGCCCGGCCACCGCGCCGGCAACCGCGCCTGCACCGGCGGATCTGCCAACCGAGCCCAGGTCGAGGCCCTCGCGATTGCCTTCAGCGATCTGGACACTCTGGGCGGCCAGATCCGTGCCCGCCCCGAAAGCCGTGCCAAAAGCCGAGCCACCGGCAGCTTCACCAACGACCTTGGCAGCCAGTCTCGATGCCGCCTGCTCACCCAACTCGCCAGCTGCTTTCAGACCAAGTCGCTCGACAAGAAACGCCGCCCCCTTGGCAGCCAGCTTGTCGATCAGCTCTTGCACCGTCTTACGGATTACGAGCTTGACGGCGGCGGCGGCAGCGAGGTCGGCGACCTGACCGATACCGGGTACGAAGGCTATCGCCAGCATTGCGGCCAACGAAAAGTAGATCGACAGCTTGGCGTACTCGATATCGGTGGCACCGTGTTCGAGTTGTTTCGCGAAGCTGTCGCAGGCATTGATGAGGCCTTGCAGATCGCTGCCGTCCCCGCCGGCGACATCTTGCCAGTATGTGGACATCGCGTCGTGAATTTTGCCGTCGATGGCGGACAAAGCGGTGTTCATCGCTTGATCGGCAGGCTGCTGCAGTTCCCGCAGGGCATTGGCCATATTCGACCAGTGTTCGGCTGTTCGGCGCATGGCGTCTTCATCGCCCTCGGGCCAATGACCGACCAGGAAGTCCTGAAGCCATCCCAGCGGACCCGGAAGCTGCGGAAACCACAGAGTCATAGGTGTCTGCCCCTACAGCGGCCGGAACGGGTCAGCGTTGTGCTGATCTTGGTTTTGCAGGCCATTGGCGGTGGTGGTGATGCGATCACCGGTCGTCTTCAGCTTGGTCGCCAAGTTCGCCAGCGCAGCAAGGCATTCCCCGACGCTGCCCTGGCCGTCCCCCTGCGGATAGTTCTGCTCGAACTGCTGTCCAGGCTTGTCCTCACCCCAGCAGCGGCCCTCCGACTGAAGCCCCTGCCGAAGCTGCTCCAACGCTGAATTCACATCATCACCCAACTGCTCGAACTGCGGTGATACCGCACGCAACCGGTCCGGATCAGCCCACAGCTCAGCCACGTTCACACTCCCACTTCAGGTTTCGGACGTCTTCGAATTAGACGCTGCGGCAGCGCCTTTGGTTCCACGGATCTATGTCAGCTCAAAGTGATTGCTCGGGCGGCGGCGATGTCCGCGACAGCACCGCCTGCAGATTCCGCAAACTCGGTGCGCCCGGGATGATTTCGTCGAGATCGGCCATACCGTCCACGATCGACTTGACGGGCGCCAGCACCTTCTCCCGGGCTGCGGCTGCCGCCTCGACCGCGCCGCGGATCGCGGCATTGAGATCCTCGCTCAACTGCTGCGGTGTGCTGCGACGGTAGGCGTCATCGGCGATGGTTACCTCCGTGACCATCCCGGATGAGTTCACGGTCACCCGCGCGAGATTCTTCGGTGTGGTCGCATGGATCTTCATCGCGGCCAGCTTGCGTTGGATCTCGCCCAATTCATCGATCTCACGGTCGAATTCGTTCTGGATCGCATCCAATGCCGAACGCAGACCAGCGTTTGCGGACCGGATCTGCTCCTGTTCCCACCGCTCCATGCGATCACCCGCCGTCGGATTCTGTTGCGTTGCCGTTGCTTTCGGCAACGATCCATTCCTGCCACCAATCGGCCAGATCCGAGCCCCGCAACTCCGCGTTCGGAAAGCCGTCAGGGTTGACGATCACAACCGTCCGCTCCTGCGTGCACACTTGCTCGAGCACTTCTCGACCCGCGACCATCCGGCGCAGCCACGGATTGACATCACCGAGCAACATGCCCGCAGAGGTATGGACGTCCAAGAGCATTGCGTCGCGTACGGGGCGCAGCGGCAAACCCCGCCGCCCCTCTGGATCATCGGTGGGCAGAACCACAATGAACTCACTGCGGCTGAACGCGTCGATGAATCGACCGATGTTGTTGAACCCGTACTCGAGTCGCCACATCACCAACTCGAACTCGTTCGCGATGTCCCGACGTGCGTACTGCGGAGTCGGTATGAAATCCGGATTCAACCAGATCTCCGCGAATCCGCCCTTGTCGTCGGCCAACCAGCCACCGATCACGTTGCTCTGCCCGATCGCCGACTTGTCGGCCCGCGGGTCCACGAAATGCTGCCACTTCCCTGGATTCGCACGTGCCCACGCGAAATCAGCCTCGCTCGGCTCCGGCAAGACCTGGGCATCGGCAAACGGATAATCGGAAATATGCAGCTTGTCCTGTCGAGCTCGCTGGCCCAGATTCATAACCGCCCCCTACCACTCGCTCGGGCCATGTTGGACACACTTGGGCGCCCCGGCCAGATCAACTCGCAACCTTATCTCCCGCAATCCACACACCTTGTTGCGCAGGCGAATAGAACCGCCCACTGAGGGAGCTCACTAGACCAACCAGGACTTCGGCGTGTCATAACCTTCTTCCCTGGCCTCGTCCTCGTCGGTCCAATCGGTCGGCATCACGTAGTTATCCCTGCTGTTCTTGCGCGCGGCTGCGGCAGCCCTAGCCCTGTCAGTGGCTTCCCGTAACAGTCGATCATGCTCGGCAAGGGCCTCGTCAGCCGCTCTGTGTTCCGGGGACTGCTCGTGTTGTTGTTCGCGCTGGATGAGCTCTTGGCGGACCTCGTCGAACACCTCTGCACCGCTCCGAGTGGTCCGGGCATCGGCGTCGAGAAAATGGGTGAGCACCGTGCGGGAAGCTGCTTGGTAGTCGGCGACGATTCGGTCCATCTCGGCCGCATAGTTCATTTCGGTTCGCCCATATCGATCTCGATCTTCACACCGTCATCTCGTGAAACCGGTGTTGTCGCGGGTTCGGGTAGCGGCGCCGGATCTGTAGGCGCTTCGGCATCCGAGGCCACTTGTGATCCGCTATCCAACGGCCCGGCTGTCGCCAGCACCGGTCCTAGGGCCGTTGCGCCGTCCGGCCCAGATGGGGCGTCGAATACCCCGTCGAAACCCGGAGAGGCGTTCCACATCGGTTGGGGTAGTACGAGTCCGGTGGAGCTGCGGTCGCGTTCTGCTGCGTTCTTGCCTCCGGCCGCGCTACTTCCAGGCATGCCGCTTGTTGTCGAACCTGTGGTTGCCTGCGAGCCACTCGCGGAGGAGCCGGACGTGGAATCTGTTGTTGCAGTGTGTGATGTCTGCTCCACTGACGTTCCCGACTGCGTTACGGGCACGGACAGTGTTGCCGTTGGCGCCTCCACCCGCGTTGTTGCCCCGCTTCCTGCTGTGGACCCCAAAGTGGGGGGCGCGGAGTCGTTGGATGTATTGGTTGTCGTGGGTGTTGTAGCGGATTCCGCAGTCGGGGTAAAGAACGGCACGCCGTCCTTGATTCCCATCGAGTACTGCTGCGACTTACCGTCGGGACCGGTGATCTTCGCGGTGACCGTACCGTCGGGTGCCTGTGTCACCGTCATACTTTGGCCGGCGACAGTGAAACTCGCCAGCGTCTTCGACCCGGATGACTCGCTCGTGCCGGCAATCGTTGAACCCGTACCGGTCGTGATCCCGCCGAGTCCGGACAATCCTTGTTGAACCGTGGTCCCGAGCTGGCTCAGACCCTGCTGCACTGTCTGTCCGGCCTGGCTGGCAAGGCTCGTCAACGTCTGCAGCGGATTCGTTTGCGATGTGGTCGGGGTAGCCGATGTGGGGATTGTTGATGTCGATTGCGGCGCAGTCTCCGACGTGGGCGAGTTGACCCCCGCGGTCTGCACCCCGGTGCTCGCCGCGCCGGTCTGGGACGTGGGAGATTGCGCTGGCGTCTGCTGGTCCTGCGGTTTGGGAAACGGTTTGGGGTCGTGGTTGTCCAGCAAGTCCATCACCGGCTGATAGGCACGGCGAATGTAGTAGTCGGCCAGCGCGCACTGATGGACGAAAGCCTTGAAAGCCTCTCGCACCGCCGGACCGAAATGATCGGTCAGCCATTGTTTGCACACCGGCTGGATCTTCGACATATTGCCCGCGCTGTTCAGCATGACCGAGCCGTCGGACTCAGTAATGTGCAGCTGCCGGATTGCGGTTTGTGTGTCGTTACCCAACCAGTCCCTGTCTCCCGATGCCACTGTGATGATCGCGCTCACTGGATCTTCGGCTCCGTCGAGCCGCATGGCGTGCCCGGCGACCGGACATTGGGAGCTGTCGAACCCAGCGACGAAATTCGCCTTGTCCCTGACGATCTGCAGTAGCACGTCGGGTAGCCCATTGACAGCTGCCGTAACCGCTTGCACGTACTGGGTCTGCTGATCGGCATGTGCGTGTAATCCGGCCAGATAATCCTGGGCGGCGCCGCCGGCGTTTCCCTGCCATACCTCAGGCACCGCGTCCTTTATACCGGCCAGGTCGGTGGTGATATCAGCCGTGCTGGGGTGAGAATCAGTCCCTGAGCAGGCAGCGGCGAGCGCTGCGGAGAGGCTGCGCAGGCTGTCGAGGTTCATGCTGCGCTGTTGGTCGTAGTAGGTCCACTCCAGACGGCGCATCTCCTCGTTCGGATCCTTGATGGTGTCGATACGTTCACCGCCGACCGCCGTACCGTCGAGACTCAGCGGCTCAACGACGATGCTGTCGAACCCCGGCAGCTTCAACAAATCCCACACACGGTGATAGCGAACCAGCGCCAACTGGAACCACTCGAGCCCGGGAGCAGCCTGATCCAGCAGTTTGTTGACATCGGAACCAGTGAGTTTCGGCTTGTCGTTCCAGATCGCCTTATCGAAGACGCTGTTGCCGTCTTCCTTGAGGAAACGCGCAAGGTCCTGCTGCGCCTTGCCGAGGTTGGCTTGATACTGCCGCTCATACTGTTGGGGAGTCGTCATGCCGATCCCAACTGGCCCTCGGCTGCGGCGATTTGAGCATGAGACTCCTGGTCGGTAGTCACTGTAGTAGTCACTGCTTGCCGCAGAACCTCGACCGTAGCGCCGGAAGCCTCAGACCACGACTGCAGCATCGTGACGATCCCCTCCACCCCCGCCGCGAGTTTGTTTCCCTGCTCCAGATAGTCCTGCCCGGCATGAGCTGCCTCGAAGCCAGCCTCCGCGATGAGTGTCGCGTGCCCCTGGGTGGCATCAACGGCCGGTTCAATGGTGCGTGCCATACCAAGCACCGACTCTGGGACGAAAAGCACTGCCCCTCCTCATCTTCCGATGTCACCCGCAGAATGCCAAGCCGTCGAAACCGGTCAGCTTCATGATCATGACACAGCCGAAAGAAGGCGCTCGATTTGAAAGACGTTGCTTTGCAATATCTTTACCTGTGCATGGTGGCAGTGATGGATTCGGGGCGTAATTCATCCGCGGTCACGGGGGATACGCGCCTCTAAATCGTCATCCGCCAGTCGTTGCCTCTTTGGGGGCCTGTGACTGCGGCCAAGACGAAGGAGCCTCTTCGCCGCCAGCTGGTCGAGGACGCCTGGATACACGCCGATCGAGGCCGAGTTCGGTGAAGTCTCCTCGCTAAACCTTCGGTGCGACAACTGATCTCGATGGCGGGTGGGTTCAGTGACAGGGGTGCGGACTCGCGGGAACCGGAGCGGGAGCGGGTCCGTTCTGCAGTACTTTTGGCGCTGCGCGTGGTGCTTCCACGCACCAGGCATCCAGCTGCCGAGGACACGGTCGCCGAATGGGGACAGATCCTCGAAGGAAACCGCATCGACAACGACTACTGGACCTACCACCTGAACCGCGAACACCAATGAGTCCACCCGACCATCAACTCGCCGCCTGATCAACAATCACTGAAAACGAGCTACTCCCAGTTAGCTCGGTGGCACCAGCGTCGCTGACATCAAAGTGGGAATCACCAACATCTACTATCCTGCAGCGGCACTCTCGGTCTCGATGAGTCCGCCCTCGCTGCCCTCGATTCGGACTCGCATGCTGCACCAGCGGGTGGATGTCGCCGAAGTCCACCGCCTCAGCGTGACGATCTCGCCAAAGGAGATCGGCCGGATCATGTCGATCACGGAACGGCGAACGATCCAGGCCTGATGCGCGCTCCCGTCGGGACATACCTCGAGATGGTCGTATCCGATGTCCTGCAGATAGCGTGCGACGCCATCGAGCCGCGGCGTCCGGTCCACTCCGGCGTCGCCGATCCTGACTCGTCGCGTCCGTGTGAAGGGTTCCACATGTCGAGGGCACGCGGGCAACCGCGATGCGGCATCGCAGATCTGCATGGATGATGTCATTTCACGCGCTTTCCTGCCAGTGGCAGTTTCGACAATGAGCCGGGCTGTTCACCGCCGACCGACCTGCGCGCTGACGACGCGATCGAGTCGCAAGGGTGAATGAACTCACGTCTCATAGTTCGGCCTCTTGGTGGTGAACCGGCTGCGGGACGGGACGTTTGGCGGTGCGACCGTCGCCGGAGGACTTGCCGGTCAAGCGGCGCCCCAACCAAGGGCCGAGAAAGGCGGCCGTCCAGCGGAATTCGCTGGTGATTGCGGTGAGTGCGCCACGGTCGGGCGGCGGCGGCAGCGGTCGGCTCCAGCTGTTGTCGGCGCCCGGCAGGTGTAGTGCTTCGGCGAGGGCTGCGGCGATGCGCTGGTGTCCGCCGGGCGCGCAGTGCAGTCGGTCGGTGCTCCACATGCGTGGATCGGTGACGACCTCGTGGTCGGCGGTCTCGGCCACGATGACGCCGTGGTGGGCTGCCGCGGTGCGGATGTGGTGGTTGAGCGCGGTGATCCGGCCGCGCAACGGTCGCGCGATGGGGATGATCCGCGTGATGTCCGGGACGGTGAAGGTTGCCACCGTCGCGCCCTGCGCCGTGAGGGCGCCGAACATGGCGTCCAGGTAGTGTGCCGACCGTGTCGGCGTCGAATCCGGGGCGCAGCAGATCGTTGACCCCGGCGAGGACCGTCGCCAGATCCGGCCGCAGTGCCAGCGCCGCGTCGAGCTGCTCTGCGTGCACCTGTGCGGCGAGTCGACCGCGGATGGCCAGGTTGGCGTAGGTCAGCTGCGGATTGAGTTCCGCGAGGCGTTCGGCGAGCCGGTCGGCCCAGCCGCGGACGCCGGTCCGGTCGTCGCCGTCGCCGACGCCTTCGGTGTGACTGTCGCCCAGGGCGACGTAGCGGAAGTAGGGTGCGCCGCTCATGCGTGGGCCCTTCGGTCGGCAAGCATGCAAACAAACATAGTCCTAATAGACAAGTAATTGCCTACTAGCTTTATTGTCTATCGCTGGTAGAAGACCTGAGTGGATGCCGGTGGTGCACACATCGGGTTAGACACCACCGGGTGCACCTCCGCACCGGGTTCACAGTAGGACACCCGCACGCAATGAACATCAACCATCGGGCGATCGCTCTAGCTGCGGCATACGGGGATCCGTACTCATCCAGGCGCTCGAGGGCCAGACGCACGGCCTTCTCACGACGCCGGTGCTAGTGGACATACTCACGAATGAACCAACACGCGCCTTGGAGGCATCGGCACTCGATAGGCGGCCATCGGCACCCAAAGCAGCAGGAGGACGCCTGAAACGTATGCGGCGGCAGCCAAAGGCTGATACATCGCTAGATAGCCGACCCCGGACACTGCTAGCGCAGCCGCGAGAACCAAGCCTAGATACGCGACAACATCGCGACGCCGCAGCGACGCGCCTGCTGCCAACCCAGCCAGAGCAAACATCTTCAACCCATCCAGTCGGCTGGTCAGCTCGAACAACACCGGAGTCGCTGTGGCCGACAGCGCCACCTCGACTCCGAACTGCGTCAAAGAGGCGCCCACTGCCGCCAAACCTCCCGTTGTGGCCATGGCTTTGGCGACGCCTGTCAATCGACCACGCAGCCCGATAACCACCACCGCCAGCAGCACGCCCGCGAGTCCATGCACGAAGAACGACTGCATTGCGAACCCGCCAGGCCGAGCCTCGTAAGCGGCCGCGATCTCGGTGTTCGTCGCACTTAACGGAACGCTAGCCGGACCGAACGCCAGCCCGATGACCCACACTGCCGAGTAGCAGATTGCGGCGATGAATGTAGAACGCACGATACCTCCGTGAGCATTGATCTTATTTGAGAGCATCGCTCTCAAATAAGATCATCTACCACGATTTGCCTCGGCGTCAACAGTGGCGCTGGTCCGCAGCGAGGCCTATGGACATGAACGTTGGTAACGGCCGTGTCGAACCGACAAAGGCGGACTGAATCGTCGGGTTTGGGGCCGCTTGCAGTCTTGTGGACGATGGTCTCCCTCCTGTCGAAGCGTTCCCCGCCCGACGACGGCAATGTGCTGCGTGATGCCGGAATCTCCGGTCCGTGCCGATGCTGTCGGCGCGAGCGAAATATGGAGAACGTCAATGAGCAGTCAATTCACCTCGGTAGCGGCACCCTTGCGGGAGGTTCGCGGAGTGATCCATGCGAAGGTTTCGCCCCGGGCGGCACGCCAGGTCCTGCCGAAGTTGTTCGGATTGCGCACCGTCCCGACCCGGGAAGAAAACAGCAACCCCCCCGCAATGGCGTCGGCGTGTGGGGTGGCTACGCTGGAACGGCGCCGACCCGTTGAGCAAGGCACCTCAGGTCGTCGGTTGTCAGGTCGCGGGACCACGCTCGGTGACGGGAGGCCGTCGCGACAGTCCTTCCCCGTTGAGTTGTCGGATGGTGGGTCAGTGGTTCCGGTGCTTCCAGGCCAGTAGTGCGGCCTGCGCGATGAAGAACACGCCGCCGCCCGTGGCGTAGATGGCCAGCACGTTCAGGGCCGGGGAGTCACCGGTGGCCTGGGCGATGTAGGTTGCGCCGACCAGGAACGACAGTCCGCCGGAGATCAGGGTCGGCCATTGCTTGCCCCATACGGGGCCACGCCGGCGTAAGCCGACTATCACTTGGGCCGCACCGGATATCACCGCCCAGACTCCGAATACACCCAGTACTTCAGCTGAACCGGAGACGATTCCGGCGAAACCGACGGCGACGGACGCGACCGCGCTCAGGACCCCGTTGAAGGCTGTCACGCGACGCTCGGGCCCTGCCGGAACCGCGAGAAGATCGAGCAGCGATGACACGGCATCGATCAGCGGGTAGAGGACCAGCAGTGTGATCGCCACGGCATCCAGGGTGTCGTGGGCGGCCGAAGCAAAGGTGACCGCCCATCCGATCGCCAGCACGCCGCGGCTCAGATACAGGCGGATCAGAGTCGAACGTTCGACCGTCGAAGCGGGCGGTGTCGCTGTGGTGTTCATGCACACAACTTTCGCCCAGCGAAGTCACCACCCACATCCGTCGGTTGACGCTGTATCGGCGTAGGTCACGAGGCACTGGGGGACCTACGCCGATACAGCGTCAGTTGACGGATGTGTGACCGTCACTCGGAGAGCAACAGTGGGACCGCACCTCTTCCAACCACTTGCTCGAAGGACGAAACACCATGGTCGACAACCGATATGGCCGTACCCGGCGCTACGCAACCCGGGCCCTGACGGCTCTCGCGGCCGGTATCGCCGGCGGTAGCCTCGTAGTCGCCTGCACCGCTGAGACCGTCACCCACGCCGCTCCCACTGACGATGCGCCGCGGCCCACCATCATCCTGGAACACGGCGCGTTCGCGGACGGGTCCAGCCGGAACGATGTGATCGAGAAGCTGAGCAAGGACCGGTATCCCGTTGTGGCGGCGGCCAACCCCTTGCGTGGACCCGTCAACGACGCCGCCACCCTTCGCGGCCTGATCAGCCACATCAATGGACCGGTCATTCTGGTCGGGCATTCCTACGGCGGGTCCGTAATCAGTGCAGCGGCGGCCGGGAACGAGAAGGTCAAGGCCCTGGTTTATGTGGCGGCCTTCCTGCCCGCACCCGGTGAGACAGCGCTCGAACTGACGAACAAGTTTCCCGGCACCACGCTGCCCGGCACCTTGAATCCGGTGCCGTTCACCGCTGTCGACGGCAGCAGCGGAACCGATCTCTACATCCAGCAGGACAAGTTCCGCGCCCAGTTCGCCGCCGATGTCCCCGAGGACCGTGCCGCCCTCATGGCCTTCACGCAGCGGCCGATCGCGCAGGCCGCGCTGGAGGAGAAGGCCACGGCCGCGGGTTGGAGCGAGAAGCCCAGCTGGGACATCGTGACCACCAAGGACCTGAATATTCCGGTCGAGGCGCAGCGGTTCATGGCCGACCGTGCCCATGCGCACGTCACCGAGGTCGAGGCATCGCATTCGGTGGCCGTCTCGCATCCGGATGTGGTCGTCGACGTTATCGAACAGGCCGCCGCTGCCAAGTACTGACCCGAAATCCCAACCACCACAGGAGAACACGACCATGGATATGAAACTCGAAGTCGTCGTGCTGCCCGTCTCAGATGTCGACCGCGCCAAGGCATTCTATGCCGAGCGACTCGGATTCCGCCTCGACGCGGACTTCACGGTCAACGATGGCTATCGCGTCGTCCAGGTGACCCCGCCCGGCTCCGAATGCTCCATCATCTTCGGGACCGGTGTCACTGCCGGAGCACCTGGCACGTTGCGCGGCCTGCACCTTATCGTGACCGATATCGAGAAGGCTGTCGCCGAGCTCACCGAACGCGGCCTCACCGTCGACGGCCCGTTCCGAGACGCGACCGGCGTTTTCCACCATGCCGGAACCACCGATCGCATTGCCGGAGCCCATCCGGCGCGCCGCAGCTACGGCTCCTTCGCCGCCTTCCACGATCCGGACGGCAACAGCTGGTTCCTGCAAGAAGTCACCCAGCGCGCACCCGGCCGCTGAGCATCCGGCCCCGAAAGAACAACATGTCTGACGAGAACATCCAGATATACGACGTCATCGTCCTCGGAGCCGGACCGGTCGGCGAGAATGTCGCCGACCGCACCAGCGCCGCAGGACTGAGCACCGTCATCGTCGAATCCGAACTGGTCGGTGGCGAATGTTCGTACTGGGCTTGCGAACCCAGTAAGGCGCTACTACGCCCCGCACTGCTCTACACCCAGGCCGCACGATTTCCCGGCGTCGCGACTGCGGTCACCGGGCCGCTCGATGCCCGCGCGGTCCTGAAACACCGTGATCGCATGGTCGCCGACTGGAACGACCGGGGGCAGGTCGAATGGCTCGAATCCGTTGGTATCGAGCTCATTCGCGGCCACGGACGACTCGACGGGGTCAAGCAGGTGACGGTCCGAACCCCGGACGGCGGCACCGTGCGATTGCGCGCCCGGCATGCGGTCGCGGTCTGTACCGGCACCCGCGCAGCGTTGCCGCCCCTGCCGGGGATAGAGGCGCTACGGCCGTGGACCAGCCGCGAGGCCACCAGCGCCCCGGAGGTGCCGCGCCGACTCGCCATTCTGGGAGCCGGTGTCGTCGCGGTCGAAATGGCCACGGCCTGGCGTGCTCTCGGCGCCGAGGTCATCCTCATCGCCCGGGAGTCACGGCTGCTGGGCCGAGTCGAATCCTTCGCCGCGGACCTGGTAGCCGACCGCCTCCGGGAGGCAGGCGTCGAGCTGCGATTCGACTCGGGCATCGTGACCGCCGCGCGGGCGGGCGGACCCGATGACGGTGTATGCCTGAGCCTGTACGACGGCACGCGGATCGTCGTCGACGAACTGCTGTTCGCGACGGGCCGTGCACCACGTACCGATGACATCGGCTTGGAGACGGTCGATGTGACCTCGGGGGAGTGGCTCACCACCGATGACTCGTTCACGGTGACCGCGGTGCAGGGCGAATGGCTGTACGCCGTGGGCGATGTCAATCGCCGGGCGTTGCTCACCCATCAGGGCAAGTACCAAGCGCGGATCGCGGGTGCGGTCATCGCCGAACGTGCGTCCGGCAGGGACCTCGATGCCTCGCAGTGGGGACCGCACACCGGAATCGCAGATCGCGTCGCCGTCCCGCAGGTTGTGTTCACCGATCCGGAGATCGCCGCCGTCGGTCGCACCACCGACGATGCTGCACAGCAAGGCCTTACCGTCGAAATCGTCGACTACGACCTCGGGAGGGTCGCTGGAGCGCTCCAGCACGACCCGGACTATCGCGGCCGCGCGCGCATCCTGATCGACCCGCAACGCGGGACGATCGTCGGTGCCACGTTCGTCGGAGCGGGTGTCGCTGAGCTGCTGCACTCCGCCACCATCGCCATTACCGGCGAGATCCCCCTGGACCGGCTCTGGCATGCGGTGCCCGCATTCCCCACCATCAGCGAGGTCTGGCTGCGACTGGTCGAAACCTATCGGGATCAGCGTGCCCAGTAGGACAACGAATCCGCCGGCCACGAGAGTTCGTGGCCGGCGGATTCGTCTGTGGTACAAGACGGCGCTAGCCCATGAGCTGCCGCGCCGTCGGTCCACAGCCGTGCCGTAGGGCGGTTTCCGACCAGATCAACATTGCTATCGTGCCGCATACGAAAAGCTCTGCGATGGGGGGTCGTTCGGGCTTCGGCGGGTTCATCGCATGATCCCTTCGGGGCCGTCATGTGTCGGTAGCGGCGTGGATGGTGTTGAGAGGGTGACGAATTCGCGGACAGAGTCGGCGAAACGCTCGGGTTCTTCCAGGTGTCCCATGTGGCCGCTGTGCTCCAGGACGGCCAGGCGTGAATCGGGGATGAGATCGTGTAGCTCCTGTCCCCAGCGCGGTCCGCAGATGACGTCGAAGCGGCCCACGATCACCAGTGTGGGCACGCGGAGCTTCGGTAGGGCCGCGCGGTCGTCGATGAGTTCGGGGGAACCGATCGCGTCCAGTCCTGAGATATATGTGGCGCGCACCGCATCTCGGAACGGAGCCCAGCGTTGTTCGTCGCCCCAGTAGTCGGCGAAGTACGAGGGCAGCACGCCGCGGGCGACGGCGAGGGTCTGTGCGTCACTCGAAATATCCTGCATCGCGGCGAATGTCGCGAGCACATCCCTCAGTTCGGGTCGATCGGCGTGTGCGGCGGCGAATCCCCGAAGCCGTCGCATGGCCTCCTCGCCATGCTCGGGACCGGTCACGGGTGCGCCCTCGTACAGGATGACGCCCGCGAGCCCGTCTGGCCGGTGGATCGCGTGGTAGGCGGCCACGAATGCGCCGTGCGAGTGGCCCAGCAGATACACCTTCGGCACATCGAGGTGGTCGATGATTCGTTGCACCGCGATGCTGTAGCGCTCGCGGGTGTAGCCGTTCGGATGCGTTGGCAGGCGGCCGGATTCGCTGGTGCCGAGGGCCTCGATGTACACCATCGTCAGGTGCTTTTCCAGCTCGGGCATGCGCAGGTATTCCCAATGGATGCCCGGCCCGCCGGGATGAGCCAGGCAGACCGGTCCACTGCCGTACACGTGGTACCGCTGGGTCACGCCGTCGGATTCGAAGGCGTGCACACCGGGTGTGAAAGCGCCGGAAGCGTTGTGCGAGTGCGACATCACGCCGCCTGTAGCGGTGCGGCGAAGGACTTGCGCAAAGAGGACGGGCCGACTAAGGGCAACAGCGCCGCCAGGATCTTGCCCTTGAACGCCTGCGGCGTCCGGGTCAGTTCGACATCGACGCGGCAGCCGGGCAGATCGGGCGTGATCTTGAAGACCCAGCCGCCGCCCGCCCCGAAGAGCTTGGAATCCAGCGTGGTGATGGTGACGGTGTCCCCGGCCGGGTTCCATTCGTAGCGGGCGCGCTCCCATGCGGCGGCGGTGCCCTCGGTGACCTCGGCCCAGGTGTCGCCGCGTTCGTGGACGACGAAGTGCTCGGCGTCGATGCTCGGCCACACGTCGGGGCGTTCGGGCCCGAAGTCGGTGAGCACGTGCATGACCTCGGCGGGGGACAGGGTCGACATCAGGTAAAAACGGACGGTAGTCATGAAAATACGATCGCTGACCAGGGCATTGTGGCGAATCGGTCAGATGACGCCGACCGTGACGTATTTCCATGATCAGCGGCGGGCGCGTGACCGGCCGACCGTCATTACGTCATCTGACGCTCGCGGGCGCATCGGCGCGCTACCTAGCGTCAGCGGGGCAGGCGGTGGTGGTTGTGACCCTTGGTCCGCGCCTCACCGCACCAGCCCAAGGATGACAGCAGGAGTGCAGATGGACCTCAGCAGACGACGACTCTTCGGTGGCGCGTTGGTGGCGGGTGCGGCAGGTCTTGCCGCGACCTCGCTGAGCGCGTGCGCCACCGATTCCGCCAGTGCACCCGCGACCGTGACACCGGGCGCGGACCTGCGAGCGGGCTCGGGCGCCAACACCACACTGGGCCCGATCAAGCAGATCGACGCCGGTGTCCTCAGCGTGGGCTACGCCGAATTCGGCCCCAGCACAGGACAACCCGTGATCCTGCTGCACGGATGGCCCTACGACCCCTACAGCTACGCCGATGTCGGTCCGCTACTGGCCGCCGCCGGATACCGGGTACTCGTCCCATTCCTGCGCGGCTACGGCCCTACCAGGTTCCTGTCCGCGCAGACGGTCCGCAACGGACAGCAATCGGCCGTCGCGCGCGACATCGTCGACTTCATGGACGCTCTGCATATCGATAAGGCGATTCTCGGCGGATTCGACTGGGGCGCGAGGACGGTGGACATCATCGCTGCGATCTGGCCGCAGCGCGTCAAGGCTATGGTCGCGGTGAGTGGCTACATCATCACCGTGCAGGCGGCCCAGCAGCAGCCGCTGCCACCAGAGGCCGAACTCGGCTGGTGGTACCAGTACTACTTCGCCACCGAGCGCGGCCGACTCGGCTACAGCAAGAATCGGCACGACTTCAACAAGCTGATCTGGAAGCGCGCCTCCCCGCAGTGGAATTTCGACGACGCCACCTACGACCGCAGCGCCACCACCTGGGACAACCCCGACCACGTCGACATCGTCATCTCCAATTACCGCTGGCGCCTGAGCCTGGCCCCGGGCGAACCCCAATACGACGCCTACGAACAGCAGCTCGCCACAGGGCCGGCCATCACGGTGCCCGCCATCACCATTGCCAGCGATTTCGACGGCGCGGCCAAAGACGGAAAGCCGTACCGGGCCAAGTTCACCGGCAAATACGAACACCGCGTGCTGGACGGCATCGGCCACAATGTCCCGCAGGAGGCCCCGCACTCGTTCGCCCAGGCGATCATCGACGTCGACCGCTTCTGAGCTGGGGCCCGGAGCCTTCCGGCTACAGCGAACCGCGCTGGTGCATGCGGCCGGAGGGATCGAGCTCGACGACCGTGTCGATACCGATCCGCCGCAGGAACGGGTCGTCGTGGCTGACAACCAGCACCGCACCGCGATAGCTGACCAGCGCATCGACAAGTTGGTCGACGCTGGCGATATCGAGGTTGTTGGTCGGCTCGTCGAGAATCAGCAACTGGGCGGGCGGATCAGCGAACAGCAAGCGTGCCAAGGAGACTCGGAAGCGTTCCCCGCCCGAGAGGGTCGAGACCGGCCGCTCGACACTGTCGCCGCGCAGCAGCATCCGGGCCAAATGATTGCGGATCGAGGCGGTCGGAGTGGCCGCCGCCACCGAGTGCACGTTCTCGAGCGCGCTGGCCTGCTCGTCGAGACGATGTGGTCGCCACGGTCCGCAAGGAGGCCGACCTCGATGCCCATGTCGGGCTGGCGAATGTGAAAACATTGCTGCTCGACGTGAACGATGAGCACGCCGACCTGGAATTCGGCGAACTGGCCCGCGCCCAGTTCGGTCGGGTCGACGCCCTGATCAACAATGCCGGTTACTACCAGTCCGGGCCGCTGGAGGCCAGCACCATGGACCAGGTGCACCGTCAGTTCCAGACCAACGTCTTCGGCCTGATCGCACTGAACAAGGCGTTCATTCCGATGCTGCGCGAGCAGGGTTCAGGGGTGATCGTGAACGTCAGCTCGATCAGCGCCGACGCCGGTTACCCCTACACCTCGGTGTACCAGGCATCCAAAGCCGCGGTCGCGGCGTTGACCGAGGGCTTGCATGCCGAACTCGCCGAGTTCGGCGTCACGGTCAAAGCTCTGCACCCGGGCAATATGAACACAGAAATCTTCAACAAGGTCGACTTGGCCGCCGACATGCCTTCCGCCTACCGAGAGCCAATGGACCGGTTCTTCTCCGCCAACGTGGTCCGTTCCGACCCGGCGCTGACCGTAGAGGTGATGTGGCGCATGGTCACCGACGGCGATACCCGCAAAGTGCATTACTACAGCGGCCCCGACGGTGAGGCGATCCCCCGGGTCAAGCAACTCCTGGGCCAGGACTGGTACCTCGATGAACACAATGCCAGCAATCGTCAGACTGCCAGCCCTCTGTGGCAGACACTGATGCCCCGCCCGAAGTCCGAGAACCGCAGCTGAACCTGTTGCGAGATGCCCCGCGGCCCCGGCCGCGCGGGCAGGCTTCCCGCCTGGATCTGACCAGATATCGGCGCAGACACGGGCCAGCTCCATCCGCCGGTCGTGCGCTTCAGCCAGCAACCAAAGCGCCAGTGCGGGAAGGCGTATCACCGCGCAGGTCAGGGCCTCAGGTGCGCATCTCGTCGGTGACCTTGCCCGTCCGGGCCATGTTCGCCCGCAACTCTTCGTTGGACGGTGCGGTCGGGCTCGCGTTGGGTGGCCGCGCCGGCGCGCGGTTGACCGGACATCTGTCGGCGAGGGGTTATTCGGTGATGAAGTCGGCCATCATCGACATGTCCTCATGTTCGAGGTTATGGCAGTGCAGCATGAAGTTGCCGGGGTGGTCGGTGAAGCGGACAGCGATCTCAACTGCTTCGGATGGGCGTATGTTCACGGTGTCTTTCCAGCCCGTGTCGAAGGGGCCAGGTGTCCGTGTATTGCGCCGGATTACTTGGAACGGGTTCAGGTGGACGTGGACCGGGTGGTGGAAATCGCTGACGAAGCGCCAGATTTCGGTATCGCCGAGGCGAGGGCGTGCCAGTGCCCGGCCAGGTTGGTAGGGCAGGCCGTTGATGGTCCAGCCATGGTCGGGGCGTAGTTGGAAGTGGAAGGACCGGGTTGTCGTCGCTTGGTGTGGGGCCAGGGTGGACTCGCTGCTGAGCCAGTCGGGGATGTGCGTGTCGTCGTGAATAGTGTTCGGCGCTATGTCGAAGCGCATGATCTGGGTGGTGGGGCCGGTGCCGAGGCGGTTCACCAACCGGACCTGGGTGCCTGGCTGGTAGCGGGCGAAGTCGACGATGATGTCGAATCGCTCGGCCGGTGCTATGTCGAGGGCATCGTGCTTGATCGGACGGTGTAGTAGGCCGCCGTCGCTGCCTATCTGCACCAGACCGCCGCCGCCAGGCGGCTGTGGTTCGAGTTCGAGCCGGTAGCGTCGGGCGTTAGAGGCGTTGAGCAGTCGTAGCCGATACTGTGCCGGGTTGACAGGAGCGGCAGGCCACGGCGCTCCGTTGACCAGAATGACATCACCGAGCACACCGTTCATGTACTCCTCGTGCACGCCGTGGGTCCGCAGTGTCGGGTCGAACATCGGGTATTGGAACGAACCGTCTTCGGCGAAGGAGCGATCGGTGATCATCATGGGGATATCGCGTTCCCCGGTGGGCAGCGGGAGCGCGGCTTCTTCGGTGTCGTGGATCAGATGAAACCCGGCCAGTCCCTGCCAGACCGCATGCCCGGTGAAGCCGTGTCGGTGATCGTGGTACCAAAGGGTCGCTGCCCGTTGCTGATTCGGATACGTGTAGTCGCGCTGTCCGTGGCTGACTGCGCCCGGGTGACCGGAATGTTCAGTGGGGAGCGAGGTCGTGGGCATGATCAGGTCCATCGGGTAGCCGTCGCTGTCAGCCGAGGTGTGACCGCCGTGCAGATGTACAACCGTTGGTTGCGGTAGCTCGTTGCGGTGCCGGACCACCGTTCTGCGGCCCGATTGGGTCATGATGCTCGGTCCGGGAAATGTGCCGTGATAGGTCCACGCCCGGGTTCGTAAACCGGGGATGATATCGAGATCGGCGACCTGCTGGGTGATTTCGAAGTAGTCGGTGGTCGCATCGCTCCGGACCGGCTCGAGCACCGGCGGAATCGGTAGTCGCGCCTGAAATGGGCGCGGCAGTGGTGCCCGGCTGACAAGCAAGCGCCCGGGTTCGCCGGGGCCCAGTAGTCGCGCCCCTGCGAACCATCCCGTGGCCGCGATGCCGGTGGTGGCGATTGACGCGCCGAGGAAGACGCGGCGTGTTATGCGGGCGTTCACCGGGTTTCGTTTCCCCCTGGTCGCCAGCTGCATGCCGCCACGATCACCACGCCGATCGTCAGCAGCACAGCGAGCGGCACGTGCGCGGTCAGGATCCGGTGCTGGCCGAGCGGAATCAGCGTGGTGGCAGCGACCGCCTGTGCCAGGCTTGCGATCACCGGCTGAACCATTCCCGAACTCAGTCGCCAAGCCAGTGCGGCCACGATCGTTTGCACTAGCAAGGCGGCAACCAATAGCCCGCCGTTGCGCGCGTGCGCGGTCAGCGATTCGTAGTTCCCGGACAGAAAACTACCGGCCAGCCCGGCCTGTAAAAGGATGAGCACCACAACCGCGGTCGTGACGATGCGCAACGAGACCAGTGCCCACCGCCGAACCATCGGCGGCCGAGGGATATCGGCGATCGCGGTCACCGATCGGTCTCTTTCTGCGTGATGGTGGCGGGCGTGCCAAGGTCCGCGGTGGTCAGAAACTCGACGATGAGATCGGCGATCATCGTTGCGCCGCAGGTGTTCTGATGGATCATGTCGGTGGTCAGCGCGAGGCCGCGGCGGCGGGCGATATCGTCGAACGAACGGCGCAGTAGGAAATGCTGTGTGGCGGCGCGGGCCGACAGCGCCCGGCCGTCCCGGAATCGGATGCCCGGAACGTGCTCGATCGCGATTAGATGGTTGATCTGCTGTTCGTTGAGCGGGAGATAGGCAACCTGGTGGGTTTCGGCGATCTCTCGTACCACGGCGCTGTATTGCACGCTGCGCTGGACGGACTCCGTGCCGAGTTCCTCGCCGAGTACCGGCAGGGACAGCAGGGCGACCCGCGCATCGGTCTCCGAGGTCAGTCGGTGCACGATCGAGGTGAGACTGTCCCGATACCAGTCGATGGTCGGCCGGGTTGCCAGCTTCTTCATCCGGGTCATCATGCGAATGTTCGTCTCGGTGAGGCTCGCGTTGGCGTCGTTGGTGCCGATGAGCACGGTCACCACGTCGGGTTGTAAATCGATCACCGCATCGAGGCGCTGCAGTGCGTTGTAGGCCAGATCGCCGTTGACGCCCGCATTGGTGAACCTGAATTGGTGTGCAGCCGTGCGACTTTCGAGCAGCCTGAGGTAGTCGGCGCTGACTTGGCCACGAGTGATGCTGTCGCCGAGGCAAACGACATGCCTGGATATGGTCGGATCCATTGCGACTCCAGTGGTTGGTGAATGCTTACTAACCACTATAGTTAGTGGGTGTCCACTTACTTGTCAACGGGAAGGCGCTCGTGAGTACTCGTGACCGCATGCTGGACGCGGCGGCGCATGTCATGCGCACCCGCGGCCTTGCTCGCGCGACCACCAAGGAGATCGCCAAGGAAGCCGGATATTCCGAGGCTGCGCTATATAAGCATTTTCAGGACAAGACGGCCCTGTTCCTCGCCGTGCTCACCGAGCGGATGCCGAGTGGGCTCGGGCCCGTGCTCGCCGACCTGAACCGGAGGGTCGGTCAGGGCTCGGTCCAGGAAACTCTGGACCAGGTCGCGCGGGCGGCGCTCGGTTTCTACCGGCTCGGGTTTCCGATGGCGGCCTCGTTATTCGCCGAACCCGATTTGCTGGCCGCCCACCGCGCAGCCCTGCGCGAGCGCGATGCGGGCCCCCAGCACGTCGGTACCGCACTGTCCGCCTATCTCGCCGCCGAGCAGGACCTGGGCCGCATCCGATCCGATGCCGATCCCGAGGCCGCCGCCGCACTCCTGCTCGGCGCCTGTCTTCAGCACGCATTTCTCGGCAGTTTCGCAGGCGAGTCGGCCGACCAGTCGACCGTTGATCGGATTGGAACCGAACTGGTCCGAACCCTGATGTCCGGCCTGACTCCCGACCAGGCAAACTCTCGAGAGGGGTGAGATCGATATCCCATGGGAGGTGACTCCCGGCCTCACGGCTACCTCGATGTGGTCCTCGGCGGTGTGTTGTGAGATCACCAGTTTGGCGGCGGTCTGCTTGTTGCTGAGTCCTTTGGCGATCAGGTCGGCGACCGGCCGCTCGGGATCATCGCCATCCGCTCGACAGCGGGATCGACCGCACCGCCCCGGGACTTGCCTCGAGGCCCGAACAGCGCGGCGATCGTCGCCGAGGTGACCGTCGCGCCTGGCAACGGCGCTGAGCACTCAACAGCGCCGCCACCGAGACCAGGGGGCCGATGGTGCTGTGCCTGGTGTCTGGTCATACGGGCCAATTCTTCTGTCCTCGGGGCATATTCGCTATTCCACGGCACCTTGCTTCGGGCTGTAGTGCGACGGGCTTCTAGGCCACGTGCGGCGTGTCCAAAAGTGTGGGTCAGCGTGGCCGTGCGACTGCCGATATTGTCTCCGTCAGCCCGGACCGATATTGTCGAATCCTTTCGGGCAGAGGCTATTTCGGACCGGCGGCTGGCAACCCATCGGTGGTGACCGTTCACGACGTGATATGCCGAATCAGGCGGTCGGCGATGACCAGAGAACAGTTCCTCGGCCTTGTGGACGAGGTATTCGAGCATCGCGACCGCCGACCGTTTCGTCGCGTCCGGGGCGTCGTCAAACGGTGAGGGTGTGGTCTAGGCGAACTGAGCGAGGAAGGTGCGGATCTCGGGGGCGATGGCCTCGGCGAGGTCATCGGCGGTGTGGAGGTCATAGGACACGCTGACCGAGGCCAGGCTCGCGCGGGGCATGGTGGCGGCGGCGGTTTCGGCGAGGGCTGTGGGATGGCGTGCGTCGGTTCCGGGAAAGATCAATGTGGGGGCGGTGATGGTGGCGAGTTCGGCGACGTCGCGGAAAGAGCGGTCGTGCCCGATCGCGGCGGCGGCGACGATGCTGGCCGGGTCCGAGCGTGGGATCGCGTCGTGGACCATGTCGGCGACCAGTGGCGGCATTTCGGACAGGATTGGTGCCCAGGCTGCTTCGATACCGTCGGTGGCGACCCGTGTGGCGAAGGCGTCGAGGAATTCGATCTCTGCCGTTTTTGCCTCGTCGTCTTCGATGTCCTCGACACCGATCAGGATGGCGGCCGTCACCAATTCCGGGTGTGCGGCGGCGGTACGCAGGGTGATGGTGGATCCCAGTCCGGCGCCGCCTATCGCGACGCGCGGCAGGCCGAATTGCTCGGCGAGGCTGATGACGTCGTCGGTGTAGCAAGCCCAAGTGTGCAACGCCGGGTCTGTGCAGATCGATCGCCCGTAGCCTCGCAGGTCCGGCAGCAGCACGGTGTAGCGGTCGGCAAGGCGGGTCGCCAACGGCAGCAGGCTGCGGTGGTCCGGGCCGCCTGCGTGCAGCAGGATCAGCGGCGGTTTGTCCGCGCCGACCACGGTGACGTGCAGCGGGCGTCCGTCGGATCCGTGATAGGTCAGCATGTGGTGGAAACTATGTGGAAGCCACGAGCTCCACAATCAGCGCGGCTGCCACGTCATATCGTGATTCGGTCATCGCGGCGCCTTGCCGACTGGACCTGCGGCGCTACCTCGTCCGGCGCGTGTTCGTGCCCCCCGCTGGTCGTGGCATGCGAATCGACGACTCCGCATCGCCACTGCTCGGCACGCTCCGACCGGTCGAGTCCGTGCAACGCGAGTACGGGGAGGGCGCCGATCGCGGTGAGCCCGACCCAGACCGCCCAATCGGCCCCAAGTGCCCGGACGGCGATGCTGACGTTCGAGTGCTCGGCGAGTCAGTCGGCGATGCTAGCTCCCGCCGACACCGAGGGCGGTCAATAGGACCAGTACGACGGTGGTGACGGCGAGGACGCCGTGGCCGCCGACGATCGCGACAGGGAAATGCCGTTCAGCCGGTTCGGGTGTCTCGGTCGCGGTGTGCGCCCGGTAGACGGGCAGCCAGCGCAGCAACATCGCGAACCCGAGCAGCGCCACCGGGATCAACAGCACGAACGCCACCCAGGCCAGGGCGTCGTTATCGACGGCGAGGTAGATGATCCACACGACCAGCCCGGCCACGGCGAGCAGGAAGTGCCCGAACACCACGGGAGCCGGGAGATGACTCGTGTTCGGCTGGCGTGCACCGCCTTTCGCGATCCACGTGCCGAGCAGAACGAAGCCGCCGGTCGCGGTGAGCAACCAGAGGATCAATGCCGCGATGCCCATGATGTCTCCTGACAGGTCAGTGGTAGGGGTTCAGCGGTGGAAGCCGGTGGCCTGAGTGGTTTCATCGGCCACCCGGACGCCGTAGTAATACGCGAGCTTGCCGCCGAGGTAGCCGGACACGGCCAGTGCCGCGAGACTGACGATCGACAGCACCAGTGTCTCAGACGGAACGGCGTCGTGTGGGCCGGTCCCGGAATTACGCCACCAAAAGTTGATCCCGTACGCCACGGTCACAGCCAAGTTGAGGCTCATGTGCACCAACCCGGTGCGAAATGCCGGGGTACCGGTCGGGATGGCGAACAGATCCAGCATCCCGACCATTGCCGCCGCCAGCGCACCGAGTACACCGAGCGCGATCAACCATGCCGAGCCGCGGGCGAGGAAGCTCGGATCGTCGACCGCGTGCGAGGCAATGTCGAACACCAGGCTCGCCACCCATGCGCCGATCGGCACGGTGACCAGGATCGGGTGGAACGGATGGCCGTACGGCCCGGCCAGCGCGGCGCTGACCGGCCGTTTCGCCTGCTGCATATCACCGACCACGACAAACCTCCGCCTGAGTATTTACACCAAAGATTATTGGCGTTATCTCTTGGATTGGTCAAGTGCGCGCGCCGCGTGTGTACCCAGTGACTTTCAACCAACACAGTTAGCGTTATTGTGGGTCATGTGACCAGCGAATCGGCGATCGCAGCCGTGGCCGCGCTCGATGACGAGCTGCGGCACGGGATGTACTGGTTCATCCGCCGCGCCCGCCGCCCGGTGACGCGAGATGAGGCCGCTGAGCGGGTGGGGATCTCACGGAAGCTGGCCGCGTTCCATTTGGACAAGCTCGTGGCCGCCGGATTGCTGCGAGCACGCTACGAGCAGGTCGGCGGGGTCCGGCGGGTCGGCCGGGCGCCGAAGGTGTACGAGCCCACCGACACCGAGCTGCAGGTGAGCATCCCTGAGCGCCGCCATGAGGTACTTGCCGAGATCCTGATGGATGCGGTGCTCACCGAGCGCGCCGGTGAAACCGCCCGCGACGCCGCGCAACGGGCGGCGGGCGATCGCGGCGTGGCCCTCGGCCAGGACACGCGAGAGCGGCTGCGGCCCGGGCGGCTCGGCACCGAACGCGCCCTCGCCCTGCTCCACACAATGCTCGCCGAGCAGGGGTTCGAACCCAGCCGCGACGCGTCGGGCTGCCTCCGATTGCGTAACTGCCCCTTCCATCCGCTCGCCGCCGGGGCACCCGAGCTCGTGTGCGAGCTCAACCGCATCTACCTGGCGGGCGTGCTGACCGGACTCGAGGCCGATACCGTCGCAGCGGTACTGGTGCCGAAAGTCGGCGAATGCTGTGTCGAGCTGCGCTCTACCACCTGATGAGGCAGACAGCTACCTTACATGGCCGCGCGGTGGCCGTTTCAGATTCTTGCCCATGCCCATCAGTGGCTCTCGATCACGGATCCGGTCGGTGGCAGGTGTTGGCAGCAGGGCCGCGGGTACCGGCGCGCCATGGAAGCCTCACCGGGAATTGCCGAATCGTACTGGATGGACTCCACCAGGCAAACGTCGTATCCGGAGGTGACCGACGACGTCGAGGTGGATGTGCCGTGATCGTGGCGGGATCCGGGCCTGGTCGTATCAGCCGAGATAGGTCGATTCGAGCACGAGGTCTTGGATGATCTTCTGGTATTCGGCGTGCGTCCGATGTTCTCGGGTTTGCCAGTGGGCGCCCTCATGGCGGCGCATGAATGCTCGATACCCCGGGACGCCTGGGTATTTGACGTTGTCTGCCACGACGACCGAACCGGGGTGCAGCCAGGCCTGATCCAGGATCCGGCGGAGATCGGGAAGATATTCGTTCTTCTCGTGGTCGAGGAAGGCGAAATCGAGTGTGCCGGGCGCGAACTCATGTTTGTCGCCCAGTGCGCTGAGGGTCTTTCCGCCGTCGCCCAACGTGCCGACGATCACGACGATGCGCTCGCCGATGCCCGCGTGATCCCAGATCCGCCGCGCAACGGCGGCGTTGGCCGGATTGAATTCGATCGAGTACAAAATGGCATCGGCGGGCATGACCCGCGCGATGCGCAATGCGCTGTAGCCGCAGTAGGTTCCGAGCTCCAGCAGGCGGTGCGGATGCGCGGCGGCGACGGCGCGGTCGAGGATCCGCCCCTTCTCGTCACCGATATTGATCAGGTAACTCTTGGTGTAGCAGAACTCGTCGATCGCCCTGATGACGTCGTCGATGTCGTTTCTGCGCGCATGCGTGCACACGTAATCGGCCAAGGCTTGTTCGCGGCCGTCACCGACCTGCCAGGTGGCGCCCATGTGCCGTAGGCCGAACAGAAACCGCACATACGACCATCGCAGAAACATAACCGGTTTGCCGACGCACTCGTTGGCGGCAACTGCCAAGGCGATTGCAGCGATGGCGGCCAGCATCGACCGCGGGAGACGTAGACCGAGCACTCTCGGCCGAGGTGCGGTCAGCAGGATCGACGAAGCAACCGACACCGCGGATGCCACGATGGCAGCGGAATGTTTGCTCACATATCCTTCCCTTCGCCTTGCCGCCGACTCAGTTCGGCCGCCAGGATCGGCCCGATGACCGCGAGCGCCTCGGGGTTGGTCATTTGGGCGTGAGTTACGTCGACGAAGTGTTGCGTGATCTGTCCGG
This sequence comes from Nocardia anaemiae NBRC 100462, assembly GCF_001612725.1. Lineage (GTDB taxonomy): Bacteria > Actinomycetota > Actinomycetes > Mycobacteriales > Mycobacteriaceae > Nocardia > Nocardia anaemiae. Next base: position 8,768 of record NZ_BDAZ01000027.1, on the reverse strand, counting down.
AAAAATAAGGTCGCCACATATCGCCGGTCAGTTCGCCGGTGATGCCTTTGCGTGCCGAGAAGTACAGCAGATCGCCGTCGTAGGATGCGGGTCGGTAGGACGTGGACATGGCAACACTGTCGACATATCCCTGGTGCAGCCGTTCGAGCTGCTCGCGGGTCAATCCACGACCAGGACCGGTGCTGGTGGCGAGCAATTCGACAGCTTCGTCGATGGTGAGCGGCCGGGTGTCTGGAGTGGCTGACTCATTGCCCTGTAAGTGAGTGAACAGATCACGTACGGTCGGCGGCTGCGGCTGGGGTGCACCGTCGGCGAATGCCACGCTGTCGAGCATGACGAGCAAATCCACGCTGTGCCCTCGGGCGCGCAGCCCAACGGCGAGCGCGTGCGCGAGTTGCCCGCCCAGGGACCAGCCGAGCAGGTGGTACGGACCCTCCGGTTGCACGCGGATGAGTTCGGGCAGATACACCTCGGCGAGTTCCTCGACGGTGCGGTATCGCCGCGATTGGCCGGAAATGGCGGGGGACTGCAGCCCGTAGACGGGCCGGTCGGTGACGTATTGCAGCAAGCCCGAGTAGCACCACGACAGTGGAACAGCGGAATGCAGACATATCAACGGCGTCCCAGAACCGTTGTTACGCAACGGAAGGACCGTCTTCAGAGCCGAACCACCAGTTATCACATCGGTGTTCGCATCGACCGCGGCGGATTCGATGGCATCGGCCAAGGTTTGCACCGTCGGGGTGAACAGCGACGAAACTGTCACTGTAGTGCCGGTCCGCTCCGATAATCGCTGGCACAGTTCGACGCCCAGCAACGAGTTGCCGCCGAGTTCGAAGAAGTTGTCGTCCAAGCCGATGCGAGACTGTCCGGTCACTTCAGCGATCGTCTCTGCCACCGTGTGTTCGGTCGGTGATGTCGGCGCGCGGAATGTCGGGCGCGGCAGCGTCTGTGGATCTGGTAATGCGGATCGATCGGTCTTGCCGCTGCTCGGATTGATCGGTATCTCGGGCAGCGGTACCAACATTGCCGGAATCATGCCGGGCGGCAAGACTTTCCGTAACCGCGCCAATACAGCGGCACGGTCGAAATGATCCTTCTCGGCCGCTGCGGGGACGACATAGCCGATCAACCGGTCGCCGAGTGTCTCGGACGTCCACATTCGCACCACGGCCTGATCGACTGCGTCGTCCGCGGCCAGCGCGCGCTCGACCTCGGACGGCTCGATGCGCTGCCCACGTAGTGAGATCTGAACATCGCCTCGGCCCAGGTACTCCAGCGTGCCATCGGCTTGCTCGCGGACTATGTCACCGGTGCGATACATCCGGGTTCCCGTCCGCCCGTATGGATTTGCCACGAAACAATGTGCGGTGATCCCGGGCCGTCCCAGATACCCTCGCGCCAACGCGTCACCGGCGAGATACAGTTCGCCGCGGGCGCCGCGTGGAGCTGGGCGTAACCGGGCATCCAGCACGAGAGTCTGCACTCCGGGCAGTGCCCCGCCGATGGTGATCGTCGAGTTCGGGTCGAGCGGTTCGGTTTGGGTCACCACGACGGTGGCTTCGGTCGGGCCGTAGGAGTTGAACATCGGTAGCCGCCCGGCCCAGCGTCTGGCCAGTTCAGGCGGGCATTTGTCTCCGCCGACGGTTACGGTCTGCAGCGAGGGCAATCGGTGCGGGTCGAGCGTTGCCAAAATAGCCGGTGTGACCACCAGGTGGGTGATCGCTTCGTCTTGCATCACCCGTGAAAGCCTTTGGCCGGCCACGATGTCCGGCGCCAAGGCGACCAGCTTCGCCCCGGGAGCGAATGCGGAGAGGTATTCGAGCATCGACGCGTCGCAAAATGGTGAATGTGCTTGCAGCACTATGGATTCGCTGCTGATGCGGTTACGGGTTCGCAGGTCGTCGGCCAGTGTTGCCAGACCTTCGTGGGTGCTCAGCACACCCTTGGGCTCTCCGGTGGATCCGGAGGTGTAGATCAGATAGGCAGGGTGAGCGGCACGCAGCGGTCTTATCCGATCCGCGTCGGTTACCGCGGCGGCAGACCGGGACGCGGCGGCGCAGGCGAACTCGTCGCTGTCGAGCATCAACCACTCGACCGTCGTGGCCGCCAGTGGTGTGCGCCACCGGGTGAGGGTGACTCCCAGCGCCGCACCTGAATCGGTGATCAGCTTCGCCACGCGCGTCGGCGGATCGGTGGGATTTACCGGGAAGAACACCGCGCCCGCCCGGGCAACCGCCCACAAGGCCATGACCGATTCCACCGACCGGGACAACCCTACTGCGACAACCACTTCCGGTCCGGCGCCGTGCGCGATCAGCTCACGCGCCCATTGGGCCGTGACCTCGTCTAGTTCGCGATAAGACACCGACCGGTCCGGCCCGCTCAGTGCAATCCGTTCACCGGCACCGATTCCGCCCGTGAGTAACTCCGGCAGCAACCGCTGGTGGCGTCGCTGCTGTGGGGCAGCGATTGTGCGCGTGTCGGCGATAGCCGCGAATACCTTCTCCTCGCCAGACGCCAACAGGAATCGGGACAGGCAGTCGATGAACTGTTGTCGATACCTATCCACCTCGTCTGCTCTGTACAGCTCACGGTTGGCATGAAAGTCGATGGTGAGGGGCCCGGCACGGAATCGGTAGCAGCTGATCGCCATATCCTCCACCGGCCCAGCCGAAAGCAGCTGCGTTCGACCGCGGACGACACCGAAGCCGATACTGTCGGGCAAGGTGAGGACGTTGATCAGCGGACCGTAACCATGGCGACCGGCCCGACCCACGCCGTGGTCACGGAGCAAGTCTTCGTGCCGATACAGCTGGTGGCGCAGCGCGCCGATCATGCTCAGGCGTACCTGTTGGACCAGGTCACCGACCGTGCTCGCGGCCACGCCCCGCACGCGTAAGGGCACCACGTTCGAGACCATTCCCGCCGATTGTCGTAGCACCCCGGTGGTGCGGGCGGCGACCGGCAGTGACACCGTGATATCGGTATCACCGGTCATTTGCGCTAGAAACGCGGTCACCGCCGCGACGAGCACCTCGGCCATGCCGGTGCCGTACCGGCCTGCTGCAGCATCGAGCCGCGCCGTTGCCGCCGCATCGACAGTTGCGTGCGCGATATGTGGCCGTGCCGACGATGCAGCGTACCGATCACTGAGCCGTGTCACGTGATCGAGGCCGGTGAGCTGCTTTCCCCAGTACTCGCGATCGGCTGCGAACCGCGGCGAGCACCGATACCGCTGCTCTGCTGCCACAATCTCGGTCAGCGACACTGCCCGGCACGGTGTCGCGGTCCGCCCTTCGGTTGCGGCGGAATACAATTCGGCCGTTCGCTGCAACACCTGAGCGGCGCCGAAGGCGTCGACCGCGATGTGGTGGCTGCGCGCGTAGCAGCGGTATCGGCCGGGGCCGAGTGTGAACAGCACCGTCTTTGTGACGTCGGCGCCTGTCAGGTCGATGCCGCCTTGATGGTCGTTGCTCATCCATACTTGCGCGGCGTGTTCGGGGTCGGGGTGATCGCTGAGGTCTATGCAGTCGAATCCGGTGTCCAGGTCGTGGTCGAGGTATTGGCGCGGTTGGCCATCGACGACTGCGAATCGCACATGCGGCGACTGCAATTCGCGACCGGCGCGGCGCAGACAGTGCTGGAGCAGTCCGAGGTCGAGATGGCCCTGCAGGTCGGTGTATTGAGAGATGGAAAACGGAACTGTCGGATGTAATTGCTGGGCCAGCCACAGTTCGGATTGCGCGACAGACAATTCGAAGAAGTCCGCGTCGGGAGTCATGCTGCCATTGCGACGCGCAGTACTCGACAGGTCTACCACCGCAATTCCTTAATTCTCGACGGTAAGGATGTCAGCGAAGGTGATCATGTAAGCAGCGTCGTCATGAACCGACGCTTGTCTCGAGGAAGCCGCTTACCTCATCCATCATCCGGCTCACCGAATCGGCGACGAAGAGAACGGGTTGACAAATGCTGTCGTCGATTCCGCTGGCGACTATGTCCTCGACTCGGAACTCCCTCAAATCCGCACCCACGAAGGACTCCATCTCCTTGACCGAGGACAAGATGGCCGCTCCGTACGCTCGCGGGTGACCCTGTTCCATGACCACGCCGACCTCCAAGGTGAACCAGAACAACCGCGCGATCGCTGTCCGCGCCTCGTCCGAGGTGGCATGGTTGGAGGCTCGTCCGAAGCAGCGATACAGTTCTGCGAATTCCGGATCGGCAAGCATTACCGCATGTCCGACCAGTTCGTGGATGACGTCGGGATCAGGCGAGAACGATTGCTCGGTCACCGGGCGCACGTCCGGGATTGCGTGCAGGATGCCGTCGGCCAGCGAACCGTAGAACAGGCGCCCGGGCAGGCTTCCTAGAGCCGGCGCAAGCTCGAAGCCGGTCAACGGACGAAGCGCCCGCGAGACCTCACTCAGTTGCGGTACCCGGTCGGCGGGGAGCTTCACGCGGCGAGCGGCCGAACGATAGTGGCCGCAACCGAACTGCTCGTGCATGGCGCGAAGCCTCTCGAAAACACGCGACCACAACGCGTCCTCGTCGCCGCTGTAGACGAATTCGGGCAAGGGCTGCCCCGGGCGGCACGCGCGGACAACGCGCTCACGCTCGGATCGAACGTCGAGACCAACCGTCATCGCACTCAATCCTCTCCTCGAGTTGCCTTGGCTGCGCAGGTCATCACCACTCGAAATTGATCGGCGCTGACAACAGGTACGTTCTGTTGGCGCGGGTACCCCCGCCGATTGCCTGCAAACAAATCGGCAACGCCAGCCCAGATAACAGAAGACATGGCTTCCCGCAAGACATTTCGCGGTGTATTTGCAATTGGTCGACGCTGCCCGAGATCGCCTGCGGGGAGCGAAAACGGGGGTGTCCGCCGAGCGATGGATTCGCCGTCTGACCGGTCGCTTTCGGCTCCAGGTGACCATGCGGCCTTCGAAAACGATCAGGCGCCGAGCGCGGCCGCGAACATCGGCCACGAATCGTGCAGTGCGTCTTGCCAATATCCCCAAGCATGGGTCCCTGTCGGCCGGAACTCGATCCGCGCGGGCACATCAGCGGCACGCAACGCCGCAGCGAGCCGAAGCGTGCACCCGTTGACCATCGATTCGAACCCGCCGCCCACCACGACGCGATCGGCGAGCGCGATCGGGTTGCGCGCGACGTCGTGATCGCCCAACACGACATTCGCGTTCTTGTCGGCGAAGAACGCTGCCGCGTCCGTGCGATCGAGCCACCCCGACCCGGTCTCCCCTCCGTCCAAGCCGTCGAGGAGATACAACGTCGGCCGGGGCGTGGAGGTATCCGCAGGCCGCAAAACCCGCAAGGGGACGAGCCGGTCCATCGCCGGCGAGTACACGTTCAGGCTGACCTGCTCGGCGACCGGCGACCGATCCGCCGCAATCGGATCACTGCCTGCTGATGCCGCGCCCACGGTCGTCGTCGAAAGGAGCAAGACGAAGACCACGGCGAGCCACCGCACACCTCCCGTGGTCAGGTTCGGCATCGACCCTCCGATCTTTCCCGCACCAGCAACGGTAATCAGTCAAGCTACTACAAGGCAGGTAGCAAATTCGGGGGTTTGCCACCACATTGCTGGCCCAGGTTTCACTGGGATCGCCACGGCGCTGCTGCGGGGGAGCCGAGGTTACCGCGGTCGAGCCTGGTGCGGAGATGGCCGCCCAGTGTCGCAGGGATGTTCCGGGCGTGCCGGTCGTTCGCGGAGACGGCAATGCGCTCCCACCGGCCAACACTTCCCACGACTTCATCGCCTACGCGCAGTGTCGGCAGCGGTCGGCCGACTGGGACACACGGCCAGTAGTGACATGCCGTTGCTGACATCGTGGAAATGCGCGCTATCCGGCTGATTTCGGGCTTAGTGTGCCTACCAATCCGTAGCGTCGATCAGAGGAGAACAGCGTGACGCCAGTGTCCCCGCAGTTGCCCGAGCTCACCGACGCGCAGCTGCTCGCGTATCGGGCGGTTCTGGCGCTGTTACGCGCCGAGAAGGAACTGAGCGGTGTGGAATTCGTCGAGCTTCACGACCGGGTGGCCGGCCGGTTGGGGGTCGAGGACACGGCGAAGCTGGCTCACGCACTGCATCGGGCGGTGTTCTATCTGCCGTTCTATGTTCGGGCGCTGAGTTCGGGCAGCGGCGATGGCAAGAATGTGGAGCCTGATGAGGCCGCGTTCGCCCACAACGCGGCGGTGTCGCTGAGCAAATGGACCGAACGGTTGATGCGTGGTCTGGACAGCCGGTGCCCCGACGTCACGTCAACAGCAGAGGTGTAGTCGCAAACCCATTCTGGGACCATGTGTGCCCTCCGCATTCCGGTCGAGGCCAGTGCTGGGCATGGTTGCGGCGGAGGAAGAAGGTTTGCCGAATCGGTGTCTGGCACATAAGGACTGGACAGAGCTTACGCGTGGGGCGTGTGGTTCTCTGTCCAGTCGTTGGGTCGATGTCACTACATGGGCATGTTCGGGAACACCATGTTCCACAGGTTCCGTGCCATGTCCACGAGCTGCATCAGCATCGGTGACATCATCACTTTCCTCACCTCCTGACCCATTGCTGGGCACTTTCTGCCTACCCGCGAACGCGGGCACTATGCCCGGTTCGGTGGTGCTCGCGGCCATATGCGGGTGGGCATCAGGGTGCGATTCCGGTGAGGGAAAGGAATTCTTGGCGTGAGCGGGCGTCTTCGCGCAGGGTGCCCAGCAGGGTCGAGGTGACGGTGGTGGTGCCGGTGGCTTGGACGCCGCGCAGGGTCATGCAGGTGTGTTCGGCCTCGATGACGACGCCGACACCTTGGGGTTGCAGGTGTTCGGCGAGCCAGTCGGCGACCTGCTTGGTGAGTCGTTCCTGGACTTGGGGGCGGCGGGAGAAGTGTTCGACCACGCGGGCCAGTTTGGATAGTCCGAGGATGCGCTCACCGGGCAGGTAGCCGACGTGGGCGACGCCGACGAACGGCAGCAGGTGGTGTTCGCAGACCGAGCGCAGCGGGATGCGGCGGGCGAGCACGAGTTCGTCGTAGCCCTCGTCGTTGGGGAAGGTCGTCAGGTCGAATGGCCGTGGGGTGAACAGTTCGGCATAGGCGCGGGCCATGCGCCCGGGGGTGGCGTGCAGGTGTTCGTCGTCGAGTCCGACACCGAGGGCGGTGAGGAACTCACCGGCAGCGCGTTCGGCGGCGGCCAGGTCGATGGTGTTGACCGGTTCGTGGACAACGCGCAGAACAGGGCGTGACACGGGCTAGCTCCCCCCGACGCCGAGCGCGGTCAGCAGCACCAACACGACGGTGGTGACGGCGAAGACACCGTGTCCGCCGACGACGGCGACGGGGAAGTGCCGTTCGGCCGGGGGCTCCTGCGCTGTGGTGGCGCGGTCGCGGTAGACGGGGAGCCATCGTGCCAGCAGGGTGAATCCGAGCAGGGCGACCGGTACGAGTAGCGCGAACGCGATCCAGGCCAGCGCGTCGGTATCGGCGAGCAGATACACGATCCAGACGATGAGTCCGGCGACGGCGAGCAGGAAGTGACCGAATACCACCGGTGGTGGTAAGTGGGTGGTCGATTGCCGGGTCCCGCCTTTGGCGATCCAGGTGCCCAGCAGGACGAACCCACCGGCGGCGGTCAACAACCAGGTGATCAGTGCTGCGATGCCCATCGTGTGCTCCTTGGATGACGGATCGCGAGAGGTTCAGTGCCGGTATCCGGCGGGGAAGGCCCTCCACATCGACTTGAATAATGCCAAAAATTATTGGCGTAATTGTCGTGAAGGTCAACCCGGTGCATGTCGAGGACGGACATGGGTGTTTTCACCTGTTTTGATAGCCGTTATTGTGGTCGAGTGAGCGATGTAGCGGCGATCGGTGCCGTCGCGGTTCTCGGTGACGAGTCGCGGCGCGGGATGCCTATGTCGAGACTCCGGTGGTAACCGGACGATTCACCAACTTTGTCCGGGCAGGATCTCGATCGCGGTCGGCTGGATCGAGCTGTCGTTTCGGTGGTCGATCCCTGTGGCCACAGCGCGCCGTGGGTCAATCGGATGCGGGCCGCAGATTGTTCATGAGCAGGCCGAGGGTGAACTCGAACCGGTCGGGTCCGGTGCCGGAGATCAGCTCGGCGGCATGGCGTCGAGTCAGGGGGAATTTCTCGGCGGGCAGGGCGGTGAAGCGGTCCAACAGCTCATCGTGGCTGAGCACCCATTCCTGATCCTGGCGTCGGCGCCGTTGCTGAACCAGCGACTGTTCGAGTGCATAGGCGCTGACGTAGAGGGAGAGCGCGTCGCGGGCCCATCCGGCCGTCCTCGGTTCGATGCCACCCGCGAGCAGGATCGCCAGGATTCCTTCGCCGACGCGCAGTGTCTCGAGATTGGTCGGCACCGTGGCAAGCGCGGCACGCGAGACGCCGGGGTATCTCAGATACTGGTCGCGGATCTGCGTGTATACCCCGAGTAGCTGCGCGCGCCAGGTAGTCGGGTCCGGTTCGGGGAGCGCGACCTCTGCGTAGAGCCTGCCGATCAGCAGATCGTCGATGTCGTCCTTGTTGACGATGTGTGCATAAAGCGACGACGGACCGGTGCCGAGCACAGCGGCGACCCGACGGACGGTCAGGGCGTCGTACCCCTCGGTGGCAACGACTTCCAAGGCGGCGTCAGTGATCCGTTCGACGGTGATCGGCTGCTTGCGTGGTGCCGCCGCGGCGGCCCCCGCAGCGGGCTGTGCGTGGCGAGCGGCGCGGCGTTGGCGGGGAGC
>NZ_BDAZ01000026.1 GCF_001612725.1 Nocardia anaemiae NBRC 100462 | reverse complement strand
GGGAGCGGCGGGCATGCCGGAACTCTACCTTGACACGATCTAAGTTCGTTATATAGAACTTAGATCGTAATAACGAACTTAGTTCGTATCGATGTTCGCGGAGGTGTGATGCGAGTTTCCGTTGTCGGAGCCGGGCTGGGAGGTCTGGCGCTCGCGCAGGGCCTTCGTGGTGCCGGGGTCGAGGCCGATGTGTTCGAACGTGACCCGGGGATTGTCGCGCGGTTCCAGGGCTATCGGCTCGTGCTGAACCCAATCGGTTTTCAGGCGCTGCGCGACTGCCTGCCGACGCGCTGGCACCCGGTGCTGGACGAGATCGTCATGGACGCCTCCGCCGAGCAGCTGATCCTGGACCCGCAATTGAACGAGACCGGCAGGCTCGGCGCGAGCCGGACCGGCATCGTCGTCGACCGCCAAGTGCTACGACACCTGCTGCTGACCGGCCTGACCGTGCACACCGACGCCGCACTCACCGGCTACGACGTTCTGGCAGGCGGCAAAGTCCGAGCCCAGTTCGCCCGCCGCGACCCGGCCACCGCCGACCTGCTCGTCGGCGCAGACGGCATCACCTCCGCGGTCCGCGGGGTGCTGTCGCCGCAGACCACCCCGACCGACACCGGCGTCCGGTTCGTCATCGGCCGCACCCCACTGACCGACGAGTTCCTCGGCCTGTCCAAGGCCTACGGCTCGAAGATCACCGGTGACGGCGTCAGCCTGCTGCTGGGCGCGATGCGCTTCCGTACCCCGCCCAAGCAGGCCGCCGAACACCTGGCCCCCGAAGTCTCACTGCCTGACATCGGCGACTACGTGCGCTGGGCCATGATCCTGCCGCCCAACGGTTCGCTGGCGGACCTGACCGCGCAGGACGCGGTCCTGTCCAGGATGCAAGGTTGGCACCCGCAGCTGCGCACGCTGATCGAACAGGCCGACCCGGACAACAGCACGCTGCTGTCCATCCGGGTGGTCGAGCCCGGCCGGCGCTGGGCGCCCGGCCCCGTCACGCTGCTCGGCGACGCGATCCACGCCACCTCCCCGACCGGCGGCAACGGCGCGAACACCGCGCTGCGCGATGCCGATCTGCTGCGCCGCTGCCTGATCGAGGTCATCGAAGACCGCCAGGACCTGCACAGCGCGGTCGACGACTACGAGCGGCAGATGTTCGACTACGGCGCCGAGGCCGTGCGCAGCAGTCTCGAGAAGCTGCCCGCCTTCGCCCCGGAAGCGAAACTGTCCTGAGCCGAAATTTCCGGTCAACTGCGTCAGGATTCACCGATGTAGCCACCTCGGACAGTGGCGCGGGCCCTCAGGCGCGTTTCGCGTCGATATGGCGCGGGGTTTCCTGCAGGGCGCTGACCTCGCCGAGCCACTGGCGTTGACGAGCCTCGTCGAGGCGGGCGCATTCTCGAGTCTCCGGCGCAACCGCGGTCTGCGGGGGCCGGTGATCGTCCGGTGGCGTTTGGCCTATCAGGCGCGGTCGTGGAGAGTGACCTGGTAGCCGTCGGGGTCGGCGAAGGTGAACGTCCGACCGAAGGGGCCGTCGATCGGTGCGGAGACGATGGTGTGACCGTCGGTGACGAGAGCATCGTGAATGGCCTGGACGTCTGTGGCGTGGAGCCAGATCGCGGCACCGATGCCGGGCTGAGCAACGGACGCGAGATCGGTGCCGGGTACGACGTCGCGGAGTGCGAACGCGATCGGCTTCGTCTCGAAGACGACGGCGTGCGGAGGTCCGTTCTGCGAGCGGACGAGGCCGAGGTACTGCTCGTAAAACGCCTGCGAAGCGTCGAGGTCGCGCGCCTGGAGCGAGATGAAGTCAGGGCCGGTGACGGGCATGATGATGCTCCTTAGTCGGTGTCAGTTTTCTGACACAGACCAAGCTATGTCAGAGTACTGACATGAGTCAAGACGGTGTCGGCATCGACCTACAGACGTCACTGGGCTACCTGCTGAAAGAGGCGTCGAGCGCCCTCCGCGTAGCCATGGAGGAGGTGCTGCGGCCGCTCGGGATGAGCGTGACTCACTACTCCTGCCTCGAGCTGCTGGCTCAACGACCGGGCCTGTCGAACTCCGAGCTCGCCCGGGGCGCGTTCGTGACACGGCAGACGATGAACGTGCTGCTTCAGGCCCTGGAACGAGACGGCTACGTGACCAGGCCTGCGGAGGCGCCCGTCGGGAAGGTTCTTCCCACGCGGCTCACGCCTCGTGGACGACGAAGCCTCGAGAAGGCGACCGTAGCGGTCCGGTCTGTCGAGGTCAGAATGCTGGCCGACCTGACCGAGACCGAGCAGTCAGACGCGGTCCGGATCCTGCGGAGCATGATCCATTCCCTGCGCGATGGCAGCGACGGTGCATAGCTCGTTCCCCGGCGCACGTCTCGTCGCGCCCGGATTGTCGGCGGAAAACTGAGCGCCACGCGGCAACTCAAAACGGACCATCTGGTCGGTGACTCTGGCTCTATCCGGGCCAGGGAGGACCGAAGGGGTGCTCGCTGTGGAGGATTGGGCTGAGATTCGTCGTTTGCGCCGGTCGGAGCGCATGCCGATCCAGGCGATCGCCCGGCTGATGGGCGCGCCCCGCAACACCGTGAAGCGGACCCTCGCTGCGGACGGGCCGCCGAAGTACCAGCGCCCGCCCAGCGGCGTTTGCCGGTGGCGATGTCCTCGGCTCAGACGATTCGTCCGAGCGCTTTGGGAGCAACAGCTTTGTGTAGTGCGCCGTTGGTCTGGCTTTCCTGCCCTCGGCACCTTGTCGGGAAGCACGCCGCGACCGATAGCCCTCGATTTGCTCGTGTGAGGACTCGTTGGCGTGTCGTCTCGGCGACGCGCCGATGGAGGCGATGAAGTGACTGTATCTCTGTATGTCACGGCAGCTAATTGCTTAGCTCAAGTAAGTAGTATATAGTTGCATAGCACAAGCAACTAATCTCGTGCTGGGAGTGGGCATGGCAGTGTCACCGGATGCGGCTCAGAGCCTGATAAAGGAGCTCTATTTCATGGGCCGGGCGATTCGCGCTGCCCTCGCGCACCCGGAAGAGGGACACCTGCTTCCCGGCGGTGTCGGCGTGCTGGGATCTCTCGAGGCCAGGGGAGGGTGTCGGCAGGTGGATCTGGCCGCGGACTTGTGCATCAGCCCATCGACACTGAGCAGGCACGTCGCCGATCTGGTGAGTTCCGGCCACATTGCCCGCCATGCCGATCCCAGGGACGGCCGAGCCACCCTCATCCAAATCACCGACCAAGGACGCGATCTGCTGCGGCGCATCCGAGTATCGCGGGCTCGGGGACTGCAGGCTGCTCTCGCCGATTGGAGCGAGGAGGAAGCCGAGCAGGCCGCCATGTTTGTTCAGAAGCTCAGGAATTCACTGGCCGCAGTCGCGCACCACACCGGGGTGTGCGAGGGCGAGCCGGTCGCGACGGAGAGTCAGGAAGTGGATGTCTAATTCAGTCGATGCGGGGACGCGGCGCGAGCCGGGCGCGATGACCCATCGTCAGGTCCTGGAAGCCCTGACCGGGCTGCTGGCAGCGTTGTTCACGGCGCTACTCAGTACCACGATCGTCTCGACCGCGCTGCCCACGATCATCGGCGATCTGCAGGGGTCGCAGACCGCATACGCCTGGGTCATCACCACGGCGCTGCTGGCCAACGCCGCGTCCACCCCGATCTGGGGCAAGTTCGCCGATCTGTTCAATAAGAAACTGCTGGTCCAGTCGGCCATCGTCATCTTCGTCGTCGGCTCGGTCATCGCCGGACTCGCCCACAACGTGCCGGTGCTGTTGGTCGCGCGTGTCATCCAGGGCATCGGCATGGGCGGGTTGACCGCACTGGTCGTGGCGATCATCGGCTCCATCGTCGCGCCGCGCGAACGCGGTCGGTACTCGGGCTACATGGGTGCGGTAATGGCGGTATCGATGTCGGGTGGGCCGATCCTCGGCGGTGTCATCGTCGACAGCCCGCTCGGCTGGCGCTGGTGCTTCTTTGTGTGCGTGCCGATCGCGGTGATCGCGCTGGTGCTGCTGCAGCGAACGCTGCGGCTGCCCACCGAGCGCAAGGACGGAGTGTCGATCGACTGGCTCGGTGCGGCGCTGCTGACCGCCGGTGTTTCGGTGCTGCTGATCTGGGTGTCCTTCGCCGGGAAGGCGAACTACTACCCCTGGATCTCCTCGGAGTCGGCGCTCTACGTCGGTGCGGGTGTGCTGCTGCTGATCGCGACCGTGTGGGTCGAATCCCGCGCCAAGTCGCCGATCATCCCGCTGCCGATCGTCACCGAACGCACCACCGGTCTGGCGATCATCGCCTCGATCGCCGTCGGTGTCGGCATGTTCGGTGCGACCACCTTCCTCGGTCAGTATTTCCAGACCGCACGCGGCTACTCACCGACCGTGGCCGGTGTCCTGACCATCCCGCTGGTAGCGGGCATGCTCGTCGCCTCGGTCGGCTCCGGCCAGCTGATCACCCGGTTCGGCAAGTGGAAGGGCTTCGTTGTCAGCGGCGGTGCGCTGCTGGTGGTCGGGTTCGGGCTGCTGTCCACGATCGACCACGCGACCAACCTGTGGCTGGTCGGCAGCTACATCGCCGTTGTCGGGCTCGGGGTCGGCATGATGATGCAGAACCTGGTGCTGGCCGTGCAGAACACGGTGAGCGTGCACAACATCGGCGCGGCATCCAGTAGCGTCGCCTTCTTCCGCACCTTCGGCGGCGCCATCGGGGTCTCGGTCCTGGGCTCGGTGCTGGCGACTCGCGTGAGCGAGCTTTCGGCAGAAGGTTTCGCCAGGCTCGGCATTCCGACCAGGTCCTCCGGCGGCAGCAACCTGAATCTGGATGCGTTGCCGACCCCGATAGCCACGATCGTGCGCGTCTCCTACGGCGACGCGACCGGCCGGATCTTCCTGATCGCCGCCGCCGCGACGGTCGTCGCCCTCATCGCGACCATCCTGCTTCCGAACCGTCCACTGCGCCGCACGATCGACATCGACCCGAACCTCGACCCGAACCCGAAAAAGACTGTGTCGCAGGACGATCCGACCGTCGGGGACGATATGGCGGCACTGGATGCCGAACTGGCTGCATTCGCGGAGTCGAGCTGGGACGAAGCCCAACTCCGGGAAGGCGCCGAGCGGGTCTTCTCCGAGCCTGAACCGGTGTCGGCCGCGTCGGTCAATGGGCATGCGCCGGTAGAACAGAACGGTCGTGTGTACCGGGTCCATGCGTCGTCACAGACCGGTCGGGCGAATGATGGCTCGTCCGGCTCGGACACCGGTGGTGGGGCATTGGGTGGTCGTGTCCATCGTGAGGACGGTCGTCCGGTGTCGGGTGCGGTGTTGACGTTGATCGAGCCGGGTGGCCGTCAGGTCGCGCGGGCGAGCAGTGCTGTTGATGGTGGCTATGCGATCACTGCGCCGGAGCCGGGCGGCTATGTGTTGATCGTGTCGGCGATCGGACACCAGCCGACCGCGGTCAATGTGTCGGTCGGTCAACGCTCCCAGCGACTGGATCTGACCTTGGTGGGTTCCGGTGAGTTGTCGGGTGTGGTCCGTACCGCGGGTCACGGTGTGCCGTTGTCGGGTGCCATCGTCACGTTGACCGATTTGCGTGGTGAGGTGGTCGGGTCGGCTGTCACGGGCGGCGACGGCACCTACGTATGTCATGGTGTGGTGTCGGGTGTCTACACCTTGGTCGCGGTCGCTGAGCATATGCGCCCCAGTGCCACCACGTTGACGGTGCCCGACAGTGGCGTGTTGCGTCATGACATCGAATTGGCTGCGATGGCAGTGCTTTCCGGGGCCGCCTGGGCAGACGGCAGGGCGGTGCCGGATGTGCTGGTGAGTGTGCTCGACGCCGCAGGTGAGGTGGCCGCGACGGCACGCACCGACGAGAACGGCTGTTATGTCGTAACCGATCTGCTCGAAGGGCAATACACCGTCGTCGCTCGCGGCTATCCGCCGGTGACCGGACAGGTCACTGTGTCCGGTGGCGAGGTCGCCTACGATGTGCGTCTCGGTTACGACGAGTCTGGGGATCGTTGATGAGTGGGTTGACCGGTCGTATTTGCACTGCGCAGGGGTGGCCGGTACCGGATGCGGTGTTGACGGTGACGGATATGAGCGGGCGCCAGATCGCCCGCGCGGTCGTCGACGAGACCGGGGCAGTGGGAACCGAGCTGTTGCCCGCGGGTGTACATACCGCGGTGCTCACTGCTGTCGGGTTCGAGCCGGTGGCGCGGACCGTGCAGATCTCCTCGGTGGGGACGGGTGTGCTCGGTGAGGTGGTGTTGGTGCCGGTCATGGGGGCGATGGCGCTGCCGCCGCCGGGGCCGTGGACGATCGATCCGGTGCATTCGACGGTGATCGCGACTGTTCGTCATCTGGGTATCGCGAGTATCAAGGCCCGATTCGCGGAGCTGAGCGGGCGGCTCGATATCGCTGAGCCGTTCGAGCGGTCGACCGGACATGCGGAGATCAATGCGGCGAGTATCGATACCGGTATCTCGATGCGTGACGATCACCTGCGCTCGCCGGAGTTCTTGGAAGTCAACAGTTATCCGCTGATCACCTTCACCGGCAGCGGGTTTCGTCGCACAGGGGGTGACACCTGGGTGATGCCGGGTGAGCTGAACCTGCACGGGCAGCGTCGCTCGGTCGATCTCGAGGTGACCTATGGTGGGTTCGGAGCGGATCCGTGGGGTGGTGTGCGCGCTGCGTTCCACGCCGAAACACTCTTGCACCGCAATGATTTCGCGATCGACTACAACGCGGTCGTGCGCGCGGGAGTGGCCGCCGTCGGCACCTCCGTCAAACTCGATCTCGACATCGAAGTCGTACAAGGCGAGCAGCTCCCAGCAATCTAGATAACTGCCGCCGCCACGGAATCGCGCGGTCGGCCGCGAGGACGCCACGTTGTCCGAAACCAGCTCGCAAACCGCGCGGTTGCCTGGGAGTCTGCGGCGAGATGCGTTGTGAAGATCCGGTAGTGCCGAACCGGTGCGTCGGCGCGGCATCGAGCAAGGTCGCATCACCTGATGCGAGGCCGTTCCTTCCGGCGCGCACTAACCCGAATCAGGTGACACTGCCGCTTGATGCGCGGTCGTTCACGGCGTGAGAACCGCTATGTGAACGAGAAAGGCCCCGCACCTCGATGGTGCGGAGCCTCTTCAAGTCACGCTGAATCAGATAGCGCGGACATCCTGGGCCTGCGGACCCTTCTGGCCCTGGCCTACCTCGAATTCCACGCGCTGGCCCTCTTCGAGGGACTTGAAACCTGACCCGCCGATAGCCGAGTAATGCACGAAGACGTCAGGGCCGCCTCCGTCTTGAGCGATAAAGCCGAAGCCTTTTTCACCGTTGAACCACTTCACACTGCCTTGAGCCATGTTATTTACAACTTCTTTTCTGTAGGTGAGCCGTGCAGATCGCTTCGATAAGCCCGGTCTCAACAGACAACTATGCCATGAGGCGCAGAATTCACACCTCCGGGGCTCGTATACCGAGGGCTCGGCATGGGTCGGCTGGAGTCACGAGGCCTGAAATATGCTTGGTGGTAGTGCCCAGACAGGCGGCCAGGTTTTGCGACCGGGTGGATGTGCGGCCGCGACGTGGGGTCCGAAATCTGTACGCAACCGATTCGGGACGGGAGGAATCATGAACGAAGATCAGTTGGTATCCGCGGTTCGCAGCACTGCGCAGATCGATGATGTCGACGAGGGCGCTCTGGCGATCCGGGCCACCCTGCAGGTGCTCGGTCAGCGGATCACGGGTGGTGAGACCAAAGACCTCGCATCACAGCTGCCGAAGACCTTTGCCGAGGCCTTGCCGCAGACCGGCGCGGGGGAGCGCTTCGCGATCGACGAATTCTATCGACGGGTGGCCACCGCTGAAGGCGGAGAACACACCGAGCAGCAGGCGCGCAGGCATTCTCGGGCCGTTATGGCCGCTTTGAAGGTGGCGATGCCACATGAATTCGACCATATTGCGGCGCAATTGCCCGCCGACTACGCCGACCTGCTCGGCACCGAACCCGTCCAGCACTGAACCGGATGCCGATGTGCTGACCGGGCTGGTATTCGTCATCGCCGGATGGAACGGTGGCCACCTCGGTGGCGGCACCGACGTGACCACCGCGCCACGGTCATGCGCACATAACCGAGAAGTAGAGACGTGGTGCCGGTTCCGCGGAGTAGCCTACGGTTGCATGAGCGCATGCGAGGTTTGCGGTAACGAATACGCTATGCCGATCGTCGTCGAGGCTCAGGGAAAACGGCATGTCTTCGACTGCTTCGAATGTGCGATCCACCGCATGGCACCTATCTGCGAGCACTGCGAGTGCAAGATCATCGGCCACGGCGTGGAAGCAGATGGTCGATTCTTCTGCTGCGTGCACTGCGCGGTGTCCGAGGGGGCCAGAGGCCTGGTCGACCACGTGTGACGGCGGTGCTGTCCCGGGACCGACGGTTCTTCCTGTTTCCCGGCGCAGCAGCGTTCAGTCGCATGGAATCTGAGCTGCTCGGTGTGGGGGCGATGAACTCGCCGCGGTACCGTCCCGCCGGGCTGCTGGTGTCCTCCTCTAGGTCGCGGATCATGTTCGACGGCGGACCGGGGGCCGAGCCCGGCGGCCGTATCGACGCCTGGCTGCTCACCGACGACCGTGCCGAGCTCATCGCGCAGATACGCCGCCTTGCGAGGGCTTACGACACCGAACCCGCAGTCGGCTCTTACAGTGCTCGAGCACTGCGGGTCGACCCGTGCCCTGTCGTGCACACCAGCCATCCCACCTGTGGCTATCTCATCTCCTGCGGCAGGCGTCGGGTGGTGTGGGCACCCGAGTTCTGGCAGTTCCCACTGTGGGCGGCTGGTGCGGATCTGATGTTCGCCGATGCCGCGGGCTGGACTCGGCCGATTCGTTTCGCGCACAACGTCGGCGGGCACGCCGCGGTGTGCGACACCGCCCGCCGCGCCCGGGAAAATGGTGTTCGACGACTGGTTTTCGCTCACATCGGCCGCCCGTCGATCCGTGCCATCGACCGTGGCGCCGTCCCGGAATTCGGCGAGTGGGGAGTCCAAGGCCGGATCTACCGCCTCCGCTGAAGAAACACCGCCCGGCGGCGAGCGCGGGTTTCAGCGCGGCAGGATGCCGCGTTCCTGGGCGGTGGCTCGGTTGAGTCGCGTCGATACGCGGGTGGCGAGAGCGGCGCCGCGCATCAACCATCGGAAGCTCCTGGATGATGGTCCTGGGAGCAGTCCGGCAAGTTGCACGCCGTCGATGAGGTCGTAGAGGGTTTCGCCCTCGTACATCAGATGGTCGGAGTTGAAGTGGTATCGGTCCACCGCTGTGCATTGGATGAAGGCGCCGTTGCCGGGGATGGCGACCGCGTCGGTGCCGTAGGGGTGCAGTTTCAGTGGGCCGACGAGGTGGCCGCTGCCGTAGTAGCGGACGACCATGCGTATCTCGCCCTGCGGTGTCACGTCGAGGTAGGACTGTCCGGGGATCGGGTCGTAGCGCCAGTCGGGAATGGCATCGAAGAAGGCGAAGTTGTACTGCACGAATTGATCGAGGCCGATCATGGTGGCGCCCAACGTCGTAACGTCTTTGTAGCGCAGATCCTCGGTGTAGAGCTCGTGGTTGTAGCTCATGTCTCGGGTCTGCCAGCTCCACCAGTACTTCTTCGCCCAGTCGAGGGTCCAGGCGATGTCGAGGCCGTGCTGGTGGTAGAACTCGATCTTCTTTTCGTACTCGTCGAACCATTGCTGGGTCATTGCGGTGAGAGCCGGTTCGTCGAGGACCGTTACGGGTTCGGCCCGGTTGTTCAGGATTCGCGGTATCGGCTGCGCCAGGCGTGGCCGGCGCAGCGATTGTTGGAATTTCTCGTCGTCGAACATCGACTACTCCATCGGGAAGCAACTGGTTTCCGATCAGGGTGGTTGTTAATGTGGCGCCGTGTCAAGGAGTTACGGTGGACGGGCGGCCGAGGATCGCGTCGCCGAACGGCGAAACCGGCTCGTCGACGCCGGGGTCGAAGTGGTCGGGCGTTGCGGCGTTGCGGCGTTGGGGATGCGCGCGGTCTGTCGGGAGGCGGGGTTGAGTCAGAAGTTCTTCTACGAGAGCTTCCCGAACGTCGAGGCGCTCCTGCATGCCGTGTACGCGGCCGCCCTGTCGCGGATGGAAGACGCTGTCGCACCGGCAGTTACCTCGAATGACCTGCACGGCGTGTTCGATGCCGCCGCGCGCCTCATGGAGGCCGACCCGCGCATCTGCCGCATCCTGCTGATCGAGCCGCTCGCGGATATCGGCCTGCGGCGTCACGTGCGAGAAACCACTCCGGGAATCGCGGTGTCGGCGCTGGGTGGTCTCATCGGCGGTGCACCCGATGACCCTCTGGTCAGGATGCGGTTCTCCGCGCTGTTCGGCGCGCTGATCTCGCTGTTCGTGGAGTGGACCGAGGGAAACCTCGGCACCGACCGCCGCGCCTTCGTCGATCACGTCACCGAGGTGGCCAAGCAGCTGGTTGGTCCGGAGGGCGGTGTCGGCCGCTGAATGGACACGTCGCGATGGCATCGGCGGTAAGCGCCGAACCATCGGCCAGCCCGCCCCGACGTCGGCCAGCGCGTCTTCGCGCGGCGGAGCCGCGGACTGTGCCCAGCGCGGCAGCCGCATGGCGAATCCGCTCCGAATGCCCGACCGACCCGCCAGCCGACGCACCGCCTCGGCCCGCTGCTGTTCCGCGATATGTTGGCGTGCATAGGGATTCGGCGCGTCATCGGTCAGAAAGAATGCCAGTGTCTGCACGATGGGTACCGGATCATCGGCGGCCAGCGGCTTGGCGAAGTCCAAGTCGTAGACCATATCGCCGAACTTCGCCAGATGGTCGCGGAACCGAATCCCGAACTTCTTCGCCCTCGGTCTCGGCTGTACCGTCGGCGAGCGCACATGGAATCCGGGCGGCACCGGCAGCCCGCGGCCGCCGTCCGCGCCAATGACGCCCCTTTGCCGCCGACCCGTTCGAGCGTGGCCGTCGGATCGGCCATACTCATAATGAACGAAATATCTTGCGTATCAGCATTATTCATTGTGTCTTTGTCATCAGAATTCTTGATCGGCGAAATCCCCGTGCTTGCTTCCCGGTCTCGACCGGGACGCGGAGTACGTCGCGGACCGCGGCTGCCGCCTTGGCCGCTGAGCACTGCCTGAGCTGAGCATCGGGTCACCGCGCCGACGATGTGGGCCGCCATGCGGGCAGCCGCTGCACCGCGCACGAGCCTTCACTCGCCGCCGAATGCCGGGTGATCGACAACGCGGATGGGGACTGATTCCGTCCGAGGTTTCGGTACGCCCCTGGAGGGTAGCCAGCAATTCCCGGCGGAGCGCCGGTGGTTTTCCTGATGTTCGGTCGGCTGCACGGAGTTGGTTCGGAAGGAGAACCGACATGTCCCTCGCTCCGATTCTGGCCGAAGTCGCGAACCTCAATCCCGAAACTCCACCGCTGTCGGAGCGGTTGATCAGGCTGCTCGGGCTCGTCACCTGGCTGCATTGCGCGGCCACCCTCACCGGCGTGGTCTGTGTCTGCGCTCAAGCCGCCTGGGCACGCGGCCACAACAGCCCGATCAGGTTGACCACCGTGCTGCTGCGCGCCGCGCTCGCCACTGCTGTGGTGGTGAGCGCTGGCATATTGCTGGAATCCATAATCCGGTAGCCGCTTGGGTAGCAACGCCGCGACCGTGCCGCCCACCGTTGCGCCGCTGAGGTTTGCTTATGATGCGTGCGCAGTGCTATTTTCCCAGCCCATCGGCTATTTACAGCCTATCGCTGAATGTTTGCCGATAAGGTCGCACGTGAGCTCGGACTTGCTGGTCAAACGAATGCCGTGAACTACCCATGGAGGTCATGGTCTTGACTCGTCGGTTTCTTCGCTTTCTCTGCAGGCGCAGCGGTTCGGTCCGGGTCATGAGCGCGCTCGGTAGCGCGGCACTCGGGCTGGCGCTGGCGACGACCGCAACCGCGGAACCGTTGTATCCGCAGCCCGATCCAGACCCGTTCTTCGCCGCCCCGGCGGATCTCGCATCGCACCGGCCCGGTGATGTGCTCGCCGTGCGGGCAATGCCACCCGTGGTCCTGTTTCCCGGCGCCACGGTCACGCTGGTCGCATTCCGGTCCACTAACTCGCACGGTGCGCCGATCGCCGCCACTACCACGGTTCTGACTCCCATCGGCCACCAGCCCGACGCGCCGATGCTGTCGTTTCAGCACTTCATCAATGCGCTCGGCACCGCCTGCGCGGTATCGCACCAGCTCTACAGCGGCGATCCGAATCTGGTGACGACGGCGTCGATGTTGAACACGGCGCTGGCGCAGGGCTGGAGCGTCGCGCTGCCGGATCATCTCGGCCCGAACTTCGCTTTCGGGGCGGCGCGTTTGGGCGGCCAGATCGTCTTGGACGGTGTACGCGCAGTGAAACGGCTGCCTGAACTCGCCGTGCAGCACAGCCGGGTTGTGCTGGCCGGTTACTCCGGCGGCGGCATGGCCACCGGATGGGCGGCTGCGATGCAGCCGTCGTATGCGCCGGAACTAGAACTCGAGGGCGCGGCCATCGGCGGCGCCCCGATGAACATCGAGAAGATGGCGGAGGCGGTGGGCATGGAGGCGCACCCGGCCTTCGGGCTGGCCATGGCGGCGGCGATCGGCCTGGAGCGGGAGTATCCCGACCGGATGCCGGTGAGCGCGTATCTCAACAAGCGCGGCCTGGCGATCCGAGATGCCATGGCCAACAGTTGCACCAACCAGATCCTCGCCACTGGTGTCGGCGGCAGTGCAGCCGAATACCTCGCAAGCAGCCCTACCGCTGCGTTCCCTGAGGCTCGGGCGGTGTTGCGGGAGAACAGCCTGGAGATGTATCCAGGGATTCCGGAAATACCGGTGTTCGAATGGCATTCGCCGACCGACCCCCTGATTCCGATCGACGCGATCGACCATGTC
This sequence comes from Nocardia anaemiae NBRC 100462, assembly GCF_001612725.1. GTDB lineage: Bacteria > Actinomycetota > Actinomycetes > Mycobacteriales > Mycobacteriaceae > Nocardia > Nocardia anaemiae. The sequence continues at coordinate 154,270 of NZ_BDAZ01000026.1, read as the reverse complement.
AACAGCCGCTGGTGTGCGGCCGGGGTGCGGCTGCAGACCATGGAGGTGCCCGCGTTCGAGCATCTGTCGGCCGCGGTGATCGGCGCCCCCGGGGCAATGACCTGGCTGCACGCCCGAATTGTCGGTGAGCCCGCACCCGCCACCTGCTGACGGGAGCGGCGTCGCCGCCATGCAGTTGCCGCAGCGTAGTACCTGCGGTATCGGGTTGTAGTGCGCGAAGGCGACGTGTGACACCGGATTTCGATCATCGGCGGCCCGCAATGCTTTGCGGAGCCGCCGATTTCGGTCACTCAGCCAATTTCCTGCCCGAGGTCGAAGGTGTGCGCAACCGGTGACGGTGCTGCCGTCCATTGGGACGTCGGCCTATCGCCCCTGCTCGTCGGAGTGGTGACGGGATTTCGGGATCGGCGTCGGGAAGGACTACCTCGGCGGCCAGGAGGAGTGCGGTGGGTACTGCGGGTATTGGCCGGGTGGTTGTTGGGTGGGTGGTTGCTGCCACTGCGGTGCGGTCGGGGTTCGCGGCGCGGGCGGCCGGGCCGACGCGATGATCGCCGTTATCGAAGCGCCCAGGGCGAAAAGCGCGGCGGGTATGCCGAGGGCGAAATCTTTGACCTCGGCGTAATCCGAGTGCTGCGCCGCACCGACCACGAGCGAGAGACCCGGGGCGAACAGCGTGCCCGCGGCGACGGCGGCGAGCGCACGGAAAGCGCCGTTCTTGGCACCGGCGCCGGTCACCAGGACAATGGCCGCCACCACGGCGATCACGGCACAGAGCAGGAACGGGATGTTGTCACCGAAATCGAGGTAGTCGTTGGTGAATCGCCAGATTCCGGTCAGAAGCGTGGACAGGACGAGTAGTCCAGCGGTGATCCAGTCCAGCGGCGAGGCGCCCGCCCGCGGCGGCGCAGCGAACCCGCGCGGCGGATACTCCGGTCGCTGCTGCGGATACGGGTACCCTTGCGGATTGGGGTAATTCCCTTGCGGCGGAAACGATTCGGGTTGATGTGGCGTGACCACGGCGAACTCCTTGCTGACCCCCGGGGCCGACGTGCGATCGATCAGGTCGGTCCGGCAACCATACCGAACCAGGGGCCCATGGGCCTGCCGGTCCTACGGCCCGACATATAACTGCTCGTTGGGGAGCCGCGGCAGACCGCGCCCGTCGTCCGGGATTACCGAAACCGCGTCGACGTAGTGGTGGGTCCTGTGGTCCTCGATGAACTGTTGGGCGGCGCTGGCCCGAGCTATGAAGTCCAGGATCATTCCGCGCAGGTGCACTCGCAGGTGCACGTCCGGCTCATCGGATGCTCTTGCGGTCGGCGCATCTTCCGGGGACGTGCACGCATCGCTGAGGATGGTCGACCGTGGTACGGGATGCCAGATCATCGGTTCACGCAAATTCCGAACAGCTAGTTCCTCGGTGAGGTGGTATTCCAGTATTCGTCCAAGGGCGTCAGCCGACCCTTCCCACTGCTGGTGAACGGATCAGCACTTGCAAGGCGGTGTGGCTGCCGGGGAGGTGGACCGTGCTGCCGGTGGCCCGGTCCGGATGGGGAAGAAGCTGACCGACCCCGCCCGGACCGGCCGAGCGTCATGTCAGGTCGGTGGCGATGATCTTCTCGATATTGCGTTCCGCGAGACCGGTAATCGTCAGGAAGGGATTGACGCCGGTGTTGCCAGGAATCAGCGATCCGTCGATGACGTACAGTCCGGAGTATCCATTGAGGCGGCCGTAGTTATCGGTGGCTTGGCCGAGCACGCAGCCGCCGAGAGGGTGGTAGACGAAATCGTCGCCCCAGACCTTGTAGACGCCGAAAAGATCGGTCCGATAAATCGTTCCCGCCTTGGAATTGATTGCATCGAAGACACGTTTCGCCGCATCGATCGAGGGTTGGGTGTAGGACGCCTGCCAGGACAGATCCACCCCGCCGGTGGACGCGTTGTAGGTGAACTTGGCGCGGTTGGGGTTCTTGGTGATCGCCAGATAGAGATTCACGCCGTTCTCGGTACCCGTTGGGAACGGGGCGATTTCGGCGAATACCGGACCATTCGCGTCGGCCCAGTTGTCGATGCCCATGCAGGGAATCGCGGATTGCAGCGCGCCGGTCAAATCCAGTCCGGCCCGGCCGACCATCACATTGCCGTTATTGCCCCAGCCCGCGCCGACCGAATCGGCCAGGTTGGGTAGCTTGCCCAGCGCCTTCATGGTGACAAGCAGCTTGCTGGTGCCGACACTGCCCGCCGCGAAGAAGACCTTGTCCGCGGTGACGGTCTTGGTCGCCACTGTATTGCCGAGCACGTCGATCTGGGTGATGACCACCGTGTAGCCGCTCGCGGCCGGTGCCACGCTGGTGACCTTGTGCAGCGGCGAGATGCTCAGGTTGCCGGTCGCGGCGGCTACCGCGAGATACGTCTTGTCGAGTGAGCGCTTTCCGTAGTTGTTGCCATAGATGACCTCACCGCCCAGCGCCGAGCGGGTGACGGTATTCGCCTGCTCCTTTTGCATATAGCTGAAGTCGTAGACGTTGGGCACGAATGTTGTTGTGTAGCCTGCCTTATTGGCGGTGGTGCGACTGACCCGCGCGTATTTGTAGCATTCGGCGGATTCGAACCACGCCGAGTCGACATTGTTGACGCCGAGTGCGGCCTGTGCCCGGGGAAAGTAGGTCGAATACATCGTCGTCGCATCGACCGATGGCAGGATCTGTTGGAAGTAGTCCTGTTTCGGCAGCGGTGCCATACCGCCGTTGACCAGCGAGCCGCCGCCGACCCCGCGGCCCTGATATACCCGGGTCGCCGCGAAATGCTCCGAATCGAGCACACCGGCGTCGCTCGGGCTGATATCCCGGTTGATATCGGCTCCGACGAAATAGCCGACCGGCTGCTCGGTCCTGGTCCGGAACCAATACGAGCGCTCATCCGGATTGATCATGGTGCAGAACACTTTTCCGTCCGAGCCGGGTGTATTCCAATTCTGTCCCATCTCGATCATCGCGACCTGCTTGCCCGCCTGACATAGGCGCAACGCGGCGACCGCGCCGCCGTAGCCACTGCCGATGATCAGATTCGGCACGTGATCCCCGTTGCCGATGGGTGCCGCCGACGCCTTTGCGGTCCACGCGGCCGGGCTGAGCGCCATCGCTCCGGCCGCAATTGCCGTGCCCGCCAAGAATTTCCGGCGATTCATCCCTTGGCGAACGCCGGTGTTGGCCGAGGGGCGTCGGTCGTACATGCGCGAAAACCTTCCGATGTGAGGCGTAGGAGAATGCCTCGAGTCGGCAGACTGTAACAGGTTCTAGTTGAGCAATTGAGCAAATTTCGATGTTGACGTGTCAAGCCGAAGCGGATTCTTGCGCCGCAGCTTCGATCGGTCAATAGCGTTGGCGTGCAACCAATTTCGATACAGGCTTAGACGAGGATCCGGCGATGTGTCGGAAGCGCTGCGCCGCGCTCAGCTCAACCCGTGATTTCGCGGTTGTAAAAGAACATGGTCACGAGTCCAGGTGGCGGGTGCGCAAGCGGTACTCGAACACGCCTCGCGGTTCACCTGGGCCGAAATATTCGTCGTCGTGTTCGACGAATTCGAACCCGGCCCGCTTGAACAGGTTCTCCGCGGGCTGATTGTCGGGTCGTACCGTCAGATAGACGACCTCGGCCCCATCTGTCCGGCACTGCTGCAGCATGTGGTGCAGCAGTGCCGGACCGTAGCCTTTGCCCTGGTGTTGCTCGGCCACCGCGAACGTGAACAGCAGGGCCCGGCCCGCCTTGCGCAGTGTCAGCGCATAGCCGATTACCCTGCCGTCCAGCTCGGCGACCAGCCAGTCGGATCCGTGCAGGTCGTAGAGCTGTCGCAGCATCAGATACAGGTACGGCTCGGCGAACACCGCGGCCTCGATGGCCGCGATATCTTCGATATCGGTCAAGCGTGCCTGCCGGTAGTGCGGCTGCGGCGCTCTTGCGAGTTCCATGAGCTTCCTGGTGCCGGGGCATAGGTCGTCGCGGACCACTGCACCAAGAACGATACGCGGCTGACCAGCGCCTGTGAGAACGTCGTTGGATCGGATATCACGACAGCGCGGACGATCATCAGAGGCCATTGTGCGCCAGTGCTTTTCGGAAATTTGTGTTCGGCCCGCATGTCGGACGGGCTCAGTCGTGACAAATCCAAACAGATCCGAAGTGTGATTCCGCCGCGACATAGTCTGGCCTCCGTCGGGGTGGTGTCGAATTCGGGAGGTATCGGATGTCGAGTCTCCGGACTGTCGTCGTCGCGAGCATGGTGGGTTGCTCGTTGCTGATGGGGCCGGTGCCCGCGCAGGCCGACCCGACCGAAGTCCCGGCAGCGCCTATGTCACCTGGACCGTCCGACCTGCAGCGGTGGATCGATGCTCACATCCCCGCGCCTTCGCTACCGCCCGCCGCGGCACCGCCATCCGGTGCGGTGCCCGCGGACTTGGCGGCGTTGTGGCAGGCGGTGCGGTCCGCGCCGTCGGGGGATCGGATGTTCGACGAGTGGCCGGATGGGCTCGATGGTCTGGCTCCCGGCGATATCGTCGAGTGGCGTGATGTGACGGCGACGTCCGCACCGCTGGCGATTGTGCCGATCGATCGTGCGATCCTGCTGAAGTTCCGGACGACGGACGCATCGGGCCTGCCATCCTTCGGCACTGCGACATTGGTGATTCCCGCCGCCGCGTGGACCGGTCCGGGGGATCGGCCGGTTTTGGTGAATGCCTTGCCGATCAATTCACTCGGGCTCAGCTGCACGCCGAGCTACGCGATGGCACACGGGCTGCACAGCAAGTTCAATGCCGGTGATCTGTTTCCGCCGAACACCGCCTGGGCGCTCAGCCGCGGCTATGCGGTGCTGATTCCCGACCACGAAGGTCCGTTGATGGCCTACGCCGAACCGAAGGTCGCCGGACATGTCCTGCTGGATTCCATTCGCGCGGTGCGCAATATGCTGCCGACCGCGTTCACGGACAGCCGTTTCGCGATCACCGGATATTCCGGCGGGGCGATCGCGTCGTATGCGGCCGCGATGCTGCTCGACGAGTACGCGCCGGAACTGTCGGATTCGGTGGTCGGGGCGGCCATGGGTGGGCTCGTCACCGATTATCGGATGGTCGCCAGTCGATTCAACGGCAACTCCGCGTCCGGCATTCTGCTGGTTGTCGCGCTGGCGATGAGCCGCGAGCATCCGGAGATACTCGGCTACCTGAATCATCTGGCGCAGTGGGCGGCGACCTCACCGATCAAGGACACCTGCGGGGACAGCAACGGCCCACTCGGTGTGGTCGGCGTTCCGATCGATGCCGCCGCCAATATCAGTGCCCCCTTGACCAGCGGTCTCGCTGACCGGATCTTCGGCCAACTCAGCCTGACCGACCGTAAATCGGGTGCGCCGCTCTACATCTACCACGCCGCCAGCGACATCTGGGTCCCGCACGAGAACGGCGACGATCTCTACCGCGACCAATGCCTGCGCGGCGTCCCCGCGGTGCACCGCACCGAACCCGGCGAGCACGTCATCGCCCTGTTCACCGGCTTCCCAGGGGAGATCGGTTGGATCGATGGACGTTTGCGTGGCGAGCCCGCGCCGAGCGAGTGCCCAGCGCAGTGAATGAGGCCTCTGGTGAGACACCGCTGAATGCCATTTCGCGGACCTGTGCTGATAATTTCAGCCGAGTGCTCGATGGGGAGCGCGATTGCGTCGGCTGTGACGACGCTTGTGGGGCGACTAGTGCGTTGCGGTTGCGAAAGGTGTTGCTACAGGGCCTGCTTCGGTGCGATGCGGGTGCGTCCACAGGCCGCGGCGTTCCAGGATGGGCAGCACGCCCTCGCCGAACCAGTAGGCCTCTTCGATGTGTGGGTAGCCGGAGAGGATGAAGTGAGTGATGCCGAGGTCGGCGTACTCGATCAGGCGGTCGGCGACCTCCTCGTGCGAGCCGACCAGGGCCGTGCCCGCCCCGCCGCGCACCAGACCGACGCCCGCCCACAGATTCGGCGCGATCTCCAGACGATCGGTGCGGCCGCCGTGCAGATCCAGCATGCGGCGCTGGCCTTCGGATTCGCTGCGCGCGAGACTGGCTTGCACCCGGTCGATTTCGGCGGGGTCGAGGCCGGACAGCAGTCGATCGGCGACGGCCCAGGCCTGTTCGGAGGTGTCGCGGCTGATGACGTGAATGCGTAAGCCATAGCTGAGGTCTCGGCCTTCGGCGGCGGCAAGCCCGCGAATCCAATCGAGCTTCTTGCCGACCGCGGCGGGCGGTTCACCCCAGGTGAGGTACGTGTCGGCATAGCGCGCCGCGACCGGTCCCGCGGGTCCGGAGGAGCCGCCGAAGAAGACCGGCGGGATCGGGTCCGGATGGTTGTTGAGCAGGGCATCGCGGATCTGAATGTGGGTGCCCTCGAAGCTGATCGGTTCCCGTGACTCCCACAGCTCACGTACCACGTGCAGGAATTCGGCGGTGCGCGCGTAGCGCTGTTCCTTATCGAGGAAATCGCCGTAGGCCTGTTGTTCGTGCGGTTCGCCGCCGGTCACCACATTCAGCAGCAGGCGGCCGCGGGAGTGGCGTTGGTAGGTTCCGGCCATCTGCGCGGCCAGGGTCGGGCTGAGCAGTCCGGGGCGGAACGCCACCAGGAATTTCAGCGTTTCGGTGGTTTCGACGAGCATGGCGGTGGTCAGCCAGGCGTCCTCGCACCAGGCGCCGGTCGGGGTGAGGACCGCCTCGAAACCGTTGTCTTCGGCCGCCGCGCCGATCTGGTTGAGGTAGCGCAGCGATGCCGGACGGTCGCCGGACATCGAGGTGCCATGACCACCGGCGATCAGGCCACGCGAATCGCCGTAGGTGGGCAGAAACCAATGGAACGACAGTGACATCGACAACTGCTCCTCGCGGGTTCGGATGCCGTTTTCGGGCACGGATAATCGCGATGCTGCCAGTGTGGTCGAGCCGTGTCACCGATTGGAATCTGTGTGGTTATTACCCCTACCAGGGTGTTTCGATCGCAGTGCGGATAACTGGTGAGCTGACGGGTAGGTCCGCGCGATCGTGGAGCGATGACATCCATCGAGGCGAAATCCACCACAGACTCCGACCTGGATGCGATCTTCGGGCCGATCTTCGACCGCATCGCACAGGGCGCGGTCGAGCGCGAGATCGATCGTCGGCTGCCCTTCGAGGAGGTGCGCTGGTTGCGGGCGGCCAAATTCGGTGCGTTGCGGGTGCCGGTCGAATTCGGCGGCTACGGTGTCACGGTGCGACAGCTGTTCCGGTTGCTCATCGAATTGGCGGCCGCCGAATCGAATCTGCCGCAGGCGCTGCGGGTGCACTTCTCCTTCGTGGAGGACCAGTTGCTCGCCGAACCGGGGAAGAACCGCGAGCATTGGCTGCGTGCCGCGGCCGGGGGCACGCTCGTCGGCAATGCGATCACCGAGCCGGGCGTCGGCGCGGTCGACCATTACCGCACGCGCCTGACCAAGGATGATGATCGGTGGCTGCTCAACGGCACCAAGTACTACAGCACCGGCTCGCTCTACGCGGACTACATCCTCGCGGCGGCCGATCGCGACGGTGAGCGGGTGGGCGTACTCGTCGACGCGAATGCCGACGGCGTACGCCAGCACGACGACTGGGACGGCTTCGGTCAGCGGCTGACCGCCAGCGGCACAACGGAATTCGCTGATGTCGTAGTTGAACCGGAGCGCATTCTGGGGCCGGGCTACGGCGCGCCGGGACCCACCTACGCGACTTCCTACCTGCAGTTGGTCCAGCTGTCGGTGCTCGCCGGTATCGCGAAGCGCGCCGAGCGCGATGCCCGCGAGTGGGTGGCGGCGCGCACCCGCGGCTACACCCATTCGGCCGCCGATTTGCCACGCCGGGATCCATTGGTGCAGCAGGTGCTCGGACGGCTTTCCGCCGCCGCCTTCGCCGCCGAGGCCACCGTGCTCGCCGTAGCCGACGTACTGGATAGGGTCCTCGCTGGCGGCGCACAGGACGAAGAGTCCATCGTGGCAGCGGAACTCGCCGCCGCGCAGGCGCAACTCGCGGTCATCGATGTCGTTTTGCCCGCCACCACATTGCTGTTCGAGGTGGGCGGCGCATCGGTCGTCTCCGAGCGGCTGCGGCTGGATCGGCACTGGCGCAATGCCCGCACCATCTCGGTGCACAATCCGGCCATCCAAAAGGCCAGGGCGATCGGTGATTATCTGTTGAACGGTACGCAACTGCCGTTCGCGTGGAGCGCGGGTGAGCGCAAGATCGGAGACCAGCAGTGACGCGCCGCATTCGCTTCAATGCCTTCGATATGAACTGCGTCGCGCACCAATCACCCGGTCTGTGGCGACATCCCGACGACCAGTCGCACCGGTACAAGGAACTGAGCTACTGGATCGAATTGGCAAAGCTGTTGGAGCGGGGCCGTTTCGACGGCATCTTCATCGCCGACGTGCTCGGCACCTACGACGTATACGGCGGCAACGACATCGCCGCACTGCGCCAGGGTGCCCAGATTCCGGTGGCAGACCCGCTGCTGCTGGTTTCGGCGATGGCCGCGGTCACCGAACATCTCGGCTTCGGTATCACCACCGGCACCGGCTTCGAACACCCGTATCCATTCGCGCGTCGGCTCTCCACCCTCGATCACCTCACCAACGGCCGTATCGGTTGGAATGTGGTGACCGGCTATTTGCCTTCGGCCGCACGGAATTTCGGCGCGGACGACCAGCTGGACCACGATGAGCGCTACAACCAGGCCGACGAATACCTCGAGGTGCTGTACAAGCTGTGGGAGGGCTCCTGGGAAGACGATGCGGTGGTTCGCGACGCCGCGCAGGGCGTCTACGTCGATCCGGCGAAGGTGCATCACATCGGCCATCGGGGTACGCATTATCAGGTGCCCGGCATCCATCTCTCCGAGCCGTCGCCGCAGCGGACACCGGTGATCTACCAGGCCGGTGCGTCGCCGCGCGGTGTCCGCTTCGCCGCCGAGAATGCCGAAGCGATATTCGTTGCCGGACCTTCGAAACGGATTCTGGCGCAAACCGTTTCCCGAATCCGTGACGCACTGGAAGCGGCGGGCCGGGATCGGTACTCCGCCCGCATCTACGCACTGGCGACGATCATTACCGACGCCACCGACGAGGCGGCACACGCCAAGCACGAGGAGTACCTGTCCTACGCCAGCGTCGAGGGCGGGCTGGTCTTCATGTCCGGCTGGATGGGCATCGATCTGTCGAGTTACCACTTGGACGGTCCGATCGGCCAGGTGCAGAGCAATGCCATTCAGTCCGCCGTGGCCGCCTTCCAGGAATTCGACGACGACGGCCGGGAATGGACCGTGCGGGATATCGGCCGCTGGGCCGGGATCGGCGGTATGGGACCGGTATTCGTCGGCTCAGGTGTCACTGTGGCCGACCAACTCCAGGACTGGGTCGCCGAAACCGATCTGGACGGCTTCAACTTGGCCTACGCCATCACCCCCGGCAGCTTCGAAGATATTGTGCGCCATGTGGTTCCGGTGCTGACCGAACGCGGCGCGTACGCGGCCGACTACACACCTGGCACCCTGCGAAACGCCTTGTTCGACAAGGGAGATCGGCTGCCGCAGGAGCACCGCGGCGCGCGATATCGCCTCGGTGGATCATTATCGACAGCCTTGCCCGACGCCGTTTCGCGCCCGGGCGCCACCGTCGCTGCCACTTAATCGAGCGAATTCAGGAAGGCCTGGGCGATGGATTCCAGGCCTTTCCTGTCGATATCGTCGAAGCGGCTCGGTTGTGGGCTGTCCAGATCGAAGACGCCGACAAGGATATTGTCGCGCACCAGCGGAACCACGATTTCCGAGCGTGTGTCGGCATCGCAGGCGATATGCCCCGGAAATGCGTGCACGTCGGGCACCAGTTGGGTCTTTCGGGTATCGGCGGCGGTACCGCAAACCCCTTTGCCGATGGCGATGCGCACGCAGGCCGGTTTGCCTTGGAACGGGCCGACCACCAATTCGTGCCCGTCGAAGAAATAGAAGCCGACCCAATTCACCTCGGTGAGGGCGTGGAAGACGAGCGCGGACAGATTCGCGGCATTCGCGATCCGGTCGGCCTCGCCCGCGACCAGTGCCTCGGCCTGCGCGACGAGTTGACGGTACTGTTCGGTTCGGTCACCGGTCAGTGCGGAAACAGTGAACGACATGGCTGAATCGTAGGGCAGCGATGATCGCACACGTTCGGTGCGATCGCGAATTCCAGGTCACCCCATTGATTCTCGATGATCGCAACACTGCGATCAGCGCGGCCGTGGACCGACCATGGTTGGCATGACATCGCAGAATTCCCGCTCCACCCGTTCGGCCGCGGTAATCGGCGCCGGTCAAACCCGCGTCACTGCGGCTCTAGGATTACTCGACGCCGGATTCGACGTCACGCTCTACAGCGACCGCGATCAGCGGTCATTGCGCGACGATGTACCCGCCACCGGCACCGCACTCGAATTCGGGGAGACCCAACAGGCCGAATCCGCGCTCGGTCTGGACACCTACACCGGCCGCGCCCCCCGGCATACCGGGCTCAGTGTGCGCATCGCCGGACCCGAGCGGGAGGAATTGATCCAATTCGACGGTCATTTCGACGGATATGTCGGGGTTGCCGTCGATACCCGGTTGAAGGCCGACGAACGGCTGGCCGCATTCCTGGAACACGGCGGACGTTTCGTGGTCGAGCAGGTGACCCCGGATAAACTCGACGCCATTGCCGCGGCCGCCGATCTCACGCTGGTCGCCACCGGACGCGGCGGTCTTTCCGACCTGTTCGCGATAGACCAGTCACGCACGCCTTACGACGCGCCGCAACGGTCGCTGCTCACCGTCACCGTGACCGGAATCGGCCACGACGAAAGCGTTTTCGCCCACCGCAGCCGGGCCGGTGGCGCGCACAGCGGTTTCTCGATCTTCGCCGAACAGGGTGAGGGCTGGTGGGGGCCGTATCTGCACAAGGACGCGGGTCCGAGCTGGGCCTTCCTCGGCTGGGCGCGGCCGGGCAGCGAATGGGAAAGTCGTTTCGCCGCGGCGGATTCGGCCGAATCGGCGCATCGGATCGTGCAGGACCTGTATCGCGATTTCATCGATTGGGATCTGCCCGAGGTGCTCGAAACCCGGGTGATCGCCGAGGATCCGCATTCCTGGCTCAAGGGCGCGGTCCGGCCGGTGGTCCGGTCCGGCGTCGGGCGCACCGCCGGTGGCCATGTGGTCGCCTCGCTCGGTGACACCTCGGTCGCCTACGACCCGATCGCGGGTCAGGGCGCGCAGAGCGGACTTATCCAGGCGCAGCGGCTGATCGCGGCGGCCGCCGTGCACGAGGGACCGTTCGACGAACACTGGATCAACGCGCAGTACGCGGCATTCCTGGCCGCGCGCGGGGATGCGGCGAATAAGGTCACCCGCTTATTCCTCGGCGACCCGGAATTGGCGGATATCGGCAATCAGCTCTTCGCCGCCGCCGCGGTCGATCAGCGCTTCGCGAATGCGCTCGTCGGGCTACTGCACCGCCCGCAGCCATTCCTCGGCGTCGATTCGCTCGACACAGCGGCCGAATTCATCACCGAGGTCACCGGTGCGGATGCCGAGGCGCTGCTCGGACGGTTCACACCGGCCGGTCGATTCAGTCGATCCGGTTACCGCCTGGCCAACGTCTGATCGCTACACCCATCCGATCGCACAGATTCAAACCCTCCTGTCGGTGGGCTTGCGGTGCTGGAGTGGAAGGGGCGCACGGTGCGCCCCTTCCTGGCGATAGACGGTTCCCGACATCAATGGAGTAAGCATGACGACAGAGCACATCGCCGATCAGATCCGGTTCGCCTACTGGGTGCCGAATGTCAGCGGGGGGCTGGTCACCAGTGATATCGAACAGCGCACCAGTTGGGACTTCGAATACAACAAGAAGTTGGCGCGCACCGCGGAGAACAACGGTTTCGATTATGCGCTGTCCCAGGTCCGTTACACCGCCTCCTACGGTGCGGAATACCAGCACGAGTCCACCTCGTTCAGTCTCGCGCTGCTCGGTGCGACCGAGCGGCTGAAGGTGATCGCCGCGATTCATCCCGGACTCTGGCATCCGGCCGTGCTGGCCAAATTCGGCGCCACCGCCGATCACCTCTCCAATGGTCGTTTCGCCATCAACGTCGTATCCGGTTGGTTCGCAGGGGAATTCACCGCACTCGGCGAGCCGTGGCTGGAGCACGACGAGCGGTATCGGCGCAGCGCCGAATTCCTCGAGGTGATCCGCAAGATCTGGACAGAGGATGATGTCAACTACGGCGGCGATTTCTACCGCATCCGCGATTTCACGCTGAAGCCCAAGCCGCTGAACACCCCCGAACGGCCGAATCCCGAACTGTTCCAGGGCGGTAACTCGACCGCGGCCCGCCGCAACGGTGGCCGCTACGCCGACTGGTACTTCTCCAACGGCAAGGACTTCGACGGCGTCACCGAACAATTGGATGAGCTGCGCACCATCGCGCGGGCGAACCAGCGCGAGGTCAAATTCGGTCTGAACGGCTTCATCATTGCCCGCGACACCGAGAAGGAAGCTCGCGATACCCTGCGCGAGATCATCGAGAAGGCGAATAAGCCCGCGGTGGAAGGCTTCCGCGACGCCGTACAACAAGCCGGTGCGTCCACCAAGGACCGCAAGGGGATGTGGGCGGATTCCACATTCGAAGATCTCGTGCAGTACAACGACGGTTTCCGCACCAAACTGATCGGCACACCCGAACAGGTCGCCGAGCGCATCGTGGCCTACAAGGAACTCGGCGTCGACCTGATTCTCGCCGGTTTCCTGCACTTCCAGGAGGAGGTCGAGTACTTCGGCGCGAAGGTGCTGCCGCTGGTTCGCGAACTGGAGGCCGCACGTACGCCCGCCGCAGTGGGGCACTGATGACCGCCGTCGTCGCCGACCGGATCGAATCCGCCGCACACGCGTATTCCGTTGCCGCGCAGCTTGCTTCGGATTTCGCCGTCGGCGCCGCGGCGCGTGATCGCGGCCGGGAGTTGCCCTTCGCCGAGGTGGATCGCCTCGCGTCGAGTGGATTGCTCGCGATCACTGTGCCCGCGGCATTCGGGGGCGCGGACCTGCCGCCGAGTGCGGTGGCGGAGGTGGTGCGCATTCTGGCGGCCGCGGACCCGAATATCGCGCAGATTCCGCACAGCCACTTCGTGTATCTGAACCTGTTGCGGTTGGCGGGTACGGCGGACCAGCAGGCGCGTTATTTCGGACAGGTGCTGGCCGGGGCTCGGATTGCCAATGCACAGTCCGAGCGCGGCACTGCGACTGTCGCCGATATCGCGACGACGGTGCGTCCGGTGGGTGATCGTTTCCGTATCGATGGCGTCAAATTCTACTGTACGGGTTCGCTTTTCGCGGATCTGCTCGCGGTGCTCACCCGGCTCGATGATCCGGAGGGCAGCAGTGGACTACCCGCGGGGGAGTACATCGCATATCTGCCAGCCGATACCCCGGGCGTGCGAATCATCGACGACTGGAACGGCATCGGTCAGCGCACCACCGGCAGTGGGACCATCGAATTCGTCGGGGTGTCCGTCGAGCCGGATCAGTTGATCGCCCGATCGGCGGCGGTGCACGCGCCGACCGGTTACGGTGCCTACGCGCAACTGCTGCATGCCGCGATCGATACCGGCATCGCCCGCGGTGCACTCAGGGCGGCAACGGAATTCGTGCGCAGCACGAGTCGGCCGTGGTTCGAATCGGGTGTCGACAGGGCTATCGACGATCCGCTGCTGATCCAGCGTTTCGGTGAGTTGTCGGTCGCGGTGACGGCGGCCGAGGCGACGCTCACCGCCGCCGGTGTTGCCGTCGATGCCGCCGTCAGTGCCGCCGAATCTGTTGCCGCGGCATCGCTTGCCGTTGCCACCGCCAAGGTACTCGGCGATCGCGCGGCCAACGAGGTGTCGGCGGCATTGTTCGAGGTCGGCGGAACACGCAGTGCGGCAGCGGATCTGAATCTGCACCACTTCTGGCGCAATGCCCGCACCCACACACTGCACGACCCGGTCCGGTGGAAATTTCAGCACATCGGCCGGTCGCTATTGCACGACACCGCGCCACCGTTGCACGGCGTGATCTGATCGAGCGAGAAGAGGATACGGAAAGTGACAGTTACGGTCGTCGTCGGGAATCCGAAGCCAGCCTCTCGTACCCTGACCGCGGCGACGCTGATCGCCGCGGGGTTACGCCCGGACGTGGAACCGGAGGTGATCGATCTGGTCTCCTTCGGTGCGGGCCTGCTGTCCTGGGGTGATCCCGAGGTCGCGGCCGCCGTTCGCGCAGTGGCGAATTCGGAGCTGGTGGTCTTCGCCAGTCCGACCTTCAAGGCCACCTACACCGGTCTGTTGAAGCTGTTCCTCGAGCAGTTCGAGGGCGGCACCGGACTGGCCGATGTGGTGGTGGTCCCGCTCATGCTCGGCGCGGGCCCCGCGCATGCGCTCGCCCCGGATCTGCTGCTCAAGCCGGTGTTGGTCGAACTCGGCGCGACGGCGGCGCTGCCCGGTCTCTACCTGTCGGACAGCACATTTCAAGAAGACGGTGCCATCGCGCGCTACACCGAACGCTGGCGTCCAGTCGCCGCGGCTCTGGCATCGCAGGCGGCCGATCATGCATGAGCTCTTCGAATTTCCGTCCGACGGCTCCGGACTGCGTCGGGTCTTCGCCAGCTTCCCCAGCGGTGTTGTCGCAGTCTGCGCCGAAATCGAAGGTACGCCACACGGTTTGGCGGTGAGCACCTTCGTCCCGGTCTCGCTTGACCCGCCCCTGGTGTCGTTCTGCGTGCAGAACAGCTCGGCGACCTGGCCGAAGCTCGATACCGCCACCCACCTCGGTCTGAGCCTGCTCGGCACCGATCAGGAGCACGCGGCTCGGGCTCTGAGCAACCGCGACGGCAACCGCTTCCACAATGTGGATGTGCATCGCGGTGCGGCCGACGCGATCTTCATCGATGGTGCGACGGCGTGGATCGAGGGCGCGGTCGAAGCTCGCATCCCGGCAGGCGACCACACCGTGGTCATCTTGCGCATCAACCGACTCGCTGCCCGCGACGACGCCGAGCCGCTGATCTTCCACGGCAGCAAGTTTCGCAGCCTGCACCCGTATCGGGAGATCACCGAGATCGCGAGCTGAGGCCGAGAACTGCTACCAGCCACACAACCACCGTGTCGATCGCGGCGACGGCGAGATGCCGCCGTCAGGTCGGGCGAGGTGCGGTGCCGCCCGGGAAGGTGGCGACGCGGACACCCGCGTATTCGGCTTGGACTTTGTAGTAACGGTTGATGGGGCCGTAGGCGGCGTAGAAGACGAAGCCACGGGTTTCTGGGTCGGCGAAGGGTGCTTCGGCGACGAAACGGGCCAGGACCGGGTCGAGGTGGGTTGGAAAGCTCGCTGGTTCGCACCGCACCGGGAAGCAGATCCGCTCCATATGCGATGAGGTCCAGGAAAAGGTGCGGTAGAGGTTGAAGGTGCGGGCGAGTAGGGCGAGTTCGGTGTCGGTCGGTGCGGTGAAGTCGAGTTCGGCCAGGATTCCGGTGATATCCGCGGGCGTGAGATGGCCGGGCTCGAAGACATTAGAGTAGAGGTTCATCGTGCGGGCATCGAAATCTACCGCGAGTATTCCGATTCGGCCGCCATAGCGGGATAGATGATCCGCGTGCGCGCGTGCCGACTCGGGAATTCCGGCGAAGCCGAGCACCCGTTCCACGCTGAGCAATTCGGGAAAGACCAGCCAGATCTTCTGCACCCCACCGGCAAGGGCGAGATCGACGCCCGAATTGACCGGCACCTCGGCCGCGATCTCGGCAAGCAACTTCTCCATCGGATGGCCGGTGTAGGTGAGAAGTCCCGCACCACATAGTTTCTCGATGAGCTCGGTCGGCTCGCCGGGGTGCATCACCCGGGCATTGACCTCGCGCTCACCCACCGGATGCGTGGTGGTGCGCACGCCGACGACGGAGTTGGTCCATAGGTCAGCGAGGGTTTCCAGTACCGGATCCACGATCACGGGGTCGTAGCGCGCCTCGGCCAGGCGCGCATACTCTCGCAGATCCTTGCGGAGTTGATCGAGTGTCCTTGCCATGCCGTTCATCGTCCCGGAAATGTTCGCCCGAACGCAGCGCTTCGCATGATCTCGCGGACGATGTCATGGAGCCTGTGATGCTGGCCCTTCGCGTTCGCCGATCTGCGCACGCTGTTGCGGTAGGTTCCGCCTGTGGCTTTGAACTGGAAACTGGTCATAGACACCAGCAACGCACCCGCCCTCGCCGACTTCTGGGCCGCGGCCCTGGACTACCAGGTCGAGGACCCGAGCGCGCTCGTCGAGCACCTGCTGTCGGCTGGCCAGCTCCCGCCTGACGCGGTCGTCGAACATCACGGCCGCAAAACCTTTCGCGGCTATGCCGCCATCCGGCACCCCGACGACCCCTTCGACCCGATCAGCGGCGTCGGCCGGGGTCGGCGACTACTCTTCCAAGACGTTCCGGAGGAAAAATCCGGTAAGAACCGTCTGCACATCGACGTGCACAGCGAGCCGGGCACCCTTGATGCGCTCGTTGCGCGGTTGGAAGCGTTGGGAGCAACCCGGATCCGCGAAATCGATAAAGGACCGGCCGGTCACTGGTGGGTTATGCGCGACCCCGAAGGCAACGAATTCTGCGCCGCATAGGTCGGGTGCGGGCGGGTGTTGCCCGCCCGCAGCCCTTCAGTGGTCAGGCCGGAACCCGTTCGGCGGCAACGAAATCGTCGACGAAGCCCAGCGCCCGGTCTTCCAAGCCCGCATAGTGGGCTTCGCGGACCGCGCCGGTGAGGGCTTCGTCGAACAGCAGATTGCCCGCGTCATCCAGGCGCTGCTGCTTCTCTTCCGCGCCGGGCAACAATCCCACCGACGACTGTGTGAGGCCGCAGTAGTAGGCGATACCGTCGTTGAGTTGCGCGCTGAGCGCGTCCTGCATGAGCTCGACGACCGCGTCGTCGGCCGCCGCGCCCGCCAGGCCCAGCCACAGCATCCGCTTGCCCGCGAGCCTGGGTTTGCTGCGGCCGTAGGCGAATCCGTAGTTCCACACCCGATCGATCCAGCCCTTCAGGATCGCCGGGACATGCATCCAGTACACCGGGAACACCGCGACGATCACGTCGGCGGCGAGGATGCGCCGCATATGGTTCTCGACTTCGGGGGAGTAGGACTTCTCCCGATTACCCCATTCCGGGAGGTCGGCGGCGGTCATCCGGGGATCGAAGTTCTCCGCGTGCAGGTCGAGCAGATCGATCCGGTAGCTGGCCGCGGTGAGCCGCCGGGTGGCCAGTTCGGCGATATGGGCGGTCAGCGAATCGGGCCGAGGGTGAGCGACGACGACCAGCGCGGTGCGGGTGGTCGCGGTGTCCACGGTCGGGTTGTGCTGCACGGGGGCCTCCCTGTTGGTCCGGGATTCCGGACGATCGGTTATACGGTCTGGGTTTTCATTCCACACCCCGGGCGATGGACGATCTATGGGTAAAGATCTACATTCGATAGGAGTTCGTCTACCCTCGCTGGTGTGGATCCATTGAGCAAACTGCTGGGCGGTATCCGTGCCGAGGGGGCTATGCTCACCAACGCGGTCTTGGAAGCACCGTGGAGCATCCGGTTCGCCGACGAGGCACCGCTGACCATGGTCACCGTGCTGCGCGGTGCGGGAACACTGCTGCTGCCGGGCGGTCTCGAGCGTCGGATCATGGTGGGGGACACCGCGATCGTGCGTGGCCCGGAAACGTTCGTCCTCGTCGACCGCGCGGATACTGTCGGCCTGCCGCACGAGGAATACGAGGTCGCCTGCTTCGCGCCGGATGCGAAATGCGATCCCCCGCTGGACGGCGGTCGCTGGGGGAACGACCCCGCCGGTGAGACCGCTCTGATTGTCGGTGCCTATCGGGCGTCCGGCCGACGCCACGAACGGCTGCTGCGTGCTCTACCACCCGTGCTGGTCGTGACCGACGATGTGGAGGTGTGCGCGTGGATGGAGTCGATCGCCGCGGATGCGGCCCGGCGTCCGGCCGGAGCGCAGGCGATGATGGACCGGCTGCTCGACTGGGCGTTGGTGTGCACGCTGCGCAACTGGTTCGACGAGCTGGACGCCGACGCGCCGGGTTGGTATCGCGGTCCGGCCGATCCGGTGGTCGGCCCGGCGTTGGAGGCCATGCACGGAAAGCCGTCCGCCGGTTGGACAGTCGCGTCGCTGGCGTCCGAGGCAGGGGTATCGCGCGCGTTGTTCGCACGGCGGTTCTCCGAGGTCATGGGACGGTCGCCGCTGGCGTATCTCACCGAATGCCGGATGGATGAGGCTGAGGAACTACTGGCCGACCGGAGTCTCACCGTGGCGCAGGTGGCGAAGGCCGTCGGTTATGCGGACGCTTTCGGTTTCAGCGCGGCGTTCAAGCGACATCGGGGTATGCGCCCCAGCGATTTCCGCGCCGGTGCCGGTCTGGGAGCGTGAAGCCATCGGGGCCGCTTGCGCAATCGGGCTGTCGCCGACTCCGGCACTGAAATCCGTTGTGATGCCCCGCCTTCCGCATTCACCGACCGTCAGGCTTCGAAGCGTCGCCGGGCGGACTCGATGTGCTGGAAGTACCGGTAGGTCCACTCGCACATTCCGTCGACCGTCGCTCGAAGTCCGTGGCCTGCTTCGGTGAGGGTGTATTCGACCCGGGGCGGGACGGTGGGGTGAACGGTCCGCTCAGCTAGGCCGTTGCGCTCCAACATACGCAGGTTCTGGGTGAGCATCTTGTGGCTGATGCCCTCGACTCGGCTGCGCAGCTCGCTGAAGCGCAGGGTGCCCTCCCCTAGAGCCTCGATGATCAACAGCGCCCACTTGTTGGCAACTTCGGAGAAGATCTCCCGCCCGAGGGAGTCGGCTCGCCGCAGGTCGGCATCCTCGGCCGAACCGCTGAGCTGTTTGGTCACCATAAGGTTCCTCAGTCACTGAAAAGTGCGTTCTTCCATGTCAACGCACACTCTCCTACAGTTCCTGAGTAACCACAAGAGACTCAAAGAGTCGTTTGACGAACTCGGGCTTGCAGGAGCCCGGACAAGGAGACGGACAACATGGCCATCACGCTGAAGAACCCCGAGGGACTGCCGAAAATCGATGTCTACCGGCAGGTGGCGATCGCCTCGGGTTCGAAGTTGGTCTTCATAGCCGGGCAGGTCGCTTGGGACGCGGAAGGGGTCACGGTCGGCGAAGGCGACCTCGCCGCGCAGGTTGAACAGTGCTACCTCAACATCGCCACCGCACTGGGCGAGGTCGGCGGTTCCTTTGGCGACGTAGCGAAACTGACCTTCTACGTCGTCGACTGGACTGCCGAAAAGATGCCCGCGCTCCTGGATGGAATCTCCCGGGCGACCGCGAAGCTGGGGGTCACTCCGGTGCCGCCGACCACGCTGATCGGCGTCGCGGCGCTGGACGTCCCCGAGCATCTGGTCGAGATCGAAGCCACCGCAGTCCTCGACTGAATATGTACCGCTGAGCGCCCAAGCGGCCAGCTACCGCACTCAGTTCCGTCACGACTGGACGCCCCCACCGCGTCGCACTCCCAATGGAATACTGGCTCCTGATTCACCGCCTGCGAACAGTCGCTGAAACCGCGGGTGCGTCGGATTCTGGACGTGCACACGGCAATCGGGATGGCGTGGTCCGAACCCGGCGACGTGAGACCGGACGCCGACCAGCCGGATCCGCCCATCCGAGTCGACAAAGGGGATCGGGATGAAGACGCATGATCCGATCAAGCATCGAGGTCGGTGGCGACCAGTTTGGCTACGAGCTCGAGTGCGTTGGGGTCGTCGCTGGTGACAACCACATCAGTTCCGTAGGCGGCGCCGAGGGTCATGATCATGAGGGCGGAGCCTGCGTCTACGGGGTCGCCGCCGACGAGGGACAAAGTTACTTCGGCGCCGGAGTCGGTGACTGTTTCGGCGATGATGTTGGCGGGGCGGGCGTGCAGGCCGATGGTCGAGGCGACGGTGACGGTGGTGCTGGCCATGGGGGTTCTCTCCTTGGGTGAGTGGGGGTTTCAGGCGGTGGCGAGGGCGGGGGTGCGTGGCTTGATGAGTTCCTTGGCGGCGGTGACGCAGAGGGCGGCTACGGCGGTGCCCGCGAGTAGGGCGGCGAGGAACCAGACGATGTGGCCTACCGCGAAGAAGACGAAGATGCCGCCGTGCGGTGCGCTGAGGGTGGTTCCGGTGGCCATGATCAGCGCACCGGTGACCGCGCCACCGGCCATCATCGAGGGGATGACGCGCAGCGGGTCGGCGGCGGCGAAGGGGATCGCGCCTTCGGAGATGAAGGAGGCGCCGAGAAGCCATGCGGCCTTACCGTTTTCGCGTTCGGCCGTGGTGAACAGACGGGGACGCAGCACGGTGGCCAATGCCATGGCCAGCGGCGGGACCATGCCCGCGGCCATGACGGCGGCCATGATGCGCAGCGAGGCCGGGTCGGTGACCGACAGTCCGGCTACCGCGAAGGAATACGCGGCCTTGTTGACCGGGCCGCCGAGGTCGAAGCACATCATCAGGCCGAGGATGGCGCCGAGGGCGAGGGCGGAGGTGCCGGTGAGGCTGTTGAGCCAGTTGGTGAGGCCGCTGGTGATCGCGGCGAGCGGCTTGCCGAGGAAGATGAACATCAACGCGCCGACGATCAGTGAGGCGAACAGCGGGATGACCACGACCGGCATGAGTCCGCGCGCCCATTGCGGGGCAGGTAGTTTCGCCACCCATAGGGCCGCGAATCCGGCGATCAGGCCACCGACGAGGCCGCCGAGGAATCCGGCGCCGACGAAGACTGCCACGGCACCGGCGGTGAATCCCGGTGCGAGACCTGGTCGGTCGGCGATGGCGAAGGCGATGTATCCGGCGAGAGCCGGTACCAGGAAGCTGAATGCCAACGAACCCAGCTGGAACAGCACCGCGCCGAGATAGGTTGGTAGGCCGCCGTCGGGTAATGCCGTCAGTGAGTTGTCGAGCACGATTTTCTCGGCGTGGTCGGCGATTTCGTAGCCGCCGAACAGGAATCCGAGCGCGATGAGCAGGCCGCCCGCGGCGACGAACGGGATCATATAGCTGACGCCGGTGAGCAAGATCTGCCGCAACCGGGTTCCCCAGCCGAGTGCTGCCGGAGCCGAATCACCTTCGGGGCGTGCGGATCCCGCCACGGTCGCGGCGGTGGGGTCGAGGGCAGCGCGCAGCGCGTCGGCGACCATGGTGTCGGGCTCGTTGATCGCCCGCTTGACTCCGGATTCGATGACCGGCTTGCCCGCGAATCGTTCCCGGCCGCGGACACCGACATCGGTGGCGAAGATGACAGCGCTTGCGGCGGAGATGGTTTCGGCGCTCAGCGGGGTGCTGCCGCTGGAGCCCTGGGTCTCGACGTGCACCATGACGCCCGCACGGTCACCGGCGGCGACGAGGGAGTCGGCAGCCATGTAGGTGTGGGCGATGCCGGTAGGGCAGGCCGTTACCGCGACGATCGTGCGCCCGGCAGCGGGGTCGGTCGCGTCATCCGAAACACCCTCGGGCGCAGGTGTTGTCGTGCTGGGCGATGCGTCGACGCCAGTCGCTGCCGGAGTAGTCGTTGGGCCATTTGCGGCGTCTTCTGATGTGCCGATCGAGGCCGCGGGCGTGGCGTTCGAAGCTTTTTGTGACACGGCTGCGCCGATCGAAGGCGCTGATGGCGCGGGCGTGCCGTTCGCGGCTGCCTGGGATGCGCCGCCGTGATCTGCTCGGGACGCGGCCGCGCCTGCGGAAGCCGTGCCGTTCGCGATGGGTGCGTCCGCGGCGTTCGAAGCCGCCTGGGACGTGGATACACCGTCCGTCGCAGCGGGTGTGACGGTACCGTTCGAAGCCGTCGGGGACGCTTGTGCGCTGCCGTTCGAAGCGGCGCCGGGCACGCTGCTCGAAACAGCGCCAGGCGCAGTCTTTTTCGGCGTCATCGCAGGCGTCTGCGCAAGCACATCCGTAACCAGCGCAACCACCTCATCAGCACTCGCGGCCCCCCGCAACGACCCCACGAACTCCGGCCGAACAAGCGCCCGAGCCAAACTCGACAACAACTTCATATGCTCCGCGCCAGCGCCCTCTGGCGCGGCGATGAGGAAGACCAGATCCGCGGGCCCATCGGCGGCACCGAAATCCACTGCGGGGTCCAACCGAGCGAACCCGAGCGACGCACTGGTCACGGCCGAATTCCGGCAATGTGGAATGGCGATCCCGCCGGGGAGCCCCGTCGCGGATTGTGCTTCGCGCGCCAGTGCCGCATCACGCAATGCCTCGGCAGAGCTAGCACGCCCATTGTCGGTGAGGCGCTGCGCGAGCGTCGCGATCACCGTTTCCTTGGCGCTGCCGAGGTCGGTATCGAGGCTGATCAACTCGGTGGTGATGATCGAATCAGGGGAGTGGGCCATCGCAGTGTCCTTCAGCGACTGTGCAGGGATTCCAACGTCGTGACGGCCACGGCGCGGGGGTCGGTGTGGTGTGGGCCGGGCAACCCGGTCCCGGGCAGCGCGGCGGCGGCGCTGCCGTAGGCGACGGCGCGGCGCAGCCGATCCGGCGCGTCCAGCCCGTCGAGCTCGGCGAGCAGGTATCCGGCGAGTGCGGAATCGCCCGCTCCCACGGTGCTGCGTGGGGTGATGGCGGGTGCGGCGGCATGCCACGCGCCCTCCGCGGTGACCAGCACGGCTCCGGCCGCGCCCAGCGTCGCGAGCACGGCATCGACGCCGCGACCGACCAGCGTGCTCGCCGCACGCGCGGCAGCGACGGGATCCTCGAGCTCGACCGGGTCGCCGTGGGTGAGCTGGGCCAGCTCCTCGGCATTGGGCTTGAGCAGTTGCGGCGCGGCCGATTCCAGTTCGGCGGCCAACGCGAGCAGGGGAGCGTCGGAGGTATCGACCGCGATCCGAGTGCCGCGCAGCCGGTGCAGCAGATACGCGTACCAATCCGTCGGGACGGCGGGCGGCAAGGACCCGGACAGCACCACCCAGCTCGCCTCGTCGGCGAGTTCGTCGAGCTGATTGGCAAGTGCGGCAAGGCATTCGGCGGACAGCGATGATCCGGGCTCATTGATTTTCGTGGTGGTGCCATCGCGTTCGGCGACGGTGAGATTGGTGCGCGCCGGGGTGGCGCACGACACCGCGCGGTGCCGGATATCGGCATCGGTGAGCATGCGCAGCAACGGATCACCGGCATTGCCGGGCAGTACCGCAACGGTCTCGACTCCGGCGGCGGCGATCACCCGAGAGACATTGACTCCCTTGCCGCCGGGCTGCGAGAGCACGGTCTCGGCACGGAGTACGGCACCGCGCCGCAATGGTTCCCGCAGGCTGACGGTCCGGTCGACGCTCGGATTCGCGGTAAGCGTGATGATCATGCGGTGACCACCTCGATGCCGTATTCGGTGAGTTCGTTGTGCACCGAAGGCAGCAGCCCGGTGTCGGTGACCAGCACGTCGAATTCGTCGACCGAACCGAAGCTCAGCAGGTCCTCGCGCCCGACCTTCGTGGCATCGGCGACCACTACGACCCGATGGGCGCTGGCGATCATGGCGCGCTTGACCGCCGCCTCGTCGGGATCGGGGGTGGACAGTCCGTGGCCGATGGTCAGCGCATTGGTCCCGATGAATGCCACATCGACCCGCAGTTCGCCGAGTACCCGCAGCGCCTCCGCACCGACCGCGGCCTGCGTGACACCCCGCACCCGGCCGCCGATCAGATGCAACCGCACCCCGCCGAATCCGCTGAGTCGGGCCGCAATGGGCACCGAGTTCGTCACGGCGACCAGTTCGCGGTCGGCGGGCAGGGCGGCGGCCACCCGGGCGGTGGTAGTTCCGGCATCGAACAGCACGCTGCCGCCGGTCGGGGGCAGATAGTCCAGGGCAGCCTTGGCGATGCGGTCCTTCTCGGCGGCACGCGAGTGTTCGCGCTCGGTGGTGCCGAGTTCGATCGCGGTGAGCGCCGCCGCGGGCACCGCACCGCCGTGCACCCGGCGGATCAGCCCCATCCGATCGAGGACCGCCAGATCCCGGCGCACGGTTTCGGTGGTGACCCCGTATTGCTCGGACAGATCGGCGACCGATACGCGCCCGCGTTGCCCGACCAGGGCGGCGATGGCCTGCTGGCGCTCCTCTGCGTACATCCGATCCTCCGATTGCCAATGTGTGTTTATGTTGTTTTATGCCCGTCTATGTTGCTTTGTCAAGAGATTTGAGTAGTCTGGATCACATCGAGCCGAGCTGAGTAATCGGTCGCACTCACTCGACATCGGCGTGGAGGAGGAATCGAATGTCCGGATCACCGCAGGCCACAGGCTCCGCGCGGGTAGCAGGCAGCGCCATGACATTGCGCGGCACCCCGGCGGTGCCCGGGATCGCCGCCGCGCCCACCGTGCGTCCGGCACCGCGGATCCGCGTAGACCTTCGTTCCGAACCGATCGCCGAGTCCGATCGGGCATCCCACCACGAAGCCTTCCTGGCCGCGACATCGGTGGTTGCGCGGCGCTTGCGTGAGCGAGCCAGTCGCGCGAGCGGGGCGGCCGCGGAGGTGCTCGCCGCGAATGCCGCCATGGCCGCCGATCGCGGCTGGCTCGGCGCCGCCGAGAAATTGATCGCCACGGGAACTCCCGCCGCCGTGGCGGCGACCGCGGCCACCGATCGGTTCGCCGAGGTGTTCACCAAGTTGGGTGGGTTGATGGCCGAGCGCGTCACCGACCTCCGCGATGTTTGTGACCGAGTGGTCGCCGAGCTGGCCGGTGCGCCGGAACCCGGCATCCCCACGCCCACTCGGCCATCGATCCTGCTCGCCGAGGACCTGGCTCCGGCCGATACGGCCGGTCTGGATCCGGAACTCATTGTCGGCCTTGCCACTTCGCGCGGCGGCCCGACCAGCCACACGGCGATCATCGCCCGGCAGCTCGGCATCCCGTGCGTGGTCGCGATCGCCGGACTCGACGATGTGCCCGCTGGAATCGACGTGCTGATCGATGGAGCGGCCGGACAGGTCGCCATCGGCCCGGACCCGCAAACCGCTGCCCGCGCCATAGCCGAGTACCGCACCCGGGAATCGCGCACGGCGGCCTGGACCGGTCCTGGCGCGACCGCCGACGGGCACCGGGTCGAGATCCTCGCCAATGTCCAAGACGGGGCCGGAGCCCGCGCGACGCGCGCACAACCGGCCGAGGGCATCGGCCTGTTCCGCACCGAATTATGTTTCCTGGACCGCGAATCCGAGCCGAGCATCGCCGAACAGGCGGGCATCTATCGCGAGGTCTTCGATGCGTACGCCGGGTCGAAGGTAGTGATCCGCACCCTCGACGCCGGATCGGATAAACCATTGCGTTTCGCCGAGCATGCCAAGGAAGCCAATCCGGCGCTCGGTGTGCGCGGCATCCGCATCGCGGCCCACGACAGCGGAATCCTGGACCGCCAACTCGACGCGATCGCCCAGGCCGCCACCGAGCGCACGCCGACACCGTGGGTGATGGCCCCGATGATTTCCACTGCGGCCGAAGCGAAGTCGTTCGCCGCCGCGGTGCGAGCGCGCGGGCTGGTCCCGGGCGTCATGATCGAGGTCCCTGCGGCCGCCCTGCTGGCCGAGGCCATTCTGGAACATGTCGACTTCCTCTCGATCGGCACCAACGATCTCGCCCAATACACCATGGCCGCCGATCGCATGTCCGCCGACCTCGCCGCACTGACCGACCCCTGGCAACCCGCGGTCCTGGCACTGGTGGCGCGCACTGCGGCCGCAGGGGCAGCCGCGCACAAGCCCGTCGGCGTCTGCGGCGAGGCCGCCGCCGATCCGCTATTGGCTTGCGTCCTAACCGGATTCGGTATCAGCTCGCTGTCCGCCGCCGGTGCCGCGGTGGCCGCGGTCGGCGCCACCCTCGCCACCGTCACGTTGGAAGACTGCCGCCGCGCCGCAGCCGCTGTCCTGTCGACCTCCGATCCGGAAAGCGCCCGCGCCGCGGCCCGCGCCGTCCTACGGGCCGCCGGATGATTGGCAGTTGAGTTTGCTGGATCCCTTGCTTCGTGTTCCAGCAAACTCGAGCGAAACGGTCGGGGATGTTGCGGCGATCTGGTGAATATGGCCACCGACACCATGAATCTCGCCGAGCGACGTCAAGCGATTCGACGCCTCGTCGCGGTCTGCCACGTAGTCAACAAGCTGGTAGAGCTAGCCGAGACGGAATCATCCGAACCGTTGATCGCGCAGGCGCATACCACCCGCCGGGTGCTCCAGGATCTGGTGCTGGACCTGGTGGCGATCGAGCCGCGCCCGACGTGTGAGCCGGAACGGGCAGGGCCCCAGTAAAAGTTAGCTGTCAAACTCGAGGCCGCGGTCCGCTATCGGGGACCGGGCAGGCATCGGCCGCCTCGGCGACTACTTGTGGTTCGGTCGCCTCCGCAGGACGCTCCCCGCGCTCCCAGCCAGCGCCCGTGACCGGTTCGATCGCGGCCAGCGCAACGAGCTCATCGTCATCGAAAACCCTTCCGCGACTGAGGAATCGAAACCCCTCCGGTGATTCCAGACTGAAGCCGGAACCGCGACCCGGCACCACATCGAGGACCAACTGGGTGTGCCGCCAGGCGGCGAACTGCGGTCCCGAGATCCATACCGGCGCAAGATCATCCGACTCCGGCGCGGTAGCTGGCAACTCGTCGACCCGCAATCGCAAATCGAGCAATCCGAGCAGCACATCGTGATCGCCGACAATGAATTCGCCTGCGGGATAACACATCGGGGCTGATCCGTCGCAGCAACCACCGGACTGGTGCAGCATGAGCGGTCCGTGCAGCCCGCGGAGGCGACGGAGCAGATCCATCGCCGCCGCGGTGGCGCGCACGCGCCGGGGGACTGCGGCCATCAGAAGAAACCTTGCGCCTTCGACGCATAGCCGACCAGCAAGTTCTTCGTCTGCTGATAGTGGTCGAGCATCATGCGGTGGTTCTCCCGGCCGATACCGGACTGCTTGTAGCCGCCGAACGCCGCATGTGCCGGGTACTGGTGGTAGGTGTTGGTCCACACGCGTCCGGCCTGGATATCGCGTCCGGCCCGGTAGGCCACCGAACCGTCACGCGACCATACGCCCGCGCCGAGGCCGTAGAGGGTGTCATTGGCGATCTTGATGGCTTCGTCGTAATCCGCGAACGAGGTCACCGAGACAACCGGTCCGAAGATTTCCTCCTGGAAGATCCGCATCGAATTGCTGCCAGCGAAAACTGTTGGCTGCACGTAATATCCGCCGGACAGATCGCCGCCGAGGTCGGCGCGCTCGCCACCGGTCAGCAACGTCGCACCCTCACCCTTACCGATTTCGAGGTAGGACAGGATCTTTTCGAGCTGATCATTGCTGGCCTGTGCGCCGATCATGGTTTCGGTATCGAGCGGATCGCCCTGCCGCACCGCCTTGGTGCGCACCACCGCGGCGGCCAGGAATTCGTCGTAGATATCGGCCTGGATGAGCGCACGCGACGGACAGGTGCAGACCTCGCCCTGGTTCAGCGCGAACATGGTGAAGCCCTCGAGCGCCTTGTCCTGGAAGTCGTCATTGGCGGCGAGGACATCGCTGAAGAAGATATTCGGGCTCTTACCACCGAGTTCCAGCGTGACCGGGATCAGGTTCTGCGAGGCGTACTGCATGATCAGGCGACCGGTGGTGGTCTCACCGGTGAAGGCGATCTTCTTGATCCGCGGGCTCGAGGCCAACGGCTTACCCGCCTCGACACCGAAACCGTTGACGATATTGACCACGCCGGGCGGCAGCAGATCACCGATCAGCCCGATCAGGAACATGATCGAGGCCGGGGTCTGCTCGGCGGGCTTGAGCACCACCGCATTACCGGCGGCCAGGGCGGGCGCGAGCTTCCAGGTGGCCATCAGAATCGGGAAGTTCCACGGAATGATCTGACCGACCACACCGAGCGGCTCGTGGAAGTGGTAGGCGACGGTGTCGGCGTCGATCTGTGACAGTGAACCCTCTTGTGCGCGAATGGCACCAGCGAAGTAGCGGAAGTGGTCGATGGCCAGCGGGATATCGGCGGCCAGGGTTTCCCGGATCGGCTTGCCGTTGTCCCAGGCCTCCGCGAGGGCGATCGCGTCGAGGTTCTGCTCGATGCGGTCGGCGATCTTGTTGAGGATGACGGCGCGCTCGGCGACCGAGGTCTTGCCCCAGGCGGGTGCGGCGGCGTGCGCGGCATCGAGGGCGAGTTCGATATCCTCCGCGGTGCCGCGCGCGACCTCACAGAACGGCTGACCCGTTACGGGACTGGGGTTTTCGAAGTACTGCCCCTTGACCGGCGCGACCCATTCGCCGCCGATCCAGTTGTCGTATCGGGTCTGGAACGACATGGCGGCGCCGGGTGTGCCTGGGCGGGCGAAGACGGTCATCGAATGCTCCTCGATCTGCTGACTTTCCTACGTCAGGTGTGATCCGGAACACTAGAAGCGGCCATGTTGCACGACAGTTGCAAGAAACCGGTCAGATGCCCAATTTGCGGTCGAGCAGTCGCAGTTGCGTCTTTACCTGGGCATAGAGCGAGGACTGCCGGTCAAGGGAGGCGAGGTAGGCGGTCCACGCCGCAACGTCCTCGCGGCCGTCGACTGAATCGGTCCAGCGGGCGAGCAAGCGGCGATCACCGGCGGTCAACAGGGCCGCGCGCAGCCGTCCGCGCAACTCGACGCGCAGTTCGGTGATGCCCGGTGCGAGCGATCGCGGCAGAATCGGACCGGCATAGGCGCGCAACGCTGCCGAGGTATCGCCGTGCGCGAGTGCGCGCCGAACCTGGTCGACATCAGTATCCAGATCCATCAGCAGCCGATACGGACGCGAACCGAGACCATTGGCGCCCAACATCTTTCGCACCCGCGACATCTCGGCGCGCACCGTCACCGGATCCAACTCGGATTCGTCGAGCAGCATGGCGAGATGGTCGGCGCTCAGTCCCTCCTGGAAATTGGCAAGCAGCAAAAGGATTTCGGCATGGCGCTGGGACAGACGGATGCGCTCACCATCGCGGATCAGCGTCGGTCGGGCCGGACCGAGCACCTCGAGGCGTGCCGTCGTCGATGCGAGCGGTTTCGGCGCGTCGAGCATGAGCAGGCGCAGTTCGGATTCCGCGGCCGACACCGTAGCGCGGATCAGTGATAACACCTCCGGCGCCGCGACACGGGGTCCGCCGGTGATATCGATGGCGCCGATGATCCGACCGCTGCGCGGATCATGTACGGGCGCAGCGGAACAACTCCATTCGTGCACCACGCGACTGAAGTGTTCGGCCCCGAAGATCTGCACATGGTGGTCGAGGGCGAGCGCGGTGCCGGGGGCATTGGTGCCCACCCGGCCCTCACTCCAATCCGCACCCTCGACGAAATTCATCCCCAGCGCCCGGTCCTTGACCTTCGAATCGCCCTCCACCCACAGCAACCTGCCCTCGGCATCGCTGATCGCGACGAGCAGTCCGGCATCTGCGGCATCCTCGACGAGCAGCTTGCGCACCACCGGTCGGATCAGCGCGGTCGGATGCGTGGCCCGATACCGTTGCAGCTCAATGCCATCGAGATCGACACCGGCGCCGAAGCGGTCCGGGTCGACGCCGCTGCTGCGGCTGCGTCGCCAGGAATCCAGCACCACCGGGCGCACCGGATCGGTCGGCAGCCGCTCGCCTTCGATAAAGCTGCGATGCGCACAGGACACCCGCCGCGCCAATTGCGCGAGGTCCTCGTCCGGTCGAACGGCCACCCAGGGGTTGCCGTGCGCTGTTGTGCTCAATCGGTGTCCTTCGTGTCGGCTCCATCCACTGTAATGCCGGTCACATCTCCGATGGGCAATGGGCGGGACATCGCCCGCAGCCATTCCATGTGGTGGGTAGTCCGCTCGGCACGCGCGGACCGGACGGTCGACGTAGGCTGACTCTGCTCTGCGCAGGCGGCACGGATGCCCCTGCGGTCGCGCACCATGCTCATCGCTTCTGCACAACGACTGGAGTCACGTCTCTTGACCACGCCAGAGTCGGCAACCACCACCACTCGCCCGTTCCCTGTCGCGCACGGATCGCCGATCGATACCGACGGCCCCCGAATCTCGTTGTTCTCAGCGGAATTCGCCGCGAACCCGCATGACGCGTACCGCGAGATGCGCAAGAGATACGGTTCGCTGGTTCCGGTGGAATTGGCTCCCGGTGTACCAGCGACCCTGGTGATCGGTTACTACACCGCGCTGCAGATCCTCAACGATCCCGACCACTTTCCGGCCGATCCACGAAGCTGGCAGCAGAACGTGCCCGAGGACTGCCCGGTGCGGCCGATGCTCGAATGGCGTCCGGCGGCGGTTCGCACCACCGGCCGTGAGCACACCCGCTACCGGGAGGCGATCGTGGCCGGTCTCGGTGTGGTCGACATGTTCGCTTTGCATTCCACCGTGGAGAAGATCGCCATTCCGCTGATCAACACCTTCTGCGAGGACGGTACCGCGGATCTGGTCGGGCAGTACGCAATGCCGCTGGCCTTCGCCGTGATCAACGCGATACTCGGTTGTCCGCAGGAGATCAGCCAGCGTGCCGCAACCGGTCTGGCGCGCATGATGGAGGGTGCGGATGCAGCCGTCGAGGGCGGCAAGATTCTTGCCGATGCCATGTTCGAACTGGTCTCCCTCAGGCGTGACCAACCGGCCGACGATGTCATATCCGTGCTGCTCGCCCATCCGGCGAAGCTCGATGACGCCGAGATGATCCAGCAGGTCCTCCTCCTGTACGGCGCCGGAATGGAACCGACGCAGAATCTGATCGTCAATACGCTGCGACTGATGCTGACCGACAATCGGTTCGGTGGTGGCATTCTCGGCGGCACTCTATCCACGCGCGACGCGTTGGACGAGGTGCTGTTCACCGACCCGCCACTATCGAACTACTGCATCACCTTCCCGAAACAGCCGGTGTTGATCGAGGGCTCGTGGTTGCCCGCGCACCAGCCGGTGGTCATCAGCATGACCGGCTGCAATAACGATCCGGCGATCACCACCGGCGAGTACACCGACAACAGTTCGCACCTGGCGTGGAGCGTCGGCCCGCATGCCTGGCCCGCCCGCTCGATCGCGACCCTGATCGCACAGGATGCGATCGATCAACTCCTGGACGCCTTACCGGAAATGCGGCTGGCCGTCCCCGACGAGGAACTGGAATGGCG
This sequence comes from Nocardia anaemiae NBRC 100462, assembly GCF_001612725.1. Classification (GTDB taxonomy): domain Bacteria; phylum Actinomycetota; class Actinomycetes; order Mycobacteriales; family Mycobacteriaceae; genus Nocardia; species Nocardia anaemiae. The sequence goes on along the minus strand of NZ_BDAZ01000026.1, from coordinate 123,015 downwards.
ACCGGGCCCCTTCCATCGTGCCCTGGTCGCGCTCCCCGTCACCTTCCCCAAATCCCCTCCGCTGCAGGTCTTCTGACTGGCGGGAGTCGGCTTCGGATGCTTCGATCCGGCTCCCGCGCGCCCGCGCCACCACGCCTGACAAGCTGCAAGCATCCCTCGACCGACTTGCCGCCATCGCCGAAGGGTAGGCATTGCTCGGCTCTGTGCCGAAACCCCAAGGTGGACAGCGAACCGCTGCTGGCTCACCGAGGACGCGTCGTGACACAGTTCGCCAACCGGTAGCCTCCGGTGTGCGGGACACGAATAATTTCGGCGGCCCGACATTCGACGACCAGGATCGCCTGCACCGCAGGCAATTGCGGCGGCATCCTAGGCGAGCGCGCGCGGAATCGTCGCGACGGGAATATGCTCGAAGTAGCTAGCTGGTAGTTGTAATCGGGGTCGTCGTGTCGCCAATCGATCCGCTTTCCACGCAACGCGACCTCACCTCAGGGTTCGCGGCAGAGCTGGCCGCTGCCGGGTTCACCGATGCCGCCGAAATCGGACGCGGCGGATTCGGAGTTGTCTACCGGTGTGCCCAGCCCGCGCTCGAACGCATGGTGGCTATCAAGGTGCTGACCGCCGATCTGGAATCGGAGAATCTCGAACGCTTTGTCCGTGAACAACTCGCCATGGGCAAGCTGTCGGGTCATCCCAATATCGTCAGCGTCTTCGAGGTGGGCTCAACCGCCACCGGACGGCCCTACATTGTCATGCCGTACCACCCGCACGGCTCACTGGACACCCGCATCCAGGAGCACGGTCCGATCGGCTGGCACGACGCGTTGCATATCGGCGTGAAAATCGCGGGCGCGCTGGAAACCGCACACCGGCGGGGGATGCTGCACCGCGATGTGAAACCCGGCAATATCCTGCTCACCGAATACGGTGAACCGCAGTTGGCCGATTTCGGCATCGCACGGTTGGTCGGCGGTTTCGAGACAACGGCGGGCACGATCACCGGTTCCCCGGCCTTCACCGCGCCCGAGGTGCTGCAGGGGCACGTCCCGGACGTGACCTCCGATATCTACAGCCTGGCCTCGACGCTGTTCTGCGCCAGCACCGGTCACGCTGTCTTCGAGCGCCGCAATGGTGAGCAGTTGGTCGCCCAGTTCCTGCGCATCACCAAACAGCCGATACCGGATCTGGGGGAGGCAGGGCTGCCTCCGGACGTGACCGCCGCCATCGAAGCCGCGATGTCTCGCGAGCGTTCCGAACGGCCTTCCAGTGCAGCCGAATTCGGTGCGCAACTGCGCGAGATCCAGGAGCGGCACGGCCTGCCGCCCGATGACATGCCGATCCCGTTACCGGCCGCCGAACCCGTCGGACATCGGCCGTCGCCGACGCCTACCTCCGGCCGCCGCCGCACCTCGGCGACGTCATCGACCATCACCCCACCCGTGCCCGCCACCCGCTTGCGGCCACCGGTGGCCAACCGCCCGCTGGTCGATCGCCAGCGGCTGCTCGCGCTGCTGCGCGACGGTCGCAACCGCAGGCTCGCGGTCATCCACGGCCCCACCGGATTCGGCAAAACCACCCTCGCCGCCCAATGGTGCGAGGCGCTGACCGCCGAGGGCACTGCGGTGGCCTGGCTGACCGTCGATCACGACGACAACAATGTCGTCTGGTTCCTCGCACATCTGATCGAAGCCATTCGCGCCGCACGACCTTCGCTCGCGCGCGAACTCGGCGAACTGCTCGAGGAGCACGGCGACGCGTCCGAACGCTATGTGCTGACCTCGTTGATCAACGATATCGATCGGCGCGGTGAGGAAGTGGTGGTCGTCATCGACGACTGGCACTGCGCCACCGACCCGGCCACTACGCGCGCATTGCGGTTTCTGCTCGAAGGCTGCAGTCCCGCATTGCATCTGGTGATCACCAGCCGCAGTCAGGCCGGACTGCCGATGAGTTCGATGCGGGCCCGCGACGAACTGGTCGAAATAGGTCCCAGCGCTCTGCGTTTCGATGTCGCGGAAGCACATACCTTCCTGGTCGAGTTGGGCGGACTCGACCTGGATCGCGCCGATGTCGAGGACCTCACCGAGTCCACCGAAGGCTGGGTCGCGGCACTGCAACTGGCGGCACTGTCCTTGCGCGGCAGCGACGTCGACTTCATGGTGGCGACCTCGATCACGCCGCGAATCTGCGGTGAGCTCGCCTCGGCGCTCACCGGCGTACCGGATGGCCAGGCGATGCTGGAGCAGATCGAACTGCAGGATCTGTTCCTGCGCAAGCTCGATGACGGCAATTGGTTCCGCTACCACCACCTGTTCCAGGATTTCCTGCAGCAGCGGCTGGAACGCGATCGACCCGAACGGACCACCGAACTGCACCGGGTGGCCTCCCGATGGCTGGCCGAGCATCGACATGTCAGCGAGGCCGTCGATCATGCCCTGCTGGCCGGGGACGAGCAGCGGGCCATCGAGATCGTCGAGCGAGATGGGATGTCGCTGCTCGAATACGGTCAGTTCGCCAGTCTCATCGGTCTGGTGAACAAGCTGCCCGCCACCATCATCGAAACGCATCCGCGGCTACAACTGGATCTGGCCTGGGCCAATATCCTGCTGCACCGGGCCGCACCGGCCGAACGTGCGCTGCGCCTCGCCGAATCGACGCTGGACCTCGGTGAACTCGACGAAGCCAGCACCGCGCTGCTGCGGGCCGAGGCCGGTGTGGTACGTGCGGTGGTCGCGGTGCGCGCGGACGCGCTGGCCGGAGTCGACGATATGCTGGCACCCTGCTTCTTCCGGGCCGAGGAACTGTCGCCGTATGTGGTGGCGATCGGTGCGAATGTCGCGACCTTCGCCGCGGGCTATCGCTACGACTTCGAAGAGGCGCTGCGCATCCAGGAATGGTCCGCCCCGTATATGCGCCAGAACAAGGGCTTCTACAACAATATTCACGGCCTGTGCTTTCTGGGGCTGGCCGCGAGCCTGCAACTCGATATCGCCAGGGCCGAGCAGTACTTCCGTAGGGCGATGAAGGTGGCCAAGCAATCCGGCGGCAGCCATTCCTACGGCGCGCGGCTGGCCGGGTCCCTGCTCGGCGAATTGCTCTATGAGCGTGGGGAAGTCGCGGAGGCGGAGCGGCTGCTCGATGAGGGCTACAAGCTGGGACCCGAAGCCGGTGTCGTCGATTTCAAATTGGCGCGCTATGTCGTCGGGGCGCGCATCAAAGCATTGCGCGGCGATCGCGCGGCCGCGATTCGCAGATTGAACGAGGGTGCGCGCGTCGCGCGTTCGATGTCATTGCCGCGACTGGGCGCCGAGGTGGAGAACGAGCGACTGCGACTCGGATTGCCGCCGCATCCGGAATTCGGTCCACTGCCCGTTGTCGAATACGGAAATCGCCGCGAGCCGGTCGACCCGATCGACGAATTCACGGTCCTGTACGAGGAATTCACCGCGATCCGGCTGCTGCTCGCCGCGGAAACGCCGGAAAAGACCGAACTCGCCTGCGCATGGGCCCAGGAATGGGTGGATCTGCTCGAATCCGTCAAGCGGCCGAGGGAATTGCTGAAGGCACGCCGAATGCTGATCGCCTGCCTGGCCGCCGCGGGCCGCACCGATGAGGCCAAGACGTTGTTGGCGACGGTAGCCGCCCAGTGCGCCGAATTCGGATCGGTGCGCTATCTGCTGGACGGTGGACCATACGTCGTCGCGACACTCGCGGCCGTGTACGAAGATCAGCTCGCCGGACGTTTGCGTCCCGAATGGCCCGATGTGCCAACGGAATTCCTGCTCGCCTTGGTCAATGCTCATGCGGCGCAACGAATCTGATGCCCGTCAGCCGGAAAGCAGCTCGGTGATCTCCGCGACGGGCATGGGCCGGTGGAAGAGCCAGCCCTGTGCGCTGTCGCAGCCGAGCGATTCGAGCCGATCGGCCTGATATTGCGTTTCGACGCATTCGGCGGTCAGGGTGAACCCGAGGGCATGAGTGAGTTCGATAATGGATTCGAGCACCAGCAGATCGGTGGCACCGGGCGATTCCGGGGTGCGGATACAGCGGATGAACGGTCCCGCGAGTTTGACGACATCGAGCGGCAGCTGGCCCAGGTAGGCGAGATTGGAATAGCCGGTGCCGAAATCGTCGATCGCGATGCGGACACCGGCCTCGGACAACGTGCGCAATGCCTGCAGCGGCCGACCGGTGGTGTGCATGAAGGCCCGCTCGGTCAGTTCGAGTTGCAGTCGGTCCGGTGCGATGCCGGTCTCGGCGATGACGTCCTGGACCCGATCCAGCCAGGTCGGGTCCGCCACCTCGGCGGCGGAGACATTGACGCTCACGATCGGCGTCCGGCCGGGAAAGCGGTCGTGCCAGTCCCGGCTGTCGCGACACGCGCGCTCGAGCACCTGCGCGCCCAATGCGCCGATATGGCCGTTGTCCTCGGCGAGGTCCACGAATTGCGCCGGGGCGAGTACGCCGAGTTCCGGATGCCGCCAGCGCACCAGGGCCTCGACCGCGATCATCCGCTGGTCGGCGAGGGCGACGATGGGCTGGTAGTCCAGGAATAGTTCATCGCGGAGCAGGGCGGCGGGCATGGCGGCCGAGAGTTCGGCGCGGGTGTGTTCGCGGCGGCCGCGATCGGCGTCGAAGACCGCATAGCGGGCGCGACCCGCCGCTTTGGCCCAGTACATGGTGGTATCGACGGCCTGCAGGAGTTCATCGGCGGTGGTGTGCTCGGTGCGTCCTTCCATGACACCGATGCTCGCGGTGACGGTGAGGTGGTGGCCGTCGATCTCGAACGGTTGGGTAAGCGCGTCGAGCATGTGCTTCGCGACCGCGGCGACGGTTTCGCCGAATTGCGGGACCAGGATGACGAATTCGTCGCCACCCATGCGCGCCACCAGTTGACCGGGTTGGGCGCAGGCGCGTAGGCGGGCGGCGACCTGGATGAGCAATTGGTCGCCGAATGCGTGTCCGAAGGTGTCGTTGACGAGTTTGAAATGGTCGAGGTCGAGATAGCAGAGGCCGAAATCGGCACTCGGATCGGCGAAGGCGGTGGCGAGCGCGTCGATGAATTTCGTCCGATTCGGCAGGCCGGTCAGCTGATCGTGGTGGGCGCGATATCGCAGCCGCGCCTCACTCGCGCGCAACTTTTCGGCGACGGCGCGTCGAGCGGCGATTTCGGCGGCCCGGACGTCCTCCTGCTCGGCGAGCAACCATGCCCGGAATGCGCGGATATAGCCATTCGTGAATGCGGCGAGCAAATCGGCCAGCCGATCCGCCGTGATGGTGCCCGTTTTGGTGAAATGCGTGCTTAGTGCCGCGATGCTGCGACCGAGCACCTCGTCGCCGACGAAATGCGACCGCGCCAACTCCGCCCCCAACTCGGCCACCCGATCAGCGGATTCGGCTGTCTGCGTTGCGATTTCGAACTCCATGGCCAGCCGTGTCAGCAGCATGCGCGCCCCACCCGCACTCGTCGATACCACATGATCACGCGCCCCACCTGTCAGCGCGGCAGTCCAGCGTCCGGTCAGGTCGCCGCGCGAGCCGTCTGCTGCACCGGGCCCGGCTTCCCAACCCATGAGACCTGATCTTACAGCGCAACTCACGACCGATGATGTTGGGAGACATGGCCGTTCCGGTCGGTTATCGAGTCACACACAATGCGGAGCCTCTGCCGGGGGCGACCCGGTATCGCGGCGAACCTTGCACGCGGACAGCGATATGTTGCGCGAGGATCCGAGTGAATTCGTGCGGTAGCGCGGGCGAGTCCGCGTGCTCTTCGACCCCGCGGATCCGACTCGCAACCGCCTCGATCAGTCGATGCACCTACGCAGCGCCTGTACGACGAAAGGCCATGCGGCGGAATCGGGATCGATGAGCTCGAAATGTCCGATCCCGGGCAGCTCGACGAGTTCTGCGCCGGATTTCGCGCAGTACTCGCGCGCCATTTCGATCGGCAGCCGCTGGTCGCGATCGCCGTGCACCACGACGATGGGGATGTCCGCGCCGCCGAGCACCGATGGGTCGGTGGCCGCGTAGCGCTCGGGAAAGTCTCGTGGCCCGCCGCCGAGCAATTCGGCGACCGCGCCCTGGCCATTGCCGCGGTGATAGGCATCGACCAGATTCGCCGCCGGTGCCAAGGCCACGACACCGGCCACTCGCGGTGGAACCTCGGTGTGGCAAGCACTTTCGCTCGGCAGCCGATGCCGCAGGGAAGCCCATAACGCCAGATGGCCGCCCGCGGAATGCCCGATGTAGAGGATGCGGTCCTGGTCGATGCGGCCCGGGCGTGCGTCCTCGATCAAACCGGGCAGAACATCGAGTGCCCGCGCGACATCGTCGAAGGTTGTCGGCCAACCGCCCCCGTCGCCGACCCGGCGATACTCGAGGTTGGCGACCGCGTATCCGAGTGCGGCCAGCGCCTGTGCCTGCGGCTTGGCATGCGCGCGGTCGAACTGGGCGCGCCAGAATCCACCGTGCAGCACCACGACGAGCGGCGCCGGACCGTCCGCGGCGGGCAGATACAAGTCGGCCACCTGGTCGCGGTGTGGGCCGTAGGCGATGGATTCCATCGCTTACAGGCTGAAGAAGATCTGACGCAGGACCAGGGCGATGATGAACACCACGGTGAACGCCAGATCGATGGAGAGTCCGCCAAGCCGGACCGGCTGTAGGTACCGGCGCACCGGGGCGATCACCGGTTCGGTCGCGGCGTGGCTCAGGTCGCGGGCGCGATTCACCCACTGGGGGTGCCTGCCATCGGCGAGCACCCCTACCCAATCGAATACCAGCCGGGCGAGCAGCAGCAGGATGAATACCGTCAGGGCTAACCCGAGCAAGGTGCCGATAAGGCTCATGTCGAACTCCTTCGTGGGTGACTACCAGTATCAACGGTCGGCATCGGCTGGGAAGTGTCCCAATCGTCGGGTTCTCAGCCGACTATCAGGTCGGTTAGCCTGTCTCGATGCGCCGACCGCTCCGATATCTGCCGATAGCCGTCCTGTCGACCCTGGGCTGGTTGCTCGCCACCGGGCCCGTCGCGACCGCCCAGGAGGCGTCGCATCTGCTCACCGTGCAGCAGTCGGGCGTGTTGCGCGTCTGCACCACCGGCGACTACCCGCCCTATACCCTGCGCGAAGACGACGGCACCTACCGCGGCGTCGACATCACCCTCGCCACCGACCTCGCCGCTACCTTACATGTTGTCCCGCAATGGATTCCGACGACCTGGTCCACCCTGACCGACGACTTCCTCGCACGCTGCGATATCGCCGTCGGCGGCATCTCCGACACCCCGGCCCGCCGCATCGTCGCCGACTTCTCCATCCCCACCTCCATCGACGGCAAGACCCCCGTCGTGCGCCGCACCGACGCCGCCGACTACGCCACCGTCGATCAGATCAACCGCCCCGAGGTCCGGGTGATCGTCAACCGCGGCGGCACCAACGAGGCCTTCGCCCGCACCAACTTCCCGGCGGCCCAACTGACCATCTGGCCGGATAACCTCACCATTTACGACCAGCTCGAACAGCACAACGCCGACGTCTTCGTCACCGACTCGGTCGAGGGCCGCTACCGCCAACGCACCCACCCCACCCTCCAGGTCCTACACCCCGACACTCCCTTCGACTCCGCCCCCAAGGCCTACCTCCTGCCCAAGGGCGACACCTTCTTCAACACCGTCGTCAACACCTGGCTCGAAACCGAAATCCGCACCGGCAGAAGCGATCAGCTGTTGACCGACTGGATCGGGTGAGGCGCGCTAGAGCCGCAGTGCCCAAAGCGGGAAGCCCTTTGGTGTCGCGAAGCTGAGGGGCTTCTTCGGTCAGTCCCGATCGGTGTGGGTGACGTGGACGGGAACGTCGTCGGCCCAGGGTTGGCGGGTGACCATGTCGGCGATATTTACTGTGCCGCGTTCGAATTCGCCGGTGGCGGCGTCGACCAGGCGATAGGACTGGGTTTGTTTGTGGATGGGTTGGGCGTCGAGGATGACTACCCGGACTTCGCCGGGGTCGAAATGGCAGCGCTCTTGCATGGCCGTGATGAGTTGTTCGTTGTGCATATGGCCGTCGCCGAAATTCCAGCCGAGGGCGGTGCTGCAGATGCGTTCGCCGTCGGTGAGGGTGTATTCGTCCTCGTGGCCGGATGGCATGGCTCGATGCACGAGGGTGAACAGGGCGCGGCCGTGAGTGTTCATGGCGCGGAAGGCATATCCCATGAACATCGGGATCTGGGCGCGGTCCTTGCCGTAGAACCGTTCCAGCTGGGCCTGCGGCATGCTGGCGATCGCGACGATGCCGCGGCCGATCTTTTCGGCCGCGGAGGGTTTGATGCACCACATCGTGGTGTCCCAGTTACCGGCGTAATAGCGCATGCCCGGTAGGAACGAAATCTGGTGCGGGAAAAGGTTTCCGGCGATCACGATGCCCGCGATCACCAGGAACAGCAGCACTACCGGCACCGGATGATGCAGATCGCTGATGCCGAGATCGGCGTGCGCGACGAACAATACGAGCACACCGAAGATCATGAAGACGTTCCATTCCAGCGGGACACCCATCGGAATGGCGGTCAGGATCGCCAGATGGAAGCACACCATCACTATTGCGGCGACCGCCGTCAGCCAGCCGCCGTGAGAGAACAACAGCACCAACGGAATACACATCTCGACGGCCGTACCGCCGTGCGCGAAGATGCGGGACAGCCGACCGGGCCGCAGGTCGTCGGGAAAATTCTCGAAGAACTTGCGCTTGAGCGACTTTTGCCGGAAAACTGGGCTATTGGACATCATCGTGGACACCACGAACGGAAAGTGCTTGTTCAGCTTCGATGTCGCCGCACCCATCCAGATCACCAAGAAGACCAGCTTCGCGGCGACGACCATATCGGCGGCGAAAAGGAAGGTGACGGCGAGCGTGGCATAGACCTCGCCGCGCGCCGCCAGGAAAATTACCTTGTCGCGCAACCCGATCAGCGCCAGCAGGCCGAGAATCGCGGCGATCTGCCACACCGGCAACAGTCCGACCGTCGTATCCAACTCCGGCACCGCACCGGTTCCGTCGGATAGCAAGGCGACCACTGTCATCACCAATAATGCCGCGTACAGCACGATATCCACCGGCGAACGCTCGGTGCCCTTGGTGAGCGGTACGACGCCCGGCCACGGCGGCAGCCGAATGGTCTTGGGCCGCAACCAATACAGAATCGACCCCATCGGCGGAAAGAACCTGTTGTTCAACGGACCGAACCCGCACCCGAGCCCGACCACCTCGAACAGCAGCGTATACAGCACAACCTTCTCGAAGACGATCGGCTCGGACCACCATGCGTCGACGTTCGCGAATCCATAGATCCCCTTGGTGGACAACACGATAAGCCAGCCACCGAGAATATAGAGACAGACCTTGCCGACATAGAACAAATGCAACGCGATCGGCGTCCCGAAACCCACCTCGGCCCAATGACGCGCCATGGGCCGGATCCGCTCACTTCGAGTGCCCTTGCTCCACTCCGCCATATCGACCACAGGCAGGTCGGGTTCGAGAAACCCCATCAAGCACGCTCCGATTCGCCGACACCGGAGCACCAACTCGAATCACGGCATCCGATGTGCTCCGATACGTTGACAGGTAGACCATTTGCTGTCAATCACCGGTCTCGACCTACGAGATCATGGTTGCCGCGGCGGATGCTTTGACGGCCGCGGCTATCACCGTTAGTTTCGGGTTCGTGTCTGGTACTCCACGCTTTCCTGGACTGAAGTCGGCCGATGCGGATTGGTTGGTGCAGACCGCGTTGGCGGTCGGTGCCGAGCGCGGGTTCGCGCCGCTGGCGGTGGCGGTTGTCGACCTCGCGGGTGAGGTGATCGCCCTGCGGCGTGGCGACGGCGGTATGCCCATGACCAGCCGAATCGCGGTGGCCAAGGCGCGTACCGCGCTGCTGGCCTTGCGACCCTCCGGCCAGATCGAACTGCCCGGCGGGATCGTGGACAGCATCCAACACCTCTACGGCGGCGACTTCGTCCCATGGGCAGGCGGAGTTCTGGTCACCGAAGGGGAGTTGATCCTCGGTGCCGCGGGCGCGTCCGGCGCCCATGCCCTCGAAGACGAGGCGGCCGTGCAAACAGCGGTGCAGCGGTGGCAGGAGTCGATGTCGGACGGGCGCGATGAGCGGTGAGCCGCTGGTGCTGTTGCACGGGGTGGCGATGTCGGCACGGGTGTGGGATCCGTTGATTCCGAAGCTGTCGGCCCGGTTCCAGGTGCTCGCGCCGACCGCGCTGGGGCATCGGGGTGGGGCGGCGGTGTCGCGGCGCCCGGCGCGGATTGCCGACTTTGTCGATGAGGTCGAACGGCTGCTCGATGAAAACGGCTGGGCGACAGTGCATCTGGTCGGAAACTCGCTCGGTGGGTGGACCGCGGTCGAGTTGGCACGCAGGGGACGGGCACGCACTGTCTGCGCGCTCTCACCGGCCGGATTCTGGGATGCGGGCGGAACAGGGCACGCCGATTCCTCCGCCACCATCGCGCGCAATGTCGCTTTCGCGCGCGTGACCCGACCGCTCGCACCGCTCACGCTGCGGTCATCGCTGGTGCGGCGCTTGGCCTTGCGGGTCATCGCCGAACACGGCGATCGCCTCGAACCATCGGCGGCCGAGGGCATCGTCGCCGATCTGCTCGGCTGTACGGTCACCGACGATCTACTCAACACCCGAGATGCGATCGCGGAATTCGAGCGACTACCTTGCCCGATCACCGTGGCCTGGTCGCAGGCCGACCGCATCTTTCCGGTAGCGGTCAATGGCGCGATCGCCCAGCAGCGCCTGCCGGGCGTCACGTTCGAGGTCCTGCCCGGTGTCGGACACGTCCCGATGATCGATGACCCCGAATTGGTTCTGCGCACCATCCTGACCCGCACCGGCGATTCACCCGGTCAGGACGGGGTTTCCGGCACCAGCTGAGCATGGCGGTTCCGCCGCCCGGAGAACTGGTGGCATGAGCCACCGATACGCTTCTCGAGCGATTCGCGAACTTCTCTGTGTGGTCCGGTGTCGACCGGCGGGCGCGGCCCGCCGCATCGGATCTTGAAGTGGGGGTAGTTCGGATGATGAATCGGGTAGGTATTGCGGCATTGGCGGCGGTGTCCGGATCGATATTGGCCTTCGGGGTGGCGGGGGCGCAGCAGCCGGATCTGTCGAACGGGTTCCGGTCGCCGAGCGGAAATATGACCTGCGTAGTTGCCGATAAGGGCGCGGTCTGCGAAATCGGTGGTCATTCGTATGCGGCACCGGCCAAGCCGAGCAACTGCTACCAGGCGTACGGCGACCGGATCGTGCTGTTCCAGGGCGATCCAGCGCGGTTCACCTGCCACGGTGACACGATCCGCGACAGCAGTCTGCCGATCCTCGATTACGGTCAGTCGTTCCGGTCCGGCGAAGTGGTCTGCGAGAGCGGGACTGCCGGTATGAAGTGCGCGAATACCCGTACCGGACACTGGTTCTCGCTCGCACGGGAGGGCTATCAGCTCGACTGATCGTTAGGACCCTCTACCGGCCTTCCGACCAAAAAGGACCTCATCGTCGCTGACTTCGCGGCCGTGATCGCCCGATCGCTGGACGCGGCGTCGGCTCGCGGCACCGGCGGCACCGGTTCGGCGAACGATGAGCTGGTCGAGCTGCCGCAGGCCGTCGTGATCGATATGCGCGAGGAGTAACGACGCTGTATCGGCGACCTGGCAACTCCGATGGCCGACCCTTGGCGCGCCGAGCCCTCACACCCGCGACCGAGCGGTGAAACTGTCGGTAGTCACAAACGCGAGACAGGGAGGCGCCATGCACTGGGATCAGATGTCCGCAACGCCCGATGACCTCCGCGAACGGGTGACGCGCGGGCGTCGGAGTGCCGGGCAACTCGGGGTGCTCGGCTCGATCATCGATGCCGCGGAAGGGCCGTGGCTCGGTGCGATGGATACCGACGGCCGAGGCGCGGCGGAGTTGCGGATGCACCTCGCGGGGCTTTTCCGCCTCACCGCGGTGGTGACGACTGCCGGAAAGTTCGATCTCGTGCAGTTGACGGGACCCAGCGCCGATCGGGTGCTGTCGTCGAAGCCGTCGGTACGGCGCGGATGGGATGCCGATCAACGCATGCCCAAACAGCCGGAGTGGCTGGATTACGTTGTGGGCTGGGTGATGTATGCCAGTGCGGAGGTCGACCATCGCGCGGTCGTCGAGTGGCGGCTGGCCGGTGCCGACCGGAAGCTGGCGGCGATGAACGACACGGTGGACAACCTGCGCGCCAGCCTCCGGGAACGCGAACAGCTGCGCGACGAGCTGGCCACCGAGGTCGCGGAATTGCGCGATGAACTCGAATCCCTCACCGGGAGTCCATAATCGTGTCGCCAACTACATCAAGCACAACCAGATGCACAAACCGCCGCCCGCTATGCGCTGGTCGCGCTGCCGACCACCGGTCGAATCGCCGTGCCCGGCACGAGTCGAAAGTTGGTCAGCCCGGCCACTATTCGGTCCAGTGCGATCTACACCTGGTGTCGAGGGGTGCGCGGCGCGTCGAATACCTTGTGCCGCAACAAATTGCGGCACAAGGTGCGCGGGCTACTGCGCGGTGGTCTGCCGCTTCGGCAGCTTCCAGCCCGGTCGCGGGAAGTGGCAGGTGTAGCCGTCCGGGTAGCGCAGCAGGTAGTCCTGGTGCTCGGGCTCGGCCTCCCAGAACTCACTCGCCGGGGTCACCTCGGTGACCACGTTGCCCGGCCACAGGCCCGAGTCATCGACATCGACGATGGTCTCCAGCGCGACGCGCTTCTGCTCGTCGTCGAGATAGAAGATCGCCGAACGGTAGCTGGTACCGATGTCGTTGCCCTGGCGGTCCTTGGTCGTCGGATCGTGGATCTGGAAGAAGAATTCCAGCAGCGCTCGGTAGTCGGTCTGCGCCGGGTCGTAGATGATCTCCACGGCCTCCGCGTGGCCCGGGTGGTTGCGATAGGTGGGGTGATCGTTTCGCCCACCGGAGTAGCCGACCCGCGTCGAAATCACCCCGGGCTGCTTGCGGATCAAATCCTGCATGCCCCAGAAGCAGCCGCCCGCCAGAATCGCCTTTCGCGTGTCGCTCACGCGTCCTCCTTAATGAACAGGGTCCTGTACCGACCGTAGCCTTCCGCCTCGAGGTCATCGAGGTGGATGAAGCGCAGGGCCGCCGAGTTGATGCAATACCGCAGCCCGCCCGCCGCACGCGGTCCATCGGTGAACACATGCCCGAGATGGCTGTCACCGTGCGCCGAACGCACTTCGGTGCGGATCATCAGATGACTGAGATCCCGCTTCTCGACCACGTTCTCGCTATCGATCGGCTTGGTGAAACTCGGCCATCCCGAACCGCTGTCGAACTTGTCGACCGAGGCGAACAACGGTTCACCGGACACCACGTCCACATAGATACCCGGCTCGTGGTTGTCCCAGTACTCGCCCGTGAACGCCCGCTCGGTCCCGTTCTCCTGGGTGACGTGGTACTGCTCGGGCGACAGCGCGTCCACCGCGGCGGGGTTCCGGTTGTATTCCTGTGCCACCTGACCTCCTCATATCGGCCCCACGTACAACCCGTGGCCCGATCCGGAAAGTCCCCGCCGAGCAGCGCGTCACACTTTCGTCATTATTGTGCGGCCACGACCTACGCGGTAGGCGTGCGGTTCGTGCGGAAGGCATCGCGGAGCCAGGGCGCTCGGCGGTGGTGTGGGCGGAAGCGGTCGGCCCAGCGGGGGTTCGATTCGTCGCGGCGGTAGGCGGCGAGCTGGCCCGCCATCGCGAAATGCAGGTGGGTGGCCTTTCCGACCACCTCGCCATCGGTGGCCAGCGCCTCCGGCCTCGGCAAGTGCACATAGAGCTCGGGTAGGCGGCGCTCGCCGTAGACCTTGCTGTGGCCGATCGCGGCCAGCAGCAGCGCCACCAGCGCGCGGGTGCGCGACCAGCGCAGATCGGCGCGCAGCCAGCGGACGTCGAGCAGTCCGGCGTCGAGCCGGTCGCGAAAGGCGGGTACGGCGCCGTGCGGGTGGTATGGGCCGTTGCCGATGAACAGGAACCACACCCGCTGCCAGCGATCGTCGAGATAGATCTCGATCGGTTCGGCCCGGTGCAGGGTAACCATGAGCGCGGCCGCGAAGGCGGGCCATTTGCCCCAGCGCGCCTGCCACTTCTCGCGCAGCCGCACCAGGTCCGGATAGGCGCCGATGCTGGCGGTATTGATCAAATGCCTGGTGTACGAACCGGTTTCGTCACCGTACTCGACGCGCGCGATATCGACCGCGACCGCCTCGCCCGCACCGGTGGCATCGATCACCTCACGCAGGTCGTAGACGCCGAGATCACGTGCGAAATGGTTGAGCGTGCCGGTGGGGATGACGGCCAGCGGCAATTCGTGCCGCAGCGCCACCCCCGCCGCGGCCGCCACGGTGCCGTCGCCACCGGCGATGCCGATCCCCAGCACGGGCTCGGTGTGTTCGGCCAGTGCCCGCTCGAGGTGTTCGGCGACATCCAGGTCGGGTTGGGTGCGCAGCACGGTCGCGGCGGGCAGGGCCGCGATGATATCGGCGGTGGGATCGTAGGTCGGATCGCCGGATACCGGATTCACCAGCACCACAAGACCTTTGCCCGCCACCATCGCGGGCGCTTCGCGGACGAGCCTGGCCTGCGCCTCATCCGATTCACGCACCGGCCACCAGCGTCGGGTGGCCAAGGCGATACCGGATCCAACGGCCGCTCCGAAGAGCACATCGGAGCTCCAGTGCACGCCGGTGTGCACCCGCGAGTAGGCGACGGTGGCTGCCAGCGGGGCGACAACTAGTGCGGTGCGCGGACTTTCGAGTGCGACCGCCGTGGCGAATGCCGCCGCGCAGGCGCTGTGCCCGGAGGGGAAGGATGAGGACGTCGGGGCCGGTAGCAGCCGCCGGTACGCGGGCAACAGTTCGGCAGCCGGTCGGCGCCGCGCGATGAGCGTCTTGAGTACGAGGTTGACGGCCAGGCTCGCGCCCCCGACCGAGACGACCCCGCGCAGCGCTGCCCGCCGCGGTGTGCCCTGCCGGGTGGCGAGCAGCGCGGCACTGACCAGCCACAGCGCGCTGAAATCGGCGCTCTTGGTGAGCCGCAGCAGGCCGCTGTCGACCATCGAGGCCGGTAACTCGGCGACCGCACTGCCGACCGCCCGATCGAATCGTCCGACTCTGTAGAACTTTCGCCGCACCCAGCCACTCACCCGCTCGACATTACCGATCGTGGCAGACAGCCGGGTGCCGCTCGTGACCCAGAGGAGTGCGAAGCGGGTCACAGGTCAATAGGGTTGATCTATGACCACCAACCCGTTCTTCGAGCCAAGTGCGCTGCCGTATGAGCTTCCTCCGTTCGCCGAGTTCGGTACGGAGCACTATTTGCCCGCGTTCGAGCGCGGGATGGCGGAGCAATTGGCAGAGGTTGCCGCCATCACCTCGGCCGGGGAGGAACCGAGTTTCGCGAATACGATTGCGGCGTTGGAGCGTTCGGGTGCGGTGCTGACTCGGGTCGCGAACGTGTTCTTCAACATCACGAGCTCCGATTCCAGCGCGGCCACCGATGCGATCGAGGCGGAGGTGTCGCCGAAGCTGGCGGCACACCGGGACGCGATCTATTTGGATCCCGAGTTGTTCGCGCGGGTCGAGGCGCTCTATGGGCGCCGGGAGGAATTGGGATCGGATCCCGAGGAAGCGCGGCTGCTGGAGCAGTATCACATTCGGTTCGTGCGTGCGGGGGCTCGGCTCGATGCGGCCGGTCAAGCCCGGCTGCGTGAGTTGAATGCGGAACTCGCCGCAGCCGCAACGGAATTCGGGCAGAACATTTTGGCGGCGACCAATGCTGCGACGGTGGTCGTCGAGTCGGCGGCGGAATTGGCGGGTCTGGGGCAGGCGGCCGTGGCCGCGGCCGCGCAGAATGCTCGAGAATTGGGCCGTGACGGCGCGTGGGCGCTTCGGCTGCAGAACGTTTCGAATCAGCCGGTGCTGGCGGAGCTGGCCGACCGGGACGTGCGCCAGCGGGTGATGGCGGCGTCGCTGAGTCGCGGGTCGAGTGATAACGGTGCGCTGGCCGTGCGTATCGCGGTATTGCGAGCCGAACGCGCCGCACTGCTCGGCTATTCGGATCACGCCGCGTACGTTGTCGAGGATCAGACCGCGAAAACCGCTGCGGCGGTGGAGGAAATGCTCGGGCGCTTGGTAGCGCCCGCAGTTGCCAATGCGGAACGCGAGGCGGCCGAATTGGCGCAGGCCATGGGCGGGCAGGAGCTGCGCTCCTGGGATTGGCAGTTCTGGTCGGAAAAGGTTCGGGCCGAACGCTTTTCGGTCGACGCGGAGGCATTGCGCCCCTATTTCGAGCTGGAGCGGGTGCTGCGCGACGGGGTGTTCTTCGCCGCCGAGCGGGTGTACGGGATCACCTTCCAGGAGCGGAAGGATCTCCTCGGATACCACCCGGAAGTGCGCATCTTCGAGGTTTTCGACGCGGACGGCAGTGCGCTCGGACTCTTCCTCGGTGACTTCTTCGCGCGACCCTCGAAGCGTGGCGGGGCATGGATGAACGAATTGGTCAGCCAGTCACGGCTTTTGGGAAAGCGGCCGGTGGTGGTCAACAACCTCAATATCGCGAAGCCGCCCGCGGGCGAACCCGCACTGCTCACCTGGGACAACGTGCGCACGCTGTTCCACGAGTTCGGGCACGCGCTGCACGGACTGTTTTCCGATGTCCAGTACCCGTTCTTCTCCGGCACCGAAGTCCCACGGGATTTCGTCGAATTCCCGTCCCAGGTGAACGAGATGTGGATGTCACGACCCGAGATACTCGCCAACTACGCCAGGCATTTCGAGACCGGCGAGCCGATGCCAACCGAACTGGTCGAGCGGATGGCCGAGGCCGAGCGTTTCGGGACCGGCTTCAAGACTGTTGAATACCTCGGCGCGACACTGCTGGACTGGGCGTGGCATCGGGTACCCGGACCCGAAGCGCTGGCCGACACCGACGCCGAAGCGTTCGAGGAAGAGGCGCTGCGCAAGGCCGGTCTGGCCATCGACGCGATTCCGCCGCGCTACCGGACCGGCTACTTCGCCCACATCTTCTCCGGCGGCTACGCGGCGGGCTATTACTCCTACATCTGGAGCGAGGTGCTGGACGCGGACACCGTCGAATGGTTCGACGAGGGCGACGCATCCATCCGGGAAAAGGGCGAGACCTTCCGTCGCGAACTGCTCTCCCGCGGTGGCTCGGTCGACCCGCTCGCGGCCTTCGAATCCTTCCGCGGCCGCGCCCCCGCAATCGAACCGCTCCTGATCCGGCGGGGTCTGTTGAACTGATCCGCGAGGGCCGGAACCGGCTGTGGCCCAGCCGGTTCCAGCGCGGGATGGTTATCCGAACAGGCCGCCGAGCACGCCGCCGCTCTGTCCGGCCTCCTGGCCGCCACCGGTGCCGCTGAGGAATCCGCCCGGCGGCAGTTCCGACGGCTGCACGATGACGAAGCCGCGTCCGGAGAACGACAGTGTCAGGCCCTCGCCGGTGCTGCGGCCGATGAGGCGGCCGAGGCCGAAGGAGTCGTTGCGTTTGATGCCGGTCGACAGGCTCGACGACCAGGCCACCGCGGCCTGCGGGTCGGCGTAGGTCGGTTGGTCGACATTGAGCACGACAGGCGAGCCGTGGGTGGTGATGGCGATGCGGCCGCGCCCGGTGAACACGCAGTTGAAGAAGCCCGCATTACTGGCGAAACCGGCTGCGCCCTGGACCCTTTGGATGTTGTAGGACAGCGAGGTATCGAAGGCGAGCACATTCGAACCGTTGATGGTGAGCCCATCGGTGCCGTCGAGGTCGACGGTGTGCACGTCGGCGGCGGCATCGGCGAGGAACAGGTCGCCGCGACCGGACACCTGCATGAGCGGCACGCCCTCGCCGGTGAGCCGCTGCTGGATCGCCCGACCGATACCGCCCGAACCGAGCGCCTTGAAGTGCAGATCGCCCTGGTAGGCAACCATCGATCCGGCCCGCGCCATGGTCTCGCCATTGACGGCGACCTTGATCATCTTGCCGCCCTGCTTCTGGATGCCGATGCCGTTGACCTCGGCGTGGCTCGGATTGAACAGTTCGCTCTGCATCGGCAGCGCTCCTTGCTGGGGTGCAATCGGTGGGGGCGGCGGCACGGCGCCGGACGGGGAATAGGCGGGCGGCGTCGGAGCCTGGTATTGCGGCTGGGCCGGATATTGCGGCGGCGCAGCGGGCGGCTGGTATTGCGGCTGGGCCGGGTACTGCGTCGCCGCAGCGGGCGGCATCGGAGCCTGCGGCTGGGCCGGAGCAGCGGGCGGCGCTGCGTCGGGTTCATCGTCGATATTCACACCGAACGCCGTCGCGATTCCGGCCAGCCCGTTGTCATAGCCCTGCCCGACCGCGCGCACCTTCCACGCACCGCCGCGCCGGTAGATCTCCACGCACACCACGGCCGTCTCGGTGCTGAGCCCGGTCATCGGGAAGGTCAGCGTCGCGTTGTCGGATCCGATGGTCGCGGTCAGCGAACTCGCGCCCGCGAAGGTCGGCGGCCCGCTGCCGTCGAGACTGGCCGTGACCACGACCTTGTCGACATCGGCTGGCAGCGCGGAGGTCTGCACATCGACCATATCGCCCGCACCGCGGCCGTGCCGATAGGTGACACCTGGTCCGGCGGGCTGATTGAAGAAGACGAAGTCGGCATCGGACCGGACCCGCCCGTCGGCCCCGAGCAGCAGCGCCGACACATCGACCGGCGCCGCGCAGGTGACGGTCACGATCATCCGGTCGCCGGGCGCGGGGCGATTTTCCCCGCGTGCGAGTGCGGTCACGGCGGACCGCCCCGGTCGATACGTCCGAGTGGCATGCGATTCACGGGATCAAGTGTGTCGCGAGTCCCGTCCGATTGCCACCACCCGTGCTAGATCCGGCCACGGCGGCCTGCGCAGCACCGCGAGCGTGGCAATGACCGCGGCCGCCAGACCGATCAATTCACCCATCAGCGCGATCCGGGTCGCATCGACCGCGGGTGTCCAGCTGACCTCGCCGTCGTGGACAACGAACGCACCCACCGGACGCGCGCTGCGCAGCAGGCCACCGGTCCTGGTGACGGTGATGATCGTGGTGCCGTCGGACGTTTCGTACGGCTGCCCGTAGGCGAGCGAATCATCCACTGTCCGTACTGAATTCACTTGGCTTCGAAGCATTGGTTCCTCCCCTCGACGCGGAACCGGCGGTGGCGCGGCCCCCTTGGAGTATCGGCGGCACCACCAAATGTGGCAAGGCCGCCCTGCGGCGGGTTGTGGTACGAAGTTGCGGGATTTGGCGGTGAGAGGCGAGTGGGTTGTCGGCGAGGCTTTTGCGGTGGTTGGTGCTGGTAGCGGTCGGGTCGGCGCTGCTCACCGTGCCCGGGGCACAGGTCGATCCGGAATACCGGTTCTATCACCAGCGACTGCACTGGCACGCTTGCGGTCTCGAGGATCTGGACAAGGCCGGGGCCGAATGCGCCTATGTGCTGGTGCCGCTCGATTATCTGCGGCCCTCCGATCGCACGCTGAAGATCGCGATATCCCGGGTCCGGGCCACCGATCCGGATCAGCGCCATGGCGTTCTGCTGGCCAATCCGGGTGGTCCCGGCGCATCGGGTCTGGACACCGTGGATCTGCTCGGTGACGTGCTCAGCCCGCGAGTGCGGGCCCGCTTCGATTTGATCGGTATGGATCCGCGTGGTGTCGGCGACTCCGGGCGCACGCCGCGCTGCGGATGGCCCGTCGGCGAAATGATCCATTCCGCTGGTCTGACTTCGCAGGGCTTCGCGCGGGAAACCGCACTGGCGGCGGATATGGCCGCGGGCTGTCTCGCCGATGATCCGGTGAAGGTGCGCCAGCTCACCACCCGCAATACCGCTCGCGATATGGAGGTCATCCGAGTCGCGCTGGGCGAACCGAAGCTCAGCTATTACGGCGTCTCCTATGGCACGTACCTGGGCGCGGTATTCACGCAGATGTTCCCGGACCACAGCGACCGGATGGTGTTCGACAGCGCGATCGATCCGGATCGGTATTGGACCGGCCTCGTGCAGGATTGGGGCGACTCGGACGAGCGAGCGATCGACGAATGGTCGAATTGGGCTGCGGAACAGGATGATACGTATCACTTCGGTTCGTCCCCAGCGGAAGTGCTGGCATGGCTGACCGAGCTGATCGCCACGGCGGGGCGGCAACCGATCGTGATGGACGACTTTCCGATCGACGATCATTGGCTGCCATTTCTCTTGCACAACACGGTGACCGATTTCCGGCGCAACCAAGCGCTGGCCGAAATGTTGCGCGAGATCGCCGATGCGGCGGGCGGCCCACCCGTTTCCGCGCGGGCGCCACGCCTGCAAATCGTCTTGCAGGCCTTGCGATCCGAGGAGAACTCCACCTTGGCCCAGATCGCCTGCGCCGATGCCGCCGCACCGACAGATCCGGCGTGGTACGCGGGCAATATCGAAGCGAGCCGCGCCACGCAGCCGATTTTCGGTCCGCTGGCCAATAACATTCAGCCGTGCGCATTCTGGCCCAGGCCGGTGGAACCCGCTACCACCGTGCGGAATTCGGTTCCCGCGCTCATCCTGCAGGCAACCGGTGACGCGCGAACGCCGTACACCCACGGTGCCCGACTACATCAGCACCTCTCCGCATCCCGCATGGTCACACTGCAGGACATCCGCATCCACATGACCTTCCGGCCGGATCTGAGCGCCTGCGTCAACAACGCGATCAATACCTACTACGCCGAGGGCACCCTGCCTGCCACCGACGTCACCTGCTACGCGGACCAGTAGGAATCAGCCGGGCACGACCGCCGAGGAGTGATATCGCGACGCCGCGTTCCACAGGAAGAAGCTGTTCGTCCCCGCGGCTGCCGCCGCATCGATCTGCGCTTTGACCTCGGCATCCCCGTAGTTCACCCCGAGGCTGAAATCCTGCAGCCATGGAATGACTTTCGCGCCGGTGCCTTCGGTCTGTTCGAAGAAATCGGCCAGCGATCGGACAATGATGTCGTACGGCTGGGCATTGGGGTTCGCGACACCGTATTCACCGGCATTCCAGTGCGACGGGTAGAGCATCGGAGCGACATAGTCGACATACCGGGCGATCCGCGGAATGTCTTGGGCGATCTCATCCGGGCGCGACGCCGCGATGCCGAATACGGCGGCACCGAGATTCGCGCCTTTGTCACGTACCGGATCCCGGCTCTCGTGCAGGAATTCGGCGATCGATTCACTGGGCGTGACGGTCAGACCCGGAAACTGCATCTGCGCCAGCGCGCCATCCGGCCGCCGGACATAGTCGTACATGATGCCGTCGAAGCCGAGCTCGGCCGCCTCGGTCGCGAGATCGATGTTGTACTTGCGGATTTCGGGATTGGCGAAGTTGGTGAATGCGATAGCACCGTACTTGCTGGCATACGGCTGACCGGAGGGATTCTGGATGACCCAGTCCGGATGTCCTTCGTGCCAGGCCCATTCGGCCATGGTCGGATCACGGAAGGCCACGATTCGCCCGACCACTCGTAGATTCAGCTCGTGCAGTTGCCGCAATGCGGCGCGCACATCGTAGATACTGGTGGCCGCGCCCGTCTGCCGGGCCAGCGGCACTTGTGAGTCGTAGCCGATGACCCCGTCCTCATCCTTGATATCGAGTTGAACGGTGTCGATGCGTCCCTCGCGGGCCATATCCAGAATGGGCTCGCGCAAGCCGTCGTATGCCCATCCGTACGCCGTGATATGCACGGCCTTGACGCGGGGCATATCGACCGAGGACGTAATCGCTTGCGTCGCCTTATTTCCCGCCGCGTCTACCGCGGTCACCGCACCGCCGACCGGTGTGCGCGGCAGCGTGATCTCGAAAGTGCCGTCCGCGGCTGGCGTGATCGATTGCGTGCCGACGGATACGTGCACGGCACCGGATTCCTTGCCGCGCAATGTGATCGGCTGACGATAGGATGCCGCGGTGCCCGGCTGGGTCACTTCAAGTTTCGGCGCTTCGGTATCGACGGTGAAGGTCGCGGTAACCCCGGGACCGGCGCTGAACAGGCCGAGTATGCCCCCGCGTGGGATCTCGGCGGTGAACTCGTGGTCGCCATCGGCGAGCTGTCCGGGCCGGTACACCACCGAATCGCCCTCGACCGTGCCGTGCACCGCCTTGCCGTCGAGTTCGAGCCGCATATCGTTCGGGTTGTGGCCCTTGGCGTCCACACGCAATGCGAGACCGCTCAGCGTGCTGGCCCCGACGACACCGTCCGGTAATCCGGCCAGCGCCAAACCCGCGGGCTCGGACCGATTGGCGCCGATGATCACGGATGCGATGAGTATTGATAAAGCTGCGATAACCGCTATTGCCGCGAGCCGCCATCGCCCGGTAATCGGGACCAATTTATCCAACGCGCACACCAACTTTCACCTGTCGCTATTGCCTAACTATCTACCTCGGACAGCGCGATGGGGCACGGTTATGCCGATTCGCAACCGAGATTCCTTGGTACCGCGTACCGTTCGATCGGTGGTGCGGTGCTCGGCTCTCGGAACTCGGGTTGTCCTGTCGGCCTTGATAATCGCGATGGTCACCGCATGTGGTGCGGCGGCGGATCCGGTTCCGGCGGCGATCGAGAAGGTTCCGGTGGCCACAGCGACGCCCGACCCGATTGCGGTGAGAGCCAACGAGCTCGGACTCGTACCCATCCTGATGTACCACCAGGTGACACCCACTCCGGTCGGCGAATACGACCAGACCCCGGAGAAGTTCCGTGCCGAACTCGAGCGCCTGTACCGCGAGAACTATCGACCGGTGACCGTCGCCGATTACATCTGCGGCCATATCGACATCCCCGCGGGCACCCACCCCGTGGTGCTCACCTTCGACGACTCCACCATCACCCAACTCCGGTTCACCGAGGACGCACAGGTTGCCCCGAATACCGCGATTGGGATTCTCGAGGAGTTCCGTGCGCGCAATCCCGACTTCCATCCCACGGCGACGTTCTATGTCAATAACGAGCCGTTCGCCGGTGACGCGCGCGCACTGCCCTGGCTGGCTGCGCATGGATACGAAATCGGCGCGCACACCGCGAGCCATGCCAACCTCGGTCGTTTGGACGGCACCGGCGTGCAGCGTGAGTTGGTCGAGAACCTGCGCGCGATCGTGACCGCGGCGCCCGGCGATCGCGTGCGCACGATGGCCTTGCCGCTGGGCATCTTCCCGACCGATCGTGCACTCGCCACCGCAGGAACCTGGGACGGCACAAACTACATGTTCGAGGCCGTGCTGCTGGTCGGCGCCGAACCCGCGCCCTCCCCATTCGGGCAGGTCGATCCCACTGCTGTGCCACGCATCCGCTCGGGAAAGAGCGAGGTCGACTTCGCCTCCGGCTACTGGCTCGACCGCCTCGACCAGCATCCGGACCAGCGCTATACCTCCGACGGCGACCCGAACAGGATCTCGGCTCCCGAACTCCTTGCCGACGAACTGAATCCGCGCTGGCGCAGCCAGTTCAACTCCTATTGACAAACCTGGAACCGACCATCCGGCGAATCGGTTCACGCCGAATCCGTCATGATTTTCGGCTGCGGCCGAACCCCTTGCCAGCGATTCGGTGCAGTGCCGTCCGGATCCGCTCGGCCGCCGAAGCATTCGCTGCCGGGATGATCCGACCAGGCCGTTTCGCCCTGAGCGGCCGTATGTATATTAGCGAGCGCAACTAGTTACGGGTGATCGGCGTGTGGGGGCAGATCGCTTGTGGCGCAGTGTGCCAACTGCTCGACCGGCTCGACTCAGGTTTCGAGACACTTCCACCACGGATAGCCGATCAGAACTAGGGCTCAAATTATGACGAATTCGACCACCCAGGCCCCGGCAACGTCGCCGGACCTGGATGCCGGTGAGGGTACGTCACTGTCGCACCGGCAGATCCTGACCATCCTGTCCGGACTGCTGCTCGGCATGTTCCTCGCCGCGCTCGATCAGAACATCGTGAGCGTCGCGATCGTGCGGATCGCCAACAGCCTGGACGGATTCGACGAACAGGCCTGGGCGACCACGGCATATCTGATCACCGCGACGATCACCACCCCGCTGTACGGCAAGCTGGCCGATATCTACGGTCGTAAGCCGTTCTACCTCACCGCGATCGGCCTGTTCGTCATCGGCTCGGTGGCCTGCACCTTCGCCACCTCGATGTATGAACTCGCCGGATGCCGCGCCTTCCAGGGCCTGGGTGCGGGCGGGCTGATGTCGTTGGCGTTCACCATCATCGGCGATATCGTGCCCGCTCGGGAGCGGGTGCGCTACCAGGGCTATTTCATGATGGTCTTCGGTTCCGCGACGGTGCTCGGTCCGGTGCTCGGCGGATTCTTCTCCAACTACGATCAGCTCTGGGGTCTCGAGGGCTGGCGCTGGGTCTTCCTGGTCAATGCGCCGATCGGCGTGCTCGCGCTCGGCGTGGTCGCCAAGGTGCTCAATACGCCGCATCAGCGTCAGGATCACCGCATCGACTGGTTCGGCGCGGTGGCATTGACGACCTGCGTGGTGCCACTGCTGATCGTCGCCGAACAGGGCCGGGATTGGGGTTGGAGTTCGCAGCGCGCGCTGATCTGCTACGGGATCGGCGTAGGTGGGCTGCTGCTGTTCCTACTCGTCGAGTTCCTGATGAAGGATGCGGCGCTGATTCCGTTGCGGCTGTTCAAGAATTCGACCTTCAGCGTGACCATCGCGGGCGGGTTCATCGTCGGTATCGCGATGTTCGGCGCGATCGTCATGGTGCCGCAGTATTTCCAAGTGGTGCGCGGATATTCGCCGACCAAATCCGGTCTGCTGATGCTGCCGCTGGTGCTCGGGATCATGTTCGGCTCGCAACTGGCCGGATTGACCACCAAATTGACCGGGCGCTACAAGGTCCTGCCGGTGATCGGGACATTCATCATCGCGGTCGGTGCGGCACTCTACGGGCAAGTGCATTACGACAGTCCGCTGTGGCAGCCGCTGGTCTACGGCGGCGTCATCGGATTCGGACTCGGTTGCTGCATGCAGACCCTGATCATCGCGGCGCAGAATGCCGGTCCGCGTTCGGATATGGGTGTTTCGACAGCGTCGGCGACCTTCTTCCGGCAGATGGGCGGCACCCTCGGTGTCGCGGTGTTCCTGACCATTCTGTTCAATCTGTTGCCGCACCGGATCATCGACGCATTCGGTGGTGCGCTGCCCGCCGGGTTCGACGCCGCGCAGTTGAGCACCATGCAGAGCAACACCAGCGGAATCGCCGCGCTGCCGGATGAGCTGAGGGTGCCGATTCTGATCGGGTTCACCGATGCGATGCACGGCGTCTTCTATGCCGCGGCGGGCGTCGCGCTGCTGGCCTGCTTGGTGCTGATGTTCATGAAAGAAATTCCGCTGCAGGACAATCCGGCTCCCGCCGTGGAGCCGGTATCCCTGGAATCCAGCTGGAACGAGGCACAGGTCTGGGAGGGCGCCGCGCTTGTGGTCTCCGAACCCGAACCGGTGCTTGCCGGTGCCGTCGGCCGCGTTTCGGTGGATCACGAAGGCAATGGCGTGTATGTGGCCGCAGTTGTGCCGCAGTCGCCTTCGGGCCTCGACTACGAAGGCACATCGATCGGCGGGCGGATCGGGCGCGAGGACGGCAGACCGGTGCCGGGCACGGTGTTGACCCTGATCGACCAACGGGGACACCAGGTTTCGCGGGCGACCGGGGATGCCGACGGTGGCTATCGCATCGAGGCACCCGCCGCGGGCAACTACGTCTTGATCGCATCGGCGACCGGACATCGGCCGGAGGCGGTCAGCGTGGCCATCGGACAGCGACCACAGCAGCTCGACCTGACCCTCACCGGCTCCGGCGAATTGTCCGGAGTGGTCCGTTCGGCGGGTCGCGGCACCCCGCTACCCGGTGCCACCGTCACGCTGACCGATATCCACGGTGAAGTCGTCGGTGCCGCGATCACCGGGGGTGACGGCGGGTATGTCTGCCACGGCGTCGTCTCGGGCACCTACACCCTGGTGGCGGTCGCCGAACATATGCGCCCCAGCGCCACCACCCTCACCATTCCCGACAGCGGTCTCCTGCACCACGACATCGATATGGCGTCGATGGCCGTGCTGGCCGGATCGGCCTGGGCCGACGGCGACCGAGCCGTCCCGGACATCCAGATCACCGTCCTGGACGCATCCGGCGACCTCACCGCCACCGCCCGCACCGACGCCAACGGCCGCTATCTGGTAACCGACCTCCCCGAAGGCCACTACACCGTAATAGCCCGGGGCTACCCACCCGTCACCACCCGAGTGACAGTCTCCGGCGGCGAAGTAACCCACGACGTCCGCCTCGGCTACGAACCCGCAGAAGCCCCCGACCCCCGCTGAGGTGCGGGGTCAGGGGAGGTGGGGGAGGACTTCGGTGGCGATGCGTTCCATTTGGGCGTACTCGTCGAAGAGGGGGTTGATCAGGATTAGTTCGGCGCCGACGTCGGCGACCTCGCGTAGGCCCTGGATGCAGTCCTTTGGAGTGCCGTGTACGGCGACGGGGAGCAGGGTTTTGCCGAAGTCGCCGTAGAAGTCGGTCAGGGCGGTGGCCATGCGTTGTTCGGCTCGCGCCGGATCGTCGTCGACCGCGATGTAGACGCGTTTTGCGATGCGGAAATCCGATGGGGCGCCGGGGTTTTCGGCCACCGTTTCGCG
The DNA here is from genome assembly GCF_001612725.1 of Nocardia anaemiae NBRC 100462. GTDB lineage: Bacteria > Actinomycetota > Actinomycetes > Mycobacteriales > Mycobacteriaceae > Nocardia > Nocardia anaemiae. The sequence goes on along the minus strand of NZ_BDAZ01000026.1, from coordinate 96,243 downwards.
TACGAATCGGACCTGCTCGGCGAATTTGGCCGTCGTAGTCGAACCGGCACCGAAGAATCCGTTACCGTGCCGGACCGCCCGCCGCAAGGCCGCGGGTGTGCTGCCGCCGAACCACAGTGGCGGATAAGGCTTCTGGAACGGCTTCGGCTCCATGGTGGCGGCGGTCAGCTGCCAGAACTCGCCCTCGAAATCGGTCCGCGGCTGGGTCCACAGCGCCTTCATGACGCGCAGACCCTCATTGAAGCGGGACACCAGATTGTCGGCAGGGTCGACATCGAAGGCGGAGAACATTCGGTTGCGGCCGCCGATCCCGACGCCGATCTCGAGTCGGCCGCGGGTGAGCTGATCCAGCGTGCTGATGCGTTTGGCGAGATGCACCGGATTGTGCAGCGGTGTAACGAATACCGCGCATCCGAAGCGCAGTCGCTCATTGCATGCGGCCGCGTAGGTCAATAACTCGATCGGACTCAGATTGGGCGCGGATCCGAGCAGTTGCTCGGTGGTCCAGGCGCTCTCGAAGCCGAGCGCCTCGGCTCGATCCAGGTAGGCCCGCAGGCTTTCCGGTTGGAATGTTCCGTCGGGAATGAGCTGCGGAACCGAGATGGCGTATCGCATCATCCGAGCCTAGCTCGCGCGGCGCAGCGCCCCGGGCAGGTGATCGCGAGCAGACCTGAACATGCCGGTAACTCTTCTGTAACCGCCCGCCGAGCGGCAGCGGTACCCGCACGGCTAGATTGTCCGAAAGCCGTTATCCCAGAGAGGAAATCACCCCCGTGGGGCAGTTCTGCAGAGCCGTCTTCCTGGACGCCGACCACAAGCTGATCGGGTATCTGGAACCCAAGGTCCGCTTCCTGAAACGCGCCTGGATCGGCGACGACTTCGTCCAGGGTGTGGAGCGCCTGCTGACGGTGCCGACCCGCGTGGTGTGGGCCGGACCGCAGATGGGGCAGCGGGCCAGCCTCTACGACCAGGCCGCCACCGTCGCCCCGCTGGTCGCGCCCCAGAATGGCTTCATCGGCCGCTACATCCTCAATCACGACAAACACACCTATGTGGACAAGGCGACGGTCCGGCACGGCGATGACCGCCACCGCATCCACCCGCTGCCGATGCTCACCGCGGAGGGCGCGGATTGCGCCGGTGGCGATTTCGCACTGGTCGGGACGTGGTCCGGGGATCGCATCTCGATGAGCGCCACCGTGCCCGCCGGGTTCAAGCTACTGAAATACGACATGGTGCCGAACTAGCCCATGACTTTCGGGCGCCCTCGCGGCACGCGGATATGCGTGCCGCACTGCGGGATTCCGGTTCGTGTCAGAGTCGCGGGTCGAAGACCAGCCGAAATCCGGTCAGCCCGTGCTCATCGCCGGTGGCCCAGAACTCCCGTCCCGGCAATTCGTTCTGCGGCAGCCCGGCCTGTTCGGCGATATCGGCCGCCGGTATCCACATCGGCGAATGTGCCGGATGCCATGGTGTCTGCACCTGCGCCCGATCGCCGAACAACAGGATCACCCGCACCCGCACTGGTTCAGGATCCATAGTTACATGATGCGCGCTCGCAACGGCTTGTGCCGAGGTCGCGTGCATCAATCGAAACGCACTTCCCACCGTTTGATGCCATTGAGCCAGCCGGAGCGCAGATGCTCGGGTTCGGCGACCTGACTCAATTCGGGCATGGTGTCGGCGATGGCATTGAACATCAGATCGATCTCGAGTCGGGCCAGGTTCGCGCCGAGGCAGTAGTGCGTGCCCGCGCCGCCGAAGCCGACATGTGGATTGGGGTCGCGCAGGATATCGAAGGTGAACGGATTCTCGAAGGCGTCCTCGTCGAAATTGGCCGAGCTGTAGAACAATCCGACGCGCTGGCCTTTGCGGATCAACTGACCGCCGAGCTCCACATCGCGCGTCGCGGTCCGCTGGAATACCGAGACGGGGGTCGCCCAGCGCACGATCTCGTCCGGCGCGGTGCGTGGCCGCTGCTGCTTGTAGAGCTTCCACTGGTCCGGGTTGTCGACGAAGGCCTTCATGCCGTGGGTGATCGAGTTGCGGGTGGTCTCGTTGCCCGCGACCGACAGCAGGATCATGAAGAACGCGAACTCGTCCGATCCCAGATGCTCGCCGTCGATATCGGCATTGACCAGTTGGGTCACGATATCGTCGGCCGGGCAGGCGCGCCGCTGCTCGGCCATGGTCCAGGCATATCCGGTCAATTCCAGCTGTGCGGTCGGCGCATCGGTGGCGTATTCCGGATCGTCGGCGCCGATCATCTGGTTGGACCAGTGGAACAGTTTCTTGCGATCCTGCTGCGGCACCCCGAGCAGTTCGGCGATGGCCTGTAGCGGCAATTCGCAGGCGACCTGCTCCACGAAGTCACCACTGCCGGATTTCTTGGCCTCGTGCACAATTCGGGCCGCGCGCTCCGTGAGCGCCGCCCGCAGCCCCTCGACCGCGCGCGGAGTGAAGCCCTTGGACACGATGCGCCGATTCTTGGTGTGCACCGGCGGGTCCATATTGAGCAGAATCAGCCGCTGCATATCGATCTGCTCGCGGGTGATGGTGGACTGATAGCGGATGATCGCACTGTTCGCGGTCGAGGAGAAGATCTCCGGATGTTTCGAGATCTCCTTGATGTCCTCGAGTTTCGTGACCGCCCAATAGCCGCCGTCGTCGAAGCCGCTGGACCGATCGGGCTGGGCGCACCACCAGACCGGTGCGGTTCGGCGCAGCTCGGCGAATTCCTCGGTGGGTCTGCGTTTCGCCCACAGGTCCGGGTCGGTGAAATCGAATCCGGCGGGAATCGACGGTGTGGCCATGGCCACCTCCCAGAGCTGGAACACGTTCTACAACCGATTGAAGCACAATGTGTCGCTGCGAAATGGCGAAATGCCCATGCCTCGGCGGTCAGTGCTCGAGCTTGCGCAAGAGTTGGTGCAGCGTGTGCAGGTCGGCGGGGGAGAGGGCGGCGACGGCGGGCGGTGCGGGGTCGGGGGTGGCCATGGCCTGTGCCAACACGGCGCGACCGGCGGTGGTGATGGAGACCTGTTTGCGGCGGCGGTTGGTCGGGTCGATCTCGCGCACCACGAGGCCGAGTTCGTCGAGATTATTGACCGCGACCGTGGTCGCGGGCGCGTCCATGCCGGTCGCCTGCGCGATCTGGTTGAGCGTGAGCGGGCCGGGGCGCAGGCGGCGCAGAATGCGAATCCGGCTGAACGGCAAGCCGGTTCGCTCGGTGACCGCGCGCTTCCACGAGTCACGGGTATCCATCACCAGGTGAGTGAGCTGGGCCCACACATCGTCGGCGGTGGGTACGTCATCCGGCATGTGCGGGGACCTTCTCTTCCAATATCGGGGCGACGCGATCGCGGGACCGCGCGGCCCACCGGGTGTTCGCGACTATGCCGAGTATGGCGATCCCGGCGGTGAAAACCGCAATCAGCCACCACAGACCGGCCCCGGCCAGCGCGCCGCACAGTGCGACACCCATGCTCACGCCCACCTGTCTGCTGGTCGAGGCCACCGCCGCCGCGGCGCCCGCGCGATCCAGCGGCATTCCGCTGACCGCCGCCGTCGTGATCGGCGCATTGACCATGCCGAATCCGATCCCGAAGATCGCGAAGACGACGACCAGTTGCCAGATCGGCGTTGCCGCATCGAGTCGAGTGAGCAGCACGGCGGCGATGGTCATCGCGATACCGGCCGCGAGCAGTGACGGCCTGGTCCCGTGGCGCCCGACCAGACGCCCCGACAGCGGTGAGAAGATGAGCGTCGCGACCGCCATGGCCAGATACAGCAATCCGGTGTGCACCGCCGAATACCCGCGCAGTTCTTGCAGATACAGCGAGCAGGTGAACAGGAAAGCGCCGAGCGCCGCGAACGCGAAGATCGCCGTCACTGTCGCCGACGTGAACGGCACACTGCGGAAGAAGCGCAGATCGATGAACGGATCCGAGCGCCGCGACTCCTGCCACAGGAAGGCGGCAAGGGCCACCGCCGATAGCACGAACACCACGGGCAACCGCTCGATCAACCCGAATACCACCGTGAACAGCAATGCGATGGCAAGCAACTGTCCGATCGGATCGAGTCCGCGCACCGTGGCCGATTTCGATTCCGGCACGAACAGAGTCGTCAAAACCAGTGCGAGCACACAGATCGGCAGATTGATCCAGAACACCGACTGCCACCCGAGCGCATCGATCAGCACGCCGCCGATCATCGGCCCCAGCGCCATCGAGATACCGACCACCGCACCCCAAATGCCCACCGCGCGAGCGCGTTCCACCTTTCCGGTGAAAACCTGCGTAATGATCGACATCGCAACCGGGTTCAGCATCGAGCCACCGATCGCCTGCAAAAACCTTGCCCCGATGAGGGTTTCGATATTCGGCGCGAGACTGCACGCCAGGGAGCCGAGGGCGAACACCGTCAACCCGATCCGGAACACCCGCCGCCGCCCGAACCGATCCGCCGTCGCGCCCGCGAGTATCAGCAGACTCGCCATCGTGAGCGTGTAGATATCGATGATCCACTGCAGCCGAGCCAGCGGCGCATCCAGATCGGCCCGAATCGCGGGCACCGCGACATTCACGATCGTCGAATCCATCGACACGATCAGCAGACTCAGGCAACACGTCGCCAACACCACCAACTTCCGCCGCGGCGTCAACCCTCCAATAGTTGTATTCACACAACAATTGTGTAATCACAACTGTTCCGAATGCAAGGCGCATCCCAGAATGTGAGCCGTGAAACATGTCCATGGCCGCTGAAGTTTCAGTTGCCGTTGTGTGCCGGGATGTCGAGAACGGTGCGGAAGGCTGTCGCCGCGGGTGTGCTGCCGACGCGGCTCCAGATGACGTACTCCACGCGGGCCGGTGCGTCGGTGACCTCGATGGTGACAACGCCGGTGAGCTGCGGCGCGTAGGCGGCGGGGAGCATGGCCACGGCAAGGCCGGCTCCCACGAGTCGGGCGATGTAGTCCGCGCTGGTGACTTCGAAGGCGACGTCACGGTCGAGACCGGCGGCGGCGAAGGCCTGGTCGGATTGGATGCGTCCGGCTGTCCCGGCCGGGAGGTCTACGAAAACCTCGGATGAAAGTCTGCGAAGGTCGACCAGTTGTTCGTCGGCGAGCGGATGATCCGGCGCGAGCACGGCGACGAGTCGATCCCGCGCGAGCTCATGCACGGCGACACCATGGGGTCGCGCCGTGGTCGGCAGTCCGAGGAAGGCCACGTCGATGGCGCCGTCCCTGACCTGTTCGATCAGATCGTCGCTCGCGCCGACCCGCAGGTCGATGCGCACCTGGGGATACTTCCGACGGAAATCGCGGAGCGCACCCGGGATATCTACCGCGGCGACGGTCGGGATCAGGCCGACGGCGAGCCGCCCGCGTATCTCACCGACGGCCGCGGCCACCTCGGCGGCCGCGCGCTCGGCGGCGTCCAGACATTGACGGGCGGCGGGCAGGAATGCCGCACCGGCCGGTGTCAGCCGCACTCGGCGGCTGGTGCGCTCGAAAAGTCGTGCGCCGAGTTCGCGTTCCAGGCGCGCGATCTGGTGGCTGAGGGCGGACTGCACGACCAGGCATCGTTCGGCTGCCCTGGTGAAACTGTTGGTCTCGGCGACCGCGACGACGTAGCGCATTTGCTGGAGCTCCATGGATCAATCGTGAATCGAGATTGATCCGGTGACAAACATGTGTTGGACTCATTGATCGCCGCCGGGTGAGACTGCGAGGGTGAAAAGTTCAGTAGCACAGCGGGTTTCCGGTGCGTCCGAGGGAAATCTGCCACGCGCCGCCCTGACGGCGCTCGCGCCTTTGGCGTGGGGCACGACCTACGTCGTCACCACCGAACTTCTCCCGCAGGGACATCCATTCTTCGCGGGACTCTTGCGCGCGCTGCCCGCCGGTCTGATCGCATTGGTGATCACCCGGACGGTGCCACGCGGGGTGTGGTTGGTGCGGGCCGCGGTGCTCGGAGTGCTGAATATCGGGCTGTTCTTTCCGCTGCTGTTCGTCGCGGCCGAACGGTTGCCGGGTGGCGTTGCCGCGACTTTGGCGGCAGCTCAGCCGCTGCTTGTGGCGATCCTGGCCGTGACAGTTCTGCACGAGAGCCCGTCAGCCTGGCGGATCGGCTGGGGCGCGACGGGAGTTGTCGGCGTCGGCCTGGTGGTGATCGGTCCCGATGCGGCCCTCGATGTCATCGGGATCGTGGCGGGCCTGGCCTGCGCGGCCACGATGGCACTCGGCGTGACGCTCACTAAACGCTGGGGACGCCCCGCCGAAGTGAGTCCCACCGCGTTCGCCGGTTGGCAACTCACCGCGGGCGGCCTGTTCCTGGTGCCCGTCACCTTCCTCTTCGAAGGCGCACCTCCCGCGATCGACGCGCCCGCCGTCCTCGGCTACCTCTGGCTGGGACTGATCGGCGGCCTGATCGCCTACGTCCTGTGGTTCCGCGGCATCACCACCTTGCCCGTCAACTCGGTCTCGATTCTGTCCCTACTCTCGCCGCTGGTCGCCGCCGTGCTCGGCGCCGCCCTACTCGGCCAGACACTCGGCCCGATCCAGCTCGTGGGGTTCGGACTCTCACTCGCCGCCATCGTCGCGGGCCAACTTCCCGTTCCCACCCGTTCCGTACTCGAAAGGACAGCCCGATGAAGATCGCCGTCGTCGGAGCCGCAGGCATGGTCGGTTCGCGCGTCGTCAACGAAGCCGCGAGCCGAGACCATGACCTTCTCGCCGTATTCCGGAACGAGCGGCCGACCACGCTGCCCGCCGGAGTGACCGCCGTCGCGCATGACGCCGACCAGATGCGCAGACTGTTCAGTGATATCGACGCGATCGTGGTGGCGACCCGTCCGGCTGCGGGGCAGGAGAACACCGTCGCCGCGACCACGACGGCGTTGCTCGACGCGGCCGCGGCAGTCCATGCGCGCATCCTCGTTGTCGGCGGCGCCGCACCGCTGCAGATTCCAGGAAGCCCCGATCGGCTCGTCATCGACAGTCCGGAGTACGTGCCGCCCGCCATCCGCCCCATCGCCGCCGCCAGCCTCGCGCAATTGGAAGCCTGCCGCAAACACCCTGCCAACTGGATCTATCTCAGCCCGCCTGCCCAGCTCGAACCCGGACTTCGCACCGGAAGATACCGACGCGGCACCACCACCCTCATGACCGATGCCGACGGCGCATCCCGAATCTCGGCCGAAGACCTCGCTGTCGCGATCCTCGACGAACTCGAAACCCCATGCGATACACAACATTTCACCGTCGGGTACTGAGGCCCCTCCGAGGTGTCTTGGCCACGCTCGTCGTCGTACTGCTGCTACCCGTGGGCCGGGCGGCGGCGGATGGTGCGTTCTCCACCACGATCGACCTGCCCGCCGGATTCCGGCCGGAGGGTATTGCGATCGGGGCGCTGCCGGTGGCCTACCTCGGCTCGCAGTCGGACGGCTCGATCTACCGCGTCAGCCTGATGACCGGGCAGGGCGTCCTCCTGGCTCCCGGACCGGGTACACCGTCGCTCGGGCTGCGACTCGACCATCGCGGTCGGCTGTTCGTCGCCGGGGGCACTGCTGGCGATGCGCGTGTCGTGGACATCCGGACGGGCACGGTGTCGGCGAGCTACCGACTCGGCACGCCGCCGGACACATTCGTCAACGATATGGTGCTCACCCGCTCGGGCGCGTGGTTCACCGACTCCCGCATTCCCGTGCTGTACCACCTACCGGTCGGCCGCGACGGTGCGCTTCCACCGCCCGAGGCAGTGGTACGTCTGCCACTGATCGGCGATATCGCTTATGTGCCAGGAGCTTTCAACGCCAACGGAATCGTAAGCACTCCCGACGGTGCGGGTCTGATCATCGTTCAGTCGGTGACCGGCCACCTGTTCCGCGTCGACCCGGCGACGGGCACGACGCGCCGGATCGACCTCGGTGCCGAGACCGTGCCCGACGGTGACGGATTGCTCTTGCACGGCAGCACGCTGTTCGTCGTCCAGAATCGGCGCAACGCGATCGCCGTGATCGCGCTCGACGCTACGGGCACGATCGGCACTGTCGAGCGCCGCGTGACCGATCGTCGCTTCGACACACCGACAACCATCGCTGCGTTCGGTGATCACGTCTATCTGCCGAACGCTCGCTTGACCGCACCGCAGTCACCGACCACGCCTTACAACGTCGTTGCTGTCGACCGACCTGGTTAGGCCGCAATCGGATTAGGACCTGCCGAGATTCGGGCCGACGAAATCCGGGTATCGGCGAACGGCTCGAAACCGGTCGCCGAGACCCCCATCCGTCAGGCCGGTGATGTGCCGTTCGAGCCGAGGTGGCGGGCGAAGAATCGGGCGGCGCTGTCGACTTCGAACCTGGGCACCGAGGCGTGTCCGCCCGCATTGGCGTGCAATGTCTTTTCCTTCGAGGCGAAGGCGTCGAACAGTGCGAGCCCGGATCGGCGGTCGACGAGCTCGTCGTCCCACTGGAGCAGGAATTCGATCGGCACGGTGATCTGCGCCGCCGCCTCGGTCAGGGATTCGTGCCCGAGGCAACCGAAGACCGCGGCGGTGATCCTGGGCTCGACCGCGGTCAATGGCACGCCGATCCCGGTGCCCTGCATGATGCCCCAGAAGCCGATCGGCGCTTCGGAGCCGATTTCCGGCAGTTTCTGCAGGGCGTCGAGGGTCGCCCGCCATTCCGGTACGGCACGCGCCGCCAGATCGAGGTGGATCCTCACCACGATCGGGCCGATGGGCTCGCCCGCCGCCTGAGCTTGCCGTAGGGCGGCTACGTGCTGTTCGTCGGTCGCTGTGCGCGGCCGGTCGCCGTGTCCGGGTGCGTCGAGGGCGGCGACGTGGAAGCCACAGGTCGTTACGAAGCGGTGGGCGCGGCCGAGGATTCCCGGTGCTCGCCTGTGCTGGCCGCCGCCGTGCGCCATCAAAATCAGCGGTGCGTGATCCGACCCGGACTCGGGTGACCAGAGCACACCGGGGATCTCACCCAGAGTGAAGTCGCGCTCGATGACACCGTTCGACGATGTTTCCGAGATGAAACGCATGGATTGTTGCCTTTCGGGATTGCCTTCGCAGAGGCACTCCCGGCGACACCGATCGCCCTACCGTGAATTCGAGGGGAGTACCCACATGGATACAGCGTTCATGGGTCTCACCTCCTCGCACGATGTCACGGTCTCCGGCACGCTATCAGCCCGGGTATCGACGCGCCCAATCGTTTTCGCTGCCGTCCGAAACCCTCCCTCGGTGACTCGGACCGATCAGGGATCGAGAAGCCCGGGCCACGAGTCGGGGGCTAGCGTTACCGACAGAAAACAGTCGCGAGCTGCAGGTTCGGCAGCGACGTCGTGCCGGTGACACCGCATCGGCTCGACGGCGCCGACCGCGAACAGGCTTCAGCGCATCACCGCCGCCCAGCCCCGCTATGAGAAATACCAGCGCAAAGCCGACGAGGAATACCCGGTGGGCCGACTCAGCTCGCGGTGATCGTCCCGACTACGCGACGCGGGCGAGCCGCGCACCCGCGACATTGCCGGTAGCTCCGGAGCGCGTCATCAGACGGGTGATGGCCTCGGCGACCTCCACCGGCTGCTCCAGGATCACCGAGTGGCCCGCACCGTCGACCAGGACGAAATCCGAGTACTCGACGGCGGCGGCCATCGCGATGGAATGCGACGGCGGTGTCATCAGGTCGGCGTTACCACACAGCACCAACGTCGGGATCTTCGACAAGACCGCGAGGGCGTCGGTCTGGTCGTAGACCATGAATGCGCTCAGGAAGCTCGCCATGGTCACGATCGGGGTCTCGTTGTGCATGGCGTTGGCGAGTGCGAGCACCCGCGGGCTCACCTTGCGATCACCGAATTCGGCGGTCCGGATGACCGGGGCGAAGACCTTGCAGGCCATGAGCTTCGCGTGATGCATGAGGCCAGGAGCCCGTCGCACGGCCGCCTGGAAGGCGGAAACGGCCGGGTTGCGCAGCAGGCGGCCGAAACCGGCGTCGGCGAGTCCGCTCGCGGCGGTCGCGATGAGGGCGACGCCGGTAATGCGCGTGCCGATCTCGTGCGGGTTCTGGCTGACGTAGGTGAGCACCGTCATGCCGCCCATCGAGTGGCCGACGAGGACGACCGGCCCGGTGGGGGCGACCGCGTCGAGAACGTCGCGCAGGTCGTTGCCGAGCTGTTCGAGGTGGTAGGTCCGCCGGGACGCGGCGGCGGAATCGCCGTGGCCGCGGTGGTCGTAGCAGACGATCCGGGCATCCGGGTACCGGCGCAGCAGCGCGTCGCGTACGTAGGTCCACGACTCGGTGCGCAGGCAGTGCCCGTGCAGCAGGACGACGGTGAGCTCGGCATCTCGCGGGCCGTATTCGCGAACCGCGAGTGCCACGCCGTCCTCGGTCGAGACCGTGGCACGACGTTCCGCCGAGGTGGCGGTGGTGGTGCTGGTGATCGACATCGGGTGCTCCGGTTCGGTTGCGGTGACTTGATTAACTGTCCGCCGCATCGACCGCCGATATCAGGTCCCCGAGTGCTGAGCTCGTGCCCCCAAGGTGGACCGGATCACCACCAAGGTGTCACCGGTCGGCGCGCCACCGTGCTGTCGCTTGTCCGATCTCGGTTACCGGAGGTTCGTGATAGAGCCATTCCCTGGCGATTCGGTGCCAGTTGTTCGTGGTCCCCAATTGGCCCAATACGGCGAGGGTGAACAGGTCTGCTCGCCGTGAGAAGACATGCTCCGGCGGGAGCCGCTGCTGGCGCATACCGCGAAATTCGGCGGCCCTCGGGTCGACCGCGAGAATCACTGCGCCGGTGGCGAGTTCGGGGGTGACCGTGATTTCCTCGTCGGTCAGATGCCAGCCCGCGGCAGCCCACACATACTCCAGGCATTCTGCCGCGGTGACATCCGTGTCCGGGTCGATAATGCCGCGGCGCACCCACGCGTCATAGAGGTCCTGGGCCCGATCTTCACCGGCGGCCTGCAGACAGGCACGTTCGAGTTCGACGTGCACCGGATCCATAGCGTTGTAGAGACCGAAATCCACGAAGCAGACGCGACCGTCCGCGGCCAGCATGATATTGCCCGGGTGCGGGTCGCCGCAGAATTCGAAATCCGAAAACAGCGAACTGACATAGAAGCGATAGATCAGCTCGCCGATCCCGTCGCGTTCGGCCGCGGGCAGGTCCTGGATCTGCTGAAACGACTTCCCGTCGACGAACTCCGTCACCAAAACGTGGTGCCCGCAGAGCTCTTCGACGCTGTCGGGAACCGTGATGAATGGATGATCCCGGTAGCGTGCGGCGACTCGATGCTGGGTTCGTGCTTCGCGCAGGTAATCGAGTTCGCTGCCGATATTGCGGGCGATTTCGTCCAGCACATCGGTATCCGCCGCGCTCGGCAGCATGGATTTCCATAGTCTGCTGATCATCGCCAGATTGCGCATATCCGCCTCGACGGCCTCGTCCACGCCCGGATATTTGACCTTCACCGCGACGGTCCGTCCATCATGTAACTTCGCGCGATACACCTGGCCGATCGAGGCCGCGGCGACGGCGGTTTCATCGAAGTCGGCGAACGCTCGCGCCAATGGCCCGAGATCGTTTTCGATCACCTGCCGCATTGCCGGAAACGGGAATGCCGGCGCTTGATCGCGCAGCTCGGCGAGCTTGTCGCGGAACATCGCACGATGCGATTCCGGCAGCAGATCGACATCGAGAACCGACAGCATCTGCCCGAGCTTCATGGCCGCGCCCCGCATGGCGCCGAGCACGGTGACCAGTTGCTGTGCGGTGCGCAGCGTGGACCGTTCGGCGAGCAGCTGTCTGGCCTGTTCGGTTCGCCCGATCATCGACAGGCGGGTGCCGACTCCACGGATGGCCTGTCCCGCGACAAATCGGCCTACCCGGCCGCCCCTCGCGAGACGACTCTTCGGCACCCGACCGGCCACTATCGCACCTCCATCGGTCACGCTCGTGCATCTGGACTCAGCACATTCCACCCCATGGCGGCGTCATCGGATCAGGAATTCGTGGCATGAAAACCGGTGCGGCCGTTAAACTGAGCGACGCTCATCTTCTCAGCACAGTTCGGCAGGAGGGTGCGATGCCGCCGAAAGCCGTTGGGCAGCGTCGCCGCCCGACACAGGAACGCGCCAAAGCGACCCGAGAACACATACTCGACACCGCCGCAGAGCTTTTCGGCGAGCGCGGTATCGCCAACACCTCGACGAACCGGATCGCCGCCGAGGCCGGGGTGAGCATCGGCACCGTCTATCGGTACTTCGCCGACCGCTCGGTGATCGTCGAAGAGCTGCTCCGGCGCCTGCTGGAAAACATCGAAAGGCGCTTTACCGAGCGGGTTTTCGGGCTATCGGACAGGCCGATTCTGGAAATGATCAGCGGCATCCTGGAAGTCATCACCGACGAACTGGTGGTCAATGCCCGGCTGGTGCGGGCGCTGGTGGCCGGTGTGCAGTTCTACAGCAGCGGCATCCCCGAATTCGAGCCGCGGCTGCGGCTGCTGGTCAAACTGCTGGTGATCCAAATACTCGGCCCTGGTGACGATCACGAGTACGACGTGATGACATTCGTGCTGATCAACACCGGTTTCGCCGCGGTGCTCCGGGCATCGGCGTTGGAGGTCGACAGCCAGGAGCGCAAAGAGGCGATCGAGATGACCGCGCGGATGATCACGGCCATGGTCGAGGCCGAAATCAAAGCCAAGGCGGCCTGACGTCGCACTGCGGGCGGCGTCAAAAGTGAGTGCCTACCCAACTATTGGTATGCGAGCGCTCCTCGACGGCGATCGAGAACCTGCATTTTGCCTGGTAGCTGACTATGTCTGCGGCTGTTGCGGATTGTTCAAAGAGGAGTAGAAGGTGAGCTACCGCTCGGCTTAACGTTTCCTGGTACATCAGACAGCCGGTAACAGCAAAGTTCCCGGCGCGGCAGTTGTTCACCCAGGTCGTCGCGACCGCGTGACTACGATGACAAGGAGGTCATACGTGACGATCGAGAGTCTCGTCCGGCCCGAACTCAATGGGCTGGAACGGCCGTTTCCGCCGTCCGTACGCGATATCGACAGGTTGACCCGCGAGGTGATGGCACATCTGGCCGAGTCGGACGAACAGTGCGGCGCGTTGCCGGGGCGAACCCTGATTCGCGATCTGAAGGCTGTGGTCCGGATTTGTCTCGGGTGGTTGATCGACTGCGTGAACGGTCATGTGCCGCCGACGAGCACCGATCGGCTGGCGATCGCGGCCGCCGGATGTACCCGTGCGGGGATCCCGGTGGATACCGTCCTGCATGCCGTTCACGAGGGCTGCAAAGTCGGTCTGGATCTGATCTTCGCTCGTACGGGTCCGACGGATGTAGTCGGCGTCGTCACGGGTACCGCCAGAGTGCTGGAGCTGTCGAAACTGATTACCGCCACTGTCAGTAAGGCCTACGTCCTCGAGCACAAGGCCGTCGCCGCTGAGCACCACACCGCGGCGCACAGTCTGACCTCGGCCTTGCTCGCCGGTCGTCTCGATTCCGCGGCGGCGCGGGAACGCGGCTTGCCGATCGCCGAGGAGTACTCGGTACTCGCCGTTGCGATTGCGGCGCATCCCGATGAGAGCCACCCGCAGCTCGACGGGCAGGTCGTGGCACGCCGCAAGCTGCGCCGCCTGCAAGCCGCACTCGCGACGATATTCGGGGGACAGGCGCTGTCACTGTTATCCGTCGATGGCGGGACGATTCTGGTCCCGTCCGGCGTGCGGACCGATTCCGATTTGGACGGCCTGGTGCAACGGATGTCCGCCGCTACACAAGTGCCGCTCACCGTCGCAGTTGTCACCGCCCGCCCCGACGAGGTGCCCACCACCGCCCGCCATGCCCATGAACTCCTCGACACCGTGCAGCAGCTCGAATTGCCGCCCGGCGTATACAGATTCACCGAACTGGCGCTGCAATACCAACTGACCCGCCCGGGGATCGGCCGCGATGCTCTCGCCACCCGACTCACCCCACTGGACGAGTACCCCGACCTACTGGAAACTCTGCGGATCTACATCGACACCGGTCTGAGCCGAACGCGTGCCGCCCGCCAACTGTGCGTCCACCCGAACACCGTCGACTACCGACTCCGCCGAATAGCCCAGCTCACCGGCTTCGACCCCGCCGAACCCAGCGGCCTGTGGTACCTGCGCTCCGCCCTCGTCGCCCGCAAGGGCCACACCGCAAGCCGATCCACGTCGAGACAGTAGCGATTGCAGCACGACCAGCCCACCCGCGACGAGCACGATCAGGCCGATCACCCGGAATCCGCCGTCTGCGCCCGAAATGAACGCCGCGACGATGTCATCTCTGCGGTCGGAGATGGCGAGTGCCTGGGCTACGGTGTGCGGATCGTGGTCGGCGCGGATCTGTGGCGGTAGCGCGGCGACGAACTGTGCGGTGAGTGCCGTGCCGATGACCGCGACGCCGAGGGCGCTGCCGAATTCGCGGGTGATGGACTGCAATCCGGCCGCGACCCCGGCCTGCTCCGGCGGCAGTGCTTCGGTGATCGCTCCGGACAATGTCGGAAGTGCCAGCGCCACACCGACTCCCATGACGACCAGCCACGCGGCGTATGCGACATAGGGTGTCTGCGCGTTGCTCATGGACAGTCCGAGCAGTCCGCCGCCGACGAATACGAATGCGAGCGCGGTGGTGGCGTCGAGTCCGATCCGCTGTGACAGTCGTCCGACATGCTTCGCGCCGAGGATGATCGGGACGGTGAGCGGGATGATCCCGAGACCGGTCCTCAGTACGCCGAATCCCTTGCCGTACTGGAGAAATGAAGCGTTGACGTAGAACAGCGCGAACATTCCGAAGAAGACCGCCATCATGCCGAGGCAGGCGCTGCGCAGGGCCGGGAGGCGGAATAACCGCGGATCCAGCAGCGGGTGTTCGACTTTCAACTCGACCATTGTCCATACGATGAACAACACTGCGGCACAGGCGAATCCGGCAATAACGATCGCGCTGTCCCAGCCTGCCTCCGGGCCCTGGACGATTCCGAGCAGCATCGCGACCGACGCGCCGACCAGCAATACCGCGCCGAGCGGGTCGAGCCGACGGTCATGGCGCGGCGACACCGGCGCGATCCGTCCCACCAGAGCCGCGAGTACCAGCGCGATCGGCACGACACCGGCGAACAGCCAACGCCACGAACCGCCCGAAAGAATCGCCCCGCCACCGACATTGCCGACGACGCCACCGATACCCGTCATCGACGCCCACACCGCGATAGTCGCGCTCTTGCGCTCAATAGGAACAGCGTGCAGCAGGACGGCAAGCGTATTGGGCAGTACGGCAGCAGCACCGAGACCCGTGACCGCACGCCCGGCCAGCAGTAACGCCACGTTCGGTGCCGCTGCCGAGATGAGCGCGCCCAGCGCGAACAGCCCCAGTCCGGATAGCAGAGTCCCCTTGCGCCCGAAGCGATCTCCCGCCGCCCCGCCGGGGATCACCAGACAGGCGAAGACGATCACATAGGTATCGACGATCCAGACCAGCGCCGACGCGGAGGGATGCAGTGCGCTGGCGGCGAGCATCGGGACCGCGAGATTGATCGCGGCGACCATACCGACGACGAGCACGACGCAGGCGCAGATGACCGCGAGTAGGCCGCGCTGTGCGGGTGGACGCGATGGCAGGTTCGAAGTGTGATTGAGGTGCATGGCCACACGGTATGGACCTGCGTAATCTCCGCGCGACGCAACTTTCGCAACTGAGTTTTGCGTACGATGCAACTGTGCCAGAGCAGCTCGATTTGAACCTCCTGCGCGTATTCGATGCCCTGCTCCAGGACGGCAGCGTGACCGCGGCGTCCGAGCGTCTACATCTGTCCATCCCGGCGACCAGCCGAGCTTTGGGCCGGTTACGGCGGGCGATGGGCGATCCGATCCTGGTACGTGCCGGTCGTGGGATGGCTCCGACACCGTTCGCGCTGCGCGCCGCGCCGCGGGTGCGGTCCCTGCTGGACGAAGCGTCGGCACTGATCAGCGCCGATCGCGAGGTCGCGGTCGCAGATATGCAGCGCACCTTCACCATTCGCATCAACGACGGTGTGGCCTCGACCCTGGCGGCGGTGGCGGTCGATGCCACGGCCGCGGTCGCTCCGGGCGTGACATTGCGCTTCGTCGCGGAGGGCAGCGAGAGCATCGAGGCTCTGCGCGACGGCTCGGTCGATCTGGATATCGGCGCGGGCGAAATCATCGCTCCCGACATGCGGTCGGCTGTGCTGTACCGCGAACGAATAGTAGGCATCGTTCGGGCCGACAGCCCACTTGGCCGTCGCCCGACATTGCGCCAACTGTGCCGACATCCGCACGTCTCGGCCTCCCGCCGTGGTCGTGCTCGCGGGCCACTCGACGACGCACTCGAGGCCGCGGGCTTGCAACGCCACGTCGCGGCCGTCGTACCTACTTCCGCCGTCGCCGCACTCCTGGTCGCCTCGAGTCGATACGTCGGACTCGTCCCGCAGCGGCTCGCCGAACAGTACGGCCGATCCCTCGGCCTTCGCTGGTTTCCGATCCCCGCGCCCCTCCCGGAAGTCGAAGTACGACTGCTCTGGCACGCCCGCCTCGACGCGGACCCGGCGCAGCGCTGGCTCCGCGACACCATCCGCGACGCACTCCGTTCGCCGCGGCGGGAATCGTCGGATCGCATCGATTGATCAGTTTTCGAAGAAGCCCGACGGGGAACCGGATCGCATCAGGGCCGAACGGATCCATGCCGTTGTCAAGGCCGTTACACCAGCTGTTATGCCGAAACTCTGGTACGGTATGCCCGCGTATGCCCTGGGCGGCGAGGTCGTCTGTTTCCGAACCGCCGAGAAATTCGAGTCGCGGTACGCCACGTTCGGCTTCAACCCTGGATGAAGGCACCATCTGGCCGACCGCCTTCGCACTGACGAAGTTGACGGCCGACGATGAGGAACGGCTCGGCGCGCTCGTGAAGAAGGCAATCAGCTGAGGCGAGAGTGATTGTCGCGCAAACTATGATGATCTTTCCGATCGGTAGGAGGTGTGCGGGTGGGTGCGGCACGGTCTGGACATCAGTGGGGTTGGCTGCGCAAAACCGGCGCTGCGCTGACCGCAGCGGTTCTGCTGTCGTCGATCGGTGCGGTGGAAGCCAGCGCCACGCCGAAATTGCGCACCCCTGCGGGTGGTTACCAGGACTTGTTCGTGCCGTCGAGCATGGGGCCGATCAAGGTCCAGGTGCAGTGGGCGGCCCGGGGTGGGAGTGCGGCCGTCTACGTGCTCGACGGTCTCCGCGCGCCCACCGATCACAGCCAGTGGACCAGCGATACCGACGCGCTGCGCCAATTCGCAGGCGACAACGTCACTTTGGTGTTCCCGGTCGGCGGCCGGTCGAGCTTCTACACCGACTGGTACCGACCAAGTAGCACCAACGATCAGCAGACGACGTACAAATGGGAAACGTTCCTCACCCAGGAATTGCCCGGATACCTCGCTGGGTTCGGCGTTTCGCGCACCAACAACGCGATCGTGGGTGCCTCTATGGGCGGCAACGCGGCACTGATACTGGCCGGGCACCACCGCGACCAATTCAGGTTCGCCGGATCGTTTTCCGGCTTCGTGCACCCGACTTTTCCGCTCTGGAACGAAGCGATGCGCGCTGCCATGTGGGACGAGGGCAACTTCAATGTGGACGATATGTGGGGCCCGGCCGGTGACCCCGCCTGGAGCCGCAACGATGCCACCGTCCAGGCGGAATCGCTACGCGGGCTGCCGGTCTATGTCTGGACCGGCAATGGCCAGCCCGGCCCGCCCGACCTGCCGTACGGATTCGGCAACACGGTGAATGCGATGGCCCTGGAAGCGATGACGTTGACTTCCGCTCAGATGCTGCGCGATCGAATGGCCGAACTCGGCATTCCCGCGCGCTTCGACATCGTCGCCGGAACCCACACCTGGCCCTATTGGCAGCAAGCGCTCGCATCGGCGCGTCCGATGATCCTCGATGCGCTCGGCGCGCACTGAACTCAGGATTGGAAGATCGCCGATGTCACGGCCACATCGGCGTAACTGTAGTACCAGCCGTTCCACGTATCAGCGACGATCACCTGGATCGCATGGCCCCTTGCCGGACCGTCGGTAATCGACCACAAGCCATTGCCGTACCCGGTGGCCGGGCTGATGCTGCCATCGGACCATGTGAACTTCGCCGAACTCGGCGTACCGGGGGCGTTCCACGGAATGGTCACGTCGAACCGTCCGGAATCGATTCCCGGGAGCAACGAGCTGACGCACTCCCGCAGTATGGCCGTGCGCTGGATGTTCTGCCCCGCGCTACCGGTGCCGGGCAGCAACCGGCCGGTCATCAGACTGCCCTGGCGACAACCGCCGCCGCCATCGCTCGACGGGTAGGCCTGCACCTGCGGCGCACTCAGCACCGGCAGGGCGCACAGCACTGCCGCTACCAGCACGCTTCGACGAATAGACACCGCACCACCTCCCTACGACGGGACAGTGATTCACGCGGCTGGTCGAGCTGGACGCCGATGAACACGCAACGCGAACCACTGCTGACTCGATCAGCAGTTTAGCCGTCACGAGGTGCGTACTCGGAAGGCCGCCGCTGATTATCTCGACGTATTTCGGGTAGGTGCGACTAGGACGAGGAAAGGAGAGTCATGGTCGACAACGAGAGCTTTGCGCAAGCAGCACAACGGATCTACTACGAGTGGGACAAAGCGTTGTCGGATGACGACGTCGAGGGACTGCTGGCCCTGTACGCTCCCGACGCAGTGCTCGAGAGCCCCGCCGTCCCTCTGACCATGGGAACCAAGAGCGGAATTGTGCGCGGCCACAACGAACTTCGGCCCTTGCTCGAACAGGTCGCCGCGCGCAAACCGCCGCTGCGGACCTACTACCGAACGGGCTACCTGACCGACGGCGCGCGCACCATGATCTTCGAATACCCCCGCCAGACGCCCACAGGTGAGCAAATGGACTTCGTAGAGGTGATGGAGATCGCCGACGGTCTCATCCAGCGGCACTGCGTCTATTGGGGATGGCGCGGCGTCCAGGTCATCCAGGACGATGCCTACCACAAGTAGCGTGCCTCGCTCCGCATCGGGTGGTGTCGAAAGTGCTTGTGGCCCAGAGTCTTATCTCAGATCAGTTCGCGGCACCCGCGCGCCCGGAGTCGACCACACCGTCGATTGGCTGGCATCGCCATGGCCTCAGTGTCCCAGGGCGGCCCGACTTCGTGCGTACGCGATGAGATCTTCCGCGTAGGTCGCATCTCGTTCCGTGAAATGCTTTCGGAGCTGGTCGAATGCGTGGTCCAGTTGTGGTCCCGGTCCGCGATCGGCGAGTAGGACAACGATCGCCTCCCAGGTGGCCAGGCGCGGTTCGGGATGGGTGAGCAGTTCGTCGAGGTATCGGTCCGGCTGCACCAGCCGTAATGCACGGCGCGCGTAGGCGTGTACGCGCCGGGGGAGGTCGGCGCGGATGGCGTCGATATCGGTTTGCAGCACATGCTGGCCGGGCTGGTCCGGGTCGAGTCGTAGGGACCACAAGACGGTCAGCTCGTCGGGCAGTGTGTTGGTGGTGATCAGGCCGGGGCCGGTGGCCTCTTCCAGTGGTGTGGGCGGTAAACCCAGCTGTGCGTTGCGCCAGTTGCCGAATTCCCACCAGGCTGTCGGGGTGGCGGTCAGTTCCAAGCCGAATCCGAGCACCTGCTGTCCGCTGGTCCACGTGCGGGAAACCCGGGTTCGACCGACCGACGCGACACCGCCCGGCTCGATCCGTATCCACCTGGGGTCAGCTCCGTGAAACCCATACGGTTGCAACAGTTTTCCTGTCTCACGCAGCAGGCGACGCAGTGCCGACTCAGGTCTGACCATGCTCGCAGGTTAACGATGAGCTCCGACAGATCGTCAGTGCCGCCGGACTGGGACGGTGCACGCGGCGGGCCGTGACTTTCGAGTGGAGTGACGCACGTCACGTCGCGGCCATGTCACGTTCGGGCGTTGCGCGGTGTCTCGAGGGCATGACTGAACACGACACACGACACAAGGTTGTCGTCATCGGCGGCGGGTACGCCGGGACACTCGCGGCCAACCATCTGCGGATGCGGAGCGATATCGACATCACGCTGGTCAATGCCCGTCCGAAGTTCGTCGATCGAGTTCGGCTGCATCAGTTCGTGGCTGGTACCGGCGATACGACGATCGACTACGGAACGTTGCTCGGTGCGGGCATCCAGCTGGTTGTCGACAGGGCCACACGCATCGACACCGCCGCCCGTGCGGTGCGGCTGGCCTCGGGGCGCATGCTGGAATACGACCATGTCATCTACGCGGTCGGCAGCACAGCAGCGATACCGTCGGTGCCCGGCGCGGCCGAGTTCGCTTTTCCTCTTGCCGAATTCGAGTCCGCACAGCGGCTGCGCGCCAGGCTGGAGGAGTTGCCCCTCGATGCTGCGGTCACCGTGGTCGGCGGCGGCCCGACCGGTATCGAGACGGCCGCCGAACTGGCCGAACAAGGACGCACGGTCACGCTGGTGTGCGGCGCGACCTTGATGCCGTCACTGAGTGCGCCGGGTCGCCGGTACGTTGCCAAGTGGTTGTCGCGGCATGGCGTCACAGTGCTCGAGGGCGATGTGGTGCGCGAGGTCCGGCCGGATGCGGTCGTTTTCGCCGACGGTGCCGTGCACCCCAGCGCACTCACCATCTGGACGACCGGTTTCGGCGTGCCCGAATTGGCGGCCGAGAGCGGATTGCGGACCGACGCGCTCGGCCGTCTACTCACCGACGAAACGCTGACCAGCATCGACGACGATCGGATCGTGGCGACCGGCGACGCAGCCGCACCGTCGGGCCAGCCGCTGCGGATGAGCTGCCAGGGTGCCGGGCCGCTCGGGGCGCAGGCCGCCGATACCGTGCTCAGTCACATCGCGGGGACCGAACCCACGGTGATCGATCTGGCCCTGACGGGGGCGTGCGTCAGCCTCGGTCGTCGCGTCGGCATCCGACAATTGGCTCGTAAAGACGACACCGCGGTGAATCTCTACATCGGCGGCCGTGCTGGCGCGCGGATCAAGGAGATAACCTGCAAGGTAGCGGTGTGGAAGATCCGCCGCGAGGCTCGCAAGCCAGGCTCCCTGATCTGGCCCAAGGGCGGCCCGCGTCCCGAGCGGCCGACCTCCTCTGCACCAGTGGTCACGCCCTCGTGACAACCGACGAGCACACCGAGCGTTTCACCCTGCTGCGGCCACTGCTGTTCACGATCGTCTACGAAATCCTCGGCTCGGCAACCGAATCCGATGACGTGCTGCAGGACAGCTATCTGCGGTGGGCCGAGGTGGATCTCGCGACGGTGCGCGACACCAAGTCGTATCTGGCACGGCTGGTGACCCGCCAAGCGCTCAATGCCGTGCGGGCCGGAGCGCGCCGTCGCGAGGACTACATCGGGCCGTGGCTGCCCGAGCCGCTGCTGCTCGACGAGCACGATGCGTCCGCCGACATCGTGCTCGCCGAGTCGGTATCGATGGCGATGCTCGTCCTATTGCAAACACTCACTCCCGACGAGCGTGCGGTGTTCTTGCTGCGCGAGGTATTCGGCTTCGACTACGGCGACATCGCCGCAGCGGTGGGCAAATCCGTGATGACGGTGCGCCAGATTGCCCACCGCGCCCGCTCACACGTGCAGGCGCGTCGCAAACGCTTCGAGCCCGTCGACGCGGCGAAGATCGCGCAGATAACCGACCAGTTCATGGCCGCGGCGGCGACCGGTGATACGCATGGGCTGCTCTCGCTGCTCGCTCCGGACGCCACCTGGACCGCCGACAGCGGCGGTAAGGCCGTTGCGACGCGCAGGCCGGTGGTGGGCGCGCAGAAAGTGGCCCGATGCCTCGTGGAACTGTTCCACAAGGCGAGCGGGACGCCGAACCTCCGGATCGAAATGCTCAACTGCAACAACACACCCGCGATGGCCGTCTACCGCGATGACAACCTGGAAGGCGTGTTCCTGATGGAGATCATCGACGGCAAGATCACCAACTTCTACGCCATCCGCAACCCGGACAAACTCGCCACAGTGGCGGTTCCGCGTCGGATCAGCCGTTAGCGGTCCGGGAAACCCCGTGCATGTCAACCGAGGAGAAGCCCGCGACGGTATTCGTCAGGTGCGGACATCGAGAGACGTTGGCCGCCAACCAATGCGCGAGCGGCGAAGATGTAGTCGGTCGGATTATGGTGCGCTCGAGCGGTTTCCGTCGTGTTCGGGCGTCTGTGTTTCGAAGGCCTGGGCGACGGCGAGGCTGTCTTCGTAGACGTGGTGGCGGGTGATGAGGCCGTTTTCGACGGTGAGGTGTAGCGCGAAACGGGAGCGGTAGGCGCGTCCGGTGGGGCGGGCGGTTTGGCGGATTTCGCCGAGTACCACTGCGTCCGGGCCATCGACGAGGATGCGTTCGATCACGGTGCCGACCTGTTCGGGCACATGGTGGCGAGCGATCTCGCGAAAATGTTCGGCGGCGTCGGCTCTGGTGGCACGGTGCCGGATCCATGGGGTGGCGGCTCGGTTGTGCTCGTTGTCCGGCCAATTCAGTTTCCAGTCGCTGACCGGGGCGTAGAGCGCGGCGGTCGCTTCTGGATCGCCCGCACCGATCCGGCGCAGCAACTCCTCGACGACGGTGCGAGTGGTGATCGTCCCGAGTTCGTTCATGCCTGCCACCATGCCCGTGCCGCTGTGCCGCGTCGATTACCTCCGACGTAAAGCCGCTCGCTTGCGGGCCTCCTTCCACAGGCCGTAGATCGCCACCACCGGTTTTACCGCCATCCATTCACCGAACCGATAATCCGCGCCCCGGACCAGTCGCGACGCCAGCTCCGGGGACTGTTGGGCCAGGTATTGTCGCCCCTTCTCGGCGTGGAGGGGAATCGAGACGATTTTGATCCGATCGATGTCCTGTAGGTACGGGATGGCGAAACTGATGTTCTCCCAGGTGGTTCGGCTCTGATCCTCCAGGACGAGCTCGCCGCGATACCCGCAGGTCCGCGTGGCGTATCGAGCCATCAGAGCGGCCTCGCTCCGCGGACCCGCGCACGCCCCGCCACAGAGCACCAGACGAGTGCTGACCGCGGGGTCGATGGAGCGCAGACCGGCCCGCACGCGCCACCGGTTCATGAGGTTCACGCGGGTGCCCGCATTGCGATAGCCGAGGACCACGATGGCCTCGGAGGTGCCCGTGGCCGACCCCACGAGTCTGCGGGAAGCGCGCCAGTTCTCCCACTCGCCCCAAAGCAGCACGAGCACGAGACCGGTCGTCGAAAGCCAAGTCCGTTTCCGCACGGGGTTCAGCCAAACACAAACCTTCGAAAAAGCCGGTCGGCGACATGGCTTTCATCGATATCTCGGCTGCGTCCCCGATGTCGTTAAAAATGGGTGTGTGAGTGCGAAGTTGCTTCGCACTCACACGCCGGCGAGGTTCAGCGGCACATCTCCACCGCGTCGGCCTTGTTGTCCGCGCTGGACGGCAGGGTGCCGCGAGCGTTGTCCGGGATGGACGCGAGCAGCTGCCAGCGTTCGCCCGTCCAGTTGTACACCGAGACATTGACACCGGTGCGGTTCCAGTACGAGGTCAAACGGTCGCCGACGCCGCCGTTGCCGATGTCGTGCAGAAAACAGCCAGCGTCATACTGAAAGAGCGTGCTGCCGGTGCCATTGGCCCCGTCCCAGCCGCAGAACAACCCTCCCGGGCAGTCATAGCTCGGTGTCGCGGATGCCGGTGCGGCCGAGATCATCGCGCCACCCGCGACGGTGCCGAATGTCAGCACGGCCGCGGCGAGCGGGACCAGACGGCGAACGACGTTGGCGCGGTGGTTGATTTTCATGGTGCTGTCCTTCGTGAGAATCGGTGTCGGCCTTCCGACTGCTTGACACCAACTCTGTGCGGCCCCACCAACAACCGACCAACGACCGACTAATCCAGCAGATCAGCGGGCCGGTTGGGCGCCGCGGAGGTACTTCTACAATTCCGGCGTGACGCTCAACCTTGCCGACCTGGTCGGCTACACCGATCGCGACCTCGACGCCGACCTGACGCGTTGGTTCCCCGCTAGCACACCCGTCCAGGTTCCCGAGCAAACCCGTTCGGTGACACCGTTTCTCGCGCGCCTGGCTCCGACCGACGCGGCGGCGCTGGCCGCGTTGGACGGCCGGGTGCGCTCCGGCACACTGCCGCAGTTTCTGGACATCTTCGACTGGTCCTACGGCTTCGATTTCGCCGGAAACGACTGCGCCATTGTTGATTCGGACTACACGACCGAGTTGACCGACGACGATGTGTACTCGATCGGTGCGGACGGCGGCGGCAATCTGTATGTCGTACTCACCAATGGTCAAGTGGCCGTGTGGTTCCACGAGGAGGAGGTGCTCGAAGGCGGCACCCGCTTCGACAATCTGGACGTCTTCCTCTGGTCGTTCGTGCGCTACCGCGCCGTACGCGCCGGGAAGCTCGCGCTCTCCGATGTTGAGCCGGACTTCCGGGCGCTCGGCCAGGACGGCGCACTCGAACCACAGCTCGGCCTGCTCACCCTCATGAAGTAGCGATCACCACACAATGACCGTTCCATCAGCAGCCAGATCGACTACTACGGCCTGCGGATCGCCGTCCCGGACTCGACCGATGCGGTCGAGTTGGGGTGAGATGACCTGGCGGCGTGGCACCCGTACGCGCTGCGCTGGGCTTCTGGCCGCGCGGCACCGATTGGCTCGAGCGTGCGGACTTTCGTGGCCAGGGCGTGGTCTGGCAGCAGAGGAATCCCCCTCCATATTCAATCTATAGCGCACCCCGGGGCTTGCGGCAAGACCCCGGTCGTGCCGCAGAATCACTGGCCGAAGCCGGAACCTGCGGAAATGGGAGTCACGAAGTGCGTGGTGGCAGAAGTTTCCGCGTGAATTCATCGCGCCGGGAAATGGAGGGGAATGTGACTACTCGAGGGTATGAACTGGAATTGCAGTCCGAGCGCAGCTATGTGGCCGGGCTCTACACGCGGCTCGATGCC
Organism: Nocardia anaemiae NBRC 100462; assembly: GCF_001612725.1. GTDB lineage: Bacteria > Actinomycetota > Actinomycetes > Mycobacteriales > Mycobacteriaceae > Nocardia > Nocardia anaemiae. The sequence continues at coordinate 71,173 of NZ_BDAZ01000026.1, read as the reverse complement.
GAACGCGCGCGTGTGAAGGGTAAGTACACCGCGGCATTGCGGGGGACCGGCGGAACGCCCATGGAACGCGATTTCGAGGTGCGCGCGTTGGCCAAGGAGGCGAAGCGGCTGGACGTGGCCGACAACGGGTTGTGTTTCGGCCGGTTGGACACCGTCTCGGGCGAACATTCCTACATCGGCCGGATCGGCATTTTCGATGAGGAGAACGAGTACGAGCCGCTATTGCTCGATTGGCGGGCTCCGGCATCGCGCGCGTTCTACGTTGCCACTGCCGCGACGCCCGAGAATATGCGTCGTCGCCGTCAGTTCCACACACGCGGGCGTCGAGTGGTCGATTTCACTGACGAGGTGCTCGGCCGTCCCAGTGACGGCGAGCGAGGGGACGCGGCTCTGCTCGCGGCGGTCAATGCGCCGCGCGGTGCGGGAATGCGCGACATCGTCGCGACGATCCAGGCCGAACAGGACCAGATCATCCGGCTCGACCACCCGGGGGTACTGGTGATCGAGGGTGGCCCGGGCACCGGCAAGACCGTGGTGGCGCTGCACCGCGTCGCGTACCTGCTCTACACCCAGCGCGAACGGATGGAACGCCACGGTGTGCTGGTGGTCGGGCCGAATCCGGCGTTCCTCAACCACATCGGCCGCGTGCTGCCGTCGCTGGGCGAGACGAACGTCGTGTTCATGACCACCGGCGACCTGGTGCCCGGTTTGCACGTCACCGCCGAGGACACCCCGGAGGCCGCGCGACTCAAGGGCTCGCTGAAGATCCTGGACGTGCTCGCGGCGGCCATCGCCGATCGGCAGCGAGTGCCGGAGCATCCGGTGCCGATCGAACTGAAAGACGTCACGGTGCGCATCGATGCCGAGACCGCGGAGTGGGCCAGGGAGGAGGCACGCGCGAGCGGACTGCCGCATAACGAGGCCCGCGCGGTGTTCAGTGAGATCGTCACGTATGTACTCACCGAACGGGCGATAGCCCGGATCGGCCGCGGCTGGCTGACCCGGAAGGACCGCGAAGCATGGGAGAACCTGCGGACGGACCTGGTCGCCGAGCTCGCCGACACCGAGCAGTTCACCGCGGCACTCGACGAACTCTGGCCGATACTGACGCCGGAAATGCTACTGGCACAGCTGTATTCGTCCCCTGAGCGGTTGCGTGCGGCTGGTGCCGACCAGTCGCTGTGGCGCGCCGATGGTGCCGCCTGGACGGTGTCGGACGTGCCGCTGCTCGACGAACTTGTCGACCTGCTCGGCCGCGACACGGTGGCCGAGGAGGCGGCCGCGCGCGCCGCCGAGCGGGAACGCAAGGCCGAGGCCGAGTACGCCGCGGGTGTATTCGACACTCTCATCACGCGCGAGGACCTGAACGACGATATCGGTCTGCTCGCCCAGGACATGCTCTACGCCGAGGACCTCGCCGAGCGCTTCCTCGAACGCGACACCCGTGAACTCGTCGAACGTGCTGCCGCGGACCGGGATTGGACCTACCGGCACGTGGTGGTCGACGAAGCCCAAGAGCTGTCCGAAATGGATTGGCGGGTACTGATGCGGCGCTGCCCTGGCCGATCCTTCACAGTGGTGGGCGATCTGGCGCAACGTCGGTCGGTCGCCGGAGCGACATCGTGGGACACGATGTTCGAGCCGTACGTGCCCGGCCGCTGGGTCTACCGCTCGCTGTCGGTGAACTACCGCACCCCGGCGGAGATCATGGCCGTCGCCGCCGCGCTGCTCGCCGAGTTCGCACCTGGAGTCCAGCCGCCGGAGTCGGTCCGCGCGTGCGGGGTCCAGCCTTGGTCCAGACGGGTGACCGAGGATGAATTGTCCACCGCCATAGCGGAATTCGTACACGACGAAGTCGATCGCGAAGGCACCAGCATCGTGATCGGGCCACCGGGCGTGCCGGGCGCGGTGCCAGCATCGGAGACGAAGGGCCTGGAATTCGACGCCGTCCTGGTCGTGGAACCGGAACGGATCCTCGCCGACGGGCCACGTGGCGCGGCAGAACTCTATGTCGCCCTGACCCGCGCCACCCAGCGCCTCGGCGTCCTGCACCGTGGCCCATTGCCCCAGGCCCTCGCCGGACTCGTCGAAACCGACGCACCCGTCCCGGCAGGGGACCAACACTCGGCGTAACCATCGGGGTACGGGACCGGCCCGATCGCGTACCGGCTATTCACCCGCCCGATGCGTTGATCGTCACCTGTGTGGTCAGTGCTGAGCACCGGGAGCCGGTCCTGCTGGAAGAATCGAGCCATGTCGTCTGGTGTGGTTTCGACGTTGGTGACGGGGCTGATGCCTCTGCTGGGCGCTGCACTCGGTGCATCGGCAACGCTACTGGTGCAACGGAATTCGGCGCGCGAGGCGAAGTTCAAGTTCCTTGCCGAAAGTCGCCTCGCGCATCGAGAAGAACTGAAGTCTGCCATCCTCGACTACTTCGAGACGGCGCAGCGACTACAGGGAGAGCTCGATGTCCGCGAGCGGGGAGGCACTCCGGACGATATGAAGCGAATGATCGAGAGCGTCTGGCTAGCCGAGAAACGGGTCGAGATCATCTGCTCAGATGCCTTGCGGGACAGTGTAGTAGCGCATGCCCGCGGGCTCCACGATGCTGTCCGAGACCCTGTGACCTACCCTGATTGGTGGGATCATTGCCGGTTACTTCAATGCGACTTGATAGCGCAAGCAAAAGCCGAGCTTGCGCGCAAACACGATTGGTGACCCGGGCCTCCGAGTAGCCGCCATTGGATATGCGGGTACGTCGAGCTGCCATGGAATCGGAGCGATTCGCGGATGCGTCACGGGGTCGCTGCCGGGACCTCGGTCGAGGGTTCGACAGCGGCCGAGTCGAGGCGCGGGGCGTCATCGTGGGGTGAAATGGAGCCGACGACGACCGTGATCACCAGGATGAATGCGAGTAGTGCGCAACCGGTTCGGGTGAAATGGAACAGCTCCCAACGTCGCAGGATGTCGGCGTAGTCGCTGGGTGGCGTGCCGACCGACCAGCGCTTGATCTGCTGGTTGATCGGGACGTTTCCAAAGCGGGTCACCAGGAACGAGGCGAATGTCAGTGTCGAGGCGCCTGCCGCGATCCACCGCGGCCATGACTTCGACCGCACGGCCAGGACCAGTGTGCTCAGGACGGCGAGCCCCATCAGCGACTGCATTACCGGGCCGTTGACCCGCATCAGCGCGGTATGGAAGGTGAACCGAACATCAAGGGGCACTTCGCGAAACGCGTACAGCACGTTGACCGCGCCGTATCCGAACGCTCCGGCGAGCAGGCCGGGGAACAGCAAGGCCGCGGCCCGGACGGATTTCGACAACATCGGAACTCCCATCTCGATATCGCAACATCGAGTTGCGATATCGTCAGCATGCCTGCTGTACCCCGATATCGCAACAAGGAGTTGCAATGACTGCACCCCTCGGACGTGGACCGAAGGTTCGCGCCGCCGTGCTCGCCGCGACCGTCGACGAGCTGAGCGAGCACGGGTACGCCGCGTTCACCGTCGAGAATGTTGCCCAGCGGGCCGGTGTGCACAAGACCACCGTCTACCGCCGCTGGGCCGACCGGGATGACCTGATCGCCGATGCACTGGCCGAGAGCGTCGAAGCCGAAATCGCTATCCCTGATACGGGTTCGGTCGAGGACGACCTTCGGGCGTTGGCGCGTAGTCTGGTCGCGTGGATCAGCAGTCCGTCCGGCCGGGCGGTCCTCGCTGTCATGCTGTCCAACGTCGCGCCACCCGCCCCCACCCGCCATGCCTTCCGGGATCGCATCCGCAAGGCGCTGCCGCTCGTGACGCGTGCGGTCGAGCGCGGCGAACTGCCCGCTGGCACGAACCCCGTCGAGCTGATCAAAACCCTTGTGGCGCCGATCTATTTCCGCGTGCTGATTACCCGTGAGCCGGTGGACGACAACACCGCCGACGCGGCCGCGGCAGTGGCGTTGACCGCGGCGCGCGCCGGTCTATTCGGCTGAGCCCGGTCGGACAAATCAGTTGTCGGAATCGTGGTGGCCGAGCAGGATGCCCCGCATGGTTGCGTCGCGTTCCGCTGTGCTGCGTTGGCAGTTCGAACTGGTCTGGTCGTTGTTCGAATTTCATCTCGAGCGACTGGACCCGGACGACTTCCTTTGGGAGCCAGCAGGTTTGACGTGGACAATGCGACAGGACTCGGCTGCCCGGTCACAGGCCGTAATGGCTGATACCGATATCCCAGCGGCCGCTGTTGTCGGCGGTGTTGTCGTCGTTCTGGGCAAGCCAGAGCGAGGTGTCGGGACCGTGGTAGGTGACACACCCGCTGTCGTCGCCGATCCAGAACGCCTGCCCGGTGGCGACGAAGTATCCGTAAAAGCCGTATGTAGGGAAATCGGCATTGCCCCAGAAAGTGGAGAGCCGATCGGAATCGCTGCCTGATGGACCGAAAGACGGTCCCCAGGGCCACGAATCGACCTTGATCGAGCCACGTGCACGCAGCCGCACGACATCTCCGTCGCGGACCGGCATGCTGTCGTGCCATGGGTCGCCATAGGAGACGGGCTGCCCGTCGACGATAGCGAGCGGATCCGGTGTCACGTAGGTGCTGATCTGGTTACCACGACACAGCTGTAGTGACAGCGATGTTCCGGCGTGTGCGGACCCGGTCGTGATCGCGGCCGCAGCTGCCGCCGCGAGTGTGGTCACGAGGGCTATTGCAAGCTGCCTCTTCATGAAATCTTCTCCGGGTGGTGTCGGGGATCAGTAGTACGGCGCGTAGCCTTCGACGCGGACGAGGACATAGCCTGCGCTGTAAGCGGAGTCGATGGTGGTTTGATCGACGGCGAGGATGTTGTCCTGGCGCGCTTCGCTCCAGAACTGGTACAGCGGGCGGGTGCCGGGCTCCTGGCTGGTGTTGATGTATCCCTGAATACCGATGTGGGTGTATCCGGCGCTGTAGGCGGAATCGATACCTACCTGTGTCGCGGTGCTGAAGTTGTCCTGGCGGCTGTTGCTCCAGAACAGGTGCAGCGGTACGGTTCCCGGCTGCTGGGTCTCGTAGACGAATGCTTCCTTACGGATTGGCAGGTAAGCGGCGGCGGTGGCGCTGTTCTCGTCGTTGAGGTTGCCGGTGGTGAAGTTGTCGCCGCGGTCCGGATTCCACCAGGTGTAAAGGGGATACAGCGACGGAACGTCCGCGTGCGCGGCGGGTGCGGCAGCGAGAGTGGTCCCGGCGATTCCTGCGGCAGCTAGGAGCGCGGCCGCGGAGATGACGAGGCGCTGACGACGGGAACGCGTATATCGGTGCGCCCCCGATCCTGTCGTTACCATGATCCGTCGCATCATGATTCTCCCCTTTTCAAGTCTTTCCGACACGCTACGGCCTCCGTATTCGAAAGCGCTTGTCGGCCAACTGCTTACGTGCAGTACAACGGTAGTTTTCGCGCCGCGCCGACTGCTATACGCAGACTTGCGTATAGCAGTCCGGGATTTCGGCTGATATGCGAGATCTGTTGGTGCACAATGCAGGAGTGTCCGATAGGCCGGGTGGGGTTGCCAAAAAGATTCACGACTTAGCGCTGGAGATCATCACCGAGAAACAGCCGGTCCGGGTCTGGCCGCTATTGATGCAGAGACTGACCACTGACCTACCGTGTGACCTGGCAGTGCTGGTCGACCTGAACTGGGACGCTGGCACGGGTCACGCGCTCACCGGTTCTCCGGACTGGTTGCACGAGGCCCCGCTGGACGCGCTCATCCACGCGCACATGCGATCCCATCCCTTGCTGCGACACTACGCACACGCTCGGGACCTGACACCGCTGAGCATGGACGAGGTCGCCGACGACCGATGGTGGAAAGGAGAGGGGTATCGAGCCGGTAAAGACGCCATCGGCATCGACCGCCAGCTCGCTTTGCCGCTGTCCGCGCGGCCGGGCCGAATCCGAAGTGTCATCATGAGCCGCAGCGGTATCGGATTCAGCGATCGCGACCTCGAATACGCCATGCTCGCCAGATCACTGCTCGACACCGTCGAAGCCCACGAGACAGCTGTCATCGGCCACATGGGACCGGGGGACCCCGCCGAACACAAGATCACTCCACGCGAGCTGGCAGTCCTGACCCTGCTGTGTGAAGGCCTGACCGCTCGTGCCATCGGCACCAGACTCGCGATCACCCAAGCAACCGTGTCCAAGCACACCGAGAACATCTACCGCAAGCTCGGCGTGCGCGACCGCGTATCGGCATCGCGCAAAGCGCACAGTCTCGGACTCGTCCGCCCAGGTTAGCCCGCGGCCGATTCGCATCCCGGATCCTCGGTCTGCGGTGGACATCCGATATCACACCACAGTCCGATTCCATGTCATACCAAGGGATTACATGGAATGAGAATCCGGCCGATAGCTTCGGTGTATCGAAATCGTCACCCCGCCCGGACACACCGAGCAGTGCCCGCTGGATCAGATCTCCGGTCGATATCGAACGGTCGGCACAGCTGGCGGGCGGAGGTGGCATCTGCGACTCAGCCTCTCAGGAAGATCTATGACGACACCGGCCTTGGTCCCACAGTCATTTCCACCATCGCGGCGTGGCGGCGCCCGCGGTGACTACGCCCGTCTGTTGCGCCGGATCTCCGACGCGGGACTGATGAACCGACGTCCCGTCTACTACGCCGTCCGGCTCAGTCTGGTCGGGATTGCGTTCGCGGCAGGCTGGGCGGGATTCGTCCTCGTCGGCGACTCGTGGTGGACGCTCGTGATCGCGGCGCTCATGGCCGTGACGTGTGCTCAGGTCGCACTCGTCATGCACGATGTCGCACACCGCCAAGTCTTCCGGTTACGGCGGACGACGGAGGTCGTGGGCCGAGTCGTCGGCAACGCCGGAATCGGCCTTGGCTACGGCTGGTGGCAGGACAAGCACACCCGCCATCATGCCAATCCGAATCATGAGGAACTCGACCCTGATGTCGCACCCGACATTCTGGTTTGGTCACAACAGCAGGCGCGGGCCAGCCGTGGTCTGCCGCGTCTCGTCGGGAGGGCGCAGGCGTTCCTGTTCTTTCCGTTACTGATGCTGGAGGGCCTGAACCTCCATGTGGCCGGTGTGCGTGCGCTCAGAAATCGGTCGGTCAAACACCGCGGATTGGAGGGCGTGCTGCTCCTCGGCCACTTCGCCGCCTATCTGGCCGTACTGTTCGCGGTTCTGCCCGCCGACAAAGCCTTCGCGTTCCTCGCTGTCCACCAGGCGCTGTTCGGCCTGTACATGGGCTGCATCTTCGCCCCTAATCACAAGGGCATGCCGATCCTGACCGGCGACGACCGCCCCGACTACTTACGCAGGCAGGTGCTGACCTCCCGCAACGTGCGCGGTGGCATGTTGACCGACCTCGCCCTCGGCGGGCTCAACTATCAGATCGAGCACCACTTGTTCCCGAGCATGCCGACGCCGAATCTACGTCACGCCCAGGTGATCGTCCGCGATTACTGCGCCGAAATCGGCGTGCCCTACCACGAGACCGGGCTGATCTCCTCCTACAGCGAGGCGCTGAGGCATCTGCACCACGTCGGCGCGCCCCTGCGCACCACCGACCGACGCCCAGACGTCGGATGAACGTTTCCCGGCAAGCAAAGTAGGCCGGGCCCGAGTGGATCGCGCACGACGGCTGCGCTCCGTCGCGAGGCACGGTAGCCGATGAGCGTGTGTCGTCAGCGCCGGGCATCAACGGGTGTGGATGAGTTGCTGTCGGTCTGGACCCGTGTTCCGGTCTCGGCGGATCTGCGTATTGCGTCGAGTAGACGGTGCGTGTGCAGGCCGGTCTCGAAACTCGGGACTGTCCGCTCGCCCGTATGCAGATCCACCGCCAGTCGCGAGTAGAGCGCCGCGACATTGCGAGATTCCGTGGGTAGGTCCACCGCGAATTTCGGGCATGGTTCGGTGAGGTCCTGCCAGGTACCCCTTGGGCCACGTGAGCCGAGCAACCGCAGATCGCTCATCTGAATCCCACCCGGACCGGACGGCCCCTCGGAGACGAGGGCGAGATCGCCTTCGGTACCAGCGATTTCGATGCGCGTGCGGCCGTCGGTCAGCTTCGCGTCGTGCACGTGCACCGAGATAACCGCACCGCCGTCCGCTACACCGCTGAGCAGTAGGTGATCAGGGCTGGTGACCCGAACCCGCTCCTGTGTTTCAGTGATGATGTTGTGCGGGTTGCGGATTGCGAGGTCAGCGGAGAGTTCGGCGATATCGCCCAACAGGTACTCGAGCGGGTCGAGCGTGTGCCCACCGGCAACCTCCAACAGGCCCGCGCCGTTGTCGATATCGAGGGTGTATGCCGCCCACTCCGGAATCCGCCCACCCGCTCCCTTACCCCGCGCCGAGTACACCGTGGCCGAAACCACCTCCCCCACATAACCTTCCGCGAGGAGTGTGCGCGCCTGCCCGACCGCAGGTGAGAACCGCGCCTGCAGCCCGACAACGTGTTGCCGGTCCGAATTCACCGACAACTCCACCAACTCCTCGGCCTCGGCGGTCGTCCGCGCCAGTGGCCACTCCGAGTAGACATGCTTGCCCGCCGCGTTCGCCATCCTGATCAACTCCGCGTGCGCCGGGACCTTCACCGTGATCACCACCAGATCGACCTCCGGATGCTCGACCAACCGCCGCGCATCGCTGAACGGGTGTGCGGCCCCGAATACCCGCGCGGCTCGCTCGGCGCTCTCGCGTCGACTGGTTCCCACGGCGGTGAGCTCGAATTCCGGCAGTGCCCGCAACGCCGGGATATGCGCCCGCGCAGCCCATCCCCGCTCTGGGCTGGCACCTATGACGCCTACGCGAATCCTGTCCGACATCTACAAGCCCCTTTCACTAATCGGACCCTTTGGGTCCGGTTATGAAGCATAGATAAGCGGACCGAACGGGTCCACTTTGCTACAGTTGCCTGCATGAGCGCAGTCGACCGTCTGTTGTCCGAGGCATCCGGCACCCCGCGAGCCGACGCCCGCCGCAACCTCGAACGCCTCATCACAGCCGCCCGCTCCGCGATCGCGGACACCGGCGTGACCGTCACCGCTCGAGAGATCGCACAGCGCGCCGGTGTCGGCAAGGGAACCTTCTACCGCCGCGTCCCCTCCCTCGACGCGCTGCTCGAGGCCGTGCTCGAGGAGGTCCTCGACGAGGCCGGAGCTGCCGCCGACCACGCCCTCGCCGATCCGGACCCGTGGCACGGGTTCACCGAGTTCGCCACCGTCTACGTCCGGCTGCGTGCTGAAAGCTGCGGCGTCAACGACGCTCTGGGCGGTGCGGGATCCTGCGATCTCGGCGACACCATCACCGAGCTCGGGGACAGGCTGCGCCGCCTCGTCGACCGCGCACAGCAGGCGGGGGCCATGCGCGACGACATCACCTGGTGCGATGTCGCTTTCGCGCTCGCGGGAGTCGCCACAGAGCCGCGCACCATCGGCCTGCAAGCCGCGCCGGACCAGTGGACCCGAAACCTGCGCATCGTGCTCGACGGACTCGAGTCGCGACGCTGAGTCTGTGCGCGCGTCGCTTGCCGCCTACCACGAAGAAACCCATTTCAAGCTCGACCTTGCACCCGTCGACAGTTCTCCGATCTACCAGCGCAAAGCCGATGGTTGGCTGTGTCGAGTCGATGAAGACGGTTGGCTCTCTGAGCCGGGCCCTGACCTCGATGAAAGCGGCGCGATCGGGGAGACGTCGGTCGGTTTCGGCGACACTGAAATATTCGCGCGCCACGAGTTCAATTTCGCTCTCGGCGTTCAGTATTCGTCTGCCTCGCCCGACAAGCTGGTCTCGCTCAGCACGCGCGACTGGTCATTGGCCACCGGCAGGGACCACCCCTGCTCGCTGAACGATGCTGATTCGCCATCCAGGTAGGCACGGATGCCTACGGCCGGGTACTCGATGATGTCGTCGGGCAGTTGCTCGATCGAAAACCATTGCACGGCGGAACATTTGTCCGGCTCGCGGTTGAACGGTTCACCACGCCAATGTGGCGTGTGCAGGAATATCCCCAGTCGGGGCTCGGGCCCGGACCCGGCTACATGCGCAATGTGCACCACACGCAGGTCGGCGGGATCAATTGTGACGCCAACTTCTTCGAATGCCTCACGGGCGGCGGCTGCGGTGATCGGTTCACCCGCATCGAGTTTGCCGGATGGCAAATGCCATCGACCGGCGAAAGCGTCGCTGCCATGGCGTTGGGTCAGCAGCAGTCGATTGCCGTCGGTGAGCAGCACGTGCACGTCGATCAGGTGGCGGTCCGCCATGACAGGCAACTCCTGTAATTGGTCGGTTCGCGTGGAACATGTCTCAGGAGACGCGCAGAGCTTCCGGGGCATCCATGATCCAGAACATCCCGCGACCTGATTCCGCAGGCGCGCGTACCTCGCGTGGTGCGATCCGGTCGAGTCGGTATCCGAGTCGGCGGGGGATCGCGGCGCTGCGGATATTGGCTTCGTCGCAGTGGATTTCGACGTGGTCGATGCCGGGGAGGGCCAACGCGATTCGAGTCAGGGCGGCGGCGCAGCGGGTGATTACGCCGCGGCCGGTATGCGCGACATGGCACCAGTAGCCGATTTCCAGAGTGCGCGGACCGACACGGTCGTGGAGTCCGATCACGCCGCGCACGGTCCCCTCGAGGTCGAAGATGCCGTAGTTGCAACCTCCGTCGGGGCTCGGCCAACTCGTCGCCATCGCGTCGCCGAAGGTGCGTTGCCGCTCGAGTGTCGTGGGTTCGGCGAGCCAGTCCATCCATGGATGGAGATGGTCGAAGGAGGCGATGACCGCGTCGAATCGTGGTACCAGATCCTCGGGCTGCCAACGGCGCAGCAGCAGGTCACCCAGGTTGATCTGCTGAGGCGGCGCGATTCCGGGCGCAAGCGCGGCTGGTTGCTCGGTGGTCATCTCGAGATGTTGGCAGCTCGATCCGACATGCGGCAACGTAATAACGTCGGCAGGGCTGGCCCAGGCCCGGGGGCTGCGTCGAACGCAGTCGAATGGTGGTCGCCCACGGCGAATTCGACCGCCATATCGCTGCGCTCGGCGAGCTGCCGGAGGCGGATAGCGGAGGAAGCAATCTCGACGCGGAACTAGTTCTCCGGGTAGAGATCGAACTGCTTGACGTATCGGTGAGCAGGAACCGACACAGGCCCATCGGGTCCAGGCGCCTGGTGACTGAAAAGGCCCTCATCGACCCATCCGTTCCGGGCGTAGAAGGCACGCGCTCGGGTGTTGCCCGGAACTACCGCCAACCAGGCGCGCGAATGTCCACCGGCACGTATGCGCTGCTCGGCGGCACCGAGCAGAGTTGCGGCGATTCCGGTGCCACGGTGGCGGCGGGATAGGTAGACCTGGTCGACTTCGTCGTCGAGGGTCATGACGAAACCGGCGACCTCGTCATCGATGATCGCGACGACAGTGTCGTCGATTCGCTGTGTGGCGCGTTCGCCGAATGATTCCTGAGGGCGGACGGCGATGAGTTCGTCGGGGACATTGCCCAGATGGGCGTCGCGCCAGCCTTCGTACCAGATGGCCGCGATGGATTCGGCGTCCGCGGGGCGGGCGGGGCGCAGGTATGCGGAGTCGGTCATCAACGCAATGTAGCCCGGCGCGGGTTGACATGAACCCTGGTTCAGGTTGCAGGCTGGGGAGCATGAATCGACCGGCTGAATTCTGGAATGCTGCCTATGACAACGGGTCCGCGCCGTGGGTGATCGGGGAGCCGCAGCCCGCGGTGCTCGAACTGATCGAGCAGGGATGGATGCGGGGCGCGGTGCTCGATGTGGGGTGTGGTGCCGGTGAGCACACCATTCGGCTCACCGAGCTCGGCCATGACGTGCTCGGGGTGGATCTCGCGCCCAGTGCGATCGCTTATGCCAGGGCCAATGCGCGCGAGCACGGGGTGGCCGCGCGGTTCGAGGTGGCCGATGCGTTGGATCTGGGGGACGAACCCCGCTACGACACCATTCTCGACAGTGCGCTGTTCCATGTCTTCGCCTACGACAACGGTGATCCGACCGATTATCTGCGCAGCCTGCACCGGGTGCTGAAGCCCGGCGGGTATCTCCACATCCTCGCGCTCTCGGATGCCGAACCCGGCTTCGGCCCGCGCATCAGCCGCTCCGCGATCTCCGACGCGTTCGGTGCGGGCTGGGAGTTGGAGGAACTGGAGGTCGCACGCTATCGCGGACGCGTAAGCGAGGCGGTCGCGGAGGCAGCGGAACTAGGTCTCACCCCGGGCAGCATTGTCGACGAGGCAGCCTGGCTCGCCCGCGTGCGCCGTTCCTAGCACTGTGCAAACACCGACCCTGGTGGACTGTGCATCGGATCGCGGCACTGCCTGCCGTGATTCGATCGCCAATGGAAAGGGTCATTCGTCATGACATACACCCGTACCGGATTCGTGCGAACCGCTGTCGCGCTCGGCGGTCTGCTGGCGGCGGGGGCGCTACTGGTTCCTGGAACCGCTTCGGCGCAACCGGGCATCGGCGGCGGACTGATCGAGACGACATGCAGCTTCGCGCAGGTGGATGCGGCCGTTCACGCCGAGGCGCCCAAGCTCGCCGAACGCCTGGACAGCCATCCCGAGCGCAAGGCCAAGCTGCAGGAATTCCTCGGGCTGCCGGTCGAGCAGCGCAAGCAGCGCGCCCAGCAGTGGCTCGACAACCACCCGAATGCGCGGACCAAGATCGAGGAGAAGCGCAATTCGCCCGAGGGCCAGCAGAGAATCGACAAACTGCGGCAGATCGCGAACACCTGCCACAACTACTGATTCGAACGCGGGCGGCGCTATCCGGCGTCGCCCGTTCGGTTTTCGATGGTGACCGTGACGGTGAGTCCGCCTTCGGGCCGCGCGGTCGCCCGGACTTCGCCACCGTGCGCGTGCGCGACCGACCGCACGATCGACAGCCCCAGCCCCGCACCCCGGCTGTTCGGTGCATGCGCTGATTCGGCGACCCGCTCGCCGGAGGACAGTCTGCGGAACGGTTCGAAGAGTCCGTCGACCTCGAAGGCAGGCACTACCGGGCCGGTATTCTCCACGACGAGTTGGGCATTGCCCGCAGAACTAGCGGATCTGATTGAAACCCAACCATTTTCGTCGACGTTATAGCGAATCGCATTGTCCACCAGGTTCTGTGCCAGGCGCTCCAGCAATACCGGATCGCCGGAGACCGGAGCCGCCTCGATATCGGTCCGGATCTCGATACCGGCCAGGGCGGCGGCGTCGCCCGCGACCGTGACCACCCGACGGACCACCTCGGCCAGATCGACCCGACTGCGCTCGATGAGCCGCTGCTCACTGCTGGCGAGCACGAGCAGCCCGTCGATCAGCCGCTCGTGCCGGTTATTGACCTCCAGAAGCGTTGCCCCGAGCCGTCGCGTCGATTCGGGTGCGTCGGGATCGTCCAGCGCCACCTCGATCAACGTGCGATTGATGGTCAACGGTGTGCGCAGTTCATGCGAGGCATTGGCGACGAAGCGTCGCTGACCGTCGAAGGCGCGATCCAACCGCTCCAGCATGGCGTCGAAAGTGTCTGCCAGATCCTTGATTTCGTCATCGGGCCCGGTCAGCGCGATCCGCTCATGCAGGCTGCGATCGGCCACCCGCCGCGCGGTCGCGGTGATCTGCTGCAGTGGATGCAGGGCTCGCCCGGCCAACAGCCAACCCAGTCCACCGGCGAGTATCCCGATCGCGCCGAGTGATACCAGCGACCAAATGAGCATCGCCTCCAAGGTGTCGCGGCGCTCCTTGGCTGCTTGCGCGGTCAGCGCCTGGTACAACTCCTCGGTGACGATCGGCCGGTTCCGCTTGGCCAGGTACTCGCGCACGAGGATCTGGGCACCCATGCCGTGCCGCCGATCCAGCGACCGATCGAGATAGAAATACATCAGCGCAACGAGAATCGCCCCGGCGATGAAGAACGCGCCCGCATACAGCAGGGTGAGCCGGAGCCGAATCGTGCGACCCCTCACCGGATGCGGTACCCCACGCCCGCCTCGGTCTCGATCACCGGCGGATCGCCCAACTTCCGGCGCACCATCATGATCGTGTATCGCACCACCCCCGTGAACGGGTCGATGTTCTCGTCCCATGCCTTCTCCAATAGCTGCTCGGCCGACACCACGCCGCCGTCGGCGCGCAATAACTCGGTCAATACCGCGAACTCCTTGCGCGACAAAGAAACCGGCTCGCCGTCGCGGGTGACGGCAAGCCGATGCGGGTCGAGCCGAATCCCGGCTCGCTCGAGCACCACCGGCGTCGCGGGCCGCGCGCGCCGCCCCAGCGCCTGAATGCGGGCCACCAATTCTGCGAATGCGAACGGTTTGGTCAGGTAGTCGTCGGCGCCGAGGCCGAGCCCTGCGACTCGCTCGGCCACCGCCGCAGCGGCCGTCAGCATCAGAATCCTGGCGTCGCTGCCTGCCCCGGTGAGCGAGGTGCAGACGATATCCCCGGATACCGTCGGTAGATCGCGATCCAACACGATCACGTCATAGTCGTTCACGCCGACCCGCTCCAGCGCGTCCGCGCCGTCGTACACCACATCGACCGCCATCGCATGCCGCCGCAGCCCATCGGCTATCGCGTCGGCCAGCAACCGCTCGTCCTCGACAACCAGTACCCGCACCCGACCATCGTGCCTGTTGTCGCTGTTAGGCCGCTGTTAGGGCGACAGATGCCGCGTCGAGTTGGCGATTTCGGCGCATTCGGCGATGCGGAGTGATTCAATCTGCTCGGTTGTGCTCTGTAGTAGCTGATAGCAGTGAAAGGAGTTCAGATGACAATGTCGGTTGCCGACCGCATATTCTTTCGCGTCAACCGATTCCATCGGGAACGGGTCGCGATCGCATGGGGCGGACGGCATATTATGCACGGCCGCAAACCGAGGCCGGGTGATGTCGTGCTCTCCAGCAACGACTATCTCGCACTCGCCCGCGAGCCGCACATCGTCGGCGCGATGTGCGCGGCCGTGCAGTACGCGAGCGGGGGAGCGCCGCCGTCGGGCGTCTTCCTACACGGCCCGGACCATCCGCAGATCGCGCTGGAAAAGACGCTTGCGGAACATATGCGGGCGGCGGGCGGAATTCTGTGTCAGTCGGGCTGGGATGCGAATGCCGGATTGATGCAGTCGATCGCCGATGCGCAAACGCCGGTCTATGTCGATCACATTGCGCATATGTCGCTGTGGCACGGAGCGAAAACTGCTGGCGCACCGGTATATTCGTTCCGGCACAATTTTCCCGGCCATCTGCGCGACGAGATCCGCAAACACGGACCGGGCATCGTCGCGGTGGATTCGATTTACAGCAGCAATGGGAGTCGCTGTCCGCTCACCCAGATCTGCGATGTCGCCGATGAAACCGGCAGCGTGCTGGTGGTCGACGAATCGCATTCGATCGGCACCGACGGGCCCTACGGTGCGGGCATGGTGGTCGCGCTCGGCCTCACGGATCGGGTGCCGTTTCGGATCGCCAGCCTCGCAACGGCTTTCGCGGGACGCGCCGGATTCGTCGCCGCGAACAATATCGATTTCGTCGACTACTTCAAGATGGAATCCGACCCCGCGGTCTTCTCCGCGACACTGCTGCCGCACGATATAGCAGGCCTGGCCGCGACGCTCGACGTGATTCGCACCGATGATTGGCGGCGGGTCCGACTGCGCGAGATCTCCGCGGTCGTGCGGCGTGCGCTGATGGCATTGGAATTCGATCTGGAGGGTTCGGCCAGTCAAATCGTCGCGCTGCAGACCGGTTCGGATGAGCGCACCATCGCGATCCGCGACTTCCTAGAGGCCCGTGGTGTTTTCGGTTCGATCATGTGCTGGCCCGCCACCGCACCCGAACGTGCGCGCATCCGCTTTGCACTGCATGCGGGACTCACCGATATGCAGGTGGATCGGCTCATCCAGGTATGCGCCGAGCTGCGCGACAACTTCGGCGCGATGGCACCGCTGCGTTACGAAAGGCCGACTGCAGCACAACTCGTGCCGACTCGGTGAACTAAGCGGTCGCCGCACGCGGCAGGATCACCGTGAAGGTCGCACCGTTGCCCGGCTCGCTGTCCACGCTCACCCGACCACCGTGCGCTGCCACCAGGGCCTGCACGATTGATAGCCCCAAACCCGTTCCGCCGCTGGCCCGGGTGCGCGAATCGTCGGTGCGATAGAACCGTTCGAACACTCGGGCAGCAGCCTCCGGCGTGAGGCCGTGGCCGGTGTCGATGACGTCGATGCGCACCTCATCGGCGGATGGGGTGAGCCGCACGGTGATCGCGGCGGTGGTCGGCGTGTGAGCCAGCGCATTGCCGAGCAGATTGGCCAGCACTTGACGCAATCGCGCCTCGTCGCCGGTCACATCCATGGTGCCGACGCCCGGACAGACCTCCAGCGTGATCGGGCGTTGCGGTTGCTGGCGCGCCGCCATGGCCTGGGCATTGTGCACCGCATCGCCGGCGACGGTCAGCAGATCCACTTGACTGCGGTCGAGTGGGCGTTTGGCATCGAGGCGCGCGAGCATGAGCAGGTCCTCGACCAGCAGGCCCATCCGCTCGGCTTCGGCCTCGATGCGGCCGACCACCATGGACGCATCCGTGCTCGCGCCTTGGCGGTAGAGTTCGGCGAAACCGCGAATCGTGGTGAGCGGGGTACGCAATTCGTGGCTGGCGTCGGCGATGAACTGGCGCATCCGGCGTTCGGAGCGTCGAGCGTCCTCCTCGGATGCCTCGGTCGCGGCGACGCCGTGCTGGATCTGCGCGAGCATCGCATTCAACGAGCGCGCCAACCGGTCGACCTCGGTATCGACACCGCGCACCGGAACGCGCCGATGCAGATCGCCGCCCGCGATCGCCGCAGCGGTCTTCTCGACATTGCGCAGCGGCCGCAGACTGCGTCGCACCACGAAATACCCGACCACACCGAGCGCGATCAGCGCGGCCGCTCCGGTGCCGAGTTCGAAGTAGATCAACCGCGATACCGTCTCCTGGTTATCGGTGAGCGGCAGCGCGATGGTCGTCGAGCCGTACCGATTGCTGGTGGTCAGGGCACGCCACTGCACTTCGGATCCGTCGGTCGAGCCGACCGTCGTGGGGACCGACGCCGTTTGCCCGTCGATATCCGGTGTGGTGCCGATGCTTGCGACCGTGACCGAGGTGCCCGGATAGATCTGTCCCTCAGGACCCTTGTGCAACTCGTAGAAGCGGCGGGGTTGATCGGTGAACAGTCGAGGTGGCGGCGCCTGTGGCAGGTCGGCCGGAACCCACACCGTCGCACCGTCATTCGTGACGACCTGCTTCATCTCGCGCGGTTCGGCCCACGAACGAGCGGCATCGTAGAGCTGCTCGTCGGTGCGCGCGGTCAGCGATCGACTCAACGCGGAGGTCACCGCGAAACCGGTGGAGACCAGCACCATCGCCGCCAGAAAGACCAGGGCGACAACAAGCCCCACCCGCAGCGGAATGGCCGAGACCCGCCGGGCGAGTGATTCGCGCAGTCTCATATCCAACTCGGCTGCGGTGCGCGCAGATCGCTGCTCATTCCATAAGCGTGCCGGGCGGAGCAAGGCCGGAGCTCAGAACAAGCTGGGTGTTGGCTGTGAGCCGTGGACCTATCCGAGATCCGGATGGAAAATGCGTTCGGCCGCGTTCCGAAGGGTGGTGCTGCTGTCGGGATCCTCGACATGGAGTGCGAAGACCAACTCGCCGGTATTCGCGAGCAGCCAGCCCTGCCCGCCGGCGGTGCTGAAATATCCGCCGCCGCCGATCAGCCCGCGCAGTTGGTCGACCAGCGCGGGAGGCAGCGGACTCGATTCGGCTGAAGTGGTTGCCGGGCGGCCGATTTCGATCATGGGCGGGGTGATGCGGCCATTGGCGATGGCGGCGGTGAGAATGGCCATGCCGTAGGGGCTGGCCTGGATTTCGCTCGCCCGGCCGCCGCGTCGGAACTCTTCGGTGCCCGGGGCCGGGATTCGCGAACTCACCTTGCCCAATCCGGTGAGCTCGAAATCGACGCCGAGTCCGAGCGTGCGGGCGGCCTGGCCGATCTCGTCGAGGGATACGTTCTGCGCCGGTTTGTGCGCGATGGTGGCCGCGGCCGTGCGCAGCAGTTCGGTAATGCCGCCGATCGGGGCGAGCCCGGCGAAGGCAACCGGTTCGCTCGTGCTGGCCGCGTTGTTCTCGGCGGCGGCGACAATGGCTCCGGTCGCGGGGCGGATCGCCACGACGGCCGCCGGATTCCCGAGATAATTGACCGCATCCTGGGCGGCGCGCTGCCAGTACGGATCCAGGGTGGAGGACACATCCGGCGCCGGTGTGCCCTGCTGTCCGGCGATATTGGCGACCGGAAGTCCGTCGGGCCCGGATAGCTGCACCGCCCAGCCCGCGGTCCTGTCCCGGTTGGCCTGCCACACCGTGCGCAGCGCGTCGAGCATGGGGGATTGAATTCGGCGGTCGGCGGAGATCAGCCGTGGCTGCGGCTGCACCACCACTCCTGGAATCGGTGTGATATCCGGTTCGAGTACCAGGAAGTCGTCCTGCCGCAGATTCACCGCGACGACCGGTTGCCCCTTGGCGGCGGCGAGTTGCGCGCGCAGGGACGCACCGGTGATCAGCGGGGCGATCGGTTCGATGGCTTTGGCCAGCGCGTCGGTGGTAGCGACCGGATCGGTGATGCGGGCGGGATCTAGCCGGATGACAGCGATGGTCTGCTCGGTCATCAACGTTTGGCCGAGAGCGTCCTTCACCACCGGCGGCGGCGTCGGGTAGGCCTTTACCAGGTTGACCTTGCGGGTGTTGTCCAGTTGCGGCAGGGCGATGGTGGGCTCCCAGGAGATGCGCCATCCGGTCGCCAACTTTCGCACCGTGCCGTGCGCGTCGTATGTCCAGTTTCGATCGGGTCCGAATGTCCACGCACCCTGCAGGGCGAAGATTCCCTCCGCGGTATCCAATGCGATGAATTGCGACAGCCGGAAGTCCGGAGCACCGGAGCCGAGCCCTTCGAATATCTGTCGCAGCGATGCGGCGGCATTGGTCGGTTGGGTGGTCAATTTCGCGGCTTTATCCGCATCACGCTTGTTCAGCAGTTCGGTGAACTCTTCGACCGCGGCCCGCGCGCCGTCCGGATACTCCTCGAACGAACAGGCGCAACCGCTCAGCGCCACCGAGAGAATCAGTGCGCCGAGTGCGGCCGACCAACGTGTGCGATTCATATGCGGCCCGACGCCATGACCCGGGGAAATGCTCATCGGGATCCTCGATTCTCGAGTCCAACCGCGATTGATGGTCGTCAGCATCCGATAGCGCAGCGCAATGGACTTCGAGGCTAGCCCGCGCATTCGGCAGCCATCCATTCGATAAATCGGATAGCTGCCGAATTGCGATGGACTCGAGATATGGACTTATGTTGGCTCCCCGCAACAAAGTTCGAGCCGACCGGGGGACCTCGGCCGATGGCCGAGGTCCCCGTCGGATCACGACTGTGGCGGTGGGCTGAAGACGCCGAAGTCGTTACCGGAGGTGTCGCGGATGTGCGCGAACACCAGGCCGTCCTTGGCGGTGACCGGTGGCACCGAGAGCTTGCCACCCAGCTTTTCGGCGGCCGCGACTGTGGCAGCCACGTCTTGTACGAGTACGAAGAATGTCGCATGGTTGGCCGAGGCGTCGGGGGTGTGCGAGATGCCGCCGCTGGGTGCCTCGCTCGCGGGGGAGGTGATCAAGTCGTAGCCGTCGGCATTCGGATCCGCGGCGAAGCTCCAGCCGAACAGTTCGCCGTAGAACTTCTCGACCTCCTGCGGGTTATCGCTGCCGACCTGGAACCAGGCAACCGTGTTGAAAGGGGGAGTGCTCACCGTGTCGTCTCCTCGTGATCGGGTATCGGTGTCTTGCCCGATCACGATCACCCGGCGCGGCGACAACCCCCTGTCGGTGTTTTCTCATCTCACAGCGCGACGGTGCGAAGTTCGCAATCCTTCGGCATATCCGTCGGGTTGAGCGGGCGCGGCGACATCGGGGTATCGGTCATGGTCACCGCGCGGATGCGGTCGAGCCGGAAGCAGCGCGAGTCCGCACGCAACCGGCACCACGCGATGAGATACCAGCCGCGCGAGCCATTGAGGAATGCCGTCGGCTCCACCTCCCGCTCGCTGACCGCGCCGAAGCGGTCCGAATAGCTGAGGCGCAGCACCCGTCCCGCCTCGATCGACTGCCCGATGACCGACGGAATCG
Source organism: Nocardia anaemiae NBRC 100462 (assembly GCF_001612725.1). GTDB lineage: Bacteria > Actinomycetota > Actinomycetes > Mycobacteriales > Mycobacteriaceae > Nocardia > Nocardia anaemiae. The sequence continues at coordinate 50,959 of NZ_BDAZ01000026.1, read as the reverse complement.
CTGGGACGGGTTGCGCATCGACCGGCTCCAGTAATCGGACGCGGGCGGCGAGGTCACGGGCGGCGGCCGCATTGCGCTCCGACATCACCCCGAGAATCTTGCGCAAAGCACTGCGCCCGGCCTGGTCGAAGGGTGTCGCCTCGTTGCGCGCCAAGGCCAGTGCGAGTGCGACCGCCTCGGCCGCCGTGAAGTTGAGCGGCGGCAGCGACATGCTCTTCTCCAAGGCGTACCCACCGCGCCTGCCGACATCCGCATAGATCGGAATACTCGCCTGCTGCAGAGCAGCGATATCGCGTTCGATCGTTCGAACGCTCACCTCATAACGCTGCGCCAACTCACGCGCGGTCCGCATCCGCGGCGCCACCGCGCGCAACTCTTCCACGATCGCATATAGCCGATCCGTACGGTTCACGCTGCCACGCTAGCGGCGACCACCGACATGAATCGCCCGCCCGAATTGCCTTGGCGGGACGCGGTATCGGTTGGGGTGTCGCATAACCAGTGAGCGCCTTGTCCGGGTGTCACTGGATATGCGACCGCTCGGTTCACCGCTTGGGCGAGACCAGCATCGGTTCGTGTAGGTCGAAGTATTCGACTTCGCCCATGAGTTCGTTTTCCTCCTCGAACAGGGCGCGCAGATCGTCTGGAATCTCCAGCTTTTCGTGAGCGCGGGCCTCGGCTTCGGAGGTGAAGTACACGGCCTCGACGTATCCGTCGCTGCCGTAGGTCGCCAAGGTGCCGCCCAGAATTTCGGGGCGCAATTCGTGGATGCGCTCGGTGCCTTCGGCGAGCAGTTCGCGCATGCGGCGCGGATTGCGGGTATGGCCCTCCATGACCTGGACGAACCCGGCCTGATCCGAGCCACCGCCCAGCCACTGCGTTACCTCGGGGCAATCCATGAACTGCACCGGTCCGTCGAAGCACTGCTCGGTCTCGGCCCACCACCGGCCCTGCTCCGGACGCTGGCTATTGCGCCGCGCCGCTTCTTCGGATTCGAACCTCGCCAATGCGATGAACGTCCCGTCATTGCACAACCCGCTGGTCGTCCCGAGATAGCCGACCGCTCCCGGCTGCAATTCCTCGATCCACCGATCCATACACCGACGCAGCCGATCGGCGTCGGCGACCTTTCCCTGAATAACTTGGATGAACATCGAGTCCTCCTAGTGCGGAGGGATCACTCCGCTGTCTAGCGAGGCTGACGCGTCGTGGTCCACCGAGGATGCTCGCACCGCCCGGCCCGCGAACGCGGCCACCGCACAGCTAATAGTTCGCCGCGGCGCAGCCGTATGCAAGACCGGAACGAGTCAGTTTGCTTCGGTGCAGTTCGTCAGGAAGGTTTCGACCAGCTGGTTGACGACATCGGGGACCTCGGCGGCGGCGAGGTGCGCGGCATCCTCGATAATCGCCAGCTCAGCGCCTGGAATGGACCGAGCCATGGTCTCCAGTTCGGGTACCGGGAAGGTGCGATCTTCGCGGCCGCCGACGACCAGTGTGGGGCAGGTGATCGCGGCGAAGCGGTCGCGTTGATCCGGGCGTTCGATCACTACCGAACGGACGGCATGAGCGACCGATTTCGGATCGTTGCGGCGCGCGGTTTCCAGGACCCGGCGCACGACATCCGGGCGGGTGCTTTCGGTGGTCGGTCCGAGGAAGGCGCTGACTACCGAGCGAGTGAGCGGTGGGCGGATGCCGCGCAGGATTCGGACGATGACCAGCAGCGCGGCGTACTCCAGTTTCTGACGGGGCGGAGCCGGTGAGGCCGTGCCGTTCATCAAGATGGCGGATCGGACGCGGTCCGGAAACTCGGCGGCCAAGGTGCCGCCGATCATCGCGCCCCAGGAGTTTCCGATGAAGTGGGTCCGCGGAAGTTCGAGGTGGTCGAGGATGTCGACCACACAGCCCGCGCACTCGTCGAAGGTGAAGCCGCGGGTGAGTGGAGTGGATTTCCCGTGGCCGGGCGGGTCCACCGCGATGGTCAGATAATTCTCGGCGAAGTGGGCGACCTGAGCGTCCCAGAGACCGGCATCCATGAGCAGACTGGGCCACATCACGAGCGGATCGCCGTGCCCGGTTGTGACAACGTGCAGGGTGCCGAGCCGAGTCGGGATATTTAGATCCGTGCTGTCCATGTGGGTCCTTCAGCGGAGGGCGAGGGCGAGGAAGAAGTCGACGCGGTCTTCGAGGCGGGACAGGTCGCGGCCGGTGAGTTCCTCGATGCGTTGGATACGGTAGCGCAAGGTATTCACGTGAACGTGAAGTAGCTCAGCGCATTTGGTCCACGAGCCGGAGACCTGGAGGAAGGTTTCCAAGGTGTGCACGAGGTCGGCGCGGTTTTCCTGGTCGTAGCTGCTCAATGGGTCGAGCAGGCGCAGGCGGAACATGCGGCGGACTTCGTCGGGCACGCTGGCAAGCAGGAGCATATGGGTGGCAAGTTCGTCGTGGCCGACGACGCTGGTCGGGGTGGGGCGGTCGGCGGCCAGGCGGCGGGCGTAGCGGGCTTCTTCGACGGCACCGCGCAGGCCTTCGCCGTCGACAATGCCGCTGACACCGATCGATAGGTGAGCGCCCTGTAGTCCCGGCTCCAAAGCGGTTACGGCACGGTGGATTTCGCTGATTATCGAGCCGTCGGCGGGGATCAGTGCGATGACTTCTCCGTCGACCACACCTGCGGCAGGCCTTTTGCCATAGAGGATTTCGCGGAGCAGAACGCGTAATTCGCCGGGGCGCAACGCATCTGCCCCGGCTGCCACCGCGATATAGGTTTCGGCTGGGCCGAGACCGGTCAGTTCCAGGCGCGAAATGATTTCGGCCGGTTTGGCATCGGAGACGATCAGTTCGATGAGTTCCTGGGCGAGGCGGCCCTCGGCGCTCTGGCGATCGTCGAGTCGAGCGCGTTCGAGCGATACCACGGCGGCGAGCTCGCCGGTCAGCGCGCCACGCTCTTCCGGCCAGTCCTTGAAGTCGCCTTCGAAGACCAGGAACCAGTCGGCGGCGCGCGAGGTGCTGTGCTCGTCGACGGCGAACAGCGAATAGCGCGCCTTGCCATGGACCAGCGCGTGGGGGAGGCGGCGAGCGTTCAGGAAAGCGGCCGTGACCTCGACCGGCGGTGGCGAAGCTGGTCCGGCCACTACGCGTCCGGTGGACGCTACGACCCAGCAGCGCATGCCCAGATCGCGTCCGATCAGCTCCAGCACCGAGCCGAGACCGGTGCCCGAAACGAGTTGCCGGTGCCGGTCGAGGATGGCGGTCAGATCGGCGGCGCGCCCGGTGGAAAGATTGCGCGTCAATGTCTCGGTGACGTGGGCGAACGCGACATCCTCGCGGACACGGAACAGCGGTATCCGATGCCGCTGACAGGCCTCGACAACATCGGGCGGCGCGCCGCCGTATCGGGCGTCACCAGCGGCGAGTCCAGCGACCCCGGCCTGGGCCAGCGCGCGCACGAAGGTCTCGCTGTCCTCCGGCGAAAGCCGCCATTGCAGACCGGTCAGCACCAGTTCGCCGCCGGAGAGATAGCGACTCGGGTCGAGCATGTCGGTGGTCACTACCCAGCGCACGAACCGGTCGAGCTCTTCCTCGCCGGTGACGAGCTCGAGACCGAGATTCATGGTCAGAAGTGATCTAAGTCGCACAGTTGCCGAGGCTAACAGCCCAGGTCGCACCCATCCGGCGACGCTTTGGATATTCACACAAATGAGCCCATGTGAACTGGCGCACACTTCGGATTTCTGGGTCCTAGCAGCGCAGATGACCGGCGGGTGTACTTACTCCCAGCACAGAACAAGCTCGATGGGAGATCGGATGTCCGCTGAGATCGGATGGCTCAACTCGCTGCCTCCGGACCAGGCCGAGGCGGAACTGCTGACCTGCTGCGCCTCCCGTGTGTGGGCGCAGAAGGTGGCGGCGCATCGGCCCTACGTGGACAGCACGAGCCTGATGGCCGCCGCGGTCGCCGGGGTCCGTGAGCTGAGTTGGCCCGATATCGAGGAGGCGCTGTCCGCGCATCCGCGCATCGGCGACCGCGCGAAGGTGGGCACACACGAGCGCGAAGCCGCGTGGTCCGCCGGTGAGCAGTCCGGCACGGCGAGCGCCGACCAGCAGACACTCGATGACATCGCCGCTGGCAATCTGGCCTATGAGCAGCGATTCGGACACGTGTTCCTGATCCGCGCAGCGGGCCGCTCCGCCGAGCAGATCCGCGCCGAATTGCGCAGGCGCCTGGCGAATACCGCCGAGGGCGAACGTGTCGCGACGCAACGCGAACTCGCCGATATCACTCGGCTGCGGATCCGAAAGCTGTTGGAGGACAGGTGAGTCTGTCCACCCATGTGCTGGATGCGGCATCCGGTCGTCCGGCGGCGGGGCTGCGGGTGCGGTTGGAAAAGGCCGACGGCACCGTGCTCGCCGAGCGCCGCACCGACGACGACGGGCGCATCAAAGATCTGCCCGCCCCCGAAATCGGTGTGCACCGTTTGATTTTCGAAACCGGTGACCTCAGTCCGTTCTACCCGTCGGTGACCATCGACTTCCGAGTCGCCGACCCAGCCGAGCACTACCACGTGCCGCTGCTGCTCAGTCCCTATTCCTACTCGACCTACCGAGGTAGCTGAACCATGTCGATCAAGCTCGGGCCGAATAGATACGGCAAAGCGGAAAACCGGGTCGTCCGGGTGACGAAAACCGGTGGCGTCCACGAGATCCGGGATCTGAACGTCGGTGTGGCGTTATCCGGCGATATGGACCAGGTCCACCTGACCGGTGACAACGCGACGGTGCTGCCGACCGACACCCAGAAGAACACGGTATTCGCCTTCGCCAAGGAACATGGCATCACCTCGCCGGAAGCGTTCGGTCTTTTGCTGGCACGGCATTTCGTCGATTCCCAGCCGCCCATCCACCACGCGCGGGTCTCCCTGGAGGAGTACGCCTGGGAGCGCATCGTGGTCGGCCCCGGCGACAAGCAGTACTCGTTCGTGCGCTCCGGCCAGGAGACCCGCACCTCGCGGGTGCACTACGACGGCGAAAACACCTGGGTGGTATCGGGTTTGACGGGTCTGGTGGTGCTCAACTCCACCGGCTCGGAATTCCACGGCTACATCAAGGACGAGTACACGACGCTGCAGGAGGCCTACGACCGCGTACTGGCCACCGAGGTCAATGCGGAATGGCGTTTCGCGAGCGAACCGGGAGACTGGGACAAGGCCTACCGCGAGGTCCGCGGTGCGCTGCTCGAGGCATTCGCCGATACCTACAGCTACTCGCTGCAGCAGACACTCTATGCAATGGGCGACCGGGTGATCAGCGCGGTCCCCGAGGTCTGCGAGGTCCGGCTGTCGCTGCCCAATAAGCACCACTTCGCCGTCGACCTGTCCGGCTTCGGACTCGCGAACGACAACGAAGTGTTCTTCGCCGCCGACCGCCCCTACGGCCTGATCGAGGGCACCGTACTCACCGAGGACGCCCCGGCGCCCGGACCGGCTTGGGAGTGACGATGGATTTCCTACGACCCGATACCTGGGCCGAGGCGCTCGAGCTCAAGGCCGCCAATCCGGAGGCCAAGCCCATCCAGGGCGGCACCGACGTCATGGTCGAGATGAACTTCGACCACGGCCGTCCGGTGGCATTGCTCGACCTGAACCGCTGTCGCGACCTGTTCGATTACTCGACTGAACCCGACGGCCGGATCCGGATCGGCGCGGGCGTCCCGTACGTGCGCATCATCAACCGGCTCGCCCACCAGCTGCCCGGTCTGGCGCAGGCCTCGCGCACGGTCGGCTCGCCGCAGATCCGCAATCGCGGCACCGTCGGCGGCAATCTCGGCGGTGCGTCCCCGGCCGGAGACGCCCACCCCGCGCTGCTGGCGGGCAATGCGGTGATCGAGGTGGAGTCGGCCGCGCGCGGCCCCCGCCTGATCCCGATCGACGACTTCTACGTGTGGGTGAAGAAGAACGCCCTCGAGCCCGACGAACTGATCCGCGCCATCCTGATCGACCCCGCGACCGGGCCGCAGTACTTCGCCAAGGTCGGCACCCGCAATGCCATGGTCATCGCGGTCTGCGCATTCTCGATCGCACTGCATTCCGACACCCGCACGGTCGGCACCGGCATCGGATCCGCCGGACCGACGCCGCTGCGCGCGACACCGGCCGAGCAGTTCCTCGCCGAGGCGCTGGACTGGGATGACCCGGCTCCGTTGCCGTTCGATGTCGTCCGCGAATTCGGTGAGCTGGTCTCGGCCGCCGCCAAGCCGATCGATGACGTGCGCGGCACCGCTGAATACCGCAAACATGCCCTGACGGTGCTGGCCCGCCGCACCCTGTCCTGGGCCTGGACGGACTACCTATCAGAAAGAAGGAGGGCAGCCTGATGCGTGTGACCTTCGACGTGAACGGCTCGCAAGAGACCGTCGACGATGTGTGGGAGGGCGAGAGCCTCCTCTATATGCTGCGCGAGCGCATGGGCCTGCCGGGCTCCAAGAACGCCTGTGAGCAAGGCGAATGTGGTTCGTGCACAGTCTATTTGGACGGCACGCCGGTGTGTTCCTGCCTCGTGGCCGCGGGGCAGGTGCAGGATCGCTCGGTGCGCACGGTCGAGGGCCTGGCGAACGGTCCGAAACTGGATCCGATGCAGCAGGCTTTCGTCGAGGCCGGTGCGGTCCAATGTGGTTTCTGCACACCGGGTCTCATCGTGCAGGCGCACGATCTCATCGAACGCAATCCCGATCCCTCCGATGTGGAGATCCGCGAGGCGCTCGCCGGAAACCTCTGCCGCTGTACCGGATACGAGAAGATCCTCGACGCGGTCCGACTGGCCGCGGCACGTAAGGCGGGCCAGTGAAGACTGTTATCGAGAACGCCTATATCGCGCCGGTCGTCGGTGCCGAGATCGCGTCCGGATATATCGTCATCTCCGAGGGCCGCATCGAAGCCCTCGGCGCCGGACCCGCCCCGATCGTGCCGGGTGCCGAAAAGATCGACGGCACCGGCTGTTTGGTGACCCCGGGCCTGGTCAACACCCATCACCACCTGTATCAGTGGGCGAGCCAGGGACTGTTCCAGGATTCCACCCTGTTCGAATGGCTGACCGGTCTCTACCGCACTTGGGCGCGCATGGACGCCGATGTCGTCTACGGCGCGGCCGCCGCCGGTCTGGGCTGGCTGGCGCTGACCGGCTGCACCACCAGCAGCGACCACCACTACATCTTCCCGAAGGGCCGCGGCGATCTGTTCGAGGCCGAGGTGCGCGCGGCGAGCGAGATCGGCCTGCGCTTCCACCCGTGCCGCGGTTCCATGGACCGCGGACAGAAGGACGGCGGCCTGCCGCCGGACGAGGTGGTCGAAAGTCGCGACGAAATCCTCTCTCACACTGCCGAAGTCATCGATAAGTACCACGATCCGTCGTTCGATTCGATGCTGCGGGTCGCCGTCGCGCCCTGCTCGCCGTTCTCGGTGAGCGAGGGTCTGATGATCGATTCCGCGACATTGGCGCGCGCCAAAGGTGTTCGGCTGCACACCCATCTCGCCGAGACACTCGACGAGGAAGAGCACTGCATCGAACAGATGGGCTGCACCCCGGTCGAATACATGGAAAAGCTGGGTTGGCTCGGTGAAGACGTCTGGTTCGCGCACGCGGTGCATCTGCACGACGCCGATATCCGCCGCTTCGCCGAAACCGGCAGCGGCTCCGCGCATTGCCCCAGCTCCAACGCCCGGCTCGGCGCGGGTATCGCCCGCGTCAGCGATCTGGTGGCCGCCGGTGCGCCGGTCGGCCTCGGGGTGGACGGCGCGGCGTCGAGCGAGTTGACCTCGATGGCCGGGGAAATGCGTCAGGCCATGCTGTTCCAGCGCGCCGTCAACGGCCCGACCGCCTTCACCGCCCGCCAGGCGCTCGAGGTCGGCACCCTCGGTGGCGCCCGTAATCTCGGCCGCCACAGCGAGATCGGCAGTATCGAACCGGGCAAACTCGCCGACCTCGCCATCTGGCGGGTCGACGGCTTCCGCTCGGCGATCGAGGATCCGGTCTGCTCCCTGGTTTTCGGGCCGACACCGCCACTGGCCCGGCTGCTCGTCGGCGGGCGCACCGTCGTGGAGAACGACGAATTGCGCACCGTCGCACAGGATGTCGTCGGTCGCGCCGGTGTCGCGGCTCGCAAACGGTTGATGCGACAGGAGGCACGATGACTGTCCCACGGACCACCCGCTTCCCCGAAGAGGTTGCCGCGCCGGGTAAGGGCGGCGTCGGGGAGAGCCCGCTGCGCCCCGACGGCACGTTGAAGGTCAAGGGCGAGTTCGCCTACGCCTCCGATCTCTGGATGGACGGCATGCTCTGGGGTGCGACGCTGCGCAGCCCGCATCCGCGCGCGATCATCCGCGGTATCGATATCGCGCCCGCACTGGCCATGACCGGTGTGCACGCGGTGCTCACCCATGAGGATGTGCCCGGCCGCAAGATGTACGGCCTCGACCACACCTGGGATCAGCCGGTCCTGGCCATCGGCGAGGTGCGCCACCACGGTGAGCCCATCGCCCTGGTGGCCGCCGACCACTCCGAGATCGCGCGGCGCGCCCTCGACGCCATCGAAATCGATTGGGAGGTACTGGAACCCATCACCGACCCGATGGCGGTGCTCTCGGCCCCGAAACGGCTCGCGGTGCAGGAACGTGGCGGCATCGCCAGGCACCAGCCGGTGCGCGTCGGCGATATCGCCGTGGGCCGCGCGCTGGCCACCGTGGTGGTCACCGAGGAATACGAGGTCGGCATTCAGGACCAGGCATTCCTCGGCCCCGAATCCGGCCTGGTGATTCCGGCCGAGGACGGTGGACTGGACTTCTACGTCGCCACCCAGTGGATGCACAACGATCTGTCCCAGATCGGCCCGTGCCTCGGTCTGGCCGACGACCAGATCCGCATGACCATGGCCGGGGTCGGCGGTGCCTTCGGTGGCCGCGAGGACCTGTCCATGCAGATCCATGCGGGCATGCTGGCCATGCACACCGGCAAGCCCATCAAGATGATGTACAACCGCGAGGAGTCGTTCTTCGGGCACGTGCACCGGCACCCGGCGAAGATGCTCTACGAATACGGTGCCACCGATACCGGAAAGCTCACCTACGCAAAGGTTCTCATCGTCCTCGACGGCGGCGCGTACACCTCGGCGACGCTGAATGTCACCGGTAATGCGTCCTCGCTCGCGGTGGGTCCGTACGAGATTCCGCATATCGAGATCGACGCCTACGGTGTCTACACCAATAATCCGCCGTGCGGTGCGATGCGCGGATTCGGCGCGGTGCAGGCCTGTTTCGCGCACGAGTCGATGATGGACAAGGTCGCCGAGGCGCTGGATCTGGATCCGGTGCACGTGCGCCAGATCAATGCGGTGTCCCAGGGTTCCAAGCTGGCGACCGGTCAGGTGCTGCACGCGCCGACGCCGATGGCCGAAATGCTCGGGCAGTTGCGGGATATGCCGATGCCTCCGGAGCTGGACGCCTCGGACATCCGGAATCTGCCCGGCGGAGCATCGCAGACCACGCACGGTGAGGGAGTGGTGCGTGGTGTCGGCTACGGCGTCGGCATCAAGAATATCTGCTTCTCCGAAGCCTTCGACGACTACTCGACCGCCCGGGTGCGGTTGGAAGTCATTGCGGGAGAACCGGTTGCGCTGGTGCACACCGCCGCCGCCGAGGTCGGCCAGGGGCTGGTGACGGTCGAGGCGCAGATCGCGCGCACCGAACTCGGTATCGAACGGGTCACCATTCACCCGGCCGATAACCAGGTCGGCGACTCCGGTTCGTCATCCGCGTCCCGGCAGACCTATATGACCGGTGGTGCGGTGAAGGCCGCCTGTGAAGCCGTGCGCCAGCGCGTACTCGACCTGGCCCAGACCAAGTTCGGTGCCTCGTCGGGCCTGCGTCTGGTCGGCGGCAAGGTGGTTTCGCGGACGGGGGAGGTGCTCGCGGCGATCGTCGATGTCCTGGATGAGGGGGTTATCGAAGAGACCCGCGAGTACCACCACCGGCCGACCACCGGCATGGATCCCGTTACGGGACAGGGAAATAGCCACACTCAGCTGGCCCTCTGCGTACACCGCGCGGTGGTGGACGTGGACACAGAACTCGGCCTGGTCAAGGTCGTCTCCCTGGACGCCGTCCAGGACGTGGGCAAGATCATGAACCGCCTGTCCCTGGAGGGCCAGATCCACGGCGGCTCCGTACAGGGCCTCGGCCTGGCGGTCATGGAGGAAATCCAGGTAAAAGACGGTAAGGTGCGCAACCCGTCCTTCACCGACTACCTGATCCCGACGATTCTCGATACGCCGTCACAGCGGCTGGAGATTCTCGAGAATGCCGATCCGCACGCCCCCTATGGGCTGCGCGGCGCCGGAGAGCCGCCCACGCTCTCCTCTACCCCCGCGATCGCCGCGGCGATCCGTGACGCCTGCCGATCACGGGGTGGAAACGTGCACATCAACCGAGTGCCGGTGCGACCGGAAGACATCATCCGGAGCAGTTGATCAACAGGGGCAGCCGGTTCCAGTGGACCGGACAGACTCCACAACAGCAGTACCCGAACCGCGCGGTCCGGCCCAGTCCGAAAGGACAGCCGCCGGACCGTAGGTCGGCTACGCCCCGAGGAGGGCACGCCAATGACCCAGATTCAGACCAAGCCGAGCACACCAGAGCCGGTAGCAGGAAGGTCTGCGCTCGACCGGTTCTTCCGGCTGAGCGAACGCCGAACCACCGTTTCCCGCGAAATCCGTGGCGGCATTACCACTTTCGTCGCCATGGCCTACGTTATCCTGCTGGTGCCGCTGATTCTCGGCGGTGTCGCGGATGTCAACGGTGACAAGCTGAGCATCGCTCAACTCACCACGGCCACCGCGTTTTCCGCGGGACTCAGCACCATCCTGATGGGCGTCGCGGGCAATGTGCCTTTGGCGCTCGCCGCCGGACTCGGTGTGGTCCCGGTGGTCGCCTTCCAGGCGGCCCCGCATATGACCTGGCCGCAGACCATGGGTCTGGTCGTACTGATGGGCGTGATCATCGTGGTGCTGGCCGCGACCGGACTGCGGACGATGATCATCAATGCCATCCCGCTCGGTCTCAAGAATGCGATCGGCGTCGGGATCGGCATGTTCATCGCGATGATCGGGCTGGTCTCGGCCGGGGTGGTCGGGCACGGCGCGCAGACCGGTCCGCCCGTGACCCTCGGCGCGGGTGGTCACCTATCCGGTTGGCCGGTGGTGATTTTCGCGGTCGGACTGCTGGTGATGCTGGCACTGTTCATCCGCAAGGTGCCCGGTGCGATCCTGATCAGCATCGCCATCTCGACGGTGCTCGCCATTATCGTCAACGCACTGGCCGAGATCGACCCGCAGACCTGGGGACCGGTGGTGCCGGAGAAGCCGCAGGGATTCTTCGCCGCACCCGATTTCGGGCTGGCCATGAATATCGACCTTTTCGGCGGATTCGCCGAGGCGGGCGGGCTGGTCGCGGGCGTCGTGCTGTTCACCCTGGTGCTGACCGGTTTCTTCGATGCCATGGGAACGGTTTTCGGCGTTTGCGACGAGGCCGGACTGCTCGATGAGAAGGGCACCATGCCGGGTATCGGCAAGGTCCTGACCATCGACGGCATCTCCCAGGTCATCGGCGGTGTCAGCGGTGGCGCCGGAAATACCGTGTACGTCGAATCCGCGACGGGTGTCGGTGAGGGCGCCCGCACCGGACTGACCAGCCTGGTGACCGGTGGATTGTTCTGCCTGGCAGTATTTTTCACCCCGCTCGCGGCCGTCGTGCCGATCCAGGCCGCCGCTCCGGCGCTGGTGATCGTCGGTGCGTTGATGATGACCCAGGCCCGCAAGATCGATTGGAACGATCTCGAGGTGGCGGTGCCCGCCTTCCTGACCATCGTGCTGATGCCGTTCACCTACTCCATCACCAACGGAGTCGGCGCGGGCCTGATCGCGTACGTGGTGATCAAGCTGGCGCGCGGCAAATTCCGTGAAATCCATTGGCTGATCGGGGTAGTGAGCCTCGTGTTCGCCGGTTACTTCGGCATCTCGGCCATCGAACTACTCCTGGGCGGATAGCACCATGCGCGACCTCACGGCGGAACTTCGGAAGTGGCATGCGGCGGAAAAGGATTACGCCGTGGCCACCGTCATCGGCGTCACCGGAAGCGCGCCTCGCCCGCCCGGTGCGGCACTGGCGGTCGACGCCGACGGCATTGTCATCGGAAGCATTTCCGGCGGCTGTGTCGAGGGTGCGGTCTACGAACTCTGCCGTGAGGTCCTACGCACCGGACAGCCGGTGCGCGAAATCTTCGGATACAGCGATGATGACGCCTTCGCGGTCGGGCTGACCTGCGGCGGGAAGCTCGAGATCTTCGTCCAGCGGATCACCGCGGTCGAAAGAGTCGCCATCGAGGCGATCCTGCGCACCGACGAGGCGGTGGCACTGGTTCGGGATCTGAGAACCGGTGCGGCGATGGCGATCGGGTCCTGGTGGACCGTCGGCGCCCCGTTCGACGAGGTGGTCATGGCGGATGCCAGGGCAATGCTCGATACCGGCGCGACCGGTGTGCGCGAAATCGGCTGTGGTGCCGGTGCAGTCACCGTATTCATCGAATCCTACGTACCACCGCCGCGCATGATCGTCTTCGGCGCAATAGATTTCGCGGCCGCCGTGACCAGGATCGGCCGCTTCCTCGGATACCACGTCACCGTCTGCGATGCCCGCCCGGTGTTCGCCACGCGTGCGCGTTTTCCGGATGCCGACGAGATAGTCGTGCAGTGGCCGGACCGCTATCTCGCACGCACACAGGTCGATTCGCGCACCGTGCTGTGTGTGCTCACCCATGACGCCAAATTCGACATTCCGCTGCTCGAGGTGGCGCTGCGCCTGCCGGTGGCCTATGTGGGCGCGATGGGTTCCCGTCGCACCCATGAGGACCGCATGGCCGGTCTGCGCGCCGCCGGTGTGACGGAATCCGAACTCGCCCAATTGCATTCGCCGATCGGGCTGGACCTCGGCGCACGGACGGCGGAGGAGACCGCGGTATCCATCGCCGCCGAGATCGTCGCTGTCCGGCGTGGTGGCTCGGCCCAACCGCTGACCACCACCGGCGGACCGATCCACCGGGACCTGCTCCCGGTCTGGTGAGCCGCGCACCCCGCCGTGCATCCGTACACCCGTACGCGGGGCGCGCGGTTTCGACACCGAGTCCGTGGCTGGAGCATCCTACGAAATCGACTTCGGGATATCCGATCGGATTCGGGCTAATCGCCGCTATTCCGACACTGCGGTCGGCCAACATAATTGACGAAATTGCGAACAAAGGATTCACCGAATGCCGTTGATATTTCTGAATGGTTCCGCCATGCGCGGCGAACCGCTGAATCATCTGCTCGACGGCGCGCCTTTCGCCGGTGCAGCGAAAACCGCGCCGCGCTACCGTTTCTATTCGGTCGGCGATCGGTTCCCGGGTCTGGATCCGGTCGCCGACGGCGGCGATTCCATCGCCGGTGAACTCTTCGACATCCCGATGGAAGTGCTGCGTCGGCGGCTGCTGCCTGCCGAACCGCCCGAACTCGAACTCGGCGCGATCGAGCTCGACGACGGCCGCACGGTCCTGTCGATGCTGCTGCGCCGCGCACCCACCTCGTATCCGGAGCTGATCGATATCACCGCGATCGGCAGCTGGAAGAAATACCGTCAAGGAGCTGAATGAGTAATCAGCCCGGGGGCATCGCGTTCCCGAAATTCGATGTCAATTGCTCGATCCTGTTCACCGATCTCCCGCTGCTGGAACGCCCCGCCGCGGCGAAGCAGGCCGGATTCGACGCGGTCGAATTCTGGTGGCCGTTTTCTGATAATCCGACGCCGGGCGATAAGGAGATCGATGCGTTCGTGCGCGCGATCCGTGATGCCGGTGTCGAATTGGTCGGTCTCAACTTCATCGACCTGATCCCGGCGGGTGGCCGTGGTCTGGTCTCGGTGCCGAGTGAGGTCACCCGGTTCCGCGACAATATCGATATCGCCGTCGGCATCGCCGAAGAGACCGGCTGCCGCGCGCTGAATGCCCTCTACGGCAACCGCGTCGAGGGCGAAAGTCCGGAGAAACAGGACGAACTCGCGCTGGAGAACCTGAGCCTTGCCGCACAGGCGGCCGGTGCCATCGGTGCCACCGTCTTGCTGGAGGCGCTCAATTCCTTCGAGTCGCCGGACTATCCGATCGTGAGCGCCGCACACGCCGTGCAGATCATCGAGCAGACCGGTGCGGCCAATGTGCGGTTCCTGTGCGACCTGTACCACCTGGCGCGCATGGGCGAGGGGCTGCACTCGGTGATCCGCATGCACGCGGCGCATCTGGGCCACGTCCAGATCGCCGACAACCCGGGCCGCGGCCGACCCGGCACCGGCGAACTCGATTTCGCCGCGCTCTTCGAAACGCTGGCCGAGAGCGGCTACGACGGGTGGATCGGCCTCGAATACAAAGATCCCGAGCTGGATTGGAAGTGGATGAAATGAATGAAGCATCGCGTAGCGATTCCGTGCGGGGTGGCGGTCGGGCGACGGGTGGGCGCAGGATCGGGTTTATCGGCCTGGGGATCATGGGCGGCCCGATGGCGGGTCACCTCGTCGCCGCCGGGCACGAGGTGACCGGCTACGACATCGGCCCCACCGGACTAGAGAAGCTGAAGGCGGCGGGCGGTGCGGCCGCCTCCGGGGTCGCCGAGGCAGTGCGGGACGCCGACATCGTCATCACCATGCTGCCCCAGGACGAGCACGTCGAGGCGGTCTTCGCCGATGTGCTGGTGCACGCCGCGCCCGGCACGCTGTACATCGACTTCTCCACCATCACGCCCAAGACCGCGCGCTGGACCGCCGAGCGAGGCGCCGAGAAGAACCTGCGGGTGCTCGACGCCCCGGTCTCCGGTGGTGAGCCGGGCGCGATCAATGCCGCGCTGTCGATCATGGTCGGTGGTAGTGAGGCCGACTTCGCCGCCGCCACACCGGTTTTCGAGGCGGTCGGCAAGACATTCGCGTTGGTGGGGCCGAACGGCGCCGGTCAGGTGGTCAAGGCCGCCAACCAGCTCGTCGTCGGCGGCACCTACGCCCTGGTGGCCGAGGCGATCCTGCTGATGGAGAACCTGGGCGCAAACGCCGAGAAGGGCCTCGATGTGCTGGCGGGCGGGCTCGCGGGCAGCAAGATCCTCGAACTCAAGCGTGCGTCCATGCTGAAGCGGGACTTCAAGCCCGGTTTTCGAATCGACCTGCACCACAAGGATATGGGCATCATCCTGCAAGCCGCGCGCGACGCCGAGGTGTCGATCCCGATGGGCGCGCTGACCGCACAGCTGATCGCCGCCGCCCGCGCGATGGGTCACGGGACACTGGACCACTCGGGTCTGCTGAAGGTGGCCGAGGCGCTGTCGGGCCGGGAGAACTGACCATGGCACGCATGCGCACCGTGGACGCCGCGGTTCTGATTCTCGAAAAGGAAGGCGCGACACAGGCATTCGGCTTGCCGGGCGCCGCGATCAATCCCTTCTACAGCGCGATGCGCGCACACGGCGGTATCAAGCATGTGCTGGCCCGCCACGTCGAGGCCGCCTCGCATATGGCCGAGGGATACACCCGGGCGGCGGCGGGCAATATCGGCATCTGCATCGGAACGTCGGGGCCCGCGGGCACCGATATGATCACCGGCCTGTATTCCGCCAGCGCGGATTCGATTCCGATCCTGTGCGTCACCGGTCAAGCACCGGTGGCCAAGCTGCACAAGGAGGACTTCCAGGCCGTCGATATCGCCGCCATCGCCGCACCGGTGAGCAAGTGGGCGGTGACGGTGCTCGAGCCCGCGCAGGTACCGGGGACCTTCCAGAAGGCCTTCCGATTGATGCGGGAGGGTCGGCCGGGTCCGGTCCTGATCGATCTGCCGATCGATGTCCAGCTCGCCGAAATCGAGTTCGACATCGAGACTTACGAGCCGCTGGAGGTACACCGTCCGGCCGCGACGCGGGCGCAGGCGGTCAAGGCGATCGAGATGTTGAATGCGGCGCAGCGGCCGCTGATCGTCGCGGGCGGCGGCATCGTGAATGCCGACGCGGCGGCGCTGCTGGTCGAATTCGCCGAACTCACCGGTGTGCCGGTGGTGCCGACGTTGATGGGCTGGGGCACCATTCCCGATGATCACGCGCTGCACGCGGGCATGGTCGGATTGCAGACCTCGCACCGGTACGGCAACGCCACCCTGCTCGAATCCGATTTCGTGCTCGGTATCGGAAACCGTTGGGCCAACCGGCATACCGGCGGTGTGGACACATACACCAAGGACCGTACCTTCGTACACGTCGATATCGAGCCGACCCAGATCGGTCGGGTATTCGCACCGGACTACGGCATCACCTCCGATGCGGGTGCCGCGCTGCGCGTCTTCGTCGAGGTCGCGCGCGAACTCGACGCGTCCGGACGGCTGCCCGATCGCAGTGTGTGGGCCGAGCAGTGCCGCAACCGGAAACAGGTGGGGCTGCGCAAGACGCACTTCGACGATATGCCGATCAAGCCGCAGCGCGTCTATGAGGAGATGAACAAGGCATTCGGGCCCGAGGTGCGCTATGTCAGCACGATCGGTCTGTCACAGATCCAGGCGGCGCAGCTGCTGCACGTCTACCGGCCGCGGCACTGGATCAATGCGGGACAGGCCGGGCCGCTGGGCTGGACCGTGCCCGCGGCCATCGGTGTCGCGACGGCCGATCCCGACGCCACCGTGGTTGCGCTCTCGGGTGACTACGACTTCCAGTTCCTCATCGAGGAATTGGCCGTCGGCGCGCAGTTCAATATCCCGTACATCCATGTGGTGGTGAACAATTCGTACCTGGGGCTGATCCGGCAGGCGCAGCGCGCGTTCGATATGGACTACTACGTGCAGCTCGCCTTCGACAATATCAACAGCCCGGAGCTCGCGGGCTACGGCGTCGACCATGTCAAGGTCGCGGAAGGCTTGGGTTGCAAGGCGATTCGGGTATTCGACCCGGCATGGATCGGATCGGCCCTCGATGAGGCGAAGAAGCTGGTGACCGAATTCCGGGTGCCGGTGATCGTGGAGGTCATCCTCGAACGGGTGACGAATGTGTCGATGGGACTCGAGATCGACAATATCGTCGAATTCGAGGAACTCGCGCAGTCGGCGGCCGACGTCCCGACCGCGACCGCGCGACTGGACTGAGCATGACTCGAGTCCTGATCGCGTCCGACAAGTTCAAGGGGTCGTTGACCGCCGCGCAGGTCGGTGCCGCTGTCCGCGCCGGTATCCACCGCGTTCGGCCCGGTGCCGAGGTGTCGGTGGTGCCGATCGCGGACGGCGGGGACGGCACCGTCGCCGCCGCATTGGCCGCTGGTTTCGAGGCGGTCCTGGTGACCGCGTCCGGACCCACCGGCGAACCGGTGTGCACGGCGTATGCCCGCCGCGACGATATCGCCGTCGTGGAACTGGCGGACGTATCCGGGCTCGTGCGGCTACCCGGTGCGAAGTTCGCACCGATGACGGCCACCAGCCGTGGCACCGGCGAAGTGATCGCCGCGGCAATCGATGCGGGCTGTCGCCGGGTCGTGCTCGGCATCGGCGGCAGTGCGGGTACCGATGGCGGTGCCGGGCTACTCGCGGCGCTCGGCGCGCGACTGCTCGACGCCGACGGGACCGAAATCGGTGATGGCGGTGCGGCATTGGCGCGACTGCACACGATCGACCTCGAGCCGGTGCGCGATCGGCTGGCCGGTGTGGAGATCACCGTGGCGTGCGATGTCGACAACCCGCTCACCGGTCCGCGCGGTGCGGCCGCCGTCTACGGCCCGCAAAAGGGAGCCGATAGTGATCAAGTGGCGGAGCTGGATTCGGCGCTCACCCATTGGTCGGATTGTGTTGCCGCCGCGACCGGCACCGATCTGCGCGATCGTCCGGGTGCCGGTGCGGCGGGCGGGGTCGGGTTCGCGGCCGTCGGGGTGCTCGGTGCTCGGCTGCGTCCCGGAATCGAATTGGTTCTGGAGCTGGTCGGTTTCGCCGAACGGGTGGACGATGCGGACCTGGTGGTGACGGGGGAGGGCATGCTCGACGAGCAGACTCTGTACGGCAAGGCACCGGCTGGTGTCGCTACCGCCGCGGGGTTCGCGGGCGTGCCGGTGGTAGCTGTTTGTGGCCGGAACACGCTGCCCGCCAAGCGATTGCATGACGCCGGGCTATCCGCCGCATACGCCCTAGCCGAGATCGAACCCGACATCGAGCGCTGCTTCGCGGAGGGTGAACTGCTGCTCGAGCAATTGGGTATGCGGATCGCTGCGGAACATCTGCCGCCGGAGCCACCGCTCACTGCCGGGCACCAGTCGCCGGGGGCTGCGATGGACCAAGAATCTGCGGGCCCGGCCACTCCGGAGCGCTCGGCTGCGGGACTGGCCGATGACATTGTCGTGGCTGCTTCCCGAAGCGGCAGCGGCGCAAGGACATTCGACGGGAGATTTCGATGATTTCCGACGGAGTTGTGTGATGCGGGAGAACTCTGAGATCCAGGCGATCTCACCGGTCCCCGCACACCTGGACCTGGTGATCCGTGCGGAGCGGATTATCGGGACGGCGGGGGAGACCGGCGGCTCGATCGGCGTGCGCGACGGCCGGATCGTGGCGATCGAGCCGCTGGACTCCGGCCTGACCGCGAAAACGGTAGTCGAACTGGCTGCCGATGAGGTGCTGCTGCCGGGTGTCGTGGATGCGCACGTGCATGTCAACGATCCCGGCCGCACCGAATGGGAGGGCTTCCCGAGCGCGACGAAGGCGGCCGCGGCGGGCGGTGTCACCACCATTATCGATATGCCGCTCAACAGCATTCCGCCGACCTGCGATCTCGCGGCACTCGAGGTGAAGCGCAAGACCGCGCAGGATCGGGTGCACGTCGATGTCGGATTCTGGGGCGGCGCGATCCCCGGAAATGTGGCAGCTCTGCGGCAGCTCCAGGACGCCGGTGTATTCGGCTTCAAATGCTTCCTGCTGCACTCCGGCGTCGACGAATTCCCGGCACTGGACGCCGCTCAGCTGGAATCGGCCATGCGGGAGATCCGTTCGTTCGACGGCCTGCTCATCGTGCACGCCGAGGACGCGCACGCGATCGAACACGCGCCGATTCCCCAGGGGGACAAGTACTCCGGCTTCCTGCGTTCGCGCCCGCGTGGTGCGGAGAACTTGGCCGTCGCCCAGGTGATCGAGCTGGCCAGATGGACCGGCTGCCGCGTGCACATTCTGCACGTGTCGAGTTCGGATGTACTGCCGATGATCGCCTCGGCCCGCCGTGACGGCGTCCGGATCACCGCCGAGACCTGCCCGCACTACCTGTCCTTCGCAGCGGAGGAAATCCCAGACGGCGCAACACAATTCAAATGCTGTCCGCCGATCCGCGAGAGCGGCA
Organism: Nocardia anaemiae NBRC 100462; assembly: GCF_001612725.1. Taxonomy (GTDB): domain Bacteria; phylum Actinomycetota; class Actinomycetes; order Mycobacteriales; family Mycobacteriaceae; genus Nocardia; species Nocardia anaemiae. The sequence goes on along the minus strand of NZ_BDAZ01000026.1, from coordinate 31,506 downwards.
ATCGCGAATTGCTCTGGGAAGGGCTGCGCGATGGCACCATCGATATGGTGGTCTCGGACCACTCGCCATCGACCGCCGACCTGAAGTGCTTCGACACCGGTGACTTCGCCCGTGCCTGGGGCGGCATTTCCTCACTGCAGCTCGGACTTTCGGCCGTCTGGACCGAGGCGCGACTGCGCGGATTCAGCCTGGTGGATATCGCTCGATGGATGAGCCGAGCGCCCGCCGAACACGCGGGCCTGCGCCGCAAGGGCGCCATCGAGGTCGGCTACGACGCGGATTTCTGCGTCTTCGCACCCGGTGACGCCTTCGTCGTCGACGTGCATCGCCTGCACCACAAGAACGCCGTCACACCGTACGCGGCCCGCCCACTCGCGGGCGCGGTCCGCAGTACCTGGTTGCGCGGCAACCGAATCGATATCGATAACGAGCCGCAGGGGCGGCTCCTGGCCCGAGGAGAAGTATGACCGATCAATCCGCCCCCGCCTTCACCCGACTGCCCGATCTCGCCTCCCGCGCGCTCGCGGGCAGCGTGATCTACGCCAATGACGAGTTGTTCGCCGAGCGGGAGAACCTGATCCGGCCCGGCCGTGCGGTGTTCAGCACCGAGGACTTCGGCCACAAGGGCAAGACCTACGACGGCTGGGAAACGCGGCGGCGTCGCGAAACCGGCAATGATTACGCGATTATCCGGCTCGGTGTGCCTGGCCGGGTGCACGGTGTCGTGATCGACACCGCGTGGTTCATCGGCAATTTTCCGCCCTTCGCCTCGGTCGAGGCGACGAGTGTGGAGGGGCAGCCGTCCGCTGCCGAACTCCAGCAGGCCGAATGGGTGACCTTGGTCGCGAAGTCGGATATCGCGGGCAATACCGACAACTTCTTCGAGGTCACCGACGAGCGCCGCTTCACCCATATCCGGCTCTCGATCTACCCGGACGGCGGCGTGGCCCGCTTCCGCGTCCACGGCACACCGCTGCCGGATCCGCGTTTCCTCAGTGGCACAGTCGATCTCGCCGCTCTGGAACACGGCGGCGATGTGGTCGACTGCTCGAATATGTTCTTCTCCGCGCCGACCAATATCCTGCTGCCCGGCCGTTCACGGCAGATGGATGAAGGCTGGGAGGGTGCGCGTCGCCGCGATGCGGGCAATGATCACGTCACCGTGCGGCTGGGTGCGCGCGGCGCGATTCGGCGCGTGGAGATCGACACCTCGAATTATGTCGGCAATGCGCCGGGTTGGGCGGTGCTGCGCGCCGCGGATGCCGAATCCGGTGCGGACCTGGATGATCCGTCGGCGTGGACCGAACTGCTGCCGCGCACTCGACTGCAGCCGGATGCCCGTCACTTCTTCCGGATCGGAGCCGGTGCGCCGGTCACCCACGTCCGGCTCGATGTGTATCCCGACGGCGGCGTGGCCCGGTTGCGGGTCCACGGCGAGATCGATCCGCAGACCCTGATCGGCAACACCGTCGCCTGGCTCGCAGCCCTCCCCGAAGCACACGCGCTCGAGGTACTCACCACAGATGGTGGGCTGTCCCGTGACGAAGCGCGGAAGCTGCTGGCGCAACGCCCCTTTGCGAGCCCCGACGCGGTGTCGTCGACCGTGATCGACGCGCTGCTCGCGTTGTAATCGCTGGTCGGACGGGCAATCCGCGCCGCCACCGGTTGCCCGTCCAACCGGCTTGGTCCGCGTCCGAAAACCGCTGGCGCTTGTCGGCCGGGTGATTTAGGTTCGGGCCCATGGTGCGTGCGGATGGGTCGGTCGAGCGGCAAGCCATTGTCGCCGCCGCCGTGACGGTGGTCCTGTGGGCTTCGGCCTTCGTATTCATTCGCAGCGCGGGACACGACTTTTCGCCGGGCGCGCTGGCACTCGGGCGATTGCTCGCCGCATCGATCACGCTGGTGACGGTGCTGGTCATCCGTCGCGAGGGCCTGCCACCGCGGGCCGCGTGGCCGGGCATCGTGATCTCCGGGGTGCTGTGGTTCGGCGTCTACATGGTGGCGTTGAACTGGGGTGAGCGGAATGTCGATGCCGGGACCGCGGCGATGGTCGTCGGCATCGGTCCAGTGCTGATCGCGGTGCTCGGCGGACTGGTTCTGCGGGAAGGGTTTCCGGCCCGGCTGATGGTCGGGCTGGTCGTGTCGTTCGCCGGAACCATCGTCGTCGGACTGTCGACCTCCGATGGCGGCGGCGCGGCGGTGCTCGGTGTTGTGCTGTGCCTGCTCGCGGCCATCGTCTGGGCCGCATCGACCATCGCGCAGAAACCGGCGCTCGTCAGTGCGTCCGCATTGCAGGTGGTCACCTTCGGCTCGGTCATCGGAACCGTCTCCTGCCTGCCGTTCTCCTGGCAATTGATCACCGAGGCCGCCGATGCACCGCTGTCGTCGACGCTGAGCCTGGTGTACCTCGGCGTCTTCCCCACGGCTCTGGCGTTCACCACCTGGGCCTACGCGCTTGCCCGCACGACGGCCGGAAAGATGGGCGTGACGACCTACGCGGTCCCGGCGCTGGTCGTGCTGATGGCGTGGATTGCACTGGACGAGGTGCCCGGCGCGTTGACCATCCTCGGCGGTGTGCTGTGCCTGGCAGGTGTGGCCATCACTCGGTCCCGGCCGCGCGTCATCGCATCCGTCGATCCGGAAACCGTCGAACCCGCTCCACGCTGAGGAAAAGTGCGTGGCCAGGTGTAGCTGTCACTTGGTCCCGGGGCCGTGCGTGATCGCATCCGTCGATCCGGAAACTGTCGGACCCGCTCCACCGTGAGTGTCGCTGGCCAGTGTCGCCGTCACTCGGTCCCGGCCGCGCCTCACCGCATCTGTCAATCGGGAAGCAGTGCGGGAAATTGGGCGCGGCGTGGTCGACCGAGTTGCGCGTTCCGCGGTGTGTGCGGCGGTCGCGGGGCAGAATCGACAGGCGTGGATACCGCTGACCCCACCGTGGACCTGTTGGACCGCGCATTGACCCAGATGGGCGCGGTCATCGCGGCGATTCGGCCGGAACAGGCGACTCTGGCGACACCCTGTGTCGGCTGGGATGTGCAGGCGCTCGTGCGACATGTCATCGGACAGAGCCTGCGAAATTTCCTGGCTTCGGCGCGTGGCGAGACGGCCGATTGGGCGGCGCCGCCCGCCGAGCTGAGTGCGAACTGGGCGGCTGAGTACCGCGCGGCCGCCGCGCCCGTTCTCGATGTCTGGCACCACGCCGACCTGGAACGCCCGGTTCCGGTACCCGGCGGCGCCGAAGCGCCGCTGCGCAGCCGAGCCGACCAGCAGATCACCGAATTGGCCATGCACACCTGGGATCTCATCCGCGCGACCGACCAGACCATCGACCTCGATCCGGAAGTCGCGGAGTACGGACTGGCCTGGTCACACAAGATGCTGCGCCCGGAGTTCCGCGGCCCGGACAAGGCTTTCGACCTCGAGGTGCCCGTGCCGCCCGACGCTCCCGCATACGATCGGCTCGCGGGCTGGTTCGGCCGGGATCCGTCTTGGAAGTCGCCGGGTTCGCAGAACTGATCCTACGGTCAGGGCACTCGCCTCGGCGGTGCCGACGGCGCCAGCGGGGCACACACGGCGAGACCGTCGACGCCCGCGACGAATACCGCGTTGCGGGTGGGGCCGGGTGCGCGCAGAAAGATCCCGCCGACTGAGAAGCGCCGCTGGCGGGTCGAGCTATCGGGACAACACGATAGCCAAATCGAGCGGTCCACGATGCCGGAATCCGGAGCGCCACTGGATATTTCGCGGATCGCAGGCGAGTGTCGGAGTCCGGTCCAGCAGCAGCGCCCGCAGCACGGCCCCGGCGATGGTCCGAACCAACGCGGTGCCGAGGCAGGCATGACCGCCGTACCCGAGGCCCAACTGCGGATTATTGCCGCGCGCGAGATCGAGTTCGGCCGGATTGTCGAAGATGTCCGGATCGTGGTTGGCCGACGCCAAACAGAGCAGCACGGTGTCACCAGAACGGATTGTGTGCCCTGCGATATCGAGATCGGTGGTAGCGAATCTCGGTCCCGAAACCACCTGCGGCGACAGGTAACGCAACAGCTCGTCCACCGCTGGTCGGGTATCGGTCATGGTTCGTAGCACGCCGAGCTGATCCGGATGTGTGAGCAGCGCCAGCGCCGATCCGGCGATCAGGTCGACGAGCACTTCGTACCAGACGAACAGCAGATAGAAGATCATCGAGGCCAGCTCGTTCGCACTGAGCGAACCGGTCTCGTTACTCCTACGCACCAGCCGTCCGAGCACATTGTCGCCCCGTGCCCCTTCGATCGTCGCGATGACGATGGCGCGCATGGTGGTCAGCGTGTCGCGAGCCCGCGGGGGAGTCGCGCTCCGCAGCAAGGTCGAACGCGCCCAACGCAATAACGCCGCGCGTTCCGGCGCTGCCAACCCGAGCAACTCGCCGAGCACGGTCGCTGGCAGCGCAACGGCGAACCGCTCGATCAGATCGATCGCGACGCCCGTTTCCACGTCCGAAAGACAAGCCGATACCAATTCCGGTGCCGTACGCACCCATTCGGCGAGCCGCCGCGGCGACAATTCGGCGGTGACCGCTCGCCGCAACCGAGCGTGGTCCGCCGGTTCGCTCTCCAGGAAGCCGAGGTCCAACGGCGACGGCACCGCGAACCCGCGATAGTCCGTGTCCCCTGCATAGCGCGGTTGGGTGGACAGCCGATCGTCGAGCAGTCCGGCCCGAACATCGGCGAAGCGGGTTACCAGCCAGGCCGGTGGGCCGTCCGGTGTCCTGACCCGGTGCACCCCACCGTCGGCGCGCAATCGCCGCAGCGTAGGCCATGGATTCGCGGCGAACTCGGCATCGAAGATCTGCAACGTCACGCCGCCATCATCCTGGCCGAGCTATCGGCGGACCCGAGGTGTGGCGAAGGTCGCAGAATTTGCTGGTCATTTGGTCAGTGAGGTGCGAGGCTTAAGCGGTGACACATCCTCCGGATACCACGTCGGTCGCAGCGGATCCCGCGACCGACAAGCTCGATATCGCGGTTTTCAAGGTGGCAGGGGTGGTCGTGCTCGGCGCGATCATGTCGATCCTGGACATCACCGTTGTAACCGTCGCGATCCCCAAATTCCAGAACGAGTTCCACACCACCACCGCGATCGCGGCCTGGTCGATGACCGGTTACACCCTCGCGCTGGCCAGCGTCATCCCGCTGACCGGATGGGCTGCGGACCGGTTCGGCACCAAACGCCTGTACATGCTCGCGCTGACGCTGTTCGTGCTCGGCTCGGTGCTGTGCAGCCAGGCCTGGAGCATGGAGACGCTGATCGCCTTCCGCGTGCTCCAGGGTCTGGGCGGCGGCATGCTGATGCCGCTCGGCATGACGATCATGACCCACGCGGCCGGTCCGCAACGGGTCGGGCGAGTGATGGCGGTACTCGGGGTGCCGATGCTGCTCGGCCCGATCTGCGGTCCGATCCTGGGCGGTTGGCTGATCGACAGTTACGGCTGGAAATGGATCTTCCTGATCAATGCTCCGGTCGGGGTCGTCGCGCTCATCCTGGCCTTCATCGTATTCCCCGCGGATAACCCGGAGCCGTCGGAATCCTTCGACTTCCTCGGCATGCTGTTGGCCTCGCCGGGTCTTGCGCTGTTCCTGTTCGGCGTCTCCTCGATTCCGGGGGAGGGCACGGTCATCGCTCCCAAGGTGCTCATACCGGCCGCCATCGGCCTGGTACTCATCGTGCTTTTCGTCTTGCACGCGCTGCGCACCGAACATCCGCTGATCGATCTGCATTTGTTCCGCAACCGATCGCTGACCTTCGCGGTGCTGACCATGGTGCTGTTCGCGACCGCCTTCTTCGGGGCGGGCCTGCTGCTGCCGACCTATCTGCAGCAGGTGCGCGGCGAAACGGCCATGGCGGCCGGTCTGCTCATGGTGCCGCAGGGTTTGGGCGCGATGTTGACGATGCCGATCGCGGGCCGACTCGTCGACAAGATCGGTCCGGGCAAGATCGTGATGGTCGGTATCTCGCTGATCTCACTCGGCACGGTGTTCTTCGTGCAGCTGAAGTCGGATACGTCGTATCCGTTCATGTTGGGGGCACTGTTCGTAATGGGCCTGGGCATGGGCTGCACCATGATGCCGACCATGACCGCGGCGATCCAGACGCTGACCCACCAGCAGGTCGCGCGCGGTACGACGCTGATGAACATCATCAACCAGTCCGCCGGGTCCATCGGCACCGCGACGATGTCGGTGGTGCTCAGCAGCCTGCTGAACCAGCATCCGTTCGCCAGGCCCGCGATCGCGTCGAATTATGATCCCTCGATCGCGGCACAGCTGCCGCCCGGCGCGGTCGAGACCGGATTGAGCCAGGCCGCGACGGCATTCAGCCACACCTACATCGTGGCGGTGGTGCTCATGGTGCTGACCTTGGTGCCCGCGGCGTTCCTGCCGCGCACCAAGCCGCAGTTGACCGAGGTCGCGGACGCACCGGCGTTGGTGCATTAGCCGCAGCGTCCGAGTTCGCCTGTGCACCAGGCGAACTCGGACTACGGACGGTTCGCGTCCAGGAATTCCAGGACGAGTGGACTTGCGGTGCTTCGGAATTCGTCGAAGTAGGCGTGCCGGGCACCCGGGATCCAGGCCAGCCGCGCCCCCGGAATCCGTTCCGCGAGCAACGGCGCGTTCGCCGCGGGGTTGAACCGGTCCTCGCTCCCGTGCACGATCAGTGTCGGGACCGCGATGTGCGCGAGCACATCCCATGCGTCATGTCTATTACTCGCGTAGAGATGTCTGCGCTTCGCGTAGGCGGGCATGGCCGGATCGCCGAGGGTGTTGAACGGCCCGGACGCGTTCGCCAGATACTCCGGGGTGTACATCAGTTCCAACAGCGCCTGTCGCGCCGCCACCGGATCGGGCTGGGCCAGTGACCTGCGCACCCCGGCGTCCCGCTCGACAGCGTGGCGACCACCCGGTGACGTGCAGCCGAGCACCAGCGTATGCACCCGATCCGGGAACCGCGCGGCCAGCCACTGCGCGACCCGACCTCCCATGGACGTGCCGTACACCGCGGTCTTCTCGATGCCGAGAGCGTCGAGCACCGCGATCGCGTCCTCGGCGAATCCGAGGGTGCTGTACGGAATATCCGGCTTATCGCTGTCACCGGTGCCGCGGTAGTCGAGTGAGACGGTGCGGTACGCGGTCTCGAAGTCGGCGCGGATTCCATCCCACCAGTGGTGGTTGTTGGCCTGCCCGGTGAGCAGCAGCAGCGGCGGACCGTCACCGCCGGTCTGATACGCGATCCGGGCGCCATCCGCGGCCTCGGCATGCGACACGTCGAATTCCCCTCAGCCGTAGAGCGCGACGAAACGCTCCAACGAGCGCTCGATATCACCCTTCAGCGCCCGCGCGACACCGGAACCGATCGGGCCGAACAGCGGTGCGCCGCCGAGATCGATATCGACGGTGACCTCCGAGCCCGCACCCTTCGCGGCGACGAGCAGTTCGAGCTTGAATTTGGTACCGCCCTTGCCGGTTCCGCTCAAGGCGAGTCGGCGCGGCGGTTCAGCGGCCTTGACCGTCCAGGTGACTCGATTGCGCAGTCCCTTGACCGACGCGACACCGACCAGTTGGGTACCGACCGTCAGTTCGGCGGGCACCTCGTTGCGCCACGCCTCGTGCATGAGGAGCCATTTGTCGAGTTCGGACAGGTTGGAGGTATGTGACCAGGCCTCCTGTGGCGGAATCGGCACGTCGACGGACACCTTGAGCTTTGCCATTCGCGCATAGTATCCGGTACCCGGGGTTCGCTATTTATGGCATTCGGCCATGCCGATCGGGCGGTACGCGAAATCCTCGGGGGCGCTGGCAGTTCGAGGAATCAGAATGTGGTCCTCGGATCGAGAGAGACTTCCCCGCGATGCTGCTACTGTGGGCGGGTCGTCGGGTGCCGAGCTACTGATCGGCTCGATCCGGGCGGTGGGTGATTCTTCGAATCGCTTGCCGTGCGGGCACTCTGGGGTTGGTGCCGGTGTCGATGTGGCCGCATTCGACGAATGTTGATCCTGGTCGGCGTCGCGAGGAAGGCGAGACAACGCGCAGTGACTCCGGCTGTCGCAACGACGAGAGAGCTGATGAATCAAGATATCGCCGTGGTGCTTTCATGGATCCTCGCCCCCGCTCTCATTATTGCCGTGGCGGCGGCGTTGTATGTAGCGCAGTACGCGAAACAACAGAAGATCCGCGCCGACGCCCTCAATAGAGCGAATCGGGCGCAGGAGGAAACCCTCGAGCACTTCGCCGGGCAGACACTACCGGCGATGACCGAAGCGGTGCGCCGCTTCGAGGCACCGGTTTCGGCCATCGAGGTGCCGACGGGTCAGGAGAATTCCCGGTTCGTCCAGTGCCTGCAATGGATTTCCGAGCGGTACGCCGATGACCTGCGCATGGTGCAGTCGGAGGCGCACGAGCAGGCGGTGCGCGAGGCCGAGGAAAAGGCGCAGCAGGCGATCAAGGCGACAGAGGAGGCCACTCGCGCCGAGATCGAATCCGCCTCGCGGGCCGCGACCAGTGCGGCGGTGCGCTCCTTCGGCACCTCCGTGGTCAGCCTCGGCGCGGATGTCAGTCAGGTGGTGAGCGCCGCGCTGCGCGAGCACCGCGACGACGAGGTCTACGCCACCCTGACCCGCATCGACCACACCGTGCAGCAGATGCTGCGGCAGGCGCAGTCGTATGTGATCGTCTGTGGTGGTCTGCCGGGTCGACGCTGGCCCGCACAGTCGCTCACCGATGTGGTCGGCGGCGCGATCGGGCGTGTGCGTGACTACCTGCGGGTGCGGGCCAACCAGCTCGACCGCATCGTCATCAGCCGCGCGGTGGAACCGCTCGTGCACACCCTGGCCACGCTGCTCGACAACGCGCTGCGCTACTCCCCGCCGACGTCGTATGTGGATGTGACCTTCCAGGAGGGCCACCACGGCGTCACCGTCATCATCGACGATGCCGGTGTGCGGATGAACGCGGAGCAGATGGAGGAGGCCAGGCAGGTACTCGCCAACGAGCGTCCGATCGACATCCACCAGCTCGGCCCGTCCCCGCGCGTCGGTTTCCCCGGCATCGCGGCACTGGCCCGACGCTACGGATTCACCGTCTACATCGATGGCCCGAACGTTTACGGCGGTATGCGGGCGATGGTCTACATCCCCGAGGCGCTGCTCGTCACCGCGGTGGCCAACGCCGAACCGGCCGTTCCCGCCGTCACCCCGGCCCCGGAACCCGTGCCGACCGCTGTCGCCGAGGATAAGCCCTTCGAATTATCCCCGGTTCCGGTCTTGGCCGGGGTGGGCGAACAACCCGCCGAGAACGAGGAGTTCGCTGTGCACGAGATCACCAGTGGCGGCCTACCCAAGCGACGCCGTCGGGCGGTGTCTTCGGTACCCGCTCAGACCGGCACCGAATCCGAAGCGGGACAGGCTCGTCCCGAAATCGCCTCCGCCTGGCAGATGGGTTCCAAGAGCGGCCGTGAGGCTGCTGCCTCCGATAACAGCGAAGGGATGTCATCCTGATGAGCACACCGGTGACCGACAGCAGCAATAGGCTGGGTTGGCTACTCGAGGATCTCAGCAACGTTCCCGGCGTCCGGTTCGCGGTGCTGCTGTCCGACGACGGACTGCGGATCGCGCACTCCGACGGTGTCAACAAGGATGATGCCGAGCGTTTCGCCGCGGCCGCCTCGGGTCTGCGGTCACTAGGCAAGGCGCTCGGTGAATTCTGTGGTGGCCTCGACAACGGTGTGCGCCAGAACATGACCGAATACGACCAGGGCATGATCCTCATCACCGCGGCGGGCGAGGGTGCACTGCTCGGTGTTTCGACGACGCCCGAAACCGATATCGGTCTGGTCGCGCACCGCATGAACGAACTCGCCGGGCGGGTCGGGCACGAGTTAGGCGCCCAGCCGCGCGGAAGGGTTGAGGGCGGCTTGACGTCATGACGAGGTCCCGGCGAGACCCCGACTTGGTCCGGGCCTATGTGCGCACCGGGGGGCGGATCCGTCCCAGTCGCGAGCTGGACCTGGTCACCCTGGTCGTCGCCGCCAAAGATCCGGCACCTGGTGCGACGCCCGATGCGCGCCAGGTGCTGAACCTGTGCAGCCGTCGCAGCGCCCTGTCCATCGCCGAGATCGCCGCCTATCTCGACCTACCGCCGTCCGTGGTGAAGATCGTCGTCGCCGATCTGCTGGACAGCGAACACCTGGCTACTCCGACCCCGGCCGAAGTCATGCCGGAGATCACCCTGCTCGAGGAGGTACTCAATGGGCTCCGCGCTCTCCCGGCCTGAGCGCACTGTCGACTATGTGCCGGAGACCGTGACCCGGTCGGTAAAGCTCTTGGTTGCAGGCAATTTCGGTGTCGGCAAAACGACATTCGTGAACAGCGTTTCGGAGATCCGGCCGCTGCGCACGGAAGAGACGATCACCGAGGCCAGTGTCGGCGTCGACGATATGGCCGGGCTACCCGGCAAATCGCAGACGACCGTGGCGATGGATTTCGGCCGCATCACGCTGAATCCCACACTCGCGCTGTATCTGTTCGGGACGCCGGGGCAGCGGCGCTTCGTCCCGCTGTGGGAGGAGTTGGCGCGCGGTGCGCTCGGCGCCCTGGTCCTGGTGGACACCCGGCGCATCGAGAAGGCCGACGAGGTGCTGTCCGTGCTCGAGGAGCGCGGGGTCCAGTATTCGGTCGCGGTCAATCAGTTCGAAGGCGCCAAGCGCTATCCGCTCGAAGAGATCCGGGACGCACTGGATCTCGCGCCGGATACTCCGCTGACTTCACTCGACGCGCGGCAGCGCAGCACTTGTCTGCGGTCGCTGATCACGCTCGTCGAATTCCTATTCCATCGCCAGGAGTCCCGGAAGTAACCGACGCATTGCACAGTGATTCAACAAAGCCCGGCCCTATCGCGTTGGGGTCGCCGATCGATACCGACGGCCCGCGCGTACCGCTCTACTCCGAGGAGTTCGCAGCAGATCCGCACCGCGCGTATCGGGAAATGCGCCGCCAGTACGGATCTCTGGTACCGGTCGACCTATCCCCGGGTGTACCGGCCACCTTGGTGATCGGCTATCACACCGCCGTACGAATCCTCAACGATCCCGACCACTTTCCGGCGGATCCACGCACCTGGCAGCAGGATATTCCCGGCGAATGCCCGGTCCTGCCGATGCTGGAATGGCGTCCGAATGCCTTGCGCAGCGCGGGAAACGAGCATTTGCGCTATCGGCAGGCGAATGCGGCGAGTCTCGGCGAAATCGATCTGCACGCATTGCATGCCGTGGTGGAAAAGGTCGCCGTCCCGCTGATCAATGCCTTCTGCGGTGACGGCGCGGCCGACCTGATCAGCCAGTACGCATTTCCGCTCAGCTTCCAGGTGCTGAATGTGATGCTCGGCTGCCCGGCGGAGATCGGCCAGCAGGTCGCCACCGGGATGGCGGCGATCTTCGAGGGCATCAACGCCGACAAGGGCAATGCGATGCTCACCGACGCGCTGTTCGAACTCGTCACGCAGAAGCGCAGCGTTCCCGGTGACGACATCACCTCGCGGCTGATCGCGCATCCGACCGTGCTCTCGGACGAGGAGATGATCCACCAGCTCGTCACCATCTACGGCGCGGGTATCGAACCGCAGCAGAATCTGATCACCAACACACTGCTGCTGATGATGACCGACGACCGGTTCGCGGGCAACGTGCACGGTGGAAGTCTTTCCACCCGGGACGCACTCGACGAAGTGCTTTTCACCGACCCACCGATGGCGAACTACTGCGTCTCCTATCCGAGACAGCCGATTCTCATCGACGGCGTCTGGCTACCCGCTCACCAGCCGGTCGTCATCAGTATGTCCGGATGCAATAATGATCCCGCCGTCGGGGTGAGCGAATTCGGGCCCAACCGTTCGCATCTGGCGTGGAGTGTGGGCCCACATTCCTGCCCGGCGCGGTCGGTGGCCTATCTCATCGTCCAGGACGCCATCGACCAACTGCTCGACGCACTCCCCGAAATGCGTTTGGCGATAGAGCCCGAACAACTCAGCTGGCGCCCGGGACCGTTCCATCGGGCCCTGGTGTCCCTGCCCGTCACCTTTCCCAAATCCCCTCCGCTAGCCATGCTTTAAGGAGTTCTGTGGCGCAACAACCTATTACCCTGGATCTGACGGGAACCGATATCCAGGGCGAATCCGCACGCCTTCGCGAGCGTGGTCCGGTGGCGCTGGTGGAATTGCCCGGCGGTGTGCGGGCCTGGTCGGTAACCGATGCCGGGCTGCTCAAGAAGTTGCTTGTCGATGCGCGGGTTTCCAAGGATGCGAGCCAGCACTGGCCTGCCTTCATCAATGGCGAGATCCCGCAGGACTGGCCGCTTTTCCTGTGGGTCGCGGTGAACAATATGTTCACCGCCTACGGTGCGGACCACAAGCGGCTGCGCAAGTTGGTCGCGCCCGCGTTCACCCATCGGCGCACCGAGGCGATGCGCGGGCGGATCGAGCGGATCACCGAGGAACTGCTCGCCGAACTCGCGAAGACGCCAGTGGGCGAATCGGTCGATCTGCGTGAGGGTTTCGCGTATCCGCTGCCGATTCAGGTCATTTCCGAATTGATGGGTGTGCCCGAAGAACTCAATCCGGGCTTGCGCACATGCGTCGACGGTATCTTCGACACCTCGCTCGGTCCGGAGGAGTCGCAGGCGAACTACATGGAGATGTATCGAATCCTCGGTGAATTGGTGGCGTATCGGCGCGACCACCCCGGCGACGATATGACGAGTCTGCTGATCTCACACCGCGACGAGGACGACGGATCCCAGCTCACCGAGCAGGAGTTGATCGACACGCTGTTGCTCGTCATCAGTGCCGGGCACGAGACCACCGTCAACCTGCTCGACCAGGCGATCTTCGCGTTGCTGACCGATGCGGAGCAGCGCGCCGCGGTGATCGAGGAACGGGCCAGCTGGGCCGATCTGGTCGAGGAGGCGCTGCGGTTCGAGGCGCCGGTCGCCCATCTGCCGCTGCGGTTCGCGGTCGACGATATCGAGATCGACGGGGTGCATATCGCCAAGGGTGATCCGATTCTCGCCTCGTACGCGGCCGCCAACCGTGATCCGAAAGTGCACGGCGATACCGCCGATCAATTCGATGTGGCCCGAGACAATAAGGACCACTTGGCTTTCGGATACGGCGTGCACCATTGCCTCGGTGCGCCGTTGGCGCGGCTCGAGGCGCTGGTGTCGTTGCCCGCGATCTTCGCGCGCTTTCCGAATATGCGGCTGGCGGCGGATCCGTCCGAGTTGGGGACGGTGGTCAGCTTCATCTCCAATGGGCATGCCAGGCTGCCGGTTACACTGAATTAGTCCACCTGAAAAACCGGGCCCCCTTCCGATTTCGATCGGGAGGGGGTTCGTGCCTTTCCCGGGTCAGCTGATGGCGTCGATGCGGCCTTGTTTTCGGGCTCGAGCCAGTCCGCGCCTGGCCATCAATCCGTTGGCCAGCAACAGCAGTGTCTTGTTCGGGGGTGCGATGAATCCGGATTCGGTGTGCGGTGCGTAGGTCGCGTCGGTGCCGTCGATTTCGATCCAGCCGGTGTGCTGGCGGCATTCGAGGCCGACGAGTTGTGGGCGGTAGGTGTGGGCGAGCAGCCCGGCGCGGCGGTCGCCCTGGGCGACTTCCGCTGGGACTGTGAGCTTTACGCCCGCCTCGCTCGACCCGGTGACGTGCACGGGAACCACGGCCGGATAGCCGTCGGACTGGCGGTAGGCGAGCAGGCAGTGCGGCAGTTTCGTTGCGCGTGCGGTGGCCTTGGCGCTGTCGATCCGGGGGCCGGTGCCTTTGGCGGGCGGCTTCTGTGAGTCAGCAGTGGTGGGCAGCGGTTCGCCGAAGACCTCGGGTTCGCCGGTCGCATCCAGATTCGGCCAGACGATGATCCGGGTGACCGCGACCGTCACCACAACTCTGTCGGTGTAATAGGCGCTGAGCCAGCGGTCCCAGAAGCGGCCGCGTCGCGGTGCGCCCAAATATGGCGTTGCTTGCTCGCCGAGTCGATCGAGGGCCTCCTGATCCGGCTCGGCGTCGAAACTTGCGATGCCCTGCACCAGTACGAAGCTCTGATTGTGTTGATCACCCAGACCATGCTCACGCGCGTGATAGGCGAGCGCGACCTTCGGCTCCCGTTTGATCCGCTCCAGTTTGCGTCCGAACCCGAGCGAGGTCGTGAACCCGACCGTCCCCAACTCCCGGTTCCGCATCCCGATCGGCGATACCGCGGTCACCACCGCCCCACCGGCCGGAGTGATATAGGCCAATCCAGCGGTGAGATCACCACGCAACACATCATCGATTTCGTCCGGCCAGGTAACTGCCATGCGCGGCAGAGTAGTCCCCTTGCCGAGCCGTCATATCGCATATGCGCAATCGGCGGCGATTCTGTTGCTCCGGACCGCGATTCGCGTGCCGACGGCCCAGCCGCGGGCACCAGGTCCATTCATCCTGTTCGAGAATGTCGAGGGCCGGGGTAGTCGGGACAGCACGGCTGTGCGCGCATCCGCTAGATGTCCGGCTGCCGATCGAGCAGTCCTCGGTCGATGAGGTCGTGCACCCGCCCGACCGCGAATTCGATGGCGGCTGGATCGGCCGGTAGCGGGCCGTCGATCAGCAGACAGGCCAGCCCGTGGACCGCCGACCAAGCGGCGATTTCCGCGCCGGGTCTGCGTTCGGGGTGGAGTAGTCCGGCCGACTGCGCCTGATCGAGTACGCGGCCGAGGATTCCGTAGGGGTTGGTGCTGCCGGTCTGCGGTTCGAGCGAGGCGGCGGGTTCGGCGTGCACGCCGAATGCCGTGCGGAACAGCCCGGGCTGGTTCAGTGCGAAATCGATGTATGCGGTGCCGACCGCTTGCAGCCGTCGGCGTGGGTCACGGGTGCGGGCGATGCGGCGACTCATCTCGGCGGCAAGCTCGCCGCGGGCGTGGCCCGCCACTTCGGCGAGCAGTGCCTCGCGGTCGGCGAAATGGCGGTAGGCCGCCGAATGCGAAACCCCGGCCGTGCGGGCGACTTCACGCAGAATCACCCGGTCCGGTCCGCCGTCCCGTGCCAACGCCACGCCTGCCTCGATGAGGGCTGAGCGCAGCGCGCCGTGGTGGTAGGGCTTGCTCATGCCGACAGGATCGCATATCGACCGACATGTTGACAGCGGTCACATCGGGGTCGCATACTCGAATATGTGACCAGTGGTTACTTTCCTGGTCGGTTTGTTGTCGTATACCGAAAAGGGCTGGAATGAAAGATATTTCGATCGACATCCCTTATGCGACCGGCATCTCCCGGCTCGGCATCGAACGCGCCCTGATCGCCGCGGGCAGGGACCTCGGCAGACTCCGGCTCGAAGATATCGCGTTGGTCGAGGACTTTCACACCATGGGTCGCATCGCCACGTATCAACTGGTGGAGCTGACCGGTCTCACGCAGCGCAGCCGGGTGCTCGACGCCGGCAGCGGGATCGGCGGGACCGCCCGTTTCATCGCGGACCGATGCGGTTGCCCGGTGACCACCGTGGATCTGACCACCGACTATTGCGATACCGCCGAATGGCTCAATGAGCTTGTCGGACTGCGAGATCGGATCGCGGTGCACCGAGCCGACGTCACCGCGCTGCCCTTCGCCGACGACAGTTTCGATGTGACCTTCAGCCAGCACGTGCAGATGAATGTGGCCGACAAGGACCTGCTCTACCGAGAGGCCCGCCGGGTCCTGGTCGCGGGCGGCCTACTCGCGATCTGGGATATCACCGCGGGTTCCGGTGGCGACCCGGGCTATCCGTTGCCATGGGCCGAGCGACCGGAACAGAGCCATCTGGTGACTTCCAATGCGTTGTGCGGGGCAATCGAGACAGCGGGTTTCGTGATCGAGCAGTGCAATGACCGCACCGAACAAGCGGCCGCGACCATGCGGGCGATACTGGACTCGCCACCAGATCCCATTGGGCTGCATGCCTTCGTCCCGAACTTCGCCGAGAAGGCCGAGAACCTGACCCGCGGTTTGGCTGACGGCAGCCTCCGGGCCGTTCAGGTTATCGCCCGCGCGGTGCGGTAATCGGCCACGCGGGACATCCTGGTCCCATCGAGCAGTCAGCGGGTTGTCCAAGGCCGCAGTTTCTCCGGGTTTCGGATGGCCCAGATGCGGGTGATCCGGTCGTCTTCGATGTCGAAGGCGTAGACCGACACGATGGTGTCGGCGAGCTGAGCCACCAGGCCGGGTTGGCCGTTCACCGTGCGCTCCAGCAGCACGATCTCGGGGGCGCGGGCGGCGATATCGATCCAGGCGCGGGCGATCTGCTCGCCGCCGGTGATCGGGTGGAGGAAGGCTGGAGCCAGGCCGCCGCTGTCGGCCGTCGCGGTCGCCTGCGGATCGAGCAGGCCGATCAGAGCCTGGATATCTCGCGTCTCCCAGGCCCGTTTGAAGTCCCGGACCACTTCGGCGCGTTGGGTTGGTGGCGGACTCTGCGAGGTGCGGATGCGGCGGCGGGCTGAGGAGGCGAGCTGGCGACAAGCCGCGGGACTGCGCCCGACGATGCCGGATACCTCTGCGAAGGAGTAGCGGAAGACATCGTGCAAGACGAACGCCACCCGTTCGGCCGGTGTCATGGAATCCAGTACCACGAGGAAGGCCATACTGATCGACTCGTCGAGAGTGACCCGGTCGGCGGGATCGGCCGGAACGGGACCACCAAACCATTCGGAATGCCCGGGTACCGGCTCCGGAATCCATTCGCCCACATAGCGTTCCCGCCTGGCGCGTGCCGAGCCGAGCAGATCGAGACAGATCCGGCTGGCGACCGTCGTCAGCCACGCGCCGGGGGCCGCCACCTCCCGCCGCTGCTGCTCGGACAGTGCGTACCAGCGCGCGTAGGTCTCCTGCACCACATCCTCGGCCTCGGCGAGAGAGCCGAGCAGCCGGTAGGCGAGATTGAGCAGCTGACGGCGTTCGCTGATCACCTCGGGCAGGTGCGGGTCGGTCATTGTCGGCTCCTTCGGTCTGTGTCCCTCACCGAAATCGACGAATCAGCGCACCGAAATGTGAGGCGGCCTGACATTCCGGACGGCTGTGTCGTCGGAAGGTCGACACTGTCAGCAAAGCAGGAGTTCGGAACATGATCAGAATCGGCATCATCCTCGGCAGTACCCGGCCCAACCGCAAAGGCCCGCAGGTCGCCCAGTGGGTTCTGGACACGGCAGCGCAGCGCGGCGACGCCGAGTTCGAACTGATCGATCTGCGCGAGCACCCGCTACCGCATCTTGACGAGCCCGCGCCGCCGATGTTCGGCCCGTCGGTGCACGAACACACCCGCGCCTGGGCCGAGCGGATCGCCCCGTTCGACGGCTTCGTGTTGGTGACACCGGAATACAACGGTGGTGTTCCCGGGGTGCTGAAGAACGCCATCGACCACCTGTGCGCGGAATGGACCGACAAGGCGGTCGGATTCGTCTCCTACGGCGTGAGCGGCGGCGCCCGCGCCGTCGTGCAGCTGCGGACGGTCTGCGGCACGCTGGGCATGGCCGACGTGGGCTATCAGGTCGCGATCTCGGTGCTCACCGATTTCGAGAACCACGCGACCTTCACACCGCGTGACCACCATGTCGCCGCGCTGAACAAGACGCTGGATCAGGTCATCGCCTGGAGCACCGCACTCGCGCCGCTGCGCGCCGAGTCGCCGGTCACTGTCGGCTGAGACCGTCACCGGCGAATCACTTTCGAAACCACGAAGGACCGTCTTGCGGTCAGAAATTTCTTGAATGGAGAGTCCGATGACTTCGAACGAATCCGAAGTTGGTACAGCCACACCTACGCAACGCGAGGTCGATGAAGCCGAGATCGCGCGGCACGTCGACAAGATAGTCGCGGGAATCCGGGAAAAGGATCTCGAGGCCCTGAGACAGCTGTACACGGCCGATGTCGTGTCCTTCGACGTCGAGCCGCCGCTGCAGCATGTCGGTATTGCCGCGAAATTGGAGAACTGGGCGAAGGTGTTCATGGTCTTCGAAGATGTGAGTTATGAGGTTCGCGACCTGACACTCACGGTGGGCGATGATGTGGCATTCGGGCACGGCTTCGGTCGTCTCAGCGGCACGCTGAAGAACGGAACGGCGACGAGCGGTATGTGGGTCCGGGTCACCTTCGGCTTCCGGAAGGTCGACGGCAATTGGGTGATCACGCACGACCAGGTCTCCGTGC
The DNA here is from genome assembly GCF_001612725.1 of Nocardia anaemiae NBRC 100462. Classification (GTDB taxonomy): domain Bacteria; phylum Actinomycetota; class Actinomycetes; order Mycobacteriales; family Mycobacteriaceae; genus Nocardia; species Nocardia anaemiae. The sequence goes on along the minus strand of NZ_BDAZ01000026.1, from coordinate 13,264 downwards.
CGTTCGACATTTCGACCGGCAGAGGAGTGGCCGACCTCGTACCCTGAGCCGGGACATCGCGGGCGGGCTGCGGCCATGGAGCTGCTCACCGCTACCTGGGGGTTCCGATCGCATTTCTTCCGCAACCGGTCGCCGCGCTCACACGACGAGTGTCAGCGCGGCGGCTGTGGCTGAGGTACGGAGTCCGCTCAGCGCACACGAAGCGCGGTACCTCGAACGTCTCGAAAAGAATCTCATAATTTGCCAGTCTGCTTGCTCAAATGCCGGTAGAGCGTGGCGCGCGAGACGTCGAACTCGGCGGCGATCTCCTCGATCGGACGGCCGGAATCGCGCATGCGGCGGGCGGATTCGATCATTTCCGAGGTCATCGCGCCGGGGCGGCCTCGACGGTTCGGGCTGGTGGTGGGGACCGCCGCGGCCGGTAGGGGGACGGGATCACTGTGGGCGGCCGAATCGCCGAGTAATCGCCGGGTGCCATCGAGAATCGCCTCGCGCAACTCGTCGGCGGGCCGGTCGGCGAAGATGACCACCGGATCGCTCAGTGCCGCATAGACCTGCGCGGCCCGCACTCGGGTGGTGAAATCGGCACGCGGCCCGGCAATCAGTTCCTGTGCCGACAGCGCGATGGTCCGCAATCGCGCGAAGGTTGCCTCGTCGGCGGATAATGCCTGGTCCTGCATCTGCATCCGCAATAGCTGACCATGTGAGAGCCATACCTCCAGCAGTCCGGCCACCACCGACCAGCGCCGCGCCTGCGCGTCCCGCCCGCGTGCCGCTGCCGTGAGCACCGCTTCGCTGTCGACCAGCAGCGGCTCGACGAGCGCGGCGACGATATCGCTCTTACTCGGGAAGTGATAGAGCACAGCGGTTTTCGTCAGCCCGACCTGTTCGGCGATCTCGCGCACGGAAACCGTGTGGTATCCGCGCTCGGCGAACAGGTCGAGCGCGGTCCGCAGGATGCGGGCACGCGAATCGTCGGCCATGGTGACCGATCCTACCGCTTGACTGACCGTTGGTCAGCGTCATACAGTCATCTCACTGACCAACGGTCAGATATTTTCGAGACAAGGAGCGGGCAATGCGGATTCTGATCTCCGGTGCGAGCATCGCCGGACAGACACTGGCGTATTGGCTTGTGCGGCACGGCTTTCAGCCGACCATCGTCGAGCGCGCGGCCGGGCTGCGCGTCGGTGGCCAAGGGGTGGACGTGCGGGATCAAGCGATCGAAGTCGCCGAGCGCATGGGCATCATGGCGCAGATCCGTTCGGCGGCCGCCGATGTCGCCGGTATGCGTTTCGTGAACGCCATCGGTGATCCCGTCGCCCAGGTGGATATGCAGAAGATCAAGGACAAGTACGGCAGTGCCGAGGTGGAGATCATGCGCGGCGATCTGGTGCGGATCCTGCATGACGGCAATACCGATGTGGAATACCTGTTCGGCGATTCGATTCGGGCCCTCGATGAGGATGACCACGGCGTCACCGTCACGTTCGAACGCGCTGCGCAACGGAGGTTCGACCTGGTCATCGGTGCGGACGGCCTGCACTCCACGGTGCGCCGCCTGGCCTTCGGTCCGGAATCGGATTTCGTCCGCCACCTCGACCACTACTTCGCCTTCGGCAACGCCGATGCCGCGCTCGGACCCGACCGGTGGGTCAGCGTCTACAACACCCCGGGCGCGATGGCAGGCATCTACCGTTCCGGCAGGCACGCACAGGCCAAGGCGTACTTCATGTTCCGCAGCCCACTGCTCGACCTCGATCCGCGCGATGCCGCCGCGGCCCGCGCGGTGCTGACCGACCGTTTCGGCACGGAATCCGCATGGCACGTGGCACAACTGCTCGACGGCGCGCTCGCCGACCCGGACTTGTATTTCGACTCCCTCGGCCAGGTCCGGATGGATTCCTGGTCGACCGGCCGCATCGCCCTGGTCGGTGACGCCGCCTATTGCGCCTCACCCGCTTCCGGAGCCGGTGCCGAACTCGCCCTCGTCGGCGCATACCGGCTCGCCGGAGCGCTCGCCGCCGCGAAGGGCGACTACCGCACCGGTTTTCGCCGCTACGAGCAGAGCCACCGCGCACTGGTCGACCGCAAACAGCAAATCGGACCGAACCTGCGGCTGATGGTGCCGAAAACCCACTGGGGCATGGCAATTCGGAATACCTTGACGCGACTTCCCGTGCTGGAGTCCTTGGCAGGTATGGAACGCATCATGGCGCCGAAGACGAACGAGTCCTTGCCGGAGTATCCGGAGATTCCGGTCACTGCCAAGACATGCCGTCCGGCGTAGGGACCGCTGAGCTCAGCGCCGGAGGAATTCCAGGGTGGCGCGTTCGAAGGCGGACTTGGCCTCGATCATGACCCAGTGCCCGCTGTTCGGGAACACATGCAGTTCGGCATTGGGAATCTGCCGCATCGGCACCAGGGCCATATCCGGCGGACTGACCCGGTCGTCCAGTCCCCAGGTGAGCAGGGTCGGGCACTGTACCTTGTGCAGCATGGACCAATAGGGCGGCGTATTCGAATTCGCCAGGAATTTCTGCTGCATGGCCCATGCGGCCGAGCCGTACATCATGGCGGCGGTCTTCTGGGTGTCCGGATGCTGCGCGGCCGCCCAGCGCTCCTCGATGATCTCATCGGTGATCACCGCGGGATCGTAGACCATGGCACGTAACCAGCGCAGCAGCTTGTCCCGATCGGGTTTGTCGGCGAATTCCTGCAGCAGCCGAATCCCTTCGCTCGGACTGGAGCTGAAGATATTCGGACCGATCCCGCCGATGGTGACCAGCTTGCGCACCCGCTGCGGATGCTGAATCGCCAGATTCGCCGCGACGACACCACCCATCGAATTGCCGACCATGGCCGCCGACTCGATGCCGAGCCCGTCCATGAACCGCAAAACCGCCGCGCCCGCGGTCAGCACGGGATGTCCGTCCACCGGGTCGCTCACGCCGAATCCGGGAAATTCGAGGATGTAGCAGTGGAAGTGCTCGGCGAAGACCGCGAGATTCCCGCGATAGTTACGCCACCCGTTCACGCCGATCCCGGAGCCGTGCAGCAGTAACAGCGGCGGCCCGTCGCCCGCCTCGTGATAGCGCAGCACGCCCTGATCGGTGGCGAGCTCCCGTTTCGTGCCTTCGTATGTCACGTCCATACCCGACACGTTAGAACACGTTCTAGCGCGGTTCGTGGAGGACCGCCGTGATCGGTCTATGATCTGCGCTTGCAACTCGGCACCGTAGGACGAGGACCGAATCATGAGCTACCGAACGATCACGACCGTACTCGGCACCGCGCTCGCCGCACTGGCCTGGACCGCGCCGACGGCGAATGCCGCGGTGACCAGAGTTGGGGTGATGCCGGATTCGAACTTCGGCTTGGCGACCAACTACGGCACCGACTGTCCGGCCACCGCTGAGGCCTATGTGAACAACGCGGCCGAACTCGTCTCCTTCTACGACAACGGCGTGCTGTTCGGTGTGGTCCGCCCGCAGGGCGGCATCGCCCTGCTGACCTGGATCCCGAAGACCACCGGCCCGCATACGCTCAGCGCCGTGCAGGCCCCGGATGTCACGCCCATCGGGACGGTGGACGTCCGAGTCGGCACCGGCGTACACGTCGGCTTCGCTTGCCTCGTGTTCGGCAGCTGAAATCAGGCTATTCGGCCTCGGGGTGCTCAGAGCACCCCGATAGCCTTGAGTAGTAGCAGGGTCAGACCGGCCGTACCCGCGAAGGCGACGCCGCCGTCGCGGATCACGATGCCCGCGGGCGAGCCGCTGACCTTGGAGAGGATTCCGGAAATCACCGCGACGATGATGCCGACGAGCACGGCGACGACAACGAACAAGACCTGAACGGTAGTGGACACTCGACGCTCCCTCGATGTGGATCGTCGCAGTGTAAAGAGTGCGGTGGCTATCGCGTAGCAAAGCTGCGGGAAACGCTGCGGCTAGGCCGGTTTGGTGGCCGCCAATCCGTACAACAGCGGGAGGATCGGGTCCGGCGGAGGGAGCCGGAACCAGCCGTTGTCGGTGCGGGTCATGCGGGACCAGCGCGGCCACGGCAACATCTCGGTTTCGGTGAGATCGGTAATGCGCAGGCCCGCGCCGATCAGGGCACTGATCACCTCGCCGAGCCCGTGGCGCCACTCGTAAACCGTGGTGTCGCTGGTCAATGCCGGACCGTCGGTGTATGTATGGTCGCTGACCCGCCGCTGAGCGCCACGTCCTTCGAGGTAATCATCGTGCAGGACAAGCGAATCCGGATCGACCCCGGCTGGTGGCGTTGGTCCGAGGGAGTGCAGCAGCGGGTGGAATTCGACGATGTACACCAGGCCGCCTGGGCGCAGCAGTTCGGCGAGTACCGACGCCCAGCGTGGCAGGTCGGGCAGATAACAGAGCGCGCCCTTGCCGGTGTAGACGATATCGAATTGCCTGTGCCCCACCGCATTCGGCGCATCATATACATCGGCGCACACATACTCGACGGCATCGGCGGCGAGTTCTCGAGCGTGCCGAATCGATGCTGGGGAGAAGTCGAGACCGACCGCCGTCGCTCCGCGCTTGGCGAATTCGATTGTCTCCGTGCCGAGATGGCACTGGAGATGCAGCACATCGCGGTCGCGCACGTCACCGAGGACGTCCCATTCGAAGGGTGCGAACCAGTACGACGAATCGCGATCGCGATAGAAGTCGCTGGCCGCGTGAATCGGGGCACGGGCATCCCAGTTTCCGCGGTTCGCAAGCAGCTGATCCAGGCCGTCGTCGCTGTCCACGGACCCATCGTATTTCGGGAGCGGGACCCCAACGGCGGATGCGCCGAGGATTCACAGGATTCCCTCACGTAATTTTGGCACGGTACACGGAAAATCGAGGTTCACTGGAGTCACAGAGTTGTGCGGATCGGCAGCGAGGGGGCAGGTCCAGCCCGAGGAGGTCAGACCTTGCAGACAACCGCTTCGATCGCCATCGTCCGCTCCGAGCCGGAAAGGCTCGGCATCACGCCCGGTGTGGTGAGCACCCGTGGGCGGCGTTCGCTCAATGCGGACGCCTTCGCCACCTACACCGACCCCGCCGTCGGGCGCACCGCATTCGTTGTTGCCGATGGGGTCGGCGACAATCTGCCCGCGGCCAGGGCGGCGCGGACCGCGGCCTCGGTCGCCGCGCGGATCGGTGCGGGCAACGGCGCGCTTGCCGGTGTGGTCGCGGCCCAACAGGAGTTGCTGCGTGAATTCCCGGAGGAGCAAGCCGACAGTGTGCTGGTGATCGCCGTGCTGCCCGCGGCCGATCAGCCCGACGGCGCCTGCGATATCGCCTGGGTCGGCGACTGTCGCGCCTACCGCTGGAACGGTCGGGTGCTGCATCAGATAACCACCGACCACACCGTCGCTGAGTTCATGCGCGCCAGGGGGATTCGCCCGGCGAACCGGATGGATCACCTCGTCACCACCTCCACCCGCACCGCGAGTCCGGAGGTCATCGGCCGCGCCGCCACCGGATCGAGCCGGGGCAGGCTGCTGTTGAGCACCGACGGTGTGCACAAGCGGCTCGACATGGTCGCCATCAAGTCGATACTCGTCGCGGGCGAAACCGCTGCCAATTGCGCGGAAACCTTGGTGGACAACGCATTACAAGCCGGTAGCACCGATAACGCGACCGCACTCGTTGTGGACTGCCGCTGATCCCGTTTCCTGAATGACCGTGCCGCGTCGGCGCTCGGCATCGAACGGTCCGACGCGGTCCACATCCACCGATCAGCGGCTTGTGCGGGGCCGGGTCTCGCGCAGCAGTAGGAAGCCGGTGGCTGCGACGAGGGCCGCAGTAACGCCGTGGACGCTGAGGGCGGTTGCCGTAGAGCCGTTCCGCACGAGAATGGTCAGCATGTCCCCGGCCGGGACCAGCGCGATGGTGAGGGTCGCGATGGCGAGCGCCCGGCGTTGGCGGGTTACAAGCAGGGTCAGGATGATCAAGCCGGTGACGGTGTCCCGGACCCCCTTGACGTTCAGGAAGGCGGCGGCCGCGCCTTCGGGGGTGGCCGGTAGCCCGAAACTGGGTGCCATCGATTGCGGCGCTATGAGGTAGCCGACGCCGATGAAGAGGATGAACGCCCCTCCGATCAGGGACAGCGCGGTGGCGAGACGGCTGGTGCCGGTGCCGGTTTCACGGCGTGATAGGGGGGTTCGGGCCGAATCTTGCTGAAGCATAGGTCTATTCATTCTTTCTCGGTGAAGGTGGAACGGTCAGTGCAGGATCGGGAAGTTGGCGCGGAACACCGAGTGGGGATCGCGGGCGCGCTTGAGATCTCGCAACCTGGCCAGGGTGTCGGCGGTGAACACCTGCGAGGTGGTGTCGCCCGCGGTGAGGGCGGTGTAGGGCTTACGCCCGCTGATCCGTGGGCCGAGATCAGCGAGGAGGCGCTTCTGGGTGGCGCGAACGTCGGCCGATGTGTCGGAGTCGGCACCGGAAGCCTGCAGGTAGAGTGCATATGCTTCATCGAAGGGCGGATTCGCGCCGTGAGTGGGCTCGGCCAGAGCCCCGCCCAGTTGCCGGATCTGGATGCCCATCAGCGAATCGATCGGGTCGGTCAGCAGGATCTCGGCGGCGGTTTCGTCGAGGACGGTGAGCAGTTCGGTCTGGATCAGGCTGGGGCCCGGTTCGGTCGGCTCGTTGACGATGGCGCCCAATTCGGCCGGGGACAGTTCCCGGCGCGTGTCCGCGATGACCGCACCGACGGAATCCAAGCGGCGCAACAACTCCCGCCCGCGGTCCGGCGAACCCAGATAAGCGGCAATGACCGCGATCATGGGCGGCGCCTGCGGGAGCTGCAGGCGATTGATCCAGACCGTCAGCTCCGGTGGTGCGTGTTCGGTGATGTCGAGGAAAGCGTCGCGCACGGCGGTGGTCCGCTCGGCGGGCCAGACGACCAGACCGCCGTACAGGGACGGGGCCGGGAACAGATCGAACTCCATCGCCGTCACGAACGCGAAATCTCCACCGCCGCCGCGCAATCCCCAGAACAGCTCGGGATCGGTATCAGCGGTCACGTGGACCGGCCGACCATCGGCGTCGACGATGTCGAAGGACTGGACGCTGTCGGCCGCCCACCCGTGTTTGCGGCCGAACCACGACATTCCTCCGCCCAGGGTGTATCCGACGACGCTGACCGCCGGGGAACTGCCAGCCAGTCCGGTCAGGCCGTATGGGGCGGCCACCGTCAGCACCTGCCCCCAGTTGACTCCTGCGCCAACCCGTGCGCGCCGTCGCGCAGGATCTATCTCGACTCGGTCGAGGTGACGAGTGCGCACCAGGATGGCGCCCGAAGTATTGCCGGAGGCGCCGTGGCCATTGGGTTGCGCGGTGACGGACAGGCCAGCGCGGCGCGCATAGTCGACCACAGCGGCGATATCCGCCGCATCCTCGGCATGAACCACCGCTGCGACCGGCTGTTCGACAGTCAAGTTCCACGGCAGGCGTGCCGCGTCGAACCCGTCGTCCCCGGGTAGCAATACTCTGCCGCGTGTGATGGACCGTAATCGGTTGTGGGACAGCATATTTCACTTCCGTTGATGGTGTGTGTCTCCGACCTCTTCAGCATCGGGCGGCGGCGGGAATAGATCAACGTGCAATTGCGTATGATCAGATAAGCTGACTTTATTGATGGGAAAACCGTATGGATCCGCGCGAGATCGACCTGCGCGACATCGAGATCTTTCTGACGCTGTCCGCGGAGCTGCACTTCGGTCGCACCGCCGAGCGGTTGCACATCTCGCAGGCCCGGGTCAGTCAGGTGATTCGGAAGCTGGAAGGCCAGGTCGGCGGGAGGCTGTTCGAACGATCCAGTCGCACTGTGGCGCTGACCTTCGTCGGACGACGGCTCCGCGACGACCTGCAGGCCAACTACCGTGACCTCAGGGCGAGCCTGGGCAGGGCAGCGCGAGCAGCCCGTTACGGTGAGACGGGTCTGCTGCGGATCGGTGTCACCAGCAGTAGCCTCGAGGACATCCGGCCACTGCTCAAAGCCTTCCAGACCCGGCATCCGAACTGCAGCCTGCAGATCGAGCATGTGCATTTCGGCAATCCGTTCGGGGCGCTACGCGCCGACGAGATCGACATACTGGTGAGCTGGCTGCCCGTCGAGGAACCCGATCTGGTGGTCGGCCCGGTCCTCTACGAGGAACCATTCATGCTGCTCGTCGCCTCGGATCACCCACTGGCAGAACATGAATCGGCATCCTACGAAGACCTCGCGGACTACGGCGTTTTCGGGACCACCAGCTCCGACCCCGGCAATCGGCCACCCGACTACTGGCAGAGCGCGGCGGTGCCCTTCGCAAGCCCCAGCGGCCGCGCCATCCCGCGAGTCGCCCACGCGGACAACTTTCAAGACATGATCCTGCTCGTAGCGGCGGGTAAGGCCATCACGCCCGTCCACGCCCACGCGATGCTCCACTACTCCCGACCGGACGTGGCCTACATACCCATGCCGGACGCGCCACCCGCACGCTGGGCGTTGATCTGGCGCCGAGGCGGCGAAACCGATCTGATCCGAGATCTGGCCGCTACCGCCACAACCGAGCTCGCGAGACCGAACTGCTCGCCGCCAGCGCAGGCCGCGGAAGATCAACGAGCCGGATCCAGGTGAATTGTCGTACGGCCGTCAGCAATGCGCGCTCAGGGCGATCGGTCAGATCCCGGGGCGTTGGTCCCAGGCTCCGAATATGTTTCGGATCAGCAGTCTCACAGATCTGCGAATATGAATATCGCGATGCGCAAGTTCTGAATTACAGAAGTATCTTCACCAATATGGACCTGATCTTGCATGATCTTCATACTGACACTGAGGTGATCGAACCGATCACATGTCGCCAATCCGCTGGATCGACGTACAGGAGTGTTGATGAAGATCGGAATTCCCCGCGAGGTCAAGAACCATGAGTACCGGGTGGCGTGCACACCCGCCGGTGTGCACGAACTGGTTTCGCGCGGGCACGAGGTGTATGTCGAGGCCGGTGCCGGTCAGGGGTCGGCGTTCGAGGATATGGCGTATGCGGCCGTCGGGGCGCGGGTGCTGGATACCGCCGATGAGGTCTGGGGCACCGCGGAATTGGTGCTCAAGGTGAAAGAGCCGGTGGCCGAGGAGTATTCGCGCATGCGGCAGGGGCAGGTGCTGTTCACCTACCTGCATCTGGCGGCATCCAAGGAGTGCACCGACGCGCTGCTGAACGCCGGAATCACCTCGATCGCCTACGAGACCGTCACCGGTAAGGACGGATCGCTGCCGCTGCTCGCCCCGATGAGCGAGGTCGCCGGACGGCTGGCGCCGCAGGCCGGTGCGTATCACCTGATGCGCAGCGGCGGTGGCCGCGGCGTGCTGATGGGTGGTGTGCCTGGTGCGCGTCCGGCCAAGGTCGTCGTGCTCGGCGGCGGTGTTTCGGGGAGCAATGCGATCGCGGTCGCGGTCGGTATGCACGCGGATGTGACCGTGCTGGATCTGAATATCGCGCGCCTGCGTGCGCTGGACGAGCAGTACCGCGGGCAGGTGCGGACCATCATCTCCAACAGCTTCGAGGTGGAGAGTCTGGTCCGGGAGGCGGATCTGGTGATCGGCGCGGTGCTGGTACCCGGCGCGAAGGCGCCGACGCTGGTGTCCAATGACCTTGTCGCACAGATGAAGCCGGGTTCGGTGCTGGTCGATATCGCCATCGATCAGGGCGGTTGCTTCGCGGATTCGCGTCCGACCACCCATGCCGAGCCGACCTATCGGGTGCACAATTCGGTCTTCTACTGCGTCGCCAACATGCCCGGCGCGGTGCCGTACACCTCGACCGTCGCACTCACCAATGCCACACTGCCGTACGCGATTTCGCTCGCCGAGCGCGGCTGGCGCGATGCGGTCGCCGCGGATGCGGGCCTGGCCGCCGGTCTGAGCACGCACAACGGCCAGCTGCTGTCCGAATCGGTTGCGGCCGCGCACAATTACGCCGCCGAGAGGTTGGCCGCCTAACTCATCGGGCTGGTTCGCGGGCGCACGTGTTCGAAGATGAGGATCGTCTCGGTGGAGGCGACCGCGGGATGTGCGCTCAGGTGTTCCAGCACGAAGACCCGAAGTCCCTCGGTGTCGGCCGTGGCGACATGGATCAGGTAATCGTCGGCACCGGCGATGAAATACACGTTCAGCACCTCGTCGAGTACGGCCAATTGCTCCCCGAACTCGGCGAGGTGCGGACGTGCGTTGGCCTGTACCCGGACCGCGATCATGGCCTGCAGATTCCGGCCGAGCGCGGCCGGATCGATATCGGCGTGGAATCCGCGAATCACCCCGCGCTCCACCAGCGATCGGACCCGCCCCAGACAGGTCGACGGTGCGATACCCGCGACATCGGCGAGCGCGCTGTTGGTCATGCGCCCGTCCCGTGCGAGCTGATCGAGCAGAATCCGGTCGATATCATCCAACTGCACCGCCGGACCGGGCGCGGTCCGCGCGGCACCGACCGCCGGTCCGATCGGCGAATCAATCTTCCTCACCAGGCCAACTGTATCGAAGATCATTCGATCCAGGGCCGGTCATTGCGCTAGGATCGTCGCGTGGATATCTACTGGCATGCCGTTACGCCGCCGCCGTGCGCCTGATCGGGCGCACCTGCTGAATTCCTGATTCGCGGTCCGGGCTGTCCCACGAGGGCAGTCTCGAGGTGATGTCGTGCGCCCGTTTCGAATCCCTGTCGAATTCGATGACGGAAGTGCATGTCCTTGTCTGATATCAAAGATGTTGTTGCGGTTGAGCATTCGGATGTCCGCGCATTCAGCGGTCCGGTTCCCATCCTGACTGCGGCGGTGCTGTGGGGCAGCACCGGAACCGCCAGTTCACTGGCTCCCGCGGGTGCGCCCGCCGCGGCGATCGGATCTGCCGGGCTGGTGCTCGGTGGTCTGTTGTTGTTCTTGTCCACCGGTACGCGGTTGCGGTGCACGCGCGGCGAGTGGTGGCTGGTTGTCGTCGGGGCGTTGGCGGTGGCGGGGTATCCGGTGACCTTCTATCCCGCTGTGGCGCGGACGGGTGTGGCCGTTGCCACGGTGATCGCGCTCGGTAGTGCGCCCGTTTTCGCCGGGCTGTTGGCCTGGGTATCCGGACAGGGTAAGCCGACCCAGCGGTGGGTCGGTGCGACCGCGGCGGCGGTACTCGGCTGCGCTGTCCTGGTGCTCGGACCCGAAGTGACGGGCGGTGCCGCACCGGTCGATCTGCTCGGCATCGTGCTCGCCGCATTCGGTGGACTCACCTACGCGGTCTACTCGCTCATCGGCGGAAGACTCATCGCGCACGGCCATTCGTCGAATGCGGTGATGGGCACGATGTTCGGCATTGCCGGATTGCTGGTGCTGCCGGTTGTGCTGTGCACCAACACATTCTGGCTGCACACCGGTCGCGGCATCGCGGTGGCGCTGCATCTCGCGGTGTTCACCACCTTCGTCGCCTACCGCCTGTTCGGCTACGGCCTGCGGCATACGACCGCGCAGGTGGCGACGACATTGACCCTCGCCGAACCCGCCGTGGCCGCGGTGCTCGGTGTGGTCGTCGTCGGTGAGCGGTTGCCGATCGTGTCGTGGTGCGGATTTGCCGTGCTCGCACTGGGTCTCGCACTCCTGACGCTCGGCGCGCGCGACCGCTGACGGCTGGTGCGCGACGCCGCCGGGCTATGATTCGCTTGGGCCAGTGCGGATTCGGCGGCGTCGAGCACCTTGCCGACGGAGTGCAGAGTTCGGCGAGCACTCGGGTAAACCAGGCGAGGGCTTACTGACCGGGTGCGGGTGCTTTGGCCCGCAACACCTCCAAGAACGCGCGCATCCACTGCGGATGGTCCGGCCAGGCGCGACCGGTCACGATATTGCCGTCGACCTGGGCCGGACTGTCTTCCCATTGCGCGCCAACGGCATTCAGGTCCGGCGCCAGCGCCGGGTAGGCGCTCGACGAACGACCGTTCAGCGCGCCCACGGCAAGCAGGATCAATGGACCATGGCACAGCGCCGCGATCGGTTTGTCCTCGTCGACGAAATGTTTGACGACCCTGCGGCACTGCGCATCGCCGCGCAGATACTCCGGCGCCCGTCCACCGGGCAGCACCAACGCCGCGTACCGACTCGGATCGACGTCGGCCAGCGCGATATCGGCGGGCCAGGTGTGTCCGGGTTTCTCGGTATAGGTGTCGAAACCGTCGACGAAATCGTGCACCACGAACTGCAGCTTCTTGGCGGTCGGGGCGGCCACTTCGACCTCGTACCCCTCCTCGAGCAGCCGCTGGTACGGGTACATGACCTCCAGGTCTTCGGCCGCGTCTCCGGTGATCAGCAATACGCTTGTCACGGCACATCACCTCCGGTGCGAATTTTATCGACAACGGCCGCGCTGGCAGGGGCTTTCGGGCTACGCGGGGCGGGGGTGCGGCCGGATCTTTTCGAGTTGGGCGGCAACGGAGAGGATGGTGGTCTCACCATTCGCCGGTCCGACCAGCTGGACCGACAGCGGGAGCCCATCGGCCGCGATACCCGCGGGCAGTGCGGCGGCCGGATGGCCGGTCACATTCCAGAATCCGGTGAAGGCGACCATGGGGACCGAGGCGAGTTGTGCGCGGATCGGATCCGCATTGTCGAGGACACCGACCCGCGGCGGGCGGTGCGCGATCGTGGGGGTCAGCAGCAGATCACACTGGTCGAAGATGCGATCGGCCTTGCGTGCCAAGGCCGCACCGCGGCGCATGGCCCATTCGACGACCGGCCGGCGTGCCCAGAAACCGAGCGCGAGGTTTTGGCGAGTACGGCGTTCGAGCCGCTCCGGATGGTCGATGAGTGGGATCTCCGCGCGCACACCGCCATAGAACTGCGGATAGAAGGCGAAGGTGAAATCGGGATAGCCCGGATCGATCTCGACGACCGTATGGCCCAGTTGGGCAAGGAGTTCGGCGGTGTCGTGCACCGCGCGCACATGTTCGGGAACCGCTTTCGCGAGCATCGTCTGTGATTTCGTGCTGTAGCCGATGCGCAGGGCGGTCGGGGTGCGCCGCGCGGCCTCCTCGAACGACAGCATCGGATCGGGGGCATGGAAGCGGTCGGTCGGTGTGGCCCCGCGGATGACGTCGTAGACGATCGCCGAATCCAGCACGCTTCGGGTGAGCGGTCCGATGACGCCCAATGCCCACCACAGATGTGCGTTCGGTGCGGTCGGTATCCGTCCGCGCTGGGTTTTCAGGCCGAAGAGTCCACAGCAGGCGGACGGA
>NZ_BDAZ01000025.1 GCF_001612725.1 Nocardia anaemiae NBRC 100462 | reverse complement strand
CGACGAGCGGGCCGGTGGCGCGTCCGAACGGGCTGATGTATCACCCGCGCAAACTCGCGGGTAGCGCTGATGTGGATGTGCTGCAAACGATGCGCGAGGCCGAGGTCCCGGTGCTGCTGTACGGGCCACCCGGAACGGGCAAAACGTCGTTGATCGAGGCTGCGTTCGGTGACCTGCTGACCGTGCAAGGCGATGGCGACACCACCGTCGCCGATTTCGTGGGCGAGTACACCCAAGCCCCCGACGGCACCTTCGTGTTCGTGCACGGGCCACTGGTGAGGGCGATGCGTGAGGGCCGGGTGCTGTTCGTCGACGACGCGACCCTGATCCCACCGACGGTGCTCTCGTGTGTGTATCCGGCGATGGACGGCCGCCGCGAGATCGTGATCAAAGCCAACGGCGGCGAGGTCATTAAAGCCGAGCCCGGGTTCTACATCTGCGCGGGCCACAACCCCGGCGTGCACGGGGCGATCCTGTCCGATGCGCTCGCCAGCCGGTTCGCGTTCCAGGTGCAGGTGTCCAGCGACTACGACCTCGCCGACAGCCTCGGGGTGAATCCGTTAGCGGTGCGGGTGGCCCGCAATCTGTCCACCCGCCAAACCAAAGGCGAGATCGGGTGGGCACCCCAACTGCGCGAGTTGCTGGCGTTCCAGAAGATCGCCACCGCCACCACCGCACTCACCGCCGCCGCCAACCTCATCGGCACCGCGCCCGAGGAAGACCGCGCCATCGTCGCCGAGGTCGTCAAAACCGTTTTCGGCACCACCGTCGAGCCCCTGTCCCTGGGCACCCGCCTCTGAAACCCACACCCCCGCACCACTATCGCCAGATAGGACACCCCCGCCATGACCACCGCCCCGCACGTGATCACCGCCCCCACCGCCCCGACCGCCGTACCACCCGCCCGTACCGGGTGGGAGACCCTGTCTGATGCGATGACCACTGAAACCCCAGCAATCGCCGACCGCGACGACCTCACCGTGGTCATCGCCCCCGGCGCGGCCGACGGGAACCTCGCAATGTTCGTGCCCGACCGTGCCGCCATCGCCATCGAGGGCGCGAACCTGGGCATCGATCCCGCCACCGCCCGCCCGTGGCGGCCCGCCGACCGCAACCGCTACGCCCCCACCTGGGGCGCGCTCACCCACGAATGCGCCCACGCCACCCACACCCGCTGGAGTCCACCACCAACCGCGCACCCGCAGAGCGCCGGGGCGGCACTGCTTTTGGAGGAGTCCCGCATCGAGGCCGCCCAACTACGCCGCCGCCCGAGCGACCGGCACTGGCTGCGCGCGAGCACCCGCGAGCTGGTCTTCGCCGACACCGGCGGCGAGCTGGCCACCACCCGGCTCGCGCCCACCCGCTACGCCGCCGCCCACACTGCGGCGCTCATGCTGGCCCGCATCGACGCAGGCGTACTCGACACCGACGAATGCGCACCCGCCACCACCGCCATCGAGGCCGTGCTCGGCCGCGACACCCTCCGGCAATTGCGAACCCTGTGGCGCATCGCGCACCGCCTGTCCGACACCAACACCACCGGCATGCTCGAACTCGGGCGACGCTGGGCCGAGATCGTCGGCCCCGAACCCCACACCACCCCGCAACCAGGCTCCCCGCTGGGCGAAGCTGTCACCGGCGCACTCGGGAACGTCGCGAAAAACGTTGCCGCGCACCAGCTCCCACCCGATCCCGCCGACCTCGCCGACCGGGCCGCGCGGGAGGAGGCCCGCCACACCGACCGCGCCGACACGACAGCGGCACACGTGTTCGGCAAACGCCCCCGCACCGGCCGGAGCACCGGACGCACCACCCGCGCCCCCCGCGACACCGAACGCGCCGCCGCACGGGTGCTGGCCCGCGCCCTGAATACCGCCAGCCAGCGCGAACGCGCGATCACCAAAACCACCTCCGCGCTGCCACCGGGCCGGATGCGGATGCGCGGCGTGCTGGCCCGCGATGCCCAGCGCGCCGCCGGGGCGATCCCGACCGCGCAACCGTTCACCCGCACCACCGCCAAACCCGTTCCCGTGCCACCACTGCGGATCGGGATCGCCTGCGACGTGTCAGGGTCGATGGACCGCTACACCGCCGAGGTGGCCTCCGCCGCCTGGATCATCGCCACCGCCGCGAAACTCGCGGCGATGCCCGCCGAAACAGCCACACTCACCTTCGGCAAGGAGGTGCTGCCGGTCACCTACCCAGGCACCGCCCCAGCGAAAGTGACCGACTTCGCCGCCACCGCCCTCTACGAGGCCATCGACACCGCCATCGACGCCCTCGACGGCGCACTCGGACTATCCCGGCCGCAGAACACCCGCCTACTGGTCATCATCTCCGACGGCCGCTTCCGTGACGAGCCCCGCACCGCCGCGCAGAAACGACTGGATCGATTGCGCGCCAACGGCTGCGCGGTGCTGTGGCTGACTCCGGACGAGGCACGGTCCAAACCGCTGACCGGCGCGACCGTGCACGAACTCACCAACCCCGCCGCCACCGCCGCCGCCATCGCCCGCGCCGCCGTGACCGCCGTCCGCACCGCATAACCCCGCGACCATGGCGCGGGGCAGCGAACCCCGCGCCACGGCAGTGGTCCGGCCGGTTCCGGTACCCGCTGAATCTACTTTCCCCGCAATCATTTTCGACAACCCACGCAATCCCGGAAGGAAACCCACGATGACCGACGACGACACGACACCCGCCCCCGCAACCACCGTCACCGTGCCCGGTACCGACTGCCCGATCCGGGTAGGTGACGAGGTCACACCCGCCGATCGGCCCGACCTACGAGGCACGGTCACCTATGTGTACCTCTACCACGGCACCCTCCAGTGCTGCGTGCGAACACCGGAAGGCGCGCGTGTTCTGACTCATCCGTGGCATCTGCTGCCCGCCGACGGCGGCAGCGAGCAATGGCACCAGCAGATGCGCGAACTACTCGCAGCCCAGCGCGCCCACGCGGCCGACCTCCTCGAGCGGCGGCATCACCAACTGGCCGACCGGGCCGAGGCACTCGCCCACCGGCTCGCGGCCCTGGCCACCACCCTGCGTCACGGGAACCTGCCCGACCTCGGCGACGACCCAGCCGAATTCGACGCCCGCGAACTCGACGCCGAACTCGACGAACTGCACGACCTGCACACCGACCTCACCACCGCCGACCTGATAACCGGCGACGACTGACCACAACCGCTTCACCTCCACCCCGCCACTGCGCTCCGCGCGGTGGCGGCTCATCTCGACGAGCCCTCGATCGCCCATCGCCTCGCTGGGAAATGCGGAAGAGTCGAATTCCTTTCGCAGTATTCGAATTCCGGCGACGGACGAGAAGAATTCGGGGCGCGATTCATTCTTTTCACGATCCGCTTGACATCGGCACGGGTATCGAGCGTCCATAGTGATGGGAACGACGTCGAAACCCCGGGGGATTTTCCCCGATACGGCGTGGTTTCCGTCCCGGCCGGGACATGACCGAAACATCCACCGAAATCCCGTAATTCATGGAGGGACCCGTCATGTCCGCACGAAAGAAAAACAAAAACACCACCACGCGCCCGGCACCTGGCAGCACCGACCCGACCACCACCGCCGCCGCCCCGGGCGGGGAACCAGTGGCAGGCGTGCCGGTGCTGCGCACCGACACCGACAAAGCGTTGTGGGCGGCGTTGGGCAACTATCCCGGATTCACCGCCGACGAGCTGGCCGGTGCGGCCGGGATCGCCGGTTCCACCACGCGACGCATCCTGTTGGGCTGGGAAACCGCTGGGACCGCCCGCTCCCACCGTGACCCCGACTCTCCCCGCTCGGCCAAAACCTGGACCACCACCGACCAGACCACCACCACGGCACCCGCCGAACCCGCTACCACTGAGGCGACGACCGAACCCGTTGCCGCTGACGTGACGGCACCCGTTACCGGCTCTGAGCCGTCTCAACCCGGCGCGACGGCACAGCCCGACAGTGACACCGCATCCGCCGACCCCGGGCCGGACACGGGGCAGCCGGAACTGGCCGTAGCCACCCCTACGGGCGAAGAACCCGCTGCCCCTGCCCCCGATGCCCCGGCCCCCGGTCCCGATGTGGCAGCGGCGCAGCCCGAGTCACCGGTGCGGCTGGCTTCGGGTGCGCTGCGGGGACAGGTGGAGGACTTCCTGCGCGATCACCCGGAGAAGGAATTCAGCCCTCACCAGATCGGCAAAGCGATCACCCGATCGAGCGGGGCGGTGCACAACGCACTGGTCAAGCTCACCGAAACCGGCGTCGCCACACAAACATCGGCCGCGCCGAAGAAGTTCCGCTTCGCCGCAACGTAACCGAGCGACACGCGTGGCATCGGGGGAGCTGAAACACCTGATGCCACGCGTGTCGCGCACATGCCCACCTCCATCGAATCGCATCGACCGATCCACCGATGACAGGAGACTCTCAATGACGAATTCCAGCCACTCGCCCGACGAGCAGGCGCGCGCCGAGTTGACCAAAAACGAACACGACGGCCAGGTGCTGATCGCTCACCTGGACGAGTCGTTCACCTACTTCGACACCGGAGAACGAGTGCAGGCCACCCGCGATATCCGCCTGCGGATCGTGCCGCCCACCGTGTGCGGCCATGACAACGGCACCATCTGCACGACATGCGCACCGTCATGGCAGCTCGACCACGACTTCGACGACCCGTTCCCGTTCCCGCGCACCCGACGGGTAACCATCCGCGAACTGATCGACACCGGACAACTCAAGCCGGGCCAGACCCTGACAATGCCCGATTCCAGCCTCTCGGCTGTCATCACCGCCGAAGGGCTGATGCTGCCCGACGGCCGTGTCTTCGACAACCCGTCGGCCGCCGCCAACGCGATCACGAACCCATCACCAACGCCTCCTCGAATGCTCCTGGCAGAGTTGACAACACCCGACGAACCGCCAATCAGCACACCGCCCGGTCGAGCCCCGGTCGCTCAGCCCGAGACACCGTCGCAGAGCTGGAATGTCGAACGGCTCAGCCACGACCCCGGCTGCCCCGACCGCGACCGAGTCGTCGTCGTGGCCATCGACGCCAGCAACGCCGAACAAGCCGAGCGACGAACGCTCGAATGGGCCAGACACCCCAGCAACCCACTCAGCGAGCACATCGACCACATCACGGCCAAAGCCATCGATCCCATAGGCCCGCACCGCTGGACGGTAGCCCTGGCCCCCAAAACCGATCAACGATGAATTCCACAACAGCCGAAACCACGAACGACACCCAGCACCTCTGCCACAGCCGCACGGCATCGCAAAACCCTCACACCGACACTGCGGCAACCGATCTCGCCACTCTCGCCACCGCTCACCAGAGCGGCGGGCACCCCAAGAAATTCGCCCTCGCCACCGCCTGGGGGCCCCTGCGCGGCCCGGGACCCAGGGAACTGGCCCCTCGGGTTCCGCGCACCGCACCCCGTCATCTCGTCCGATCTCGTTTGTCATTTCATGGAAAGGGCTCTACCAATCATGATCAACACTTCCACCCCGGCCATCGTCGCGGCGGCGCTGCATCAGGTGTTCGCATCATCGCGCCACGCCCCAGACAGTCTCGAGATGTGGCTGGCGGTCACCGCCGAGGCCACTCGCCAATTCACCGCCCCCGCCGAACCCGGTGTACCAGCACCGTGGGTTCCGGTGTTCGCCGTGTACCGCAACCAGCGCACCGACGCCCGTTACCACCCCGCCACCGCCGCCGTGCTGATCACCACGGGGCCGTTGACCGGTATCACCTACACCGACGCCGTCAGCGCGGCACGCGCGGTCACCACCGCGTACCCCGGCACCGACAATGACGACACGGTGGGGCCGGTGCCGACGTGGCGACTGAGTACCGACCACGGCCCGGACCCGCACGCGCAGCCGCGCGTCGCCGCCACCTGCTGAACTACTATCCCGCCCGCACCCTGAAGCGGCCGGTGGGGCTGAGCAGGCGATCTGCTCTGCCCCACCGGCCGCTTTGTCGATGCTGTTGTGTCCCTCTGCAACTGGACTACTCGGGCCGCTCAATGCTGCTGACACGCGACGACCTGACCGCGCTGCGGTCCAGTACCGATGTCGTGAACCTGCTGCATGACCGTCGTATGCAGCTCAAAGCACCACAACCTTCCCCGACCCGCAACCCGCACCCGCAACGCACCGCCGATGGTCTCGGGCTCAAGCCAACTCGCGTTCGACACACTATTTCCGGACTGAACAGGAGCGTCTTGTGTGGCTGGCCACCGTATCTGTCACCGCTTATGACGCCCTACTGATCGCAGCTGTCACCACGTTCGTTCGACCTGCTTTGCCTCGCCGTCTAGCCATCCGGGTCAGCTGGTGGACAGTTTGGTGCCAAAGTCAACCTTGACGGTGTGGATGCGCCAGCTGTCGCTGGTCCGCAGGTAGGTGATGTCGGTGCTCATGTAGACCGCGCGCGGATCGCCGGCCATCACCGAGGCCACCCACATCAGCCAGTGTGCTGTCGCGGTGTCGCCGTCGAGGACGATGATCGGGTTCACGAAGGCGTGCATCGAGAACTCCACGACCGAGGTAGCGGCGGGCAACGCGGCGAGGATCGCCTCGATACCGACGGTCACCTCGCCTTCATGGCTCTCCCATCTCGCGTCGGTGGCGAAAACTTGGGCGACGGCGTCGAGATCGACGGTCTTGCCGTTCCAGCCCTTGTTGATGGCGTCGGCGTAGCGCGCGGTCAGATCGCGGATCGCTTCGAGATCTTCCAGTCGCTGAATTCGCTGTTGCAGTGTGGCATTCATAGCTATCACCTCAATTTTCGGTGGAGTCGGCGCGGGTGGCCGCGGCGAGGGAGGCCAGGACCTGGGTCAGTTCCCGGGCGGGATCGTCTGGCGCGACGCGGGTCCGCCAGGCGATGTAGCCGTCGGGCCGGATCAGTGTGGTGCCGGTGGACTCGATGCCGTAGGCGTGCTCGAACGCCTCGTGGTCGTCGAACACGACGTCGGTTCCGGCCTGCTGGAAATCGATTCCGATGCCCAGCTGCGCAGTCGCCTGGGCGGCTGCGGCGGCCCAACACTCATCGGCTGAGAGCAGGACCCAGTCGCGTTCGATCAGATCGAGCGTGGAGCGCTTGTTGTCGCCGATGCGCACCCACTGGTGCGGGGCGCGGGTACCGGGCTGACCCGCCCACTGCTCGGGGAGTTGCGCGGTCGGCAAGCACGCGTCCGCACCCAGCACCGCAGCCGAGCGGTACAGCTGCCCCAACTCGATGGCCGAATCGTCGAGCACGGGGGTATCAGGGGTATCGACTTTCAAGAAGGCCTTGTAGTCGGCGCGAGCGAACAGTTGATCGTGACGCAGGTCTGCGGTTGGGCGGCGCTCGGCGTCGTAGGTGTTCAGCAGCCGCGGGTCCGACTCGCCCGAGAGCACCGCGGCCAGTTTCCAGGCCAGGTTGTGCACATCGTCGATGCCGGTGTTGGCGCCGTACCCGCCGCGGTTGGGCGGCAGTTGGTGCGCTGCGTCACCGGCGAGGAAGATTCGTCCCTGCGAGAAGCGGTCGGCGATCAGACCGGCCAGCTTCCACCGGCCGGTGGTGATGAGTTCGATGGGGATATCGGTACGGCCGATCGCGCGCTGCACCAGTTCGATCTGCTGGGCGGGGGTGCGTTCGACGTCATCGGAGAGCATCAGCACCCACCGGCCATCGGAGTAGGTGGTCAAGAACGCCGTGAAGTCGGGTTGCTCGATCTCGAATTGGACCACGCCGTGCTGCAGGTAGTCCTCGAGGGGGGCGCGGAACAAGATGCTGCGCTGCACCGACAGTGGGCCGACGCCGTGACGCTCGATCCCCAGGTTGGTGCGCACCGGGCTGTCCGCGCCGTCGGCGGCCACCACATAGCGGGCGCGCAGAGCGTACTGGTGGCCGTCGTCACGGCGGCGCAGCGTCGCGGTGACGCCGTCGTTGTCTTGCGCCAGGTCCAGGAGTTCGGTGCCAAGGCGCAAGTCGGCACCGTACTCGCGGGCTCGCTCACGCAGTAGCGGTTCGAGTTTGTCCTGGGTGATCGCGATCGCGTGGACCGGTGACTGGTCGGCGCCGTAGGAGCCCTTGCCGCCGGGGCTCCAGGGATATTCCTCCAACCAGGTGCCGCTGAGGCTCTCCACCCGGGCGCGCCGCGGCGGTTTCATGCCTTGCAGTGAGGTGGGCACCTCGACGCCGGTCTGACGGAAGTGCTCGATGGTGCGGGTGGTGAAACCGATCGCCCGGGGGTGCGGCGAGCTGCCGTAGTGCTTGTCGACCACCACGACGGGCACGCCCTGCCAGGACAGGAAAACCGCCGCGGACAGTCCGACGAGGCTTCCGCCGACGATGAGGACCGGTATCTGTTCGAGTTCGTTGACGCTCATTTCGATCATGCCCTTCCGAGGTCTCGCTGGAATATCCGCTCCAGAAAAACACAATCGACTAACAAGAGCAAGTGAATTAAGCATTTAACTCACTTGCGCTATCTGATAGCGTGGGTGCATGCCTCCTGAACCACTCGGACGCCGCGCCCGCAAGAACTCCCAGACCCGTCGCGCCCTCGCGGCCGCCGCCGAGCAGCTGTTTCTGGAGAAGGGCTACGACCAGGTCAGCGTGAAGGAGATCGCCGACGCGGTCGACATCTCGGTGCCGACGATGTTTCGCCACGTTCCCGACGGCAAAGAAGCCATGATGTTCGACGACGGTGTCGAACGTCTCGAGAGCCTGCTGACCGCGGTCACCCAACGCCCGGCCGGACAGTCACTGATGGCGGCGCTGCGCGAGTTCCTGCTGGGGCGGGGGCTGTTCCTCATCGATCCGCGCCCGGAGATCCGCCGTCGCACCGACCTGATCATGAGCACCCCCGCATTGCGCGAATACTCACGCCGATTGTGGATCCGGTGCGAGACGCCCTTGGCCGCTGCGATCGCCGCCGAGTTGGGCAGGCCACCCGAGGACATCACCGCCCGCGCTATCGCACGCTACGTCCTCGAGATTCCTCAATTCGTCGCCGACGAGCCCGATCCCCGCGCCGCCCTGGATGCGATCTTCGCCTTACTGGAACACGGCATGCACGGCATGAGCTGACGTCATGAGACCAATCTAGCCGCGCTGAAGGCAACCGGCGGGACTGTCTTCAATGCATCGTCGGGGCCGAGGCAGACACGGTCTATCCTTGTGTCTTCGACTCGAGATACACGCCAGTGAACCGCCGTCGGCGCCCCTTGCCCTCCGCCCTAACGATCTCCAGCACAGCTACCGCACACCACCGTGCCGCACGAATTTCGACCAAAAGATCACCATGCATCATTACCGTGGGCTGTCGGCCTTCACCACGCGGCTTGGCCACACCAAGGGTGACGCCCCGCAGACACCAGCTGCACCGTTGCTGCTGGTCGCCAGTCGGAGGTGCATGCGATGTCCTGCGTCGCGCTGATCGACCTTTCGGGTTGTTCGGGCAGCTGTCGAGATGCCGACCATGCACTGGCTGAGGCTGGAGATCTGATTCGATTCTCAGCACTCCTGGTGTCGATCCACAGCGCGGCGTAGTGCTCGACGCCGCGGGCCCGCGTCGCGGGCGTCGCTCTTGGCACCAGACACTGTGTGCCGGTCCCGGTAACGAGCGGCCCGGACCGAATTCACCGCGTAGACCGTGTGCGCACCCGTCGGCGACTACCGCAGGGAGACAACCACGTCCGGCAGGTCTCCTGAACTCGTTAGGTGCCCCCTCGATATTCGACCCTTGGCAAGCCAAGGTTATTCGGTTCAGAGCACCTTCCATCATTTCAGAGCTACTGGCGGCGTGTCTGGCGTGAATGGCCGAGGTCAGCGTCCTCGAGGGTGTGCCGATCGGCTCCGGTCGGCGACCCAGGCGGCGATCTGGGCGCGGTTGGTGAATCCGAGTTTGGTCAGGATGCGTTCGACGTGTCCGTCAGCGGTGCGCTGGGAGATGTGCAGGCGGGCGGCGATGGCTCTGTTGGTCAGGCCGTCTGCGACGAGGTCGGCCACCTCCCGCTCCCGGGTCGTCAGCTCGGACGGACCCGGACCGCGAGTCGCAGCCTGCGGTTGCTCGCCCAGGGCGTAGCCGATCGCGGCGTCGAGATCCATTGCGGCGCCTTCGTGATAGGCGGCATCGAAGGCTCGCTGCCCGAGCGTGCGACCGGCCTCTCGTTCGCAATCCTCGCGATGGACCACCAAGTTCGGGAAGAACACCACGGAGGCGCCCGTCAACTGGTGCAGTGCATTTGTGGCGCCCAGCAACACCGCGGCAAGGCGCGCGGTGCCGCCCTCGACTCCCAGAATCCACGCTAGTGTTTCCAGGGCTGTCGCGGCCATGAGCGGGTCTTTCTGCTGCCTGATCAGTTGCAGCCACTGCCGCAACTGCCGCAGCGCACCGTCGCGATCACCGTGGCGCCACGCGGCAACCACCGTGCCCCACAAGGCATATGACCGATGCATGTAATCGCCATATGCTTCGGTGATCGCAAGGGCCTTCTCGTGGTAGGAGAGAGCTGTTGCGCTGTCTCCCTCCAATTCGTGCATCCATCCCAGCCCGAGCAGGGCGAAGACCTGCCCGGAGACGTCGTCCTCCGCAGTGAACGACTCAAGGGCAGCTTCCAGGGGTGCGCGTGCTTGCGGTAGGTCGCCGCTGCGACCCACGTAGAGGCCGAGAGCTAGACCCACGAATCCGTGCACGATCGGTCGCTCGGTCTGTTCGGCCAGCTCCTGCATCTGTGCGACCAGGGCGGACGCCGCTGTGAGATCGTCCTGGACTACGGCCACCAGGACGGCACGCCACAACCCCTTGGCACGGACGGCGGTAGCGGTAGCGGGCCGCCTGGCGAGGGCGAGGTCCAGCCAGTGCCGCGCCTCACCGACCTGGCCTCGGGAGAACCAAAACGGTTGCAGCGCTGCCGCTATCGACAACGCGGCGTCGGATTCCGCTTCGGTGTCGGTCAGGCAGAAGTCCAATGCCTGGCGAAGGTTGGGTTGTTCGCGGTCGAGGCGGTCGATCCAGTCGAGTTGGCGGGGGCTGATCCAGTCGGTGTCGGCCTCCTCGGCGAGCTGCCGGTACCAGTCCACATGTCGGCGCCGTAGGTCCGTGTACTGGCCTGCTTTATCGAGTTTGTCGCGGCCGTAGTCGCGCACCGTCTCGAGCAGCCGGAACCGCACCGCCGGGACCGACTGTTCGCAGGTCAGGACGGACTTGTCGACCAGGCCGGTGATTACGTCGAGCAAGTCCGCCGCTGCGAGGTCATTCCGGCACACTTGTTCGGCGTCGTCGAGTTCGAAGTTGCCGGCGAACACCGACAGCTGGGCCCAGACTGCTTGCTCGGCCGAAGTGCACAGGGAGTAACTCCAGTCGATGCACCACCGCAGGGTCTGCTGTCGGCCGGGCGCGCTGCGGCTGCCGTGGGTCAGCAGTGCGTAGCGGTCGGTGAGCCGCTCCAGGATCTGTTCCGGTGACAGTGTCCGCAGCCGGGCCGTGGCCAGCTCGATCGCCAACGGCAGCCCGTCGAGGTGGCGGCAGATCTCGGTCACCGCGGCGAGGATGTCCTCGGTGAGCGCAAAGCCCGGCACTGCGGCGGCGGCACGTTCGACAAACAGAGCGACCGCGTCACAGCGGGCCGCACTTCGCAGCGAGTGCTGCCGATCTGGATCAGGAACGGTCAGTGGCCGCAACCGCAGTAAAGACTCACCGGCGACACCGAGAGGCTCGCGGCTTGTGGCGAGGATCCGAAGGCGCGGGCAAGCGCGCAGCAAGGTCTCCGAGACCTTCGCTGCCGCATCCACTATTTGTTCGCAGTTGTCGAGCACCAGCAGCAGCTGCCGTGGCGCGATGTAGTCGACCAGCACCTCGCGCACCGGCTGCCCTTGTGCGCGCAACCCTAGAGAGGCGGCGATCACCCCTTCCAGCAGCGCGCCGTCGTTCAGCTCCCCGAGTTCGACCATGCGCACCCCGTCGGCGAATTCTCGTTGCGCGCCGGTCGCCACTCGTAATGCCAGTCGGGTCTTGCCCACCCCACCGATCCCGGTCAAGGTCACCAGCCGGGAGCTCGCCAGCAGATTCTTTGCCTCGGTCAATTCGCTACGGCGGCCGACGAAGCTGGTCAGCTCGAGGGGAAACAGCCCGTTTGCGCTGTTGACCGACGAACCGAACGGCAAGGTTTCCCGCACCGGCGGGGGGCCGGTGGTCAGGGGAATCAAGGGAACCGGAGAGCCTTCTTGCCACTCGGCATCGGCTGCCGCCCGTACCGCCATCTCGTCGACCGGCCATCCGCGCGCGGCCTGCAGATGCTGCAGCTGCTCACCCACCGCCGCCGCGGAGGACCGCTGCTCGCGAGGGCGCGCCATGGCATGTTCGATCACCGTCGAAACGTCCTCGTCGATGCCCTGCTCGTGTAGATCAGGGACCGGCTGTGTGGTGACCCGCAGAAACTGGGCTACGACCTGTTCGCCGCTGCGCCGCTCGAACGCCGCGTGCCCGGTCAACGCGGCGAACAACGTCGCGCCGAGCCCGTAGACGTCGGCTGCGGGGGTGGGTGGCTCCCCGGCCAGCACCTCCGGCGCGGTGAACGCCGGCGAACCAGTAACCGTGCCGGTAATGGTCTGGAATTCGTCGGGGATGCGGGCGATTCCGAAGTCGGTCAGTGCCGGTTCACCGTAGTCGCTGATCAGGATGTTGGCGGGTTTGACATCGCGGTGCAGGATGCCGAGCCGGTGCGCGGCCTCGAGGGCCCCCGCAAGCTTCACCCCTAGCCGCACCGTCTCCGGTACCGACAGTGGACCGTGCCGGCGGATCCGGGCGTCGAGGGAGTCCTGCGGATAGTAGGGCATCACCAAATACGGCAGCCCGGACGTGATGGTGCCGACCTGCAACACTCCCACGATGTTCGGGTGCCCGGTCAGCCGGCCCATCGCCCGCTGCTCCCGAACGAACCGCTGCCGGTTCCCCTTCTCCCGGACAGCGGTGAGCACCTTGATCGCCACGGTCCGGTCCAGCTCCGCCTGGGTGCACCGATACACCACTCCAGACCCGCCGCGCCCGATCTCCTCAGCGTCTTTGAATCCTGCTTCTGCCAGTTCCACCGTGACCGCCGGGCTCACGGCGCGCTGCGTTTCCAGAGGGTCTACGTCGCCCATTCGCCGGTCCTACATCCGTGATGCTGGTCACGATACCACTCGGTCGGTTACGCTATTTCGCCCTGTGGTGATTGCTTTCTACGAGATCGGGACCGCCGCTTGGTCGCGGGAACGGGTCGGACCGGGCAGCTCGACCTCCCCGACACCCGGACATCACATCGGCAGGCGACGACTGTCCTCGCGCGGGCCCTGAGGACGGTGTCTGCGGGACCGGTGGCGATACGTATCGGCAGCCGTGACGCCCTGATGTGGTGGGGGCGGGTGGGTTTCGTTGAGCGAGCGCAGACCCCACCCGGACCTGGTGCCGTTTCTGTGCGAGGAAGCGTGTTCGTCGATCGTGTCCCTGATCCGTGCGGTCTTCGGACGCAACCTTGCCCGAAGCGGATCGAGTCGCTTATCTGCACCGGAATCGTCGAATCCCATTGGCGGCATTTCCGGTGCTCGATCTGTTTTGGTACCCGACCACCCGGATGGGGTGGGACTCTGAACTACTCGAACGACCGATACCGACGGCGAATCCGGCCCAGTTCGCGATCGCCGTCGATGCGGTTCGCCATCTGGCCGGTCCCGCGGACCTTCGCCCGGAGGCCGTGGTTGCAGTCGAGGCGGTGCTGCGGGAAACCTGCGACGGTCCGTGACGATGGCGCAGGTCGCCGAGAGGTTGACGATCAGCGAGCGCACCCTGCATCGGCGTCTCGCTGACGCCGAGGTGAGATTCAGCGAGATCCGCGACCTTCCGACGAGGGTGCTTACCGGTATGGGTGGGATCGTCGTCGGCACCAGCGCACAATCGAACGCTCGCCGGACCCGACGCGCCTCTCGCATTCAGCAGCGACTGGAGCAACTCCTCCTTGCTCGCGAAGGGTTGTAGAACGAGCCCGCGGCTCGGCAGGCGGCCATGAATCCGCAGGTCCACGTCTCGGGAGCCGGGCCGACCGCGTTCGCCCTCACCACCGCTCTGACGCGTCGCGGCATCGGGGTCCGCATTGTCGACGAGGCCGGGGAGTTCTCCGCCGGGTCGCGCGGGGACGGGTTGAGACCGCGCACCCTCGAGGTGTTCGACGATCTCGGGGTGCTCGACGCGGTGCTCGTACAGGGCGCATGTCGTGTCGACCCGTTATCAGCCGCACCGCTGTGGCAGGCCCTCGCACTGGCTGCTGGCGAGGACGCCCTCAGCGGGCGCGCCGTTGTGGCAGGCAGCTCACGGGGTGCTGGGCGGTGTGGTCGTGTCGATGGCCGAGAATTGTGGGGCTCCGGCGCGCTCGACCGGGAGTCGCTGCCTGTCGGCGTCGTCGGTGCGAGGTACGGCTAGCGAGACCACCGCTTCGGCCAGCGCCTGCACCGACGCGGTCGCTGCGGCGGTGTCTCGATCGGCCAGCCACGCGAACAGGGTTCCGTCCAGGGCGATGGCAACCATGCGTGCCAGTGCTTGTTCGGGAACTCGCCATTGCACGTCGAAGCGTTCGCTCCCCAGTCGCAGGAACATCGCGGCGATATCGGTGTACAAGCGGTATTGCCAGCGGCCGAGCTCTCCGGGGTTGGTGGTGGAACGGATGTCCTGCACCGTCAACTCGTACAGCACCGCCTGCCGGCCGGGATCGCTCATCCCAGCACTCAGCATCCGCTCCATCCCGGTCGACACCGCTGTGCGCAACGAATCCGAGGAAATCTCCAAACCCTCCAGGACCGTAGTCTGCGACTGCAGCACCGATTCGGTCAGGTCCTGCAGAAGTTCCTCCTTGGATCTGAACGCGTAGTGAAACGCGCTTTGCGCCATCCCTGCCTCCGCGCAGATCGCGCGGGTTGTCGCTGCGGCGACTCCGTCGCGGGCCATCACCGCAAACGCAGCGTCCACCAACCGACGCCGCCGCTCATCGGACTTCAACCGTGCCACAGCAGACTGCCTCCGCGACGTTGTGCCAGGCTCGAGACCCAGCCTCCGTGCACACCACCATACCGGGTCAGTTGACCCAGTCAGCCGTGAGTGGCCGTGAGCGCCATAGCGGGCTTATCGGACGGTCTTGACTTTCATCACCGACAATCCGCCGAGTGTGACGAAGCCGGCGGCAAGGATATACAGCCCGGAGAATCCACCGCCGAGTTCGATCACCCAGGCGCCGACGAGCGGGCCCAGAGCCTGGGGGAGAGCCATCGCGATGTTCATGACGCCGAGTTCTTGACCGTTGTGTTCGCCATCGGGGAGGACGTCGGCGGCGAGTGCCTGATCGATCGACATGAAGCAGCCGAAACGAGCCGAAACCAGCACCGGTGATCGCACTGGCGATCGTTGCGCCCCAGAACCTTCCGGTGGCGAGGATGACGATGGCGGAGATGGTCTGTAGTAGAGCGGCACTGTCAAACTGCCCCAAGCGGGATGTAAGCCGAAGATCATCGAGGCCACGAGCGGCATACAACCGTGGATCCCGCTCGGACGGCGATCCACGGCGCCTCGGCAGTCAACAGCTATCCTGGGCCGACTCGGTTGACGATCCGTGTGGTGGCGTGCCATGAGCACCGGCTCATCCCGCGCGACTGCGGTGGCGCAGCCACACAGTGCTGTGGCTGCTGTCCGGTCAGCGTGCCGCTACCTGCACCTGCTGAGGCTGGGCCAGATGATCAGCGAAGTGGGGTGTCAGAGCGGTCCAGCCGATCTGCTTACGCACTCGTTTGATGACCTTCTTGAACGACTTCGCGTCCACGTATCCAGCATGGCGGGCCGACTTGACGAGGTGCAGACCGCCGCTGAGGTCGGGACGGTCGGTGGCGATCAGGCGGTCGAACTGCGCAGCCCTCTGTGGCTGGGTCGTCTGGTCACGCAGATACTGGGCGACGATGTTGGAGATGTTGTCGAACAACGTGTAAGCACTCGAGTTGGTTTCGAGATAGCCAAGGGTGAACAGGTTGCGGTGCTCACGGTTGAACGCCGTCAGGTACTGCGCCGGCCGGTCGCCGTTCCAGGCGAACAGGTCCGCGTTCACATACGGGATGCGCATCTCGTAGCCCGTCGCGTACAGCACCAGGTCGATCTTCTCGCGGGACCCGTCGGTGAACACGACGTCCGGACCGTCGAAGCGTTCGATATCGGGTTTGACAGCGATGTCGGCATGCTGGAGATGGTGCAGCAGTTGGCTGTTGAGCAGCGGATGGCTCTCGAGCAGCTTGTGATCGGGTTTGGGCAGACCCCATCGGGTCACGTCGCCGACGATCAGTCGCAGTAGCGCGGTCACCACCGGGCGTTCGAGCCATCGCGGAATCGTGAAACTGGTGTCGTCGAACTGGTCGGCGGGCACGCCGAACACATGCTTGGGGATGATGTGGTAGCCGCGGCGAACGCTGATGAACGCCGCATCCGCAGCTTGGGCCGCGTCGCAGGCGATGTCGGCGCCGGAATTGCCCAGACCGACGACCAGCACACGTTTACCAGCGAATTCGGAGGCTCGACGGTAGGTCACCGCATGACGGACCTCGCCGTCGAAGGTTCCCGGATGGGTCGGGATACGCGGATTCCAGTTGGTGCCCGTCGCGCAGATCACCCCCCGGTAGCGACGCTGCTGGCCGTCGGCGAGGGTCAGCACCCAGTGGTCGCCCTCGGGGGTGGCCGCCACGACCGCGGTGTCGAACGAGATGGCCTGTCGCAGATCGAAGGTGTCGGCGAAGCTGCGGGTGTAGGCCAGGATCTGCGGGCGGCTGGGATAGTCGCCGAAATACTTCGGCATTGGGAAGTCGTAGAAGCCCGAGAGGTCGCGTGAGGAGATGAAGTGCGCCGACTCGTACATCGGTGTTCCCGGATTGTCGATATCCCAGATCCCGCCCACGTCGGAATGACGTTCGAACTGGTCGTATTCGACGCCGTAGTGGCGCAGCATGCGGGCCATGCTCAACCCGGCCGGACCAGCGCCCACGATGGCGACAGCATCGCCGCGGTCGACGAGTACCTCGGCAGCCTGCCGAGTCTCCTTGGTTCCGTTGGCCTCGGCCGTGGAGCGGGTTGCGGTCTTGTTTTCCTTGGTCATGGGTTCTCCGATGGTCGGGTAAAAGATCTGATCGTGACGAACGGGGGTCAGGCGCCGATGCGGGCGAGGTAGCGTTGGCGGCCTTTCTCCCCGATCCAGTTGGCGGCGGGCAGCATCAGCGGGACCAGCCGTGGCATGGACTGCGCCAAACGGGTGAGGATCCCATCGGAGGCCGGGACGAAGATCTCCAAGCGGCCGGTACGCAGGGCTTTGTCCACCGCGTCGGCGACATCGCCGGGGGAGGAGATCGTGCCGACGAAGTTGAGAAGGCTGCCGCCGCGGGTCGCCTCGTGCCGCAGCATCGGAGTGTCCACCGCGCTCGGGTACACGCCTCCGACCGTGACCCCGCTGCCTCGAAGCTCCAGATGCAGTGCAGCCAGGAACCCACGCAGCCCGGCCTTGGCCGCCGAATACGTTGCGCTGCCCGGCAGGGCGAGTACCGCTCCTTGCGACACGGTCGCCACAATGTGCCCGCTACCGCGCTTTGTCATCGCGATCGCCGTCGAGCGGGCCAGCTTGATCGCCGACACCAGCATGATCTGCAATTGCAGGTCGACCCGTTCAGGCGAGGTGTCCACGACATCTTCGGGAACGACGATGCCGGCGTTGAGGAAACACACCTCCAACCCGCTGGCCCACTCGTTCTCGATACGCGCCGACAACGCCGCGACGGCGGCACCATCGGCCAGATCGCACGCCACCGCCACCGCTCCCGCTCCGATCTGTTCAGCGGCCTGCTCGGCCAGCATCTGGTCTCGTTCTGCGGCGAGAACTACATGACCACGGGACGCAAGTCGCCGCGCGACCTCCAACCCGATACCACCTGCAGCGCCGGTGACCAGCGCATATGTCTTATCCCTCATGCTTCTCCTGAGCCTCTAACCTTTTCGGTTAACTGACTTGGTCAAGCGACCCAAGTACGCGTTCAGAGTAGATGGCGCGCACGATGCCGCCCAGAGAATTCGTGTTACAGTTCGGTCAACTGACCTGTTCTTCCGACCGGGTCGGCTGCCCAAAACTGATGGCCCGCCACAAGCGGGTACAGGCCGCGGATGCGTGCACCCAAGCCACGTCCCGGTTGGGCCAGTGCGATGCCGCCGTATGCCGTCGGCTCTGCTGCCCGCCGTCCGTCGCTCTGCCCGCCGCGGCCCGCGGCGGGCAGAGCCCGCCATACTCTTCTGATCACCGGGTGACGCCTATGGTTTTGCGCCAATCGCACGCCGACACAAACGATGGCCGGCGCCGCGCCGACGACCCGGCCCTGCAGGAGGCGCGAATCCCGCCGAATGTGCTGCTGGGCGTATTCGATCTCGCCGACCATCGCGGCGTGGCCTGCGAATCGTGGCTTGACGGGATCGGTCTGACTCGCGAGCAGTTGACGCTGCCCGAGACCCGGGTGTCGTTTCGTCAGGCAACGGCCATCCTGCAGCGCGCCCTGCGAGGGTTGGAGCCCGGGCCCATCGGCATCCAGGTCGGTAGCCGTGATGTGTTCGTGTCTTGGGGGCTGACCGGCTTTGCCCTGCGCGCGGCGGCTTCCGTCGGCCAGGCCGTGTCGCTTGGGTTGGACCTGCACCAGGCTGCGGGCAGCCTGCTCGACTACGAATTCGAATCAGGCGCAACAGAATTCGCGCTGCGGCTCGCCGAGCGCAGCCCCAACCCGGAACTGCTGGCCTTCCTCTGCGAGGAATCGTGCACATCGATACTCGTGTTGGCTCGGTCGATATTCGGCAATCAGATGACACCGACTCGGCTCGAATTCGCCTACCCACGGCCCGTATACGCCGAGGCCTACAACCGAGTCTTCCGCTGCCCCATCCGATTCAACGCAGGCGCCACCCGCGTCTACTTCGATGCCGCCCTGTTGAATCGGCCGCTGCCCACCGCCAACCCCGCTCAAATCGGGTTGGCCGTCGACGCGGCCCGCCATCTCGCCGACCCCGAACGATCCCGCCACGACATCGTCACCACGGTGGAGGCCGTTCTGCGGCAGAATCTGCGACGACCGATCACCGCGGCATTCATCGCCGAGCACTTGAGAATCAGCGAGCGCACCCTGCACCGGCGGCTCGCCGAGGCCGGTGAGAAATTCGGCGAAATTCGCGATCGAGTACGCACATATCGCGCTCGAATTCTGCTGCGTGAATCGGACATGCCTTTGACGGCCATCGCCATCGAAGTCGGATTCAGCGACCGCCGAGAATTCCGGCGCGCCTATCAGCGCTGGACAGGCCGAAGCCCCAGCGCCGAACGAGCCGCTGCTACGGCGGCAATGGAAAACTCACCGCACCGCGGTGGTGGAATTTCGCCAATCTCGTTCTAACAGGCTGGCCGCGCTCGGCGATGCCGCCGCCCGGGTACGCCGGCGGCATACCCGTCGCCGCGCGGCAAAATAATGCCAGTGGCATTCGAATCGAAGGATCTACCTGCAGAAATAGACCTGCGGTTCGAGTTGTGACGCAGATGCCCCCCGTGCTGACAGAAATCCCCCTATGCCTGTCGGGTGAGTGCTGATTGAATCTCGCCACAGCCGGAGTTCGAAGACCGGATCCGCTCGAGGGCACGACACCGATACCCCTCACAACAAAGCCTCAGATCTTATCCAGTCGCATGCGGCTTTCGCGGATCACCACGTCTCACGGCTCATCGAAAATGTAACAGAATTTTACACAAGGGAAATGTCTCGTGCATCACACATCCCGCACTCGTCTCGCAGTCGCAACCACCGCCATCGCGATCGCGGTACTGGCCGGTGAAAACACGATCACCGCCACCAATGCCTCGGCCGAATCTCCGCTGTCCCCGGCCGCCACGGCGACAGCCGCAACCCCGGACCAGGTTGCACCCCAGACCGCCGTCGACACTCGGGTTGCCGCAGCTCTCGACGCCCCTGACACCGGTATCGCCCTTCGCCCACAGCCAGACATCGCGGTTGTGCCCGACCAGCCGCAGTCGGCGGTGGCCACTGCAACCGACATCGACGGACAAACCGATATCAACAACGCGCTCAATCAGGCCGCCAATGAGTTCATGCTGGCCGCCACCGTGGGCACCATGGTCGGCGGTGTCGTCGGACTCGTTGGCGGCTGCGCAGTCGGTGCAGTTGTCGGCGCAATCGGGGGCTGCATACCGGGACTGGCTCTGGGCGCGGCGGTGGGACCCATCCTCGGCGCGGTGATCCTCGGCGTTCCTGCCGCCATCGTCGCGCTGGCCCAGGCCTACAGCACCCTGCACGCCGCAGGAGAGATCAGCGCGCCGCTGCCCACTCACTGACCGGCATCGTGCGGTCGAACCCACACTCGCACAGCGCTTCCTATGACAGCCGGGGTACACGGTTCGGGTGGGGGAGCTTCACCGCTCTCATACCCGAGCTGCTGTGCTGGGCAACCGAATTCGGGACGCCCATTCCGCTCGACCGAAAGCCAGCATGAACGACACCAACACCTCAGCCGCGGACAGTGCCACGGCCCCGATCTGCGGCAGCCCTGCGCGACAAGTCAGCCACGGCTGGATCGCTGCCTTCGCCCTTGCACGGCTGGGAATCTGGATGGCGCAGTTGACGTCGTTCCAGCTGATCCTGCCCTCTCAACTCAACACCAGCCTTGGCATAGGAACCGTTCTGCGCCAAGATAATTGGCAACGCAGGGTATGTGCTGGTCGATGGTGATCATCGGTTTCAGCATCGCTTGCGCGTCGCTGACCGCAATGATTGGCGACCAGGTGCCCACATCGCAGCGCGGCGTCGTATCCAGCTGGATTTCTGCACCTCAGGTCAGACATGCGGGTGTTCGGCTTCGACGGTCTGGTCGACCTCTTTCATCTCGGTGTTCTCGTCCTATTCGGCCTGACCTGCTGGCAGCTTGCAGTGCGGCGGATGGAGCGCAGACCGGTCGACTGAACCCAAATGCATCGACCATATTCGAGGCGGTCGGTGAGGTCAGGAAAGGAAATATCCTGCGAGCTGAGATGATGTGACTGGCGAAGGTGACCACGTCCCCCCAAGTTCGATCGTAGCGGTAGAGCAGGTTCAGCCCGCCTTTGTAGCCGAGAGCCTCGATCTCCAGGATGAGCTGCATCCGCAATAGATACCGATCGCGTTAAAGATCAGTTATGAGTTGAACCCATTCTGCGCGCAGAATGCCGATTTCTTCGAAATCAAGTTTGTAAATGCAAAACTGGAGGGGCGATGAGCTTCAACGTATGGATTAGTGCTGGGCTGGTCGAGACGTCGATTGCCCATTTGGTGAGTATCGGATTTCTAGCTTCAAGCTGGCGTAGGCCGATGACGCGACGGCCATCTCTGATGGCGATACCGGTATCGCACGGAGTCGGCGCCGCAACTGCATGTGTGTTGGGTTGCGATTGGTTTACTGCGGCGGCGATCGCGACCATCGGGATGGCGGCGACCGCGCTCGCGATTCTAAGATGGTCACAGTTTCGAGTGGTTGGAATGGCGGTATGGATTTCTTTTCTTTTGATGATTGTCAGTCAGATCCTATGGGTAACGCGCTTTTTGATCTTATCGCACACCAACATGGTGACATGGTTGCTACTGATAGTCATGGCTGTGGCGGGTTTGATAGTTCTTCCGGCTCATATTATTAATGTCTTCGAGCATTGGGAGGTTCTGCTCCGGCAGCAGTGGACCAGGCGGGCCGAGCCGCTTGCAGGTTGGAAACCAGATAATCGGCCATCAAGGGTCTCGATTCGTGTTCCGACGCATGCTGAGCCGCCAGATTTGGTAATCGAGACCCTAAACGTGTTGTCGCAGTTGCGATACGCGGCCTTCGAGGTATTGGTGATCGACAACAATACAGCGGACGAGACGTTGTGGCGGCCGGTTGAGGAGCATTGCCGTCGTCTCGGGCCCAAGTTCCGCTTCCTGCACGTCATGGGTATAACCGGCGCGAAAGCCGGTGCACTGAACTGGGCTCTGCAGCGCACGGATCCGACTGCCGAGCTTGTTGCGGTGGTGGATGCCGACTACCACGTTGATCCAGATTGGCTGAAGCACACGGTCGGCTTTTTTGATGATCCGGAGATGGGATTCGTTCAATGTCCGCACGCCTATCGTGACTACAGCGACTCAGTATTCGGGAGAATGGCCAACACCGAGTATGCGATGTTCTTTCAAACGTCCATGGTGTCGTTGGATGAACATGGTGCCGGTTTGACTGTGGGAACCATGTCACTAATTCGCCGCAACGCGCTACTGGAGGCCGGAGGCTGGGCCGAGTGGTGTCTGACCGAAGATTCCGAACTGGCCATCCGCATTCATGCCCTCGGGTACCGATCCGTCTATTTGACAAAGGCCTATGGCAGGGGGCTGATCCCAGAGACATACGCGTGCTACAAGAAGCAGCGGTTCCGGTGGACCTATGGTCCAGTGCAGGAGTTTCGGACACATTGGCGACTGTTTGTACCTGGTCCAGCGAGGTTTCCCTCTGCACTCACGGTCCGCCAGCGGATGCACCACGCGGTACATGGGTTGTCCATAGGACTGGCGGGCCTTCAACTGGTACTCATCGCGCTCTCGATAGCCTTGGTCGCCGCGGCCGCCTGGAATCAGGACTCGCTCCCTCTTCTAGTACCGGCCTGGACCGCCCTAATTGCTATGGCGGCGTCGCGGAAGGCCATGCGGGCGCTGACCTATCGTCATGTGCTTCACTCGACCTGGCGGCAAGCGGTCGGTGGGGAGATCGCCACCGCCGCGCTGACCTGCGTGATCGCTGTCGCTGCTTTTGCCGCTGACATCGGATTACCTGCACATTGGCAGCGCACCAACAAGTTCCGCTCGTTGCCTTCCGGCTTGGGCGCGCTGCGCGTAGCCGCCGCGAGACCGTTTTGGGCACTATTTCTTTGTCGGTAGGCATCGGCGCCATCATCGTGGCATCGCCTGGGCTAACGCTCGCTATCGCCATAGGACTCATCAGCTACAGCATGTTTTTTCTGGCTTCTCCGGTGATCGCGGTGATAGCTGACCGGGATCTGCGGCGGAAATCAATCTCCGACAGCCGGCATTCACATACCGAATCCGTCAGTCGAGTAGTAGATGCAACTTAAAGAGAAGGGGTGTCGTGGACACGCCACAACCTCATGCAACCCGGCAGCTGTATAGGCGCACGGATCGGCAGAAACGATTGAGCAGAGCGATTGATCGCGCAACCACTGATCGATGCTGGGCGGCGGTCAGGTACCAGTCGGGGAGTGTTTTTGCGGCGAACCCCAGGACATCGGTGAGGAGTCGACGGTTATGAATCCTGCGAGGTTGGAGGATTTGGCAGCCGAAGCGCTGCGAAGGGCCATCGACAATCTGGAGAGGCGTCAGGAACCAGATGGCAGCTGGCGCGGTCACTATGGTGGTCCGGCATTCCTGCTGCCGATGTACGTGGTGTTGTGCCAGATTTCCGGGTACCGCCTGCCTATCGATAGAGTTGCACGTATCCGCAGGCATCTAATGTCCACCGTCAACTCCGATGGCAGCATAGGGTTGTATGAGGGCGGTGCTGGAACGGTTTTCACCTCTGTCATTGGGTACGTTGCACTGCGCATCCTGGGTGAAGACGTGCGAGAACCCACAGTCGTGCGACTGCGCGAGTGGATCCATGAGAACGGCACTCCGCTACGCTCGGCGTCCTGGGGAAAATTCTCGCTGTGCTTGTTGGGCCTGTACGACTACGAGGGAATTCATCCTCTCCCACCCGAGGTCTGGCTCCTGCCGTACTCGTCACTCCTCCACCCCCGCCGGACGTTTTGCCAAGCACGGCAGGTGGCCCTACCCATGTCCTGGCTGTATGGGATGCGCAAGCATGGGCCGCTCGATAAGACAATTCAGGAACTGCGGGAAGAGCTGTACCCCCAAGGCTACGATCAGATCGACTGGAGAAAGCATCGGTCTAGTATCGCAGCAACGGACAACTATCGGCCGGTGACCCGTATCTTCCGTGCAACCGCCGCGGTCCAGCAACTGTTCGAGAAGTGCGTGCCGAGCTTTCTGAGAAAGAAGGCGCTGGACGTGATCGTGGAGCACATTCAGTATGAGGACCGCGTGACGTCGGGCTTAGGCCTCGGCCCGGTCGACGCCATACTGAACGCTTTGGTACATCACTTTCGAGATCCGGGTGGCCAAGAATTTGCGACGGGAATGGTGATGCTGAACGAATATCTCTGGGAGACCGAAGACACTACCAGCATGCAAGGCTACAGCTCGGCGCAATTGTGGGACACTGCATTCTCGCTGCAGGCGCTCAACGCTGCCGGGTCCGTCGATGCCTCGTATTCCAACA
Source organism: Nocardia anaemiae NBRC 100462 (assembly GCF_001612725.1). Taxonomy (GTDB): domain Bacteria; phylum Actinomycetota; class Actinomycetes; order Mycobacteriales; family Mycobacteriaceae; genus Nocardia; species Nocardia anaemiae. Next base: position 202,664 of record NZ_BDAZ01000025.1, on the reverse strand, counting down.
GCCGGATGATCGCATCGGCGTTCCGGTTCGTCGACGAGAATCAGATCCTCGAAGACCCGCCCTACCACCGCAAGTACTACAGAGAGCTCTCCCGAGGCAGCTGGCCGTTCTCGGTCGGCCGACAAGGCTGGCCGGTGGCCGACTGCACAGCTGAGGGTTTCAAAGCCGCACTGATTGGTGAGGATCTCGGTCTCGAACCGAGTATCGGCGAAGAGAGGCTGTTCGCTGCTGTCCGTCTGTTGCTGTCCTGGCAAAACCCCGACGGTGGCTGGGCAAGTTATGAGCCTATCCGGGGGCCGAGATGGCTGGAATGGTTCAATCCGACCCAGGTCTTCGATGACGTAGTTATCGAACGCACATACGTGGAGTGCACGAGCTCGGTTCTCCAAGCCTTCGCCCTCGCCGGGACGCACTTTCCTCATATAGCAGAGTCCCTGGAACGACCGATCACCGCCGGTCGACAATATCTGCTCGACTCGCAGCGGAACGATGGCAGCTTCGAAGGTTGTTGGGGGGTCTGCTTCACCTACGGCACCTGGTTCGGCGTCTGGGGTCTCCTCGCGGCAGGAGTGCCTGTTGGACACCAAAGCATCGAACGAGCTTGCGCATTTCTGTTGTCTATCCAGCAGGACGACAATGGTTGGGGGGAGGCTCCGGAGAGCTGCATCAGCAGGCGGTATGTGCCGTCGCAGGGAAGCCAGGTGGTGATGACCGCCTGGGCGTTGCTGGCTCTGATACGGGCTGGTTACTCCGCCCACCCAGGGGTTAGGAATGGCATCCGCTTTCTGATCGAGCGCCAGCACGGCGACGGTCATTTTATGCGCGAGGGCTACAACGGAGTCTTCGGTCGGACCACGATGCTTAACTACGACAACTTTCGGCACTATTTCCCATTGTGGGCATTCGCGGAGTGGTTGCGCGCCAATAATTGATCAAATGGAAGTGATATTTCTTCCACATTTAGTGAGCCTTTTTCATCCTGACTGAAGGAGGCTGTGCCTCAGTGTGATTGGTATGGCGTGTCAGTGTGAGGATGGGCGAAGCCCCTGGTAAATCAGCTGTCGACCAAAACTGCTGAGTACCAGAGGCTTCACGTGTTGTTCTACTGTTCCGCGCTGCCGTTGTCACGTCGGACTTTTCACTTCGTCGCCGGGCTGATCCGTCGGCACCGCCGCGCGATCGGCTCGGCCTGGCGCAAGCTCGACCCGGGCCGGCAAGCCCTGCTCGTGCTGGGCCACCTGCGTCAAGCCGAGACCTACGCCGGTCTCGGGGGCGGGTTCGACCTCTCGACGACCACCGCATGGCGTTACGTCGGCGAGACCGTGGAATTGCTGGCTGCCCGTGCCCCGAAGTTGCGGTCGGCGCTGAAGCAGGCGGAAACCGACGGGCACGCCTATCTGATCCTGGACGGAACGCTGATCCCGATCGAGCGGGTGGCCGCCGACCGGCCCTACTACTCGGGAGGACACCGCCACCACGGGATGAACGTGCAGGTCATCGCCACACCCGACGGGGATGTCGTGTGGGTGTCGGGTGCATCGCCCGACAGCGTGCACGATACGAAGGCCGCCTGGATCTGGCAGATCGTGGCCGAGCTCGAGCGCGGCGGATAGATCGTCCTGGCGGACCAGGGCTATCACGGTATCGACGGCCTGCTCACTCCGTACAAGGGGCGCGGCAGTTCAAGGAATACACGACACCTCCGCGGCGCCAACAGACGTCGAGGAAAGTGGTCGCCAGGACCGGAACCGAACCGGCCTGAAGCGACGTGTCAGCTCAGGATGCGCAATATCTCCGCATGACGATTCGCGGAATGACCTGTTACGCCTGCGCCGACGAAGGCCCGCCCGAGAAAACAGGTATGTCCCCGGTCATTCGACCCTCGTGGGAGTACTCCGGACGGACGATGCTGAAACGAAATCCACCAGCACCGTCCCGCGGAGGCTTTCATGTTCTCATCGAATGCCCAGTACCCAGACAGTGTCAGCGACGACAGCGCCCGTTGTGTCGAAGACACTTTGCCGATCCGTCGTTTCGTGGCCTGCGATAAGCTCTTCGGGCCTCTGACCTGCGCGTGTTCCGCCTGCGCGTTCGAGGATCTCGAGTGGGTTCCCTCGTCCGGTGTGCACTTCCAGCTGAGTCCCCGCCAGAACAGGTGTCCGGTCTTCAAAGTCGGCGCCGATCCACGGCAGCCACCGTTGTGGCGTGTGTCCCGCGAGATCGTTGCAACGGGGAACCACCGGCAGGAGGCGGCTGCGACCTGAGTGGCAAGCCGTGCGCTTCGATGACTGCTTTATTACCTCTTGCCTACGGATACGTGCGCGACGATCTGCTGAGTGACCGCGACCCGAAGTCCGCCGACAACATACTGCGGGCTGCCGCCAGATCACTCGGGTATGCGCTGGGCACCGTATTCCACGAGCCGGCACCACAGAACGCGACACTGCCCCCAGCGTTCGTCGATCTCGTCCGGGAATGCCGGCGAGCCGAGGCACACTCCGTGCTGACGCTCCCCGGACACCTGCCTGGCATGTCCGTGTGCCGCATGGTCCTCCTCGCGATCCTCGAGGCACGAGCCGAAGCCGCAGTACAAGAAGTCCGCCCCTGAGTCTGGTGACGCGTTGGGTGGCACCGCGCGCGCCCTCGCTCTCCTGCCGGATCTACCGCACCCCGGCCGGGGCCCCGGTCTCGACCAGCTCCGGCAGGCCCTCCAGGAAGCCGCCAGCACCGCAGTCTGACCGCTCACTCGCAGCCTCGTCGTAGCGTCGGGAACGGAGGATGAAGCGCCCCAAAAATTCTGACAGCTACACCGGTTCTCTGTTCCGTTCCTACTGGGACCCCCATATCCGATCAGCGACCTGGTCGCCTCGGCGCCGCGTGAGGCTCACCGAGGGGCGGCGTGTACATGCGATCGCAGACCCTGCACGCCGAACAGGATGAGCAGCTCGACCGTGCCGCCGTCGGCGCTGCCCAGCCAGTGCGGTAGGGAGGTGTCGAATTCCGCGGCCTCGCCGGGCGGCAAGGTCAGGTCGCGCTCGCCGACTACCAATCGGAGGCGGCCGTCGAGCACATACAGCCACTCGAAGCCGTCGTGCGTCTGCGGCGTCGGCTCCAGCGGCGCCGGACGCGCGGGAATGATCATCTTGAACGCGTGCACCCCGCCAGGCCGCCGGGACAGCGGCACGAAGATCATCCCGAACCGCCGGATCGGTTTCAGATGGATTCGGGGATCGCCGGTGCGGGGCGCACCGACGAGGTCGTCCAACGGCACGTCGTAGGTGCGAGCGAGCGGCAGCAGCAACTCGAGGGTTGCCCGGCGCTGCCCGCTCTCCAGCCGGGACAGTGTGCTCTCGGAGACGCCGGTCGTCGTCGCGAGGTCGGCGAGGGTGATGCCGCGCTCGCGCCGTAACGCACGCAGCCGCGGGCCGACCGCGTCGAGCACGTCATCTGTTTCGGGGTCCATGCGCCCATCTTGCCGGAACCGCAAGATTGCGTGTCAGATCGTGGTGCACCGGATGAGACTGAGCCTATTCCGACAATAGGAGTTTTGATGGCCACCACCGATGCGGTTACGTTCTGGGACGGCGTGTACGCCGACCGGCCGGCGCCCGCGGACCCGCGCCCGAATGTTCTGCTCGCCGAGACGGTTCCGGATATGCCACCGGGCGACGTCTTGGACCTCGGCTGCGGCGACGGCGGCGACGCGTTATGGCTCGCCCGGCGCGGTTGGCGGGTGACCGCAGTTGACATCTCGGCCGTGGCGATCGAGCGGCTCGCCGGCCTCGCACGCGCGCACGGCCTGCACGACCGGATCGCCGGCGAGCGGCACGACCTGCGCGAGTCCTTTCCCGGCGGGCGGTTCGACCTGGTCTCCGCGCATTACCTGCCCACCCCGTTCGACCTCGACCGAGCGTCCGTCCTGCGCCTGGCCGCCTACGCGCTGCGGCTGGGCGGGCGGCTGCTGGTCGTCGACCACGGCTCGACCGCGCCCTGGTCGTGGAATCAGGATCCCGACGTCCGGTACCCGTCCCCGCATGAGGTCGCGGCCGGGATGGACCTGGATCCGGCGACGTGGACGGTCGAGCGCGCCAACGCGCCCCGCCGTACCGCGACGGGACCGGACGGGCGCACCGCCGAGGTCACCGACCACGTCCTGCTCATCCGCCGCACCGCCTAACCCCCTGCGAAGGAGACCATCGTGCCAACCATCAAGCGCCGCAACGACACTCCGCCGCCCCGCACCGGAAGCAGCGAGGCCGAGGTGCTGCGCGGCTTTCTCGACTATCTGCGGGCCACGATCGCCGCGAAGGTCGAGGGCGCCCCCGAACCGCAGGTACGAACGGCCGCGGTGGCGTCGGGCACGAACCTGCTCGGCCTGCTCCGGCATCTCACCTTCGTCGAGCGCTCGATGTTCCTCGGAGACCGGGTCACCAACTGGCAGGCAACGTTCCAGGCCGCACCGACCGACACCGTGGCCGACGTCGTCGCCCGCTATCGCGAGGCGGTCGAGCGGGCCAACGAAATACTCGACGGCTGCACCGATCTCGGCGCACCGGTGCCGCGGCCGGGCCGTTCCGCTCCCAGCCTCCGCTGGGCACTCACCCACATGATCGAGGAGACCGGCCGCCACGCGGGCCACGCCGACATCCTCCGCGAACTATTCGACGGCACGACCGGCCGCTGACTTCATTAGGACAGGACCACATGATCACCGCAACCCGGCCGCACGGCTTGCTCCGCTCCACGCGCGCGGTCGCCACCATCCTCGCGATCCTGCTCACGATGGGGACCGCGGCCTGCTCCACGACTACCCCCGCCGTCCCCTCCTACGCCGCGGCCACGCACGGGGATCCCCAGTTCGAGAACACTTTTCAGCACAAGTTCGCCGACGTAGACGGCGTTCGCATGCACTATGTGACCGGCGGCCACGGCAGCCCGGTGGTGCTGATCCACGGCTGGCCCCAGACCTGGTACGGCTGGTGGCCGATCATGCCCGCGCTCGCCGAACACCACACCGTCTACGCCGTCGACCTCCCCGGACTGGGTGACAGCACCGGCGCACCGACCGGCTACGACAAGGCCACCCTCGCCCGGTACGCGCACACCCTGATCGCCGACCGGCTCGGCGTGCGGGACGCCCAGGTCGTCGGACACGACTTCGGCGCCGCCGTCGCGTTCGAGTACGCCGACCAGTTCCCCGCCGACACCGCCCGCCTCGGCTACCTCGACCTGCCGCTCCCCGGCCCCGCGATCGATGCACGCACCTACCGCACGCTGAGCTGGCACATCGCCTTCCACTCCCAGCCACAGGTCCCCGAAGCGATCGTCGGCGACCATGTCCGCGAGTATCTGGCCATGTTCTACCCGCAGGTCTCCTTCGGCGGCACGGCATTCGGCGGCACCTCGGAGCGGTCCCCGTTCACCGACGCCGAGATCGACGAATTCGCCCGCACCTACAGCAGGCCCGCGGCACTCTCGGGCGGCTTCGAGCTCTACCGCGCTCTCGACAAGGACGTCCGCGACACCGTGGCCGATCTACCGACATCGGTCCCGACCCTGCTCATGACCGCCCAGGGCCAACTCGACGCGATCCGAGCCACGGTCTCTGCGCGCCTGACCAATATCGTGGCAGCAGTTGACGTTCCGCACGCGGGGCACTGGCTCGTCGAGGAGAATCCCCAGTTCGTCACCGCAGAGCTCGAACATTTCCTCGACTGACGACATCCGGCCCGGTCGGAGGGCGACCTCCGTCATGGTCGATGCCAGGTTTCTTGCTCTGCCAGTGCGGCCATGGTCAGGGTGAGGTGTCGGGTCAGTATGTCGGCGGCGGTGTCGGTGTCACGGGCCAGCGCCGCCTCCTCCAATCGGCGATGCTCGTCGATGCTGTCGCGGTCGGGGTCGCGGTGTGCCGACCAGCGGCGGGTCAGCTCGCTCGCGACCCGCAGCCGGTCGAAGGTTCCCAGCATGCCCTCGTGCTCAGAACGCGAAGCCGGTGGTCGTCGTATCGGTCGATATCTGTGCTGTACGGCGTGCCCATACATGTCACGGTGGGACGATTTCTGGACAGCTGCGATCGCTAGGTCATCGGATCGCCCGCTATTTCGTCGCGGTGACGAGCCGGTTACGGTAAAATCCGTCGTCTTGCCGCCATGGGGGAAATCGCGCCATCGGGTGGGTCTTAACTGCCACACTGTCTGACTTGGTCACCGAATGCACACGCGTCTGATTAGTGTCTTGCCAAGTCCGATCGTGCCCACAGCAAGGCCCGCGGATCTCCAAGTTTCAGGGCATGCGCGCCGCGGGCCACTTGTGCCCGATCGGTGCTGGAAGGGCCGTCATGGCAGGTAATTCCATCACAGGGCGAGTCATCGACGGACTGCGCGTTCTCCGAGCTGACCCGCCGAGTAGGCCAGGTCTGCTACGAGCGCTGCTGGTTCTCGGGCTCGTGGTACCAACGTTGGTGTCTGCTGTCTACATGTGGGTCATGTGGGATCCCGAGGTATATCTCAAACACGTCCCGGTGGCAGTCGCCAGCGACGACGTCGGCGGCATCGACAATGGCAAACCCGAAAACCTCGGTGCCCAGATCTTGGACGGGCTCGCCTCGGGCAAAGACGTGGAATTCCATCGCGTCTCCAGCGCCGAAGCAGTGGCCGGACTACGGGAGTCCCGCTACGCCTTCTCCGTCGTCATTCCTCGCGATTTCACTCGCGACATTCTCACCGTCACCGACCCCAAACCCACGCCCGCACGAATCAATGTCTGGTACAACGACTTCAATGGAACATTCGGATCCCTGGTAGCCGACAGCATCATCGCACAAGCACAACGGCAAATCACCGCTTCGATCGGGCGGGAGTTCGCCACCCAGGTCCTCATCGGCATCAACAGTCTCGGCTCCGGATTCGGCGACGCCGCCCACGGCGCAACTCAACTCGCGGACGGCACCGCACAACTCGCCGACGGATCAGCACAACTGGCTACCGGGCTCGATCAAGCACTGACCGGCAGCACTCAACTCGCCGACGGCACCGGCCAGCTCAGCAACGGGGCCACACAGTTGGTCACCGGAGCGACCCAACTCGTCGGTGGCACAGACCAACTTGGTAACGGGGCCGCCCAGATCCGCGACGGAGTCGACCAGATCGCCGCACCGCTCCTGGCCGCACTCACCCCGTTCGATCAGCTCGCCACCCAGCTGGATTCTCTGCTGGACAAACTGGCCCCCAGTTCCGATCCGGCGATGGCCTCCGCCGTCACACAACTACGATCACTGCTCAACCAGGTCCGCCAAACCAACCCCGACAGCATCACTTCCCAGATCACCCAACTACGCGACGGCACACGCGAACTCGCCCGGCAACTCACCGACCCCAACGCCGACTACCGCGCCGGGATGCTGGCACTGGCACAGGGCGCAGGACAGCTACGCGACGGCACGCAAGCACTCGATCAGGGAACCAAGCAGCTCACCACCGGACTCGGGCAGCTCGCCACCGGCGGCCACCAGCTCAAGGACGGCGCCGAACAGCTCGACAACGGTATGCACCAACTCGACGCCGGACTCACCGACGGGTCGGCAGCCGCACCCCACATCGCCGACCCGAACGCCTCGGCCAGCATGTTCAGCCAGCCGTTCTCGATGAACATCTCCAACCAGGAGCCCGCCCAACGGGTCGTCAACGGCGATCGCAGCCAAAAAGTTCTTGCCGGCGGCGCAGGCCCGGTCATCGTGGTCCTAGGAACATTCCTCACCGTCATCGTCGCCTGGATGCTGCTGAAACCGTCGCGGGCAAGCACACAACCCGGCTCGCTGCGACGCCGTGCACTACGCTCAGTGGTCGACAAGACGCTGATCGGTGCGGTGTGGGGAATCGTCGCGGCCGGCGCCACTGCGGCATACGGCAAATCGATTGGATGGGAACCGAACAACTGGGCCACCATGATTGCTGTCGTGGTTCTCGTCGGTATCACTGCCGCGGTCACCACGCACATGTTCATCGTTGTCGTTGGGCGCGTCGCGGGCAGCATCGCAGCGTTCAGTTTCTACATGTTCGGCCTGTTCGCATTCGGTGGCGTGTTCCCACTCGGCACCACTCCCTTGGCATTCAAGCCGTTCGCCGATATCAGCCCACTCACCTTTGCGCGGCGCGCCATCATCCGTTGCGACATAGGCCTTTACGACCAGATGTTCTGGATCTCGGTTATGATGCTGACCGCAATGACCGCGCTCACCCTCACGATCGCGGTCTCTGCACAATATCTACGGCTGCGTGCAACGACCGGCAGCAGACCCAAACCCCTCGGCGCCGCCGACGAATTCACGGTGCCCGCCTGAGCTGCTGCCCCAACAAACTCAACCGAAGCTCCCCCGGCCTCGTCTCGTCAACCCCGAGATCTGCTGCGCTGTTGAGCCAAACCCTCACATTCGACCGAGGCCCGAAGCCCTCGACCAGGACGTCCTTCCAGCCACCGAGTCACCAACCTCTCATGTCAGTACATCTAGATTCAGGGGCGGGTACCCACGTACCGGGTGGGGACTGCAGCGCGGGCCGGGATGAGGGTGACCGGTCCGACACACATCGGCTGCACGTGGCACAGGTCTACCAGCAACGAACCACCTGAGTGCAGTTGCAGTTCTAAACGACGACGGGCGTGCACGCTGCCGGGCGTGCACCACCCACGACGACCTGACAAGCCCCGACGACGGCGGTATCCAGCCGTGGCTGGGCATCCTGAACCAGGGCGCGGCCCGCTCGCGCGTCTCGGTCAGCGGCACCCACACCAGGTCGGCGGCCTCCTCGGCGTCGGTGGGAGCGCCGACCTGACGCGGGATCCGGCCGATATAGACGTGGTGCGGGTTTCGACAGTCCCGGCATCGGCTTGAGGACGGCCACCAGTTGAAGCGATCCGACCTCGAACCGGTCTCCTCCAGTCGAGTGGTCACGTCGAGCCGGAACCGCTCATTGGAGTTGATACACCAGCGCGCTCGCGGTCAGAGAGCGTCGACCTGGTCGACGAAGGTCTCGCGATGGCGGCGGTTCGTCGTGACGAGCCCGTCCAGGGCATCGCGGGCCTGGAGCAGGTCGGAGATGTGCGCATCGAGGCGCGCACGTTCCTCCAGCAGGAGCGCCCAGGTCTCGTCGGACTGCTCGGCGCTCGGTGAGTCGACGCACGGGAGCAGCCCAACGATGGTGCGGCTCGACAGTCCGGCGGCATACAGGCGCTGGAGCAGGCGGACCCGCTCGACAGCGCCGTCCACGTAGGTCCGTTGGCCGCTGGGGCTGCGCGTGCTGGTCAGCAGTCCCTGTTCTTCGTAGTAGCGCAGTGAACGGACACTCACCCCTGCCTGCTCTGCCAGCTGACCGATCCGCACTGTGACCTCCATCGCAAGCACTTGCCTCTGACGTCAATGGTAGGTCTTACCGTCGAGGCATGCCAACCGAGACAACACTGTTCGACTCCTATGACCTCGCGGGCCTTCGGCTCCCGAACCGGATCGCGATGGCTCCGATGTCACGCGTGCGCTCCAACGCCGACGGCCTGGCGACAGCATCGATGGCGACGTACTACGCGCAGCGTGCGACCGCTGGGCTGATCATCACCGAGGGCACCCAGCCCAGCCTGATCGGCCAATCCAACCCAATGACGCCTGGACTGTACACCGACGCCCAGGTCGAGTCGTGGCGACAAGTCACCGCGGCGACCCACGCGAATGGCGGACGGATCTTCGCTCAGATCATGCACGGCGGACGGATCAGCCACCCGGACACCACCGGCCTGCAACCCGTCGGCCCCTCGGCCATCGCCGCGCGTGACGCGATGGTCTTCACCCCGACAGCGCCGCAGCCGGCACCCGTCCCCCGCGCGCTCGATACTGCCGAAGTCGCCCACGAGGCCCTGTCGTACGCGGCAGCGGCGAGTAGGGCGATCGAGGCAGGTTTCGACGGAGTCGAGCTGCACGGCGCCAACGGCTACCTCATCGGGCAGTTCCTCTCCAGCAATGCCAATCAGCGAACCGACCGTTACGGTGGCTCGATCACCGGTCGGATCCGTTTCGCCGTCGAGGCCGTAGAGGGCGCCGTGGAAGCGATCGGCGGCGACCGGGTCGGCATCCGTCTCAGTCCCGGTGCGGGAATCTGGGACGCGATCGAGGAAGACATCCCCGAGCTGTACGGCGCGCTATTGGCTGAGCTCGCCCAACACAATCTGGCGTACGTGCACCTGGAGGCGACCACCGACGAGGAGATCCTGGTCGAGCTGCGCCGAGCATGGCCCGGCACCCTGATCGTGAATCCCTCGAACCCGTTGGGTGCCACTCCTGCCGACCGCAAGGCCGCCGATCACTGGCTCGAGCTGGGTGCGGATGTGATCAGCTTCGGGCGGGCGTTCCTGGCCAACCCCGACCTGGTCGAGCGCCTGCGATCCGACCTTCCGCTCGACGAGGCCGACGAGGCGACCTATTACGCCGGCGGCGACAAGGGTTACCTCGACTACTCCGCCTACCGGCATCAGGCGACGTAGTCCATCAGACCGGCCGATACCGGATGCTCCGTGGGGCGCGGTCGGCGGGTTCGTGTCGCGAGCGTGATCGCCGACCGTACATCGCGGGATCGACAGACCATCGGCGATCGACTCAGCGTCACGCCACGGTTTGAACGGATAGCCGAGGGTGAACATGTCCGAATCCGAGCGGATTCCCAGGGACGGAACAGATCCCAGGTGCGTACCCGGAGTGGCCGGACGGCGTCGTGCCGATCCTGACCTGGGGCTGCGGCATGTACGCCGGTGTTAACTGCTTCAGCGAGGATGGTCAGGTCTTGCTCTTCGAGCCGAACCCGGATAGCGACGGATCGGGGGATCAGTGTTGGTTCCTCGACTCCGCCGGGCTCGCAGCGTGGCTGGAGACATGGCTCACGGGGACGGGCTGGTTCGAGGAGGAAGCCGTCGACCGAGACGACGTGGTCGAGCCGCAGCCCTGGGGCCAGGCCACAAGCCGGTTGTCTTCCGCCTCCTAGCTAAACCGTGATCGCATCGGAGACAGGGACGATGGTCAGCGGGACCTCGCTCAGCATGGCCGGGCTCAGAAAGCGTGCCATCGACTGTTGCCCGATGTCGCTGAGCATGATTTCGTGGATCTGGATGAGCTGCTTCGGTGCGATCTCGCGCACAAAGTCGACCGCGGCCGCGACCCTGGTCCAGGGCCCGCTGGTCGGCAGCAGTAGCGTCTCGACCGGCGCGGAGGGGACGTGGTAGGCGTCACCGGGGTGGTAGACGCGGCCGTCGACTAGGTAGCCGACATTCGCGCCGGCGGGAATGTCGGTATGGATCTCGGCGTGCCGGTCACCGACCACCGCAACGTCGAAGCCCGCCACGGTGAAACGATCGCCGGTGGCGACAACGCTGACTTGGTCACGCCGGTCAGCCCAACGCCCGACGGCGGCGGCTGGTCCGTAGACCCGCAGCTCCGGGCGGGTTTCCAGGGCGTTGTCGATCACCGCCTCGTCGAAGTGATCGAGGTGGTCGTGGGTGATCAGGATCGCGTCCGCGGCGGCAACAACCGCCGCCGCGTCCGGGGTGAAGGTCCCCGGGTCGACAACAATCCGGCCACCGTCTCCTACCAGCGATACGCAGGCATGGGCATGCTTTATCAATTGCACGGTCAGCTCCTCGGCTCAGATGTACAGGCTTTACTGTACAGGTCATGCTGCATATCGGCTAAACTGGTGCTATGAACGACACGTCCTCGACCCCGCAGGCGCCTACCGCCGACGAATTGGCTAACCATTTGCGGCTCGCGGTCGGCGCCCTGGTCCGTAGTACGCGCGTGGCCGACCGGCTCGCCCCCATTCTCGCTGCGGTGCTGGACATGCTCGACGTGCGCGGTCCGATGACCACCGCCGACCTGGCGGCGAGCAGAGGAGTCCGACACCAGACCATGGCCACGACGGTCAAGGAACTCGTCGAGGCGGGGTTCGTGGCCGCCGGTCCCGACCCGCGCGACGCGCGCAAGAAGGTCCTCGCGCTCACGGCGGCGGGAACCACGGCTATCAATGCCGATCGACGAGAGCGCGTCCACGTGCTAGCCGAAGCACTGCACCGGACCCTCACCGAGGACGAGCGTCGGGTGCTGGCGCATGCGTTGCAGCTCATCGATCGGATAACCGAAGCTGTTGCCGACATCTATCGGCCCGCGGCCGAGTCCCAACCTCTCACCGGAGCGTGGTGACCGTGCGGTGCACGACCGCCTCCGCACCGCTTCCGCGCCCGGGAAAAATCGTTGCCGTCGGTCTGAATTACGCCGCGCACGCCGCCGAAGTGGGTCGAGCGACCGCCGAGACACCCCAGATCTTTTTCAAGGCGCCCGGTACTGTTATCGGACCCGGCGAGGCCATCGTGCTACCTCCGGAGTCCTCCCGCGTGGAACACGAAGCCGAACTCGGGATCGTCATCGGCCGCCGCATACGGCGAGTGGATGCCATCGCCGCAGTGGACGCCATCGCCGGATACTGCTGTGCCAACGACGTTTCGGCTCGCGACATTCAGGACGAGCTGGGCCTGCCGGATTACGCCAAGTCCTTCGACACTTTCTGCCCGCTGGGACCGATGGTCGCGGCTGCGTCCGTCGACGTTACTGCTCTGCGGGTGGAATGCCTGGTCAACGGCAGAGTGCGGCAGTCGGGCCGCACCGCGGACATGCTCACCCCGGTCGGCGAGCTCCTCGCCTATATCACCGCGGCGATGACCCTGGAACCCGGCGATATCGTGCTGACCGGAACTCCCGCTGGCTCGGGCACCCTGTCGCCTGGTGATCGGGTCACCGTCAGGATCACCGGTGTGGGAAGTCTCACCAACCCGGTGACCGCCGAGGGGCAGCACTGAGCGACGGGCGCGCGAGACATGCAGCACCCTTCTCCACGTTCCTGCGCGCTGGGCTGGTGGACGGCTCGCGCGGCATTGGGACGGCCGACGCAGCCAGCGGGGTTCAGGTCACGGACAGATGGGCCGACGGGTCCCGCTAAGTTCTTCCGCCGTTCGTTGAGCATCGCGAGCGCATCAGCGTCTGTTTCCGCCTGCGCCGGTCGGCAATCTCCGTGCAGTGCAGCGACACTCGCTACAGTGGCAGCTTCGCGGTCGTTCTTGCGGCTACCACGCGCGAAAGCTGTCGCGCCCGGGCGGTCGCGGCGGCGCCACATCCACCAGCCTCACCCATCGTCACCAGCCACAGTGCCAAATTGTGCAACAACCACATTGTGGTCCGTAACCTGCGCTGGACGAAGTCAGTCGTTGCAGAGGAGATCCCGGCACACCGTCCTGATCGCGAGGTCGATGTGTTCGAGTGCCCGCAGGTGCGGCGTCACGACGAGATCGTTGACGACGGTGAATGCCGCGTGGATGCGGATGTGTGTTTCGGTGGGGTTCCATACGCCGTCTTCGCCATCGAACGCCAGGTCGACGACGTCAGCGCCGAACCGGATCTTCGGCGCCAGCGCGAACCTGTCGACCACATCGTCGATGTAGGACGAAATCGCTGATCTCGAACCCAAGCCGTGAGGCTGCCCGCGCTCGGGGCGAGGAGTAGATCCACCCGATCCGGCGCGGGTGTCCGATGAGGGCCTACGGCGTTATCAAGCCGACAGCGCCCCGGCGGCGCTACGGAAGTCGCTCGATACTTTCAATATATTCAAGAGCAATCGCCGTACTCGACACAGCACGGAACCAAGGCTCCGAGTTTCCGAAGGTCCTCGTGATCCTCGACGAGGAGGAAGGATCGCCCTTCAAGCTGTACTCGTACGAGAAACGCCTCAGTATCAAAGCCCTCTCCGACCGGGATCTTGCGCATCAGGCTGCCAGCGAGGACTCAGTCCTTGAGCACACCCGTCGACTGCCTGCTGATAATCGGCGACGGCTGCGAGGTAGTCACCCATCATGGCGCGGGATGTTGCACCCAGAACCGATCTGGTCACCCAGGCCGATCACCCGCACATTCGGATGACACCAAGCAGTTGCTAGCTGTCATCCGAATGCGGTTTCATTGCTGACATTTTCGTCCGGCCTCGCACGGTTCGACAGCAAGACCGAGATCCGGCACGCGTCGTGACGACGCGCAAACCCGGCGTTCACTGCTGCGAGTGGGTTCGCCTCCAACAGAGGACTCGGAGGCAATTCTGCTCAGTTCGTGTGGTCGATGGCGTGTTCGAGCCAGTCCAGCAGCGCGGTGGTGGCGGTTGTGTAGCCGTTGGCGTGGACCCCGGTGGCGGCGAAACGGGCCGCGTCGCTGCCCTGGCGGACCAGATCGCCCAGCGCGGTGTCGGTGGCCCGACTGGCGGTGTAGGTGTCGGCGAGCGAGCCGAACTGGGTTCCGGTGAACGCGGAGGCTGTGGCCGCGAGAATGTCGGTGGCGACGGGGACGACTCCTGACAGCGTGAGCACCGCGGCGAGGGGGTCACCGACGGCGAGTTTCTGTAGGGCGTTCCAGGCGATTTCCTGTGCTTGGCCGATGTCGGTGGCGATCCGCGCGATGTCGAGACCCGCCAGGAGCCTGACGATCTGAGCGGCCACCCCGACCCAGCCCGAGGGGTCCAGCGGCGCGGCCAACGTCAACGCGCGAGCCACGAGATGCAGGTCGATTCCGGCGACCATGCGAACGAGGGGGTTGAACTGGTTGTTCAGGTCCCCGGCGACCCGGTGCAGGCCGGGGATGTCGCCGGTGGCGACGAGCGCGGTTAGCTGGGCGAGGTCATTGACGATGGCAGGCACGTTCGCGGCGAACCCGGACAGCCCACCCAGCACGGTTACCACCTGCGCGAGCACCTGGGAGGGGTCCAGTTGACCGGTCGAGGCCGGGAGCGTCCCCGCCGTGCCCGTTCCTGCGCTGGGCACCGCCGCCGACGTCGAGCCCGGGAGCGAGGTGGAGGTGGTGGGTGCCACAGTGCCGGCCGGGGGCCGGTCCGCCGCCGGGGCGGGGTCGCCCTCTGCCGGAGCCGGGATGGAGGTCACGGCACGGCCCACCGCGGCGAGGGCCGGTGATGCCTGGGGCGAGGTCGAGCAGTACAGGTCACCCTCGGCACACACGCTGCGGACACGGTCGGTGAGAACGCCGAAGTCCTGGGAACGGGGACCGGCGATGCCCTGGCCGGACACGGGATCCCCGAGCTGGGCGGTGGCGGGGTCGCGGCGCGGGTCGGAGAGGAGTCCGACCGCGACGACTCGGGAGGCGGGTATCGGGCCTCGGTTGTTGCCGATCGCGGTGGCGAGGTCACCGACGATATCGGCGCCTTGGGAGTAGCCGGCGAGCACCACTCGCGTGCCCGAGCACAATCGGGCGAGGGTGGCGGTGAGTGCTTGTGCGCCTTGGGTTTGCGAGGTGGTGTAGGGGGCGGCGTCGGCGGTGTAGGCCAGGGTGCGGACGTCGATATCGCTGCCGTAGCGAGCGGCCAGGCCCTGGGCGACCGGTGCCAGCATTCCCACCGGCCGCGCTGGGTCGGCGGCCAGGGTGGTCTCCCATGTGCCCGGTACCAGCAGCGCGGTCCAGCGTGGGCAGTTCGCGGCGGCGGGGACCGGTGTCGGGTCTGCGGCGGCGGCACCGGCCCCGACGACGGTCGCGGTGGCGACGGCCGCACACAGCAGGCCACGAGCGAAGCGGCGGATGCGGGCGGTCCGAGAGTGGCTGTGGTGGCGGGTGCGCATGGTGATGCGATCTCCTGTCCGGGTCGGAGTCGGTGTCCCGGTGCCGGGATTCGTGGTCGCCGAGACGTTTCGAAAAAGGTCGGGTAGGGTTCGGTATTCGCGGAATGGCTGGTCGTGGTCGCGCGCTACGGTTCGGATCGGGAATCTCTCTGTGCCGCAGGGGGAATGGCGGCGGGGCGAGTAGCGGCGTAGTAGTCATCGCCGCGCCGGCGATATTCCGAGATTTGTACGGGCTCGTTGAATGTTGGTGCGTGCAGCATCTTTCCGGCACCCAGATAGAGCCCGACATGGTGCACGTTGTTGTCGGCGGTGCCGTAGAACACGAGATCACCAGGGGCGAGCTGGTTTTCGGGGATGCGGGGGCCGGTGTGGATTTGGTCGTAGGTGGTGCGGGGCAGGGTGATTCCGGCGGCGGCGTAAGCGGCCTGGGTGAGCCCGGAACAGTCCCAGCCGCCGTTCACGGTGGGGCCGTTGCCGCCCCACACATAGGGCTGGCCGAGCTGGCCGCACGCGAACGAGATCGCCTGCGCGGCAGCTGGACTCGCGGCGGCGAGGGTGTGGCAGTCACCGCCGCCGGATCCGGTGGTGGTGCGGTAGCGGGCGGCTTGGTCGAGGACCTGGTCGACGTAGGAGTCGGCGTGGTTGTAGGCGAATATCGCCGCGCGCAGATCAGCGGGTGCGCCCGAGTCGCACAGGTAGTGGGCGGCGGCGTGGATGGCGTCACTCGGGTTGTAGCGCGAGGGCGGGGCGGCCCCGCCGTCGGGGAGTCGATGCCGGGCCACCACGGCTTGGAAGGTCGGTTCCAGGAACTGCATCAGGCCCCCGGCACCAGCGGAGTTCTCCCCGGATTGCACGCCCGGTAGAGGTGAGCGGCCGTGGTCGGTTTCGATCTTGCCGATCGCGGCGAGCACCGACCAGTCCAGGCCGGGGCAATCACTCGCGGCCTGCTGGTAGAGCACCAGCAACTCGGGTGGGATGTCTTCTCGCGCTTGCGGGCTCGGTGCCCTGCCTGCCCCCGCCGACGAGGCAGGGTCGGGGGCGAGTAGTGGCTGGTCGTAGATGATGACGGTGGTGACTATGGCGGCGATGACCGCGATGCAAAACACGATTGCCGCACCGCCCGCGCCGAGTGCCTTGGCCAGCATCGGCTGCTCACCAGTACTCGAGTGTGGGCGGGCGTAGTGGTGGTGGTGCGGCGAGCATGATCTGTCCGCCGAGGGGGGCCGCGCTCTGCTCGGTGTCGAATTCTGGGTTGGGTGGGGTGCGGCGTGGCCACACGTCGGCCAGTTCGTGCAGGTGTAGACGGCTTGTGCTGGTGGTGTCGAGGGGTAGCCACACTCGGTCGGCGGGGCTCGGATCGGTTACGGGGGCGAGGAGTTCGGCGGCGGCGGTGGCGACTGGCACCGTCTCGGGGTCGGGCAGCCGCTCCCAGGTCTGGCGCACGGTCTCGCGGGCGTTGGTCTCGCGCAGGGCGGTCGGTACCCAGAACAGGACGGGGGTGATGAGGCCGGTAGTGCGTGCCAGTTCGCTGTAGCCGTTGAGTTTGGCGGCGACGCGGGGCAGCGCGGTGCTGGCGAGGTCGTATTCGAGGAAGAAATCCAACACCACCTTGGTGTGGGTGTAGCGGCCGAAGGCGTCGGGGCGGGCGAGGTCGCCCCACAGCCGCTGACAGCGGGTCTGGGACCACCACGCCGTGACTCGCCCGCCGCCGTCTTCCTGGTAGTGGTGGCGGTAGTGGCTGGTGAGGGTCGTGAACCAGTCGTTGACGCCGAGGGTGTGGGTCAGGTGCAGGCTGTGGGCGACGGCGAGGGTCCGTTGCTGGTTGTAGCCGAGTTCACGCACGCTGGTTGCGGCTTCCGCGGCCAGCACGGCGGCTCCGGCGGGGGCCAGGACCCAGTGGAAGGGGGCGCTGCCTCGGGTGCGTAACGGCCGGAACCGGTCCAGGACACCGTAGGTGCGCAGGCGCGACAGGCGGCGCAGGGCGATCTTGGGGGTCGGAAAGGCCAGTTCCGCGAGGTGGTTGGTAGTCAGGACGCGGTGCTCGTGCAGCATCCGCAGGATCCAGCGGTCACGCTCGGTCAGCCGCGCCACGAGTTCGACGGTGTCGCCCGACCGGGGCCGGTCGGGGCGTGGTGCGCGTAGATCGGCTTGCCGATCGGGGTGGGCGATCATCACTGCGGGGAGCCTTTCTCAAGGACACTTGAGCCGGTAGCGGCCTAGGGGTGGCGGGGGTCGCGCCGAGTGGATGCCGAGCCGCTGGCGACGGCAGGTTTGCCGCCGGGCGCGGGGTTGGCGGGTGTGGTGAGACGGTCGCGGGCGGCAGCGGCGATCTCGCGAGCGCGACCAGGAGTCGGCGCGGGCAGCGGGCGGGTGGTGAGGGTGAACGGTCGCGCGTTCTGCCCGTCGACCAGCAGCCGCGCGGCGGCGTGGAAGGCGTCGAGATGGGTCAGGTCGTGCTCGGACAGCCACGGGCTGGTGTGGCGGGCCAGATCACGCGCGTCGTCGGGGGACACGGCGAAGATGATTTTGTTGCGGGCGTTGGCCGAGATGCCGTCGCGCAGCTCGCGGGAGAGCTGACCGAGGTTCTGGTGCGCGAGGGACAGCGACAGCCGCAGTCCGCGGGCCTCGGCGAGCATGTCCTCGACCGGGGTCGACAGGTTCAAAAAGTTCTGCGCCTCGTCCAGCACCAAACTCGCGTCGGCGCGGTCGGAGGCCGGGATGCGGGCGCGAGCGGTGACGGCCTGCCAGGTGCGGGCGACGAGCAGGGAGCCGACCAGGCGGCTGGTTTCCTCGCCGAGGGATCCTTTCGGCAACCGGGCGAGGCAGATCCCGCCGTGGTCGAGGATGTCGGCGAATTCGACGGTGGACGGGCCGCCCGCGATCGCTGAGCGCACGAACGGCCGTAGCAGGAACGCACGAAGTTTGTTCAACAGTGGGCCGATCAACTGGGCGCGGCCGGTGTCGGTGAGTTGTTCGTAGCTGTCCCAGAATCCCCGCAGCAGTGGGTCGGTGGTGGTGCGGGTGACGCGGTTGCGGAAGGCGGGTTCGGTCAGTAGGCGGGGTAGGTCGGCGAGGGTGGGGGTGCCGGGTTGGGCGCATAGGGTGAGCAGGCTCGCGCGCATGATGTCGTCGGTGCGTGGCCCCCACCATTGGCTGAAGATGCGGTGGAACACGGTGACGAGGTTGTCCACCGCCAAATCCAGGCCCGCGCGCCCGATCCGTCCGATGTCGAGAGGGTTCACACACGGTGGCGGAGCGGTGGAGTCGGCATCGAACAACACCACCCGATCACCGAGGCGGCGCGGCAGCCGCGAGAGCACATCGGTGACGAGGTCGCCTTTCGGGTCGATGACGATCGTCCCGCGCCCGGCCTCGGCGTCATCGAGAATCATCCGCGCCAGCAGTGTGGATTTCCCTACGCCGGTGGGGCCGAGGATGTGCAGGTGATGGCGGGCGTCGGAGACCTTGACCGCGACCGGGCGGCGAGCGCCGGTGTCGGCGACACCGAGGGGTTTCGTGTGGGGACCACTCGTGGGGATCTGGGGCGCGGGGGACAGGGCGCGGGCTCCGGCGCGTTGCAGCCCGGGTAGCCCGTCGTCGGTGGGCAGGTGCGCGATCGAGGCCAACTCAGGCACCGAGAGCACGTCCCCGCGCCCGAGTCGCCGCTCGCCCAGCAGCCGGGCGAGCCGCAGGCGGCGACGTCGCCGGTAGTAGTTGTGGTCGGTGCAGGCCCCGAACACCGTCGCCAAAGCGTCCGTGCGTCCGCGTGCCACCGCCCGCGCCTGGGACACGGCATCAGGATCGGCGTCCGGGGGTAGCGGGATCGAGACCGCGTAGCGCACGACGGTTTCCCAGTGCGGGCCGCGCGCTTTCCCCGCTGCCGCGCGTGCGGCGGCGGTGTATTCCATCGTGGTTTGCCGGTCACCTGTCCGCCCGTCCGCCGCGCCACCGGTGCGCGGGGAACGGGTGAGAGGGCCTGGCGTGATCAGGTTCAACACGTCGCGCAGTAGTGCTCTCACGAACCCGGCCGGTGCCCCGTTGGCCCCGGCGGTGCGGGCGACGCGGCGGCCGGTGACCGGGCGGGCGAGGATCTGCACGCACGCGGCCTGCCTTGGTGCGAGGTCGTCAGCGGCGGTGATCAGGTCCCGCACGAGATCACCGCTGTAGTCGGTGCGCAGTGGCAACCCTTCGCGGCGGCCCAACCGCAATTCACCGCCCGCCATGATCCGCCGGGTGCCGTCCGTGGGGTCGGGCAGCGGTGGTCGGGTGGTCTTGCTGGTGTCGGTGTGCGCGCCGGGCCACGCCGAGGCGACGGCGCGTTCGATCAACCCGGGTGGGATGGCACCGGGGACCCAGAGCCGGATCGCGGCCCCGTCCTCGGGAGTGACGGTGTACTCGAACCCGAGATGCGGTTGCCCCAACAGCAGCCGCGCCCAGGCCGGGCGGAGTTGCCCGATCAGGTGCGACCAGAACGCGAGCGCGCCTTTCGCGTCGACCTCGGGCGGGGTGAGCACGGTGATCTGGCGAGCACGGGCACCCAGCCGGCGGTGCCGCAGCCGCACGAGTGCTCGCGCCGCGGCGAGCGCACCGGCCGCTGCCAGCACGCCCACGATGGCGGCTGGGGACAAGACGGCGTGCTCGATCGTCTCGGCGAGATCACCCAGCCTCGTGCCGGGTGCGAGCAGCATCCGGCCCAGCCATCCCTGTTCGGGACTGGCGATGGTGGTGTTCACGCGGCTACCGCCCCTGCCTGGCCGGGCTGTCCGCTCGTGCCCCAGAACGGGGCGGCCCCGTACTGGAGCTGGCCGCGTGGGCCCTGGGGCTCGGTCCTCGCCGTGGCGAGTTTGCGCAGGATGACGACGTCCTCGTGCGCGATGAGGTGCATGGGTAGCCCGGCGGCGCGCTGTTTGACGATGAAGTCGCGTTGGAAGAAGCTGCTGCGCGCGACGAGGTCTCCCTCGGACAGTCGCCCCAGTAGTGCGACGCAGCGCTCGACGGGGACGAGCCCGGCCAGGGTGCCGCAGGTGATCAGGTGCGCGGGCAGGTTCACCAACTCCGCGTGCTGCCGCCACGGCCGGGCGGTGATGACGACGTGCCCGCCCGGGGCGAGGTATTCGGCGGCACCGGTGAGGATGCGGGTGAACCCGGACAGCAGTCGGCCGAGTCCGACGTTGGCGAGGTTGCCGCGATCCAGGACCGCGCCGTAGCGGTGGTTGGATTTGTGCACGCCCTGCCCAGCGCGCACACGGACATGGCCGTGGACGGAGTCACCGTAGGGCGGAGAGGTGATCACCAGATCCACCCGGCCCCGCAACTCCTGCGGCAACAGGGTCGGGAGTTTGCGGGCATCACCGGTGTAGACAGCGGCATCGAGATCGATCCCGGCCTCACGAGCGAGCCCGATATTGGTGCGCGCCAACTCGGCCCACCGCGCCTCGTACTCGACACCGACCGCGCGACGGCCGGAGTGGAGGGCTTCGACGATCGTGGTGCCGATCCCGCACATCGGATCCAGCACGAGGTCACCGGGACTGGTGTAGGTCGCGACGGCGTGTTGGACGATCGCCGGGAACATCTTCGCGGGATGCTTGACACTGTCGGGGTGGTAGCGGCCCCGCCGTTGCACCGCGGGCGGGGTTTGGGCGGTGGCCCACACAGATACCGGGACAGCGGCACGATCGGTCGTCGCGATGCCGGAGTCGGAGTCGGCGGTAGTGGTGTCGGCGGTGCCGGTGGTGGAGTCGAGAGTCATCGAGATTCCTTCACGAGAGCGAGCGGTCGGCGGCGGGGGCGGCCCGGCCTTGCATGGCGGCGGGGGCGGGGTGCGGGCCGGGGTGGGAGGAGTCAGTCCTGGGCGGAGGGCTGGAGGAACACGAACACGTCGGTGTGCGCGACCACGTGCCGTCGGGCGCTGGGCGCGAGCGCGTCGGCCGCTGCGGTGGCTGTGATGGTGTGGCCGGTGACGGGGACAGCGATGATGTGCTGGAGGTAGAGCAGATCGGCGGCCTGGGCGGCGGCCACCACCGCACCGGCCGGATCGATCAGCACCCCCTCGTCGCTGTGGCGGCAGCGGCCGAGCACAACCAGCAGTCCGCCCATCGCCATCCGCGCCACCGCGAGCCCGGCTACCCGGTCGGCGGCGGCCACCGGATCGAGGTGATCGGCCAGCAGACTCACTACGACCAGATCCACCGGCTCATCGGTGCCGGGATCGGGTTCGCTGACGCCGTGGCGGCCCAGGGCCGCCACCGTCGCCAGCGCCGCCGCCGTGTCGGGTTCGGCCAGATGTAGAGCGCCCCGGGTGGTGGGGGTGGGCCAGCCGATCAACAGCACCCGCCCGCCCGGTACGGAGAACTCGCGCACCGCGCGAGACAAGATCGGTTCGGGCCAGCGGTCGTCGGGGTCGAGGGCCTCGCTCCCGGCGGCCCACAGGGTCGAGGGAATCGCCACCGTGCCCGTCGCGGGCAAGGTGGGGCTGGCGGCGGACCGGAATGGACGCTGCGGAGTTTTCGCGGTCATACGAGGGCGCTCCTGACGGTGGGAGAACGATGTGTACTCGTCTACTTCCGCCGAAAACGCTTTTTCGGGACATCGCCCACCAAAATTTATTTGAATAATTTTTGCGGGTGGAATCGGCAGGCCCGAGGACCGTCTGCCCGACACGGGAGTGCCGATATCGAACCAGGTCGGATCAAAGATTTTTCAGATTTTTCTGGAGGGTTTGCCGAGGATGGTGGAGGTGATATCCGAAACGCACCCGAACCATATCCTTGTGTATATCCACCCAGATGGTTTGCACTATCGCCCGGTGTCTGACCGGTGCGGGACCGTGGATGCCTGATGATTGCTGTGTCCGCTTGGATATGGCTCGGATATGTTTCGGATGCGGTTCGGGTGTTGTTCGGGTGTTGTTCGGGTGTGGTTTGGATATGTTTTGGATATGGGTCTGCGGTGTCCTTGTGAGGTCGGAATCTTTGTTGTTTCCACCGAGCAGGGAGTTAATGGTGACGAATTCGGAGTTCGTGAATTCCTCGGGACCGCGCGGTAAGGCGCGCTCGCCGCTGGGGGTGGTGTTCTCGACGTTCGGCCCGATCGCCGGGCAGCCGGTGCCCGTCGACCCGCGACCAGCACCGGGGCTCGCCGATGGCGAGGTCGAGTCGTGGGACGGGTTACGCGAGCGGCTGTGGGATCGCGGCGTGCCGATCGCTGTGGTCGACGCGATCTGGGTGTGGCTGATCGAGCGATCACGCGCACACGGCCACGATGCGACGCTGGTGTGCGCCGCTCTGGCGGTCCCGATGCTCGCGGGGATGGCCGGTTTGTTCGCCGCGCCGGGCAGCCATCACCGCGACGACTTCGAGTCCGAGGTACTGACCGGGTTCCTCACCCATCTCCGATGCGTCGAGCTGGATCGGCCGGGCGTGTGGCATCGGCTGCGGTGGGCGGCTTACCGCTCCGCGATCACAGCGGTGCGGCGGCAGTTGCCGGTCGTGGCGTCGGTCGCCGACCTCGACCGTGATCTAGGCCCGATGGACCAAAAGAGGCTGCTGATGGTGACCGGGCCGGGCCATCCCGAGACCGTGCTCGCCGAAGCCGTAGCCGCCGCAGTGATCACCACCGAGGCGGCGGAGTTGATCGCGGTCTCACGATGGGAATATCGCACGCTGACCTCGCTGGCCGCCGAAGGCGGGAAGTCACTGTGGAAGCTGCGCAAACAACGCCGACGCGCCGAAGCCCGACTCGTGACCTGGCTGACCGAACGCGCCCTCGATACCGGTCGCACCAGCATCGTCGAAGCCCACGCCATGAACGCGCTCTCACTCGCCGAGGGCACCGGGCCGTCGCAAACCCGAGTTCGTCAGCCAGGACAGCACTCGCCTGCACCGGCACACTCGACCACCGGGCACGAGCAGGTGCGCGCATGCGCGTGACTCGACTCCCCGACATCGATACAACACTCACCTGCCGCGTGCGGCGCGGGCGTGTCCGGTGGTGGCCGAGGATCCTCGCGACCGCTTGCACGGTAGCGGTCGTGCTGATGCTGGCGGCCGGGACGGCGGCAGCCACACCACCACAGCCGCCGGTGCTGGCGATCGCGTCCTCGCTGGACCAAGTGCTCGACAACCTGCGCAACTGGCTGATCGGCATCCTCGCCGCCCTGGCGACGGTCTGCCTCACCGTCGCCGGAGCACGCTATCTCATCGGGGCGGGTGACCCGGCCGAGATGGAGAAGGCCAAGAGCGCCTTCCGCGCGGCGTGCCTGGGGTACGCGCTGGCGATGCTGGCCCCGCTGATCGTTGCGGTCCTCCAATCGATCGTCGGAGCCTGACGTGAGCGCCCCACTACTCGCCCGCCTCACGCCCGCGTTCGGGCTGCGGGCATTGCGCACGGGCCGCACCACCGCGGCCACGGTGGCGGTGGTGCTCGCGGCGGTGCTGATCACCCTCACCGGTGTGACGAGTGCCGCCGCGCAACCACCACCACCGACGCCGCCCGTGCCGGTGCCCTCGGCTCCGGCGACACCCGCACCCACCACCACGACACCGGCTCCGAGTTCGGCGGTGCCTCCCTCGCGCTGGATCACGCCTGCACCCACCACCAGCCCGGCCTCACCCGCCCCAAGTGTTCCCGACTCGACTGTCCCGACGCCGGCGGACTCGCCGGGGTCGGGACAGGGGGCTGGCGAGTGCGGGGTGAGCAACATCTCCGGCTGCGTGGCCAAGGCGATCGACGGGTTCTTCCAGCGTCTGGTCGACTCCGCGCTCAACCCGCTGCTCGAATTGGTGTCGCAGACCCTGCTCACCACGCCCGAGCCGGGCGATCTGCCGCAGGTCGGCGCGTTGTGGACGCAGTCGTGGCAGCTGGTGCTCGCGATGTACGGGCTGGTGGTGACCGCGGCCGGGGTGCTGCTGATGGTGCGCGAAACCCTGCAGACGCGGTGGTCGTGGCGAGAGCTGACGGCACGACTGGTGGTCGGGTTCCTCGCGGCAGCGATGAGCATGGTGATCGCGACCGCGGCGATCGGGTTCGCCAACGCCCTCGCCCAAGCCCTCGCCGGTGACGGTGTCGACTCCGACTCCGCTGCCGCCGCGTTGACCCAGCTGGCGGCATCCGGCGGCACAGCGCCGGGGACCTTCACGATCCTGCTGCTGGTCGCGCTGGTGGTGATGTTGGTCGTGCTGCTGGTCTCCTACGTGGTGCGCGTCGCGGTCACCGTCATCCTGATCGTGGCGGCCCCGCTGGCGTTGATGTGTCACGCCCTGCCCGGCCTCGAGATGGTGGCGCGCTGGTGGTGGCGATCCTTCGCCGCGTGCCTGGCGATTCAGGTGGTGCAGTCGCTGGTACTGGTGACGGTGCTGCGGGTGTTCCTCACCCCGGGCGGATGGAACTTCTTCGGCCCCACCGCGAACGGGATCGTCGATCTGATCGTCGCGCTCGCATTGATGGGTGTGTTGATCAAGACCCCGTTCTGGCTGCTGTCGGTGTTGCGGATCGGCCACGGCCGCACCCTCGTCGGCTCGATCGCGCGCAGCTACGTCGTCTACAAAACCTTCGGCCTACTCAAAGGCGCAGGGCGCGGGCGCGGCGGTGGGGCCACACCTGCCCAGCTACGGCAGCGCAGGCCGCGCACCGCCGCGACCGGGCCACCCGACCCGTACGCGCGGGTGCGCGCCACCCGCGACGGGCAACTGATGCTGCCCCTGGAGGGCGTGCACCGAGTCCGGCGGCAACCTTCCCTGGCCTCCGCGCAGCCCACCACTGCGCCGAAAACCACGGGTCGCACGTCGCGCGGGAGGCAACTCGCGTTCGACTTCACCCCACCCGACCCCTACCGGGGGATCCGTGCCGGGCGCGGTGGCCAGTACCCGCTGCCGATCCCGGTGAGCAGGGTCCGGCCCATGCCACCACTTGAACCTCCACGACCACCGGCCCGCGCGACGGTTCCGCGCAGCCGCCGACCCGAACAGCTCGCGTTCGATTTCGAGGCACCGCCACCGGCCGACCCCTACGAGCGGGTCCGGCCGACGCGCAGCGGCCAGTACCCGCTGCCGTTCCCGGTGACCCGGGTCAAGCCCGCACCGCCACCGCGCATACCACCCCAACCGCCACCAGCGCCGACGCGGGCGGCCGGGCGGCAACTGCATCTGCCACTCCCGGATCTCCCCGTCCGCCGCCGCAGGTCCCGCGCTCCCCGAGGAGGAAAGCTTCAATGACGACGATCGTGCGTATTCCCGCCGATGTCGAGCGCAGTGACCGGCTGCTCGGGCCGTTCACCGCCCGCCAGCTCGCCATCCTCGCCACCACCGCACTCGGGCTGTACTCCGTGTGGATCGCGACCCGGTCCGTGGTCGCGCCGCTGGTGTTCCTGGCCGCCGCCGCCCCGATCGCGGCTGTGGTCACCGTCGCGATCCTCACCCACCGCGACGGGCTCCCCGCCGACCTGCTGCTGTTCGCCGCGATCCGACACCGCTTCCGGTCCCGGCGCATGGTGACCGAATCCGAGGGGGGAGTGCTCACGGCACCGAGGTGGATCACCGACCGCGCCACCCGAGCCCGGCCACGCCCACCGGTTCCGGCAGCACTGTCGGCGCAGGAGTTGCGGCTACCAGAGTCGGTCACCAGCAGCAGCGGCGGTGTCGGGGTCATCGACCTCGGGGCCGACGGGCTGGCCGTCGTCGCGGTCGCGGGCACCCTCAACCTCGCGTTACGCACCCCGGCCGAACAAGACAGCCTCGTCGGGCAACTCGCGGGCTGGCTGCACACCCTGCGCCAACCCGTCCAGATCCTGCTGCGCTCGGCCCGCCTGGACCTCACCGCACACCTGTCCAGCCTGCACACCGCCGCCCAGGACATGTCCCCGGACCTGGCCGCCGCCGCCCACGACCACGCCACACACCTCGCCGAGCTGGCCGCCGGGGAGAACCTGACCCACCGCCAGGTACTGCTGGTGTGGCGAGAACCGATCGACAACCCCGCCGCTACCTCACAGAGGGTGAGGCTGCCCGGAGGTGGCCGGGCTCGGCGGGGCCTGTCATCCGCCGCACGTCGTGGTGCCGAGTCGCGACTGCTGCGTCGCATGAACGAGGCCGCCGACGTCCTCGCCCCACTAGGCGTCACGGTCACTGCCCTCGACGACATGCAAGCCACCGCCGTCCTGAGCGGCTGCTGCAACCCCGAGGGACTCGTGTCGTCCGCCGCTGACGTGGCACCACGCGAGGCCCTCATCACCGCCGCCGGATTCACCGACACCGTCGTCCCGGACCCGTTCGCGCCCGAGGCCGGGGCGGGGTTCGCACCGGAATCGCTGACGATCGGCACCCGCCACCTCGAGATCGGTGGTGATTGGGCGGCGACTCTCGCGGTCACCGGATATCCGCGCGAGGTGACGGCGGGTTGGCTCGCACCGCTGTTGTCGCATCCCGGGCGGGTCGAGGTCGCCGTGCACATCGACCCCGTCGACCCGGTCACCGCCGCCACCCGGCTACGCCACCAACTGGCGCGACTGGAATCCTCCCGAATGCACGACGCGAGCCGAGGCCGACCCTCCGACCCGCAGATCGACGTCGCCGTCGAAGACGCCGCCGAGTTGTCGGCGCGCGTGGCGCGGGCGGAGGCGCGGCTGTTCCGGGTGGGGGTGTATCTCACCGTGCACGCCGACTCCGAAGCGGAGCTGGCCGATGAGGTCGCCGCCGTGCGGGCGCTGGCCGCGAGCCTGCTCGTGGATACCTGCACCCTCGCCTACCGCGCCGCCCAAGCCTGGGCCACCACCCTGCCCCTCGGGCTGGATTTGATCCGGGTGCGGCGCACCTTCGACACCACCGCGCTCGCCGCGGCATTCCCCTTCGACTCCCCGCAACTCCCGGTCACCGACCCGATCCAGGCTGCCCGCCCCCAGGGTGTGCTCTACGGTCGTGACGCCGCATCGGGATTGTTGTTCGTGGACCGGTTCGCCCCCGAAGCGCACAACCACAACATGGTGGTCCTCGGGCGCAGCGGGGCGGGCAAGTCGTACCTGGTCAAAACCGAGATCCTGCGCTCGCTGTATCGCGGCATCGAGCAAGTGGTCATCGACCCCGAAGACGAATACCGCCGCCTGGCCGAGGCGGTCGGTGGCACCCACATCCGCCTCGGTGCCCCGGGCGAGCGGCTCAACCCGTTCGACCTGGAAATCCACACCCGCCCCGACGGCCGCCGCGCCGCCCCTGCCGATGCCCTGACACGACGGAAGCTGTTCCTGCACACCCTTGTCCAGGTCCTGCTCGGTGACCAGACATCCGCCCAGCGGGCTGCTCTGGATGCAGCCCTGGCAGGTACCTACGCCGCCGCCGGGATCACCGACGACCCCGCCACCTGGACACAGGCCGCCCCGACGCTGAGTGGGCTACGCGACCAACTGGACAGGCTCGCCACACCCGCCGGAGGGGAACTGGCCGCCGGATTGCATCCCTTCGTCGGCGGCGGAGCCTATGCCGGGCTGTTGGACGGACCGACCACCACCGACCCCGAGGGTGGGCTGGTGGTGTTCTCGCTGCGAGAACTACCCGAAGAGTTGAAGACGATCGGCACCCTGCTGGTGTTGGACGCGACATGGCGGCGGGTGTCGAACCCGGCTGATCGGCGGCCCCGGATGATCACCGTGGACGAGGCGTGGCTGCTCATGCGCCAGCCCGCCGGAGCGCAATTCCTGTTCCGGGCGGCGAAGAGTTTCCGCAAACACTGGGCCGGTCTCACCGTCGCCACCCAGGACAGCGCCGATGTGCTCTCCACCGAGTTGGGGCGCGCGATCGTGTCCAACGCCGCAACCCAGATACTCCTGCGTCAGGCTCCCCAGGCCATCGACGAGGTCGCCGCCGCGTTCCGGCTTTCCGACGGCGAACAACACTTCCTGCTCTCGGCCGCACGCGGTAGCGGTCTGCTCGCTGTCGGGGGCACCGACCGCGCCGTGTTCGGATCGCTGGCCTCACCCACCGAAAACGCTCTGATCACCACCGATCCCAGCGAACTCGCCACCACAGGCGATGACGGCGACACCGATATCGACATCGACATCGACACGCTGGCACCGCTGCCTCCACTCACCGAACCCGGCGACGCCGGGACCGCTACTGCAGACCTCGATGACGACCACGATGTCGACAGCGGGCAAGAGTTATTCCTCGACGGGCGGGCGGCATGAGCCCGGATTCGCCACCCCCGCGCTGCCGAGCAAAACCTCGACCACCCCACGCCCCTGCGCGCTGTCGCACGAGAATAACTTCCCGGTCGCCCACGCGCGGCGCTGTCGCCGATCGCGGGAACCCCATTCCGCACCCCCGGTGGGCTGCACCACACCTGACGCCCGGACCGGAACCGGGTCACGCCGCCCGGAACGCGCGCCTGCCGCCATTTCGCGGCGCGGCCGGTTACCGCGATGCCCGACCCGGAATCGGCGGCGCTACAGCCCCGACACGAGTCGCGCCGAACAACCAGCCCCTCACCCCGCACGGTGATGCAGGGCATCACGGTTCGCTTGACGACAGCCGGTGTAGGGAGCGTTCATGGACCCGCATTCGGGCACGGCGGGAACGACACCGACACGGAAAAGGAGACGAAATCACCTACACAACCACAAGAACTCGACTTCCCCACATCACCGAACACCACCCCACCGGACCCGTATGCACCCGGCCCCACACCGCCGCCTGAAAGGGGAACCCCGATGCCCGACCACGAACCCACCACCCCCGCCGACACCAGCACGCACCGCAACCAGCGTGAGGACTGGCTCACCACCGCCGAACTGGCCCACGAATACAAGTTCACCGTCGGGACCCTGCGCTACTGGCGGCACATCGGCTACGGCCCCGCCTCCTTCGCCCTCGGCCGCAAGATCGTCTACCGCCGCACCGACGTCGAGGCATGGATCACCGAACAGGAACAACGGACTCGACGCGGCGGCACCGCCGCCGCCTAACGGGCGACCCTGATAACGCAGCTGGCCCCCGTCGGTTTGTCCCGCTGTTGACGCAGCGGGCGACGGAGGCCAACACCACTACACCCTCCAAAGGAATAGAGGCATGGTCCAGACTAAACGTGGCCGCCCGGAACTCGACCCCGGCACCGTCCCCGAACCGAACCTGAAACCGCACCCGAGCCTGCCGGGTGTGTGGACCGCAGCGGGACGGCCCCGCGATTGGAACGGCAACTACAAGCGCATCACCCGCTCATCACCACCGGAAACCGACAGCCGGGGCCGGACCAAACCGGACCGGACCGGCGAACGCGCCCGCCGCGCCTTCATCGACGCCGCACAGGAGTGGATCGATTCCTCGGTCACCCTCGCGGGCACCCTGACCAAACGCTCCACGCTCGCGGAGGCGTGGGCCGCGTACAAGGACGATCTGCGCAAACGCGGACGCCTGGAAGAAACGATCAACAACTACGAACCGATGATGCGCGACACCCTGACCCCCAAATACGGACGTCGCGAAATCGGCCTCATCAACACCGCCGTCATCGAAGACATGCTCGACTATGTAGCCCGCGAACGCGGCGGCAGCGCGCCGCGCATCTTGAAGGAGAACATCCTGTCCGGGATGTTCCGATTCTGCATCCGCGTCGGCGCACTCGGACCAGGAAACCCCGCCAACCCCGTCCGGGAAGCGTTGCTTCCCAAACCCAGTAACTTCCAGCGCCGCCGTGGCGGTGCCGCATTCATCGACACCGCGACCGTCGCACACATCCTGATCGACGTCTACACCTCCACCGCACCGTGCCCCACACTCGACAAGCGAGAAGGCAAACGGGCATGGAAACAACGAGTGCCCACGGTCGCGCAGTACTGCGAAACCCACGATCTGGCCGATTGGGTGGTGTTCGTCGCGGCGACCGGATGGCGGCTCGGCCAGACACTGGGCGTGTGCGAGTCCGACATCGACTTCGACACCGGGATCCTCACCCCACGAGGGGCGGTCCGTTCCCGCGACGGCTCGGCACAGGTGTGGACCGACTACACCACACACGATGCCGAAGACCTGAATCAGGGCAAGTTCATCACCAAGCCTGTCCAGCTCCCGCAAGTGGTCCTGGATATGCTAGCTACCCGGATACGCCGCTTGAAGAAGGTCCGGTTGGCGTTGCCACCACGCCCGGAGAACGCGGACTGGCCCGACGACCTGTTGTTCTTCGATCTGGACGACGGCGGGCCACGCAACCTCAAGAGCATGGGCCGACGCTGGCGGCGAATAGCCGCAGCGCTTGGGCTGCCCGACGCGGTCACGCTCCACAGCTTGCGCAAACACCTTGGTACCGAGGGCATCTCGGCCGGACTCGACGTGACCAAGGTCGCCGACCAGCTAGGCAATACCTCCCGTGTACTGCGCAAATCGTACGTGCGACGGCACCAGCCACACGCCGACGTGACCGCACTCATCGGCGACAAGCTCGGTCCCGCACTCAACGAGGTCGCACGCCGCCGCTCCAGCTAGAACTGAAATGAGGGTGGCACCGCCAAGCGGTGCCACCTCTCCCTCCCATTTTTGCACTGTGAGCGCAATCTGGGCTGTGGCATGCCAGCCACCGATACGGCACGATCTGACGCGCAAAGACCGATCTCAATCAGGTTGAAGCGCAACAGATCTAACCGGCGATAGAACCGACCGCATCGAGGAAGCGGCTGAACGCGACCCGGAAAGCCTCATTTTGAAGCCGCACCAGTAGGTGTCAGTTTGGGTGTGTCCGCGCGGAGTACGCCAGGCCAGGGATTGACAACCGGCTGCCACCGCGACAGGCGGAATTGCGGCAACTCCGATGCGGCGCAATGGAGTCGAAGCACTGCCGAACCGAAGACGCGGCCACACGAAGTACTGCATGTACGCGAAGGTCGCGGGCCGGGCGCCGGCGCCGCCATCCTAAGCGCGGCGCTCTGGTGGCTGCACACCGACCGCCCCGCACGCCTATGCGCGGGATTCGTCGCCGTCTTCCATCCAGATAAAAGCCGCCGCGCAGATGCTCGCGCGGTTCTGACCGCCACCACAAGGCGAAGCAAGTGAAACCGAAACCCGTCGACAGACAACAGGCACTCTCGCTGACCGTGCACACGAAGCACTACCGCTCAGGGCGATTACGCGATCCTCGTTGTCAGTGGCCACCTAGATCATCGCCGCACAGCAGCTTTCGTCGGCGAGAAAGAGATCATGCCGCGCTACCCTTGCCCCTTCACCAGCTGCCCGAAGAGCAATTGTCAATTCCTGTGTTGTGTCCTGAACGCGAAAGAGGAGTGTAGGCAACCGATCTGGAGCGGTGCTGCGTGGGCGATGGAGGTTGGCCCTTCGGAGTCGCCCTGCAGGGGGAGGCTCCAAACCGCCTCATGCTGCGTTGGTTGAAGACCGTCGTGGTGAACGATGAGGAAAAGGCGCCGCAAGAGGTGTCAGGTGGGGATCGGGAAGACGAGCGTGAGCGAATCGCTGATGACGTGTCGAAATTGACGAATAAGACATCAAAACCGAAGCTTCACAGGTGTTTCGGGATGAGTCTGGCGGGAGCCTGTTGACTGGCCAGGTGGTGTCCGGCATTCAGGCGATGTGAGCCCGATCCGCGGCTTCTGCGTGGAACTGGAGAAGGCGTGGGGACCCCTGCGGGTCCCTTGTCCCGCAGGATTGGCCGCCTGCCGTCGTCCCCTCGTCGCAACCGGTCGAGCACGGAGGCTAGTGCCAACTAGCCTGTCGATCCAGTGACAAACGCACAGCCTCGCCCGCTGACAACTACCAGCTCAGCCTTGACGGTCGATGAAAGGTACGGCGCTTCGTCACACGCGCCTCGACGGGAGAAGCATGTCCAGATATGCGACCTCATGTGTGGTAGATTTTCCGGACATTGCTCAGCGGCTCTCACGAAAGGCAGGTGCGGTGGCCCTCCTGTACAGGCAGCACCTTGCTCAACCCGACCCCGACCCCCTCCAGCGCTTCGATCTGTCCGAATCGGAAGTCCTTGAGGACATTATCCGGCGCGCACTCAACGACGCTGAGGGAGCGCACCCGCTGTCTCCGCCAGGGACCGCGGGGCAGCGTATGCACCAGGCCACCGTCGCCTACTTGCGTGAGCTTCTGATCCCGCGCAAGTGGAAGATCGACCAAACCGACGGAGTCGCCCGGACAGTCGCCGTTGAGCGCTGCATCGCGATCATCGCCGCTGCGGGCAACGAATTCACCGGCCTGCCCGGAACCGACGATCGCTTCACCACGAAGTGGCCCAAGGGGTCATGCGCGCTCAACAGTGTCCGCTACGTCGCCGAGGGCTTCGACTCGATCGACTCCAGCTTCCCGAGCTCGCCCAAAGTCGAAGGTTGCTGGGACATCTGGTACCTGATCCATCGGATCGTCGACGGGGAAGTTCGCGTCGAGATCAGCAACCCGAGCTATCTCGACAAGCGCGACTACCCCTCAGGCTGGCGAGAACGAATCATCCTCAACCCGCTCCAGCTGAATCCCGAGGTCGACATCTATCCCGATACTGACGAACCCGACGACGGCCCCGAGGTTCCGGTTCTTCCCAAATGACCATGCCAACAGATGAATTCGCCCCCTCCCGGCTCGCCTTCGCACGACGGCGAGCCGGTCAGGCGCGCACCCATCTGGCATCGACACTCGGTGTCTCCGACAAGACGATTCAACGATGGGAGAAAGGAACCGAAGAACCCTCTCCCGAGAGACGAGTCGAACTCGCACGCGCACTGAACGTACTGCCCGAGTTCTTCAGTCTCAGCGAGATCGATCCCCTCGAAGCCGACGCCATCAGCTTCCGTGCCCTCAGCAAAATGACCGCCCGTGAGCGTGATCGCGCCAGATCGGCAGGCAAGCTCGGCGTCGAAATCATGGAGTGGATCGAAAGTCGTTTCACCCTACCGGCCAACGATGTGCCTACCTTCCCGGACTGGGACCCCGAAGTCGCGGCCGAGACACTGCGCGCACGATGGGAACTCGGCACTGGACCGCTGCGCCACATTCTCGCCACGATGGAACTTCACGGTGTCCGTCTGCTGAGCATCGCATCCGACTTCCGGGACGTCGATGCCTTCAGCTTCTATCACCGAAGCACGCCGTTCGTCTTCCTCGACACCAGCAAGTCCGCCGAGCGACTCCGGTTCGACGCAGCGCACGAGTTGGGACATTTGTGCGTTCACTGTGAGCACGCCATACCGCACGGAAGAGAAGCCGAGCGGGAAGCCAACCAATTCGCGAGTGCTTTGCTGATGCCCCGCAATGACGTTCTGGCGTCGGGATTGCGCAATCCCACAGTGTCGCAAATCATCCGAGCCAAGACTCGGTGGAGTGTGTCGGCGACGGCGCTTGCTCACCGACTCCACGACCTCGGACTGATAACCGATTGGCAATACCGGTCCACCCTGGTCGAACTGAGCAAGCGCGGATTCAGGTCGGCCGAACCCGGCTCGACGGTCACCAAAGAGTCATCGCAGGTGCTGAGCAAAGTTCTCGCTGCCCTCCGAGGACAAGGGCTGACGACCCGGCAGATCGCGGCGGAATTCGGGCTCACCACCGACGGGTTCACCGAGTTCATGTTCGGTTTGGCGATGACGTCCCACTCCGGCGACGGAGCACGGTCATCGCTGAAAGATGCAGCGCGTCCCAAGCTTTCGCTCGTGCCCGAGAATGCGCGTCTATAGCCAACAACCCGAGCGAACAAACCCGCCGAAGCCCGCGGCACGACAGTGTCCAGCGCTCTGAGGAGTTGCGACAGGCACTGCTCTGCGACACACGAATCCGCGAGGGCGGTCAGATCACATTATCGTGCCGTCCACGCTGCTCCGGACAAACTCATCAGGAGAAGGGTCATGGCCACCGACAACCATGTACGTTCCAGTGATCTCGTAATAGTTCGCGATTTTAGGTACGACAAATATTGCGAATTCCCATACCTGGGCCGTAAGCGTGGATATCGCTCCGATCTTGCCATACTGTTCACAGAAGCCGAACGAAATTACACGAAGACGAGGTCTGAGTACAGCGCAACCGTCCTCGCGCTACGGGATCGGCTGGAGCTTCAAGGATTCACCGGAGAAAAATCGCTGAGCGAGTTCTATGCGGCTGTCAATAAAGCGAACGACGATGCAGGAATCACCATCTTCGGGACCCCCGCATACGACGCAGATGACCTGCTGGGTAAGTTTAGGATGTCGGTGAACTGGAGCGACAGTAGGGCGCTCGGCCGCAGGACGCCGTTCAACTTCCAGGCTCCTCAGTTCGGTTTTCCGCAATCGATAGTCGGCCAAATGACACGGCGTTCCTTTCTTCGTCTTCTGTTGGATCAGGTCGATGACCCTATGACACCGGTGATCTATTGGCTACGGCACTACGCCGACGTCGATACGGTAAACGTGCCCATTACGGATAATGCCAGAGAATCGAGACGGCGCGTCATTGTCGCCGACGCGCCCATTGTCGTCCTGACAGAAGGTTCCAGCGACTCTCAATTGCTGTCAGCTGCAATCGAGGTGACACATCCACACCTCAGCCATTATCTGAGATTCATGGACTTCAGTGGCGGTGCTGCCGGTGGTGTCGACAATCTAGCGAAGCTCGTACGATCATTCATGGGATCAGGTATCGCCAACAGGGTCCTGGCATTGGCAGACAATGACACCGCGGGTCGTGATGGTCTCTCCAAACTCGCGAAGGAAATTCTACCCGAGAACTATCGACTTTGTCATTATCCACCAATACCACTTCTCAAGGACTATCCGACGCTAGGACCTCAGAATCCTACGCCGATTCCGATGGATATCAACGGCCTCGCAGGTTCGTTGGAAATGTACCTAGGTAAAGAGCTATTGTCGGTCGACGGCCATTTGGTTCCCGTGCAGTGGTACGGGTACATCCCAGGGCAGAGCGCATATCAAGGCTCACTTCCAAGTGCTGACAAGAAACGAGTTCAAAAGGATTTTCGAGAAAAAGTGAAGAAGGCATTGGAAGATCCGGATGCACGTATGACGCAGGATTGGAGTGGGGTCGAGGCAATAGTGGAAACAATCCTGGAAGCTTTCGTCTAGCATCGGAGTAGGTGAGCATTAATGACAACATCACTCGCCGGACTTCGTGGCGCACGAATAGTCGCACAACGACATATGCGTACCCGCGTTGAACACGGCGGCATGTGGGACGAACGCACGGTCACGCACCTACTTCTGGCCGAAGCGCACGAAGTCGGTCAGATTCGATACGCTGAATTCACCCAGCCGGAAGAGCGAGAGGTAGGTGCGGACTGGATCTGGTGGTTCATAGACCGCAGCAACGAATGTTTCGGAATGCTGGTCCAGGCCAAAACGCTTAGCACTACAAACGGCCGGAATTATCGAATAAACTTCGGCTACCGTAAATCCGAGCAAATCACACGACTCTGCGACAATGCAAAACTGCTTGGTGTTCCACCGGTTTACGTACTCTACTGCGGTGACGTAACATACCGGAGCAGCCTCGGTTGTACGCCGCAGTGTGAACAGCCTCTAATATGCGACGAGTGCGAGAGAAAGTCGGTCGCTGTGCTGCCCGGGATTATCGCACACAAGACAATGGAATACGATCGTTCCAAGACCGCAAGAATCGCATACCAATTTGCGAGCCCGTTGGAGAGCATAGGCGAACCAGCCCCGAAGGGTCGCCGACTGTATCTTGCGTGGGCAGACGTTACCGATCCCGCGTTGAAATCTTTTCTGACTAGACCGCAATCGGGTGCGAGAGGAATTGCGAAGTCCATTCTTGAACAGGTGCTGCGAATGCGTATGGGGCACGCATCTGCAATTACTGGGGATGGAGTCGATGCGCGAGCCAATGCAGTGTTTCATGAGTACCCCGAGGACCGCGGGCACTTCTCTGTCCCATATATGCCGCACGTTCTAGACGGCCTTCGGTCAAGCCCTCCCGAGTATGTGAGCATGTTCATCGAATCCGGAAATGTGCCAGACGCAATCGTTCAAACAGCCAGGGGAATCGTAGTGGTCTATGTCTAGTCGGCCGCAGACTATCGAGGCTTGACGTACGAATCATCGATCGCGCATCGCAACGGGCCGGGCGCCTGTGAACCGGCGCTTGGCTCCGTCAGGAGCCCACTATGGTCGACTACCTCGGATACCGACCTGTCCGGTACACGATCCTTCTCACCCGCTGCGCCGCATTCATCCGATGCTTCGAAATCACCGACACCCCACTACCCGAAGCCACGACCTCATGGCTCGACATCTACGACAAAGAAGACGAACTGCTCACCACCTGGCTATCACCCGGTTCGCTGTGGAATATCTGATCGAACCCGGTCACACCGCCGAGGTCGGCGACTGCATCCGCGCCGCCTACAACCTGTATGTTGACTCCCCCGACGGCCACCTGCCCTACTGTTGGTTTCGCGGACCGGTCGTACGAGAGGATTGATCCACCTCGTCGGCCTCTCCTCGCGAAGTCACACCGACTCGATACCGGCAGGAGTTCCCAATCACGTCGGACCTGGACCGGGTGCTCCCGATCAGCGCTCGGCAGACGTGCTCGTGACCGTCTGTTCGTCGACGAAGACGTATCCGATCTCGTTCCAGTCTTCCGGGTTTGCGGGAGGAGCCAGCGCTTGGATCTCTCGATCACCGAGGTAGGTCTTCACCGTCAGATCGCTCGAACCGATGATGTACTGCACATGGTTCAACATCCACAACACGTCCCGGTGGTGGGAGGCCAACTCCGCTCGCGTCACCGTCACAGGTGGGTCCAGCTTGGCCTCTGCCGACTCAACGAACTGCTTCTTCAGCAGAATCGTGTCGCTGTCCAGCATCTCTATCCGCACCGAGTGACCCGCGTAGTCTCGAACACGCTTCACTCGCTCGAACGTCGTCCGGAAGTTCGTGAGGTCACCTGTGGTACCGAGGTCTTCCGCAATCGAGGACACCAACCGCGGGCGATCGGTGTCGCTTATCCGGGCAGGCACGCCCTTCTGCTTCAAATACCATTGCAGGCCGGGAGTTCGACGCTCGAAATACATTCCCACCAGCGCGTCGATGACATCCTGCACCTTGGCAAACTCACCCATCAAGGCGAGAGTGAGCAACCGCATGTCGGCATCCGAGTCGCCGGTCATGGTGTCTCCGATCGTTTGCGATGTGTGAGTGGGTGATCGCTGCGCTGCGCCAGCTGCGCTGGACTGTAGACGGTCCCAGCTTCCCAGCAACACCTTCCCGGTGTTCTGGAAACCCGCACCGAGGCGGGCCCGTTCGCCGGAACCGATCGATACCGACCCCACAACTGTGTCCGCCGACGAATGGAACCCCGCACACCTCACCGACGACCAACCGCTCTGGTAGGGCTGAGTTTTTGGGTTCTTGTGCTGCGAGTGTGGGTGGTTGGTGCTCCGGCAGCGCCCCGACCAGGGCCGTTGACTCCATGGGAAGGACGCGAATCAGCGGACACCCCAACATCATTCACCAACCAGCTGCGGGTCTTTGGCGTCGGTCGGTGTCGGAGGAATTGCTAGAGCAGGGTGTATGTGGTGATGCAGGCCAAGATCAGGGTGAGGGTGCTGGCGAAGCCGATCCCGCCAGCTGTGATGGTGGTGGCGAGGGTGGCGCCGTCGATGCGGGCGAGTATGCCCGCGGTGATCCCGACGATGAGCGCGGTGAGACCGGCGACGGTGAGCAGGAGGGCTTTGTCGGTGTGTGACATGAGGTTTCCGATCGACGTGGGGTGAAGCGGTCGCCTTCCAGTGAGCCGTTGGATTCGACGGTGTACGAATCCCGGAGTCAGTTATTGTGCGGATATGTGCATGTCGGGAGGGGTTTCACGGGTCTACGACTCGTGCCGGGTCGTCACGAGTCGAGGAAGGCGTAGTGATGTCCGCTAGGCCTGCTTCGCCGCGAGAGGAGTACCTTGCACAGTGGCGGGCGCTGTACGCGGCGGCTGGTAAGCCCTCGCCGACGGCTATCGCCAGCGAAATCGGCGGCATGGTATCGATCAGTACTGTCGCAGGGTGGTTCGACTCCGATGACGCCGCAGTGGTAATCCCGCGTGATGCGGGCAAATTCGAGAAGGTACTGCGGGTGTTGTACGCCAAGTCCGGGAAGACCCCTGCGGCGAGGATCCCGGATAAGCGCACAATCACCTACTGGCAGACCCTGCGCGGCAACGCGCAACGCAAACCACCGCGATCCCGACCCGGCCCGGATTCACCTGATGCCGGGTGTGTGGTGGTGGGCAGGATCCCTCGACGCGCACCGTATTTCGTGGTTCGTGCGCAGGTGGAGGAACTGCGGGAGACGCTGCAACGTGCATCGGTGGCGGTAGTGGTGACCGGGATGCGGGGCGCGGGCAAGACACAAGTGGCGGCTGCCTATGCCCGGGAGGCCGTCGGTGCAGGGGAGGGGGTGGTGGGCTGGGTCAACGCCGAAACCGCCGACACCCTGCTGGCCGGTCTTGCCGATATCGCGACCCGCGTCGGGGTAGCCGGCCCCGATGGCGATTCCGCAGTCTCGGCCCGGAGGCTGCGTGATCACTTGTCGGGACGCCAGGACCCAGCGCTACTGGTGTTGGACAACGCCACCGACCCCGACCTGGTAGATCGATTTCTGCCGACCGGCGGCGTGACCCGGGTGGTGGTGACCACTATCGACCGCTCGTTCACTCAACTCGGCGAGATCATCGACGCCGGTGAGGGATTCGCCCGCGATGAATCGATCACCTATCTGCGAGAGTCGACCGGCTTGAACGACGACATCGGTGCCGCGCAGGTGGCGAAGGATCTCGGGGATCTGCCGTTGGCGTTGTCGGCCGCAGCGGCCACCATCACCGGCCGTCGCCTGGACTACAGCCGCTACCGACAACTCCTCGCGGCTCAACCACTGCCCGCGGTGCTGCCGCGCCGTAGAGGAAGCGACCACCCCCTGGCTGTGGATCAGGCGCTACTGTTGTCGATCCAAACCACCGAAACCCCCACCGGCGCCCCAGAACTCGACGAGAAAGTGCGCTGGTTGCTGGGTGTGATGGCGATGCTCGCCCCCGATGGCGTCGACTACACGATGCTGCCCGACTCCGATTGCCATCTAGCCGCAGCATTGCAGCGGTGCGTGGAGGGGTCGCTGCTGTCGTGGTCGACCACCGGGAACACCATCGTGATGCACCGACTGCTGGGTCGGGTTCTGCGACAACGCGCCCAAACCACCCACACCATCACCAGTATCGCCGCCGACGCGGTTGTGATACTCGCACCGCAATTGTTCGATGAAGCCCAAGCGTTTCAACGGCGGGAGGAAGGCTCCCGATTGGTCGACCACATAGAAGCACTCTGGGAAGCCATCAACCACATCCCCGACCTCGACACCCTCGCCATCGTGTTGGCCATGCGCCGGTGGGCTACCCATCAGCTCATCGAATCCTCTGATCTCACCCGCGCCATCGACCTAGCTCGCCGAACTGTCGTCGAACACGAACAGTTTCTCGGTTCCGATCACCCCGATGCCCTGACAGCCCGCCACACTCTCGCCTACGCCTACCACTGGGCGGAGCGGCTGCCGGAGGCGATCACCCTGCACGAGCAGGTTTTCATTGACCGCGAACGTGTCCTCGGCCCTGATCACCCCGACACCCTCACAGCCCGCCACAACGTCGCCAACACCTACGAGTCAGCGGGGCGGTTATCCGAAGCGATCGACCTGTACGAGCGGAACCTCACCGACCGCGAACGCGTCCTCGGCCTCGACCACCCCGACACCCTGCACTCCCGCAACAACCTCGCCAACACCTACAGATCAGCGGGGCGGCTATCCGAAGCGATCGACCTGTACGAGCGGAATCTCGCTGACCGTGAACGTGTCCTCGGCCCCGACCACCCCGACACCCTCACCTCCCGCCACAACGTCGCAAACGCCTACAGGTCAGCGCGGCGATTGACCGAGGCGATCGAACTGCACGAGCAGGTCCTCAGTGATCGCGAACGCATCCTGGGTGCTGAACACCCCTATACCCTGTACTCGCGCAACAGCCTCGCTGGCACATACAGATCAGCGGGGCGGCTATCCGAAGCGATTGACCTGTACGAGCGGAATCTCGCTGACCGTGAACGTGTCCTCGGCCCCGACCACCCCGACACCCTCACCTCCCGCCACAACGTCGCAAACGTCTACTGGTCGGCGGGGCGATTGGCCGAGGCGATCGAACTGCACGAGCGGGTCCTCAGTGATCGCGAACGCATCCTGGCCCCCGGCCACCCCGACACCTTGACAACCCGCCACAACCTTGCCCTCGCCTACCGAGATGTGGGACGCGTGGCCGAGGCAATCCCGTTGTTCGAACGAAACCTTGCCGACCGCGAGCGATGAGCGATTCGTTCTACCTCGTTTGAAAAGGGGCTACACACGTGTCGATGACCGAGCGATTGACCGAGATGCAGAACGAGGCTGCTCGTACCGGCTGGACCAGCAGTACAGAGCCTGCGTCCATGTTCCAGATCGAATGGGCGATAAAGGACCTCGGATGGGAGCAGGTCGCCATTCGACCTGGTGAACCTGCGGTGACCAACCTGCGTCCGACCACGCCTGAAAACGCACCACCGCGGTCCCTCAGCGCAATCTACGGGTTAGGGCCGCAACCGCTACACACTGATGGTGCACATCTCCGGCAGACGCCTGATCTGATCATTCTGTTCGCCGAGGTGCCGAACACCACACCAACGATGCTTTGGCGTCCACAAAACAGGCCACGATGGCTTGTTGATGCCGTCTTCGTAGTCGACACAGGGAGTGAATCATTCCTCGCGACAGCGTACGACAACGATACTGCACGGCTCCGATACGATCCGGGCTGCATGCGAGCGGGTAACCAAAGAGCGCGGGATGCAGTCAAATACTTTGCAGACTCGCAAAGCAGTGCTTCCACCCATCCCTGGACGACAGCAGGGCAATTCCTACTCATTGACAACCGTAGAGCTCTGCATGCTCGCGCAGCAGTCCAAGATGGTGATGAGGATCGCACCTTGACCAGGATTTCGTACCGGATCGGAAACACGCGATGACAGACAGTTATGACGCACACGCGCTGTGGCTCAAAGCCAAGCTGTTCATCAGTCACGCAATGGACGATGACGTGGTGAGAGACTTCGACGAGCAGGCGCTTTGGGCCGCACTTGCCCTCGAACTGCTTGCGAAGGCAGCACTGTCGCGGCATTCTCCACTACTGATAGCCAGTCCGACTGAAGACGGCGGCAACCTCTTGGTTGCCAGCGGTCTCACCCAAGGTCAGGCCCGATTCACATCGGTGACCGCTACGACGCTGATATCGCGATGTAGCAAAGCATTTCCGCCGTTCAGCGAAAAGGAGGCAGGTGCAATTACTGGTGCGCGCAACAACTACCTGCACGGCGGTGCAGCAACGTTCACTCGGATTCCCTCCGAGGCATGGTGGCCCCGATACTGGGCGCAAGCCGTGATCCTTGTGAATGCGCTGGATAAGGATGTCGAAGACCTCGTCGGTGCTGCTCGCACCGACCTCGTGGAAAAGTATCTGACCCGAAATAAGAAGAACATCGAGCACCGGGCTCAAATGCTTGTCGAGCGAGCCAAGCAGCGATTTGCCCAATCGCGATCTGGGGACCTGCCGAGGCGGATCGCCACAGAATGGGAGAAACCTCGGGATATCAGCCTCGGTCTTTCATATCACGCTGACGCCAAGTGTCCAGCGTGCGGCTCCACAGGGGTTGTCGAAGGCGAGAACGTCAACGATACACAGATCAAGCACGAGCAAATCGGCGAAGACGACTACGACGTGTGGGCAGAACTCACGGTCGGCTCCGACTACTTCAGCTGCGAAACCTGCAAACTGGTGATCGACGGCTGGGAGGTCATCGTTGCTGCGGGCATCGATGACGAGTTCGGTGTCACGGACGATGCAATGGACCACATGGAGCCCGACTACGGCAACGATTAGCCTGTGTTTTGAAGGTGGTGAGGGCGGGGTGTGCGCCCTCCCTCATTCGTGTCGTAGCCATTGGTTGATGGGGGTGGTGAGGTAGCGACCAGCGAGTTTGTCGAATCATTGCATGTCCCGACGGTCCGTCTCTCGTGGCCGCCCGCCGACCGGACGTGCGGCTCTCACCGCATCCGGCGCTACGTCTTCCCCTGCGCCCCGCCTCCTCGCTGGCCCCCCGCCCAACCAGGCCACACCGACACACCGCGTCATTCAGCACCACGCTAGACACACGTCGGCCGAATTCTTGACGACTAGATGGCAATTGGCCCCAGAACACACGGTACTGTCGGCACCATGACCAGCGGTGACCCGTTTAGAGAGCACACTGGTAACTCATCGGGTACACCCAGAACTGGATTCGGTCGAACCGGCCGCCCTCGATGCGACCCAGCCGACCACCTACGACCGGCAAGAGGCGCGGGGCCTAAGGTCCGGGGAGGCGGAATCGTTCGCGCTCGGTTTCGAAGTCGAAGCTGTCGCGGCGCTGCACGCGGATGGTTCGCGGGATCGCCAGATCCATTGGGCAACTGGCGGTTTCCAACATCAGGCGCTTCTCCAGCGCGCCCAGGCTCGGTGCGGTCAGATCGCGCGGCGCACCGACCAGGCTGAGTGCGATCTCATAGGTGCGTCGTGCCCCGTGCTCTTGGCCGGGATGCTCTACGCGCCATTGGGTTTCGAGTAGTAGGTGCTCCGGTGCGTCGGGTTCGACGGGCAATGTGAAGCGCCACGCGAAGACATCGCGGTCCTGGAGGTGGTCGTCCACCACCTCGCGCACCGAATCGACGACGCGATCGAGGGTTTCCGGTGTGACATAAACATGGAGCGAAACATCCGAGATTCGTTTCGGCATGTCTGGTTCCTGTCGTGTGTCGAACCATCAACGGCGGAAGTTATTCCGCGCGCGAGTGTAATCCCTTTACCCGCTAACTGGACACCGGGCCCTGCGTGTCACCGGATCCGCTGGGCGGCAAGGAAGGCGGCCAGCGGCGCGGGACGCGCCCCAGGGGCCACTACGAGGCCGTTGCGGTCGTCGTCGACGGGCCTTTGCTGTTCGTGCGGCGCCAAGGCCAGCAGCAGCGGTACCAATGCCTCGGCGATGCGGTCACCGACCTCGCAGAACGCGGCCTCCGACAGGCCGACGGGGTCGGCGATATTTTCCCGCCCGACAAGGGCGAGATCGTGGCGGGCGCGGTGCAGATCGGCGATCGTCTCGGCGCCGGTGACCTTGGCGATGCGATGTGCTTCCAGCAGGGTGAAGGTGCGTGATCCGGCCCCGAATGCCATCCGTGCCGCCTGGTCCCGGATCTGCTCGGTCATGGCGAGCACCAGATCAGCGCGGTCGATCAGTTCCGGCTTCAGCTTGCGTGCCCGGAAATGGTCGGCGTCGGCGCCGAGTCCCTCGATGGTCCGCGCGGC
Source organism: Nocardia anaemiae NBRC 100462 (assembly GCF_001612725.1). GTDB lineage: Bacteria > Actinomycetota > Actinomycetes > Mycobacteriales > Mycobacteriaceae > Nocardia > Nocardia anaemiae. The sequence goes on along the minus strand of NZ_BDAZ01000025.1, from coordinate 158,574 downwards.
GAGCGGTTCGATCGGAAAGCCAACCAGCGCACGGGTTCCCGCGCTTTCCGCGGTGAGTCCGGACAGGTTGTATTCGACCGCTACGGCGCGGGTCAGCCGCTCGGCGATTACCGAACGGCAGACATTGCCGTTGCAGACGAACAGGACGTGCATGCGGACACGGTAGGCCGCGCACGGACCGACCAGAAGGCCATCGGCATCGAATCACAGCCCGCGAAATACATATTCATCTGCTGGTCAAGTGCCGTACACGAAGTACGCCCCGGTATTCGGAGAAACGCTCGATACGTGTTGCCGCTAGGCGGTCGATCGGTAATCGAGGTCTGGGCGTCGTGCTGAAGGTACCCGGCGCGAGCGGTTTCGACCATGCCGAGTATTGCCACGGTTGGGGATCGGATTTACTCGGACTCCCCACGGTAGTACGCGGATTCGGCGACCACGGGTGCCACCTCGGGCGCCTCGCCGTACACCCGCTCCCGTGTCGTGAACATCCGGCCGCGCGAGGCCACGACCGGTGCGAACCGCGGCAGTCCGGAGCTCGCCCCCATATCGTCGTACATGGCATCGATACCGCCGCGCATGAAGTAGGCCTCATGCCAGAACCCGGTTCCGCCGGAGTCGCGCAGGAACCTCTGCCACCAATCCCGATGCGGCGTAGAGCGTGTCCACCGTTCCAGCGAATCCAGATCCCGCCAATACTGCCGCGCTCCCCAATGCGGCGGAAACAGCGACCAGATCACGTCCTCGTGCGACAACAGCCCATCCGGCCGATCCTTGTGCGACCGATACAGTTTCGGGCCGAGACCGAGCAATCGCAGGAATCCGCGCGGCTTGCGCACCCGCATCCCGATATAGATGACGACCAGATCCGGATACCCGGACAGATCGACAGTGGTCCTGTTAACCCGCATCGAGGCACCTCCGTATCCGGCTGCCCACACGCAACCCTACGCCCGAAATACGAGACAGTCCGCGCCGTAGTTCGATCGCCGCCCGAGCGGGCCTCGCGCGAGAACGGCCCGTGCTCCTCGAGAGCACGGGCCGCCTATCTGGTGCCGATTGTGGGACTCGAACCCACACGTCCTTTCGGACAACGGTTTTTGAGACCGTCGCGTCTGCCAGTTCCGCCAAATCGGCGCACCGGTGGGAAAGCATAGCGGGTCACTGTCGAAAATCACGAATGGGCAGGGTCCGAAGTGATAGACGCCCGGTTTGCGCAGGGTATATGGGTTGTATGCGGAACTGAAAGGTACTCTTTACATCACTCGACGGCGACAGTGTGGGGCGATGGACCGGTGCCCGGACCACGGCCACTCATTCGCGTGTCGGGGACACGGCATCGGAACCAGAGGGGTCTACCTATGAGCAACACAGCAGGGGGCGCCGGCACGAAGCGGGACGCCGGGGCGAAGCGGGTCGTCGTCGCGGAAGACGAAGCGCTCATCCGCATGGATCTGGTGGAGATGCTGACCGAAGAGGGCTATCAGGTTGTCGGTGAGGCCGGCGACGGCCAGCAGGCGGTGGATCTGGCGGTGGAGCATCGGCCGGATCTGGTCATCATGGATGTCAAGATGCCGCGCCGCGACGGTATCGATGCCGCCGCCGAGATCGCATCGAAACGCGTTGCGCCGGTTGTGATTTTGACCGCATTCAGTCAGCGCGATCTGGTCGAGCGAGCGCGCGACGCCGGTGCGATGGCGTATCTGGTCAAGCCGTTCACGAAATCGGATCTGGTGCCCGCCATCGAATTGGCGGCCAGCCGCTTCCATGAAATCACCGCGCTGGAGAGCGAGGTCGCCAATCTGGCCGACCGCCTCGAGACGCGCAAACTGGTCGAGCGGGCCAAGGGCGTGCTCATGCAGACCCAGGGATTGTCGGAGCCGCAGGCATTCAAGTGGATTCAACGTACGGCGATGGACCGCCGCACTACCATGAAGGCGGTAGCCGAGGTGGTGCTGGAAAATCTGGCCCCGAAGTAGACCCGTCCGTGCGCCCCGGCCGTTCAAGGCCGGAAATTTTACTTTCCGGAAACCTGATCGCGATGAAAAATTCGAAACGAAGTCGATCGGATGATCCGAATGTGATGCGCCGCTAACGCACCAACGCTATGTTCTGACCGGGCTGACGTGGTCGGCCTCCTCGGAGGAGAGCCCGGGGGAGCACAGGACGTAGAGGTGAAACGTGCTTAGTTCGACATGGCGCAGTCGTTCGATGCGGGGTGCATTGGCCATCGGTGCCGCCGCCGCACTCGTGCTGACGGGGTGTAGCGATAAATCGACCGACGGTGGTTCGGGCGCCTCCGGGACCAGCGGCGCGGGCGGCCTGAAGATCCAGCCGGTCATGCAGATCGACGCCAACGGTAAGCAGGTGCCGAAGTCGGACAGCGCCTCGGCCGCCGACCCGGCGGGCGACGGCAAGGCCACCTGCCCGGCGGGCACCTCGATCGCCATGGCGGGCGCGCTCACCGGCCCGGACGCGGCCCTCGGCATCAATATCGTCGACGGCGTGAAGCTCGCGCTGGACAAGCACAACAAGGCCAACCCGGGCTGCAAGATCGAGCTCAAGCAGTTCGACACCGAGGGCGACCCGCAGAAGGCCACCCAGGTCATCCCGCAGATCGTCAATGACAAGTCGATCATCGGCCTGGTGGGTCCGGCGTTCTCCGGTGAGACCAAGGCAACCGGCAAGATCCTCAGCGACGCCGGACTGGTTTCGACGACCGCCTCGGCCACCAATGAGACGCTCACCCAGAACGGCTGGACCAGCTTCTTCCGCGGTCTGGCCAATGACGGCGTGCAGGGTCCCTCGGTCGGCAAGTACCTGGTGAACACCGCGGGCTACAAGAAGGTCTGTGTCATCCAGGACAACACCGACTACGGCACCGGTCTGGCCAAGACGATTATCGAGGGCCTCGGCTCGGCCAACGACGCATCCTGCAATGCCGCCATCAAGAAGGGTGACAAGGACTTCTCCGCCACGGTCACCAAGATTGCCAGTGCCGCGCCGGACGCCGTCTTCTACTCCGGCTACTACTCCGAGGGCGCGCCGCTGGCCCAGCAGTTGAAGTCCGGTGGCGTCAAGGCGGTCTTCGTCTCGGCCGACGGCACCAACGATCCGCAGTTCGTCGCCCAGGCCGGTAGCTCGTCCAAGGGCGCGGTACTGTCCTGCCCGTGTGGTCCCGCGCCGGATAAGTTCACGGCGGATTACAAGGCGCTCAACGGCGCGGAGCCGGGCGTGTACTCGGTCGAGGGCTACGATTTGACCACGATCTTGGCCAAGGGCATCGATGGCGGCAAGCTGACCCGTCCGGACCTGCTGGAATTCGTGCGGTCCTACGACGGCCCCGGTCTTGCGCGCCAGTACAAGTGGAACCCGACCGGTGAACTGTCCAACGCACTGATCTGGATCTACGAGGTCAAGTAGCCCTAGACAATCCGCACGGCGGCACGTACGGGGGTTCGTGGGAATCCCCGTACGTGTCGCCGTGTCGGATGGGCGAATGAATGAGGGCAAAAGACGAATGACATCAACGGCATTGGCCGGTGTAGTACAACTCGCCGGCGGTTCGATCGACTTCAATTACCACGGAGTGATCGATAACTTCTGGCGACTGACCGTCGACGGGGTGACCTACGGCTCAATCTATGCCTTGGTCGCCGTGGGCTATACCCTGGTCTACGGCGTATTGCGGCTGATCAATTTCGCCCATTCGGAAATATTCATGCTCGGCATGTTCGGTCAATTGGTCGGGCTCATGCTGTTCGGATTCGTGGCGAATCCCGATGTATATACCCAGGGCATCATCCTGACCGTCACCTATCTCGCATTGGCGATGATCATCGGCATGCTGGTATCCGGTGGCGCCGCGGTCGGATTGGAGCGCGTGGCCTATCGGCCATTGCGCAAACGCGGGGCCAAACCGCTCAGCTTCCTCATCACCGCGATCGGCATGTCGTTCGTGATCCAGGAATTCGTGCACTTCATCCTGCCGAAGATCAATCCCAAACTCGGTGGCACCAATGCGCAGCAGCCGATCAAACTGGTCGAGCCCAGCGTGCAGTTCAGCTTCTTCGGAGCCGAGGTCGACAACATCAAACTGCTGATCGTGCTCGCGGCGATCGCGCTGGCGATCGTGACCGAGGTACTGATCAACCGGACCAAATTCGGCCGCGGCATCCGCGCCGTCGCTCAGGACCCCGATACCGCGACGCTGATGGGCGTTTCGCGGGAACGGGTCATCATGTTGACCTTCTTCATCGGCGGTGTGCTGGCCGGTGCGGCCGCGCTGCTGTACGCGATCAAGATCCCGCAGGGCATCATCTACTCCGGCGGATTCATCCTCGGCATCAAGGCATTCAGCGCCGCAGTGCTCGGCGGCATCGGCAATCTGCGCGGCGCATTGCTCGGCGGCATTCTGCTCGGCGTGGTCGAACAGTACGGCCAATCGCTGCTCGGTTCGGAGTGGCGCGATGTCGTCGCGTTCGTCGTGCTGGTGCTGGTGCTGATGGTGCGCCCGACCGGCATCCTCGGTGAGAGTCTCGGGAGGGCCCGCGCATGACCGACTCGACCAAAACCCCTGATTCCGTACCCGAGACACCCAAGGCGGCCACGCCGAGACATGGTGTCGGAGATTCGATTCGGACCTGGTGGGACGGCCTGAGCCGCCCAGCGCAATGGGGTGTCGGCGTGCCGATCCTCATTCTGCTCGCACTGCTTCCGCTGTTTCCGCCGCCGCTGCTGGATACCCCCGGCTACAACTTCGGTCTGGTCATGGCCCAGGTCGCGATGTACGCACTGATCGCCATCGGCCTGAATGTCGTTGTCGGACAGGCGGGGCTGCTCGACCTCGGATATGTCGGCTTCTACGCCATCGGCGCGTATACGGTCGGCCTGCTCACCAGTCCGAACAGTCCGTGGAATCAGACCGACGGCGGCTGGCTGAATCCGACCTGGGCCTGGATGGCCTGCCTGCCGATCGCGGTCGCGGTGACGGCCATTTCCGGCATCATTCTCGGTACCCCGACCCTGCGGCTGCGCGGTGACTATCTGGCGATCGTCACCCTCGGCTTCGGTGAGATCGTCCGACTGCTCGCCGACAATCTCTCCGATATCACCAATGGCAGCCTTGGTCTTTCCGGTGTCGCCTTCCCACACGTCGGCGAATCCGCCAGCAAGCCGGAGGGTGTGTTCTCCGGCGGCAATAGCGGCAATGCCGACAGCGCGAATCTGCTCGACCGGGCCAGTTACGGCACCTGGTGGTATTGGTTCGCGATGGTGCTGGTGATCATCGTGCTGCTGATCGTCGGCAATCTGGAACGCAGCCGGGTCGGCCGCGCCTGGGTCGCCATTCGCGAGGACGAGGACGCCGCCGAGATCATGGGCGTGCCGACCTTCAAATTCAAGCTGTGGGCCTTCCTGATCGGCGCTGCGGTCGGCGGCATGTCCGGTGCCATCTATGCCGGTCAGGTGCAGTTCATCAATCCGACCGGGTTCAACATCATCAATTCGATGCTGTTCCTGTGCGCGGTCGTCATCGGCGGTCAGGGCAATAAGCTCGGAGTCATCTTCGGCGCGTTCATCATCGCCTATCTGCCCGCGCGGCTGCAGTCGGTGAAATTGGTGAGCAATGAGTCGACCGGATACATCCTGTTGGCCATCGACGTGCTGGTCTTCGTCGGGCTGGTCCTCGTGTGGAAATACAAGAGCGACAGTCTGGGTGCGTGGCCGCGGCGCGGCTGCATTACCGGCATGGTGGTCACCGGCGTCATGGGTGCATTGCTGCTCGGCAGCGTGCTGCTCTTCCGCGTCGGCGGTGCGCAGTCCCTCGGCGACCTCAAGTACATGTACTTCGGAATTACCTTGGTGGTCATGATGATTCTGCGGCCACAGGGTCTGTTCCCGGTGCGGCAGAAGTTACTGACCTTCGGTAGGCAGGTTTATCAGGCCGTGCGCAAACCGGGTGAGCGCGAATTGATCGGAGCGGGACGATGACCGGGCCTGGCGCGGGTGACGCGCTGTTCGACAACGAGGATATGGCGGCAGGTTATGCGGCGCCGCCCGAGGTCGAGAGTGCGGGCGAGGTCGATGTCACCGCCGTGATCCCGGTGCTCGCCGATGCCGAGGTCGTCGCGGATGTGGTTGCCCCGCACCGTGATATCGAGACCGCGGTGGGTGCGCCGCTGCTGCGCACCGATGAGCTCACGGTGCAGTTCGGCGGTCTGACCGCATTGGACAAGGTCAGCTTCGAGATCCGCCGCGGTGAAATCCTCGGACTGATCGGGCCGAATGGCGCGGGCAAGACGACCTGCTTCAACGCCATTACCGGTGTCTACAAACCGGCCTCGGGTCTGGTGTATTTCGACGGCAAACCGCTGACGAAGACCAAGCGCAACGAGATCACCCGGCTCGGTATCGCCCGTACCTTCCAGAATGTGCGGCTCTTCGGCGAGATGACCGCGCTGGAGAATGTGGTGGTCGGCACCGACGCCAGGCATAAGACCTCGGTGCCTGGCGCCATCTTCCGCACCCCGCGGCACCGCAGCGAGGAGAAGGATGCGATCGAGCGCGGCATGGCCCTGCTCGAATTCGTCGGCATCGCACCGCGTGCGGTGGAGAAGGCGCGCAATCTCTCCTATGGCGATCAGCGCCGATTGGAGATCGCCCGCGCGCTGGCCACCGAGCCGAAACTGCTCTGCCTGGACGAACCCGCCGCCGGGTTCAATCCGAGCGAGAAGTCGGCGCTGATGGATCTGATCCGCAAGATCCGCGATGACGGGTTCACCGTGCTGCTGATCGAGCACGACATGCGCCTGGTCATGGGGGTCACGGACCGGATCGTGGTACTGGAGTTCGGTCGCAAGATCGCCGATGGGCTACCCGGGGAGATCCGCGACAACCCGGATGTGATCGCCGCGTATCTGGGTGTGCCCGATGCCGAGGCCGCGGCGGCCGAAAAGGCCACCGCCGTAACCGAAGTGGTCGAGCCGGAACCGCCCGCCGACGAACCGACTCCGGCCGTCGGCGAGCATCGCAAGCCGCAGCCGCGCGACTTCAGCGAAGCACCGCCGCTGCTCGAGGTCGACGATATGGTCGTCAACTACGGCAGAATCCAAGCGCTGCACGGTGTTTCGCTCCGGGTCGCCGAGGGTGAGCTGGTGACCCTGCTCGGTGCCAATGGCGCGGGTAAGACCACCACCATGCGCGCGCTGTCCGGCCTGCTGCCGCTGACCCGCGGCAAAATCAGGTTCGAGGGCCGCGACATCACCCAGATGAAAGCGCACGAGCGAGTGACGCACGGGTTGATCCAGGCGCCGGAGGGTCGAGGTGTCTTCCCCGGCATGACGGTCCAGGAAAACCTCGATATGGGTTGCTACGGAAGGGCTTTCAAGCAGAAGGCGGAATACAGGCAGACACTGGAGTGGGTCTTCGAGCTCTTCCCGCGGCTGTCCGAGCGACGCAAGCAGGTCGGTGGCACGCTGTCCGGCGGTGAGCAGCAGATGCTCGCCATCGGCCGCTCGCTCATGGCCCGTCCGCGCCTGCTGCTGCTCGATGAACCGTCGATGGGCTTGGCGCCCATGGTGATTCAGCAGATCTTCCGGATCATCAGCGAGATCAACCAGCAGGGCACCACGGTGCTGTTGGTCGAGCAGAATGCCCAGCAGGCGCTGACCCGCAGCGACCGCGCCTACATCCTGGAGACCGGTGAGGTCACCAAGAGCGGTATCGGCGGGGATCTGCTCACCGACCCCGCGGTGAAATCCGCCTACCTGGGCGTGGGTTAGAAGTCGGACCGTCCGTGGTCGCCTCGAGGCAAGATGGCGGCCACGGACGCCGGCCCGCGTTGGGCGCTGGCGCGCCCAATGACCCCTACTAGAGGAATGGCGCTGTGGACGGGCACGACGAACTGACGAATCTGGCCGACCGCTACTGGGACAGTGTGTTGGCGGCCGCGCCGAGCATGGCCACCCTGCTTGGTGACCACCGCTTCGATGACCGCGTGGAGGATCTCTCGCCCGAGGCCGAGCGGCGGCTGCTGGCGACCCTGCGCGAGTTGCGCGATCAGCTCGACGGTCTCGACGCCGAGAAACTGAACGGAACCGACCGGGTCACCCGCAGCCTGCTGCGCACCGAATTGGATTCGGCCATCGACAATCTGGCGTGGCGGCCGACCGAACTGACCTCGGATCAGATGGACGGCGTGCACGCCAGATTGCTGATGATGGCGCCCCAGATCAAGGCGCCGGAGCCCGAACACGCGCTTGCCCTGGTGCAACGCCATCGTCAGTTCGACACCCTGCTCGACCAGGCGGTCCAGCAGTTCCGCAACGGTTTGGCGGCGGGCCGCGCACCCGCGCGCATCACCATCGAACGCTCACTCAACCAACTCGACGGCTACCTGGCCTCCGATATCGCCACCGATCCGTTCACCACTTTCGCCGGACCGGCGGACTGGGATGGTGCGGCCGCATGGCGCGCCGAACTCACCGAGGTCGCGCGTGCGGTGATTCGCCCTGCCTTCCAGCGCTATCGGGACGTCCTGGCCGACGAATTGCTGCCCGCCGCCCGTCCCGACGACAAATGCGGCCTGTGCTGGCTCGGTGCCGACGGCGAGGACATCTACCGGCGGCAGCTGCGCCGCCACACCACCCTGCCCGATCTCGGCGCGGACGAGATCCACGAACTCGGCCTTTCCGAATTGGCGCTGCTGCGTGCGGAATACGCCGCGATCGGCACCCGATTGTTCGGCACCAGCGATAGCACCGAAATCTTCACCCGCCTGCGCCAGGATCCCGAGCTGCGATACGTCGGTGGCGAGGAGATCATGACCGATGCGCAACGCGCGCTCGGTGCGGCGGTCGCGGAGATGGGCAACTGGTTCGGCCGCCTGCCCAAGGAAACCTGCGATATCGCCCCCGTGCCGGACTTCCTGGCCGCGGATGCGCCCGCGGCGTACTACTTCCCGCCCGCCGCGGACGGCTCCCGGCCGGGCACCTACTTCGTCAACCAGCACGAACCCACCGGCCGCAGCCGCTACGAAACGGCGGCGGTGGCCTACCACGAGGCGATTCCTGGACATCATCTGCAGCTCACCATCGCCAATGAACTCGATCAGCTGCCGCGCTTCCAACGGCAGTCGTTCGCGAATACCGCCTTTGTCGAGGGGTGGGCGCTCTATACCGAACGCCTTGCCGACGAAATGGGTTTGTACGACGACGATTTGGCGCGCATCGGCATGCTGGCCGCCGATTCCTGGCGCTCGTGCCGACTCGTCGTCGATACCGGAATCCATGCCAAGGGCTGGAGTCGCCAGCAGGCCATCGACTTCATGGTGGCCAATGCGCCGGTCGGGCTGGCCGAGATCGAGGTCGAGATCGACCGCTATATCGCGATTCCCGGTCAGGCCGTGGCCTATAAGGTCGGTCAGCTCGAGATTCGTCGGCAACGTCGGCAGGCGGCCGAACGACTCGGCGCCGCCTTCGACATCAAGGCATTCCACGATGTGGTGCTCGGCTCCGGCTCGGTCAGCCTGCCGGTGCTGCGCGAACTCGTGTCCACACTGTGACCCGCTGAGCGGTTCCCCGAGTTGCGGGGCGGTCCGGGCCGGAGTCCAATGAATGTGCGGTGATCGAGCTCTCTAGGTAGGTCATGAACAGCACGTTCGGCTCTCGGCTCGGTCCGTTGCGCGGCAATCGTATGGTGCTGATCTGGGCGGTGCTCGGTGTGGTCGGTGCGCTCACCGCGACGGTTCTGCTGATGACCGGAAAGTCCGCGGACACGGGTGAAATGAGTGCCGCGCGTAGGATTTCCGATCATTCCACGACACCGGGATTCACCGGTGCCCTGCCCGATTCGGCGAATCCGATCGGCGATGCCGCACCCCCGGTCGCCTTCGCGCCGTTGGCCGGGGTAGCGCAGGCCGGGATGTCGGTGGTGTCCAGCCGCGCGGTGCAGGCGCTGGCCGACCATCCGCTCTTCGCCCAGCACGTGGGACTCGGCAGGGTCGATTGCAAACTGCCCGCCTGGCACGACGATCCGGAGGCGGCGCGGGCCTTCTACCGGGCTGCGATCGCCTGCCTGGACGCGTCCTGGGAACCGACACTGCGCGGCGCCGGACTGCCGTTCCATCCGCCGCGGCTACTCGCCCCCACCGAATCCGGTGATGTGGCAAGCCAATGCGTGCAGCGGCTGCGCAACGGCCCGACCACGTTCTACTGCGCCCCCGACGAAACCCTGGTGCTGCCGTACGACGCCATGCGGCCGCTGTCCAGCGGTTCGCGCCGCGGCGCCCAATTGGCCGTTCTCAGTACCGAATACGGCCACCACGTGCAGAACCTGATCGGCGTCATGCAGGCCTACAACGAAAAGCGTTCGACCCTCGGCAAGGACAGCACCGCCGGTCGCGAACAGAGCCGCCGCATGGAGTTGCAGGCCCGCTGCTTCTCCGGCATGTTCCTCGGCACCAACTTCGGCCGCGCCGATATCGATGAACAGACCTGGACCGAAGCCTCCCACACCGTCCACGGCGGCCAGGCCACCCGCGATGCACGGATGCAGGGCACCGAAGAGAACGTGTGGGGCTGGTGGAAATGGGGTTCCGACAAGGGCGACACCTGGGAGTGCAACACCTGGTACAGCTCCCCGGCGCACGTGGAATGAGGGCGTGCCGCGGTTAGCGGTGCGCTTCGGTCAGCACTTCGAGCACGGCCGCGGTGTCCAGATAGAAGGGCCGGATCTCGGCGATCAGGCCGTCGCGGAAGGTCATCAGCTGCATTACCGAGGTCTCCAGCATCCGGCCGGTGGCGCGGGCCAGCATGCGGCCGCGGTTGTAGATGACCACCGCGTCGCCGTCCACCACGAACCGCTGTTCGAGGAACTCCAACGATGCCCAGGTCCGGCTCATCGCCGCCATGAATTTCTCGATGCCGTCGGGGCCGTGCCATTCGCCGCCGTAGGGCAGGTGCGCGGCCTGATACATGACGACATCGGGGGCCAGGCAGGCGGCCATCGCATCGAAGTTCGCGCCCTCGGTGATGTAGGCGGCTTCGGCGGCGAAGAAGTTCTGCAGTGCTGCGCGGGTTGTGGTCACCGGGAAATCATGGCCGCCGAGGCGAACCGCTTCTGGCGGAAATCGGACGGCTCACTGGACCCGCACAAGAAGAGGGTGCCGCGGCTGTGGATTGTCGGTGGGGCTACCTAGACTCTCAGGCGTGACCCCAGCGACTACTGATCAGCGTTCCCGCGTCGTACCCGTGGCAGCCAGTGATGCGGGTGGTGAGCGGCCGACGTTGTTGCTGTTGGATGGGCATTCGATCGCCTACCGCGCATTCTTCGCGCTGCCCGCGGAGAACTTCAAGACGGTCACCGGACAGACCACGAATGCGGTCTATGGATTCACCGCGATGCTGATCAACCTGTTACGCGACGAGAAGCCGACGCATATCGCGGCGGCCTTCGATGTCAATCGCAAGACCTTCCGCACCGAGGCGTATCCGGAGTACAAGGCGGGGCGCAATGCCACGCCCGATGAGTTCCGCGGTCAAGTCGAACTGACCAAGGATGTGCTCGGCGCCATGGGCATTCCCGTTATGGCGATCGAGGGTTTCGAGGCCGACGATCTGATCGCCACCATCGCGACTCAGGCCGTCGCCGAGGGCTTCCGGGTGCTGATCGTCTCCGGTGACCGCGATGCCATCCAGTTGGTCAGCGATGCGGTGACGCTGCTCTACCCGCGCAAGGGCGTATCCGATCTCACCCGGTTCACCCCGGATGAGGTGATGGCCAAATACCAGCTCACCCCGGCTCAGTACCCGGACTATGCAGCCCTGCGCGGCGACCCGAGCGACAATCTGCCCGGCATTCCGGGCGTCGGGGAGAAGACCGCCGCGAAGTGGATCCGCGAATACGGCGATCTGACCACCCTGGTCGACAAGGTAGACGAGGTGAAGGGCAAGGTCGGCGACGCACTGCGCGCCAACCTCAGCAATGTGGTGCTCAACCGCCAGCTCACCGAGATGGTCCGCGACGTCCCGCTGCCCTACACCCCCGATCAGCTGGCCCAGCAGCCGTGGGACCGCAATAAGATCCACCAGCTCTTCGACGATCTGGAGTTCCGGGTACTGCGCGACCGGCTCTTCGAAACCCTCGCCCCGCCGGAGCCCGAGGCCGAATCCGGCTTCGAGATCAGCGGCGGCGCGCTAGAGGTCGGCGCGGTCGCCGCATGGCTCGCCGAACATGCGAAAGTCGGTGTCCGCCATGGTATTTCGGTTGTCGGCAGCAGCACGCCCGGCAATGGTGACACGCGCGCGCTCGCCATCGCCGCCGCGGACGGCGAGAGCGGCTACATCGATGTCTCCGTGCTGACGCCGGAAGACGAAGCCGCACTCGCCGCTTGGCTGGCCGATCCGGCCGTGCCGAAGGCGCTGCACGAGGCCAAGGCCGCGATGCACGCGTTGCGTGGGCGCGGCTGGACCCTCGCCGGTCTGACCAGTGATACCGCCCTGGCCGCCTATCTGGTCCGACCCGGCCAACGCAGCTTCAATCTCGACGATCTCTCGCTGCGCTATCTGCACCGCGAACTGCGCGCCGAAACCGCGGAAACCCCGCAGCTGTCGCTGCTCGACGATGCCGACACCGTGGACGCCGAGCTGGCACAGACCGAAATGCTGCGTGCCAGGGCGGTTCTCGACCTGGCCGAGGCACTCGACGGCGAACTGCGCCAGATCGAATCCAGCGCACTGCTCGACGATATGGAATTGCCACTGCTCGGTGTGCTCGCCGAATTGGAGAATGCGGGCATCGCGGTCGATACCGACCAGCTCGAGGCCCTGCAGCGACAATTCGCCGATAAGGTCACCGATGCGGCCAATGCCGCCTATGGCGTGATCGGCAAACAGATCAACCTCGGCTCACCCAAGCAGCTGCAAGTGGTCCTCTTCGATGAACTCGATATGCCGAAGACCAAGCGCACCAAGACCGGCTACACCACCGACGCCGACGCGCTGGAATCGCTGTTCGAGAAGACCGAACATCCGTTCCTGCGGCATCTGCTCGAACATCGCGACGCCACCCGGCTCAAGGTCACGGTGGACGGTCTGTTGAAATCCGTCGCCGACGACGGCCGCATCCACACCACCTTCAACCAGACCATCGCCGCCACCGGCCGCCTGTCCTCCACCGAGCCGAATCTGCAGAACATCCCGATTCGCACCGATACCGGTCGCCAGATCCGCGATACCTTCGTCGTCGGCCCCGGCTACCAGTCGCTGATGACCGCCGACTACAGCCAGATCGAAATGCGCATCATGGCCCACCTTTCCGGTGACGAAGGCCTGATCGAGGCCTTCAACTCCGGTGAGGATCTGCACACCTTCGTCGCCTCCAAGGCCTTCGATATCCCGCTGTCGGAGGTGACGCCGGAAATGCGGCGCCGGATCAAGGCGATGTCCTACGGTCTCGCGTACGGCCTGAGCTCCTACGGCCTTTCGACGCAGCTGAAGATCAGCACGCAGGAGGCCAAGGAGCAGATGGAGGTCTACTTCGACCGCTTCGGCGGTATTCGCGACTACCTCTACGAGGTGGTCGAACAGGCGCGCAAGGTCGGCTACACCGAAACCCTCTTCGGTCGCCGCCGCTATCTGCCCGATCTGGACTCCAGCAACCGCCAGCGCCGCGAGGCCGCCGAACGCATGGCCCTCAACGCGCCCATCCAGGGCACCGCCGCCGACATCATCAAGGTCGCGATGATCAACGTGCACAAGGCGATCAAGGAGGCGGGCCTGCGCTCGCGCATGCTGCTGCAAATCCACGACGAACTGGTCTTCGAGGTCGCCGACGGGGAGCGGGACACCCTGGACGCACTGGCCCGCGAACAGATGTCCTCGGCGATCACGCTGTCGGTCCCGTTGGACGTCTCCGTCGGCACCGGCCGCAGCTGGGATTCCGCAGCGCACTGATCGATGGTTGCGGCACACCGAATTCCGGTGTGCCGCATCGTATTTCAGTGCCCGGAAGCAGCTCTGGCGACTGCGCGGATACTACGTCAGACCGCCGGATCGTTCACTCCGAATGATGTCGCACCAGCTTCGCCGATCCGGCGCGCAGATCGATCTCATCGCGCGGCGGGGCACCATCCGACTTATCTTCTTTATGCATCAATGCCGTGTGCCGCTGTTCGAATTCGTAATGCTTCGAACCTTGGAAGGCCGCGGCGACCAGTTCGAATCCGGTCGCGGAGACCGGTGTGTGCTTGCGGTGTTTGAACCACGGCAGGATCCGACTTCCGGTGAGCCGATTCCACAGCACCTCGACGAATGCGAGTCCGATCAGCAGCATGGCCAAGCCGGGAATGGTCATGGCGACAAGGGCACCCATGTGATCGAAAGTACCGCCGCGATGCCGCCTTGCCATCCGTCCTTGGTACTACACCCCCTGAGCTGCGACGATGATACTCGCGAGTAGGCGCGACGAGGCGACAAATGTGGTTGCCATCGAGTGCAGATCGCCCTATTCTGGTCCGCGTGCCGAATCCCGCCGACCGCCACAGCGCCGCGCTCCATGTCGCAGACCGCGACAGCGCAGTGTTGAATGCGGCGCTCTCCGGGCCCTCCGTGGTTACGCAGGCTACCGCCTCCGGGCCTGAGGCTCGCGCCGGGCTAATTCCGCTTACCGCGATGGTGGCAACCCGGCGACTTCTCGTAGTAGCCCGCCGTAGCGGGGTCTGATTCGGACCGGCCCCCTCGCTGCGGGCTACTGACTACTTACCGCTGGTCCCCTCTGTCAATTGAGAAGACAATCCTCGGGAAGACCTCCGCACAATGACCATCCTGACTCTTGATGCCAACATGTTCATCGCCGCAGCCCCCAAGGCGCTGCGCGCCGAATGCGCCGATCTGACACCTGCCCAGTTCCAATACCGCTATTGCGAGCACACCGGCCCGATTCGCGTCGGCGACTGGTCGCCCGCGGGCAAGCGGAGCGCGGAGTTCACGGCCACCCTCGAATTCGCCGACCACCTGCGCACGGTGATCGCCACCGGCAACCCGGTGGCCGCAATGACCTCGGCCCTCTACGACGAGGGCTATCCGGTCGAAATCCTGCAATTCCACCAGCGCCGCACCGCTGTCGGTACCGCGACGTTCGTGCAGTGCGAATGCAACGGCAGGCGCGGCTGGGGCGCGGCCCTGGCCGACGACGGTGCCGAATCGACGGTGCGCGCCATGATCGCGGGCGTCAACAAGCTCGGCGCCTGAGCGAAGCGAAAACGCAACGGGCCGTTCACATTCCACCGAATGTGAACGGCCCGTGCGAGTTGGACCTTACTGATCTGCCTGCTGCTCGGCGAGCTGCTTGCGCACCTCGTCCATATCCAGCGCCTTCACCTGGGTGACCAGATCCTCCAGCGCGGCGGGCGGCAGGGCGCCGGGCTGCGCGAAGACCAGTACGCCCTCGCGGAAAGCCATGATGGTGGGAATCGAGCGGATATTGGCGGCGGCGGCCAGGCCCTGTTCGGCCTCGGTGTCGACCTTGCCGTGCACGACATCGGGATGCTTGTCCGAGGAGGCCTCGAAGGTGGGTGCGAAACTCTTGCACGGACCGCACCAGTCGGCCCAGAAATCGACGAGTACCACGTCGTTTCCGGTGACGATCTCATCGAAATTCTGTTGGTTCAGCGTCTGGGTGGCCATGACGTCCTCTCGTGTCGTATGTCGCCAGCTATAACGTCCGGCGCGGTACATATCTTCCGGCGGTGCCTCTATTTTCCTCGGGCGACCGGCCACTCGCGCCGTTGATCGCCGTCCCAACGGCGGATACCCACCACGGATGCCGGGAAATCACGGTCCATGGCGACGGCGTGGACCGCCTCGCCCAAATGGTGCGGCGGCACCCGTCTTGCCAGCGTGATATGCGGGGTCCACTCGTCGGGTCGCACATTCGACGGTATGCCGGGACACGGCGACAGGACCGAGAAAATACGACGTTGCAGGGCGAGCAATTGTTCCGAGGGCACCACCGACCGAACCAGGATCGGATGGCGCGCGCCGAAGACCAGCACGCCGCCGAGTCGTATCGGAATCGGTCGGAAGCTCAGCTCATCCAGCGCGTGATCGATGCGCGGCCAGATCTGTCTGGCCACCGCGATGGTGATATGCGGGCGATTGGTTTCGACATGCTTACCGGCCAGACTCGGGATGCCCGCATCCGCGAGCAACTGCCACTGCCGCCGGATTTCCGCATCGGCCACATCGTCCAATAACAATTCGACCGACTGCACCATAGTTCACGAGAGGTTAGCCGCCCGCGCGGCTGGATGGGCGGCGAACACGCGGCCCAGTTGTCGGCGCACGAACCGTGGCGCGGGAGGATGGCCCGGTGAACCGTATGCGTCTCGGCCTCATCGAAGGTGACGGCATCGGCCCCGAGGTGGTCCGTGCCACCAGCGCGGTGGTCGACGAAGCGCTCGCCGCGGAAGGCGCGCCCTCGGTCGACTGGGTTCGGTTGCCGATGGGGCAGCGCGCCATCGAGGAATTCGGCGATCCGCTGCCGGAGCGGACGCTCGCGACTCTCGATGAGCTCGACGCCTGGATCCTCGGCCCACACGACAATGCCGCCTACCCGCCCGAACTTCGCATCGCACCAGGTGGCGCCATCCGCAAACGCTTCGGCCTCTACGCGAATATCCGCCCCGCCCGTGCCTTCGCCGGAATCAAGGCGAGCGCTCCCGATATCGACCTGGTGATCGTCCGGGAGAACAGCGAGGGTTTCTACGCCGACCGCAATATGTTCGCCGGGTCGGGCGAGTTCCGGCCGACCCCGGACGTGGCGATGGCGGTCGGCCTGATCACCAGGCAGGCCTGTGAGCGGATCGCGCACGAGGCCTTCCGGCTCGCGGCCGCGCGACGCAAGCGTGTCACGATCGTGCACAAGGCCAATGTGCTGCCGATGACCATGGGACTGTTCCGTGACGTCTGTTATGAGGTTGCCCACGCCTATCCGGGCGTCGAGGTCGACGACGAACATGTCGACGCGACCGCCGCCCATCTGGTCCGTGCGGCCAGCGACTACGACGTGCTGGTCACCGAGAACCTCTTCGGCGACATCCTCTCCGATCTCGCGGGCGAGCTGAGTGGCTCGCTCGGCATCGCCGCATCGCTCAACTGCTCGGCGACCAAGGCGATGGCCCAGGCGGTACACGGCGCCGCGCCGACGCTGGCCGGACACAATCGCGCAAATCCGGCGGCGCTCCAACTCTCGGCGGCAATGTTGTTGCACTGGCTGGGAATTCGCGACAACAACCGGACGCTGTCGAGTGCGGGTGAACGCATCGAACGCGCCGTCGCGGCCACCTTCGCCGCGGGCATCGCCACCGCCGACCTGGGCGGTCTCGCCTCGACCAGTGAATTCACCGAGCAGGTCGGCGCCAGGGTGCACCGGCGCTGACCCGGACCGGCGCGGCGACCAGGAACCCGATTCATTCGAACATCGGACCGTCCGGTAGGGTCCACCGCCGGTGCCTGAGTGTTTGCTGTGCTCGGAGTGTTCCGCACGGAACGGATAATCTTCCGTTACTGTCCAGCACGAAACGCCACGATCGCTTAGATTGCCAAACGGGTGGTGACACCCGGGTTTCTCGAATCCGAAATGTGGAGGGCTGCTGTGTCTGTTCGATCGGTTCTTGGCAGGCGCGCCCTGCAAGTGATGTGCGTACTCGCCGGTGGTGCACTGGTGTTGACGGGCTGTAGCAACTCCGAGGACGATTCGCCCGCGGTGGCGAAGGTACAGGGGATCGACAAATTCGATACGGCCGCCGCGCTGCTCCCGGACAAGATCAAGCAGTCGGGGAAGCTCGTCGTCGGAGTCAATGTCCCCTATCAGCCCAATGAGTACAAGGATCCGAGCGGCAAGATCGTCGGTTTCGATGTCGACCTGATGGACGCGGTCGCCACGACCCTCGGCCTGAAGGCCGAATACGTCGAATCCTCCTTCGAGAAGATCATTCCCGCGATCCAGGCGGGCACCTACGACGTCGGCATGTCCTCCATCACCGACTCGAAGGAACGCGAACAGAGCGTCGACTTCACCACCTACTTCAACGCGGGCAGCCAGTGGGCGCAGCAGACGGGTAAGCCGATCGACCCGGACAACGCCTGCGGTAAGCGGGTCGCGGTGCAGGCCACCACGGTTCAGGACACCGACGAGATTCCGGCGCGCAGCAAGAAGTGCGAGGCGGAGGGCAAGCCCGCCATCGATAAGAAGCCGTTCGACGAGCAGAGCGCCGCGACCAACGCGCTGGTGCTCGGCCAGGTCGATGCGATGTCGGCGGATTCGCCGGTGACCGCGTACGCGATCAAGAAGAGCGACGGCAAGATCGAGGCGGCGGGCAAGGTCTTCGACTCCGCACCCTACGGCTGGGCCATTCCCAAGGGTTCGGCGCTCGGCAAGGCGCTGCAGGCCGCCGTCCAGCACCTGATCGACAACGGCAAGTATCTGGAGATCACCAAGAACTGGGGTGTGCAGGAAGGCGCGATCACCAAGTCGGTCATCAACGGCGCCGCGAGCTGATCGATGTCGTCATCCGAAACCACGTCGGTGCCCGGCGACAACACCGGGCCCGGCGGGCCGATCGACGCGGCAGAACCGGAGCCGATCAAGGCCGTTCCACTACGCAGGCCCGGCCGCTGGATCGCCGCGGCGATCATCCTGGCCCTGCTCGGGCTCTTCATCTACGGCGCGGCCACCAATCCCGCGTACGGATGGGGCACCTATCGAAAGTACTTGTTCGACAGCCGGATCGCCTCCGGCGCGGTGGTCACCCTCGAGCTGACCGTGCTCGCGATGGCGATCGCCATCGTGCTCGGCGCTTTACTCGCGGTGATGCGCCTATCGCCGAATCCGGTATTGCGCGCGGTGGCCTGGGTGTATCTCTGGGTCTTTCGTGGCACACCGGTTTTCGTGCAGTTGGTCTTCTGGGGTCTGTTCCCGTCGCTGTACAAGTCGATCCAGCTCGGTGTGCCGTTCGGGCCCGAGTTCGTGCGGATCGACGTGCAGGGTTTGCAGGCTGCCTTCGCCTTCGCGGTGATCGGCCTCGCCCTGAACGAGGCCGCGTATATGGCCGAGATCGTGCGTGCCGGAATCAATTCCGTCGGCGAGGGGCAGCGCGAGGCCTCGACCGCGCTCGGCATGTCGTGGTCGCAGACCATGCGCAGGACCGTGCTGCCGCAGGCCATGCGGGTGATCATCCCGCCGACCGGCAATGAACTCATCGGCATGCTGAAAACCACCGCGCTGGTCACCGCGATCCCGTTGAGCACCGACCTGTACGGGCGGGCCCGCGATATCTACGGCGTGAACTTCCAGCCGATTCCATTGCTATTGGTCACTGCCACTTGGTATCTCGCGGTCACCAGCGTGCTGATGATCGGTCAGTATTACCTGGAGCGCTACTACTCGCGCGGCGCCTCACGGCAGCTGACCGCCAAGCAGCTGCAGGAATTGGCCGACGCTCAGACGATTGTGAAGGCGAAATGAGCGCTACGACAGACAAGGTGGAGCCGACCGACGCACAGCCGATGATCCGCGCGGATCGGGTGTGCAAGAACTTCGGTGCGCTGCAAGTGCTCAAGGGCATTTCGCTCGAGGTGGGCCGTGGCGATGTGCTGTGCCTGATCGGGCCTTCCGGGTCGGGTAAATCGACCTTCCTGCGCTGTATCAACCACCTCGAGCAGGTGAATGCGGGTCGACTCTACGTCGACGGCGATCTCATCGGCTATCGCGAAAAGGGCGGCAAACTCTACGAATTGCACCCGCGCGATGCGGCCAAGCAGCGCCGCGATATCGGCATGGTGTTCCAGCATTTCAACCTGTTCCCGCATCGGACCGCGCTGGAGAACATTGTCGAGGCGCCCATTCAGGTGAAGGGCATCCGCAAGGCGGACGCGACGGCGCGTGCGCATGAACTGCTGGACCGAGTCGGTATGGGGGACAAGGCGAATGCCTATCCGGCCCAGCTCTCCGGCGGTCAGCAGCAGCGCGTCGCCATTGCTCGCGCGCTGGCCATGGATCCCAAGCTGATGCTCTTCGACGAGCCGACCTCGGCGCTGGATCCGGAGTTGGTCGGCGAGGTGCTCGGGGTCATGCGCGAACTCGCCGCCGACGGCATGACGATGGTGGTCGTGACCCACGAAATGGGTTTCGCCCGTGAGGTTGCCGACCAATTGGTGTTCATGGACGGCGGTGTGGTCGTGGAGGCGGGTAATCCGCGCGAAATGCTCGCCGACCCGAAACACGAACGCACCAAGGCATTCCTGTCGCGACTGCTCTGAATTCAGCGCCCGCCCAAGCCGATACGGAGTTGTCCCAGTAGGACTTTCGCCGCCGGACTGCCGGGACGGTCGCGCCGCCACGCCAGCGCGAGTTGTCCGCGCAGCTCCGGTTCGGTGATCGGCAGCACCCGCACACCGAATGCCGCGGCCTCCTCGGTCGTCAGCGCGGGCACCACCGCGATGCCGAGGCCGCGGGCGGCGAGCCGGAGCAAGAGCGGTGGGGCGGCGGCCTCGAATGCGATATCGGGTTCGAATCCCGCTGCGGCACAGGCGCGATCGAAGACGCCGCGGATGCCGGTGCCGCGCGGTAGACAGATCAGCGGTTGCCCGCGCAACTGCTCGAGCGTGATCGAGGCACGCTTCTTCGCGCCCGGCGCGACCGCTGCGACCACCGGCGTATCGAGTACGACGTCGATGCCGATCTCGGCGCCGATCTCCGCGCCGGTCAACCCGACCAGGGCGATATCCAGCGCACCGCTGCGCACCGCCGCGAGCATCCGCTCGGAGGTGTCCTCGGTCAGGCTGATGCCGACCTGTGGGTGGTCGTCGTGGAAATCCGCGAGCACCGAGGAGATGTCGAATTCCTCGTCGCCCGCGCCGGATATGCAACCGAGGCGGACGTGTCCGCGCAGCAGTCCGGTGAATTCGTCCACCGTCGCGGTGATCCGCTCGGTCGCCGCCAGCGCGGCCCTCGCATGCGGTAGCACCGCCGCGCCGACCTCGGTCAAGCTCACCGAGCGGCCGCCGCGATCCAGCAGTGGTTGTCCCAGTTCGTGTTCGAGCTGGCGAATCTGTGCGCTGAGTCCGGGTTGGGCCAGATGCAATCGGGCCGCGGCGCGGGTGAAGTTGGCTTCCTCGACCACGGTGACGAAGTAGCGGAGCTGACGCAGTTCCATAACTGTCGATTATAGTAGCGAGCAGAACTATCTGTTATCCTTCTGGCTCGGCGCGCGGCATTGTCGAAGGCATGGGAAACATCGCAGAGATCATCGACACCTTCACCGGCCCGGTCTTCCGCCCCGGCGATACCGGATACGGCGAAGAGATCGCAGGCTTTCAGGCCGCATACCACCACCGCCCCGCACTGGTCGTCGGCGCGGTGCACGCCGAGGATGTGCGCAGTGCGGTGGAATACGCGGCGCGTCAGGGACTTCCGGTCGCTGTCCAGGCCACCGGGCACGGACTGTCGGTCGCGGCCGACGGCGGTGTGCTGATCAGCACCCGCCGGATGACCGATATCCGAATCGACCCGCAGACGCGCACCGCCCGCGTCGGCGCCGGTGTGCGGGCGGGCGCGCTGGTCGAGGCCGCCGCACCGTACGGACTGGCGCCGTTGAACGGATCCTCGCCGTCGGTCGGGGTGGTCGGCTACAGCCTCGGCGGCGGATTGGGCCTGCTGGCACGGCAATTCGGCTACGCCGCCGAACATGTGCGCGTCATCGAGATCGTCACGGCGGACGGTCGGGTCCGCACGCTGACCCCGGGCGACGAGCTCTTCGGCGCGGTGCTCGGCAGCGGTGGCAACTTCGGCGTGGTGACCGCGCTGGAACTGGAGTTGGTTCCGGTCGCCGCCGTCTACGGCGGCCAGTTGGTCTTCGATACACCACTGGTCGAGCTGGCCCTGCAAGCCTGGAAGGATTGGACCGCAACGCTGCCCGACGAGCTGACCTCGACGGTCGCCGTCATGACCTTCCCGCCCATTCCGCAGATTCCGGAACCACTGCGCGGTCGCTATGTCGCATCGATTCGAATCGCCTACAACGGATCCGCCGAGGAGGGGGAGCGTCTGGTCGCGCCGTTGCGCGCGGTCGGGGACCGTCTGAAGGATGACCTGCGGGTCATGCCGTACACCGAATCGCACACCATCCACAGCGATCCCGACCACCCGCATGCCTACGCCGCCACCAATGCACTGCTCGGTGAGCTCACCGGAGAAACGTTGTCGGCCTTGCTCGAGGCCACCGAACCCGAGTCGCCGATCCAGGCCGTGGTCGATATTCGGCACCTCGGCGGTGCGTTGGGCAGGCGTGGTCCAGCGGGTATTTCCGTGGACAACCGGGAGGCCGAGTACATCGTTCGCGTCATCACCATGCCCGGACCCGATGCGGGTGACGCCGCGCCCGAGGATCATGCGGTGGTCCGCGCGGCGCTCGCGCCGTGGACCGTTGGCCACAGTCTGAACTTCCTGTACGGCGCGGGTGCGGCCGCCGACGAGGCACAGACCCGAGGCGGCTATGCACCGGACACCTACGCCCGGCTGGCCGCGCTGAAGGCGAAGTACGACCCGCGCAATATGTTCCGCTTCAACCGCAACATCACACCCGCGAACTAACCGTCGCGACCGCCCCGGGCACCTGTTGCCCGGGGCGATCTGGTGCTATCTTCGTGATATCACTTTGATACTCGGAGGATGTCATGAAGCTTCGGTCGGCCTTCCACGTCAACGGCTTTCTCGTGTTGGGTTCGTGGTTCGTCCTCACGCTCCTGATCGGTGGCGGCGCCATCGCCGGATACGCGGTGGCCGCGCACAACGACAATGTGCCCGCCCTGGTCGGCGCGATCATCGCGACCGTGCTCGTGGTCGTGCTGCTGCTGCTGGCCACCGGGCTGACCGTGGTGAATCCCAACGAGGCCAAGGTCGTTCAGTTCTTCGGCCGGTACATCGGCTCGCTGAGTGAACCCGGCTTCTACTCCGTCGTGCCGCTCACCGACCGCCGCGGCATCTCGCTGAAGGTGCGCAACTTCGAGACCCAGAAGCTCAAGGTCAACGATGCCGACGGCAATCCGGTGGAGATCGCCGCCGTCGTGGTCTATCGAGTGGTCGACAGTTTCAAGGCCGCATTCTCGGTCGACGATTACGAGGAGTACGTGGCGACCCAATCCGAGGCGGCCGTGCGACACCTGGCCACGACCCACCCATATGACGCGCACGACCAGAACGCCACCAGTCTGCGCGACGGCGCCGAGGTGGCCGAGGAGCTGACCGTCGAACTGCGCGACCGCACCGAACTGGCTGGCATCGAGGTCATCGAGGCCAGGATCACCCACCTCGCCTACGCGCCCGAGATCGCCCAGGCCATGCTCGTGCGGCAGCAGGCGGCCCAGGTAGTCGCCGCGCGCACCCGCATTGTCGAGGGCGCGGTCGGTATGGTCGGGCTCGCGCTGGACCGGCTGGCCGAGCAGGGCGTCGTCGAACTCGACGAGGAACGCAAGGCCGCCATGGTCTCCAACCTGCTGGTCGTGCTCTGCGGTGACCGTGCCACCCAACCCGTCGTCAATACCGGCTCGCTCTACTCCTGAGTCGCCTCATGGCCGAGCGCAAGAAGATCCTGCTACGCCTGGACCCGGCGATACACGAGGCCATTGCCCAATGGGCCGCCGACGACCTGCGCAGTATCAATGCCCAGATCGAGTACGCACTGCGCCTCGCGTTGAAACAGGCGGGGCGCGGGCCGAAGGCGAAACCGCTCGAGGAGTAGCCGGAATAGACTCTGCCGCAACGATGCCGAATGCCTACGGGGGTTCGGCATCGTCGTCCGACTCAGTGTGCGAGCTCGCCGAGGAGGACGAGACTGTCGGCGTACAGCGCGTGTTGGGCGTCGCGATCATAGGACGCCTTCGATGACGGTTTCGCGGTACGGCCCACGAAATGCTGGCCGGTCACCTTGTCGAGCGACGGATCGGTGACCAGCCAGGCAAGATCCGCACCCGATCGGCGCGGCGTATTCACACCGGGCAATAGCACCAGACCCCGAGCGACCGTGCGCCACAACAGTTTTGCCGCCGCCCCGGCGTCCCTGGCGAGTCCGGTGCCCGGCATCAGTCCCGGATCGAAGGCATTCACCGTGATGCCGCGCGTCTCGAACCGGCGCGCCAGTTCGTAGGTGGTCTGCAGATTGGCCAACTTCGACGTGCTGTAGCGGCGACGGCCGTCGCGTTGCGCGGATTCGGTCGGATCGGGTGGATAGGCGAGTTCGCGAACATCGGTATTCAGCGGATCGGGCATGCCGGTGAACTGATCCGGATCGTGTGTGCCCGAGGTGACGAAGACGATGCGCGCGGGCGCGATCAGGTCGTCGAGCAGTGCTTGGACCAGAGCGACGTGCCCCAGATGGTTGACGCCGAAGGTGGCCTCCACGCCGTCCTCGGTATAGCTGCGCCGGGTGAACTGCAGTCCGGCATTGCACACCAGTGCGCGCAACGGGGGCAGTCCGCTTCTGCGGAATTCGTCGGCGAAATGGGCGACGGAGGCCAGGGCGCCGAGGTCGAGCGTTACTGCTTGCGCGCCGATTGCGACGGCTTCCGCTCGGGCCCGGTCGGCGTCGCGTCCGGTCACGACGACCGTCCACCGCGGATCGGCGGCAAGTGACCTGGCGCATTCACGGCCGAGTCCGCTGGTGCCGCCGGTGATCACGACAGTTCTGTCACTTGTTGTCATATGGCAGAGTGTGCCACATGGCGCGCTGTGCGACAATATTCGGATGTCGTTGCGGGATCGAAAGAAGGAGCGGACCCGGCGGGCCATCGCCGATGCCGCGCTGCGGTTGTTCGTCGAGCGCGGGTACGACGCCGTGACTGTGGCGGATATCGCCGCCGAGGCCGAGGTCGGGACGCGCACCCTGCACCGCTACTACGCGAGCAAGGACGAATTGCTCTTCGCCGAGGACGACGAGCATCGCGCGGAACTGGCCCGGCTGCTGGCCGACCGCCCGGCCGACGAATCCCCGGAGCAGACCATGGCCGCCGTCATCGGCCCCCTGGTCGAACGCTTCGCCGCCCGCCTCGCCGACGCGCGCGCCCGCGATGCGCTGATCGCGGCCAACCCGGCCCTGCAGGCCCGCGAGCTGGCCAAACGCAATGCGGTGGAATCCCTTGTCGCCGAACACCTTGCGCGCCGATTGCGAGTGGCGGCGGGCACCGATGTGCGGCCGCTGCTCTGGGCCAAGGTCGGCATGGCCTGTTTCTTCGCGGGCTACGAGATCTGGTTGCGCACCGGCGGGGACCTCGGCTCGCATATCGGCGATGCGCGAGCCGCACTACTCGACGAATTCAGCTCGGTCCGTAGCTGATTCGGACACCCGCTGGGCGGCATATACCTGCCCCGCCGCCCGGCTCGATCCGAACTTCGCGGCACTCCCGGCGTGCTGAGAACTAGGCGGTGGGCGGTTTGTGGGTGACGAAGATGGCGGTGCCAGGGAACAACTCGCCACGCAGTGGACTCCACTGACCCCACTCCCGCTCCAGCCATTCCGGCCAGTCCGGTTCGACGATGTCGTCGAGCAGCAGCCCGGCGGCAACGATCTCGCGCACTCGATCGCCGATGGTGCGGTGATGTTCGACGTAGGTCGGTCTGCCCGCACTGTCGACCTCTACATACGGCGTGCGGTCGAAATAGGGGATCGAGGCGGTCAAACCGGCGGGGCCGGGGTCGTCCGGAAATATCCAGCGCATCGGATGGTTCACCGAGAACACCCAGCGACCGCCCGGCCGCAACACCCGCGCAACCTCGCGCATCACCTGTTCGGAGTCCGCCACGAACGGGACCGCGCCGAAGGACGAACACGCCAGGTCGAAGGATTCATCGGCGAACGGCAGTGCCTCCGCCCCCGCCTGCACCAAGGGCACCCGCGGCCCGCCGCGCGCCATCGCCGCGAGTCCGCGCGCGAGCATCCCCATGGACAGATCGAGTCCTACCGCATGCGCGCCCTGCCCGGCCAACCAGCGCGAACACGGCGCGGATCCGCATCCGATCTCCAGGATCCGCTTGCCAGCGACCTCGCCGAGGAAATGCATATCGCCCTCGTGCAGGCCCTCCGGGCACCAGATGAACTCCCCCTCGGGGGAGTCGACGCCGAGAAAGTCGGCGTGGGTTTCGTGATACTGGTCGGCATCGGCGTCCCACCAGCGCCGACTGGCCTGCTGACTGGCGGCCGAACCGATTCTGGTCCGCGCGGTCGCGGTGGTCCCGAGCAGTGCGTTCGCCTGCGTATGACGATCTTCCGACACGTCGTCAGACTATCCCGGCGTGGCGTCGGGACCGGTTTGCCCGGCTGGACCAAGGTCGCGTACGCTGAACGCGCGAGTGTCTTGGGTACTGCCCGTACCGATGTCATTGCAGTAACAATCTGCGGGGGCAACTGTACAGAAGTAACACCGACACCCGTGCTGAGTTTCACAAGCGTTTGCGTGCGGTACGTTCATTATGTCCGTCACGTCGCGTCATCGCGGTGAGATCGCAGCGTACCGAAAGTTCCAATGTCCGCAACCGACCACAATCCGTCCGGAGCAAACCGACACATGCCCACCACCGTCACCTCGCCGCAGGTAGCCGTCAACGACATCGGCTCCGCCGAGGACTTCCTCGCCGCCATCGACGCCACGATCAAGTACTTCAACGACGGCGACATCGTCGAAGGAACCATCGTCAAGGTCGATCGCGACGAGGTCCTGCTCGACATCGGTTACAAGACCGAAGGCGTCATCCCCTCTCGCGAACTCTCCATCAAGCACGATGTCGACCCGAACGAGGTCGTTTCCGTGGGCGATGAGGTCGAGGCTCTTGTTCTCACCAAGGAGGACAAGGAAGGCCGCCTGATCCTGTCGAAGAAGCGGGCGCAGTACGAGCGGGCGTGGGGCACCATCGAGGAGCTCAAGGAGAAGGACGAGGCCGTCAAGGGCACCGTCATCGAGGTCGTCAAGGGCGGTCTGATCCTCGACATCGGTCTGCGCGGCTTCCTCCCGGCCTCCCTGGTCGAGATGCGCCGGGTCCGCGACCTCCAGCCTTACGTCGGCAAGGAGATCGAGGCCAAGATCATCGAGCTGGACAAGAACCGCAACAATGTGGTCCTGTCCCGCCGCGCCTGGCTCGAGCAGACCCAGTCCGAGGTCCGCAGCGAGTTCCTGCACCAGCTGCAGAAGGGCCAGGTCCGCAAGGGTGTGGTCTCCTCGATCGTCAACTTCGGCGCGTTCGTCGATCTCGGCGGCGTCGACGGTCTGGTGCACGTCTCCGAGCTGTCCTGGAAGCACATCGACCACCCGTCCGAGGTTGTCGAGGTCGGCAACGAGGTCACCGTCGAGGTCCTCGACGTCGATCTGGACCGCGAGCGGGTTTCGCTGTCGCTCAAGGCGACCCAGGAAGACCCGTGGCGTCAGTTCGCCCGCACCCACGCGATCGGCCAGATCGTGCCGGGCAAGGTCACCAAGCTGGTTCCGTTCGGCGCCTTCGTGCGCGTCGAAGAGGGCATCGAGGGCCTGGTGCACATCTCCGAGCTGGCCGAGCGCCACGTGGAGGTCCCGGACCAGGTCGTCGCGGTCGGCGACGATGCGATGGTCAAGGTCATCGACATCGACCTCGAGCGTCGCCGGATCTCGCTGTCGCTGAAGCAGGCGAACGAGGACTACCACGCCGAGTTCGACCCGTCGAAGTACGGCATGGCCGACAGCTACGACGACCAGGGCAACTACATCTTCCCCGAGGGCTTCGATCCCGACACCAACGAGTGGCTCGAGGGCTTCGACAAGCAGCGCGAAGAGTGGGAAGGCCGCTACGCCGAGGCGGAGCGTCGCCACAAGATGCACACCGCGCAGATGGAGAAGATGGCGGCCGACGCCGCGGCCGAGGCCGCCAACGGCGGCGGTGCGTCGGGCAACTACTCCTCCGAGAGCGGTGCGCAGGCATCCTCCGGCCAGGCCGAGCCCGCTGGCGGTTCGCTCGCCAGTGACGCCCAGCTCGCGGCCCTGCGCGAGAAGCTCTCCGGCAACGCCTGATTTCCCGGCAACACCTGATTCACCAGCGCAGTAGCGAAGGCCCCGGTCCGATCGGACCGGGGCCTTTGTGTTGTTCGTGGGAGCGAGCACGTTGGTTGTGCGTCAGCTGAATTCGCCGGGTACTGCACCGGATTCGCCGGTAGTGTGCCCGGATATGGGGAGCAATCCGGGTAAGAACGATTATCTCGACCAAGTGGTGGCACAGCAGGCGGCGCTGGAGGGGGATCTGCGCACACGCAAACCGGTCGCACCCGCGCAAGCGTTCGCCGGGGCACCGGCGGCACCGGGCGGTCCCGCACCGCGCGGCGCGATCGCCAAGCGAGCCGATCGAGTCGGACCGACGCCACAGGGCAGCGGCCCCGGACCGGTGGAGGTTCGGGTCACCGGATTCTGGCGCTGGCAAACAGTTTTGGTGCCGCCCAATGCCTTCGTCGTGCACACCCGCCGCGGCCGTGGCGAACCGCTGCATATCGGTCTCGGGGTGTCGTTCCGGTTCAACCCCGCGACGGATTCGTATCTCGTTGTGCCGGGCGCGATGCAGACGATTCTCATCAACGCCTACTGCATCTGCAGTGAACTGCAGGGCGTGCTGGTACAGGGCTACGTGCAGTGGATCATCGAGGATTTCGCCACCGCCTATCGCAAGCTGGACTTCTCCGATGCCGAAGATCCCATGCGGCTGGTCAATATTCAGCTGCGCGAGCAGGCCGAGGCGGCCATCAAGGACAAGGTCTCCACGATGGGCGTGCGCGATGTGCTCAGCGATAAGCAGCCGATCATCGAGGAATTGACGGCGCGGCTACGGGCGGTCGCCGAGGGCAGCGCCGATCGAAACACCAAGGCGGACAGCGATCGTGGGCTCGGTCTGCGCATTGTCACGGTGCAGATCAAAGAGGCGGTGGTCAGCTCCTCGACGCTGTGGGAGAACCTGCAGAAGCCCTACCGCAGCGAACAGAACCAGATCGCGCGCCTCGCCGAACTCGCTGCGCAGGAAGTACTTTCGGCCCGCGAGACCGAGGCGAATCGCCTCGCCGAGGAACGCAGGATCGAGAACGAGCGGGAATTGGCCGAACTGCGGGCGCGCAACGAGGCCGCGCGATTCGACCGGGAGACCGCGGAACAGTTGCGGCGCACCACCCGTACCCATGACGATCAGCGCGCGGTGGCCGAGCTCGCCAAGGAGACCGCACTGCACGCGCTGCGGCTGGAGCGCGAGCAACACGGCGAAGAGGCCGAAAACCTGCGCAGGAAGCTGGAATTGCGGGAGCTGGAACTCGACGGTGAGATCGCCGTCGCGGCCCGGCGCGCGCGGGCCGCGCATGATGACGCGCTGCTCGATCTGGAACGGGATCGAATTCGGATCGACAATACGAATCACCGCTCGGCCGCGGCTACGCAGGCGCAATTGGTGGATTCGCTCCCGCAGATCGTCGCGCAGTTGCCAACGCCCGCCGAGCTGAAGACCTATCAGCTGGGCGGCGACTTGTCCGGGCTGTCAACGCTCATCGGCCAGTTGATTCGCGTGCTCGACGCTTGGTCGACGGCTCGACCCGCCGCTGAGTCCAGCAGGCCCCCGCTCGACGAGTAGGACTGCGCCGCAGATCATCTCGACTGTCCGCGGTCCCGGCGCAGGCGGCGTGCGCCAAGTCGACCGGAATCGCTTCGCGCTACGTCGGTTCGCGTAGGCTCTGGCGTCGATGCCATAGATGGCAAGGTGCAGGCGAATGGGCGAGACCCGGCTCGACCGAGCCCATTCGGACCTGGCCACAAGGGAAGGGAACACCACGCATGTGCGCAGCGAGTCCGTTCAGCGGTCTCAACCGTAGGCAGTTCCTGGCGAAGGCCGCTGCGGCCGGAGCGGTGGGCGCACTGGCGTCCTGGGCCGATCCGATCATCGAACGCGCCTACGCCGCCGATCCGGCCGGGACCGGCGGCCTCGGCGATATCGAGCATTTCGTGCTGCTCATGCAGGAAAACCGTTCCTTCGACCACTATTTCGGCACCATGCCCGGCGTGCGCGGCTTCGGCGATGCATCCAAAGCCTGGCAGCAGTACGGCTGGACGCCCGGTGTCGGTCCGACCCCGGACGGTTTCGTGAACCCGTTCCGCCTCGACACCACCCGCGGCGCGACCCTCGACGGCGAATGCATCAACGATCCGGACCACAGCTGGGGTGGCATGCACCAGGCCTGGAACGGCGGC
This sequence comes from Nocardia anaemiae NBRC 100462, assembly GCF_001612725.1. Lineage (GTDB taxonomy): Bacteria > Actinomycetota > Actinomycetes > Mycobacteriales > Mycobacteriaceae > Nocardia > Nocardia anaemiae. The sequence goes on along the minus strand of NZ_BDAZ01000025.1, from coordinate 128,287 downwards.
GCCAACGATCAGTGGATGCCGATGTCCATTGCCAGCGTCGGCCCGGCCAACGCGCCCGCGGCCATGGGTTACTACCTGCGCGAGGACATTCCGATCCACCACGAACTCGCCGACGCGTTCACCATCTGCGACAACTACCACTGCTCGGTCCTCGGCCCGACGGATCCGAACCGGCTGTACTGGATCAGCGCCACCATCGACCCGGACGGTGTGGCGGGTGGACCGCTGCTCGAGACGCCCACACTGATCCCGCAGCACGTCTACAGCTGGCGGACCTACCCGGAGAACCTCTCCGAGGCGGGCGTCAGCTGGAAGATCTACAACAACCGGGATGTGGGCCCGCTGTCCTCGGTGATCCTGGACGGCATGCTCGGCTGTTTCACCCAATCCGCGGATCCGAATTCCGAATTGGCCCGGCGCGGTCTCGCACCCGTGTACCCGAACGACTTTCAAGCCGATGTCGCCAACGACACGCTGCCCGCCGTGTCCTGGGTGATTCCGTCATTGATCAACTGCGAACATCCCGCGCTGCCCGCGGCGTTCGGCGCGTACGGCATCGTGCAGCTACTCGATATCCTCACCTCCAATCCGAAGGTGTGGGAGAAGACCGCGCTGATCATCAGCTATGACGAGAACGGCGGCTTCTTCGACCACGTCACCCCGCCGACCGCGCCAGCGGGCACACCGGGTGAATTCGTCACCGTCCCGCTGGATCGGGTGAAGGCCGCCAAAGGTATCGCGGGCCCGATCGGTTTGGGGTATCGCGTTCCCGGCCTGGTGCTTTCGCCGTACAGCCGCGGCGGGCTTGTCGCATCGGAGACCTTCGATCACACTTCGCAGCTGCGGCTGCTGGAGACGCGTTTCGGTGTGGAGGTGCCGAATCTGACGCGGTGGCGGCGCAGCGTCACCGGCGATATGACCTCGGCCTTCGACTTCGGCTCGACCCCGGATCCGGCCAGGCCGGTGCTGAGTGATCCGAAGCCGAAGATGGATGCCGCGATCGCCCAATGCGGCCCGAATATCGCACAGGGCACCACGAACTCGGGTGCCCCGTATCCCGTGCCGCCCAACCAGATGCCGACCCAGCAACCCGGTTCGCGACGCCGTCCGAGCGGCATCGTGCGGGGCTAGGCCGCGGAAGCCGGTGCAGCACGAAGTGACCCAGCCTGGAGAGGGCTGGGTCACCGGAGGTTTATGACCAGATGGGCGGCAGAAGTCAGCTGGCGGTCGCAGGCACCCAGTACGCGGTCGCGGCGGCGGAGCGTTTTCGCATGGCCGCGAAGCTGTGCCGAGCGGGGCTGATCAAAGCGGTGAACCATGAGCGGCGGTGCTCGGCGAGCGCTGCCGCGACGGCGGGGTGCTTGATGCAGTGCATGCCTCCCGCCTTACCCAGGCGGTGGCGACCCGCCTGGTTGATTTTGGTGCCCAATGGTGTTCCTTTGCTTGCTGGTATTGGCCTGGATCGCCACGGCGAAGATTAGTCGAACGAAAGTGTTCGGCACAGTATTTTGCACGAGTAATTGCCTCGGCGTGTCGGAAGTTGTGGTTCGGCGGCGGGAATCCAGCGGAAATGTTGCGAAATGGTCTCGGCCCAGTCACGGATCGGGCAAATGGCGTTTCAGACGGTGGAATGGGCGGCGCGAGTGGGTATTCCGGCCGATTGGGTGGATTGCGCGCGCAGGGGGGTTGCGTTCGGCGTGACAGCGCGGATGCGAGACTGGTCGAATGTTACGGATCGGCCTCACCGGAGGCATGGGAGCTGGCAAGTCGACGGTGGCGCGAATTCTCGCCGATCTCGGCGCGGTGATCGTCGATTCCGATGTGATCGCCAGGGAGGTCGTCGAGCCGGGTACCGAGGGCCTCACGGCGTTGGTCGCGGCGTTCGGCCCTGACATCCTCGCCGCCGACGGCAGCCTCGATCGGCCGACGCTGGCGGCCAAGGCATTCGGAAACGACGAAGACCGCGCCACGTTGAATGCCATTGTCCATCCGTTGGTCGGTAAACGAACCACGGAATTGATTTCCGCCGCGCCGTCGGATTCCATTCTTGTTCAAGATATTCCACTTCTGGTGGAAAACGGTCTCGCGCCGCTGATGAATCTCGTATTGATCGTCGATGTTCCCGCGGAAACTCGGATACGGCGATTGGTGGAATTCCGCGGCGTTTCCGAAACGGATGCCCGGGCGCGCATTTCGGCACAGGCCACCGATGAGCAGCGCCGGGCTGTCGCGGATGTGCTGTTGGACAATAGTGGGGAGCCGGGTGCTCTTGATTCGGTTGTCCGACAGTTGTGGGCGCAACGGCTGGTGCCGTTCGAGCAGAACCTGCGCACCGCGACACCGGCGCGGCGCAAGGAACTGCGGGTGGTTCCAGCGAACCCGGAGTGGGCGACGCAGGCGCAGCGGCTCATCGCCCGGCTGTGGGTGGCATGTGGTGCGGCGGCATCGCGGATCGACCATATCGGCTCCACCGCGGTGCCGGGATTGCCCGCCAAGGATGTGATCGACGTGCAGATCACCGTCGCGGACCTGGCGGCCGCCGATGGACTGCGAGATGCGTTGGGGGCGGCGGGTTTTCCGGTGCGGCCCGATATCACCGGCGATAATCCGAAGCCGACGGCGGCGGATCCGGCGGGCAGCGATACGGCACTGTGGGCCAAGCGGTTTCACCAGAGTGCCGATCCGGGGCGGTTGGCGAACGTGCATATCCGAGCGGCGGGTTCGCCCGGGCAGGAGTTCGCATTGCTGTTCCGGGACTGGCTGATTGCCGATGCGACCGTGCGTGCGGAGTATCTGGAAGTAAAGCGCGAGGGTGAGGCCAAGGCGGCCGGACTGACCGGCGAGGCGGCGACGCTGGCGTATCTGGACGTGAAGGAACCGTGGTTCGCCGCCGCCTACGCGCGGGCCGTGGCCTGGGGTGACAGCGTCGAACGCTGAGCTACAGCCAGGTCAGGGTGATGTCGAAAGTCTCGAGCCAGCCGTCGAGAGAATAGCCGTTGGCGGCGATGCCATCGATGGCGATGGACGCGTGTTCGATGGCGGCTTGGGCCTCGGCGAGGGTGATGAATCCCGCGGTGTGCGCGGCCAGTAACTCGTCCACGTCGAGCAGTTCGATCTCGCGCCCCGAGCGCACCACGATATCGAGGTAGTGGTCCACCGACTTCCACTTCTTCGGACCGACCTTGGTGAATTGGCCCAGATCGAGGTAGTAGTCCTGATCGCGCTGGTGCCCGGGGTGATAGTGGAAGATCGTCACCCGAATGGACAGTCCGGGCAGCAGCCAGGATTCGATGTAGTGGAACTGCGGGTGATCGGAGGTGCGCGCCATGTACAGGCCCCACGGCTCGGTCCAGTACCGTTCCACCGGCCGGACGAAGCCCTTCGGGTCCGTGTTGGTCAGGTCCGCGAGGTTGAAGTACTCGACCTTGGGCCTGTGCACGTCCACTGATGGTGCCTGTGTCATGCAAATAGAATCTACCGCCGCTGCCGCGCCGTCGAGTGGTACGGCAGCAGTCGGTCCGGCCGGATCTGAGCTACATCCAGGTCAGTGTGATCTCCTTGGCGGCAAGCCAACGCTCGACCTCGTGCCCATGCGCGGCCAGGCCTTCCATGGCCTTGGTCGCCCGGTCCAGCGCGTGGTGCGCATGCGTCGTATCGATCAGACCGGCCGAATGAGCGGCCAGCAGATCCTCCACACCGCGCAGTTCGGCCGCGCGGGAGTGGCGCACCGCGATCTCGAGGTACTGGTCCATGGACTTCCAGCGCTTGGGCTCGATCCTGGTGTACTCGCCGATATGCAGGCAGTAGTCCAGGTCGCGGTGATGTCCGGGCTGGTAGTGCACGATCGTCACGCGCAACCAGAGTTCGGGCAGCAACCAGGTCTCCATGTATTGGATCCGTGGACCGCCGACGGTGCGCGCCACGTACAGGCCCCACGGCTCGACGTGCACGCGGTCGATCGGGCGCACGAAACCCTTGGGGTCGGTCATGGTCAGCTCGGCGATATTGAAATGCTCGATCTTCGGTCTTAGCTGGGTGGTGGTCATCGGCGATCCCGGTGCGGCGGCAGTGGTGGTGGGCTGGATCAGGGGGGTGACCCCCCGCAAATCACGCGCGACGAAACCGGCGATACCGGTCACAGCGGGCGCGGCGGCAAGCAATGGAATCAGAGCGCTCATGGCCTCATCCTCAAGTCCGACAACTAAATCAGGCTACACCTGCCGTAGCCGCTTCGCCGATGCTGAAAAGAGACGAATTACGTTGCGGCAAAAGACATTAACGTCCGTTTACCTGCCCTATAGGACAGGTAACGGATTGTGCGTCAGCGGCGGTGCTTCGGACCGCGAGGCCGTACTCCGATCGTAATCCGGAGCCGGTCCGCTCGGCGGCGGATCCGCCGGGCCGAGGAATCTGTCGGTGCCTGCGCCTAGGCTGGTCACCATGGCATTCGCAACCGAAATCCCGGCGGAAGGCTATGAGGACCGGGGCACCCCGCTGGCGCATTCGGAGTTCCGGCCGGTCGGGGAGATCGAGCGGGCCGATGGGCAGTTCCAGGTCGTCAGCGAACACCAGCCCGCCGGTGATCAGCCCGCGGCCATCGCCGAACTCGAGCGCCGCATCAAAGCGGGCGAGCGTGACGTGGTGCTGCTCGGCGCGACCGGCACCGGCAAATCGGCCACCACCGCCTGGCTGATCGAGCGGCTGCAGCGGCCGACGCTGGTGATGGCGCCGAACAAGACCCTCGCCGCGCAGCTGGCCAATGAGCTGCGAGAGATGTTGCCCAACAACGCCGTCGAGTACTTCGTCTCGTACTACGACTACTACCAGCCCGAGGCCTATATCGCGCAGACCGATACCTATATCGAGAAGGACAGCTCGATCAACGACGATGTCGAGCGGCTGCGCCATTCGGCCACCTCGAGTCTGCTCTCGCGCCGCGATGTCGTGGTGGTCGCGTCGGTGTCGTGCATCTACGGTCTCGGCACGCCGCAGTCGTATCTGGATCGCTCGGTGCAGCTGGATGTCGGCACCGAAATAGATCGCGACGCATTCCTGCGGCTGCTGGTCGATGTGCAGTACACCCGCAACGACATGTCCTTCACCCGCGGTTCGTTCCGGGTGCGCGGTGACACCGTCGAGATCATCCCGTCCTACGAGGAACTCGCGGTGCGCATCGAATTCTTCGGCGACGAGATCGAGGCGCTGTACTACCTGCATCCGCTCACCGGCGATGTGGTGCGACAGGTCGATACCGTCCGGATCTTCCCGGCCACGCACTATGTCGCAGGGCCGGAGCGGATGGAGCGCGCGGTCCGCGATATCGAAGCCGAACTCGAGCAGCGGCTGGCCGAGCTCGATCGCCAGGGCAAACTGCTGGAGGCGCAGCGGCTGCGCATGCGCACCCAGTACGACCTGGAGATGATCCGCCAGGTCGGATTCTGCTCGGGCATCGAGAACTACTCGCGCCATATCGACGGGCGTGCGCCGGGATCGGCGCCCGCGACGCTGCTGGATTACTTCCCGGAGGATTTCCTGCTCGTCATCGACGAGTCGCATGTCACCGTTCCGCAGATCGGCGGCATGTACGAGGGCGATATGTCGCGTAAGCGCAATCTGGTCGAGTACGGGTTCCGGCTGCCGTCGGCGATCGACAATCGACCGCTCACCTGGGAGGAATTCGCCGAACGGATCGGGCAGGCGGTCTATCTGTCGGCCACCCCGGGGCCGTACGAACTCGGCCAGGCCGGTGGTGAGGTGGTCGAGCAGGTGATTCGGCCGACCGGTCTGGTCGACCCGCAGGTCGTCGTCAAGCCGACCAAGGGCCAGATCGATGATCTGGTGCACGAGATCCGGCTGCGGACCGAACGCGACGAACGGGTGCTCGTCACCACGCTGACCAAGAAGATGGCCGAGGATCTCACCGACTATCTGCTCGGACTCGGTGTCCGGGTGCGGTACCTGCATTCGGAGATCGATACGTTGCGTCGGGTCGAGCTGCTGCGACAGCTGCGACTCGGCGAGTTCGATGTGCTGGTCGGCATCAACCTGCTCCGCGAGGGTCTGGACCTGCCCGAGGTGTCGCTGGTCGCGATCCTGGACGCGGATAAGGAGGGCTTCCTGCGCAGCAGCACCAGCCTCATCCAGACCATCGGTCGCGCGGCACGCAACGTCTCCGGTGAAGTGCATATGTACGCGGACAAGATCACCGACTCGATGCAGCACGCGATCGAGGAGACCGACCGCCGCCGGGCCAAGCAGATCGCCTACAACGAGTCGATGGGCATCGACCCGCAGCCGCTGCGCAAGAAGATCGCCGACATCCTGGATCAGGTGTATCAGGAGGCCGACGACAGCGAGGTGGCCGTCGGCGGTTCCGGCCGCAACGCGAGTCGCGGTCGTCGCGCCCAGGGCGAGCCGGGGCGGGCGGTGAGCGCGGGGGTGTACGAGGGCCGCGACGTCAAGTCCATGCCGCGGGCCGAATTGGCCGATCTGGTCAAGGAACTCACCGCGCAGATGATGAATGCGGCACGCGAGTTGCAGTTCGAATTGGCCGGTCGCCTGCGCGACGAAATCGCGGATCTGAAGAAGGAACTGCGCGGGATGGACGCCGCGGGGTTGAGTTGAGCGGCGGCGTCTTTCGACGCCGCCGGGCTCGGCGTGGATCAGCTCTGGGTGGCCAGCCATTCGTTGACGCGGCGCTCGGCCTCTTCGCGCGAAACATTCTCGACCTTGGTCAGCACCGCCCAGCGGTGACCGAAGGGGTCGATGACCACGCCGAAGCGGTCACCGGTGACGAAGGTCTGCGGTTCTTCCGCACTGCGAGCGCCGTTCTCGATGGCCCGCTTGATGACAGCGTCGACGTCGGGGCAGTAGTGCACGATCGAGGTGTGCACCCATTCGCCATTGGGAGCCAGCACATTGTTGTCCGGGATGGGCATGCCCAGTTGCAGGGTCGAGTCGCCGATCTTCAGTTCGGCGTGCGCGGGCTGGCCGTCGGGGAGATCGTTGCGGCTGATCACCTCGGCCTCGAAGACGTTGGTATAGAACTCGATTGCCTTATTGCCATCGGGCACGGCCAGAAAGCAGGTGATGGAGTGGTAGCCGTCGGCGATGGGGTGCACGGTGTTGGTTGTTTCGCTCATACCGATAAGCCTCCTCGAGCGCGGCGAAGTGGTCTTGTAAGAAAGCGACAGCCGTGACCGGATCAGCCGGCATCCCGGTTCCGGTCCCCGCGGCCGACAGCGTGAAGGGCATTCTGCATCCCGCCGAGCAGGCCAGACATCGCTCGCTGGCGCGGCTGTCGGCCGGACCGGAGGTCGGGCGGTTCGTCGAGTGGTATTGGTCGGTGCGCTGGGATCTGACCGGTCGGCCGCCGTACTACGCCGAGGTGCTGCCGTTCCCGTGCGTGAACGTCACCTTCGAACGCACCGAATCCCGTACCGGTGGTTTCGTCAACGGCGTCTGCACGACGAAGTTCGTCCGCGAGCTCAGCGGTGCGGGGGAGACCTTCGGCGCACGTTTTCGCGCCGGTGGATTCGGCGCGTTCACCGGACTGGATGTCGGTGCGTTCCGGGATACCGCCGTGCCGCTGACGGATGTGTTGCCCGAGGCCGCCGGACTGGCCGATCGGGTATTGGCCGAATCCTCGGATACCAAGCGCCGCACCATAATCGAGGATTTCCTGATCGGCCGAAAGGCCGCGGCGGATCCCAACTATCGATTGGTGCTGCGCATCGTCGCCGCCATGGAACAGGATCTGGAACTGACCCGGGTCGATCAGGTCACCGATCGGTTCGATATCCCGATCCGCACATTGCAGCGGATGTTCCGGCGCTATGTCGGCGCCGGACCGAAATGGGTGCTGCGCCGATACCGACTCCAGGACAGCGCCGATCTACTCGCACGCGGGCGCATCGAAGATCTCGCGGCGCTGGCCACCGAGTTGGGTTATTTCGATCAAGCGCATTTCTCCCGGGAGTTCACCGCGGAAGTCGGAATGGCTCCGCTGGAATACGCCAAGAATTCGCTACGCTCCCGTAACGAGGTGACTTCGAAGGTCGTTCCGACCAGAATGTAGGACCGCTAGCGTTCGACCGCTTCGAGCACGAATCGGAATCGGCCCTTCGCATCGGCGAGTGAGGAGTGGCGATGGATGTCTTGGTGTTGATAGGGCGGGTACTTTTCGTGGTGTTGTTCTTCAGTTCCGCGGTCGGACATTTCACGCAGACCGACGCGATGACCGAGTATGCGCGGATTCGCGGCCTGCCGCAGCCGAGGGTCGCGGTGCTGGCCGGTGGTGTCGTGCTCGCGGTCGGTGGCCTCAGCGTATTGCTCGGCGTATGGGCCGACCTCGGGGCACTGCTGCTGGTGATCATGCTGGTGCCGACGGCAGTGCTGATGCACCAGTTCTGGAAGGAGATCGAGCCGGAGGCCAAGCAGGGCGAGATGATCCATTTCAACAAGGATCTCGCACTAGCGGGTGCCTCGCTGATGTTGTTCGCCTTCTTCGCGCACGTCGACGAACTCGGGTTGACCATCACCGGACCGCTTTTCACCGGTCTGTAGATACGACCGGATTGTGCCGAAATTGTGAGCCGTATAGCCGCGGCCCGCATTTTCGTTCCGACGGGGTTCCATCGGGGTAACTGCGGAACCGGGTGGATGCCGTCGACGCGGCCGGGTGCGTTCTTACCGGTCGCGGTCAGGGCAGCGTTGCCGTCGTATAGCGGCTGCGCCCCGGTAAATGTGATGAATATCCCACGGGGACAAGAAGGTTCGAGCCGGTTGTGATGGATCACAAGTAGTGAACCGGGAAATTAGGTCCGCCCAGGTCGCAAAGGCCCTATGGCATTCCCCGGATGAACCCGAGTCGGTAAACCCGGAACTCCCGCAGTGTGATGTGTTGCGATTTCTGCTATTTCCGGCCGATTTGCCGCTATGGTCGACCCCAGTCGCCGCGCGGGTGCCACGACTCCACGTGGTAGCCGCGCAGGCACCCGACACCACAAGTTGGAGGAGAAAGCCGTGAGGGAGCGAAGCGAGCGAACCATGGGCGCAGCGCCACAGGCGGTCATGCCGGAGCCGAGCGCTAGCGAGGTGGAGGCATGACCGCCTACCGGACCATTGTCGTCGGTACCGATGGCTCGGACTCGTCGTACGTCGCCGTCGACAAGGCCGCCTCGCTGGCCGCGGCCGCGGGTGCGACCCTGGTCGTGGCCTGCGCGTACTACCCGACCGACGATCGCGACGTGGCCGCCGCCGCCGATGTGCTCAAGGACGAGGCCTACCAGGTGCGCGGCTCCGCCCCCACCAGCGAGATCCTGCGCACCGCCCGCGCCCGTGCCACCGCGGAGGGCGCCAAGGATATCGTCGAGCGTGCGATCGTGGGTGAGCCCGTCGAATCGCTGCTCGCGCTAGTCAAGGAGGTCGAGGCCGATCTGCTGGTCGTCGGTAACCGCGGGCTGAACACCCTCGCGGGCCGGTTGCTGGGTTCGGTGCCCTCGGATGTGGCACGCAAGTCCCGTTCCGATGTGCTGATCGTGCACACCGTCAGGTAAGTAGCAGAGCCGAAACGACAGCCGCACATTCCCCGGAATGTGCGGCTGTCGCCGTTCTCGTCAATCCAACCCGCTGAGCACCGGTGGCAGGTCGCCGGTGTGCACCACCGCGAGTCGCTGAGTGGCGCGAGTCAGTGCCACGTACAGGTCGTTCATCCCACGTGGTGAATCGTCGAGGATGCCCTGTGGCTCCACCAGATAGACCGCGTCGAATTCCAGACCCTTGACCTCGTGCACCGTCAGCACCCGGACGGATTCGCCAGCCAACTCGGCGAAGTCCGCGACCATCTCATGCGGTGTGATGACGGCCGTGGTACCGGGGCCGGTCTCGGCGGCTACCAATTGTGCTACCGCACTGCGCAATTCGCTGGCATCGACGGCATGGGCGCGCGGCCGCACACCGGTCTCGCGCACCGAGCGCGGCACCGCCGCGGCCGGATCGATCTCGGCGAGCACACCGGCCGCGACCGTCATGATCTCCGCTGGGGTCCGGTAGTTCACGGTCAGCTCGGTGAGTTTCCACCGTTGTGCCACATAGGGTTCCAGCATCCGCTGCCAGGACGAGGCGCCCGCCGGATCGCCGGTCTGCGCGACATCGCCGACCACGGTGACCCACCGGTTCGGTATCCGGCGCATCACCATTCGCCAGGCCATCTCCGAAAGTTCTTGCGCCTCATCGACGATCACGTGGCCGTAGGTCCAATTGCGGTCGCCAGCCGCGCGTTCCGCGGTGGTCTGCCGGTTGCGCACATCCTGACGTTCAGCCAGCTGGCTGGCGTCGATCAGGTCGTAGGCCATCAGGATCTCCGGATCGAGGTCGTCCTCGAGATCCTGTGGCGCCGAACCGGTCAGGATGTCGAGTGCGTCCTGGGCCTCGGCTATTTGCGCCCGCCAGCGGCGGCGGGCGCGTTCGCGTTCCTCGGTGTCGTCGATGCCGAGCAGTTCGGCGAGTTCGTCGAGCAGCGGTGCGTCCGGCGCGCTGAATTCGCCGTTGTCCGAGCGCATGAGTTCGGCTCGGTCGGCCGGATCCAAACCGCTCGCGGCCCGGTCGAGTCGCGTGGGATCGGCGAGCAGATCCGCGAGCACCTCCTGTGGCGACAGCATCGGCCACAGCTTGCCGATGGCGGCCTGGATCTCTGGATCGGCCCGCATTTCGTCCCGGATCTCGGCGAGATCGGTTCGGCTGAGCAGACTTTCCTTACCCGCCCCGTCGGCTGCGCCTCCTGCCATCCCCCGGTGGCCGCCGGAAATATCCGCGCCCATGGTCTGGGCCAGTTGCTCGGTGAGTGCGTCGATGACCGAGGTGGCGAAGATCGGCCGGGCCAGGTTGTGCGGCCGCCGCGAGGAGCGTGCCCGGCCGCGCGCCTTGGTGGCGATCTTGCGATCGAGTGTGACCGGGTAGCCGTCGAAGGCCAGGCGTATCGGTTCGGCGGGCACCTCTTGACGGTCGCGCACCGCCTGCTTGAGCACCTCCAGCATGGCCAGGGACCCCTTGATCTCCCCGGCGCGCAGCGAATCCTCGCGGGTGGCCTTAACCCCCGGATACAGATCGCCGATGGTGGACAGCAGCACACCGGTCTCACCGAGCGATGGCAGCACCTGGCCGATGTAATCGAGGAAGGTGGCGTTCGGGCCGATGATCAGCACACCGCTCTTGGCCAACTGCTGGCGGTAGGTGTAGAGCAGATACGCCGCGCGGTGCAGTGCGACGGCGGTCTTGCCGGTGCCCGGACCGCCCTGGACCACCAGCACGCTCTTGTGCTCGGAGCGAATAATCGCGTCCTGCTCGCTCTGGATGGTCTCGACGATGTCGTTCATATGGCCGGTGCGCGCCGCATTGAGCGCCGAGAGCAATGCGCTCTCGCTGCCGACGCCGCCCTCGCCCTCGGACACACCCGCGGTACGGGCCGCGTCGAGGTCCAGGTATTCGTCGTTGATGGCCGTGACCCGCCGATTGCGGGACCGGATATGTCGGCGCCGGATCACCCCGTCCGGTGCGGCGGTAGTCGCGAGATAGAACGGACGGGCCAGCGGCGCGCGCCAATCCAGCAGCAGCGTCTCGTAATCGTCCTTCTCGTCGAGGATGCCGAGCCTGCCGATATAGCGGTATTCCCCTTCTTGGCCGCTGGCTTGCGGGTCGCTCGAAATGGCACTGCCGTCGAGGTCGATGCGGCCGAAACACAGGCCGTGTTCGGCGGCGTCGTATTTGGCCAGGTCCTCGGAATAGAGCTGACTGAAGGATTCTCGTTCGGTGCGGGCCTGCGGGGTGCCACCGGTTTCCAGCAGCACGGTGCGCAGGCGTTTCGTGGCGTACTCGCGCATATCGTCGAGTCGTTCATAGAGCACGGACAGGTAGGCCTGCTCCTGGTCGAGCTCGCGGTTCCGCTCGGGGGCGCCGTCGAGCGCGGCACGGTCCTGAGTGAGGCGGTCGGGCAAACTGAACTCCTTGTCACCGCGATGAGCCGGTGCACACGCAGGTCACGGTGCACGCGAACGCCATTGAAAACAGAGTTTTCGAGTCTACTGCCGGTTCGGCGGGCTCGCTGTAACCGCAGGTAGCGGGTCCGTGGCCAGGACCGGCGCGAAGTGTTGGACGACGGGGAACGGTTCGTAGAAGTGGTGCAGTAGTTGCTTCCAGCGCTGATATCCGGCGGACTCGCGGAAGCCGTCCACATGGTCGCTCAAGTGTTCCCAACCCACCAGCAGCAAATAGGTCTCGGGCGCCTCGACGCATCGTGACAACGACAGCGACCGGAAGCCCGGCATGCTCTCGATGATCGGCCTGGCCTCGGCGAATGCCGCCTCGAAGGCCGCCGCTTCGGCGGGGCGGACGGGCAAAAGCGCGTGTTCGATGATCAACGGAAACCCTCAGGAAGCGTGCGTGTTATTCGGTCTGCGACCCAGGCCGGGGCCGTCTCGGTGGCCGGTCGGCTTGGCACGGTACATCGCCAGATCGGCATCGTGCAGCACCGCCTCGGGCGTGCGGTTATCGCCCTCTTCGAGTTCGGTCACGCCGATCGAGGCGTTCACCTCGATCCGGTGCCCGCGCGCGATGATCGGTTCGGCCATGGTCGAGCGCAGCCGCAGGACCAGTGAGTCGAGATCGACGCGCCGGGTCCGGCCGGACAGCAGCACCAGGAATTCGTCGCCGCCGAGTCGGCCGACCAGATCGGTGCCGCGCAGTGCGCGTTGCAGCCGCTGGGCCACGATCTGCAGCACGGTATCGCCGATCGCGTGGCCGAGGGTGTCATTGATCGCCTTGAAGCCGTCCAGATCGATGAACAGCACCGTGGAGACCGGCAGATCCTCACTGGCGGCCAGCGCATTGGCGAGCTGGGACAGGATCAGCGAGCGATTGGCCAGTCCGGTCAGCGAGTCGTGCGTGGCCTGGAACTCCAATTGCCTTCGACTGGCCCGGAATTCGGTGATATCAGCAAAGGACGACACCGCGGGTGAATCGGGATCACCCGGATTGAGCAGCCGCGAACTGCCGGACAGCCAGCGCCGCTGGCCGTCGTGCCGGTCGACGCCGAAGATGTATCCGGTAATCGTTTCGCCGGTGGCCAGGGTGCGCGCGACCGGATGCCGACTCGGCGGAAGCGGTTGCGCATTGGCGTCGAGCAAGATCAGCGGCAGTTCGTCGATGGTGGCGCCGATGAGTTCGCCGGTGCGTTCGTCGGTGCCGAAGATCCGCACCGCCGCTGGATTGGCCGATTCGATGCGGCCGTTCCGGTCGATGACCACCACGCCCTCCTCCAACTGCGAGACCACCGTGGTGAAGTGCTGTTCGGCCCGGCGCTGCGCTGCCTCGGCGGCGCGCTGGGCGGTGAGATCGTGGATGACCACCTGGTAGGCGAGATGGTCGTGCCATGCGGTGAGCACCGAAACAGTCTCGACCGGGACAATCTCGCCGTCGACCCGGATCAGCTCCATTTCGGTGGGCTCGGAGGCCGCGCCCGCGGTGGTCAGCTGGCTGATGCGGTCCACCATGCCGGGCACCGAGTCGGGATGGACGAATCGGGTCAGCGGCTGGCCGATCACCTGATCGGCGCTTTCGGCCGCGAGCATGCGCGCGGTGGCCGGGTTGGCGTAGACGACGGTGCCGCGCTCGTGTACGACGATCCCGTCCGGGGTGTGCTCGACCAGGGACCGGTAGCGCTGGGCCAGCTGCTCGGCGTCGACCCCGACGTCGACTGCCTTGTCCTGATCCACTCGAACCCCCGATCGTCGACCTGATCATGGCCATTGGAACATGGGATTATTCTGGTCTCGACGTGTACAAGATCACATCGTCGACGCTATTGCTTCGCTCACAGTCCGGGCACTCCATCGGCCGCCTATGTGTTGATCATTACCGAACCCGGATTTGTGAACATTTCTCGAGCCGAACGTCGCTTCGGCCCCGGGAGCCGGTGAAGGAGCGATGCCATGTCGGGTACCCACCCCAACAATGAAAAGCGCCATCAAGATCATATGACGATCGCCGGGATCGGTGCGGTCAGCGGGTACGGCTGGGGTCGGGAGACGCTTTGGCAGGGGCTGCTGAGCGGGAAATCCGCGGCCTCACTACAACCAGGCTACGGCGTCGGCCGCGATGAGCACGCCTGGGTTTCGCTGATTCCCGAAGGCGGCGATCCCATGGTGAGCACCAGCGTCTACGGGCGCGCCATCCAGGAGGCGGGTCGTGAGGCGATCGCCGACGCGTCCGGGCGCGGTTGGCGACCGGGCGGCACCGTCGGCCTGCTGCACGCCATCGTGCTCGGCGATGTCGCCAACTGGCGCGAGTTCTATCTGGCCGATGACGGTCACCGACGCTCCCGCGACTACCTGCGGCTACTGCCGTCCACACCGATCTCGGTGCTACAGCAGGAATTCGGTTTCCACGGTCCGTCGATGAATGTCTCGGCGGCGTGCAGTTCGGCGAATGTCGCGCTGATCACCGCCAAACTATGGCTGGACTGCGGTGTCGCCGACGATGTGATCTGTGTCGCCACCGATATGTCGGCCACCCCCGAGATGCTCGAGCACTTCGTCCGGCTCGGCGCCGCGGTCGGCGATGCCGAACCGCTGTCGGCCTGCCGCCCCTTCCAGGAGGGCAGCCGCGGTTTCAGTATGGGCGAGGCGTCGGTCGCGTTCGTCCTCACTCGTTCGGTCGAGCGGCCCTATGCCGCGGTGCTCGGCGGCGGTATGACCAACGACGCCTATCACGTGGTTTCGGTCGATCCCGGGCACACCCAGATCTTCGACTGTGCACGCTACGCGCTCGCCGACGCCGCTATCGCCCCTGAGGATGTGCGGTATTTCAACGCGCACGGCACCGGCACCCGGCAGTGCGATGCGGCCGAGCGTGATCTGCTTCGGCGGATGTTCGACGACCGGCCGCACGTCTATTCGGTCAAACCGCTGGCCGGGCACTGCCAGGGCGCGGCGGCCGGTGTCGAGGTGGCCGCGGCGGCATTGGCCTACGACCGCGGCATCGTGCCCGCCGCGCCGATCGTCGCGCCCGCCTACGAGCGACTATTGGATGGACCGACGCCGTTCGAGGGCGGGATCACGGTCAAGCTGTCGCTGGGCATGGGCGGCAATAATTCGATGGTCGTGCTCGGTCCCGTCGACTGAGCCCACTTACGGAAGCGGCACCGACCAGGACAATTTCGTGCCCGGCATGCTCTCCGTTTCATGCGAACCCGCCGCCGCGGGCCCGATGGTGAATTGCCCGTCCGACTTCTCCGCCCGCTGCTCCAGATTCCGCAATCCGCTGCGGATCACGTGATTCGGGACGCCCCAGCCGTCATCGGTGACCACGATGGTCAGATCATCGGCCACGCTGATCTCCACCGAGACGGTCGCCGCGCCGGAATGCCGCACCGCATTGCTCACCGCCTCGCGCACCACCGCCTCCGCGTGATCGGCCAATTCGGCCTCGAGCACCGACAGCGGGCCGGTCACCTGCACGGTGGCCCGCAGCGGCGAATCGGTGGTCTGCTGGCGTACCGCATCCTCGATCCGCTGCTGCAATTCGATGCTGCCGCCATTGCCGCCGTGCAGATCGAAGATGGAGGTGCGGATCTCCTGAACCACCTCCTGCAGATCAGTGATGACCGTCGAAAGGTGTTGGCGCACTTCGGGAACCTCGGCGCGCGGCACCGCGCTCTGCAAGGTGAGTCCGATGGCGAACAGCCGCTGGATCACATGGTCGTGCAGGTCGCGGGCGATGCGGTCGCGGTCGGCGAGGATATCGAGTTCGCGCATCCTGCGCTGGGTTTCGGCCAGCTGCATGGCCAGTGCGGCCTGGTCGGTGAAGGCGTTCGTCAGCTCGACGAGTTCGTCGGGGTAGGGCGGTGCGCCGATGGGGCGCACGGTGACCAGCGTGCCGAGTGTCGCGTCAGGTGTGCACAGCGGCAGGATCAGCGCGGGCCCGACATCGTGCAGTGGAACGCCGAGGTCGATCAGGGCGGCATCGTCGAAGCGCAGCGGGGTGCGGCGGGTGAAGGCCTCGCCGAGTGCGGTGCCATCGGCAACGACGGTCAGTCCGTCGAATCCGCTACCAGGACCGGACCATTGGGTAATGACGAGTTCGGAGACCGCGGCGAGTTCGAGTTGCGGTATCGCGGTGCTGGCCAGGAACGACTGATGCGATCCGGTCAGCGTGCGCGCATGGTCGACGACATGGGCGAGTACCAGATCGGGTTCGGTGCCCGCGAGGAATTCGGTGGCGATATCGCGGGTGGCCTCGATCCAGGCCTGTCTGGTGCGCGCCGATTCGTAGAGTCTGGCGTTGTCGACCGCGATACCGGCCGCGGCCGCCAGCGCCTGCACGAGCACGTCGTCGTCCTCGGTGAACGGCTGACCATTGGCCTTCTCGGTGAGGTAGAGACTGCCGAAGACCTCGTCGCGGATGCGCACCGGGACGCCGAGGAAGGTGTGCATCGGCGGGTGGTGTTCCGGAAACCCCACGGAGGCAGGGTGTTTCGAGAGTTCGTCGAGGCGAAGCGGTTTGGGTTGGGTGAACACCTCGCCGAGTACGCCGTGTCCGGCGGGCAGTCGACCGATGCGCTGCCTGATGGTGTCGTCCATGCCCTCGTCGAGGAACTGGGTGACCTGCTGTTCGTGTCCGCGCACGGCAAGTGCGCCGTAACGGGCGTCGACCAGGCTGGTGGCGGTATGCACGATGGCGCGCAGGGTTTCATCGAGGTCGAGGCCGGAGGTGACGGTCAGCATCGCCTCGACCAAGCCGTCCATCCGGTCGCGTGAATCGATGATCAGTTCGACGCGTTCCTTGACCTCCGACAGCAGCTCCCTGAGCCGAAGTTGCGACAGCGTGTCGCGTACCGAATAGAGGCCGCTGCCAAGCTCTTCGGTCATGACGGCATCCTGTTCTGGCAGGCGCGTAACAGCGCCTAGGCCAGTCTAGTTGGTCGATCGAGGACTTTCGGCCCTGTTCGCGGTGGCGTAGCGGTGATGGCATGGTCGCACACCGGGAATAGAAAGTAGGGATGTCCTATGAATTCGCCGTTGCGTTCCTCGGAGCTGTGGGCCACTGCCGCCGACCCCGAACTGGCCGTGACCACCCGGGGTGCGGTGCCGCCCGCGGATGTGACCAGGGCGGTGCGGGGGATCGGCCGCGTACTGCGCCGGTACCACCTCGACGCAGCGGCACGGGTGCGGGTGACGGCGCCGATGGATTCGGACGAACCCACCTTGGTACAGGCCAACATTCGCATACACGACACCCCGACGCGGGTTCAGGTCACCGGTCCACGCGGCTTCGCGGTGACCTTCGCGGTGGAACGACTGGACCGTCAGATCGCCCGGCTGGCGACCAAACAGTCACGCGAGTGGCCCGATCCGGCGCGTCCGCCCCTGGCCAGGGTCACCGAGCCGCGCCCGATCGTGCGGAGGAAGCACTGCGCGTTGCTGACCGGTACGCCCGCCGAGGCGACGGCGGTGATGGATGCGATGGACTACGACTCCTACCTGTTCGTCGATGCCGAAACCGGTGAGGATGCCCTGGTGAGCTGGGCGGATCCGGTAGGGGTCCGGCTGACCAGACAGCGAACGACACAGCCGCCGCAGCCCCCGGCGCAGCGGCCGCTCACGGTGAATTCGCTACCGCTGATCATGGATTCGGAGTCGGCGCCGCCCCTGATCGAGGAGGCGGCGGTGACCAGACTGTGCCGCAAGGGACTGCCGTTCCTGTTCTTCACCGATGCCGACAGCGGCCGCGGCCGCCTGCTGTACCGCCGCTACGACGGGGATCTCACCATCGTCGTTCCGGTCGAAATACGCTAACCGTCACGCAATTTGGAGGCCAGCACCGCGGCCTGGGTGCGCCGTTCCATTCCGAGTTTGGCCAGCAGCCGGGAGACGTAATTCTTGACGGTCTTCTCGGCCAAAAACATTCGTGCCGCGATTTGTCGATTGGTCAATCCCTCGCCGAGCAGTGCGAGCAATCGTCGTTCCTGTTCGGTGAGGCCCGCCAGCGGTCCGTCCTTTTCGGTGCTGGAACGTAGCCGGGCCTTGAGAGCGGCCGCCGCGCGGTTATCCAACAGCGAACGTCCGGCGCCGACCTGTTTGATCGCCTCGGCCAATTCCATGCCCTTGATGTTCTTGACGACATAGCCGCTCGCGCCCGCCAGTATTGCGTCCAACATGGCGTGTTCATCGGTGTAGGACGTCAAGATGAGGCAATGCAAATCGTCGATTTCGGCGAGCAGGTCACGGCACAGTTCGATGCCGTTCCCGTCGGGAAGTCGGACGTCCAGTACAGCGACATCGGGTCGCAGCGTGTGGATACCGGCCATGGCGTCGGCGACGTCCCCGGCCTGGCCGATGACGGTGAGTTCCGGATCGCTCTCCAGCAGGTCGACGAGGCCGCGTCGGACGATCTCGTGGTCATCCACAAGGAACACCGTGATCACGCGACCTCCTTTGCGGTGCAGGGCATCTCGCGTGCCCTGCGTTCAGTCCTACCCGACAAGGTAGCCCTCGACGAGCCGCGCCGGTATATCGGAAGCGACAATTTCCCGAGTAATGGCGACTCGAATTTTCCGGCGCGCGCTATCGAAACGCCGCGAAAAACCGACCGCTCGAATGATATTGTGCGCATCGGGGTTCCGGGTATGCTGGGGCCGAAGTCATTCACAGCGGGATTCAGGCAGCGGCCTTGGAGGGCCCAATGCAAAGGTGTCTCGAACAATGAAATATTCAGCGACGCTCGATTTCGGCAATATCTTCGGTCCGCCGCAGAGTTGTCCCGATTGTGGTTCGCAGGGTATCGGCACCTTCGTCGACCACCGGGATACCTTTTTCCGGTGTCGCGAATGCGGCGTGCAATGGCGGTTCGCACAGGGCCGCGCCGTTCGGGAGATTCCCGTTATCGATCCTGAGCTGGGGCCCGAAGAAGTATGGACGTGTCCATGAAGCTCGGGCACACCGATTCGGACTGCTCTGCGGTGGCTACCTCGTCTTCGTCGGCCGGATGAATGCGGAGCAGGACGGCCCGGGCGGCGCACCGAAAACCGGTGACGATCACCAAGTTCCATGAGGCGCCGGGATGCCGCCATTACACTGAGCGGGTGCGTCCACTGATGGGAGCCGACCCCGAACCGCACGAGGAGCCTGTGGCGCCTCGGGTAGAGCTGGTGCGGTATGCCGATGCGCTGGACCGGATCGACCCCTTCGACCGACGGGTCTGCCACGGGACGCACTGGTTCGACCGGTTGCTGATGGGCCGTAACCACGAACGGCCGTATCGACGCATCCTGACCAGTGAGCGGACGAGCCGGGCCCTGCTGCCCACCCCGGTCGCTTGACGAGCCCCTGGGGCGACGGCGTCGATACCGGGGCGCCACGAGCCGTTGCCGGGGTGACACTGGTCGAGGGCTCGACCTTCTGCATCAGCGAGGACGGCGGTGTCATCAGCCCGAATCGGGCCGAGGGATTGTTCGTGCGCGACACCAGAGTGCTGTCACGGTGGCGGCTGACCGTCGACGGGTCGACGCCGCAACCGCTCGCCGTCCAGCACACCGAACCCTTCAGCGCGACGCTGCTGGCCAGGACGCCGCCGCGGACCGGGCGGGCCGACAGCACGGCGCTGGTGACTGTCGCGCGGTATGTCGGCGACGGTATGCGCGAGGACGTGACCGTGCGCAATCTCTCGGGCGCGGCGATCAGCTGCGCGGTCGTACTGGAGCTCGATGCCGATTTCGCCGATCTGTTCGAGGTGAAGGAGGGGCGCATCGGCGACAGCGTGGTGGTCACCAAGAGCAAGTCGACGGCGGGCACGGTCGAGATCAGCCGGACCGATCTGCCGCTGGCGATCGCGGTGACCGCCGCGGGGGCGACCGCGGTCGATCGCGAATTGCGCTGGCAGGTCGATCTGCCCGGGCGCGGGGAATGGTCGGTTTGCATCCAGTACCAGCCGACGCTCGGATCGGCGGTGACGCCGCGGCATCTGTGTGGGAATCCGATATCGCACAGTGCGCCCGCGCTGCGGATGCGGGAGTGGTACGAGAATTCGCCGTCGGTACAGACCGACGATCAGACCCTTGCCGCGGTGCTGCGGCGCGCCGTTGTCGATCTCGGCGCATTACGCATCTTCGATCCCGGTCATCCGGAGCGGGCGGTGGTCGCCGCCGGGGCGCCGTGGTTCATGGCGCTGTTCGGACGGGACTCGCTGCTCACCTCCTGGATGGTGTTGCCGCTGGACCGGCGGCTTGCGGTCGGCACGCTGCAGAGTCTGGCTGGTCTGCAGGGCATCGAGCTGCGTGCCGTGAACGAGGAGGAGCCGGGGAAGATACCGCACGAGGTGCGATTCGGGCGGGCGGCGACCGCGCTGCTCGGCGGTGACACCGTGTACTACGGAACCGCCGATGCCACACCACTGTTCGTGATGTTGCTCGGTGAGCTGCACCGTTGGGGACTGGATGCCGAGACCAGGGACGAACTGCTGCCGCATGCGGATCGGGCGCTGCAGTGGATCGAGCAATTCGGTGACGCGGACGGCGACGGATTCGTCGAGTACCAGCGCGCGGCCGACCACGGCTTGGCGAATCAGGGGTGGAAGGACTCCTGGGACGGGGTGAATTTCGCCGACGGCAGGCTGCCCGACGCGCCGATCGCGCTGGCCGAGGTGCAGGGTTATGTGTACGCGGCGTATCTGGCGCGGGCCGAGCTCGCGACCGATGTGGGCGATCACCGGACCGCCGACCGGTTCCGCGTCAAGGCGGCCGCGTTGAAGGACGCGTTCAACAAGGCGTTCTGGCTGCCCGAGCACGGTTGGTACGCCATCGGTTTGGATGGGGACAAGCGGCCGATCGACGCGCTGACCTCGAATATGGGGCACTGCCTGTGGACCGGCATCATCGATGCGGACAAGGCGCGCTCGGTCGCGGACCATCTGCTGTCGCCGGAAATGTTCAGCGGATGGGGGATCCGCACCTTGGCCACCAATATGGGTGCCTACAACCCGGTCAGCTATCACAACGGATCGGTGTGGCCGCACGACAACGCGATCTGCGCCGCCGGACTGATGCGCTACGGCTTCACTGAACACGCCAACCAGGTGATCGATGGAGTGCTCGACGCGTCGACCCGCTTCGGCTATCGACTGCCCGAGCTGTTCAGTGGTTTCGACCGCGCGGAATTCGACGCGCCGGTGCCGTATCCGACCTCGTGCTCACCGCAGGCATGGGCGTCCGCGGCGCCGCTGCTTTTCATGCGGAGTATGTTGCGGTTGGAGCCGGGCACCGGGTCCGCGTCGGTCGCGCCAGCGGTGCCGGATCGGTATCTGCCGCTGCGGGTGAGCGGCGTGCGGGTGGGGTCGGACGTGCTCACCGTCACCGTGGACAATGGAGGCTGGCAGCTCAGCGGATTGGCTGGAAAGCTGCGTCGATCCGACTCCTGACCTGGACCGATGGCCGGGGAACCTGGCGCGCGACGAAACTTGTCGGTGGGTCGTCCTAGCATGGCGCTGGGGGTATCACGTCTGTTGGACCGACACGATCGAGAAGGGACACCTGGTGGCGGAACGCCTCACTGTGCGCGGAGCTCGGGAGCACAATCTCAAGAGCATCGACCTCGATCTGCCCCGCGACAGTCTCATCGTGTTCACCGGTCTATCCGGTTCGGGCAAATCCAGCCTCGCCTTCGACACGATCTTCGCCGAGGGGCAGCGCCGCTATGTCGAATCGCTATCGGCCTACGCGCGCCAGTTCCTGGGGCAGATGGACAAGCCGGACGTCGACTTCATCGAGGGACTTTCGCCTGCCGTCTCGATCGATCAGAAGTCGACCAACCGCAACCCCCGGTCGACGGTCGGCACCATCACCGAGGTCTATGACTACCTGCGTCTGCTGTACGCGCGCGCGGGCACGCCGCACTGCCCGGTCTGCGGTGAACTGATCGCCAAGCAGAGTCCGCAGCAGATCGTGGATCAGGTGCTCGCCATGGAGGAGGGCATCAAATTCCAGGTGCTCGCGCCGGTGGTGCGCACCCGCAAGGGCGAATTCGTCGATCTGTTCGACCAGTTGAACTCCCAGGGCTATTCGCGCGTCCGGGTCGACGGGGTGGTGTATCCGCTCACCGATCCGCCGAAGCTGAAGAAGCAGGAGAAGCACGACGTCGAGGTCGTGGTGGACCGGCTCCAGGTGAAGCCGAGTTCCAAACAGCGCCTTACCGATTCGATCGAGACCGCGCTGCGGTTGGCCGACGGCATCGTGGTGCTGGACTTCGTCGACCGCGACGAGCACGCCCACGATCGGGAGCGCCGCTTCTCCGAACGCCTGGCCTGCCCCAATGGTCACGCCCTCGATATCGAAGATCTCGAACCGCGCTCGTTCTCGTTCAACTCGCCCTATGGCGCCTGCCCGGACTGCACCGGACTCGGCATTCGCAAGGAGGTCGATCCGGATCTGGTGGTGCCCGATCCCGAGTTGAGCCTGGCCGGGGGCGCGATCGCACCGTGGTCGCGCGGGCAGACCGCCGAATACTTCACCCGGTTGCTGTCGGGTCTGGCCGAATCCATCGGATTCTCCATGGATACGCCGTGGCAGGACCTGCCGCCGAAGGCGCGCAAGGCGGTGCTGGAGGGCAGTTCGGATCAGGTGCACGTCTCCTACACCAACCGGTACGGGCGCAAGCGTTCGTATTACGCCGATTTCGAGGGCGTGATGCCGTTCCTGCAGCGGCGCATGGAGAGCACCGAATCCGAGCAGATGAAGGAGCATTACGACGGGTACATGCGGGATGTGCCGTGCCCGGTGTGCAACGGTGCTCGGCTGCGTCCGGAAATTCTGGCCGTCACCATCGCCTCGGGCGGTGAGCAGAAGTCCATCGCCGATGTGAGCGAATTGTCCATCGGTGATTGCTCGGCATTCCTGAATGCCTTGACGCTGGGGGAGCGCGAGACCGCCATTGCCGGGCAGGTACTCAAGGAAGTGCAGGCCCGGCTCGGATTCCTGTTGGATGTCGGACTGGAGTATCTGAGCCTGTCGCGGGCCGCGGCGACGCTGTCCGGTGGTGAGGCCCAGCGCATCCGGTTGGCGACCCAGATCGGATCCGGGCTGGTCGGGGTGCTCTATGTGCTCGACGAACCGTCGATCGGTCTGCACCAGCGCGACAACCGGCGGCTCATCGAAACCCTCACGCGGCTGCGGAATCTCGGCAATACGCTGATCGTGGTCGAACACGACGAGGACACCATCCGGGCCTCGGACTGGGTGGTCGATATCGGTCCGCTGGCCGGTGAGCACGGCGGTGAAGTCGTGCACAGCGGTCCGTATCAAGAACTGCTCACCGATCCGAAATCGCTTACCGGCGCTTATCTTTCGGGCCGCGAGCGCATCGAGGTGCCGATGGTGCGGCGACCGGTCAGCAAGAAGCGCCAGCTAACCGTGGTCGGCGCCAACGAGCACAACCTGCGCAATATTGATGTCAGCTTCCCGCTGGGTGTGCTCACGGCGGTCACCGGCGTTTCCGGTTCCGGTAAGTCCACGCTGGTCAACGACATTCTGGCGACCGTGCTCGCGAATAAGCTGAACGGTGCGCGGCAGGTGCCGGGTCGGCACACTCGGATCAACGGCCTCGATCATCTGGACAAGCTCGTGCAGGTGGATCAGTCGCCGATCGGCCGGACGCCGCGCTCGAATCCGGCCACCTATACCGGTGTGTTCGACAAGATCCGGACCCTGTTCGCGGCAACCACCGAGGCGAAGGTGCGCGGCTACCAGCCGGGCCGGTTCTCGTTCAATGTCAAGGGCGGCCGTTGCGAAGCATGTTCGGGTGACGGCACTTTGAAGATCGAGATGAACTTCCTGCCGGATGTGTATGTGCCGTGCGAGGTCTGTCACGGTGCCCGGTACAACCGGGAGACACTCGAGGTGCACTACAAGGGCAAGACCATCGCCGAGGTGCTCGATATGTCGATCGAGGAGGCCGCGGGGTTCTTCGAGCCGGTCACCTCGATCCACCGCTACCTCAAGACGCTGGTCGATGTCGGCTTGGGCTATGTGCGTCTCGGCCAGAGCGCACCGACGCTCTCCGGTGGTGAGGCACAGCGCGTGAAATTGGCGGCGGAACTGCAGAAGCGCTCCACCGGACGCACCGTCTACATCCTCGACGAGCCGACCACCGGTCTGCACTTCGAGGACATCCGCAAGCTGCTGCTCGTCATCAACGGACTGGTGGACAAGGGCAATACGGTCATCGTCATCGAACACAATCTGGACGTCATCAAGACCTCCGACTGGGTTGTCGATATGGGTCCCGAGGGCGGTTCCGGCGGTGGCATGGTGGTCGCCGAGGGCACTCCGGAAGACGTCGCCGAAGTAGCACCCAGCTACACCGGCCAGTTCTTGAAGGAAGTCCTCGCACTGCCCGCCGCGACCGAGCCCAAGGCTCCGGCCGGGAAGTCGGCGAAGAAGGCCCCCGCCAAAAAGGCCGCAACCAAAGCCGCGGCGAACAACTCCTCGACAACAAAGGCGTCGACGACAAAGATTCCGGCACCCAACCCCACCGCCGCGAAGCGCGCCGCACGAAAGGCCGCCGCACTGCGCTGAATCTCGCCCGCACGCCCGGCACCGGGTTCTCGCCACCGAGGCGGGCAGCTCGCCGAGCGTAGTGATATGGCGGTCGATTTCGGCGTAGGCGACCACCATTCGACTACGTTCGACGGGACCCCAGGATCCGAGTAGCGATATGGCAGAAGCTATCTGGACCAGGCACTAACCCGAGCGGTTCGCGATGGTGTGGATCAGCTCGGCGAGTTCCTTGTATCGGGACCACATCGGCCAATGCCCAGTGGGCAGATCGATGTATTCGGCGTCGATCTTGGCCAACTCGGCGAACAGCGGTTCCTGGCCCGCGTCGCGGAGTTGTTTGACCAAGTCCGCGGTAATGCTGTTGCAGATCACCGTTGTCGGAATGACAAGGCGCGCCGGGGAATCGCTCAGTCGCAGGGGAGCGGCGGCGACTCCGGCGGGTTCGGAGACGGCGCGCTCGCGGAACCGGGCGAGGGACACCTCGTCCAATCCGGTGAGGCTATTGCCGTCGGCCTCCAACTGGTCCCAATCCGGCAGGGCGAGTTCGCGAACGGTCGCATCCAGTGCGGAATTGAGGATGAAGCCATTCGGTAGCGGAGCGGCGTCGACATATATGCCGCGACGGAAGCGTTCGGGTGCGATATCGGTGGCGAGATAGGCGGCCGCCGCGCCGCCGGAGTGCGCGACGACCACCACCGATTCATCCGGGCCGATTTCGTCGAGGATGGCCTGCGCCTGCGTTTCCAGGGTCGCGTCCAGCCGGTCGTCATCGGCCGGATCAAGTCCGGGCAGGGTCAGCGCCGAAACATCGTCACCCCGGCCGCGCAGATCGGCCGCGACGTCGTCCCATGCCCACGCGCCGAGCCAGAATCCGGGAATCAGAAGTATCCGTGCCATTCAGTGAGCATCGCATGCCGAACCTGGCGGGACGCAAATCCGCAGCAAAAGGTCTGGGTCGTCGAGAAGGCCACGCGCACAAAGCGTTTCATTGTTCACACGGTGAACTACTTTGGATCGAGTGGGATTGTCCGTGACATCGACAGGCTGCGGCGGCCTTGATTACCCCGAGTCGCTTGCGGCCCACTCGGGTCGCATCTGAGCGGTTTCAGGCGGCCCACATCGGCGTGTTCACGAGCTTCGAGCTGGACCGAACCACCGCGTCAATGCGTTCCGGAGTCGGTCATCATCGGTACCGACTTCGCCTGCCCAGGCCACATATCCGTCCGGTCGGACGAGTAGCGCGTCAGCGGGCGCGTCTGGGCAGGTCGCGATCACGGTGTCGACGCGGTCGTTCCAGTCGCCCGCGATATCGGCGAATCCGCCGTCCTCGGTCAATTGGATCAATACCGCTCGCGCCGAGTGCAGCAGATCGGCGATACGCGTTCGGCCCTCCGAGGTTTCGAGGATGAGGTCCGGGACCATGCGTCCGGACAGTGGGTGCAGATCGCCGATGTCGTAGCGGATATCGGATCCGGCGAGCAGATGTGCGATATGTCCCGCGTTTTCAGGCACTTTGAGTAGTTCGCCCATGAACTCGCGCAGCGCGGTGACTTCTGGACCGGGCACCATCAGTGCGAGCTGGGACAGTGAGTGCATCATTACGCGCTCGCCGACCGGGTATCGCTCGGAGTGATAGGTGTCCAGCAGGCCCTCGGGTGCCCAACCGTTCACCTGTGCGGCGAGCTTCCAGCCGAGATTGGCCGCATCCTGCAAACCGAGGTTGAGGCCGGGGCCGCCCATCGCCGAGTGCACGTGGGCGGAATCGCCGAGCAGGAACACATTTCCGTCGCGATAGCGTTCGGCCAGTCGAGTGTTCTGACCTTCGGTCCGGCGCAAGGCGTGCGGGCCGGATCCGGGCGGTGGCGCGATCGGCAGGTCGACGCCGAGCACCCGCCGCAGGCTCGCGCGCAGTTCGTCGAGCGTCATCGGCGTGTCCTCCGGTACCGGATCGCCCTCGAACTCCATGGTCGCGACCAACGGGCGGCCGCGTTCGAGCTCCGCGAAGATGAACATGCCCCGTTCGAGGCGGTTGTGTCCGAAGGGAAGTCGTCCGAGGCCGGGAATCAGGATGCCGCCGTCTCCGGTGCGCAGTTCCTCCGGCACGCTCACATGTGCCATCCGAACCAACTTCGATGCGTTTGTGCTGCCGGGGAATTCGATTCCGATGTGTTTGCGGACGAAGCTCTTGCCGCCGTCAGCCGCGACCAAGTAGGTGGTGGTCAGCTCGTACTTGCGGTCGGGCCCGGTCACTGCGACGGTCACGCTTCCGTCCTGCTGGACCAGATCCGTGAGCTCATGGCCCCAACGGATTTCGATACCGAGTTCGCGTGCCCTTTTCTCTAACAGGCGAACCAGTTTCGGCTGGGGGATGAGCAGCGCGTACATCGGATTGTCCGCAACTTCGGCGAAGGACACCGGCATCCCACTGAACATATAACCGGGCACGGGCTGCGGAGCGCCCGGCGCGCCGCCGAATTCGTGGTACAGGCCGCGCATATCCAGCAGCCGAATCACCTGGCCGACAAGGCCGTTCGCTTTCGGCTCGGCGCTGGGCTCGCTCAGTTTCTCCAACACGATGGGACGCACACCGGCCAGTGCGAGTTCGCAGGCGAGCATGAGCCCGTTCGGTCCGGCACCGGAAATAACTACGTCGAAAGAGTTTTCGGGCATGACGAATACACCTCTTATTGCCTTTGATAAGTGTGTGCGGTGAGTCAGTCGCCGACGGAAGGCGCGGGAAGTCCCGCGGCTACCTCGTCGATGGCTTGTCGTAGCAGTGTGGTGAGCAATACCGGCGGATCCGCGTACACATAGGTCGCGGTAGCGGCCTGGTAGATCGCGCCGATCGCGGCGACGACGAGGCGTGGATACAGATCGCGGGCCGCGTCGGTTCCGGTGCGTGCCGCGATCGCCTCGATCCAGTCGTCGGATACCGCCTTGGACACCGCGGTTCGGGTCTCGGGTGCCTCGAGCAATTCGCGAATGACCGCCAGTTGGCGCGCGGTTGGCGGGTGATCTCCGGCGCCGTCGGCCTCGAGTGGTTCGAGGACCGCCGCGGTAATCGCGGTCCACAGCGGTTCGTCCGCGGGCCGGTTCCGCAGTGCGATCAGACTGCGCTGGATCCGCTCGGTCTGCTGGTAGGCCAACGCCTCGTGCTTACCGGTGAAGTAGTTGTTGAAGGTCCGGACCGACACGCCCGCGCGCGCCGCGATGTCCTCTCTGGTGATGTTGGCCAGTCCGTGCTCGAATGCCAGCTCGAGCGTCGCATCGCTCAGTGCCTTACGGGTGTCGAGCTTCTTGCGCTCCCGAAGGCTGAGGACTTGCTCATCTGGCATGACACCAGAGTACCGCGAAACTTGCCCGATGGGCAATATTTCCCGACGGGCAATGTTGCCCGCTGGGCAAAATTCAATGGCTTATCAGGCGTAGACCGGACCGGTGTACTTCTCGCCCGGGCCCTTGCCCGGCTCGTCCGGATGCGCCGAGGACTCCCGGAAGGCCAGCTGCAACGACTTCAGGCCGTCGCGATACGGACCGGCGTGCGGACCGAAGTATTCGATCGACGAGGTGACCAGCCCCGCGAGCGCGGTGATCAGGCGGCGCGCTTCGTCCAGATCGCGGCGCGGACTGTTGTCCGGATCCTCGTCGGCGAGTCCGAGCTTCTCGGCCGCCGCGCTCATCAGCATCATCGCGGCGCGGCTGATGATCTCGACCGCGGGGATATCGGCCAACTCGCGGACATCGGTCGGATCGGATACTGCCTCGTCACTCATAGGAACGAGGATGGCATCGTGGCGGTCGGGCGCGCTCGCCGGGGCGGGGCGATTCGGCGATAGCGAGTGGGAATGTTAGACTTTCCGCTGACGACCGCCCCGGGCTTGCTCGGGGCTGATAAGTGGAGCCCGACTCCCACCGTTGCCGACGAGCGATCGTACTGGTTAAACGGTCCGGTCCCCCGCCTCTCCAGGGCGGGTTTCTTGTGCGGAGGGTCCTCGCGAGGATCATCACGGACAAGATCGACGCGAGCATGCTCGTGGTCGAAGGCCGGTCGACTCGGGCCCCGTTGCGGAATACCGCACCGGGGCCTTTGTGTTGAAAAGGGGTTGCCGTTATTGCGTGCGGTCGTCTGACGACACCGCTTGACCTAGGAGGCCCCATCAGCACTGAGACCCGCATCAACGATCGCATCCGCGTTCCCGAGGTCCGACTCATCGGACCGGGTGGTGAACAGGTTGGGATCGTGCGTGTTGAAGATGCACTACGCGTCGCCCTCGAGGCGGATCTCGACTTGGTCGAGGTCGCGCCGGATGCCCGTCCACCGGTCTGCAAGATCATGGACTACGGCAAGTTCAAGTACGAGACGGCGCAGAAGGCGCGCGAGTCTCGCAAGAACCAGGTGCAGACCGTGATCAAGGAGCAGAAGCTCCGTCCCAAGATCGATGACCACGACTACGAGACCAAGAAGCGCAACGTTGTTCGCTTCCTCGAGGCGGGCTCGAAGGTCAAGGTGACGATCATGTTCCGCGGTCGTGAGCAGTCGCGCCCCGAATTGGGCTTCCGACTGCTGCAGCGTCTGGCCTCCGACGTCGCCGAATTGGGTTTCGTCGAGACCTCCGCCAAGCAGGACGGTCGCAATATGACCATGGTCCTCGCGCCGCATAAGGGTGCGAAGACGCGGGTGAAGGCGCAGGAGGATTCGCGGGCACCGCGTCCCGCCGCCACCGAAGCGCCTGCCGCTCCCGCACCTGCCGCGGGCGCACCGGCCGCCGAACAGGCCGCGCCGGCCGAACCGCAGTAATACCGATCAGAAAACCGGTGGTCCGACGAGGACCACCGGTACGAGACAGATAGAGGAATCCATGCCGAAGATGAAGAGCCACAGCGGCGCCTCGAAGCGATTCAAGCTTTCGGGCCGTGGCAAGCTGCTGCGTCAGCAGGCGAACCGTCGCCACCTGCTCGAGCACAAGTCCACTCGCCGGACTCGTCGTCTGGACGGCACGGAGGCCGTCGCGTCCGTTGATGTCCCTCGCGTCAAGCGCCTGCTCGGTCTCTGAGACCGCTGGCGATCGTTGACTGGTCGCTCCAAAAGACCAGCATTCGCGACCGGGATTCCGGACGCCGACCACCGACCAATTCTTGGGCGTGACGCATGCGCCCCCTAGATCTAAAAGGACTGACCCATGGCACGCGTCAAAAGGGCCGTCAACGCGCAGAAGAAGCGCCGTTCCGTTCTCGAGGCCTCCAAGGGCTACCGCGGCCAGCGCTCGCGGCTGTACCGCAAGGCCAAGGAGCAGCAGCTGCACTCGCTCACCTACGCCTACCGGGACCGCCGGGCGCGCAAGGGTGACTTCCGCAAGCTCTGGATCGCCCGCATCAACGCCGCGGCGCGCCTGAACGACATCACCTACAACCGCTTCATCCAGGGCCTCAAGGCCGCCGGTGTCGAGGTGGACCGCAAGATCCTCGCCGAGCTGGCCGTCTCCGACGCCGAGGCGTTCGCCGGTCTGGTCGCCGTCGCCAAGGCCGCTCTCCCGCAGGACGTCAACGCTCCGGCCGCCTGATCCGGGCTGCGTGACGACACAGCATTCGGAACGACCCGTGGATGCGCTCTCCGAGCACAATCCGCGGGTCGTTTCCGCTGTCAAGCTCCAGCGCGGCGTAGTTCGCCGCAAGACCGGGCTGTTTCTTGCAGAAGGCGCGAATTCGGTTGCGGCGGCGCTGGAAACCGGTCGGGTGCGTGAGCTGTTCTATTCGATGTATGCCGCCACTCGGGAGAACTCCCTGATCGCCGGGGCCGCCGCCGCGGGTGTGCGCACCACACTGGTGAGCGAGCGCGCTGCCGAACACCTCGGTGAAACCGTCACCGCGCCGGGGCTCGTCGCGGTATGCGACCAAATCGACGTGCCGCTGACGGACGTACTGGCCGAGCGGCCGACACTGCTCGCCGTCCCGGTAGAGATCGCCGAACCCGGCAATGCGGGGACTCTTATCCGGGTCGCCGACGCGGTGGGTGCGAATGGCGTTGTGCTGGCGGGGGATACGGTCGATCCGCACAATGGCAAATGCGTTCGCGCCAGTGCGGGCAGCCTGTTCCACGTGCCGATCGCACGGCATCGCGATATCGGCGAGGTACTCGATGCCATTGCGGCAGCGGGCATTACGGTTTTGGCTACCGCCGCCAAAGGCGAGGTCGATCTGGACGATGCCGACGAACTGCTGGCCGGTCCGGTGGCCTGGCTGTTCGGTAATGAGGCGCATGGTCTGGATCCGTCGGTCGCCAGCCGAGCCGACCACCGGGTGCGTATCCCGATCCACGGTCGCGCCGAAAGTCTCAATCTCGCCGCCGCAGCAGCTATCTGCCTGTACGCGAGCGCGCGGGTCCAGCATGCGAAATAGGGCTGGCGCGAATCCACAGCGGAACGCTCGGGCGTGAGCCCGTACTTGGTCAGCGAGTGGTGATCGTCGGCGGCGTGTCCCGACTGTGAACCTGGCCTGCCCTCGTGCGAAAAACCTGTCGGACAACCGATCAGGGGTTCGGCGTGGCCAATGCCTCGGCGATCGATATACCTGTGCGTTCGGCGAGCATCCGCCGCTCACGAACCTCACGGGAGGTACGGGGCCGGTAGCCGGGACCGGTGCCGCAGCAGCCGCCGTAGAAGTTCAGCCCGGATTCGAGGACTGTTGCGAGCACTCGCCAACCCGCGTTGTCGACTTTCCTTGGCACTTCGAGATCCGGTCCGGCATCTATGAATTCGCCATGACATTGCGGGCAGTGTTGCGGGCCGTGTCCGATCGTGTGCTTGTTAGAAACCCGGCAGCGCAGGCACACCAGATGCGTCCGACTCGGGTAGATGCACATGCGACCAGCGTACGTTCGCGGCATGTTCGGGTCGAGCTTATTTCAGCTCGGACGCAACCACCGCATCCGGTCGGTGGCAGTTCCTCGGCGGTGGGTGCTTACCAATACGCGATCATGTGGATGAACGGTTCGGTGCAGTAACAACCTCGGCTGACCGGATTTCGGGCTCCTCACCCGTTTTTCCTGCTGCCCATCGATCGCCCGGCCGGGCGGGGTACTGAGCAGGCTGCGGATATGGCAGCGGCTGCGCTGCCGGGAACTGACCGTGCACCGGGCTGTACGGCATTTGGTGCCCTAGCGGCGGAATAGGCTGCCAGGTAGCTGGCATCGGCTGCGCCGGGTACGGCTGGCCCGGGTAGGGCGGGGGCTGGACGGCGTTCTGAGCCGGGGCGGCGGCGATCCAGCGTCGGGCCGAGGGCACCATTGCCAAAATTATTGTGGCAATGGGGAACACCAAGCCGATGGAACCACCGAGTGTCCCGGCAATGCCCGACGCGCCTCCGATCAGGGTGACGCCGAACATGACGACCGCCCAGGCGATTCCGAACACGATCGCCGACGCGCAGCCCGCGACGATCAGCAACCGCGCTGCAGGCCTGCGACGGAACAATGCCGCTGCTCCGGTCCCTAGCAGCGTCCCGGCAAGGAGTGCGACCGTCCCTGTGCCCAACACATAAGTCGGATACCACGTCAAGCCCGCAGCCTGGCGGAGCTCGTGTGACTGCGTGAGGACCAGCACGATATTCATCAGCCCGACCAGCATCTGCACGACTGCGCCGATCGCCGCCAGTACCCCGGCGGTAATCGCAGTCCCGCCCTTGGGTTTCGGTGTCGACGCCTGCGAATACGGGTACTGAACACTGTGGTACTGCGGATAACTCATAGCCCAGCTCTCTCGTCAAGACCGCCGAACCGGCGTCGTCGGCAAGGGTACGCAAGGATGTGCGTACACCACTAAGCGTGTGCTGCGGCTGATTACGCCGCTACGCCGAACTGATCGACCGCGCGGACCCGGCAGGCCGAGGAATTCGCGGCATCGGCGCATTCTGAGGTGCGCGGGTATCTCGCCGCCACGCTGTCGGCGATGGCCGCCGCTCTCGGCGAGCATATGGCTGAGGAGGCGGCGCTCGTCCTGCCGCTCGTCGGCCGCGTCATGACCGCCCGCGAATGGCAGGCGCTCGGCGAACGGGGGACGCGCCGCCGTGCCCAAGGACCGGCACCTCGGCTTCGTCCTGCAAGGCGTACCGCACGTCGAACGCCGAAAGTTCCTCGCCGACATGCCTTTCGCCGCCCGCCTGGCCTGGCGCCTGCTTGGCCGCCGTGCCTTCGCCAAGGATTACCGCTCGATCTACGGGACAGATCCCGACGAATAGACGTTCGCGCAGATCGGGGGCCCGTAGCGGAGTGTGCATCCTGTGATCATCGAAGTATCGGTCCGGTTCCAGCAGTTGAGGTTTGGTTACGCAACAAGGTGCCAGCGCGAATTCGTCGAGTCAGTTGCCAGAATATCGATCCAACACTGCGATGATTCTCTCGAAATCGCGTACCGAACGCTGGCAGAACTCTCGATCCGTCCTCACTAAGAGGTCCACAGCTTGCGCTTCGGTTGCCAGTCCCTGGAGTTCTTTCTCAGCCATTACTCGTGAAGGTACGAGCACCCAGTTTCGTCGGGTAGTGTCGAACAACCAGTCGATCTCCCGATTGTCGGCAAAAGCAGCCTGATGCAATAGTTCAGCAACATGAGCTGGCCGAGGTTCAGGGGAACGCCAGACAACAAGCGGCGGAGCGGGAGTGTCGTCATCACCGATGCCGCCCGCATGGCGATACCACTCCAGGTCTCCGTACCGCTTCAGTCGAGTAATAAAGTCACTAGAATTCATTACCCTACTTCCTTGATCGTAGCGCCGGGATTATCTCCCATAATAGTCTTCCGACATTGCTCGATATAAATGAGGTTCGGACTACGGCTCGGATCGTAGACATATTTGTCGTCAGTATATACACGTAGTGGTGCCGGAGAACTATCGGTCGGTGACGGAGAGTCCCAGGTCAATCATTGATATATTCTGAGTCGTAGTCTATTTTTAGGTCGGCTGGCCGAGATGGCCACGGGGGAGACTGAATTCTGGCTCCTGACCATTTGTCTATGGTAACAACCGGATAATCTGATTGATTTGCGATACCCGATCGGTTCCAAATGAGAATATCGCCCCAGAAAACCTCAGCCGGTATCTCGGGGTGCCGATCTGAGATAAACATGTTCCATCCATTGCGAAAGCCGATTCGCAAGCTGCCGGACTTGAAGAATACTGGCGATACGATTGGCCCTGTAAGCGTTCTTTCGATTTCGGATTTCGGCCAGTGTGTGATCACATGACGGTTGGGATCGTCTTCGGCAAGTGATCGTGGCGAGAGTCCGGTACCGTATCCGGCAGCTATCCTGAATCCGGAATCGAGGTGGAATTCGAATCCATCGGGCCGCCATTCTATATTGGCAATACTGCTTCGTAAAGGTTGTATTATCCACCTGTCGTCGTACTCTTTAATCTCCGAGTTCACATCTATCCTTCTTCGACTTGCCGACGAGATCAAAGTGGGCGATGTTGTGTGCGCTGTGCTGCCCGGTGCGGGTGTCGCATCGGTAAGTTGCGCGATTGAGGATTTCCGGCTGATC
This sequence comes from Nocardia anaemiae NBRC 100462, assembly GCF_001612725.1. GTDB lineage: Bacteria > Actinomycetota > Actinomycetes > Mycobacteriales > Mycobacteriaceae > Nocardia > Nocardia anaemiae. Next base: position 94,156 of record NZ_BDAZ01000025.1, on the reverse strand, counting down.
GTTGTACCAGCCGGAGATCACGCCGATGTGGTTGTCGGCAACGAGGCACGGCCTCGATCCGGTGGTCGTCGCGCGTGCCGACCACCGCATACGCATCACCATTTGCCTTCGCGCCGAGACGCCCGAATTCGGCTGACGGCGGCCTCGATTTGTCTCTACGCGAATTCCCATGTCCGCTAAGCGAATTGCCGGGCGCTCAGCCTGCGATGATGGCCTCGCGCTTATTGAAGCCGCGCACCAGAACCTTCAGCATCAGGCGGATGGCCAGTCCGGCATCCTGTTTCATGCGCACCAGTTCTGGTTCGGTCGCGTGTTGGAGCACGCGGGGCACCTCGAATTTCAGGTTGCCGCCCTGCTTTGCCGCCTTTTCGATGCGCGCCCAGTCTTCGAGGGTGACGTGCTCGTCGATGATCGGGAACACCACCTTTTCCTCATCGGCGATGTGCTCGGAGAGCAGGGTGTGTGCGGTTTCCAGCGTCTCGGCGAGTGCGGCGGCGGCCGCTTGTTTATCGCTGGCTACGGCGAACGCGGCCGCGCGTGTGCGCAGTGTCGCCAGCAACTCGTCGACGTGGATGTGATCGTCTTCGAGTTCGCGCACGTCGACGGCGGGACCTGCGGACGCGATGAGGACCGGCCAGAGCACGTCGTCCTCGATGGTGTGATGGTGGTGGATGGAGTCGCAGAGCAGGTTCAGGTACTCGGTGATGGCCGCGGCGCGGCGGGGCGGGCATGGGGATCCGGCCGCGATCCGGGCGGTGATCTGCGCGAACCGTCGGGTATCGGCGATCATCCCGCGGTGCGCGATCTTCATCCCGGTGACGTCGGGGGTCACGCGGGTGGTGACGGCGGGATTGCTGGTCATAATGGCTCCTCGAAAGTTGCGGTCCGCGAGCGCGATGGCAAGCAGTTCACGCTTTGTTGGAGCAACGATGCATTCCGTCGCTTGCACCGAACTTATCGGCGACTTAAGGCGTTTTCACTTCCTGCGCGATGCCGACAAATGAGTCCGTTCGGCTGCGGCCCGCACCGTGCGCGACCTTCGGTGCACGGCTAGATGACATTGCAGCAGAGGGCCTTAAGCGTGCTCGCCGCCACAGGGCGCGACTGTGTGCCGTGCCGCGTGTGGCGTCTGGCGTACGGCTGGATGCCATTGGGGCAGGGGGCATTAGCGTGCTCGCCCACCACCGGGCGCGATTGTGTGCCGTGCTGCGTGTGACGTCGCTGTACGGCTGGATGCCGTTCGGGGCGGGGGCCTTGGCGTGCTCGCCGCCACAGGGCGCGACTGTGTGCCCTGCCGCGTGACCTCGGCGTACGGCTGGATGCCGTTCGGGCAGGGGGCCTTAAGCGTGCTCGGCACCACAGGGTGCGACTGTGTGCCGTGCCCCGCTTGACGTCGGTGTACGGCTGGATGCCGTGCGGGCGGGGGCCTTAAGCGTGCTCGCCGCCACCGGGTGCGACTGTGTGCCGTGCCGCGTGACCTCGGTGTACGGCTGGATGCCGTTCGGGCAGAGGGCCTTAGCGTGCTCGCCGCCACAGGGCGCGATTGAGGGCCGTACCGCGCGTGACATCCACGCAAGCCGGATCCCATTGCGGCACCACGCATTCCCGTGCTCGCCACCACTGGTCACGTGAGCTGTCGCATACCCAGTGATGCTCTCGCACAAGCTATAGCCTCTGCGAAGTAGGTACTGGATATGCGACAACTGCGGCTCGAGGGTTCGAGTGGCCGGGTTAGGGGACGGGTGGGGTGCCGCCGGGGGTTACTGGGAGGCCAGCTGCTTGCCAGGCGCGGAAGCCGCCGATGAGGTCGGTGGCTTGGTGGAGGCCGAGTTCGAGGACGTCGGCGGCGGCGAGGCTGGAGGCGTAGCCCTCATTGCAGACCAGCACCACGGGAGTGTGCTCGGTGAGGCCGGGCAGTCGGTGCGCACTGGTCGGGTCGAGGCGCCATTCCAGCACGATTCGTTCCACCACGACCGAGCCAGGGATTTCGCCCTCGGCGAGGCGGTTAGCGTGTGGGCGGATATCGACGACCAATGCGCCCTCGGCCAGCAGTGCCGCCGCCTGCTCCGGGTCGACGCGATTCAGCTTGGCTCGCGCTTGGTCGAGCCTGTCTTCGGCGCTGATAGCACTACCTTCTTTCATGGCCGGGATCGCCGGGGAACGGGCGCGTCTCATGACTGCGCCTCGCTAGGCTCGGCTCCGTCGTGACCACCTTGGCGACTGTATTGAATGTTCGCTCGCTCATACGCCCACGAAATCCGTGAGAGCACGGTACTCGCGGACTGGTCGCAGCGGTGGTGAATACGCGTGTACCGAGGCGGCCGGGCGGGTGCTGTGATTGCGCAGCCGATGCGCGCGATCCGGTCCGAAGGCGACCGTTTCACCGGCCTGCCAATTCGCCGTGCGCACCGGTCCGCCGGGGTGGCGGTATTCCTCGCCGAGTTCACCGATGGATACCGTGAACGAGCCGGACGCACCGCCGTGATCGTGCGGTTCGGTGCCCTGTCCCGGCGCCCACGACAGCAGCCACACTTCGACGCCCATGGTCAGCGCCAGCCGGGTCCACCAACGTTGCTGCGTATCGAACCGCACGATGTCCAGTAGCGGGGTCGCAAGGGCATCGGCGACCGACCTGGTCAACTCCCGCAATTCCGCGGGGGACCACAGCGTCCGCTCCGGACACACCGCTTCGCGCATCAGCGGTACGTCGACCGCAAAATGAATATCGTTGGTGTGCTTGAGATTCACCGGCAGTGATGTGGTCAAGCGAAATACTCCTGACATGGTCGTGGTGGACGATCGACTGCGCTGCCAATAACCGCGACGAAGCGGTCTCGCGCATTTTCCGGCACCACGACGCCGTTGCCATCGGTCTCGATCACCATGAGCAAAATCCGCATGCGCACCGTCATCGCTGAGGCGCAGCGCATTCGCGGGCGGTAGCGGCACCGGGGCCGCGGCAAGCGTGGGCGCAGACGCATCCGTTCGCCGCCACTGCTGGGGCTTTCCAGCGACTAGCAGCACCATTTTGTGCTGGTTGCGGAAGGTGTGAGTGGAGATGCGTCCGGTGATCGCCACTGCCGAGGCTTTCCCAGCGACTAGCAGTACCTTTCCGTGCTGGTTGCGGCAAGCGTGGGCGCAGAAGCATCCGATGGCCGCCACCGCCGGGGCTTTCCCAGCGACCAGCAGGGCCTTTTCGCGTTGGTTGCGGAAGGTAGGGGCGGAGATGCGTCCGGTGATCGCCATCGCCGGGATTTTCCAGCGACTAGCAGTACCTTTCCGTGCTGGTTCCGGCAAGCGTCGGCCGAGATGCGTCCGATGACCGCCACCGCCCGGGCTTTGCCGCCGACTGCCAGCCCCTTCCTGTGCTGGCCCAGCTCATCCCGGCGTGCTCGCAGGCGCACGCGGACCGAGCCAACCGCATGGACCGATGCGCTAATCGCCCTCGGCGCGGAGGTTTTCGAGTATTTCGAAAGCCCAGCGAGCCTCGACCGCGTCGGGACCGGCCACACCCATGGCGGTCATTACGGTCAGCAGCATGCCGGTGCTGAGGAAGCGGCGCATTTCCATGACGGATGCGCCGGTGAGTTCTTCGATCACTCGGTAGATGCCGCCGAAGCGGGCGCGGACTTCCGGACCGATGGCTGGATCGGACGCGGCGGCGAAGGAGTGCAACAGGACCAGGAGTAGTTCGTGTTCGTTGAGGAATGTCTGGTAGCCGGTGCCGAGGGCGCGGATCTTCTCCTCCGGGGTGGACTCCGGCGTGATGTGCTCGGCCGCGGCCGCGCGGAAGACCTCCTCGATGCGATCGCACACCCGATGCGTCGCGGCCAGGAATAGCTGCTGTTTGGTGCCGAAGAGGCGGATCACATACGGCTGCGAAACCCCGGCAAGTCGCGCGATCTCATCGGTTTTCGTTGCGGCATAACCCGATTCGGCGAATGCGGTGACGGCGGCGCGCAATACTTCCGCGCTGCGTTCGGTCGCGGTCATCCGGGTTCGGGCTGAACTCGCCATCGTGCTCCACTTCGTCGTCGCTTGTTGACATGTTATCAGCCGATGCATACTCTTCGGACAGTAAGTTATCAGTCGATTACAACAAAGGCTGGACATGTCCGAGACACTCGTAACCGCCGATCCGCAGGCGTCCGTCGAACCGCGCGCGGGCGGGCGGTCGCTGGCCGCCGTGCTGGCCGCCGTCGGCATCCCGATGTTCATGGTCACGCTGGACAACCTGGTGGTGACCAATGCGCTGCCGGTGATCCGCACCGAACTCGGCGCATCCCTCGCCGATCTGCAATGGTTCGTCAACGCCTACACGCTGGCCTTCGCATCGTTGCTGCTCACCGCCACGTCGATCGGTGACCGGCTCGGTCGCCGCCGGATCTTCCTGGCCGGTATCGCGATCTTCACGGCGGCATCGGCGGCCTGCGCGCTAGCCACCGAGCCCTGGATGTTGATCGCCGCCAGGTCGATTCAGGGTTTCGGTGCGGCCGCGGTGATGCCGCTTTCGCTGACCCTGCTGTCATCGGCGGTACCGGAGAAGATGCGCAGTGCCGCGATCGGCATCTGGGGTGGTATCTCCGGACTCGGCGTCGCACTCGGCCCGCTGATCGGCGGGGCGGTGGTCGAGGGGCTGAGCTGGCAGTGGATCTTCTGGGTGAATGTGCCGATCGGCGTGCTGGTGCTGCCCTTCGCGGCGTGGGCGCTGGCCGAATCGCACGGGCGGGCCAAGCGACTGGATCCGCTCGGGCTGGTGTTGTCCGCGGGCGGTGTGCTCGCGGTGGTGTGGGGCGTGATCCACGGCGCCGATGACGGCTGGACCTCGACCGGCGTACTGACCGCTCTGATCGGCGGTGCGGTGCTGCTCGCACTGCTGATCGCTTGGGAGTTGCGGACACCGGATCCGATGCTGCCGTTGCGGTTGTTCCGCTCCCGGGCATTCCGGGTGAGCAATACGACCGTCTTCACCTTCTCGGTCGGTGTTTTCGGCTCGATCTTCCTGCTTGCGCAGTATTTCCAGGTGGTGCAGGGCTTGGGGCCGCTGCAATCCGGCATTCGGACCATGCCGTGGACGATGGCACCGATGGTGGTCGCACCGCTGGCCGGATTGATCGTGGACCGGGTCGGTGCGCGGAATCTGCTGACGGCCGGACAGACCTTGCTCGCGGCGGCGCTGGCCTGGATGGCGGCGGTGACCGCGGTCGACGCGAGCTACCTCGCCTTCGTCGGGCCGTTCCTGCTCGGTGGTATCGGGATGGGACTGACCTTCGCGCCCGGTGCGACCGTGGTGATGGCCAGTGCCGCACCCGAGGATCGGGCGATGGCGTCCGGCACCAACAGCACGATTCGGGAAGTGGGCGTCGCGATGGGGGTCGCGGTGCTGGCGTCGGTCTTCGCCTCACACGGTTCCTACGTCGACCCGCAGAGTTTTGTCGACGGGTTGGTTCCGGCGGTGTGGGTCGGTGCGGCCATCGTGGCGGTGGGTGCGCTGGTGTCGCGGCTGTTGCCGCGCCGGATTACCGCCGCGGACTGACAAAGCCGCTGTTCGGCGACCAGTGGTCCGCCCAGGTGAGCAACTGAGTGGGGCGTCCGCCGGTCGGTGGACAGCCAGACCCGTTCCGGATAGCGCTTCGGTGATCGATCCAACGGTGCGGATGTCGTGGTGCGCTCGTCCAAGGCCGACGGCCAATGGGCGAGCGCGCTGCGTTTGGCGACGACATCCCGCGTGCTGCTACCCCGTCATCAAGCGCTGGCTCGGGCAGGGCCGGTTCTCGGACGCCACCGGCACCGCGATTTCGCCGCCGCGCCGCAGCCGGGTCTGGCCTGGGGGAACGACCCGACCGCAGCGCTGGCATACCGTCGGCAAGCGACACAGCGGTAATCCGGATGAATCGGCCACGCCGCATCTAATACGATTCGACCAGCAGCAATGTGGGTAGGCAATTACGCGGACCCGCGAACCGATCCCCAGGGGAGAGACGAACGATCGTGGCCGACGACAACGATGGAGTCGAGAACGCAGCGCTGAGCGAGGAGGCATTGGCCGCCGCCGCGGCGGAGGCCGAGAAGGCGTTTGCGGCGGCCGCCGATCTCGATGCGCTCGCGGTCGCGAAGACCGAGCATCTCGGCGGTAAGGCGCCGCTGGCCTTGGCGCAGCGCGCGCTCGGCAGCCTGCCGAAGGCGGAGAAGGCGGATGCGGGCAAGCGCGTGAATGTCGCGCGGGCCCGGGTATCGGAGGCATTCGAATCGCGTCGCACGGTGCTGCTCGCCGAGCGTGACGCGGCCGTGCTGGTCGCCGAGACGATCGATGTGACGTTGCCCGCGCGCCGGGACGCCCTCGGGGCTCGGCATCCGATCACGGTTATCTCCGAGCAGATCGCCGATGTCTTCGTCGCGATGGGATGGGAGGTCGCCGAGGGGCCGGAGGTCGAGACCGAGCACTTCAACTTCGACGCGCTGAATTTCCTGCCCGACCATCCGGCGCGCACGATGCAGGACACCTTCCATATCGCGCCGGAGGGTTCGCGGCAGGTGCTGCGCACGCACACCTCGCCGGTCCAGGTGCGCTCGCTGCTCGAGCGCGAACTGCCGATCTATGTGGTGTGCCCCGGCCGGACCTTCCGCACCGACGAACTCGACGCCACCCACACGCCGGTCTTCTCGCAGGTGGAGGGTCTGGCGGTGGACAAGGGCCTGACCATGGCGCATCTGCGCGGCACCCTGGACGCGTTCGCGCGCGCCCTGTTCGGGCCGGATACTCGCACCCGCATGCGCCCCAACTACTTTCCGTTCACCGAGCCGTCGGCCGAGGTCGACGTGTGGTTCCCGGACAAGAAGGGCGGCGCTGGCTGGGTCGAATGGGGCGGCTGCGGCATGGTGAACCCGAAGGTGCTGATCGCCAGCGGGATCGATCCCGAGGTGTACAGCGGGTTCGCGTTCGGCATGGGGCTGGAGCGGACGCTGCAGTTCCGCAACGGCATCCCGGACATGCGCGACATCGTCGAGGGTGACGTGCGTTTCACGCTGCCCTTCGGTATCCGGTCCTGAGCTTGTCGATTCCAACGAACCTTCGATCGAGAGAGCGAAACGTCAAGTGCGAGTAGCGCAGTCCTGGCTGACTGAAATCCTGCGGCGGACCACCCCCGAATGGTCGGTGACGCCGGAGGAGCTCGATGCCGGATTCGTCCGCGTCGGGCTGGAGGTCGAAGAGGTCGACAAGCTCCAGCGGGTAAACGGTGATATCGATAAGCCGCTGGTGGTCGGCCGCGTCGCCGAGATCACCGAGCTGACCGAGTTCAAGAAGCCGATCCGGTTCTGCAAAGTGGATGTCGGCAACCCGGAGCTGCAGGAGATCGTCTGCGGCGCAACGAACTTCGCCGTCGGCGATCTGGTGGTCGTGGTGCTGCCGGGCGGTGTGCTGCCCGGCGGGTTTCAGATCTCCTCGCGCAAGACCTACGGGCATGTGTCCAACGGCATGATCTGCTCGGTCGCCGAACTCGGTATCGGCAAGGATCATTCGGGCATTCTGGTGCTCGAGCCGGGTACCGCCGAACCGGGCACCGACGCCAATGAGCTGCTCGGACTCGACGATACGGTCATCGAGTTGAACATCACGCCGGATCGCGGGTACTGCTTCTCGACCCGCGGTCTGGCGCGCGAGCTGGCGTGCGGATTCGATCTCGAATACGCGGATCCGGCGGTGCGGACCCTGCCCGACGACGAGCAGGACGCGTGGCCGGTGCGGCTCGAACCGGAGTCCAAGTGCACCCGTTTCGCGGTGCGCCGGGTCACCGGTATCGACCCGAATGCGGTGAGCCCCTGGTGGTTACAGCGTCGGCTGCTGCTCTCAGGTGTGCGCCCGATTTCGCCCGCGGTCGATGTCACCAACTATGTGATGCTCGAACTCGGTCAGCCGCTGCACGCCTTCGATGCGGCCAAGCTCAACGGCGGTCTCGTCGTGCGCACCGCCAATAAGGGCGAGACGCTGCGCACGCTGGACGAGGTCGAGCGCGAGCTCGATGCCGAGGATGTGGTGATCGCCGACGATTCCGGCGTGGTCTCCCTCGCGGGCGTAATGGGCGGTGCGACAACCGAAGTCGGCGCGGAGTCGACCGATATCGTGCTCGAGGCCGCCACCTGGAATCCGCTGCTGGTCTACCGGACCGCGCGCAGGCACAAGCTGGTCTCCGAGGCCGGTAAGCGTTACGAGCGGGTCGTGGATCCGGAGATCAATGTCGTCGCGCTTGATCGCGCCGCCACGCTGCTGGCCGAAATCGCCGGTGGCACTGTGGAATCCGCGCTGACCGATGTGCGGGTGCCGGTGCCTGCCGCGCCGCCGATCCGGATCGACATCGATCTCGCCGATCGGGTGGCTGGCGTGGTGTATGCGACCGGAACGTCGGCGCGTCGGCTCGCGCAGATCGGCTGCACGGTCGAGGTGGGCGTCGATGAGGCCACCGGCCACGGACAGCTCGTCGTCACGCCGCCGAGCTGGCGGCCCGATCTGGTCCAGCCCGCCGACCTCGTCGAAGAGGTGCTGCGGCTGGAGGGGCTGGAGCAGATTCCGTCGGTCATTCCGACCGCACCGGCCGGGCGTGGGCTGACCGCCGCGCAGCGTCGCCGTCGCGCGGTGAGCCGGGCGCTTGCCTTCGCCGGATGCGTCGAGGTGCCGCCGCCGCTGTTCCTCGCCGCCGGGATTTTCGACGTCTGGGGCTTGGACGCCGATGATCCGCGCCGAAACACCACGCGGGTGCTGAATCCGCTCGATGTGGAGCGCGCGGAATTGGCGACCACGCTGCTGCCGGGATTGCTGGAAGTGGCCGCGCGCAATATCTCTCGTGGCGCGCGCGATCTCGCGATCTTCGGGATCGCACAGGTAGTGCTGCCCGGCCCGAATGTGCGCCCGGTGGCGGCGTTGCCGGTGGATCGTCGTCCGACCGATGCGCAGATCGAGGAACTGCTCGATTCGCTGCCCGCGCAGCCGGTGCACATCGGCGCGGTACTGACGGGTCGGCGGGAACCGCGCGGACCGTGGGGTGCCGGGCGTACGGCGGAGGCCGCCGACGCCTTCGCGCTGGCCGATGCCGTCGCCGATGCCGCGGGAGTGAGCATCGAGCGTCGTCCCGCGGTTTATCTGCCGTGGCATCCGGGACGGTGCGCCGAGTTGGTGGTCGATGGTCAGGTCATCGGGCATGCGGGTGAATTGCATCCGGCGGTCTTGGAGCGGGCGGGTCTGCCGCCGCGCACCTGCGCCGTCGAACTCGATCTCGATGCGCTGCCGCTGCGCGAATCTCGGCCCGTGCCAGTGGTTTCCCCGTTCCCAGCGGTACTTCAGGACGTCTCGGTGAGCGTCGCGAAGTCCGTGCCCGCGGCGTCGGTCGAATCGGCGCTGCGCAGCGGCGGCGGTACGTTGCTCGAGGATATCGCCCTGTTCGACGTGTACGAAGGTGCGCAAGCGGGCGAGGGCCGCAAGTCCCTCACCTATGCCCTGCGTTTCCGCGCCACCGACCGGACCCTCACCGAGGATGAGGCGAGTGCCGCGCGTGACTCGGCGGTCGCGGCCGCCGCCGACGCGGTCGGAGCGGTACTGCGCGGCTGATGAGCTGAAATCGGCCGGGGCGGTGCCTCGGCCGGGCCGTTGTCCGACCACCGCGTCGCCAGTCGTGGGACCAACGACAGCAGGTGATTCGCGGGGAGAACATATTCCGGATTCGTTATGCCGACCGATCATGGCGACGGCGTCCGGAAATGCCGAATACAAGAATGTGTCGTCCGCGCTGGCAGGCTTGTGCTGCCTGCGCAGTGAGCCGTTGCCGAGTGCTACCCGCTCGGGGCGGTTGGTGAGGTGAACCCGGACGTGCGGTATGCGGGGTTCACTCGCTGTGGTACGGGGTCCTCCTGTGAGTCTGTCACCAGGGCACTGTTCCGGCGTCGTCGAAGAATTCGCCGGTCGGTCCGCCATCGGGGAGGGTCGCGAGGTGTATCGCGATTGCCGCGCCCTGTTCGGGGGTGCGGTGGCCGCGGAAGCCGTTGAGGTCGGTGGCGGTGAAACCGGGGCAGCCGCAGTTGATCAGTATGTTGGTGTCGCTCAGTTCTTTTGCGTATTGGACGGTGACGGCGTTGAGGAAGGACTTCGACGGCGAGTACGCGGCGGAAATCGGACCGGTCTCGCTGCCGGGCGTGGTCTGGAGGGTGAGCGAGCCGACGCTGCTGGACATGTTCACGATTCGCGGTGATGCCGAGCCGCGCAGCAGGGGCAGCATCGCGTTGGTGACGCGGATGACGCCGATCACGTTGGTTTCCACGGCGGCTCGCACGGTCGCGGGATCGACCGTGGTGGGCGCCTGTGGCATACCGCCGGTGATCGCGGCGTTGTTGACCAGGACGTCGAGGCCTCCGGCTCGGTCGGCGATGAGATCGGCCGCGGCGGCCACACTCGCGTCGTCGGTCACGTCGAGCGGTACACCGAAAGCGTCGATTCCGGCCGCGCGTAGCTTCTCCACCGCGGTGTCGCGGCGTTGTGAATCCCGCGCACCCACACCGATTCGCCAGCCGAGAGCACCCAGGCCCGCCGCGATCTCGTATCCGATTCCCTTGTTCGCGCCGGTCACCAGCGCGATCGTCTGTTCACTCATACCGTCGATCCTGGTTCGGTCTCGGGTGGTGCGTCCAACACCAGCTGGGTGGCCGCTCATACCGCACGGGTATTGGTGACGGTGAGCGCCGGATACGATGACACGGTGGAGACGCGGGAGTTGCGATACTTCGTCGCCGTCGCGGAGGAGTTGCACTTCGGGCGAGCGGCACAGCGACTCGCCATGGCGCAACCACCGCTATCACGGGCGATCCAACAACTCGAGCGGCGGCTTGGCGTGGTTCTGCTACACCGCACCACTCGCTCGATCGCCCTGACCGAGGCCGGGTCGGTGCTTTTGCGGGAGGCCCGTGCCGCGCTCGACGCGGTCGAAGCCGCGGAGCGCCGCACCCGCCGCGCCGCCGATCGGCCCGGTGTGGTGCTGGCCACGAAGGCCGGAGCGTCCAGCGAACTGTTATCGAAGCTGCTGGACGCCTACGCCGCCGAACCGGGCGCTGTCACCGTCGAAGTGATGCTGTGCGGGCCCGGCGAGCAGGAGGGATTGCTGCGCGACGGCCGTGCCGACGTCGCCCTGCTTCACCGGCCCTTCGACACGACCGCCGGATTCGACACCGAGGATCTGCACACCGAACAGCAGGTCCTGGTCCTGCCCGCGGGCCACCCCCTCGCCAACCGGCCCCACATGTCGTTAGCCGAGGTTTCCGCCCTGACGGATCTGCCCCTACCGCGCTGGCCCCGACGGGACGGGAGCTATCCCGACGGCCCTGGTCCGCAGGTTCGCGACCACACCCAACTGGCCCAACTGATCGCGCTCGGACGAACCTGCGCAGTCATGCCCGAGTCGGTCCGAACCCAGCTACGCGACGTTCACGCGATCGTGCCGGTGCTGGACGCACCAGCGGTCACGACCGTCATCGCTTGGCCACCACACAGCAGATCCAAAGCCGTCGCCGATCTCGTCCGCACTGCGATACGTCTCTAGCCGACACCGCTAGTGGGTGGTGTCGAGCTGCTGAGATATGCCGAGCGGACTACGAACTCGATAGGCGATGGCAGCGCTGCCGTAACGTCGTAGGTGGACTATTACGTGGTGCGGCTGTGGGAGGACCTGCCGCCTCCGAGGCGTACAGCCTGCGCTGGATCGACGCCTCGTATCTGCGATTCGGGCCCGCGTTTCGGTGGTGGCGCACCCTCTGCCCCGAGGACACGGTCACCGTCGCACCCTCTGCCCCGAGGACACGGTCACCGTGGCGTGGCAGTTCACACCCGATCCCGACGGTGAGATCACGTTCTCCGCGCCGCTGTCGGGCCTGAGGACGGTCAGCACGGAGGAATTTGCTACTGCCGTAACCGATTTCGACCACCGACTGCTGCAAGCCATGCAGGAGCGTGTGGACCACCTGGCCGTGGCCGGAGCCGTCCCGGGGATCGAGCTCGATATCCCTGCGCTGATTCGGGAACAGGAGCAGCGCCGGACGTGGTTGCCGCGGGCTTTGGCGCGGCAGGACGACACCGACTGGGCCGCCGTACGTGCAGGCGCGGCGATCCTGGCTCCGCATCCGGCGTGAACGCACGGAAATGCCGTGGCGTGCGATTCGGCATACGTAACATCCAGTGCGGCAAAGGAATTGATCGGCAGCGCGAAAACGGCCTCTTGTGAAAGAGGGCCGGTAGTAGACCGGGACCAGGATACCGTTTGATATGGTAAGGACCGCTGGACGGGTCGAGAGGGTGGGGATGGACCGAGTGGAGTTGATGCTGCTCGCGGTAGCGGTGCGAACCGCTGGGCGGGACCTCACGAGCACCGCGCACTGCGATGCCGAAACGATGGGTGGTTAACCCATGGGGTTCGGCATGTTCGACTGGAGCGCAGGGGATCTCGGCTCCGCAATGTTGGAAAGTCTCACCGACTGGATCGCGGGGGACGAGCGCAAACCGGGTGTCGATCCCGCCGCCGTGCAGACCAGATTCAATCAGCAGCGCGACGGTGTTCGCAGCACCGCCAGTGGCATCGGCTTCCAGGGCGACTACCGACCGCGTTCGGTCAAGAGCCGCGACGACTTCGATACGCCGACTACCGCACAGCTGCGCGAAAAGGTCGACAAGATCGATCTCACCGCCGTCGACAATCTCGCCACCGCATGGAACGAAATCGGCAAACGCGCCGAAACCTCGTTGAATACCTTCAACGACGCGATGAAGCGCGCGACCGACGAAAGCATCTGGAAGGGCGCATCGCGCAATGCCGTCGCCAAGGCGGTCAGCGACTACAGCACCCAGGCCGTGCAGCTCGCCAATGCGGCCAAACTGACCGGTAGCAAGGTCGCCGAACTGAAGACCGGTCTGGAGCCGACGAAAGCCCTTGTGCCGCATGCTCCTGACCTCCGGTCGAATGTCGAGAATGCCCGGCATTGGATCGCGGGCCGCGGGTGGCGCGATAACGATGAGGCCGAGAGCACCGCACATGCCGAGGCGGTCCGGGTGCTGAAGACCGTGTACGCCCCGGTGATCGAGGAGACCGACACCAACGTCCCGGTCATCCCGAAACCGGATAATCCCACCGCGAAGCCGGGCGAAACTACCGATACCGGACCGGGCCCCGGCGGCGGCCAGCCCGGTTCCACTCCGGGTGGCAACCAGCCGACGGAGAAGAAGGAGCCCACGAGCACCGAGCAGAGTCCATCCACCGATCCGTCCAGTACCCAGTCGACGGATAGCTCGACGACGCCCTCCACGAGCACCGAGCCGACCACGACTAAACCGGATACCACCGCGACCAGCCCGTCCTCGACCACAACGCCGACCACCACGGGTTCGCCGACCACCACGGGCAGCCCGAGCGGCACCCCCGGTTCGACCGCTCAGTCCCCGGGCCGAACCGTCACCGGCACACCGACCGGCACCGCCACGCCCGCCGCAGCGGCCACGACGACCGCGGCCAGCACGGGCCGCAACGGCATGTCCGGCATGGGCTCTCCCGGCAATCGCGGCGGCAAGGACGAGAACGAGTCCAGCAAGGGCGTCCCCGATTACTTGATCAACCAGCAGAACGGCGAAGAGCTCATCGGACTCGCCGAGGCACCGAAGACGGTCCCGCCGGTCATCGGCGAGTGAACAGCGTCAGACAGGAAGACCGCATGACAACCGCGCGGCGGTGGCGTTTCACCGCGCTCGAATTCCGAGTGCTCTGGGAATCGACCGGCCGGGATGTGCTCCCGTATCCGCTGCGACATCGTTCCACCGAGATCTACCAAGAGGATTCGGATCGGCTGCGCCGGGCTGCCGCCGAGGTGGTGGTGCCGCAACTGGACGAGGATCTGGTGCGTGCTGTCCAGGTCCTGCTGGCGCCGGAGGCCAGGGTGGAGGTGGCGGGCTTCCGCGGTCCGCGCAACGAGCACAAGATCCGCGCGCACGGCGGCGTGCATTTTCAGCACGGCGCACTGGCGATCCAGCAGCCGGGACCCGATCACGAACACGGCGGGGATGTGGACCTGCTGTTCCTCTCGGCCGATGATCTGGCCACCGCCGTGGTCGATGTATTGCCGGAATCCCGTCCGGGACAAGGTAAACCGATGCAGGTGCCGGTCGAGGAATTGGAGAAGCCGCCGCCGGTGGTGCGCGACGCGTGGCGGCCGACGGTGCGCGAGGAGTTCGACAAATTCTTCCGTCGGCCGACGACCGCCACCGTGCACGTCGGGGTGTATCCACTGGGCAGTGTGGACAATCGGCATACCAAGGGCCGCAAGGACTTCCAGATCACCGATTTCGAAAATGACGGCCGCTACGTGAGTTTCGGCAGTCGAACCGTGATCGTGAAGCCGACCGATCGCCAGCGCATCACCGCGACGCTGCGCGAAATGATCGGCCGCACAGTCGAAGAGGTCCGCAACGGCGATCATTTCGCACGCTGAGGGCTCAGCCTTCGACCTCGCCCAGAATCCCGAGCACCACATCCGAGGTGTAGAACGGCTCCAGCCGCTCGCGAATCAGCTTGCCCAGCACACCATCGCGCTTCGCACCCTCGATGACGGCGGGACCGTACCGCAGGATCTCCTTGGCGATATCGTCGCCGGACAGCCCGAGTTCCGGCAGCATCGCGGCCAGCGTGTAATCGCCGTACTTGGTGAAGAAGACATCCACGCACTCGTCCACGAGCAGCCCGAAGTACTCCTTTTCCCTGGTGGTGATCGCGATCTCGTAGCAGAGCAGTACCAGTTCGTTGAGATCCTTCTGGGTCAGATACTCCCGCAGTCCGCTCACCGGCTCATCGGCATGCAGATCCCAGAACTCCATCGCGGCATCGTGCACGGGTGCGTCGCGCAACATCTCGCGAATCGCATTGTTGGTGCGCTTGAGTGCGAAGACCGCGCCCTTGCCCGCCATATCGCCGATGAAGGTGCTCTCGGTGGCCTTTTTGGCGGACTTGGCCGCCGACTGTCCCATGGAGATCAGCGATGAGACACCGGGAATCTTGCCCGCGATCTGCTTATTCGCCTCCATGAAATCGGAGATGAGCTTGTCGACGAACTTGGATGCGACGGTGGCGACCAGCGGGCTCTCGGTGAGCCGCTCCAGAATGCGCTCCTGCGCCTGGTGCATGCCGAAGATCTTCTCCAGCAGCGCCTCGACCGGTTCGCGGTCGACCACCTGACCCAGGGTGTAGTCGTTGTTCGCGGCGATATTGTCGTAGATCGAGTCGGCGAATACCCCGACCATATCCGCGATGACCGGACTGCCGCCGATCAGATCGATGACCGTGCGGACCGTCTCCTTGGCATCGTCGATGCCGACGATGTCGCGGAAGACGAGGGTGTCGGCCACCCCGAGCACCGATTCCACGTCCCGGGCGACGACCTCGGTGAAGCGCTCGCCGCTCACCTCGGCCAGCAGGAATTCCACTTGGGCATCGAGTAGCCGTTCGGCGATCGCACGCGGCTCGCTCATCGAATACCACCATCACATTCGTAGTCCGTGGCGCTCGGTCAGCTTACGGATCGTTCGATTCGACGTCGTTGCCGTGCAACGATTTCCGTATCTGAGCCAGACGCTCGCGCGCCGCTTTCTCGCGCGCCTCCCATTGTTCGTCGGCGCTGCGGCCCGCGGGAGTCTGCCGGTCGAGTTCGCCCATCCCCTGCGCGGTGCCGAAGCGCTGCTCGACCTTATCGCGAACTGACTCAAAAGTAGGTACGCCTTCGGACGAATATCCGCCCACATCCGGGCCGGACGGGATACCGGTCGGCGGTACCGGTACCGCCGGTACCGGAGAAAAGCCTCCGACCTGCCCGGATGCACCGGCGCCCGAGTCCTGGTCATGCGAATGCGGCGTCACAGTGGTGGGACTCACAGCCGCTTCAGCGTTCGCATGGCCGAGTCCGGCGGCCTCCGCGACCGCGGTGTGCACCCACGAGAGCCGGGGTCGCCCCGCGGTGGCGGTGCCGAGTACCGCCAAAAGTTCGTCATCGGACAGTGCCGCGAGCCGCGCGGTGATCTCACCCAAATCGCTCATATCGCCAGGCTACGCACGAGCGCGATCAGGGGGTGAGCAGTTCGCTCGCCCAAGAACGGATCAAACCCTGCCAGTCGACTCCGGTCGACATGATCAGATCGTTGTGATGCCCGCCGGGAAAGACCACCAATCGCTTCGGCTCGGGTGCGGCCGCGTACAGCCGCTCGGCATGCCGCAGCGGCAGGAGTTCATCCTGGTCGCCGTGCATGATCAGGACGGGTGCGCGCAGCTTGCGGATGCGACGCAGGCTCGGATAGGCGTCCGGGACGAATGGACTGGGCAGGAAGGGATATACCGAACGGGCCGCGTCACGCAGGCCGGTGAAGGTGGACATCAGTATCAATCCCGTGGGCGGATGCTCGGTCGCCAGTTCGAGCAGTACGCCGCCGCCGAGCGATTTACCCAGATAGAGCACGCGATCCGGATCGACGCCCGGCTGCTCCAGTAGCACCCGCCGGGCCGCGTGGGCGTCGAGATAGGTGCCGTACTCGGTGGGGCGCCCGGTGCTGTGGCCGTAGCCGCGATAGTCGAAAGTCAGGACATCCAAACCGATTTGGGTGAGCAGGGCGTAGATCGGCACCCGGTCGCCGATATTGCCCGCATTGCCGTGTGCGAACAGGACGTGCCCGATCGAACGTGCGGCGGGCAGCCACCAACCCTGCAGCGTCTCGCCGTCGGGCGTACGGATGGACAACTCGGTGTAGTCCAGGTCGAGGATCGACGGCGTCTGCACGATCAACCGATCGGGCATGAAGGTCAGCGCATTGAGGATCGGACTGGCCGGATGTCGCATGCCATCGTTCTTACCCGCAACCCGCCACCGCTGCGCGCCGACTCCCCGAACGCACTACACCTCGACGACGTCGACGCCCTTCCAGAACGCGACCCGATCGCGCACCTGCTCGGCCTCCGGCTTCGGATCCGGGTAGTACCACGCGGCATCCGGATTCTTAGCGCCCTCGACCTCGACCGTGTAATACGACGCGAGCCCCTTCCATCCGCACACGGTATGCGTATCGCTGTCCCGGAAGTACTCCGTCTTCAAAGCCTCCGCCGGGAAGTAATGATTACCCT
This sequence comes from Nocardia anaemiae NBRC 100462, assembly GCF_001612725.1. GTDB lineage: Bacteria > Actinomycetota > Actinomycetes > Mycobacteriales > Mycobacteriaceae > Nocardia > Nocardia anaemiae. The sequence continues at coordinate 76,979 of NZ_BDAZ01000025.1, read as the reverse complement.
CGACCACCACGGTGTCGTCACTCTCGGCCAGCACCGTGCCATTCCATACGGCTCGCACACTCATCGAATCTCCCACCGTCGCATCGAATTCCGCCGCGGACAAACCGCAGGTAGCGGGTGTAACCCAGCCCACACCCGCCCTATTCCCGGCGGCCGATATCTCCGATCGTGCTCGCGACGCTGCGCACAATCTCTGCGCACCGGTTGCCCGTGATGAAAGGGTGCGTTACGGCCGATGGCCGATCAGGGCCTTGGAGGCCGCACGCCGCGCATGGTCTCTTGCGCTTATACGCCGAGGCCCGCCTTGAGGGCTGGCCAGGATTTGGGCAGTGCGGCCTTCCAGTACGGCCACGAGTGCACGCCGACGGCGGCGTAATCGATGGAGAGGTCGGCGCCGAACAGTTTCATGGCAGGTGCGGTGGCGAGGGTGCAGTCATGCGAGATCTGTTCGATCTCGTTCGCCCGGATCGGGTCGTTCGGCCACGACCAGCGATCGTCGAATGGGGCATCGTCGGGGCCTGGCACGCCGGTGCCGACGTACAGGTGCACCGGTTTACCGCGCAGTGCGTCGAGGTGCTTGCTCGGATCGTGGGCCGCCCACTCTGGATTGCCCGCGGTGCCCCACATGTTGTCCGGGTCCCCACCCTTGGATTCGACCACGGGACGTACCGAGAGCTGCCCGACACCGTCGGTGGAATAGCAACCGCTGAATGCGGCCAGGGCGCGGAACATATCGGGGTGCCGCACGGCCAGAATCGCCGCCGCGCCCGCGCCCATCGAAAGTCCGCCCACCGCGTAGACCCCATTGCCTTTCAGCTCGCGGTCGATCAGCGGCGGCAGCTCGGAGGTGAGAAAGGTTTCCCACTTCTGATGCCCGAGTTTCGGGTCATCCTTCAACCAGTCGGTGTAGTAGGTGCCCCCGCCGCCGACCGGCATCACCACATTGACCGGCTTGTCGGCGAAGAATTCCTTGGCGCCACCACGCAGCGTCCAAGTGCTGGCCGACTGCGATTCCGACGCCCCGTTTCCGTCCAGCAACAGCAGGGTCGGACGCGATGCCGATTGGTTCGCCGGTACCAGCACATCGAGGTGGATGGTCCGATTCATCGCGGGGGAGCGAACGTACATCTGCCATTGCTGCGCGGAGGTGTGCTCGATCCGCTCGACGGTCGCGGCCGCATTCGCCTGCGGCGCCGCGACGATCAGCGGCGCGACCGCGACCGCCATGGCCGCGGCGACCGCCGCCATTCGCCGGAACCCCCGGCTTCCTCGCAACACCGACATACGCAAACCCATGTACATCCTCATCGACGGTTGGCCTCTGCCGGAGGCCGTGGAATTTTCGCGTCGACAATGCCATGAAGCGTCATGTAATCGGGGATATCGGATTCCCACAGTTGGTGAGTCGACTGCGGCATCGACTGGTGAGGGTTTGTCGAGGGTAGTGGAATGGTGGTTGTCGGCGCCGTGTCCGGCGACCATTTCACTACCCTCGATGGGGTGGGGCGGCTTGGGCTGGCGGTGCTAGGGCCGGGTGAACTCGCCGTTCTGGATGCCTGCGGTGAAGGTGTCCCACTGGGTGGGGGTGAAGACGAGCGCTGGGCCGGTTGGGTTTTTCGAGTCACGTACTCCGACCAAGCCACCGTCGAGGTGTGCGACCTCGACGCAGTCCTTGCCGCTCGCGCTCCGGCTGCTCTTGAACCATTCCGCACCGGACAAGTCAGCCATCACGCTGCGTACTCCTTTGCAATCGCCACTAGGAGGCTTCGGGTGTCGTTCTCGCTCAACGCTACTCGGCACATGTCGGCATACGCAGACATGTACTGCTCGACCTCACTGCTCTTGTCCAAGTAGAGGGCGCCAGTGAAGCCCTCCACGAAGATCACGGGCGGCTCCTTCAGCGCCGGGTTCGGATGATCGGGGAACTCCATGCAGACGAAGTCTTTAGTGGTCAGCCCCAAGTGATTCGGTGCGTCGAACGGGACTACCCGAATCGAGACGTTCGGGCGATCCCCCGCCTCGATGAGTCGTTTCAGCTGACCTTCCATGACTTCATCGTTACCGATACGGTGTCGCAACACGGACTCGCTCAGCAGCACTTCCAGCGTGAAATCCGAATCGTCGAGCCGGTTCTGGCGGTTCGCGATCAGTTCAACTTCGCGATCGACATCAAGTGGTCGGCTCGGCTGTGCCTTGGATATCTCCCACATGGCACGCCGGTAGCCGGGCGTTTGGAGCAAACCTGGCAGCAATGTCGACTGACATGAGATCATGCGCCTGGCGGATTGCTCCAGCCCGAAGAATATCGCGAAATCCGGAGCCATGGCGTCGGTGTACGACTGCCACCATCCGTCCTTCCGGGACTCCTGAGCGAGCCACAGCAGAACGCGTCGATCGTCATCACTGGCTTGATAAAGGTCGCAGAGTGCGTTGATGACCATCTTCTTGACTTCGCTGCTGCGACCGGATTCCAAGCGCCACAGCGTTTGTGAGCCCATCTCGCACGCCTGGGCGGCTCGCGTCCGGCTCATCTTGCGCTTCTCCCGCAGGTCGCGCAGTTGCCGTCCGAGCACGCGACGCGGCAGAGTCGTGTTGTTCGATTCGGTCGACAAAGTAATGCCACCCACCCTTCGTTAGCGTTACTCGCAGTCATGTCAATCTAGATGGAATAGTCAGTCTGTTTGGAGCGAATTCGATTCGGGCCGAATCGAATTGGAGGGCTCCCACCGTACCTGCTCGGTGGTTTACTGGCTATGCATCAGACGGTATCTCAGTGCCCGGCGCGGAACGGCGCCGCCGGGGCATGGGAATTGACTTGACGGGAGGCGAATATATGCGAGGAGAAAGACATCCGAACCTTTTCCGGTTATGAGATGAGCTACCGTAGCGGCACGGGGCGGAAGTGTTTGCGCCTAGGCGTATTCAGAGGGGACGCTTTGACGGATGGCAAAAGCGAGTCGACGGTGCGATTGCTTTATTCCCCGGTTGATTCCGTATTGGTGTTGAAGTGGACAGAGTTGGTGACGTCCTGACCAGTGATCCGTTTGATAGATAGAGCCATGATCTGGCCCATATCTTTAACGACTTCCATGTGTTCGCGAATGATGGCGTCGATCGAGTTGGGTTCGCCGCTGGCCTGTCCTTTGAACGCCTTTGCTAGATCATCGGCCATGTGGAAATCGCCGAAGCCGGAAACGAACTGCGCTTGCTGGGCATACCGCAGGATGCTCTCCAGATCCGTGACGCGCTGATCACACGCTGCTAGGCATTGGCGTGCGGCCTCTTCGCTGTCCAGATACAGCTCCCCGGCGTTGGCCTGCTCGGCAAAGCGCTGCCATAGGGCCGTTTCTACCTCACTCAATGGATGCCCCTCGTCTCATTATTTCGGCAGTACCGGCACGATCGGTTCGGCTGCTCGCCGTAAGAGTCCGCACGGCTCATCGGGGTGATCGAGAGACGCGTGATTGCTCAACTTGATGGTGACGGCACCCTGCGCGGCCGGAAACGCCACGTCGCACATCAGATCGTATGAACCGCCTTCGATGCGGAACTGGCGGCCCTTTCGCCCGGCGATGGTCACATCCTGGAACTCGACATTGCCGGGCTTCTTCTCGAACTCATCCATGGCGCGACCGGTGGAAAAGACCGTGACGGCATACTTCGATCCGTCCCATGCACAGATCTCCCACCCGGATTGGTGGACGCCCGCGATTCCGCTTTCCTTGGTTGCTGGTTTCACTCCCGCAGCGGTGAGCACATCATCGGGGATCTGAGTGCACGGATCGAACAACTTCACCGGCGCCGCACTCGTCGCACTGCTCGCGCTCGGATTGCCGCTCTTCGAACTCCCGCACGCGACCAACCCCGGCAGGACGGCCGCCGCGAGCAGTAGAAACTTCCATCGGTGTGCCATCCCCGCCCTCTCTACCTGCGACTTCTGAAGATCTTGACCCTATCAAACGATATGGGGGGCAATGGTGGTCGCGATGGCGCGCGGGCTTCGAGGATTCGGTGCAGAATCGTGCGCGTTGAAATACTCGGCAACCCTGTTCTGCGACGGCCGTCACGTCACACCTTCGTCCGGTGAGTTGTGAGCGGATCGATACCGCGGAAACGCTGGATTACCAGCGTGTATACAAATCTGCCCAATGTCTGTTTTGTCTGATTTTCGCGTTGACAGTGGCATACCCCTGCAGCAGGCTGCTGCGTGACTTTCCGTGCGTTCGCGGTGGAGCTGTCACGGCTTGGCAATCGGAGGAGCAGGGTGGTGCGTTTACGTCAACGGTCGGAAAAATCCGGTGGCACACCGGACATGACCGCCGACCCCGGAGGTGAACGCCAGGTTGCCGGGAACAGAATAGTGCGACCGCGCACGATCAGGGGGCAATTGGCCCGAATCCTCGTCGTCTCTTTGGTTTTGGTGCTCGCGCTGCTCGGTGTGACGGTCGCCCGTGAGGTCGAGGCTTTCCGCGACAGCGGTGACACCGTGCACGCGGTGTCGCTCGCACTGGTCGTACAGGATCTGGTCCAGGAGGCGCAGCGCGAACGCGGGCTCACCAACGGCCTGCTCGGGGGCGATATCCGGCTGGCGCAGGCGGTGGCCGACCAGCGGGTCGAGACGAATCGGGCGCTGGCCGCACTCGGGGCGGCGGCGGCCGGGAATGCGCCGGGCGCGGACCGAGTACGTTCGGCGATCGGCCAATTCGACGCGTTCGATGCGATGCGCACGCAGATCGATGCCCACCGCGCCAGCAGGCAGGCCGCCTTTCAGTTCTATACCTATGGGATTTCCGCGCTGAATCGGCTGACGCTCGGGCTCGATCAGGCGCGCGACGCCGAGGTTCGGCACGGCCTGGAGGCGCTGTACGCGCTCGGCGAGGCCAAGGAGCAGACGGCCAAGGAACGCGGCTTCCTCAATGGCGTGTTTGCCGCCGATGAGTTCCGCAATGGCGAATATGTCGAATTCCTCGATATCCGCGCCGCCAAGATGGCCGGTCTCACCGCTTTCGCGCGGGACGCGACCGCAGCACAGCAGGCCCGGCTCGATGCCGCGCTGCGCAGCGAAAATGCGGTCAGGGCAGGCGAATCGGAGCGGATCGCGATCGCGTCGAGCGCCGGTCCGCTGGTGCGTTCGGTGGATCCGGGCACCTGGTGGGCGCAGATGACGGCGGTCATCGATGAGCAGCGCACGGTGCAGCAGGCGGTCGGTGACGATGTGCAGCGGCGCGCGGCGGCGCTGCGCAGGGAGGCGTTCCTGACGCTCGGCGGCTTCCTGCTCGCCGCGCTGCTCGCCATGGCCGCCGAGGTGGCGCTGGTCTTTGCCAGTGTGCGCGCTATCGTGCGTCCACTCGCCGAGCTGGCGGCGGAGGCCGATGATGTGGCCAATCACCGGCTGCCCGGGGTGATCGCGGCGTGGCGGGAATCCGATGACGCCCAACCGGATCCGCCCGCAGCGGTGCGCACACCGCGCGGGGCCAGCATCGAAATCGCCGCCGTGGCAGGTGCATTGGACGGTGTGCAGACCACCGCCTTCGAATTGGCTTCGGAGCAGGCGCTGGTTCGCCGCAATACCACCGAATCGATGGCGAATCTGGCGCGGCGCAACCAGAATCTGGTTCGCCGTCAGCTCGGCCTGATCAGTGAATTCGAACGCGAGGAACTCGATCCCAAGGCGCTGTCCAATCTGTTCGAGCTCGACCACCTCGCCACCCGCATGCGGCGCAATGCCGAAAGCCTGCTGGTGCTGGTGGGTGCGGGAAGTCCGCGCCGCTGGGCCGAGCCGATCGCGCTCACCGATGTGATTCGCGCCGGGCTGTCGGAGGTCGACGACTATCGCCGGGTGGTGCTGCGGCGCGTGGACGATATCGCCATCACCGGCGCGGTGGTCAGCGATCTCGCGCATATGCTCGCCGAGCTGATCGAGAACGGATTGGCCTTCTCTCCACCGGATATGGAGGTGGAGATCTACGGGCGCAAGCTGCCCACCGGATATCTGCTCGCGGTGGTTGATCACGGTGTCGGCATGCCGGTGGCACAGTTGGACGAGGCGAATGCCCGGCTGCGCGGCGAGACCGATTTCGTCGTCGCGCCGACCCGCTACCTGGGGCACTACGTGGTCGGCCGGTTGGCACGGCGACTCGGAATCGATGTCGAGTTGAATGTGTCGCCGGTGAGCGGAATCGTCGCGCGACTGCTGTTGCCCGCGGGAATCATTGCGGGAGAGAAGGATCGGCGCGTTGCCGGGGAGCGGCGCGAGGCGGCTGCGGGGTCTCCCGGAGTGGTGCCGGGTGCACAAGATGCTGCCGAGTCGGCGCCGGGCGGCCCTGTCGGTGATTCGAGGGGACATCTTGCGGGCGAGGCTGTTTCGGCGAGATCGGCGCTCGACGCGCCGAGGCACGGTGCGCCGCGCAACGGTGCCCCGGTCAACGATGACCGGATCCATGGTGATCCTGTGAGCGGCGCCCCGATCGGCAGTGGTCCGAACGGTGCTCCGGTCGGCGAGGGGACGGCCAACGGTGCTCCGGTGGGTGGTATGCCGGTCGATGGCGGTTCGGGGCGTGGGATTCGGGTCAACGGTGACCGGACCCACGGTCATCCTGTCAACGGCGCCGCGATCGGCAGTGGTCCGGTCAGTGGTGGTCGAGTAGATGGCTCCTCGCCCAGTGGTCGTTCGATAAGTGGCACGCCCACTCGCGGTTCTCGGGTAAATGGTGCTCCGGTTGGGGGCATTGCGGACAATGGATCTCCAGTCGGTGGTGCTCCGGTAAATGACGCTCCGGTTGGTGGCGTCGCAGTCAACAGTGCTCCGATCGACGGTGCCCCGATTACCGGCGGTCCGACACCTGTCGCGCCGACACATCATGCGCGAATGACTGGCGGGTCCGACCCCGATGGATCCGGGCCCCGGAAAACGAGGTCCGGTGGACACGCGCATACACGACCGGGATTCGCGTCGCCGACATCGGTGCCGTTCGCCCACTTCCTTTCCACGTCGGACGATTCCGGTGACGGTGCCGTGTCCACCGGGAGCGGGCGCGATGGAACCATGCCGATCGGCGATATGGCCGCGTCAGAGATGACCGGCTCGCCAAGGGGCAATGGAACTGCGAACGATGAGCCCAACGGATCCCTGACCAGCCTGCGCGCAGTCAACGGATCCGATCACCCTACCGACAGCGCACCCACGACCGGGGAAACGCGGCCCGCCGCATCTTCGGCGAGCGATGCGCTGTGGCGGATACCCGAATCGGCAACAGCGGCACCAGAATCCGCTGCAGCTGATGTGCAGCGGACCCGGAACGGATTGGTCAAGCGCAATAAGCGGGCGCGTGGCGCCGGAAGCGACGGCGCGCCAACGGTTCTTACCCCGAGCCCGCCGAGCGCTCCGGCAGTCGAACGCTCACCCGTCGAAATCCGCAGCATGCTCGCGTCGTTCCGGGCCGGGCACGAGCGCGGCACATCGGCACCGCCGCGAGCGGAGACTGACGAAAACACCCCGTGCGTCACGGATTTGGCGCAAACCTCGGCTTCACCCACCACCGCAGAGGAGATTCGGTGACCACCCACATACAGACCGCGGACCCACATACCTTCAACTGGATGCTGGCCAATTTCGTCCGCAATACCGACGGCGTCCGCGACACCGTCGCCGTCTCCTCCGACGGCCTGCTCATCGCCATGTCCGATGGTCTGGACCGCACCGGCGCGGATCGACTCGCCGCCATGGTCTCCGGCCTGTCCAGCCTGGCCCGAAGTGCTTCGCGCAGTTACGCGTTCGACGGACTCAAGCTGATCATGATCGAGATGAAGCGCGGCTTCCTGCTGGTCTCCGCCCTCGGCGACGGCAGCTGCCTCGGGGTCATCGCCGACGGCGGCTGCGATGTCGGGCTCGTCGGCTACGAGATGGCGGTGCTGGCCGAACGCGCCGGTGCCCTGCTCGACCCGGCGCTCATCTCGGAATTGCGCGAATCGTTGCGCAGATGAGAGATCCATACCGGCCGCGGTTGCCGGACCCGCGGATGATCCCGGTGAACCAATCTTTCGGCTGGCTCGCGGCCAATCCGCCGCTGAAAGACAGTCCGGATGACTTCGACGACCGCTTCGTGCGCCCGTTCGTCGTCACGGCGGGACGCACCACGCCACTGATCGACGGGCTGCGCATCGAAACACTGGTGCGGGCAACGCCTGCCGCGCTGTCCGCGCCGCTGCATTTCGAACAGCGCACCGTCGTTCGGCTGTGTCAGCAGCCGCATTCCATTGCCGAAATCGGGACGGCGCTGCACGTTCCGGTGGGCGTCGCGAAGGTGATCGTCAGCGATCTCGCGGCCGCCGGGCATGTTTCGGTCCGGGACGCCCCCGAACTTTCCACCGCAGCCATCGAGAGGATCAGGGACCTTGTACGGGCACTCTGAATATCGGACACCACCGGTCGAGCGGCCCATGCCCTCGTCGGTCAAGATCGTGATCAGCGGCGGATTCGGTGTCGGCAAAACAACATTCATCAGCGCGATCTCCGAAATCGAGCCGCTGGTCACAGAGGCGGCGATGACCGAGGTCGCCATCGGCGTCGACGATCCGGGCCATCGCGCGGATAAGACCCAGACCACCGTCGCGCTCGACTTCGGCCGCATCACCCTGGACAGCTCGCTGATCCTCTACCTGTTCGGCACCCCCGGCCAGGACCGCTTCGTCTTCCTGTGGGACGACCTGGTCGACGGCGCGCTCGGCGCGGTGATCGTGGTGGACACCGGCCGCGTCGAGGACTGCTACCCGGTGCTCGACTACTTCGAAGAGCACAACACCCCGTTCGTGGTGGTGGTCAACCGTTTCGAACAGGGCGAGCACTTCGAACTCGACGAGGTTCGCGAGGCACTCGAGCTCGACGAGTGGATCCCCATCCTGGAATGCGATGCGCGAGAACGGAGTTCGGTAAGGGATGTGCTCGTGGCATTGCTAGAACAGGTCTTGGTCCAGCGTCTGTCCGCACCGCCCCTGCAAGCCCGCGAGGTCGTCTGACCCCATAACCTGGCGCTCGTGGGTGAGCACAAGGAACGGATGCTGCGCGGGGAGTTGTACCGGGACAGCGATCCGGAGTGGTGGGCCATGAGGCGCGCAGGCAGTGCTGGGAGTCGGCGGCGCTGATTCGGATCGGCAACGATGTGTGGTTCGGCAGCGGGGTCATCGTGTGCCCGGGCAGATTTTCGCGAGACCACCGATGAATTCCGGATGGACTCCCCGTCTTTGCTGGTGATCCGTTCGACACAAGGAGATATCAATGAGCAACGGCAAGGATTTCACTCTCACCCACGTCGCCATTCTGGTCGGCGATCAGGATAAGGCGCTGGAGTTCTACCGCGATGTCATCGGCTTCGAGGTCCGTCAGGATATGCCGTTTCCGGGCGGTCGCTGGCTGACCGTCGGTCCGGCGTCGCAGCCGGGGATCGAATTCATCCTGGAGAACCCGGAGATGAATCCGAACGAGGCCGCGCGCGAGGCCGCCGAGGCGCGGCTGGCCAGCGGTGCGCAGGGCACGTTGATCTTCACCATCGAGGCCGTCGACGACACCTTCGCCCGGCTGCGCGACGCGGGTGTCGATGTCGATCAGGAGCCGATCACCCAGCCGTACGGCGTCCGGGACTGCGGCTTCCGCGATCCGTGGGGCAACCACCTGCGGTTCTCCCAGCTGCTCGGCTGAGTCCGTCGCACTCGCCGATGCCGAAGCAGGTCGGCATCGGCGAGAACCGCCCGAGGCGAATGTCACCGCCAATGGTGTGGCACCGGGCACTAGGGTCGAAATATGAGCCAAGCGCGGATCGAGACGGAACAGGACGCGACCCGGCCCCTGCGCGATGACATTCGGTTTTTGGGCGGTGTCCTCGGCGATACCATCCGCGATCACGAGGGCCCCGAGGTCTTCGACCTGATCGAGCGGGTGCGGATCGAGGCGTTCCGGGTGCGCCGCGAGGAGGTCGAGCGCAGCGCGGTGGCGGAGATGCTGGATGGCGTAGATATCGCGGTCGCGCTGCCGCTGATCCGCGCATTCACCTATTTCGTGCTGTTGGCGAATCTGGCCGAGGATATCCAGCGTGATCGGCGGCGGGCGGCGCATGAGGCAGCGGGGGAGCCGCCGCAGGATTCCTCGCTCGCGGCGACCTACCGCAAACTCGATGCGGCGGCACTGGATGGCACCGAAGTCGCCGAGCTGCTCGCCGACGCCTTGGTCTCGCCGGTGATCACCGCACATCCGACCGAAACCCGCCGCCGCACCGTCTTCGATGTGCAGACCCGCATTACCGAGTTGATGCGATTGCGGCAGCGCTATACCGAAACCGAGCGGGCGCGTGCGGATCTGGAGCTGCGGATCCGCCGCCAGGTGCTGACGCTGTGGCGCACTGCGTTGATTCGATTGCAGCGCTTGCGGATTCAGGACGAGATCGCGGTCGGTCTGCGCTACTACGACATCACATTGTTCAACGTTATTCCGGCGATCAATGCGGAAGTGCGGGCGGCGCTGCGGTCCCGCTGGCCGGGCGCGGAATTGCTGCCGCGGCCGATCCTGCGCCCGGGATCGTGGATCGGTGGCGACCGCGACGGAAACCCTTATGTGACAGCGGATGTCGTGCGTCAGGCGGCATCGCAGGCGTCGGCGGTGGCGTTCGGACGGTATCTGCACGAGCTGGTGGAGCTGGAGAAGTCGCTGTCGCAATCGGCGCGGCTGGTGCTGGTGACACCGGAGGTGGCCGCACTGGCCGAGGCCGGTTATCCCGATCCAGCGGCGCATTCGGATGAGCCGTATCGCCGTGCGCTGCATCGGATTCGGGCGCGCCTGTCGGCATCGGCAGTCGCAGCGCTCGGCGAATTGCCCGCCGACGGGCTGGATATGGGCGCTCCGGCCTATCCGACGCCACAGGCGGTACTCGACGACCTGGATGCGGTGGACGTCTCGATGCGCGCCAGCGGTGACGGTCTGCTCGCCGATGACCGCCTGGCCGCGCTGCGATACGCCATCGAGACATTCGGTTTTCATCTGCAGGGCCTGGATATGCGGCAGAACTCGGAGGTGCACGAACAGGTCGTTACCGAGCTGCTGGCCTGGGCCGGGGTGCATCAGGACTATGCCGGTCTCGCCGAGTCGGAGCGGGTGGAACTGCTCGCCGCCGAGTTGCGTACCCGGCGTCCGCTGCTCGGCCCGCATGCGCGGTTGAGCGAACTCGCCGCCAAAGAGCTCGACATCGTCCGTGCGGCAAGGGATGTCGTCCAGACTTTCGGTGCTGAGGCGGTGCCGAACTACATCATCAGCATGTGCACCTCGGTCAGCGATATGTTGGAAGCGGCGCTGCTGCTGAAGGAGGGCGGGCTGCTCGATCCCGGCGAGCCGGAAGGCCCGCCGAGTTGTCCGGTGAATATCGTGCCGCTGTTCGAGACCATCGAGGATCTGGGTGCCGGTGCGGCGACCTTGGCCGCGGTGCTCGATGTTCCGGTGTATCGAGAGTTGGTGGCCGCCAAGGGAATGCGTCAGGAGGTCATGCTCGGATACTCCGATTCCAATAAGGACGGCGGGTATCTGGCCGCCAACTGGGCGCTCTATCGTGCGGAGCTGGATCTGGTGGAGGTGGCGCGCAAGACCGGAATTCGGCTGCGGCTCTTCCACGGTCGCGGTGGCACGGTCGGTCGCGGTGGCGGGCGCAGCTATGACGCGATTCTGGCCCAGCCCGTCGGTGCCGTGCGGGGCTCGCTGCGGTTGACCGAGCAGGGTGAGGTGATCGCGGCCAAGTACGCGGAATCCGGTGCGGCGCATCGCAATCTGGAGTCGTTGATCGCGGGCACCCTGGAGTCGACACTGCTCGATGTGGAGGGGCTCGGTCCCGATGCCGAGCCGTCCTATGACCTCATGGACGATCTGGCGGCGCGTGCTCGCGCGGCGTATGCCCGGCTCGTGCACGAAACACCGGGGTTCGTCGAGTATTTCCGACAGTCCACGCCGGTCGCCGAGGTCGGTGACCTGAATATCGGCAGTCGCCCCGCCTCGCGCAAGCCGACGAATTCGGTGAGTGATCTGCGGGCCATCCCGTGGGTGATGTCGTGGAGTCAGGCCCGCGTCATGCTGCCGGGCTGGTACGGGACCGGTGCCGCGCTGGAGGAGTGGGTCGCCGGTGATCCCAACCGTTTGGCGGTGCTGTCCGACCTCTATCGCCGCTGGCCGTTCTTCCGGACGGTGCTGTCGAATCTGGCCCAGGTCATGGCCAAGAGCGACCTGGATATCGCCGCCAGGTACGCCGAACTCGTCGACGATGTGACCTTGCGTGAGCACATCTTCGGGATGATCCGAGACGAGCACGCCCGCACCATCCGCATGCACGCCGCGATCACCGGCAACGATCACCTGCTCGCCGATAACCCGTCACTGGCGGAGTCGATCCACAACCGCTTCCCGTATCTCGAGCCGCTGAACCAGATGCAGGTCGAGTTGCTGCGGCGGCTGCGGGCGGGCGACGATTCCGAACTCGTCAAACGCGGCATCCTGCTGACCATGAACGGACTCGCCACCGCACTGCGCAATTCCGGTTAGTGCTTCCGGATGTAGTCGAATGGTGGTCGCCGACGCCGAATTCGACCGCCGTATGACTACGCTCGGCGAGCTGCCGGAGGTACGAGCTACGACGACACGATGGCGACCGCATCGATTTCGACCAGCATTTCCTCTCGCGGAAGGCCGGTGAAAACCGTTGTGCGGCTGGGTAATACGCCACCGGTGGTGTTGGCGGTGACGAAGTCGCCGTAGGCGTCGTTCATGACGGCGAAGTCCTCGCGCTTGGTCAGGTAGACGCGCAGCATCACCACATCGTCGAAGGTGGCGCCGCTCGCCTCGACGATCGCCTTGACATTCTGCAGGGTCCGAATCGTCTGGGCGGCAACGTCACCGGGGAAGAGGTATTCGTTCGTCGCCGGGTCCACCGGGCCCTGACCCGAGACCTGCACGAACGGGCCCTTGCGCACACCCTGGGAGAAGGTGTGCGCGGGTGCGGGCGCATCGGTGGTGCGGATGGCGATCTTCTCACTCATGATTGGCCTTTCGTTGCGGTACGGCCGGGAGTCCAGCCGAGTTCGGCGGAGATGGCGTCGGCCGCCGCGCGGACCCTCGGCAATTCGGCCAACACCTGGTCGTGGTCGAGCAGCATGTCCGGCACCGACATCGAGACCGCGGCGACCACCGTCCCGGTGCCATCGCGCACCGGAACGCCGATGCAATTGACGAAGCTCTCGTGTTCCTCGTGGTCTTCCGCATAGCCCTGTGCCGCAACGAGTTCCAGCTCCGCCAGATAGCGCTCCGGGGTGCGGATGGTGCGGTCGGTGAACTTGCGGTAGTCGAGGCGTTCGGCGATCGTTCGCCATTCCGCGCGCGGCTGCGCGGCGACGAGCACCTTCCCGACCGCCGTGCAGTGCAGCGGGGCTTGGCGGCCGATGCGGGAGTACATTCGCACGCTCTGGATCGCGTCGAACTTGTCGATATAGATGGCATCGCCGGATTCGTAGGTGGCCAGGTGAATCGTCTGCCCGGTAGCGGAATTCAGTGCGCTCAGATGTGGGCGCGCGAGGGTGCGGACGTCACGCTGTTCCAAGGCGCGGTTGGCGAGTTCGAAAAGCCGGGAGCCGAGGACGTATTGATGCTGGCTGTCATGGGTGACGAAGCGCTGCGACTCCATGGTCTGCAGCAGCCGCAGCACCGTCGACTTGTGCACGCCGAGTTCACCGGCCAGCTGATCGAGCGAGCGCGCATCCTCCCCGAGCGAAAGCAGGATGGTCAAGGCGCGCGACAAACTCTGACTCATGACCGTGGCTCCGTCATCGTCATGGACGCTGCGTCTTCGATTCGCTCGCTCATGACGCCACATTCTCTGCTACGACATCCCTGCTGTAACGCACACGCCCCCAAGCGGACTCATCGAGCGCCGCCAACGCCTGCAGGACGCCGGGTGAAGGCAGTTCCGCGACATCGCCGGTGCCGGTCAGCGCGGCGGCTGCGCACAGATGCCCGAAACGCAACCGCTGCTCCAGCGAGCGTCCGTGCAGCAGCGCGGCCAGATATCCGCCCGCGAAGGCATCACCGGCGCCGATCCGCTCGGTGATCTCGAGGTCCAGGGCGGGAACTTCGACGCGCTCGGTTCCGGAGAATCCGGTTACCGAATGCTCGTTGTTCTTGACCACCAGGTGTTGCGGCTCCGGGAACAGTGCGCGCAATCGATCGGCATCACCGGTGCCGAAGACCGCGTCCGCCTCATCCGCACCGAGGAACACCACATCGCAGCCACGCACATGACCAGCCAACACCTCGGCCGCCTGCTCGACGCGCCCCGCCCACAGCGCCGGACGGTAATTCAGGTCGAAGCTGACCAACTTGCCCCGGCGGGGCAGTGCGACAAGGGTTTCCGTCAATCCGGTCGCGGATTCCGAGAGCGCGGGGGTGATGCCGGTGAAATGCACGAGGTCGCAGCGCTCGAGCAGTCCGGCCGCCGCCGTCAGATCGGCGGTGGACAGTGCGCTGGCGGCGGAACCGGTGCGGTAGTACAGCATGCGGCTGGCCCCGTCGGCCAGATCGTTCGACTTGCCCGAGCCGCTGCCGCGCTCCTTCACATAGACGGCGGTCGGACGCGCGGGATCGATGACGACCGCCGACACATCCACGCCGCGCGCCGCGAGATGTCCGGTCAGGTACCGGCCGAATCCGTCATCGCCGACTCGGGAGATCCACGCGGCGGACACCTCGAGCTGAGTGAGCACGGTGGCCACATTCGCCTCGGCGCCGCCCGCGGTTCGCTCGAAGTTCTCCGAGTCCTCCAGCGGACCGGGCCGCGCGACCAGCACGGCGAGCCCCTCGCCGATGGTCACCGCCCGCGGGCGGGGCGACGTAGTAGGCCACGTCACATCGATCTCCCTTCTGCCCTTGCGGCCACCGGCCATCCAGTGCAGAATAACCACACAAAACACGATGTGCAACAAGCGTTGCAAATTATGCAATGCCTTAGAGGCATGATTTGGCGGACGCGATTCCGCGGGAAGGAGCGACATGGCGATCGATGAGAAAGCCGTTGCCGCACTGGCGGATCGGATGCTCGGGCCCGAGCACAAGGGTCTGCCGCCCGCGGCATGGGGCCGCACGGTTCGCGACTTCCTGGACTCCGCGCCGTACCTCGACGAGTTCGAAACCCCGGTATTGACCGTCGACCGCGCGGCCGTCGCGGCGAATGTCGCGGTCATGGCCGATTGGGCGGCGGCCGCGGGCGTGCGCCTGGCGCCGCATGGGAAGACCACCATGGCCCCGCAGCTGTGGGCACAGCAGTTGGCCGCCGGGAGCTGGGGCATCACCTTCGCCACCGTGTGGCAGGTGCAGGTGGCCCGATCCTTCGGAGTCGGACGGATCGTGCTGGCCAACGCGCTGGTCGATCCGGTGGGATTGCGCTGGGTCGCCGAGGAATCGGCGCGGGATCCGGAGTTCGAATTCTACTGCTGGGTCGACAGTGTCGAGACCGTCGCGCTGATGGAGCAGCACCTGACGGGTGCTGCACGCATTCGGGTGATCGTCGAACTCGGCGGGCCGCACGGACGTACCGGCGCACGCACGGTCGAGCAGGCGCATGCGATCGCCGAGGCGGTCGGCCGCGCCGATCGGCTGACGCTGGCCGGAGTCGGCGGCTATGAAGGTGCGCTCGCTCACGATCGCACCCCGGACGGGATCGCCGCCGTCCGGCACTACCTGGACGAAATCGCCCGCCTACACCGCGAACTCGCGGCCGCGGGACGCTATCCGCAGGATGCGATCGTCACCGCGGGCGGCAGCGCCTTCCCTGATCTGGTCGTCGAATGTCTGGCCGGACTCGCCGAGGAGCAAGATGTTGCGACCACGGTGGTGTTGCGCTCCGGTGCGTACATCATTCACGACGACGGTTTCTACGCGGGCATCTCGCCGCTGGCCGCACCACGCAGCGAACGACCGCTGCGCTCGGCGATGCACGGGTGGGCGCGGACCGTTTCCCGACCCGAGGCGGAGCTCGCGCTGCTGGATGCCGGTAAGCGCGATCTGCCATTCGATGAGGGGCTTCCGGTCCCGCAATTCATTGCGGGACCGGAAGTTTCATTGAATCCGGCGGCACACGTCAGCGCGCTCAATGATCAGCACACCTTCCTGCGGCTTCCGGGCGGCGGCGCTGCTGACCTGCCGGTCGGCAGTGTGGTGCGGCTCGGCCTCTCGCATCCGTGCACGGCATTCGACAAGTGGCGGCTGATTCCGGTCGTCGACGATGCCGATGCCGAACGGCCGCGCGTCGTCGACCTCGTCCACACCTTTTTCTGACGAGTGGCCATGACGGACTTAGTGTTTCGCGATATCGATGTCATCGACGGCACGGGAGCGCCACGCTTTCGCGCCGATGTCGGCATCGATCGCGGACGGATCAACGCGATCGCCGAGCCGCGAACGATCACCGAGGCGGCCAGGTTCATCGATGCACCCGGTTCGGTGCTCGCGCCCGGCTTCATTGATATGCACGCGCACTCCGATCTGCATCTGCTCACCGAGCCCGGTCATTTCCCGAAGATCAGCCAGGGCGTCACCACCGAGGTCATCGGACAGGACGGACTCTCCTACGCACCGATCGATGACGCCACCCTGGCGGTGCTGCGACGTCAGATCGCCGGGTGGAATGGCAACCCCACCGATCTGGACTTCTCCTGGCGCACGGTCGCGCAGTACCTGGACCGGCTCGATCAGGGCATAACGCCGAACGCCGCCTATCTCGTACCGCAGGGCACGCTGCGGCTGCTGGTCGTCGGGAGCGAACAGCGGCCCGCGACGGTGGCGGAGATCCGGCGGATGCGGGAACTGCTGGCGCAGGGTCTGCGCGAGGGTGCGGTCGGTATGTCGAGCGGGCTCACGTATACGCCCGGAATGTATGCGGACACAGGCGAATTGGCGGCGTTGTGTGAGATCGTCGCAGAGTACGGCGGATTCTACGCACCCCATACGCGCTCCTACGGCAAGGGCGCGTTGGCGGCGTACGCCGAGATGATCGGACTGGCTCGCAGCACCGGCTGTGCACTGCATCTCACCCATGCGACCATGAACTTCGGCGTGAACCGCGGGCGCGCAGCGGAATTCCTGGCACTGATCGATGCGGCAAGGGCCGAAGGATGCGATATCACCCTCGACACCTACCCGTATCTGCCCGGCTCCACCACACTTTCGGCGCTGCTGCCGAGTTGGGCGATGTCCGGTGGGCCGGATGCGGCGTTGGCCCGCATCGATGATCCCGAGATGCGCGCGCGAATCACGTTGGACGTGAACGTGAATGGTTCCGATGGCTGCCACGGCGTCACGGTCGAATGGGAGACGATTCAGATCAGCGGTGTCGCGAATGCGGAACTGGGGGAGTACGTCGGCAAGACCGTCGCGGAAATCGCGGCCGATACCGATCGTGCACCGGTCGCGGTGTTCTTTGATCTGCTGCGCCGAGACCAATTGGCCACCACCATCCTGCAGCACGTCGGGCATGAGGAGAATGTGCGCGCGATCATGGTGCATCCGGTCCATATGGGCGGAAGTGATGCACTGCTCGTCGGTGATCGGCCGCATCCGCGCGCCTGGGGCACCTTCCCGCGCTATCTGGGCCATTACGTCCGCGAACTCGGCGTGCTCGGGCTGGAGGAGTGTGTGCACCACCTCACCGGGCGGCCCGCCGAGCGGCTGCGGCTCAGCGACCGCGGGCACGTATTCACCGGGTACGCAGCGGATCTCGTGCTGTTCGACCCATCGACCATCGTCGATACCGCGACCTTCGACAACCCGAAGCAGCAGGCGCGCGGCATTCAGCATGTGCTGGTCAACGGCGAATTCGCCATCGAGAACGGCACGCCCACCGGCAAGCTCGCCGGGCGTGCGCTGCGCATGGACGGCACGCGGAAGGAGACATATTGAATGCCATGAGCGCACTGGAAGTCATGCGCGCCGACCGCGTGCTGAGTGTGGTGCGGGCCGCCGAGATTCCGGATCCGCTGGCGCTCGCTGATGCGTTGGCGCGCTCCGGGATTCGTACCTTGGAGCTCACCTTCACAACGCCGGGTGTGCTCGATTACCTGCGTATCGCCACATCGGCTCCCGATGCGGTCGTCGGCGTGGGAACTGTACTGCATGCCGATCAGGCCGAGGCCGCGATCGATAACGGTGCCCGGTTCCTCGTCACACCCGGTGTGCGCGCGGAGGTCGCAGCGGTTGCGGCCGAGCGCGACATTCCGGTCGTCATGGGCGCTTTCACGCCCACCGAGGTACTCACCGCACTCGACCTCGGCGCCGCCGCGGTGAAGATCTTCCCCGCCAGGGCGCTCGGTCCCGGCTATTTGAAAGACCTGCGCGGTCCCTTGCCCGATGTGGCGCTCATTCCCTCCGGGGGCGTCAATGCGGGCAATGCCGCCGAATTCCTCGCCAACGGAGCCGTGGCAGTGACCGCGGGTACCGATGTCGTGGCCCCATCCGACGTCGCCGCGGGCCGATGGTCCGAAATCGCCTCGCGTGCGGCGTCATTCGTTCGATCCATGAATTGAGAGGTACCCATATGGGCGCCACTGTCGACTGGCTGCGCACCACCACACCCGGTTTGCTGGTGCTGTGCGGTCTCGCGATTGCCGTACTGCTGTTCGCCATTATCAAGATCAAGCTGGAGCCGTTCATCGCGCTACTGCTCACCGGACTCGGGCTGGCGCTGGTCGCCGGACTACCGGTGTCGAAGATCGTCGGTACGGCGATCAAGTCCGGTGATTCGCTGCTGGAGACCGGCTTCGGCGGCATCCTCGGGCATATCGCGGTCATTATCGGCCTCGGCACGGTGCTCGGCGCGATCCTCGAACGTTCCGGTGGCGCGGACGTCTTGACCGGCAAGCTGTTGGGCATCTTCGGTGAGCGGGGCGCACCGGTCGCCATGGGCCTGCTCGGGCTCATCTTCGGCATCCCCGTCTTCTTCGATATCGGCATCTTCGTGCTCGCGCCGCTGATCTATGTGGCCGCCAAGCGCGGTGGCCGATCGCTGGTGCTGTATGCCATGCCGATGCTGGCCGGTCTGTCCATGACCCATGCTTTCCTGCCGCCACATCCAGGCCCGGTGGCGCTCGGTGGTCTGCTCGGGGTTAGCCTGGGCTGGCTGATCATCATGGGATTCGTCTGCGGCATACCGGGTTTCATTGCCGCGGGCATCGTGTGGGGCACCTACATCGGCAAGCGCGTGCAGGTCGAGGTGCCTGCCGAATTCCTGGTGCGGCCGGAGGCCGAGCCTGCGGGCAAGGGCGAAGGTCCGGGCACCGCAACGGATCCGGAGGCCGTGCGCACCGAGACCCGGCCACCCGCGGTCGGGCTCATCGGCGGCATCATCGCGATTCCGTTGGTGCTCATCCTCGGTGCGACCTTCGGCACTCAATGGCTGGACAAGGATTCGCGACTGCTCCAGGTGCTCACTTTCCTCGGCACACCCGCTGTCGCGCTGCTGATCGCGGTGCTCGTCGCCTTCTATCTGCTCGGTGTGCGGCGCGGTTCCAGTGTGCAGGAACTCAGTACGCTCACCGCGGAATCGCTGAAGCCGGTCGGCATGCTGCTGCTGGTGGTCGGTGCGGGCGCGTTCTTCGGAAAGGTCATCTCCGCCACCGGAATCGGCACCGCACTCGCCGACACCATGTCGGCCGCCGGACTACCGGTGATCGTGCTCGCCTACATCATCAGCTGCGGCCTGCGGATAGCTCAGGGCTCGGCCACCGTCGCCATCGTGACCACCGGCGGCATTGTCGCGCCGCTGGTCACCGGGCACGGCTACTCGCAGATGGCCATCGCACTCATCGCCATGGCGATCGCGGCGGGCTCGATCATCCTCAGCCATGTGAACGACGGTGGCTTCTGGATCATTTCGAAGTACTTCAACCTGACGGTGAAGCAGACGCTGCAAACCTGGACGGTGCTCGAAACCGTGCTGTCGGTGGTGAGTTTCGCGGTCGCGGCGGTGCTGTTCGCGATTGTCGGCTGAGCTCGGGGCGGCCCGGCGCTCTCGGTGGCGGGCAGTTCAGTCGAAGTTCCGGAGGGCGGCGGCGCAGCGGTCGGCTTGGGCACGAATCGCCGCGACGAGTTCGGGTGGGCCGCTGAGCAGGGTGAAGTCGATATCGACCGAGGTGATCATCCAGACCAGTGCCTCCGGGGTATCCGCGCCGACGTGCAGTTGGCAGCTGTGGTCGTCGACGGCTTCGAGGGCGCCCATGCCGGGCCAGACATTCGCCGCGGCATCCTCGGCGGACTTGTGCAGCAGAGCGATTGCTTGATGCGGCCATGCTCGGGCGGACAACTGTAGCGAAAGGTGCGCCGCCACATCGCCTTCCGGAATTTCACGCGGCATGAAGCGCGGGCCGGTAGGTGTTCGTGGCGAGATGCGGTCGGCTCGGAAGGTGCGCCAATCACCGCGATCGACATCCCAGGCGACGAGATACCAGCGCCTGCTGAAATGGACCAGGCTGTGCGGCTCCACCGTACGACGGGTGGTGGCGCCGCTGTGCGCGCGATAGTCGAAGCGCAGGCGTTCGTGCCGTTGACAGGCCTCGGCGACGGCCATCAAGGTGTCCGGTTCGACTGTTGCGTCCGGCGTCCCGACCCGGACCGTCGCACCACGCAGCGTGCGGACCCGGTGGCGCAGTCGCGGCGGCAGCACCTGTTCGAGTTTGCTGAGCGCGCGCAGCGACGCCTCCTCGATGCCCGCGACGGTGCCGTCGGAGGCGCTGCGCAGGCCGACCGCCACCGCGACGGCCTCCTCGTCATCGAGCAGCAGCGGCGGCAGCGCGGCACCGGCGCCGAGCCGATAGCCCGCGGTGCCCTGGGTGGCATGCACCGGGTAGCCGAGTTCACGCAGCCGATCCACATCGCGGCGGACCGTGCGGCCGGTGACGCCGAGTCGTTCGGCGAGTTCGGTCCCGGTCCAGTCGCGGTGGGACTGCAGCAGGGCGAGCAGTTTGAGCAGGCGCGCCGAGGTCTCCAACACGAAATCCAGGATGTCAGATACTTAGGAACGATGCTGTCCTAAGTGGGTAATACCGTCGCCTTCATGAGTACCGAACAGGACATCCGCCCCTTCCGCATCGAGATCCCGCAGGCGCAGATCGATGATCTGCACGCCCGGTTGGCGAATACCCTGTGGCCGGATGAGATCCCGGGCAGCGGTTGGGACAAGGGCGTATCGATCTCGTATCTGAAGGGCCTCGCAGAGTACTGGCGGTCCGAATACGATTGGCGCGCAGTCGAAGCGCGACTGAACGAGCTGCCGCAGTTCGTCACCGATATCGATGGGCAGCAGGTGCATTTCCTGCATGTCCGCTCGCCCGAACCCGATGCCGTGCCGCTGGTGCTGAGCCACGGCTGGCCCGGCTCGTTCATCGAATTCCTCGATGTGATCGGACCTTTGAGCGATCCGCGGGCGCACGGCGGTGATCCGGCCGATGCGTTCCATCTGGTCATCCCGTCGTTGCCGGGATTCGCCTTCTCGGAGGTCGGACCGAAGGTCGGGGACGGTTCGACCGAGCAGTACGCGCAGGTGGTGGCGAAGCTGATGGAACGGCTCGGCTACCACCGATACGGGGCGCAAGGCGGCGATGCGGGATTCTTCGTCTCGACCGAACTGGGGCGGATCGCCACCGACCATGTGCTCGGCATCCATGTGAACGGGCCGATCACGCTGCCGTCCTGGAGCGACGGAACGGAACCGGACTACAGCGCGCAGGATCGGGCGAAGCTGGACAAACTCACCGGGAGCGAGAGCTACACCCGGTTCGGCTATGCGATGGTGCAGGCAGGGCGTCCGCAGACCCTTGCCATCGGCATGCACGATTCACCCGCCGGTCTGCTGTCGTGGATCGTGGATCTGTTTCAGCGCTGGACCAATCCCGCGCTCGAGTTGCCGGACGAGGCGGTGGATCGTGATGCGCTGCTGACCAATGTCAGCCTCTATTGGTTCACCAGGACGTTCGTCTCCTCGATCAGGCTGTATGGGGAGGGGGACTCGTGGGGGACGCCAGCGCGGAATTCCGGAGTGCCCACTGCGGCAGCGGTATTCGCCGGTGACAACTCCATTCGCGTGCTCGCCGAGCGGCAGCACAATATCGTGCGGTGGACCGAATACGACCGGGGTGGGCACTTCGCGGCAATGGAGGCGCCGGACCTGCTGACCAGCGATGTGCGCGCATTCTTCCGCTCGCTGCGCTGAGAGCTGCTGGGTGTGCGGCTGGCTCAGGAAACGCGCGGGCCTCGGTAGCGTTCGGCCATCGCGAAGGCCGTCGCGGCGAGCCGGTCGCGGAATTCGGGCGGGTCGAGAACCTCGCAGAATTCGCCGAGCGGCAGGATCGCACCCGCAAGGACCTCGTAGGACTCCGACGGAACGGTTACCTCGACCCAGCCGTCGGCGTCCGGTTCGGTTGCCGATGCCATCGCCTCGGCGACCGCGGCGGGCTCGTTCATCAGCCGGAGCAGTCGCAGCTGGGTAGCCGCGATCCGGCAGCGGGCCCGCACGCGCAGCATCGATCGGGCGAAATCGTCGGCGGATTCCGACCAATGCTCCGCCAGATCGAAATCGTCTGGCCGCGTGAATGTTTCGCCGTTCTGCTCGGCCGATGCGATCCGGCTGACGCGATAGGAGCGGATGGCCGATCCGTCGCGGGCGACGAGATACCAAGTCCCGGCCTTCAATACGAGGCCGAGCGGATCGAGGCGGCGTTCGACGGTGCGATCCTTGCGCCGATAACGGATATCGAGTCGCCGATCATGCCACAGCGCATCGGCGACCGTTGCCAGCGTTGGTGTTTCGTCGGGGCGATGGAACCAGCCCGGCGCGTCCACATGGACGCGTTCCGCGATTCGCGTTGCCCGGCCGCGCAATTCGGGTGGTAGTGCGGCGAGCACCTTGAGCTGCGCGGTCGCCAATACCGTGCCGAGTCCGAGATCGGCGGCGGCCGCGGGTTGTCCGGCGAGCAGTACCGCATCGGCTTCCTCGGTGGTGAGACCGGTCAACCGGGTGCGGTACCCGTCGACCAGCCGCACGCCGCCGGTTCGCCCCGGTTCGCTGTAGATCGGCACGCCCGCAGCGGACAGCGCCTCGATATCTCGGTACACCGTGCGCACCGAAACCTCCAACTCGCGCGCCAGCTCCGGCCCAGTGCTCCGGCCGCGGGTCTGCAGCAGCAATAACAGCTGCACCAGTCGACTCGCTCGCATGATTTCGAGACTAGCCGTAAAACCTGACAGAAGGTGTCAGGTTTGGGCCGTACCGTCGACCTCATGACCACATGGAGCCAGTTCACCGAAGAAGCCCCACGCATCGCCGCCGTGTTCACTCGTCGGCATCAGGCCACCGGCAATCTCTGCATGCTCGGGACCCTGCGCTCCGACGGTTTCCCACGAATCAGCCCCATCGAACCGCGGATCTTCGAGGGCATGCTGGTGATCGCGGGCATGCCGAACACCACCAAATTCAAGGACCTCGCCCGCGACCCCCGCTTCTGCCTGCACACCGCAACTGTCGACACCCAAGTCAGCGACGGTGACGCGAAGCTCTTCGGCACCGTCACCGACCTCCCGGACAAAGAAGTACACGCCCGCTTCGCCCAACAACTCTTCGACGAAACCGGATTCGACATCCGCGACCAAGAATTCGACCACTTCTACACCGCAGACCTGACCAGCGCCTCCACCGTCCAGGTCATCGACGATCACCTGGACATCACCATCTGGAAGCCCGGGCAGGGGGAGCGGGTGGTGCGCAAGCACTGAGTGCGGTCGGTATCGGGTGGTCGTCAGCGGTGAGCAGGCTGGGCAGTTGGCGTGCTCACTACCGGGCCGTCTCGGCGCTGCGGGTGGAGGTCGCCGTGCGGTCACGCGGACTGCGCTTGGGCCACGCCATCGCGGTGCGAGCGATGGCGAGCTCGGCACCGACCCGTCAGCGCCGGGTGAGCTGGGCCGCGATCGACGCCGGAACTGGAACGCCGCGGCGGCGCAGGTCGGCCGTGAAGCGTTGTACCAGTGGATCATTCGGCGTAACGGTCATGGCGACGACCTTTCGGGTCAGATGCGGTTTCAAACTGGCTACCGCGCCACTGAACGACGCGGTCAATGCGGTGGTCGGGACCAGTGCGATGCCGAGTCCGGCGGCCGCCAGCTGGGCCGCGGTGGTCACCTGGCGAGTGCGGGTTGCCGCGGTGAGCGTGACACCGTGGTGGGCGGCGATCTCGTCGAGCCAGGTACCGAGGCCGTTGTCCGGGTGATAATGCACTATCGGTTGGCGTGCTAAATCATCGAAAGCTATCGCCGCACTTGAGTTTTCGGCGGCTGGTAGGGCCGCGACGATCTCCTCTTCGCCGATGACATCCAGAGACCCGTCCCAGCGCGAAGGCTGTGGGCCGACGGCGATATCCACCTGGCCCGATACGGCCAGTTCGGCCAGTGCGTCGGCGCTCGATTGTTCCGTCAATGCGAGGTAGATACCCGGATACCGCCGATGCCAGGCACGGAGGACCGGTGCCAGCAGTCCGGCCGTCATGCTCTCCGCGCAACCGATGCGAAGTTGTCCGTCGGTGCCCGCGGCGACGGCGCGGCCCGTATGAACGACGCGTTCCGCGGCGGCGAGCGCGGCCCGCGCGTCCGCGACGATCGCGCGACCAGCCGCGGTCGGGCGTACGCCGCGTGGCAGCCGCTGCACCACCGGCGTGCCGATTTCGCGTTCCAACGCCGCGAGCTGATGTGAAAGGGCGGGCTGCGACATGTGCAGGCGCGCGGCGGCTTCGGTCACGGAACCGCAATCCAGCACCGCGACAAGGCATTCCAGGGCGCGCAATGTTGCCATTCGTAAATTCTATCGAAAAGCCAGAAAAGATTCATGACGCGACGGGATTGCCGGGCAGTCGGACCACGTTCGATCTCGATGAAAGGCAACCACTACGGAGGAGACAAGACATGTCGGATGCGATGAATGGAAAGAAGCTGCTCGTCATCGGGGGAGGTTCCGGAATCGGGCGGCAGATCGCCGCGGACGCTCTCGCTGCGGGGGCACATGTCGTGCTCGCGGGCCGGGACCGCGAGGTCGTCGATGGCGCGGTCGCCCGTATTGCGGACGAGGGTGTTCTCGACGCGGCCGCGCTGGGATCGCGAGTGCTCGGTGCGACCGTCGACTTGAACGATGAGGATTCGATCCGCCTGCTCGCCGAGCAGATCGGCGATCTGGACTACCTGGTCTCGGTGGCCGCCGCACACGCCAATGGTCCGGTCACGCAGTTGGATCGAACCGCGGTCACACGGGCTTTCGATGCGAAGGTCATCGGCCCGATCCTGCTCGCCAAGCACTTCGCCACCCGAATCCGCGGCGAGGGAGCGATCCTCTTGTTCTCCGGCGTCGCGGCTTGGCGGCCCGCGCCAGGACGGTCGGTCATGGCAACCGCCAACGGCGCGGTGAGCTTCCTCGCCGAAGCGCTCGCGGTCGAACTCGCCCCGATCCGCGTGAACGCATTGTCCCCGGGCATTGTCGATTCCGGATCCTGGGACGGATTGGGCGCGGACAAACAACCGTTCCTCACCACCGTCGCCGCCGCCAACCCCGCCCGCCGATTCGGCCGACCATCCGACATCTCTGCCGCCGCCCTGCTAGCCCTCACCAACCCATTCCTGACCGGCACCACCCTCCACATCGACGGCGGAGGCCGCCTGGCATGAACATCACCAGTCGGATTCACCATTGCGCTGAGCGGTCGGATCACCGCCCAGCCAGGAACTCGTCTTCTGCTGGATAGTCGAAGAACCGGCGGAAGTATGGATCGTTGTCAGCGGGCAGGATTCGCGAGGGATCGCCGGATCTTGCCGCGGACATCAGCCAGTCGAGTTGCGCGGCAACGGTTGTCGCGTAGTCGCCGACCGGTTGATAGCCGAGTGCGGCGGCCGCGGAGGTGTCGAGGATGACGGGGTGGGCCGAGTCCCATGGTGTGCGGCCCAATGGCTGATCGTCGAGCAGGACCTCGGCCCAATCGTGCACGAGATGACGGGCGACGATGCGGGAAATGGCGAGGGCAGTCGGAGCGTCCGGGTCCGCGATGTTGAGGATGCGAGTGCCGGGATTGTGCGCGACGGTTTCGACCAAAGCCGCGATATTGGCCGCAGCGGTGGTGTGGACGATCCCACTGCCTCTGCGGCGCAGCAGGACCGAGCGGCGCCCATCAAGTATTCGCTTTACGAAGACCCATTCGCGTGGGCGACGGTTGCCCACTCCATGGACTCGCGATGGTCGTAGCACAGTGATGGGGAGGCCGCTGTCGAGCGAGACCTGCTCTGCGGCAACCTTGTTCGCTCCGTAACCAGCGCGGGAGTTGTAGTCGATATCGCCGGGCGGCATTGTCGGTGCGGTTTCGTGTAGTGGGCCGTCGAATCGAGGCTCGATATCCGAATTCGCGTGGTTGCCAGCGGCATCGATGTATACCGCCTTGCTGGACAGCAGTACCGTCGAACCGGCTTCCGCCGCTAGTTCCACCAGGGCTCGAGCGTGGTCGGCGGTGTAGCAGGCGCAGTCGACGAGGAGGTCTACTCCGGCGGCCAACTCCCGCTGTATGTCGGCGCGATCCGCGGCGATGAAACTCACACCGGCCGTATGGAGGTCGCGGGCAGGCGGGTGCGTCCCGTCACTCGCACCTGCCAGCCCGCAGCCGTCAGCCGCAATGCGATAGCGCATCCGATCACACCGGACCCACCCACGATCAGTGCATCAGGCATCATTCGAGCCTAGAGCCCGCCTGGTCTGTACAGGCCATCAGTTAGCTGAGGCGAGCTCATCCCTGCGGCGCCGCAGAAAGGTCTGTTCTGCGGTGTTGTCTGTGCGGGCGATGGCGGCGTCGTAGGCCTGAATTGCCTCTGCGGTGCGGCCGAGTCGGCGTAGGAGGTCGGCGCGGATCGCGTGGTAGAGATGGTGATTCGGTAGATCGATTATAAAGAGCAGCGGGAGCGCCGCATCAGGCCCGTGGACTTCACCGACCGCCACCGCGCGGTTCAGCGCCACCACCGGAGTCGGTGCTATGGCGGCCAATTGGTCGTAGAGTTGCAGGATTTGTTGCCAGTCGGTGGATTCCGGGTCGGGGGCGTCGGCGTGCACGGCGTTGATCGCGGCCTGGATCTGGTAGGGGCCGGGTTGGTTGCGGCGCAGGCACTCTCGGACCAGGGCGTGGCCTTCGGTGATGAGGGCGCGGTCCCAACGGTGACGGTCTTGCTCGCGAAGCGGCACGAGCGACCCGTCCGGTGCGGTGCGTGCGGCGCGGCGCGATTCGGTGAGCAGCATCAGCGCGAGCAGTCCATGTACTTCCGGTTCGTCAGGCATCAACTCGATGAGTAAGCGCCCCAAGCGGATTGCCTCGGTGCACAGGTCGGTGCGTATCAGCCGATCGCCCGAGCTGGCGGTATGGCCCTCGGTGAAGATGAGATAGATGACGGCCAGTACCGCGCGCAGGCGGGCGGGCAGGTCGGCGTCGCGCGGGAGCCGGTAGGGGATGCGGGCGTCGCGGATCTTGCCCTTGGCGCGGACGAGGCGTTGCGCCATGGTCGATTCCGAAGTCAGGAAGGCATGCGCGATTTCGGGTGTGGTGAGACCGCCGAGGAGTCGCAAGGTCAGTGCCACTTGGGCATTCAGCGATAGTGCCGGGTGGCAGCAGGTGAAGATCAGTCGGAGGCGGTCGTCCTGGACGGCGCTCATATCGTCGGGTTCGTTGTCGGCGTGCAGGAGTGCGGCCTCGGCATGGCGATCATCGCGAGATGCCTCGCGCCGCAGGCGATCGATGGCTCGGTTGCGTGCGGTGGTGATGATCCAGCCGGGCGGGCTCGGTGGGAGTCCGTCGGTCGGCCAGCGTTGTACGGCGGCGGTGAACGCGTCCTGCACCGCGTCCTCGGCGATGGTGATATCGCCGAAGACGCGGATCAGGCTGGCGACCGCGCGGCCGTAGTGTTCGGTGAATACGGCCGCGATCGCGGCGTCGGTGCTCAATGATCGGCCACCGGACGGACCTCGATCGGCAAGGTGATCACGGCGGCCATCTTCTTGCCCCAGTCGAGCGCTTGGTCCAGATCGGCCGCCTGAATGACGGTGAATCCGCCGATGTGCTCCTTCGTTTCGATGTACGGGCCGTCGGTGACGAGCATGTCGTTGCCTTGGGCCCGCACCACGGTGGCGGTGCTCGGCGCATGCAGGCCCGCGGCGAAAACCCAGGCGCCCGCGGCACGCATCTCGTCGTTCAGCGCGTACAGATCGCGCATGATCTCGTCGAGATTGTCCGGCGGCGGCGTGTCGTCGGGCTGATAGATGCTGAGCAGATACTCCTTCACGACTCCTCCTCATCCCCGCTGGTAGGTGGCGATCACGACGCCGGTGGGGGTGGTGGCGCTATCGACGAGTCGCAGTTCGCCGAGATCCGCGCCCTCGAACAGCCGCCGCCCGCCGCCGACCACGATCGGATGGATCAGCAATAGATACTCGTCGACGAGATGATGGCGCATCAACGTTTGCAGCAGATTGCCGCTGCCGAGCACCACCAGATCCTGCCGCAGTCCGCGCACCGCGGCGACGACATCGCCGCCGAGCAGCGTGGAGTTTTCCCATGGCAACGGTTCGGTCAACGTCCGGGATGCGACGAACTTCTCGGTCTTGTTCAGTACCTCGGTGTACGGATTGTCGGTCTGATGCGGCCAGTAGCCGTAGAACTGCTCGTAGGTCCGGCGTCCGAGCAACAGCCCCCCATGATGGGTCGCCATATGTTCGCCCATCACCCGGGCCTGCACCGGGTCGTCGTGGCGATGCGCCCAGCCGCCGTGGCGGAAACCGTCCCGTGGGTCCTCATCGGCCGCGCCGGGGGACTGCATGACGCCGTCCAGGGTGAGGTGCTCGACCGCGATGATCTTGCTCATGGGGAGTCCTACCTTTCCGTTGGCCGGTCGGTTACCGGCTTCACCACCTACACGAACGGCCCTATGGCGGATCGACATCGCGGAGAGAAATCGGTCGGATATTTCGGTGCCTGCCGAAATATCTCGGCGCGATCATGGAGTGATGCAAACCCGAGGAGCCGAGCTGGCCGGACTGGCGTCCCTGCTGGCCGACCGCACCCGCGCCGATATGTGCCTGGCCCTGGTCGACGGTCGCGCTTGGACGGCGGGTGAGCTGGCCCGCCATGCCGGGGTGGCGCCATCTACCGCGACCGAGCATCTGAACCGGCTGTTCGACGGCGGTCTGCTCATCGAACGCCGTCAAGGCAGGTACCGCTATGTGCAGCTGGCTGATCCGCAGGTCGCCGAGTTATTGGAGACCATGGTCGCCCACCTGGAACCGGTACGTCCGCAGGCCACGACGCTCCGCGCGTCCACTGCGGCGGCCGCCCTGGCCCGCGGCCGCACCTGTTACGACCACCTCGCTGGCCGACTCGGCGTCGCGATCACCGCTGCCATGATCGAGCGTGAACTGCTCGACGACGAGACCGGGTTCGCCCTCACCGAGGCGGGTTTGGCCTGGCTGACGGGGCCGATGGGCATCGAGACGAACACGCTGCGCACTCGCCGCCCGACCGCCCGGCCCTGCCTCGACTGGACCGAGCGCCGCACTCACCTCGGCGGTGCCGCGGGAGCGCAGTTGTGCCGCCGACTGCAGGCACTGGATTGGGTGCGGCGAATCGGGTCCGGTCGCGCTGTGCGTCTCACATCGAAGGGTGAGATCGGTTTACGCGAGACGCTCGGTATCGATCCCGCAACGGTTGCCTGAGCCGGAGCCCGCTTCGCGCATCCGCGCGGCGGCTGGCCACACTTGCCGTGCTCCAGCATGTCTTCGAGTGCGGAATCTCATCGACGTGGTTGACCCGCCATCTTCCCGGGTATCACTGCCCGGGCGATGCGGAATCGCCTGGTGATGTGGGACGGTAGCAGTAGGCCAGGACCCGGTTGATGAATGGGCTTGCATAATCGTGCATAATCATCACATGGTTGATTCATCGGGTAGCCCGGTGTTGCGGGTTGCGGTGGCCGGTGCGAGTGGATACGCCGGTGGTGAGGTGCTGCGCCTATTGCTGGGCCATCCGGCCTACCGCGACGGGCGCCTGGTCATCGGCGCACTGACCGCGGGCTCGAATGCGGGCAGCAAGCTGGGGGAGCTCCAGCCGCATCTGCTGCCGCTCGCCGATCGTGTACTAGCGCCGACCACGCTCGACGAGCTGGCCGGACACGATATCGTCTTCCTCGGCCTGCCGCACGGGCAGTCCGCTGCCATCGCGGAGCAGCTTCCGGAGTCGACGGTGATCATCGACTGCGGCGCCGACTTCCGGCTGACCGATGCGTCGGCCTGGGAGAAGTATTACGGCACCAGCCACGCGGGCAGCTGGCCCTACGGCCTGCCGGAGCTGCCGGGCGGACGTGACCGGCTGCGCGGCGCGCGCCGGATCGCCGTTCCCGGTTGCTATCCCACGGTCGCGAGTCTCGCGCTGGCACCGGCGATCGCCGCCGGAATCATCGAACCGAAGGTGAATGTGGTTGCGGTGAGCGGTACTTCGGGCGCTGGCCGCAAACTCGATATCGGTCTGCTCGGCTCCGAGGTGATGGGTTCGGTGCGGGCCTACGGCATCGCGGGCGCACATCGGCACACCCCGGAGATCGCGCAGAACCTGCAGGCCGCCGGTGGTAGTGAGGTCGCCGTATCGTTCACCCCGGTGCTGGCGCCGATGCCGCGCGGCATCCTCGCGACCTGCACGGCCCCGACCCGAGTCGATGCCGAACAGGCTCGCGCGGTCTATGAAAAGGCTTACGCCGATGAACCATTCGTGCAGTTGCTGCCGGAAGGCACACTGCCGCAGACGGGTTCGGTGCTCGGCTCCAACGCCGTCACCCTCCAGGTCGCGGTGGATGCCGACGCCGGACTGCTCGTGGTGATCGGCGCGATCGACAACCTGACCAAGGGCACCGCTGGCGCCGCGGTGCAATCCATGAATCTGGCCGTCGGATTCGACGAGACCGCAGGACTTTCCACCGTAGGAGTGGCACCGTGACGACGATCGAAACCTCGGAAGGAAAACTGGTCCGGAGCCAGGGCGTGACCGCACCGCTCGGCTTCCGGGCGGCGGGCATCGCCGCGGGCATCAAGGCCAGCGGCAAACCCGATCTGGCACTGGTATTCAACGAGGGGCCGGAATACGCGGCCGCTGGTGTGTTCACCCGCAACCAGGTGAAGGCCGCACCGGTGCTGTGGTCGCAGCAGGTGCTCACCGGTGGCCGGTTGCGCGCGGTGATCCTGAATTCCGGTGGGGCCAATGCCTGTACCGGTCCGGGCGGATTCCAGGACACCCACCGGACCGCCGAGGAATTGGCCAAGGCGCTGAGCAATTGGGGCACCGAAACCGGCGCGGGCGAAATCGCGGTCTGCTCAACGGGTTTGATCGGCGATCGGCTGCCGATGGACAAGGTCGTACCGGCCGTCACCGAGATCGTGCACGAAATGGGCGGCGGCCTGTCCGGCGGACTCGATGCGGCACACGCGATCATGACCACCGACACCGTGCCCAAGGAAGCTGCCTTCCACCACCGCGACAAGTGGAATGTCGGCGGCATGGCCAAGGGAGCTGGCATGCTCGCACCGTCGCTGGCCACCATGCTGGTGGTGCTCACCACCGATGCCGCCGCGAGCGCCGAACAACTGGATCGCGCACTGCGCAACGCGACTCGGCTCACCTTCGATCGGCTCGATGTCGACGGCTCCTGCTCCACCAATGACACCGTGCTGCTGCTCGCCAACGGGGCGAGCGAGGTCGCGCCGTCACAGCAAGACCTCGATGCCGCGGTGCTCGCGGTCTGTGACGATCTGGCCGCCCAACTGATGGCCGACGCGGAGGGCGTGACCAAGCGGGTGCTGATCACCGTCGCCGGTGCGGTCTCCGAGGACGAGGCGCTGATCGCGGCGCGCGCCGTCGCCCGCGACAGTCTGGTCAAGACCGCGCTGTTCGGTTCCGACCCGAACTGGGGCCGGGTGCTCGCCGCCGTCGGCATCGCCCCGATCACCTTGGATCCGAACCGGATCTCGGTGTCGTTCAACGGAAATCCGGTCTGCGTGGACAGCGTCGGCGCGCCAGGTGCGCGCGAGGTCGACCTGTCCGGCACCGATATCGAGGTGCGGATCGAACTGAATGTCGGTGACGGAACCGCCACCGTGCGCACCACCGACCTGTCGCACGGCTATGTCGAAGAGAATTCGGCCTATAGCTCATGACCAGCGATGCGGTGCAGGAACTTTCGGCATTGGACAAGGCGCACGTCCTCGCCGACGCGTTGCCGTGGCTGCAGAAGTTCCGCGACAAGATCGTGGTCGTCAAATACGGCGGCAACGCGATGATCGATGCGGAGCTCAAACAGGCCTTCGCCGCCGATATGGCGTTCCTGCGCACCGTCGGCGTACATCCGGTGGTGGTGCACGGCGGCGGACCGCAGATCAGCGCGATGCTGAAAAAGCTCGGTCTACAAGGCGAATTCCGCGGCGGCTTCCGCGTCACCACACCCGAGGTGATGGACGTGGTGCGGATGGTGCTGTTCGGTCAGGTCGGGCGCGAACTCGTCGGGCTGGTCAACGCGCACGGTCCGTACGCGGTCGGCATCTCCGGTGAGGACGCGCGGCTGTTCACCGCGACCCGGCGCACCGTCGATGTCGATGGCGAGGCCACCGATATCGGTCTGGTCGGCGATGTCACCGAAGTGAACGCCGACGCCGTGCTCGACCTCATCGGCGCGGGGCGCATTCCGGTGGTCTCCACCATTGCCCCGGACGCCGACGGCGTGGTGCACAACATCAATGCCGACACCGCCGCCGCCGCACTCGCCGAGGGCATCGGCGCGGAAAAGCTGGTGATCCTGACCGATGTCGAGGGCCTGTACACCAACTGGCCGGACCGTTCGTCGCTCACCTCGCGCATCGACGCCGCCGAACTAGCCGAGTTGCTCCCGCGACTGGATGCGGGCATGGTGCCCAAGATGGAAGCCTGCCTGCGCGCCGTGCAGGGCGGGGTGCCGACCGCACATGTCATCGACGGTCGGGTCCCGCATTCGGTGCTGTTGGAACTGTTCACCGGAGAAGGAATCGGAACGATGGTGACGCCCGCCCCGCTCCCGACGAGCGCGGCGGACACACTGAACGGAACGAAAATATGAGTGACACAGCAGAGCTGCAACAGCGGTGGTCCGCCGCGTTGATGAAGAACTACGCCACCCCCAAGGTCGCGCTGGTGCGCGGTGCCGGTGCGGTGGTCTACGACGCGGACGGCAGACGCTACATCGACTTCCTCGGCGGTATCGCGGTCAACAGCCTCGGTCACGCCCATCCGGCGATTCTGGAAGCCGTTACCCAGCAGCTCGGCACGCTGGGCCACACCTCGAATATCTACGCCAACGAACCGGTCATCGAACTGGCCGAACGGCTGCTCGCGCACTTCGGCGACGGTGAATTCGGCGACGGCCACGGACGCGCGTTCTTCTGCAACTCCGGCACCGAGGCCATTGAGGCGGCGTTCAAAATGGCGCGGCTGACCGGTCGGCCCAAGATCATCGCGACCGATGAGGCCTTCCACGGCCGGACCATGGGCGCGCTCGCGCTCACCGGACAGCCGTCCAAGCGGACGCCGTTCGAGCCGATGCCCGCCGGTGTCGTCCATGTGCCCTACGGCGATGCGGCGGCGCTCGAGGCGGTTGTCGACGAGGACACCGCGGCGGTATTCCTCGAACCGATCATGGGGGAGAGCGGCGTTGTCGTGCCGCCCATCGATTACCTGGTGAAGGCACGCGAGATCACCGCGCGCCACGGTGCGCTGCTGGTGCTCGACGAGGTGCAGACCGGTATCGGCCGGTGCGGAAAGTTCTACGCGCATCAGGCATTCGGCATCGTTCCGGATGTGATCACCCTCGCCAAGGGGCTCGGCGGCGGACTGCCGATCGGCGCGGTGCTGGCCACCGGACCGGCCGCCGATCTGCTGACGCCCGGCCTGCACGGCACCACCTTCGGCGGCAATGCTGTCTGTGCCGCTGCGGCTTTGGCGGTGCTGCGGACCATCGATGAGACCGATCTGCTCGCGCACGTCGAATCCGTCGGCAAGCGGCTCAGCGACGGCATCGAACTGCTCGAGCACCCGCTGATCGATCATGTGCGCGGCGCGGGCCTGTTGCTCGGTATCGTGCTGACCGACGATATCTCGGCCGAGGTCGAGAATCGGGCGAGGGAGGCGGGCTATCTGGTGAATGCGCCCAAGCCCAACATCATTCGGCTCGCGCCGCCGCTGGTGCTCACCGAGACCCAGTCCGACAATTTCGTCGGCGATCTGCCCGAGATCCTCGACGGTGCGATCGCGGACGCCAAGGGGGCCAAATGAGTACACAATCGCCGAGCGATTCCACGAGGGGCGGCCCGGTCCGGCACTTCCTGCGCGACGATGACGTCAGCCCTGCTGAGCAGGCCGAAATCCTCGCGCTCGCAGCGGAATTGAAGAAGGATCCGTTCGCGCGCCGACCGTTGGAAGGTCCGCGCGGGGTCGGGGTGATCTTCGAGAAGAACTCCACCCGCACGCGGTTCTCGTTCGAAATGGGTATCGCGCAGCTCGGCGGGCACGCGGTGGTGGTCGACGGTCGCGACACCCAGCTCGGACGCGAGGAGACGCTCGGCGATACCGGCAAGGTGCTCTCACGCTATGTCGATGCGATCGTGTGGCGCACCTTCGAACAGGTGCGACTCGACGAAATGGCCGCCACCGCAACGGTTCCGATCGTCAACGCGTTGTCCAACGAGTTCCACCCCTGTCAGGTGCTCGCCGATCTGCAGACGCTCGTCGAGCGCAAGGGCAGTCTGGTCGGACGCAACCTCACCTACTTCGGTGACGGTGCGAACAATATGGCGCACTCGCTGCTGCTCGGTGGTGTGACCGCCGGGCTGAACATAACCATCGCCGCGCCAACGGGTTTCGAGCCGCTGCCGTGGATTCTGGAGGCCGCGCGCAAGCGGGCCGCCGAGACCGGTGCGACCATCACCCTCACCGGCGATCCGGTCGCCGCCGCGGCGGGTGCCGATGCTCTGGTGACCGACACCTGGACCTCCATGGGGCAGGAGAACGACGGTCTCGATCGCGTCGGCCCGTTCCGTCCGTTCCAGCTCAACGACGATCTGCTTGCCAAGGCGCAGCCGGATGCCGTTGTGCTGCATTGTCTTCCGGCGCATCGCGGTGAGGAGATCACCGATGAGGTGCTAGACGGACCGCATAGTGTGGTGTGGGACGAGGCGGAAAACCGGCTGCATGCGCAGAAGGCACTGCTGGTGTGGTTGTTGGCCAAGCGAGGTGAGGCGCGGTGAGTGTCTGTGGTGCCGCGGGAGTGACAGGCTCGAAGGCGGTCTGTGGCCACATCGGTCCGCGATTCGACACGGCGTTCGCGCGGCTCGGCGCGAGACGCGGCAGCGAGGCTCGGCCATGACAGTCCAACCCGACGCGGGTAAGTCCGCCCCTGCTATCGCTCGAACCCGCGCCGGTCGCCAGTCCCGCATCATCGAACTGCTGACGGCGCATGCGGTCCGCAGTCAAACCGAACTCGCCGCACTGCTCGCCGCCGAAGGCATCGAGACCACCCAGGCCACCCTGTCCCGCGACCTCGACGAACTCGGCGCAGTGAAGTTGCGTGCCGCCGATGGTGGTGCGGGTGTCTATGTGGTGCCCGAGGACGGCAGCCCCGTGCGCGGCGTCACCGGCGGCACCGATCGCCTGTCCAAACTCCTCGGCGACCTGCTGGTCTCCACCGACTCCAGCGGCAATATCGCCGTGCTTCGTACCCCGCCCGGCGCCGCCCACTACCTGGCCAGCGCCTTGGACCGCGCCGCGCTGCCCTTCATCGTCGGCACCATCGCGGGCGACGACACCATCGCCGTAATAGCCCGCGAGCCCCTCACCGGCGCCGAACTAGCCGCCAAGATCGAGGAACTCGCCTGAGCCGGGATCCCATCCGCACGCTGCGATGGTGACGCATACCCAGTGCCTACCTCGCATAGGGCACAACCTATGCGTAGGCACTGCGTATGCGATGCGATCGCAGGGTCAGCCGAAGGGGTATTGGCCGCCGCCGCCGCGCGGGGTGTTGCCGGGGGTGCCTACGTTGATGATGTCTTGTACGAGGTCGACCAAGGCGCGGCCGATGTCGAGGACGTCGTTGCCGAGGGTGCTGAATTCTCCTGCTATGAGGTGCAGCAGCATTGGGTCCGTCCTTTGCCCGCTCCGACAGTTACCGGATAAAGCGTGACATAGGCGCTAGGGGGTGCCAAGGTGCTACCGAGAAGGTGGAACTCGGACCCGGTTGTGAATGGGCTTGCATCATCGTGCATAATCATTTGCATGACGGTGCGGGCCGCCTGACGTGCGATTTGGGCGCGTCGGTGAGCGCCGCGCCCCGCCGCCCGCGGATGCGGGCACGACCTGCAGACAAGCACGAAACCGAGGAGCACAAAGACATGTCCGAGCGCGTCGTACTCGCCTACTCCGGTGGGCTCGATACCTCCGTTGCGATCAGCTGGATCGGCAAGGAGACCGGCGCCGAGGTCGTGGCGGTCGCCATCGATCTGGGCCAGGGCGGCGAGGACATGAATGTGGTGCGCCAGCGCGCGCTGGACTGCGGCGCCGTCGAGGCGATCGTGGTCGACGCGCGCGACGAATTCGCCAACGAATACTGCCTGCCGACGATTCAGGCCAACGCCATGTACATGGGCCAGTACCCGCTGGTCTCGGCGATCAGCCGTCCGCTCATCGTCAAGCACCTGGTCGAGGCCGCCAAGTTCCACGGTGCCAGCACCGTCGCGCACGGCTGCACCGGTAAGGGCAACGATCAGGTCCGCTTCGAGGTCGGCATCGGCGCGCTGGCCCCCGACCTGAATGTGATCGCCCCGGTCCGCGATTACGCCTGGACTCGGGAGAAGGCCATCGCCTTCGCCGAGGAGAACCAGTTGCCGATCAATGTCACCAAGAAGTCGCCGTTCTCGATCGACCAGAACGTGTGGGGCCGCGCGGTGGAGACCGGCTTCCTCGAGGACCTCTGGAACGCGCCGACCAAGGACGTCTACGACTACACCTCGGACCCGACGGTCAACTTCGAAGCGCCCGACGAACTCATCGTCACCTTCGACAAGGGTGTGCCGGTCGCCGTCGACGGCCGCCAGGTCAGCGTGCTCGAGGCCATTGTCGAGCTGAACCATCGTGCGGGCCGCCAGGGCGTCGGCCGCCTCGATATGGTCGAGGACCGGCTCGTCGGCATCAAGAGTCGTGAGATCTACGAGGCCCCCGGCGCGATCGCGCTGATCACCGCGCACCAGGCCCTGGAAAACGTCACCATCGAGCGCGAATTGGGTCGCTACAAGCGGCAGGTCGAGCAGCGCTGGGGCGAGCTTGCCTACGACGGCCTCTGGTTCTCCCCGCTCAAGCGCGCGCTGGACGCCTTCGTCGCCGAAACCCAGCAGCACGTCACCGGGGAAATCCGGATGGTGCTGCACGGCGGTTCGATCGTGGTCAACGGCCGCCGCTCCGAGCAGTCGCTCTACGACTTCAACCTGGCCACCTACGACGAGGGCGACACCTTCGATCAGTCTCTCGCCAAGGGTTTCGTGCAGATCCACGGCCTGTCCTCCAAGGTCGC
Organism: Nocardia anaemiae NBRC 100462; assembly: GCF_001612725.1. GTDB lineage: Bacteria > Actinomycetota > Actinomycetes > Mycobacteriales > Mycobacteriaceae > Nocardia > Nocardia anaemiae. The sequence goes on along the minus strand of NZ_BDAZ01000025.1, from coordinate 39,229 downwards.
GGCGCGCCGCGACCTCAACCAGAAGTAGGGCTTGCGCCTTCGCTCGGGCCAGGCGCAAGAGCGACGGACTTGGTCCGACTGCGCCTATTAGGCTCGATCGGGTCGGCGCGCCGTGAGTCGCCGACCCGAAAGGAGCGCCATGCGGACCGACGACGACAGCTGGGATATCGAATCGAGCGTGGGCGCCACCGCCCTCGGTGTCGCCGCCATGCGCGCGGCCGAATCCCGCCGTCCGGACGCGCTGTTCCACGACCCCTATGCCGAACTGCTGGTGACGGCGGTCGGCTCGGAGTCGTGGACGCGCATCGCCCGCGGTGAGGTCGAGGGCCTCGAGGCGGCCGCGACGCGGGCAATGGGCCCGATCATCGGCTCCTTGATCGCTCGTACCTGCTACTTCGACACCTACTTCCAGGACGCGGCCGCCGACGGCATCAACCAGATCGTCATCCTGGCAGCAGGTTTGGACGCCAGGGCCTACCGGCTCAAATGGCCTGGCGGGACAACGATATTCGAGCTCGATCTGCCAAAGGTATTGGAGTTCAAGGCGGTAGCGCTCGCCGATGTCGAACCTGCGGCAGAACGGCGCGAGGTTGCGGTAGACCTGCGCCATGACTGGCCGAGGGTGATGCGGGAGCACGGATTCGACCCGGCCGTACCGACCGCATGGCTGGTCGAGGGACTGCTGCGCTACCTCCCGGCGGACGCGCAGGACCGGCTGTTCGACAACATCGAGGCGCTGAGCGCGCCGGGCAGTCGCATCGCGATATACCGCTCCGGAGGTTCCGCACCGGACCCGAACAGGTTGCGCGAGGCGGAATCCGCCGGACTCGACATCCGGGTCGACGTCGGCGACCTGTGGTACTCCGACGAGGGCCGCAGCGATCCGATCGACTGGTTCACCGGCCACGGCTGGACGATAACCCGTGCCGATCCGGTCGAGGTACTGCGCAGCCGCGGCCGCGAAGTGCCCGAAGACGCCGCCGCGAAAATGACCACCGACACTTTGTTCACCGCCCGACGACCCGGAGGAGACAGCACACGATGACGCAGAGCGGCAGCACCAACGAAGGGGCGCTCTGGGGCGGACGTTTCGCGTCCGGACCGGCCGCGGCAATGGCCGCGCTGAGCAAGTCGACGCATTTCGACTGGGCGCTGGCTCCCTACGACATTCGCGCGTCGAAGGCGCACGCGCGTGTGCTGCACAAGGCGGGACTGCTGTCGGAATCCGATCTCGCCGCCATGCTCGCCGGACTGGATCGGCTTGCGGCGGACGTGGGTTCGGGTGCGTTCGCCCCGGCCGAGGCCGATGAGGACGTGCACGGCGCGCTGGAGCGCGGACTGATCGATCGGGTCGGCGCCGAACTCGGCGGACGACTGCGGGCAGGGCGCTCGCGTAATGACCAGGTGGCCACGCTCTTTCGGATGTGGCTGCGCGGTGCGGCGCGTCGGATCGCCGCCGGACTGCTCGATGTGGTCGACGCGCTGGTGGCCCAGGCCGCCGCGCACCCGGACGCGGTGATGCCCGGCAAGACGCATCTGCAGGCCGCGCAGCCGGTGCTGCTCGCGCATCATCTGCTCGCCCACGCGCACCCGCTGCTGCGCGATATCGATCGGCTGCGTGACTTCGACAAGCGCGCGGCGGTGTCGCCCTACGGTTCCGGCGCGCTGGCCGGTTCCTCGCTCGGACTCGATCCGGAAGCCATCGCGGCCGAACTGGATTTCGATGCCGCGGCGGCGAATTCGATCGATGCGACCTCGGCGCGTGATTTCGCGGCCGAGGCGGCGTTCGTGCTCGCCATGATCGGCGTCGATCTGAGCCGCATGGCCGAAGAGGTGATCATCTGGAGCACACCGGAATTCGGCTACATCACCCTCGCCGACGCCTGGTCCACCGGCTCGTCGATCATGCCGCAGAAGAAGAATCCGGACGTCTCCGAACTCACCCGCGGCAAGGCCGGTCGCCTCATCGGCAACTTGACCGGACTGCTGGCCACCCTGAAAGCCCAACCGCTGGCCTACAATCGGGACCTGCAGGAGGACAAGGAACCCCTGTTCGACTCGGTCGCCCAGCTCGAACTGCTGCTCCCGGCCATCGCGGGCCTGATCTCGACGCTCACCTTCCACACCGACCGGATGGCCGAACTCGCCCCCGCCGGTTTCACCCTCGCCACCGATATCGCCGAATGGCTTGTCCGGCAGGGTGTTCCGTTCCGTGTCGCACATGAGGCCGCGGGTGCCTGCGTGCGCGCCGCGGAGGCGCGCGGCGTCGGCCTGGACGAGTTGACCGACGAAGAATTCGCCGCCATCGATCCGGCATTGACCCCGCAGGTCCGCGAAGTGCTCACCGTGCAGGGCTCGATCGCCTCCCGCAATGCCCGCGGCGGCACCGCGGGCATCCAGGTCGCCGCCCAACTCGACCAGATCCGCAACACCCTGGCCGAACTGCGCCCCCTGTTCCCCTAACGCCCCTCAGCGGCCCAAGAGGTCTGCTACTCGGGCCAGTGGGGCGACGAGGCCCGGGATGGCGTGTGGGTGGTGCAATTGGCCTAGGCGGTAGGTCAGCAGGTCCTGTCCGACCAGGCTCCAGTCCGGCACGGCTGCGGCCAGGTGGGCATCCATCAGCGGTTTGCCCACCAGCCAGCGGGCGAAGCTCGGGTCGGCGGACCTGATCCGGAAGCGGGCATCGAATGCCTCGTTGCCGGTCGCCGTGGGCCGGTCGCCGAACAGCACGCGGCCGACCTTCGACATCGCACCGCGACTGATGACGGCGACGGACGGGAGCGGGCGATCCAGCACGACCACGACGGCGACGTAGTGATGCGTCTGGGTCCTGGTGGAACCACCGCTCGATGTGGTCGTCGTGTACGAGTGTTCGGCCACGGTCACCAAGCGGCCGCCCATCATCCCGGACAGTGTCACGCCGAGAGCTCGGCGTCCGCCACCGGGCAGGCGTGCCACCCAAAGTGCCTTCGAGCGCTCCGCGAACGACCAACCGTGCTGCACCGCCCACTGCCACAGCGCCCGCTTGCGTTGGCGCTCGGCGCGAAGCGCGAGCGGCAGTGCCACGCTCAGAAGCACGATCGGCACCCCTGCGAGCAGCGCCATCGCGATCACCAATACCGCCAGAGCCGCCCCATCCATCGGATCCTCCTTCGGTCGGCGAGTGCCGCGAACCGAAGACACATTCACGGCGATTGCCAGCGCCGCCGAAAACCGGCGGCCTGCGCGCCAGTCTGCGGTGGTGATCTTTCGAACCACCGGTGCAAAGGCTTAAATGCCGCAACGGTTTACGCTGCGCCGATGACCTTGCTGTTGCTGGCGCTGGCCATCGCCTCCGAAATCACCGCGACCGTATCGCTCAAAATCTCTGACGGTTTCACCAAATTGTTGCCTTCGATAATCGTCGTGATCGGCTACGGCGCGGCCTTCTTCTTCCTCTCCCAGGCATTGAAGCGCGGCATGCCGATCGGCGTCGCCTACGGCATCTGGTCGGCGGTCGGCGTCGCGGCCATCGCCGTCATCGGTGTCCTCTTCCTCGATGAAAGACTCTCGCTGATCCAGGTCGGCGGCATCGCATTGGTGATCCTCGGCGTCCTGGCACTGGAACTGGGTGGCGCACACTGAGCATGGTCTCGTTGCGCCCTGCGCATTTTGTCGAATTCGTCCCATGGGAGGTGGCGGCGAACGTAGCATCGGCCGATGGATCGGACGTTTGCTCAACTGAGTCGACGCGGGTGAGGGTATGGCATCGGAACCGGGCGATGTAGTACTCGAGGCTCAAGTGTTGGTGAAACGCTACGGCGGTGTCGAAGCGTTGCGGGGAGCCAACTTTCAGGTGCGCGCCGGTGAGGTCGTCGCATTGATCGGCGATAACGGCGCGGGAAAATCCACGCTGGTGAAATGCCTTTCCGGGGCGGAACAACCGGATTCGGGGACCATTCTGCTTGACGGTTCGGAAACGGTGCTCAGCTCGCCGACCGCCGCACGCAGGCTCGGCGTCGAAACCGTGTACCAGGATCTCGCCGTCGCACCCGATTTGGACCCGGCCGCCAATCTTTTTCTCGGCAGGGAACTGGTTCGCCGTGGGTTGGCGGGCAAACTCGGCATGCTCGACAAGCGGACGATGCGAACCCAAGCCGTCGAACACTTCCGACGCCTCGGCGTGACATTGCAGAGCACCGATGTGCCGATCGGCGCACTCTCGGGCGGACAGCGCCAGAGTGTCGCCGTGGCGCGGGCGGTGCTGTGGGCGAGCAAGGTCGTCTTCATGGACGAGCCGACCGCGGCGCTCGGCGTTGTACAGCGCGAGCGGGTGCTCGAGGTGATCCGCAATGTGCGCGACCAGGGCATTGCGGTCGTCCTGATCAGCCACAATATGCCCGAGGTACTGGCGGTAGCCGACCGGATCGAGGTGCTGCGCCTCGGCAAGCGGGTGGCCCGATTCGTCGCCGCCGACGCGAGCCTGGAGCAGTTGGTCGGCGCGATGACCGGCGCGCTGTCAGATGAGGACGCCGCATGACGAAAACCGCGGCGGAGCCGAACGGCGGCCCCGATTTGCCGGAACGCACTGTACTGCAACGACTTCTGGGCGCGAGCACGCTGTGGATCGGTGTGGTGCTCGTCGTTCTGTGCGTCGTCTTCAGCATCCTTCGTCCCGACGCGTTTCCGACCCGCTTCACCCTGCAGACCCTGCTGATCGAAACCTCGGTGCTGCTGGTCCTTTCGGTCGGCATGACCTTCGTGATCATCACCTCCGGCATCGACCTGTCGGTCGGCATGGTGCTGATCTTCGCGGGCGTACTCGGCGCGAAAACGATGGAATGGCTGAGTCCCGACGAGAACGCCACCGGGGCGGGCTGGGGGATTATCGGAATCGGCTTCCTGATTTCCATTGCGGGCGGCGGTATCTGGGGATTGCTCAATGGAATCCTGGTGGCGAAGGCCAAGATTCCACCGCTGATCGTCACACTGGGCTCTTTCGGCGCGGCACTCGGTGCGGCACAACTCATCACCGGCGGTGTCGACACCAGAACCGTGCCCGATAAATTGCGCAATTCCTTGGGTTTCGGCACGTCACTGGGTGGGGTACCGAATCTGGTGCTGGTCGCCGCCGCCGTGACCGTGCTCGCGGCCTGGGTGCTGCACACCACCCGATTCGGCCGCTACACCTACGCGATCGGCTCCAACGAGGAGGCCGCGCGGCGCTCGGGCATCGCGGTCACCCGTCACCTCGTGCTGGTCTATCTAATGACCGGATTGCTCGCCGGGCTGGCCGGATTCATGAATCTCGCCTACTTCGGCACGACCACCATCGGCGGACACGGCACCGACAATCTGGATGCCATCGCCGGTGTAGTCATCGGCGGAACAAGCCTTTTCGGCGGGATCGGCACCATTGTCGGCACGGTCATCGGGGTCTTCATTCCGTCGGTGCTGCGCAAGGGTTTCGTTATCGCGGGGGTGCCGGTGTTCTGGCAGCCGATCGCGGTGAGCGCGGTGCTGGTCGGGGCGGTGTGGTTCGACCAACTGCGCCGCCGGGCCCGGGACCGCAAGTAGAGAGGTATGCAGTTACAACACTGCGCGATAAGAAAATAAGGCGGAGGTAGCCAAATGAGGGTGGCGAAGCGGACCGCGGTGGTGATCGGCGCAATCGCGGCGGTCGGCGCGCTGGTGGTGGGATGCGGTGGCTCGGTGAACAATTCCGGCGGCACTGATGCCAAGAAATTGGTGCTGATTCCCGGTGTCGCCGACGAACCGTTCTACATCTCCATGCAGTGCGGCGCACAGGACGAAGCGAGCAAACTCGGCTACAAGCTGGAGACGCAGGCGCCGACGAAGTTCGATGCGGGCGCGCAGACGCCGGTACTGACCGGAGTGGTGGCCAACAAGCCGGGCGGCATCCTGATCGCCCCGACACACGCGCAGGCGATGGCGAACCCGATCAAACAGGCCAAGGACGCCGGGATCAAGATCATCGAGGTCGATACCGCACTGGACGACACCTCGATCGCGCTGTCATCGATCGCCTCCGATAACAAGAAGGGCGGCGAACTGGCCGCACAGACGCTGGCCAAGCTCATCGGCGACAAGGGACCCGTGCTGGTGATCAACACCAAGGCCGGAACCTCCACCACCGACGCGCGCGCACAGGGCTTCGAAGATGCGGTGAAGGCCTTCCCCGGCATCACCTCACTCGGCGTACAGTACAACAATAATGAAGCGGCACAGGCGGCTTCGATCGTCACCGCGACGCTGGCCGCCCATCCCGACCTCGCCGGGATCTTCGCCACCAATCTCAGCTCGGCCGAGGGCGCGGCGACCGGATTGCGCAATGCCAACAAGCTCGGCCAGGTCAAATTGGTCGGCTTCGACGCAAGTCCCAAACAGGTCGAGGATCTGAAAGCCGGTACAGTGCAGGCACTTATCGCACAGGATCCGGCGGGGATCGGTGCGAAGGGCGTAGACGAGGCCGCGGCCGCACTGGAGGGTAAGCCGGTCACCCGCAATATCCAGACCGATATGGTGGCCATCACCCAGGCCGATATGGACGCCAACTCGAAGTACTTCTACAAGCGCAAGTGCTGACGGGTCGACGTCGGGTCCGAGCATGCTCGGACCCGACTAATCCTCCACTCGAACCGCGTACCCCGAATTCTCCAGAGCGGCAAGCACTTCGTCGCGATGTGTCGGACCACGGGTCTCCAATGTAAGCGATACTTCGACCTCGTCGACCGCGAGCCACCCACTGGTCCGCGAGTGCACCACATCCACCACGCTCGCACCGGTCTTGCCGACTACCGCGAGCAATCCGCTCAGCCCACCCGGCCGATCCGAAATCGTCACGCGCACAGCCAGATAGCGCCCTGCCGCCCCCAGACCGTGCCCGATGATCCTGGTCAGCATCATCGGATCGATATTGCCGCCGGACAGGATCGCGCACACCGGCCCCCGCAATCCGAGTTCGGTCGGCTCGCGACTCATCAGGGCGGCCACGGCGGCGGCACCGGCGGGCTCGACGATCAACTTCGCGCGTTCCAGACACAGCAGCAGTGCCTTGGACAGCGCATCCTCATCCACCGTCACCACCGCGGGCACATGCGCCGCGACGTGCGCGAACGGCACCTCACCCGGTAGCCCGACGGCAATACCGTCGGCCATGGTCGACATCCGCGCCACCCGTACCGGTTTGCCCGCCGCCAGCGAATCCGGCCAGGCCGCCGCCTCCGCCGCCTGCACCCCGACCACCCGTACGTGCGGTACGACATGATGCAGGGCAATGGCGACCCCGGCGAGTAGCCCACCGCCGCCGGTCGGCACGATCACCGTTCCGACCTCGGGCATCTGTTCGATGATCTCCAGGGCCACCGTGGCCTGTCCGGCGACGATATCGGCGTGATCGAACGGATGGATCAGTGTGGCACCGGTCCGCTCGGCGAAATCGAGTGCGGCATCGAGCGAGTCGTCGATGGTCTCGCCGACCTGGCGGACCTCGGCCCCGTATGCCTTGGTGGCCACCAATTTCGGCAGCGAAGCTCCCACCGGCATGAACACCGTCGAGTGAATCCCGAGCGAAGCCGCGGCCCAAGCCACTCCCTGTGCGTGATTGCCCGCACTGGCCGCCACCACGCCGCGCGCCCGATCGTCGGCCGGGAGGTTCGCGATCCGGAAATACGCCCCGCGCGGCTTGAACGAGCCGGTGCGTTGCAGATTCTCGCACTTCAGCCGCACCTCGGTTCCGGCACGTTCTGACAACACCCGTGACGCGACCACCGGCGTCCGCCGAATCACCGGCGCCAATGCCGCCGCGGCCGCCTCGATCCGTTCCAGTCCCAGCAACTCCATGCGCCCATGCTGCCAGCCCATGGCACGAATGCGCCGCGACTATCCGGTCTTCGCGAGATTGTGCGCAATGGCACCGAGCCGCGCCAGCCGAGCATCACCGAGCGGCGTCAGCCTCCCGCCGAGCCGATTGGTGACGAAGGCCAGCGACATGCCGGTGGCCGGATCAGCGAAAGCACCCGAACCACCGAGGCCGAAATGCCCGAAGGCGGAAACCGGTTCGGCCTTCGACGGCTTCATCGGCACACCGTGATACCCCAGCGCCCACGGAATGCGAAATGCCAGAACGTAATCGGGAGTGAATACCTGACGCTGGGTGATCTGCTCGATAGTTTCCGGCCGTAGCAACTGGAAGTCGCCGAGTCGCCCATCGGTCGCCAGCGCGCTGTACATCCGCGCCAGGGCGCGCGCCGAGAAGACCCCGTTGACGCCCGGTATCACCGAATCGTGCAGGCGCGGATCGGAAACCATATCGGCGAATCCGCGCGGCGTGGTTTCGGCGGCCGCAGCGAAACGAGTCCGGCCCATGAGCCGGGCACTGCTGTCCCAACTCATCCCCGCGACGGTGAGCCGAGGAAAGTTCGTGGCGATGCGACCGCGCTCGGATTCCGGCACCCGGAACCAGAGCTCTTCGGCCGCAAGAGGTTCCGCGATTTCGGTGCGCAACAGCTCGGTGAAATCCGAACCGGAGACCCGCCGGATCAGCTCGGCGACCAAATGCCCGAAGGAGATTCCGTGATAGCCGCTGGTAATCGTATGGCGCGGATCCGGGGAGCAGGCCGCGAGTGCCGCGGTGACCTCGGCATCGTCGAAGTAGCGCGGCACCGGCCCCGGCAACAGATCGCGCAGCCGATGCAGGCCCGCCCGGTGCGTGAGCATTTCCCGCACCGTAATGCGCTCCTTGCCCGCCGCCGCGAATTCGGGCCAGTAGGTGGCGACCGGCTCGTCGTAGTCGAACAGTCCGCGCTCGGCCAGTCGGTGCGCCAGTGTCGAGACCACACCCTTGCCGGTGGAATAGGCCATGGCCACGGTATCGGCGGCCCACGGCACGCCCGGCCGCGCGAATCCGGCCCACACATCCACCACCGGTTCGCCGTGCTGATAGACCACGAGTGCGCCGCCGCCGTCGCTCGGTCGGCGAAACAGCCTGTCGAATTCGGCGACCAGGCGCACATAGCGACGGTCGACCGACTGCGTTGTCGTAAGTGTCATGGGAATACCTCTGTCATTCGACCGACCAACAGCATGGCACGACGGTGTCGCGGCCCATCGGGGTGCCGAACTTCCAACCGTGAGACCAGTCGGTTCGGTGAACTTTTCCTGACCGTCACATCCGCGACGGAGATCGCAACACGGCTCGCATAGCGTGGCCGTATGCCCCCGAGACGACGATCGGCGCTACTGGCCAGGTTGGTTGTCGACGAGCCAGGCCGACCGCAAGTGATCCTCGGCGAACTGCGCCGGGTGATTCTGGACGGGGCCGTGCCGCCGTGCACCGTGATACCGCTGCGCGAGGTCGCCGAATTATTCGGCGTCAGCCACATTCCGGTGCGGGAGGCGCTCAAGACATTGATCGGGGAGGGGTTGGTCACGCATCGGCCGCACGGCGGCTACGCGGTGGCCCAGCTGACCTCCAACGAGCTGCGCGAAATGTATATCGTGCGGGAGACCCTGGAAACCGCCTCACTCGCCGCCGCGGCGCGCAATGCCAGCGACGCCGACCGCGCCCGCTTACTCGAGGTGAATTCGCTACTGGAACAGGCGATTCGGGATGACGACCCGGTCGCCTACCACCGCCAGTCACGCCATTTCCACGTGGCACTGACCAAACCGTCGCGGATGTTCCGGCTGCTGCACATGCTCGAATCGGCGTGGAATGTCACCGAGCCGGTGCAGTCCATGGTGCATATCGGCCGCGGTGACCGCGTGCGCCTGCACACCGATCACGCGCTGATGCTCGATGCGTTCATGGCCCGCGATGTGGATCGCCTGCTGCTGATCGCCGAACGGCATCACCGCAGGTTGGAGACGGTAATAGCGACGCTGCCCACCGATACCGGACTGCTCGCACCGGAAGATATATCGATCGCGCAATAGCCGGGCAATAACTGCGCAATGGCTGGGCAATGCGTGGTTCTTACCGTCGTTTCGATCACAGTTTCACCCTCGGATGGGAACACCATGACCGAAACGCTCACCACCCCGGCCCCGGCCGTATCCACGCCGCCCGCCTACGATCCACGGCTGACAAATGCGGATCTGGCCCCGCTGCGCAAGCAGACCTGGGGGTCCTACAACATCTTCGCGTTCTGGATGTCGGATGTGCACAGCGTCGGCGGCTACGTCACCGCGGGCAGCCTGTTCGCACTCGGACTGGCCAGCTGGCAGGTGCTCGCTGCGCTGCTGATCGGCATCACCATCGTCTATTTCTTCTGCAATCTGGTCGCCAAGCCGAGTCAGGTGACCGGGGTGCCGTATCCGGTCATGTGCCGCAGCGCATTCGGGGTGCTCGGTGCGAATATTCCGGCCGTCATCCGCGGTCTGATCGCCGTCGCCTGGTACGGGATTCAGACCTTCCTCGCCTCGGCGGCGCTGGATGTCGTACTGGTGAAACTGTTTCCGAGCCTGGCCCCGTATGCGGTCGTCGACGACTATGGCTTCCTCGGTCTTTCGCTGCTCGGGTGGGGCAGTTATCTATTGCTGTGGGTGGTGCAGGCCTGCGTGTTCTGGCGCGGCATGGAATCCATTCGGAAGTTCATCGACTTTTGCGGTCCCGCTGTGTATGTGGTGATGTTCCTGCTCTGCGGCTATCTGATCGCCAAGGCGGGCTGGAGCGCCATCGACCTGAAGCTCGGCGAGGTGAAGTACACCGGCTGGGCCTCGGTGCCGGTCATGCTCGGTGCCATCGCACTGGTGGTGTCCTACTTCTCCGGTCCGATGCTGAACTTCGGCGACTTCTCTCGCTACGGAAAGAGTTTCGCGGCGGTGCGCCGCGGCAATCTGCTCGGGCTGCCGGTCAACTTCCTGCTGTTCTCGCTGCTGGTGGTGATCACGGCATCGCTGACGGTCCCGGTCTACGGTCAGCTGATCACCGATCCCGTTGCGACGGTGGCCCGTATCGACAGCACCTTCGCGATCGTCCTCGGCGCGTTGACCTTCACCATCGCCACCATCGGCATCAATATCGTCGCCAACTTCATCTCACCGGCCTTCGACTTCTCCCACGTCAGCCCGCAGCGGATCAGCTGGCGCGCGGGCGGCATGATCGCCGCGGTCGGCTCGGTGCTGATCACGCCCTGGAATCTGTACAACAATCCGGAGGTCATCCACTACACCCTGGAAGTGCTCGGCGCATTCATCGGCCCGCTGTTCGGTGTCCTCATCGCCGACTACTACCTGGTGCGCAAACAACAGGTTGTCGTCGACGACTTGTTCACCTTGTCGCAGACCGGAACCTATTGGTACAGTAAGGGTTACAATCGGGCGGCGATCGTCGCCACCGCCGTCGGTGCGATCGTCGCGGTGATCCCGGTACTCGCCAAGGATGTCACCGGCATGTACACCGCCGCACAGTACAGCTGGTTCATCGGCTGCGGCATCGGCTTCCTCACCTACTATCTGCTGGCCACCCGAACCCGGTTGGCGGTGCGGGGAGTCAGTGCCTGATGCGCATCCAGGTCGTCAACCCGAATACCACTCGGGCGATGACCGACACGATCGAGCAGTGTGCCCGCGCCGTAACGGGCCGGGGCACACTGCTCGACGCGGTTACCGCCGAGATGGGCCCGGCCTCGATCGAGAGTCACTACGACGAAGCCCTCAGCGTCCCAGGCATTCTTGCCGCCATCCAACGCGGCGAACGGGAAGGTATGGACGGCTACGTGATCGCCTGCTTCGGCGATCCGGGCCTGGATGCGGCCAGAGAACTGGCACGCGGCCCGGTGATAGGCATCGCGGAGGCGGCAATGCATGCCGCGAGTCACCTCGGCGGCGGTTTCAGCATCGTCACGACGCTGAGCCGGACCATCGGACGGGCGGATGAACTGGTGTACCGCTATGGCATGCAACGCTTTTGCCGCGGCATCCACGCCTGCGAAATCCCGGTGCTCGCATTGGAAGATCCGGATGCCCGCAAGATCATCACCGAGGCATGCGGTGATGCGGTCGACGCCGATGGCTCCGATGCGGTCGTCCTCGGTTGCGCGGGCATGGCCGACCTGTGCGACCACATTCGCGACCAGATCGGCGTACCGGTGATCGACGGCGTAGCGGCGGCCACCCTCACCGTGCAGTCGCTGATCACCCTCGGCCTGCGCAAATCGGGTAGGGGAGAGTTCGCCACGCCCGCACCGAAGTCGTATCGCGGTCTGCTGCGCTCCTTCGGCTCGAACCCGTGATCCGTCAGGCGGCGGCGGTCAGGGTTTCCATGGCCGCATCGGGATCGTCGACATCGACGACGAGACGGGTGAACCCGGGACCGGCGAGGTCGATGAGAATGGCCTTGCCGTCGAACCTGGTGTCCCAGAACTCTTTTCGGCGCCTGCCGCGGTAGGTGCCCGCCGCGATCACGCCGGGAAAGAAGGTGCCCGGCGCGCGGACCCACGGCGGGCGCAGATCGACCGGGGCGGGTGTTACCCCTTTGATATCGGCCAGATCGAAGGTCACGTGCTCGCGCAGGGCCAGCAGTCGATGCCCGCCGAGCACATGAACCGTCACCTTATCGTCCGTGACTTCGACTTCGACCATCGTGCACCTCGCTGAATTCAAGACCTCGTACGCGATCCAGGATCCGAGTCGCTCCTGTTCGCACCCTGTGTCGTGCCTGTGATTTCTCGAAGGCTTTGTTCGGCGTTACAAGTACCGCCATTTCCGGAGGAATACTTGCTGAAACGTAGATATGCGCATCTAAATATGTGAGCCCGGCCCACTCGAGCTGACCGGACTCGGCCGAGGCAGTTACGCGCGGATCACCGACTACGAGATCGCGCCAGAGATGATCGGTGACTGCCTCGGCCTATGTACCGGCTTCGGCCGGGTCGGTGGGATGACCTTCAGATGACCCGAACAGCTTCTTCCGCGATATCGAGCACACCGAGCAACCATGGGGTGTAGCTGCCAGGATCGTCGGCGATCGCATCCCGCAGTGCCTCCGGCTGAATCCACGCGTAGTCGGCGACCTCCGCCGGATCCGGTCGCGGCGCCGCGGTCCGTAGGAACTCGGCATCCAGACGCCCGATGAGCACATGATCCCATTCGTGCTCCACCCGACCGGTCGCGGAATCCTGCGCGTGATAGCGGAAGATGCCGACCTCGGTCAGCGCGGTGGCCAAACCCAACTCCTCGGCCAACCGGACCGCGGCGGCCGCCGCCACCGGCTCACCCGGCGCGGGATGGCCACAGGCAGTGTTGGCCCACAGCAGCGGAAACCGCGTCTTCACCGCGGCACGCTGCTGCAACAGCACCCGACCCGCATCGTCGTACAGCAGCACCGAGAACGCGCGGTGCAGCAGCCCAGGCGCGGTATGCGCCTGCGCTACCGGGCACACACCGACCGCGTGCCCGGCCGCGTCGACGAGCTCGACGGGCAGGGCCTCGCGGTCGGTGACGGGTTTGGCCAGCGTTTCGGTCACCGACCCACCTTATCGGCGGCGATCAGCAGGTATTGGAAGCTCCCCTCCTTATAAGCGGTCAGGAAAGGCTTCTCCACCCCGGTCGCCAGTTCGGATTCGGTGCGCAGCTCCCAGTACGGGATCGTGGCCGCGGTCAGATCGATCACATTGACCGGCACCAGATTGTTGTCGGCCAAGGCCCGGAAATACTCGCTGCGCGGATGGATCATGCAGCCGTAATGGGCATCGATCCAGCTGACCGAGGCCGAGCGTCCGCCGTTGACATCGTTGGAGCAGCCGGTGATGCAGACGTAGCGACCGCCGGGTTCGAGCAGCCGGGAGAACTCCTCGAACAGCTCACCGAGATCCACATACATGGTGGTTTCGTTGGTCCAGATGCCGCGCATGGATCCGTTGTCGAAACCGGTGTCGAGCATATTCCGGAAATGGAAGCGCACCTTGTCCGCGACACCGCGATGGGCGGCCTGATCATTGGCGAAGCCGACCTGGTATTCGGAAATGGTGACGCCGTCGACCTGACAGCCGAAACGCTGATTGGCCATAAAACTCGTACCACCGCGGCCGGACCCCCCGTCCATCAGCCGATCGCCGGGCCGGATATCGCCGAGGTGGTCCAGCAGCAGCGATGCCTGGGCGGTCTCGAGGCGGTGCAGTTCCTTGACGATCCGTTCCTCGCGGGAATCCGCGGGCCCGGCCAGCGCCGCCTGATCGGGTTCGCCGATGCCGTAGTGGTGGTGGAACAGCCCGTCGACCTCACCGAGTTTGGTATTGACCCGGTCGTCGTTCGGATTGTTGTTCCAGTACTCGGCAACGGCTTTCTGGTAGCTGGTGCGCAGGACGGACCCCGTGGCGGGATTGAGCATGGTCATGCCTGATCATCCTCTCGTGTTCCGGTACTACTGATTTCGTTGCGGTACTGGCTAATTCGATTCGTTGTAGCGCTTGCTCGCGGCATGCCAGGCGCGGTTGCCGCCCATCCATGCCCAGAGTCCGCCGAGGAAACGCCGCAGTTCGGCCGATCCGGCGGCGGCCAATGGACCGGCCTCCTGTTCGAATCGGTGCACCAGCTCGTCGTGCACGATGGCGGTGCGCAGCACGGCCTCGCGCCGAGAGCAGTGCTCCTCCGCGGCCAAGACCGTCGGGAGATTGAATTCCCTTCCGTCCGAAACGTCTTCGCGTGCCATCGAATACAGGTCGTTCACCATCTGACTGGCGAGTGCGGCCGTGGTGACGACCCGGCGCACCCGCGGGTCGGTGTACTCGGCGGCCTGGAGCTCATAGCCGCCGACCACATCGATCGGCGCCATACATGGCAGGAAACTGTGCGGCTGCCGATTGGTCAGGTACTCCCACACCGGTGGCATCCGGTGTGCGGCCCGCCAACCGGCCTCCGCGCCGAGCGCGATGAACCATCCGGCGATCTCGGTACGCAGTCGAGCCAGCTGCGCCGGGGTCGCATACCGGGACAGATGCTCGAAGGAGGTACGGAACGCGCGCAGGATCGGATCGGCCTGTAACGCCCGTTCCAACTGGGCCTGGTAGCGCGCCGGGAGATGGACGGGATCCATTGCGGCGGCCGCCAATTCGAGTCGGGGACCGAGTTCGGCCTCGGCACTGGACGGTGTGCCGTCTGGTGCGGTCTCATCGGCTCCTTCCTCGCAGTAGTAATCGTCGACCGACCATTCCGAGACGGCGCATTTCGCGGCCGCGAGCAGCCGGTCGGGATCGTCGCTGTCCGGATGGGCGAGCATGATCAACTGGCCGAAGTCGGCATCGCGCAGTTCGTCCAGGCGCCCGGCGTAGAGACCGATATCCCGCGCCCAGTCGATGAGCCCGTCGTTGACCAGTTCGGCCAACGCCGGGTCATCGCGCAGCGGCGGTGGACAGTACAGCGGTGGAATCGGTGCCGCGGTGCCGTGCAGGTAGGCCGACGCGGTACCTAATCCGGTGGGGCCGAGTGGAATTCGACTCCGAGGGGATTCCGGTTCGGTAGCTGTCGGCGCGGCCCCCTGCGCCACGCCGACAGCGGTCGATGGGGCATGAAACGCTATCGGTGGCGGCTGGAGACCAGCCGCCCGAATAGTAGGTGTGCGTGCGGGGTCGGGTACCTCAGTAGTAGGTAATCCCGCTTGGGTGGTGGTGGACGTCGGAAGTAGGAGTGCAGCCGCACCCAGGCCGCTGGGTCCGAGCAGGCTGCGCGGAACAATCGTCTCAGGTTGGGTAGGTCGGTCCAGTTCTGGCGAATCAGCTTCCACCGCCTGGGTTTCGGATGATTCGGGTGTTGCTGTGCATTCGGGTGTTTCCGTACTTTCCGGTATTTCGGTGTTTTCAGGTGAAGCCGAGGTTTCCGGTGCCGGAACCTCCAGCGGGAGTGTCGGTGGAGCGGTGGTATCGAGATTGGACAGCAGTGCCGCGACAGCGGCGGCCACCTCGTGGGTGGCGGGTGGTGCCGAGGCGCGGGAAAGCACCGACATCGGTCATCACCCCGGTCAGTCCGCCTGCCGGGCGACCAAGACGTTGTCGAGCACGCCCAGCGCGTCCGGCACCAGCACGGCCGCCGAGTAGTAGCAGCTGACCAGGTAGGAGATGATCGATTGGTCGTCGATGCCCTTGAAGCGGACGTTCAGACTCGGCTCGTATTCGTCCGGGATTCCGGTCTGGTGCAGGCCGATGACGCCCTGATCCTTCTCGCCGGTGCGCATGGCCAGAATCGAGGTGGTCTGGGTATCGCTGACCGGGATCTTGCTGCACGGGTAGATCGGGACGCCGCGCCAGGCGAACACGCGGTGTCCGTCCACCTCGACCGGATCCGGATACAGGCCGCGCTTACTACATTCACGACCGAAAGCGGCGATCGCCTTCGGATGTGCCAGAAACAGTTTCGTGCTGCGCCGCATACTCAGCAGTTCATCCATATCGTCCGGTGTCGGTGCCCCGGACTCGCTGTAGATGCGCTGTTTCAGGTCGCAATTGTGCAGCAACCCGAAATCGGGATTATTGACCAGATCGCTCTCGCGCCGCTCGTAGAGCGCCTCGATGGTGAGTCTGAGCTGCTGTTCGATCTGGTTCATCGGATCGTTGAACAGATCGGCGACGCGGGTGTGCACCCGCAGCACGCTCTGCGCGAGGCTCAGCTCGTACTCGCGCGGGGCGGCGTCGAGGTCGACGAAGGTACCTGTCAGCAACGGTTCACCGAAGTGGCCCGAGGAGATCTCGATATTCGCTTCGCCCTTGTGGTTTTGCGGGCGCGCCGGTGCGGCGGCGACACGGGACAATTGCTCGCGCAGCGCCGGGGTCGACTCGAGCATTTCTTCGAGCGTTTGCCGGGGCAGTACCAGCATGGTGGTCCGGGTGACGGTTTTGACGGTCACCGGCCAAATACCGGAACCATCGATGAGGGTTTCATCGCCGAAGAAATCACCGCCGCCGAGCATGCCCAGCTTGGTTTGCTCGCCGAATTCCCCGGTGCCGATCTTGCTGAGCTTGCCGTGCACGATCAGCATGACCTGATTCATCGGATTGCCGAATTCGGCGACCACCGTACCGGGTTCGAGATCGCGCTGCTCGAAACGCTGGGCGAGTGCGCTCAACACCTCTTCGTCGTCGAAGTCCCGCAATTGCGGAAGTTCGGTGAGTTCCATCGGGATCACTCTGGCTTGCGAGCCGTCGATGATGAACTCGACCTCACCGTTGCCCACGGTGTGCGTCAGGCGTCGGTTGACTCGATAGATACCGCCGTTGACCTGCGTCCACGGCAGCATGCGAGTGAGCCAGCGCGAGGTGATGCCCTGCATCTGCGGCTCGGACTTGGTGGTGTGCGCGAGCTGATGGGCGGCACCGGTGCTGAGGCTCTTGCGCCCGTTGGTTTCTGCTTGGACTGGCATTTCGATGGTCATGCGTGGTCCTCACCTGAGATGGTCACCGAGACGGTCGATTGTGCTGTACTTGTGGTTGATGGCTTTTCGAAATCTGCGGTGGTGCACAACAATTCGACAGGCGGCAGGCCTGCTGGGTATGGCGGCATGGTTGCCGGGAGAAGTGGCAGGACCGAGACATGCGAACGGTAACCGACTCTCCCGTGCGAATTGGCTTACGCGACATTGCGTTCCGAACGGCCTCGATCCTAAACCGCGAAAGATGCTGTGCGCACACGAATCTCGAAGATGAAGCCACGAGAATGCTGGTATGTTTTTCGGATGGTTACGACATGACCTCGATGTGGATAACTGCCGATAACGACCTGGCACGAATCGGCGCGGACCGAGCAAGGCTGTACGGTCGGTATCTTTTGCGCACCGCCGCCGCGAACATCCCGCATCATCGGCCCCGACCTGGCATGGAACCCGTCACAGCCGCCCCATAATGGATACACGGTGTGGGAAGCTCGTCTGAGCACATCGGGGTGTGTGATGTGGGTCACTTTGCAGGGTAGGGCCAGGAGCGATCGTGAAGTTGAATGTGGAAAGTGTGGTCGGGTCGGTGCAGCGGTTGATGGCAACGGCCCAGAACGGCCTCGAGGTCATCCGCTTCGGCGGATTGACCCACGATGTCGAGTCGTCGCCGTTCGAGATCGTCGAACGGCGCAGAATGTATCGGCTGCGCCATTACTTCCCCGACGATCCGACGCCGGGTCGCCCGGTCGCGGTCCTGGTACCTCCGCTGATGGTCAATGCCGACATCTGGGATGTGAACGCCGATGACGGCGCGGTCGGCATTCTGCACCGCGGCGGAATCGACTGCTGGGTGGTCGATTTCGGTTCGCCCGCCAGTGAGGAGGGCGGCTGGGAACGGGATCTGGCCGATCACGTCCTCGCGGTCAACAGCGCGATCGATACGGTCTGCGACGCGACCGGCAGCAATGTGCACCTGATGGGGTACTCGCAGGGCGGCATGTTCGCCTATCAGACCACCGCCTACCGCTTCGGCAAGGGCGTGGCGAGCATCGTGACCTTCGGCAGCCCGGTGGATGTGGTCGCGGGTATGCCGTTCGGACTGCCCTACGGCATGGTCTCCGATGTCGCGGAGTTCCTGGCCGACCATGTGGTGACCCGGCTGCCGATCACCGATTCGATGGTCCGGCTCGGCTTCCAGATGCTCGATCCGGTGAAGACCGCCAAATCGCGCATCGACTTCCTGCGCCAGCTGCACGATCGGGAAGCATTGCTGCCGAAGGAACGTCAGCGTCGGTTCCTCAATAACGACGGTTGGGTCGGCTACGCCGGTCCGGCCGCGGCGGACCTGCTCAAGCAGTTCGTCGCGCACAACCGAATGATGCTCGGTGGCTTCGTGATCCGGGACCAGCCGATTTCGCTGGCCGAGCTGAAGTGCCCGATCCTGGCCTTCGTCGGCGAGGTCGACGATATCGGCCAGCCCGCCGCGGTGCGCGGCATCGTCCGGGCCGCACCCAATGCCGAGGTATACGAAGCCAGTTTGGTCGCAGGGCATTTCGGCCTCGTCGCAGGCAGCATGGCGACCAGACACACCTGGCCGTTGGTGCGTCAGTGGGTCGATTGGATGGACGGCGATCAGCCGCTGCCGCCGGAGATCAAGCCGATGGCCGAACATGTCGCGAGCAACCGTCCGAATTCGGCGGCGACCCGGGTCGTGCACACCGCGGCCACCCTGGCCGAGGCGGGCGCGGGCGTCGGCAAGGCGCTGGAGGGCATTGCCGGCAATACCGTGCGCGGTTCGATCGAACTCGCCGGTGAGGCGGCACGCGCGTTGCCGCGGTTGACCCGGCTCGGCATGATCCAGCCGCATACCCGTATCTCGCTGGGCCGCTTGGTGGCCGAGCAGGGTCGGCGAGCGCCGCTGCGCGATCTGTTCCTGTTCGACGATCGCGTGCACACCAACGCGGCGGTCAACGCGCGCATCGATAACGTCGTGCGCGGGCTCATCTCCGTGGGCATCCGCCCTGCCATGCGCGTCGGTGTGGTGATGGAGACCAGGCCGAGCGCGCTGGCCAGCGTGGCCGCGCTCTCTCGCCTCGGCGCGGTATCGGTATTGCTCGCCCCCGGTAGCGAGTTGGAGCGCGCCATCGAACTCACCGGGATCAAGATCCTGATCTCGGATCCGGAGAATCTGCGAGCGGCAGCGGCTACCGGTACCCCCGTGCTGGTCCTCGGCGGCGGTAGCGCGCGCACTCTCGACATTCCGTCAGGCGCGGACGTGACCGATCTGGAACAGATCGATCCCACGCGGGTGCAGCTGCCCGCCTGGTACCGCCCGGATCCGGGTCTGGCTCGGGAGTTGGCATTCGTGCTCGTCACCGGCACCGGCGACCGCCTGGAGACCAAATACATCACCAACCACCGCTGGGCGCTGTCCGCCTTCGGCACCGCGACCTCGGCCGATCTGGATCGCAAGGACACCGTCTATTGCCTTGCGCCGCTGCATCATTCGTCCGGTTTGCTGGTGAGTCTCGGCGGTGCGATCGCGGGCGGCAGCCGGATCGCACTGGCCAGGTCGCTGGATCCGGCGCGGTTCGGCGAGGAGGTGCACCGCTACGGCGTCACGGTGGTCACCTACACCTGGACCATGCTGCGCGACATCCTCGACGCCGAAGTCTTCCCGGCCGGGCATCAGCATCCGATCCGCCTGTTCATCGGCTCGGGCATGCCCGCGGGCCTGTGGCGACGCACCACCGAACAGTTCGCCCCCGCCCGGGTGCTGGAGTTCTACGCCTCCATCGAAGGCGATGTGGTGCTGGCCAATGTGACCGGTGTGAAGGCGGGCTGCAAGGGGCGCCCCGTGCCCGGCACCGCCAAGGTGGAGTTGGTCGCCTATGACCCGGTCACCGAGCGGATTCAGACCGATGGGTCCGGTTTCGTGCGCAGGTGCGCGGACAACGAAGTCGGTCTGCTGATCGGTAAGGCGACCGAGGGCATCGACCTCTCCGACGGCGGGCTCCGCGGGGTGTTCACCGCGGGCGATGCGTGGATGCCGACCGAAAATCTGTTCCGCCGCGACAGCGACGGCGACTACTGGCTGGTCGATCGCACCGACACGGTGATCCACACCGAACGCGGCCCGGTCTTCACCCAGCCCATCGTCGACGTGCTCAACGACATCACCGCGGTCGATATGGAGGTCGCCTACGGACTGCCCGTCGGCGAACATGCGCTCGCGGTGGCGGCGGTCAGCGTCCGCCAGGGTTTCCGGCTCGAACCCAAGGATGTGACCGAGGCGGTCCGCGCACTCGATCCGAACCAGCGCCCCGACATCGTCTACGTCGTCGACGAGATCCCGCGCAGCTCCTCCTACCGCCCGTCGACGCGGGCCGTGCAGGCCGCGGGCCGTCCCGAGCCTGGGCCCGATACCTGGTGGTACAACCGGGAATCCGACGCCTATGAAATCCTCACCGCGGACGAGGCAGGAACCATCTTCGGCGCTGAATGAATCCGCGCCCCGTCGTTCCGGTTGCGGCCGGAACGGCGGGGTAGCGTGGATGCCAGGTCCGCGGCGACAACGGAGGTTTCGAGATGTCGTGGAAGGTCAAACTGGGCGTCGGCATATTGGCGCTGCTCGGCGCGCTGATGGTGATCGGGTTCGTGAAGAGTCTGGTGCTGTCCCTGGTGCCGTTGGCGATCCTGCTGTTGGCCGGTTATGGCGTATATCGGCTGTATGTCGGCAGTCGCGGCAAAGCCACCGACGCCAAAGTCCAAGCCCCACAGCTGCCGAACACCACAGCACCCGCGCTCCCGACCCGCCCGACGAAGGATGCGGCGACCAGACTCCGCGAGATCCGCGAGGAAGCTGCCCGCCACGAGGGGCAGCGATAGGCGGGGTACGCTTGGCGCGCCGGATCGTGTTGGCGAGCCGGTTGATTCATTACCGAGAGGGTGCGGCCCGGGCGGGCTGCCGGTGCATCCGGGATGGCATAGTTGCCGGGTCGACAACTGTTCAGGGGTGATGTGAGGCCGAGCCTTATCTACCGCAACGGAACCATCTACGAGCTGTTGATGCGTGGGCTGTACGGTCGGCACTACCCGGCTCGGTTCCGCGCGATCGCCGAGCTCGTACCGGATGGCGCCAGCGTGGTCGACGTGTGCTGTGGGCCCGCGACGCTGTACACCCGCTATCTGCGCAACCGATGCATCGACTACACCGGACTCGACCTCAACGGTCGATTCATCGCCAGACTGGCCCGGGCGGGCGGACACGGTGCGGTGTGGAACCTGCGTTCCGATATGCCGCTGCCCGAGGCTGACTACGTCATCATGCAGGCGAGCCTGTACCACTTTCTGCCCGAGCCCGCTCCGGTCATCGATCGGATGCTGGCGGCGGCGAGAAAACAGGTGATCGTCGCGGAGCCGATTCGCAACCTGGCCACCAGCGACAACCGGTTGCTCGCCGCGATCGGACAGCGGTTCACCGATGCGGGCGACGGCGCACAGGCGCGTCGGTTCGGCGAGGCGAGCCTGGACGCGTTCTTCCGCGGTTACGAACCGCGGGTGGTACAGCGGTCGCTGATCGCCGGTGGCAGGGAGAAACTGTTCGTGCTGAGCCCGTGAGGGGCGCCTAGACGGTGTACGCGGTGACAGCGTCGATGACCCTGGCGATCTGCTCGTCCGTGAGGTCGGGCCAAAGTGGCAGGCGCACAACGGTTCCCGAGAATTCGGCGGTGCGCACACAGGGCCGCGGGGTACGGCCCAGTTTGAGTCCGGCCGGGCTGGAATCCAGCGGAACGTAATGAAACGGTGCGGAAATGCCGCGTGCGGCCAGATGTGCGATCAGATCGTCGCGCTGTCGCTCGGTCGGTGTGCGCAAGTAGTACAGATGCGCGGTATGTGTCCGGTCCTCGGGCACCGCCATGAGCCGGACATCGTTGCGGGCTGCCCAGTCCGGCAGCGCGGCGGCGTATGCGTCCCAAACCCGGTGCCGCCCGGTCTGTATCGTCTCGAATTCGTCCAGCTGCGCGTCCAGCACCGCCGCGTTGAGCTCGCTGGGCAGATAGCTGGAGCCGATATCCTGCCAGGAGTACTTGTCCACCGCGCCGCGCAGGAAGCGGGCCCGGTCGGTGCCCTTCTCGCGGATGATCTCGGCGCGTGACATCAGGATCTCGTCGGTGAGCAGCAGCGCACCGCCCTCGCCGCAGTGCACGTTCTTGGTGTCGTGGAAGCTGAGAGTCCCGAGGGTGCCGAGGGTGCCGAGTGGGCGATCGCGCCATCGGCCGCCGAGGCCGTGCGCGTTGTCCTCCACGATGGCGATGCCGTGCGCGTCACCGAGTGCGAGCAACCCGGCCATATCGGCGGCCACCCCGCCGTAGTGGATGACGACAACGGCCTTGGTTCGCTCGGTGATCACCGCGGCGACCGATTCGGGATCCAGGTTGCCCGTTTCCGAGTCGATATCGGCGAAGACGCAGGTTGCGCCGCGCAGTGCCATCGCCGTCGCGGTCGAGGTGAATGCGAAACTCGGCACGATCACCTCATCGTCGGGGCCGAGCTCGAGCAGCAGACCCGCCATCTCCAGTGCGGAGGTGCACGAGGTGGTCAGCAGCGCGTGCGGCGCCTCGGTGATGGCCTTCAGCTTCGCCGTGGCCGAGGCGGTGAACCGCCCGTCGCCGTGACTGTGGTCGGAGGCGAGAACGGCCTCCAGATTGGCCAGTTCCCGGCGGGCCCGGAACGGGCGGCTGAAGATGACGCGATCAGTGCTCAACCCGGTCGTTCCCCCTGCTGGCGGTGGTCGTGGTCATTTCTCGATTCTCGGCCGGGCGCGGTGTCGGCGACCCTACGGTCAGATACAGCGGCTTGCCGACGAGGATATGCAAAGCCACACCGAGGTATTCGGCGATGAGTCCCAGCGAGAACAAGATCGTTCCCGAACATAGCAGCAGCACAACGATCATCGAGGCCCAGCCCTCGGGCGCCCAATTATCGGTGGTGAGCGCCTCGTATATGACGAACGCGGCCATCACGCCACCGGCCAGCGCGAGCGTGACCCCGAGCAGGCTGACCAGCCGCAGGCCCCGGGTACCGCTGCACAGCACCATCTTCCAGAACAGCGAGAACAGGCGGCGGTAGTTGTAGCCGGATTCCTCGCGGCCCTCGGCGCGCAAAGTCACCGGCACCTGCGCGACGGTGCCGACAACCCAGGTCAGCGCGACGTCGAGATAGGCGCCATTGGAGGCGACCTCGGCGAGCTGGCGGCCGATATCGCCGCGGATGAGCCGGTAGCTTTCGAACCGGGTGGAGTCCGGGAAGGCGAAGATCGTCGCGAGCACCACCTTCGCGCCGCGCGAGGTGATGTTGCGCAGGAATCCGTGCGGGCGGGTGTTGGTCGGCTTCGAATAGACCAGATCGGCGCGCTCGGCCAGGGCCGCGTCCAGGAATGCGCCGATGAAGGCGGGATCGTGCTGGCCGTCCTCGTCCATGGTGACGATCCAGTCGCCCTGGGCGGCCGACATTCCGGCGATGGTTGCGGCGTCCTGTCCGAAGTTGCGGCTGAGCCAGACGATGCGGACCTCCGGATAGGTCTGCTCCAATTCCTGCAGCACCACATCGGAGCGGTCGGGCCCATGGTCGTGTACCAGGATGATCTCGTCGACCGTGAACGCGACGCCGCCCGGGGTTTCGGTCGGACCGGTCAGCCGGTGCAGTTCTTCGACCAGGCCACCGATGGTTTCTTCGCCCCGATAGATCGGGACCACGACCGATACCGCGTGCGGCTGGTCGGCTCCCGGTCGAGCGGAGCGTCCGTTGGTCGCCCCCGCGGGCGCGCGGTTGGAATGGGCGGTGGGAATCGGCATCAGCTGGATCAACTTTCGATGACGGTGCGTGCCGGTACTCTCCGCTGGACAGCGGAGCCCGAGCCGCCGTGAACTTTAACACGGTACGCATGCGGCATTCCCGAGCAGATCATCGCACCATCATGGTGGTGTCCGTGGTTCGGTGCCAAGCTCGACCGTGCGCTGTAGGGTTTGGAACTCGTGACGGTTGGTGCAGTGACGGAGGCGAAAGACGCAGGACCCGACGCCCGCGACAGGGACCCCGATTCGCGTCGGGAGGTGTACCGGTGGGGTGGTGTCTGCACACTCGGCGTCATCGCGGGATACCTGGCGGTCCTGCTGGCCAATGCCAGGCACTTCTACACCGACGACACCGAATCCCAGTACACCGGATTGTGGGTGGGATTGGGACACGCGCTACGTGACGGCACCTTCCCGGTGCTGGTGCCCGAGCGCTGGATGTCGGGCAACAACACGATGGATGATGCGGGCCTGTTCAACCCGCCGCAGCTGCTGATCGACCTGATCGCGCCGTCGGTCGACAACATGGCGGTGTACGCGACCGTCGTCAAGCTGATTTTCGCGATCATCGCTGCGCTCGGTGTCTACCGGATCTGCCTGGTGTACGGCGCGCGGCCGGTGTGGTCCGCGGTCGCGGGTGTCGCCTTCCCGCTGTCGGGTTTCTTCCTGTTCTTCGACGAAGCCAGCTGGATGACCGCGCTCACCGGTACCGCGTGGCTGGTCCATGCCTGGGCGTCGTCGGTGCGATACACCCGCGGCCTGGGTGGGCCGATTCCGGTCTTCATCTACCTCTACCTGGCCATCTCCACGCAGTACATCTTCCCGGCTGTAGAGGCGGCGCTGATGCTGCTCGCCGTCGCGGTGGGCGAGCTCGTCTACCAACGAACATGGCAGCCGGTGGCGCGGTTGACCGTCGCCGCGACCGGTGCCGGTCTGGCCGGATTGCTGACCTTTCTGCCGAGCATGCTCTCGGCGAAGGTGACCTGGCGCGGCACCATGGAGATCAATAACGACCAGTTCCTGACGGTGCCGTGGTCGGAATCGCTGAATGCCAGTCTGCCGAGCACGTTGCCTGCGTTCACCTCATGGTGGGGCTATATCCAGCCGATGCCGGTCACCTACATCGCCTGGTTCCTGATTCCGGCGTTGGCCTTCATCGACTGGCGGCGCGCCCGCGAATCCTGGCGCGAACTCAGCGGGGTCGCGCTGTTCGCGATCATCATGCTGATGTGGAGTGCCGGACCGGGTTCGATCGGTCCGCTGCGCTGGCCCGTGCGGGTGCTGCCGATGCTCGCACTCGGCCTGCTCGTGCTGGTCTGCGTGTTGCTCGGGCGCTACGCCACCGTCCGTGATCTGAAGAGTCGCGGCATCGCCGCCGGGCTGCTGGTCGGGCTGCTGTGGGTGCGGTCCTTCTCCGCGGATCCACACAATGTGATCCGGCATGTGCTGGCGGCCGCCGCGATCGGCGCGCTCGCCGCCGGGGTGGTATGGCTCGGACGTAATCGGAGTCTGGCCGCTGCGGGTGTGCTGACCATCGTTGCGATGGTCCCGATCGCGTTCTATCAGGTCAATGCGGCCCAGCCGACACCGATGACATGGCATCTGCCGACCAACAGGTCCGAAGCGAAGGCCGCGTTCCCGGACTTTCCCGGGACCACGATCCAACTCGGCGAGCGTGGGCTGCTGCAGCGCGGTGATATGAGCCTCGACGGCGCCTATGGATCCTTGGTCTTCGGCAACTACGCCAAATCGCTCGAGTTGACCTATGTCAACGGGTACACCCCGACCGGTCACTTCTATTTCGGCGAACTGCTGTGCATGCGCTGGGACAGCAGCGTCTGCCCGGATGCCTACCGGCGGATGTTCGCCCCGGAGCCGACCACCGGGCGTCCCCTTGTCGATCTGATGAAGCTGGACCGGGTGGTATTGCAGCGCGCCCTGTTCCCCGACGCGCGCGGCCAGGCGGCACCGGAGGGCTGGAAGTGGGTCGACTATCCCGGCCATGAGCGCTACATCTCGGTACTGGAACGCGTCGACGGTCCGATCTCGGCGGTGAACGGCCGGGTCGCGGATGCGAAAAATGTGACAGCGACATCGATTTCGGAGACCGATACCACCAGCCGGGTGCGGGTGTCCTCCGCCGGTGGCGGCAAGGTGGTATTCGCGCGCCTCGGCTGGCCGGGCTATCGGGTGACCCTGAACGGTAAGCAGATCCCGATCACCACCGTGGCCAAGTCCTTTGTCGCCGTCGACGTACCCGCTGGCACGCAGAACGCCGAACTGGTGCTGACCTGGCGGCCGCCGGGTTGGAAGATCGGCATCGGCACCACCGCGGTCGGTATTGCGGCCATCGGGGTGCTGCAGTGGCTGTGGGTGCGATCGCGGCGTCGGAACCCGGAGCCGCCAGCGGCGGACCCGAGCCCCGGCGAGCCGGATCGTGAACTGGCGGACGCGGTCTCATAGCGGTCGATCCGCGCAGGCCCGATCGGAGGTGTCCCTCGACCAGTGCGCCCTGTAGGGTCTGGAACTCGTGGTGGAAAGTAGCGCCCCCGCCCGGCGGGACGTGTA
This sequence comes from Nocardia anaemiae NBRC 100462, assembly GCF_001612725.1. Lineage (GTDB taxonomy): Bacteria > Actinomycetota > Actinomycetes > Mycobacteriales > Mycobacteriaceae > Nocardia > Nocardia anaemiae. The sequence continues at coordinate 12,442 of NZ_BDAZ01000025.1, read as the reverse complement.
CAAGTGGGGATTCATAACCGCGCTCGGTGTGATCGCCGGATACGGTGCCGTCCTGCTGGCCAATGCCAGGCACTTCTACACCGATGACAGCGAGTCGCAGTACGGCCCGCTGTGGGTGATGCTCGGCCGGTCTCTGCGCGATGGACGGTTCCCGGTGCTGGTCCCCGAGCACTGGATGGCGGGTAACTACGCCATCGAGGAGGCGGGCCTGCTGAATCCGCCGCAGCTGTTGATCGATCTGATCGCGCCCTCGATCGACAACATCGCGCTCTACACCACCGTGGTCAAGCTGATTTTCGCGGTCATCCTCGGGACCGGTGTGTACCGCGTCTGCCTGGAATATGGGGCGCGGCTGCCGTGGGCCGCCGTTGCGGGCGTGTCGATTCCGTTCACCGGTTGGCTACTGTTCTTCGACGAGGCCAGTTGGTACACCGCCTTCACCGGTACCGCGTGGCTGGTGCACGCCTGGGCATCCGGCGTTCGCTACGCACGGGGGCGGGGCGGGCCGATCCCCACCTTCGTTTTCCTGTACCTGGCCATCTCGGTGCAATACATTTTCCCCGCGGTCGAGGCCGGGCTGATGATCGGCGCGGTGGCCGTGGGTGAGGTTGTCTTCCAACGCAAATGGCAGCCGTCGCTGCGACTGCTCGCGGTCGCGGGGTGCGCCGCGGTGGCAGGATTGGCCACCTACCTGCCGAGCATGCTGTCGGCCAAGGTGACCTGGCGCGGTACGGCTCAGATCAATAACGACCAGTTCCTGACCGTGCCGTGGTCGGAATCGCTCAATGCCAGCTTGCCCAGCTCGCTGCCCGCGTACAACTCCTGGTGGGGTTATGTGCAGCCGATGCCGGTCGTCTATATCGCCTGGTTCCTGATTCCGGCGCTGGCCTTCATCGACTGGCGCAAGGCGCGTGCGTCCTGGCGGGAGTTCAGCGCGATCGCGCTGGTCGCGTTGATGGCGCTGATGTGGACGGCGGGACCGGGCACCATCGGGCCGCTGCGCTGGCCAGCGCGGGTGTTGCCGATGCTGGCGCTGGGATTGTTGGTGTTGGTGTGCGTGCTGCTCGGGCGCTTCGCGACCTTCGACAATTGGCGTGGTCGCGGTATCGCCGCGGGTGTGCTGATCGGGCTGCTGTGGGTGCGGTCGTTCTCGGCGGCGCCGCGCGAGGTCGTCTGGCATGTGGTGGCGGCGGTCGGCATCGCCGTACTCGGCGCGGCTGTCGTATGGCTCGGGATGAAGAAGAGCATGGCCGCGGCCTGCGCGTTGACAATCGTCTCGGTGTTCCCGATCGCCTTCCTACAGGTGTACGCGGCACAGCCGACACCGATGAGCTGGAACCTGCCCGAGCTGCGGTCCGAGATGCGCGCCGCCTTCCCCAAATTTCCTGGCACCACACTGCAATTGGCCGATCGCGGACTCATCCGGCCGGAGGATCGTTCGTTGCGTGGCGCGTACGGATCGCTGGTCTTCGGTAATTACGCCAAGGATCTGGAGAAGACCTACGTCAGCGGTTATACGCCCAACGGGCACTTCTGGTTCGGTGAAATGCTGTGCATGCGCTGGGACACCAGCGTCTGTCCCGACGCTTTCCGGCGGGCCTTCGCGACGGAGCCCACTACCGGTCGAACGATCGTCGACCTGATGAAGGTGGATCGGGTAGTGCTGCAGAAGGCGCTGTACCCCGATGCGCGCAATCAACCCGCACCGCCCGGCTGGCAGTGGGTCGACTACCCGGGCCACGAGCAGTACATCGCGGTGCTCGAGCGAGTGGGTGGGCTGCTGTCCGCGCAGAACGGCAGGGTCTCTGCGGTTTCCGGCGGCACCGCGACATCGGTGTCGGAATCGGAGCTGACCAGCCGAGTCCGCGTGAGTTCGGACCGTGGGGGCCGCGTGGTCTTCGCGCGGCTGGGCTGGCCGGGCTATCAGGTGACGCTGAACGGCCGCGCGATCCCATTCGATGTGGTCGCGAAAACCTTTGTCGCCGTGGATATTCCGGCTGGTACCGAGAACGGCGATCTGGTGCTGACCTGGCGGCCGCCGGGGTGGAAGATCGGCGGCGTCGCGATCCTGCTCGGGCTGCTCGGAATCGGCGCATTGCAATGGATGTTCGTGCGCGGTCGCGAGCGTGACGTGGACGTGGACCGGTCCGAACCGCCGGTGACCGCGACGGTCTCGGAACCCGATCTGGCGGGAGCCGCTCGTTGACAGCTGACCAGCAGGCCGATTTCGCGGCGGATCACGCGGGTGCGACCGGTGCCGAGGATCCGGGTCTGCTGCTGCGGTTGGTGCGTCGGCAGGAGATCGCCTTCGCGATGGTCGGTGCGTTCAATACCGCGCTCGGTATGGGGCTGACGGTGCTGTGGCTATCGGTGCTCGGTAGTAATGTGCCGCCCGCGGTCGCGGTCGTCGCGGCCTATGCCGTCAGCATCGTCATCGCGTTCGTGCTGCACCGCACGCTGGTCTTCCGGGTGCGCGGACATATGCTGCGCGATTTCGTTCGCTTCGTGGCGGTCAATTCCGGGGGGCTGCTGATGAATATCGCACTGCTGTCGCTGGCCGTCTCGGTGCTGCATCTGCCGAGTAGACCGTCCGCGGTGGTGGTGATGGGTCTGGTCGCCGTCGCCAGCTTCTTCGGGCATCGCTACATCTCGTTCCACCGGGCGCCGGTGCCCGAATCGCCATCCGCGGGTTCGGGTGCGGAGCGAACCTAGGCGCCGGGTAAGTTATCGAATATGCCGGAGGAAACCGCCTTGGACGCCACCCTGTTGAGCCTGCTCGCCTGCCCGCAGGACAAGGGTCCGCTGCTGTTGGTCCGCGACGACAAGGGCGCCACCGCCCTCTACAACCCCCGCCTGCGCCGCGCCTATCCGATCGAGAACGGCATTCCTGTGCTGCTGATCGATGAGGCCCGCGATGTCACCGACGCCGAGCACGCCGCGTTCACCAGCCAGCACGCCGACGCCTGAGCAGCTATCCGCTCGATGGCGCACGATAGCGCTAATCATGATGCGGGAGTGTCGATTTCACCGGTGAGATAGCGCTGCAGCGTGGGGGCCACGGCCGCGACCAATTCGGGACTCGGCATCGAGGCCAGCGGTTCTATCTCCAGGATCTTGCGCGCGACCAGCACGCCGATCATCTGTGTTCCCACCAGCGCGACCCGCGCACGACCGTCATCCTCGGGTTTCGCGATCCGCATCCGCACCCGTTCCAGGACGACATCGAGGACAAATGTCCTGGCCAGCGCGGTATCGCCGCCAGCGAGAATGCTGCGCACGGCCGCGACTATCCCGGGACCAGCGGGGGAATCCCATACCGCGACCACCGAGCCGAGAATGGTTTCGCCGAGCCGATCCAGCGGCGCGGCCTCGATCAGGCGCAGCGTGGCCTCCGGGTCGATCGGCAACTCGACCACCGCGGCGAAGAGTTGCTGTTTGGTCCCGAAATAGTGGTGGACCAGCGCGGGATCGACCCCGGCGTCGGCCGCGACGGCACGGATCGAGGTCTTGTCGAAACCGATTTCGGCGAAGCGGGCGCGGGCGGCCGCGAGGATGTCCTCGCGCGCGCCCGACCGACCAGGCCGACGACCGGAGCGAGTGCCCCGGTCACCGTTGGCCGTCGGGTCCGGTGCGATCTCTTCGGCTGTCACGCGGTCCGCCGTCGTAGCGTGGCCGCGCCGAGGCAGAGCGCGACAATCGCGAATCCGGCGACCACCGCCAGGTCACGCAGCATCTCACCGGTGACATCCGGATGGGTCGAAACCTGTTGCAGCGCATCGACCGCATAGCTCAACGGCATCACATTGCTGATCACCTCCAACCAACCGGGCAACTGCCCGCGCGGAACAAGTAAGCCGCACAGGAAGATCTGCGGTGCGACCACCACCGGCATGAACTGCACGGCCTGGAATTCGGTGCGCGCGAAGGCACTTGCCAATAGCCCGAGTGCGACGCCGCAGACCGCATCGATCATGGCGATCACCACCACCCAGGCCGGACTGCCCGCCGAATCCAGCCCGAGCAGCCCGAAAGAGACCAGACAGGCCACCGCCGCCTGCGCCGCCGCGGCCACCGAGAAGGCGGTGCCGTATCCGGCCAGCAGGTCGAGCTTGGACAGCGGGGTGGTCAGCAGCCGCTCCAGGGTGCCCGAGGTGCGTTCGCGCTGCATGGCGATCGCGGTGATCAGGAACATCACGATGAACGGCAGGATGCCGAGCATGCTGATGCCGACACGGTCGAAGATCGGCACCGGGTTGAACGGGTTGGTCGGAGTGTCCTTGTAGATGAAATAGAGCAGCGCCATCAGCACTGCGGGAACCACGAGAATCATGGCGACAGTGCGGTGGTCGTTGCGCAGCTGACGCAGGATGCGTCCGGTTGTCGCGGCATAGGGGCGCAGCGTCGGCGTCCGGTGGCGCGGTACGAGGGTGGTGGTCATGCCGCACGTCCCATCGTGATCAGGGTGAGGAAGGCTTGTTCGAGGTTCTGCTCACCGGTCTCGGTGCGCAGTTCGTCCGGGCTGAGCTCGGCGAGCAGGTCGCCCTCGCGCATCAGCAGCAGTTCGTCGCAGTGTTCGGCCTCGTCCATCACATGGCTGGAGACCAGCAAGGTCGTTCCGTTCGCGGCCAATTCGTGGAATTTCTTCCACAGATCGACACGCAGTACCGGATCCAGTCCGACCGTGGGCTCGTCCAGGATCAGCATCTCCGGCTGTGCGACCAGGGCGCAGGCGAGCGAGGCGCGGGTCTTCTGACCGCCGGAGAGTTCGTCGCCGCGCTGATGGGCGTGATCCAGCAGGCCGACCGCACCGATGGCCTCGTCGGTGTCATCGCGATCGCGGCCGTAGAGCGCGGCGTAGTAGGCGACGTTCTCGCGCACGCTGATATCGGAGTAGATGCTCGGCGCCTGGGTCACATAGCCGATCCGGTGCCGTAGTTCCGCTGAGCCCGCGGGCAATCCGAGCGCGGAGATCTCGCCGGACGCCACGATCTGGGTGCCGACGATGCTGCGCATGAGCGTGGTCTTACCGCATCCCGACGGTCCGAGCAGTCCGGTAATGGAACCGCGCGGGATGGTCAGCGAGATGTTGTGTAGGACTTCGCGGCCGCCGCGGCGCACGGTGAGGTTGCGCACCTCGACGGCGTGGGATGAGTGCAGGTCCGTCATGGGACGCCTCAATTCATCGAGTGTTGAATTCACTGTGTGATGAATTTAGCGCGCTCTGGCTCCTCGGGCAAGACCCGTCAGTGATGATGTGCCGGTGTACCGGCCGACTGACCGGGCTCGACCACGACAAACTGGCCCATCATGCCCTGGTCCTCATGCCAGAGCAGGTGGCAGTGGTACATGTACGGCGAATTCGGATCGGCGGGTCCGTCGAACCGCATGGCGAGCTTCGCGGTGGCATTCGGCGGCAGGAAGATGGTGTCCTTCGGCCCGGTCAGTGCGTCTGGCGGCGGTGCGCCGTTCAGTTCGAGCACGCGGAACTGCACATCGTGAATGTGGAAGTTGTGCGGCATGCCATCGTTGTTGTGCACCACCCAGGTTTCGGCCGTGCCGCGAGTGACCGTCAGATCTATTCGGTCCATTGCCATCGGACTGCCGTTGATACCACTCAGATTCAATTCGAAATCACGTTCGCGCACCGAATCCGAGCCGTCCGGTGTGGACGGATGTGCCAGTGCCGCAGGCAATTCCGGCGATGGCCGCAATGTCGGTGCCGCGCGCAGTTCGAGGATGTCGAAGCTGTCGTCACCGCCCGCGAATCGCTGCGTCCAGAAGTCCAGTCCCGCATCGAGTTTCGTGCTGCGCAGCATCGTCCGCTCGCCGGGGCGCACGCGAACCACGATTTCGGCGCGTTCGCCCGGCGACAATCGCACCCGATCGAGTACGGCCGGACGCTCCAGCAGCCCGCCGTCGGTGCCGACCAGCGAGAAGCGGCGGTCATCGGCGAAGCCGAAGGTGTAGACCCGCGCCGTCGAAGCATTGAGCAGCCGCAATCGCACGAGCTCATCACCGACATTCCGATACGGCGTCAGGGTTCCGTTCACTATGGTCCGGTCGCCGAGGAACCCGATGTCGCGAAATATGCGGTGCGACGAATCGAGCTGATTGCCACGGAATTTCACATCCTGGACGATGACCGGCAGATCGTCGACGCCATAGTTGTTCGGCAGCGAAAGTCCCTCGGACACTTCATCATCGAGGAGAAACAGTCCCGCGAGTCCACGCCGGACGTGCTGTTCGGTCGCGCCGTGCGGATGCGGGTGGTACCAGAGCGTGGCGGCGGGCTGGTCCACGGTCCAATGCGGTGTCCAGGTGCTACCGGCCTGCACCACCTGGTGCGGACCGCCATCCATCGCCGCGGGCAAATGCATCCCGTGCCAGTGCACACTCGACTGTTCCGAAAGATTGTTCCGAACTTCGACTTCCACCTTCTCACCGCGCCGCGCCCGCAGCGTCGGGCCGAGATAATTCCCGTTGAACCCCCACGTCGTGGTCGCCTGCCCGGCACGGAATTCCGTTTGCCCCGAACGCATTTCGAGCTCGAAGACGCGCGTGCCATCGGCTCGCAACCGCGACTGCGCCAGCGGCGGAATCACAAGCTCATTGTCGAATTCGCCACTGCCGACGGTGGATACGGACGCACCGCTGTACACCCACGTGACGCAGCCGCCGACCGAGAGCAGCACCACCGTCGTGACCGTCGCGAGAACCAGGAGAAACCGCCGCAACCGGCGCGGACGGGAAACCGAAGACATGCCGCTGACGTTATGGATCAACGACCCCTGACCACATCCGGGAGCGTCCCCATTTCGCCCCTGATCCGATGTGTGTCCGACGCCCAATAGCGCGGCTGTCACGTCCGGTGGCGGTGCTTTGGTCCGATGGTCCTCACCAACCAGCATCGTCAACCCCTCCGCCCGCTTCACCGAACGGCCGCGCATGCACCAGACCGCGGCGGGCAGGATTTGGCCGACGACACCCCGGGCCGGTTTCTACCTGACCGGACGCGCCGCCGTGTCGTACAAGGAGAGCGTCAGCAGCAGCCCGGTGCCGAGCTACAAGCTCGGCAAGAAGATGACCGTCTCGGTCCAGCTGTCCAAAGGCGGCAAGGCCACGCATCGGCCCGCATGAAGGCACAAAATCTACCGCTCGCCGGGAAACACCATCGGCGGCGGTAGATTGTCTTGCGCCGATGTGTCGGAAGTACATGGGTAGCTCGCCGTGTACGCCCGACTGCGCACTTCACGCAGGACGTGAACGTGGCTCACGCGCACCTCACTTGTATGGCCTGAATATCCGGAGAGGCGGACGAGCCCGATGGTCGACGCAACGTCCACGCAGGATCCGTTTATCGAGCACCGGCGGCTGCTGTTTTCCACCGCCTACCGGATGCTGGGCACCGTCACCGATGCCGAGGACATCCTGCAGGACACCTGGCTGAAGTGGAATGAGACCGATCAGTCGACAGTCCAGCATCCCAAGTCGTATCTGGTGCGCACGGTCACCAACCTGTCATTGAATCGGCTCACCTCCGCCAGAGCCAAACGCGAAACCTACGTCGGCCCTTGGCTTCCCGAGCCCTTGTTGACTTCACCGAATATCGCCGAGGAGACCGAGTTGGCCGACACCGTCTCCACCGCGATGCTGGTTGTCCTGGAGACCTTGAATCCGGTGGAGCGCGCGGTCTTCCTGCTGCGCGAGGTCTTCGGCTACAGCCACGCCGAAATCGCCGACACCCTCGACAAGCCCGAGGCCACCGTCCGACAGATCGCGCACCGGGCTCGCTCACATGTGCAGTCGCGCCGCCCGCGCTTCGATACCGATAAGGCCGAGCGCACCCACATCACCGAGCAGTTCATGGCCGCCTGCGCCGGTGGCGATCTCAACGCCCTGATGAATCTGCTCGCGCCCGATGTCACGTCGTGGTCCGATGGCGGCGGCGTGGTCACCGCGGCCCGGCGGCCGCTGTACGGGCCGGATCATGTGGCGCGCTGGGTCCTCGGCGTACTCGCCAAGCCGTCGGTCGCGGGCCTCGTCCTCGAACCCGCGCATATCAATGGCGAACTCGGTGCGCTGGCACGCATCGACGGAAACCCGGTGGCGGCGTTCACCTACGACATCATCGATGGCCACATCCACAACCTGCGCTTCCAGGTGAACCCGAGCAAGCTCAGGGGGCTTTACATGGGAACCGACGTCATCGGGTGACCACTCGGCGGGCCCGCCCCCGCGTGTTGCTCTACGATCCTGCCGTGACCAGCCAGACCACCGAAACAAACGTGGACGGAGGTCAGGTTCGGGTTTCCACTCTGGAGCTGTTCTTCGATCTCGTCTTCGTCTTCACCATCACCCAGCTCACCCACGTCTTCACCCACCATCCGGGCTGGGAGGCGCTGGCCCAGGTAGTGGTGCTGTTCGGGGTGATCTGGTGGATGTACAGCGGCTACGTCTGGCTCACCAACGAAGTGGCGCCGAGCAATCCGCAGCGCCGCACGCTGCTGCTGATCGGCATGTTCGGCTTCTTCGTGCTCGCGCTGGCGATCCCGGACGCGTTCCACGGCACCGGTCTCGCCTTCGGTCTCGGGTACGTCCTGGTCAACACGGTGCACACCGGGCTGTTCTGGGTCAGTGGCGGTACCTCGGCCAGCCAAGCGATCAAACGCATCGCGCCCCTGAACGCCCTCGCGGCTGGGCTCGTGCTCGCGGGCGGATTCGTCAACGGCTGGTGGCAATACCTGTGCTGGGGCCTGGCATTCGCGGTGCAGATACTGAGCCCGTACCTGGTCGATACCCGTGATTTCGTGGTGCGGGCCAGCCACTTCTGCGAGCGCAACGGGCTGGTGATCATCGTCGCCATCGGTGAATCGGTCGTCGCGATCGGACTTGGTCTGGCGGGGGAGAAGCTCACTGTGCCGCTGACCGCCACCGTCGCGCTCGGACTCTGCCTGGCCTATGTGCTGTGGTGGGCCTATTTCGGCATCGATGACGAGCGCGGTGAGCACGCACTCGCCGCGGTCCCGGCTCGGGAACGCTCACGTCCCGCGGTGCTCGCCTATGGCTACGCGCTCTACCCGCTGCTGATCGGCATCACCGTCACCGCGGCGGGCATCAATATGACCATCGCGCACGGCAATGAACCCGCTTCCATCGCCGCCGCCTCCGCGCTCTCCGGCGGTGTCGCGCTGTACTTTTTCGGCCAATTCTGTTTCCGGCTCGCCCTCGGTCTGCCGCGCCCGTGGTCGCGACTGCTCGCCGCCGCCGCGGTGGCCGCGACCATCCCGATCGGTATCGCGTGGTTCGCCTGGGCACAGCTCGCGGTGCTGGTCGCGGTCGGCTATGCCGCGGTGATCATCGATGATCTCGTCACGCTGCGCTCGGGCCAGCACAGCCGCTACGTCTGACTTTCGGGAACAATGGAGAGTCGTGCGTAATGAGGAACTCGCGGTCGAACCCCCCGCCGCGGCTCGCCGACTGCTCGGCTCGACGCTGTGGTCCGGACCGGTCGGCGTGCGAATCGTCGAGGTAGAGGCATATGGCGGCGATCCGGCCGGACCATGGCCGGATCCGGCATCCCATTCCGGACGCGGGCGGACCAAGCGCAATGCGGTGATGTTCGGGCCCGCCGGAGTGCTGTACGTCTACCTCAGCTACGGCATGCACATGTGCGTGAACGTGACCAGCGGCCCAGATGGCACGGCCAGTGCGGTACTCATCCGGTCCGGCGAGGTGATCGCCGGGGTGGAGGCGGCCAGGTCGCGACGACCCGCGGCCCGTAGCGACGCCGATTTGGCAAGGGGCCCAGGGAATCTCGGCAGCGCGCTCGGAATCACGCTGAGCGACTACGGAACTCCGCTCTTCGACCCGGCGTCGCCGATCCGGTTGGAGCTGAACGGTGCGATCGACCCCGCCGAGATTTCCAATGGACCGCGCGTCGGGGTCAGCAGTGCGGCGGATGTGCCGTGGCGATTCTGGCTCGCTTCACCGGCGGTCTCGGTCTACCGGCGCAGCCCGCGCGCTCCGATCGAAGCGGTATGACGCCAGGTCACAAGAATTTTCGGGGTCGGCGATGAGTTTTCGCCGCGGTGTCCGTCCTATCTGTTGACGCGCTCCACCCGGCGCGACCGACCAGAAGGAAAGACAGATGACCGCCATCGCCCCCGTCGCCCCGATCACCACCACCGCCGTTGCCCAGCGTCCCGGCAAGAAGATGAATGTCGCGCTCTGGACCGTGCAGATCCTGCTCGCGTTGTTCTTCATCATCGTCTCCGCCGCCCCGAAGCTGCTCGGTGCGCATGCGGCGGTCGAATCCTTCGACACGATCGGTTGGGGCCAGTGGTTCCGCTACTTCACCGGCCTCGTCGAACTCGCAGGCGGCATCGGCCTGCTGGTGCCCCGCCTGACCGGCCCCGCGGCCGTCGGCCTGACCATCACCATGGTCTGCGCCGCCCTGACCCAGGTGTTCCTGCTCGGCGCGGCCGCGCTGGCGCCCTTCCCGCTGGTACTCGGCGTGGTGTTCGTCTGGATCGCCTGGCAGCGTCGCGACAGCATCATCGCGGTGCGGGAGCTGCTGGCCCGCTGAACATCTGAACAACGCACACGATCGGCAGACCGCGGTCTGCCGATCGTCGTCGCGTTTACCGAAAATGGTTCGCCGTGCGTGGCGGCTCACGGCGACACTGAGGGGCATGCCGGTCGCCGGGACCGGTGCGGAAAGATAGGGCAGCGTGAGCGAACGAAGTGAGCGAACCATGTGCCAGCGCGCATCGCGCACGCTGAAGCCGAGCGCCAGCGAGGCGGAAACGTGAGCGGCGACATCATCGATGAACTGACCTGGCGCGGACTGATCGCGCAGTCCACCGACCTGGACGCCCTGCGCGCGGCGGTAGCCGCTGGGCCGCTGACCCTCTATGCCGGTTTCGATCCCACCGCGGCCAGCCTGCACGCCGGACATCTGGTGCCGCTGTTGGCGCTGAAGCGGTTCCAGCGCGCGGGCCATCGCCCGATCGTGCTGGCCGGTGGAGCCACCGGCCTCATCGGCGACCCGCGCGACGTTGGCGAGCGCACCATGAATTCGACCGATACCGTCGCGGAATGGGCGGGCCGGATCCGCTCGCAGCTCGAGCGCTTCGTCTCCCTCGACGACTCACCCACCGGCGCGATCATCGCCAACAACATGGATTGGACCGGTCAGCTGTCGACCGTTGACTTCCTGCGCGATATCGGCAAGCACTTCTCGGTCAATGTCATGCTGGCCCGCGACACCATCAAGCGCCGCCTGGACGGCGAGGGCATCTCCTACACCGAATTCAGCTACATGTTGCTGCAGGCCAACGACTACCTGCAGCTGCGCCGCAACTACGGCTGCACATTGCAGGTCGGCGGTTCGGACCAGTGGGGCAACATCATCGCGGGCGTCGAGCTGAACCGGCGCGTCGACGGTGCATCGGTGCACGCGTTGACCGTGCCGCTGGTTACCTCGGCCGACGGCAAGAAGTTCGGCAAGTCGACGGGCGGCGGCAGCCTGTGGCTCGATCCGGAAATGACCAGCCCGTACGCCTGGTACCAGTACTTCGTGAATACCGCCGATGCCGATGTTGTGCGGTACCTGCGCTGGTTCACCTTCCTGTCCCGCGAGGAGGTGGCCGAGCTGGAGCTGGCCACGGCCGAGCGTCCGCACGCGCGGGAGGCCCAGCGCAAGCTGGCCGAGGAAATGACGAATCTGGTGCACGGCGAGGCGAATACCCGTGCCGTGCAGTTGGCGAGTCAGGCCCTATTCGGCCGCGCGGATCTGCGTGAACTCGATGAGCCGACGCTGTCGGCGGCCCTGCGCGAAGCCGCGGTCGACGGCACGGTCGCTGAAGTCGGGGCGGGTGAACCGAGCACGATCGTCGACCTGCTGGTCGCCTCCGGACTGTCGGAGAGCCGTGGCGCCGCCCGTCGGGCGGTGAACGAAGGCGGAGCGTCGGTGAACAATGAGCGGATCTCGGATCTGGAATGGACGCCCGCCGACGCCGACTACCTGCACGGACGGTGGCTGGTGCTGCGCCGCGGCAAGCGGAACTTCGCTGGCGTACTGCGGGCAGGCGCATGAAGATCACGTGGCTCGGGTCACATTCAGGTGGCCTCAGCCCGTTTTTCGGGCTCTCAGACGGCCTCTGACCTGCGAAATGACATGCGTGTAGTGCGGATTTGACTCCGCGTTCCCCGCCGCGTAACTTTGTCCGAGTCAGAGCGACACGGACACCGACCCGGAGCCCAAAGCGCAGCGGAAACGTTGAGCACAGCGGCCTGGGAAACGAGGTAGGACGAGGAGCGCCTGGCGATCAGCATTGCCGGATCGGACGAGCGGACTTGACTCTGCGCGGGCGGTTGGCTAGGCTAGGACAGTTGCCTCAAGAAGACCCCCGGAGAGAATCTGGGGTCACCTTGTGTGCGT